>JAWKYL010000007.1:0-520721 GCA_041396505.1 Burkholderiaceae bacterium
CCGATGCCGTGGCAGAGCATGGCCGTCTGGATGCTCACGCAGATGAAGCGCTGGGGCTATATCAAGGGCGAGGTGAACTACCAGCAGATCGCCGAGAAAGTGTTCCTCATCACCGATGCGCGCAAGCACATGAAGGATCTGGGCATCGACTTCAAGCCCGGACCTGCGTATGTGAAGCACAGCATCATGGGCAAGGAATTCGATCCGGCCAGGCCCGAGGCCTACCTGAACAGCTTCGCCATCCGCAAGACCTGACGTCCAGGGCGGCTTGCCGGACATGAACGCGGGGTGCTTCGGCACCCCGTTGCGTTTCAGGGGCGCACGAGCCCCGGTGGTCCGGATGGTGCATGGGCACGCCCCTTGCTGGTGCATGCCCATGGGAGTATGTATGAACGACGTACCCGGCACCGGGCCGGGCGAGCCTCGGGGTGGCTTTTGGGGTGCGTGACGGCCCTGTCGGGCCTGGATTTGTAGGGAGACCCCTACAGCCACTCGTCGTGGCGTCTGCGAAGTTCAGCGGTCTGCGTCGAAAGGTGCACCTGGCACGGAAGACTGGCCCGGCGATTGCATTGGATGAGACATCCCAAGCCATGAGGTGTTCCATGTCCGACTATTACGACCCGTACGACGCCGACCGTCCCCTGCAGATGCGATGCCATTGCGGCCGCGACCACACCGTGGCCGACCACGTGGCACGTTTCGGACAGATGCCCGAGCCCGTGACCGCGGCCCAGGTGCGCAGCGAGGACGAGGCGCAGGAAGTCCTGGCCACCGAGTTTGTGCAGGCCAGCCTGGTCAAGGCCCTGTTTCCGCAGGAGCCCCTGCGACGTGCATTTCTCAAGGCGGTTGGTGCCCGCACGGCGGCCGCGGCCATCGCCAGTGTGCTGCCAGTAGGCGCCATGCAGGCGCTGGCACAGGACAGGCGCCCGCTGGAGAAGACGGACCTGAAGATCGGCTTCCTGCCCATCACCTGCGCCACCCCCCTGGTGGCGGCCGACCCGCTGGGCTTCTATGCGAAGGAAGGCCTGAAGGTCGAACTCAACCGCACCGCCGGCTGGGCCGTGGTGCGCGACAAAACCCTGGCCGGCGAGTTCGACGCCTCCCACATGCTCTCGCCGATGCCGCTGGCCATCTCGATGGGTCTGGGATCGCAGCCCGCGCCCATGGTCATGCCGGCCATCGAGAACGTCAATGGCAATGCCATCACGCTGCACGTCAAGCACAAGGACAAGCGCGACCCGAAGCAGTGGAAAGGCATGAAGTTCGCCATTCCCTTCGACTATTCGATGCACAACTTCCTGCTGCGCTACTACCTGGCCGAGAACGGCATTGATCCGGACACCGATGTGCAGCTGCGCGTGATGGCGCCGCCGGACATGGTGGCCAACCTGCGGGCCGAGAACATCGACGGTTTCATCGTGGCCGAGCCGTTCAACCAGCGCGCGGTGTTTGACGGCGTGGGTTTCATCCACCTGCTGACCAGCGAACTGTGGGACAAGCATCCCTGCTGCGCCTTTGCCGCCACCCGGGGCTTCGTCGAGAAGAACCCCAACACCTTTGCCGCCCTGTTCCGTGCCATCGTCACCTCCACGCTGCATTGCTCCAAGATGGAGAACCGCAAGGACGTGGCCACCGCCATTGCCGGTCCCAATTACCTGAACCAGCCGCAGACCGTGCTGGAGCAGGTGCTGCTGGGGCGTTTTGCCGATGGCCTGGGCAAGGTGCGCAACGACCCCAACCGCATTGACTTCGAGCCCTTCCCCTGGCAGAGCATGGCCGTCTGGATGCTCACGCAGATGAAGCGCTGGGGCTACATCAAAGGCGAAGTGAACTACGCGCAACTGGCCGAACAGGTCTTCCTGGCCACGGATGCGCGCAAGCGCATGGCGGAACTGGGATTCAAGGCGCCCGAAGGCAACAGCATGAAGCACACCATCATGGGCAAGGCATTCGATCCGGCACAGGCCGAGGCCTACCTCAAGAGCTTTGCCATCCGCAAGGGGTGAGACATGAAAGGCATTTCACTGAACCTGCGCGCGGCGATCGTCTCGATCCTGATGCTCCTGTGTGTGCTTGGTGCCTGGCAACTGGCCACTTCGACCGGCAGCGTGGCCGACCCCACGGCGGGCATGACGGCTGAAGAGATCGAATACGCCAAGATGATGGGCAAGGACCCGGGATCGACCAAGCAGACGGGCTTTCCGGGTCCGATCGAGGTCATCGCGACGATCGGCACCCAGTTGGCCAATCCGTTCTATGACAACGGCCCCAACGACAAGGGCATCGGCATCCAGCTGGCCTATTCGCTGGCCCGCGTGGCACTGGGCTTCCTGCTGGCCATGGCGGTGGCGATACCGGTGGGCTTTCTCATCGGCATGTCGCCGCTGATGCAGAAGGCGCTCGATCCTTTCGTCCAGGTGCTCAAGCCGATCAGTCCCCTGGCGTGGATGCCGCTGGCGCTCTACACCCTCAAGGACTCCAACGTCAGCGGCGTGTTCGTCATCTTCATCTGCTCGATCTGGCCGATGCTGATCAACACCGCGTTTGGCGTGGCTTCGGTCAAGCGCGACTGGCTCAACGTGGCTGCCACGCTGGAGGTCAGCCCGCTGCGCAAGGCCTTCCTGGTGATCCTGCCGGCGGCGGCCCCGACCATCCTGACCGGCATGCGCATCAGCATGGGCATCGCCTGGCTGGTCATCGTGGCGGCCGAGATGCTGGTCGGTGGCACCGGCATCGGCTACTTCGTCTGGAACGAGTGGAACAACCTGTCGCTGACCAACGTGATCTTTGCGGTGCTGGTGATCGGCGTGGTCGGCATGTTGCTCGACCTCATGTTCGCCCGCTTGCAGAAGGGGGTGACCTATGTGGAATGACTCCAGCGTGCGCGAGAGCGCAGCCCGCAGCCTGCCCAGGCTGGCCGACCCTCAAGAAAAGGCCTCCCCCATGTCCGGATTCCTCAAAGTCGAAAACCTGGCCAAGGCCTACCAGGCGGACAAGCCTGTGTTTGCGGACGTGTCCTTCGCCATCGACAAAGGCGAGTTCGTCTGTGTCATCGGCCACAGCGGCTGTGGCAAGACCACCATCCTCAACGTTCTGGCGGGACTGGACAGCGCCACCAGTGGCCATTGCTTCATGGACGGGCGTGAGATCGGCGGCCCCAGCCTTGAGCGCGGCGTGGTTTTCCAGGGCCATGCGCTCATGCCCTGGCTGACCGTGCGCCAGAACATTGCCTTTGCCGTCCGGTCGCGCTGGCCCGAATGGAGCCGTGCCCAGGTGGACGAGCAGGTCGAGAAGCATGTGGCCATGGTCGGACTGGCGCATGCCATCGACAAGAAGCCCAGCCAGCTCTCGGGCGGCATGAAGCAGCGTGTGGGCATTGCGCGTGCGTTTGCCATCAGTCCCAAGATGCTGTTGCTAGACGAACCCTTTGGCGCGCTCGATGCGCTCACCCGCGGCACGATCCAGGACGAGCTCATGGGCATCGTGCACGAGACGCACCAGACCGTCTTCATGATCACCCACGACGTGGACGAGGCCATTCTGCTGGCCGACCGCATCCTGCTGATGTCCAACGGCGCGGAAACCGATGCTGGCTACAGGCCCGGAGGCATTGCCGAGCTGGTGGTCAACCCGCTGCCGCGCGACCGCACCCGAAGCCAGCTGCACCACCTGGACGGCTACTACGAGCTGCGCAACCACATCGTCGATTTCCTGGTCTCCCGCGCGAAGGCGCATTGAATCCCTTTCACCTGCTTTCTTTCACCCACCATCCAGAGGCAACACCATGAGCCGACTCGAAGTCACCGAAAAAATCATTGCCACCAAAGTGTCCAAAGGCCTGAGCTGGGCCGATGTGGCCAAGAAGGTCGGTCGCTCCAAGGAGTGGACCACCGCACTGTGCCTGGGCCAGATGCAGGCATCGCCCGCCCAGGCCAAGGTGCTGGGCAAAATCTTCGGCCTGACGGTCGAAGAGCAGAAGTGGCTGCAGATCGTCCCCTACAAGGGTTCGCTGCCCACCACGGTGCCGACCGATCCGCTGATCTACCGCTTCTACGAGCTGGTCAATGTGTATGGCACCACGTTCAAGGAACTGATCCATGAAGAGTTCGGCGACGGCATCATGAGCGCGATCGACTTCAGGATGGACCTGCAACGCGAGAACGACCCCAACGGCGACCGCGTGAACATCGTGATGTCGGGCAAGTTCCTGCCGTATAAACAGTATTGACCCCCCTGCGCCGCTGGCGCGGCTTCCCCCTGCTTCGCGGGGGGACGACCCCTGTGGCCGGGCTGAGCCCGTTCCACGGGGTTCTGATGGGTCGGGTACGTGCGCCGGGCGTGGGCATGGTGCGTGCCGCGCATGGCATTTGCCTAACGCGGTAGCGGGATCCACTCGTCTTTGTCGTCGGGGGGCAGGGCGAAGCGGCCGGCTTGCCAGTCGGCCTTGGCCTGCTCGATGCGGTCGCTGCGCGAGGACACGAAGTTCCAGAAGATGTGTCGTTCGCCCAGGGGCTCGCCGCCGAAGATCATGAGCGTGGTCGATGTCGTGGCGCGCAGGCTGTCGGGGGCGCCATCGAACACCAGCAACTGGCCTGGTGCAAATGTCTGGCCGTTGGCCTCGATGCCGCCGCGCACGACGTAGACCCCTTGTTCGGCATACACCGCAGGCAGCGCCAGCTCGGTGCCTTCGGGCAGTTCGGCATGCAGATAGAACAGGGGCGAGTGGGTGCGCACGGGGCTGGTCCGGCCATAGGCCTGACCGGCGACCAGACGCACCCAGACGCCGTCCTGTGTCCACTCGGGCAGGTCGGTGACCGGATAGTGCGTGAACGCCGGTTCACACTCCTCGTCGGCTTGCGGCAGTGCCACCCACAGCTGCATCAGTTCCAGGCCATCGCCCTCGAACGAGTCGGGGTGGGTGAAGCGCTCGGAATGCGTGATGCCGCGGCCTGCTGTCATCCAGTTGACGTCGCCCGGACGGATGACCTGGTGCACGCCCAGACTGTCGCGGTGGGTGATCTGTCCGCTGAGCAGGTAGCTCACGGTGGACAGGCCGATGTGCGGGTGCGGCCGCACGTCCGCGGCACGCACATGCTCCGGGGTCAGCGTCACCGGGCCGGCATGGTCCAGAAACACGAACGGTCCCAGGTGGCGCCGCTTCGCATAGGGCAGCAGGCGCCGCACCTTCAGTCCGTTGCCCAGATCACCCTGGCGGGCGTCGATCGTCATCTCAAGCATCGTGCTCTCCTTGTGAAGGCCGTCTGGCGGGGTCAGGCTGACGCCTTGGCGATCCGCCCCATGCGGCCCGACTGGAAATCGGCGAAGGCCTGGTGGATCTCGGCCTCGCTGTTCATCACGAACGGACCATAACCCACCACGGGCTCATCGATCGGCCGGCCCGAGAGCCAGAGCACCGTGGCGTCCTCCAGCACCTGCAACTGCACATCCTCGCCGGTGCGCGAATGCACGGCCATCTGGCCTGCGCCGGCCTCGCGCCCATCCACCAGCCGCACCCGTCCGCGCAGCACCAGCGGCAGGGTGGTGTGGCCTTCGGTGGCCGGCAGGGTCAGCGTGTGGCCGGCTTGCAGGCGCAGGTCCCACACCTGCATGGGAGTGAAGGTGTGGGCGGGGCCACGGGCGCCCTGAAGCTCGCCGGCGATGACGCGTGCCGTGCCGGCGCTGGCACCGGCCTGGTCGATGACTGTCACCTGCGGAATGGCTGCCGACGTGATGCCCTGGTAGCCGGGCGCCGCCATCTTGTCCTTGGCAGGGAGGTTGACCCACAGTTGCACCATCTCGAATGGACCTCCCGTGCGTGCAAACTGCTCGCTGTGGAATTCTTCGTGAACGATGCCCGCACCTGCGGTCATCCACTGCACATCGCCGGGGCCGATGGTTCCGCCCCCGCCGCTGGAATCGCGGTGCGAGACCTCGCCATCGTAGACGATGGTGACGGTCTCGAATCCGCGGTGAGGGTGCTGTCCCACACCCCGGCGGCGGGTGGTGACGTCGAAGTTCACCGGGCCGCCATGGTCGAGCAGCAGGAAGGGCGAGAACATGGCCGGCATGTCCTGGTACGAGAAGACGCTGCGCACGGGGAAACCGTCGCCGACCCAGTGGCCGGCGCCGCCTTGTTGAATGAGGGAAACGGTCTTCATGGTGGTGCTCCTTTCAGCAAGGCTTCACTGTAGACCTCGTCCGGTCCGGTGATAAGACGGTAATATGGCAAATCATTTTTCAACCAGATGAATAATCATCCGCCCGATCTCAACGATGTGCTGGTGTTTGTGCGTGTGGCGCAGGCGGGCGGCTTCAGCGCCGCCGCGCGCCAGCTGGGCATGCCCGTCTCGACCCTGAGCGTGCGTGTGGCCCGGCTGGAGGAGCGCCTGGGCGTCACCCTGTTGCAACGCACCACACGCCGGTTGCGACTGACCGAAACCGGACAGGCCTACCTGCAGCAGGCCGCGCGGGGTATCGAGGACCTGCTTCAGGCCCAGCTTCAGATCGATGCCGCGCGCGAGACACCGCACGGTCGCTTGCGCATGACCCTGCCCATCGACATGGGCGACGGTCCGTTGCTGGACATCGTCTCGGACTTCCGTTCAGACCATCCCGGGGTGGATGTTGAACTGGTCTTTTCCGACGAGCGCCTGGACCTGGTGGCGCATGGCCTGGATGTGGCGCTGCGCATGGGGCCGCTGACCGATTCGAGTCTGGTGGCCAGGCCGGTCGGGCAGGCCCGGTGGCTGCCGTTTGCCCATCCCGACTACCTGAGGCAGGCGCCTGTCCTGCGCCAGCCCAGGGATCTGGCCAGTCACGACTGCCTGAGCTTCACTCCGCTGGTGCGTGACGGC
Organism: Burkholderiaceae bacterium; assembly: GCA_041396505.1. GTDB lineage: Bacteria > Pseudomonadota > Gammaproteobacteria > Burkholderiales > Burkholderiaceae_C > Hydrogenophaga. Next base: position 6,855 of record JAWKYL010000007.1, read on the forward strand.
TGGACGCTCGCCAAGGGGGCGCGCCGGGAGCAGATCGCGGTGCGCAGCGTGTTCCAGGCCAACGACATGCGCCTGGTGCGCCAGCTGGCGCTGCGGGGTCAAGGGGTCGCGCTGTTGCCCGATTTCGTCTGCCGCCAGGCCATGGCACAGGGCGATCTGGTGCAGGTGCTCGCGGGATGGTATGCCCGAACCGACCCGATACACCTGGTCTACCCGCGCCAGCGATTTGTGTCTGCCAAGCTGCGGCGCTTCATCGACGAGACCGTCCCCGCCTTCAGTGCGCTGTTCAATCTGCGGTGACAGCGGGTGCGCCGCTGCGCTACAGTCCTGCACCTATGCGCATCCAGTCCCTGCGCCAGCGTCTGCGCACGCTGGGCGCCCTTCCGGTCCACGAGCAGCGGGTGCTGCGGCTGTGGAGCCAGGCCTTGCCCCAGACGGCAGGCCGGCGTCCGATCGAGCACTTTCTGCCTGCGGCCTTGCGTGCCCAGCTGCCTGCGATCGAAGCCGAACTGGCCACCCTGGCGCGACTGGAGTCCGAGCACCCCGGCGAAGACGGATCAGCACGCCTGCTGGTGCGACTCGGCGACGGGCAACTGATCGAAAGCGTGCTGCTGCCCCGCGACGGACTGTGCGTCTCCACCCAGGTTGGCTGTGCCGTGGGATGCCGTTTCTGCATGACCGGCACGGGCGGACTGATCCGCCAGGTGGACAGCGCCGAAATCGTGGCCCAGGTCGCGCTGGCCCGCACGATGCGGCCGGTCAAGAAGGTGGTGTTCATGGGCATGGGTGAGCCCGCACACAACCTGGACAACGTGATGGAGGCCATCGAGGTGCTGGGCACGGTCGGCAACATCGGCCACAAGAACCTGGTGTTTTCCACTGTGGGTGACCCGCGCGTGTTCGAGACCCTGCCGCGCAGTCCGGTCAAGCCTGCGCTGGCGCTGTCGCTGCACACCACCCGGGCCGACTTGCGTGAACAACTGCTGCCCCGCGCACCCCGCCTGACACCCGACGAGCTGGTCGAGGCGGGCGAAGCCTACGCCCGCGCCACCGGCTACCCGATCCAGTACCAGTGGACGCTGCTGGACGGGGTCAATGACGGCGACGACGAGATCGAAGGCATTGTGCGGCTGCTCACGGGCAAGTACGCCATCCTGAACATGATCCCGTTCAATACGGTCGAGGGCATGCCCTATGTGCGGCCCAGCTGGGAAAAGGCTGCCGACATCGCACGTCGCCTGCACCGTCGAGGCATCCTGACCAAGCTGCGCCAGTCGGCCGGGCAGGATGTCGATGGGGGTTGCGGGCAGTTGCGGGCGCGGGCGGAGAAGCCGGAGCGGCCGGTGCGCAAGGTGATTCCCGTCTCGGCCGCCTGATCGGCGGCCCCAGGCTCATTCCCGCTCCAGCTCCAGATAGGTCCGGCTGGCGTTGCCGGGATGCAGTTCGGCCGCGTTGAGCAGACCCATCCAGGGACTGGCGTCAAACGCCTGGATGGCCGCGCTGATGTCCTGGGCTTCGTCGACCGCCTGCTTCATGTGCGTGCGCAGCGCCTGCAGGTAGTCGCGCGTCTGTGCCTGGGCCCTGGGCAGGTCACAAACATCGCCATGGCCGGGCACGATGCGCGCGGGCTGCAGGGCTTCCAGGGCTGCAAAGCTTTCCAGCCAGCGACCGGTGTGACTGACCGGGATCACGCCCAGCATGCGGTCCACATAGACGACATCGCCGCTGAAGACCACGCGCTGCTGCGGTAGCCACACCATCACGTCGCCGGGCGTGTGGGCGCCGTGGCGGTGGAGGACCCTCACCGTGGTCCCACCCAGGTTCAGGGTCTCGTCACGGCCAGCCAGCCAGCGCGTGGGCAGGGTGGGCACGGTCCCGTCGATCTTTTCCCTGAGTTCATTCTTCAGGCTTGCGAGATGGTCGCCTCCGCGCGCCTGCATGTCGGCCCGGGCATCGGCGTGCGCCATGACTTCAGCGCCCTGCGCGGCAAAGTAGCCATTGCCCAGCCATCGGTGGTCCTGACCGCCCGTGTTGATGACCCATTTGACCGGTTGGGTAGTCACCTGCTTGACGGCCTCGTGGATTTTCTTTGCGCCCTGATAGCTCGCGCCGCTGTCGATCAGCAGCGCGCCATCGGCCGTGACCACCAGGCCGATGTTGGCGTTCAGACCCTCGTTGTCGTAGGTGCGGCCCGATTTTTCGCCGATGAAGGCGTACAGGGCGGGGGCGACCGGCGCGAAGCGCACCTCGATGGCGTGGGCGACCGAGGCAAGGGTCAACAGCAGGGCGGTCATCGCTGCGGCCCGAACGCGGCCGGATCTGATCATCAGGGGCATGTCTGTCTCCGAGGGGCAGGGTATCTCCCTGGAGTATGCACGACCTGTGGCGATCTCCACGGTCTTGCTGTCGTGCGGGTCAGCAGGGCAGCGTCCCAGGCGCGCATCCCTGGGCTATGGCAGCAGAACGTAGTCGTTGTTTCTGACGTAGCGTGGCGCGCTCCGGGGAGCCTTGACGCACAGGGCAACACCACACTGGGTGAGCGCGCCCGTTTGTGTGGCACGCAAAACAGCCGCGTTGAAGTCGGCAGCGCGAGTGGCCTGGATGCTCTTCCAGTACACATAGCCGCTGGCACCGAGGGCCAGCGCCGCGCCCACCAGCAAGGCGACCCCGGAGCGCCACACCAGAGTGCGCTGGACGCGTTGCAGCGCCGTATGCTGGGCCTCAAGGGCTTGCGCTGACTGGGTGGCGCGGACCGATGCCTGGTCCAGAAGCTGAGCGCAGCGTTCCACTGCCTGCTGCATGCCCTGGGCGACGGCGGTATGTGCCTGTGCTCCCATGGCGCGCGTGGCTTCCGATGTCAGCCACTGCACGTTCTGGCTCAACTGGTGTGCGGTCTGGTCAAGCCGTTCGCCGCTGGTGTTGACGGCCAGAACGGCCTGATGGCTGCAGTCTTCCAGAGCGTCGGCCAGCGCGGCCAGGCGCACGGAGAGGGCTTTGAGTTCTGCCTCGTTCATCGACATGCTGCAGCGTTCGTTGTCAGAGATGCAGCACGGGCGGACGATGCCGGGGTGTCATCTGTGGAGCCGTGGCCTGCATCTCGGTCTGACGGCTCGCCTCACGCGCTTGCTCGTTGAACAGTTGTCCAGATTGGAGCCACTGCTGGCCCTCCGCGCTGGCACGCCAGCTCTGCGAGGCCGCCCGCATGCCCGTGGTGTCGCGGGCCATGGCCGCATCGGTCAGGCGGTTGAACAGGACGTCCATGCTCTCTGGCTGGGTGGCTGGTCCGGCGTCGGCCAGCGTGCGCGGGCTACGCGCCAGATGGCGGTGAGGATCGAGCGGGTGAAAGTCCCTGGCGCGCTCCTGCTGCTCCAGACGCAGGGCACGGGTGTCGTTCAGCGATTCGATCTGCGCGGGGTCAGTCACGCGCCGGTAGCCACCCCAGCCACCGGCCGACATGGCCGCGCCGTTGACGGTGTACCAGGCGCCTTCACGGGCATCGTAGTGGTGGTAGTGGCTGTTGGCGCCTATCGTGTTGGGGTCGGTGCTGGCCCGGCTGCTGGCGGCTGCCGCCGTGGCCAGAGTGAGCCGGCCCAGATAGGCTGTGGCATCCAGCTGGCTGTCGTTGTAGGCCCAGGCCGTGGACCTGAGGGTGTCGGTCAGCCGGTCCATACCCAGGCGGCTGTTGTTGAGCATGCTGCTCCAGACCTGTTCGGCCTCGGGTTCGCCGCCTTGGCGGCGTGCGGCTTCCAGCAACTCACGAGGTGTCCAGGCGTTGCGGGTGATGCCAGCGTCTTCAAAAGCGTCATCGTGTGCTTGTTGAACGTCCCAGACTGGCAAGTTGAGCGCCAGGTGCTGGCGCCCACTTTCAAAGTGATCCAGCCGAAGCGCAAAATCGCGTTCCACTAGATCCTGTCCGAACCGGTCCCATTCCCGCTCGCTCAAGCGCAGGTCGTTGACGCTGCTGGCCTGGTTCTGGGCGTACTGATTGGCCACCCTGCCTGGCATGTTGTCGTTGCGCACCACGCCCAGTGCCAGCAGGCCGTAGCCGTCGTTGCCCGGTGTCTGGGCCAGGTAGTTCCAGTAGAGCTCGCGGTTGCCTTCTCTGGCGTAGTAGGCCAGAACCTGAATGTCCTGCCGGGTAAGTCCTGTCATGGTGTGTTCCCCCTGCTATTGGTTGTTGCTAGCGCCTGACCTTCAGCGCACCCGATGGGTCTCGAACAGTTCTCGGGCGCGGTCCTCGAAACGCTTCCATTCCTTGAGCAGCGCCCGTGGGTAACTGATGCGGACACTGGTCTTGACGTCGCCTATGACTAGGTGGTGGGTACACAGTGCGTTGGTTCGAATGCCTGGAATCTTCACAAGAGCGCGCCCTTTTGCCATATAGCCGTCGGGCTCCAGGCGGGAGTCGCACTTTATGAGCGTGGTGAGTCGACCATCGATGCCACGGTGGAGATACCAGTCCTGCTCGTTCTCGAGTTTGGCGCGCGACTTGTGCCCGAACCGTTGGGCTTGTGCGGTATGAAACGCGCGAAACTGTTCCGGGTTGACGAAATACGGTGTGAGACCGTAGCGGTCGGGCTGCCTGTCGCGCAAGGCCAGAATGGAAGGGTCGTCGTCAGCCTCGAACGCCTTCTTGGACGCACTGCGCTCCAGCAAGGTCTCAATCGGCACCCGATCGACGTAGTAAGGACTGATCCGAATCCAGTTGGGCGCATGCACAAGGGGCGGGATGTTGAGCTTGCCCGGTGGCGCTGCCTGAAGGTCGGGCCACAGCAGCACCAGTCCGAAGTTGGCCTGAAAGTCCGGCCCCATCTGGTCGCGGAACAGGTTGGCGGGAAAGCGGTAGTGGGTGGGGCCGATACAGGCGTCCACCAGTTTGTCGTTGTAGCCTTCCCATTGGTAGGGTTTGGGCACGCGTTTGATGCAGGGGGCTGACTTGGGCGCGACGGCTTGTGCGGCTCCGGCCGGCGTCTGAGTTGGTGTCACAGTGCCTGGTTGGCTGCAGGCAACCAGTGACAAGGTAAGCAAGGCGGTACCCGCCATGCGGCGCCACGGGGGCGCATTGTCAGCCGGTGCAGCCGTCTGCTGGCATGCGAGCGTTTCGGCCACGCGCACGCGCGACCATCGGACCTTGCGTCCTGGCATGTCGATATCCCCCTGAGCCTGTCGTATCCCTGGCCTGTTGGCGGCCATGGGCCGTCATGATACTGCTCAGACGGATCGCATCGCTTGCATCGGATCGGGCGTTCAGCCCACCAGCGTCATCGGGCAGGACGTGGTCTTCACCCGCACGGTGGCGGGTTTGTGTTCGTAGGCCACCGGGCAGTCGTCCAGCCCCGCGCCCTGGCGCCGTGCCACCAGTTTGGCGGCGATGGTGGCGGCCTGTCGGCCTATGGGCTCGATGTAGCGGCTGGACTGGCCGTGGATGGTGATGCAGTCGCCCAGGGCATGGATGCGCGGGTGGCTGGTGGCCAGTGTCGTGGCGTCCACCGCAATGCCGTTGACCCAGCTCAGGCCTGCGCTGCTGGCCAGCCGGTTGGGGGTGACCAGGCCAGTGGCTGCGATCACCTGGTCCACCTGCAGGTCCTCGCCGTTGCTCAGACGCAGGCGCTTGTGTGCGCCGGCATCCTCGGCCGTCTCAACGGCTTCCACGCCCACGCCACCGATGAAGCGGATGGGCAGATCCTGCCACGCTTGCAGTGCGGTCTGCCCGGCGCCCTGCGCCTGCCAGCGCGCCAGCGGCTCGGGTTGTGGGTCGATCAGACTGACGCGGCAACCGGCCAGCGCCAGGTCATTGGCCAGTTCGCTGCCAATCAGGCCAGCGCCGACGATGGCCACGTGCGGCACCACGCCCTCAGGCAAGGTGCCCGTCTCCGGCAGCCCCAGGCTCTGGCGCAACCGCAGATAGGCGTCCAGATGGTTGATGCGCCAGCACAGCTCGGCCGGCAGTGACGGTGGCAGGGCGACCTGTGCGCCGTGCGCCAGCACCAGCTCCGAGAAAGGCAGGGTGCCGCGCGTGGTGCTCAGGGTCAGTGTGCGCGGGCAGATGCGGGTGGCCTGGGTCTGGGTCATCAGGCGTACGCCCAGGCGCTCGGCAGCCTGCGCGCCGGTCTCGCGCACCAGGCTGCCCACCGCCAGTCGCCTGGCCAGTGCCACCGACAGCAGCGGCTTGTCATACACGTCGGCGGCGCAGGCGCTGACCAGGGTGATAGGCAACGCCGCGTCCAGCGCGCGCAGCGCCTCGGCCATGGCCCAGCCAGCGCGCCCACCCCCCACGATCACCACCCCCGGTGCCACCTTGCCCGCCACGCGGGGCGTGGCTGTTGCGGTGCGCGGCGAGGCACAGGGAGCCGCACCCGCCGGCGGGCGAACGGGCGGCGTGTAGGGCGAGAAGTCGGCCTTGGTCACCTGGCACAGCGGACAGGCCCAGTCATCGGGGATGTCCTCGTAGCGGGTGCCCGGTGCCAGCCCGCTGTCCGGGTCACCCTTGGCCTCGTCGTAGATCCAGCCACAGGCGTTGCAGATGTACTGGCGGTACGGGATGGCGGGTTCGGTGGCGGTGCTGGTCATGGTCAGGCTCCGGGCGGTCTGGGGACTTCAGGCGGGGAGGGTGTCGGCGCACAGCGCCGCCACTTCCTTGCGCAGGTGCTTGATGGCGGGCGTCACGATGGCCACGAACTGCGCTTCGCGCACGCGGCGCTGCACGTCCGAGTGCATCAGGTAGCCGCGTGCGCCCTGGTGCATGAGGGCCGAGTTGGCCGCGCGCAGGCACAGTTCGCCACCGGCCAGCCGTGCGCTGAGAACGTCCAGGAAGTACGCGTCAGACGTGTCGTAGGGTGTCTCGGCCAGTCGCTCCACGGTGGCCAGCAGGTCGTCAAACTCGGCCTGCAGCTGGTCGGGCCGGTCGTCCAGGTACTGGTTGACATGGCCCAGCTGGTCTTCCACCTTCCACATGCTGTCGATGGCACCCTGGATGATGCCGGCCGCAATGCCGCACTGCAGCAGCACAAAGGCACCCCGGATGCGGCGGACATAGGGCTTGCACGGGTCGGCGACGATGTCTTCGGCGCCAACGATCAGATCCTTGCACTGCACCGCGTAGGTGCCCGTGCCCTCCATGCCCGAGAACTTTGGGCAGGCCTTGAGCGTGACGCCGGGGGCATCACAGCGCAGCATGAACATCACCTCGCGACCCGGCTCGCCTTCCACGGTGGCCACCGCGCCAAAGTAGTGGTCGGCCGCCAGGTTGCTCACCCAGGGCAGCGTGCCGTTGATGCGGTAGCCTCCGTCCACCGGTGTGGCCTTGAGCAGCAGCTTCTCGATCTGCGCAAAGCTTTTCATCGGGTTGGACAGGCCGGTGCCGCCCAGCGTGGCGCCACTGAGGTGGCGTTGCAGCCGCCCGCCATGCAGCGCCTCGTTGTCCGAGGCGTCCATGTACAGCGCGGCTGCGGCCTGGGTCCACATCATGAAGGCGGTGGCGCCGCACACCTTGCCGGCCTCGGCCATGGCCGCAATTGCGTCCATGTAGTTGCCGGGCTGACCGGGTTGATCAATGTGCGCGCTCATCGCGCCGACGGCGCCCAGCGCATGCAGCAGATCGGCCGGGTAGGCGCCTTCGTCGATGGCCTGCGCACGCTCGGCCAGCGGGCCCTGGGCGATGGCGCGCACGGCGGCCAGCAGGTCTTCGGTACGGGTGGCGGCGGCCACGTCGGTGGGCATGTCGACTGCGTTCATGATGGGACTCCTCCTGCTCGGCTTCAGGCCATGGAAATTTCGAACGGAATCGGATTGCGGATGGTGTTGGCCACGGGCGAATAGAAGTTGGCGTGCTGCACGATCTCGTCCAGCACCTCGCGCGGTGCGTCGCCTTCCACCAGCACCTTTACGCGAACGGCCTGGAAGCCCATCTCGGGCGGGGTCTTTTCCAGGGCGCCGCCCGCGCCCCAGGCAGCCGGGTTGCCGATGTCGCCTTCCAGGAACACCTCCAGCTTGGTCAGCTTCACACCCTTCCAGGTGGCCACGGCGGTCACGCCCACGGCAATGCAGCCGCCCAGGCCCGACAGCACGATTTCGCCGGGCGCAGGTGCGGTGTCCTGCCCGAACAGGTGCAGCGGTTCGTCCACCACCACGGGTGTGTGGTTGCCCACGTAGGAAAGCGAGCGGTACTGCCCCTCCATCACGGTGTGGACCTTGTTGGTGCCGCGCGAGCCGGGGTTGGCCTTGCCCTTGGCGGCAAAGGCAGCCAGGCCTTCGGCGTCGATGGGGCGCAGGCTGGTCTTGATGGTGGTGACGGGAGCGTCAACGGTGTCGGTGGTGGACATGGGGTCTCCGATGAAAGGAAGATGAAGGAAGCGACGGGGGATGGGTCGGGCTCAGGCGGCCATGGCCACGCTGGCCTTGTTGGCCGCCACGGGCAGTCCGGTCTCGATCGGCAGGGCCGGGTCACGGGACCATTCGTTCCAGGAGCCGAAGTACATGCGCACGTCGTCAAACCCGGCCTGCTTGAGCGCCAGGAAGGTGTTGGATGCGCGCGCGCCCTTGAAGCAGTACAGATAGATGGTGTCGGTGGGAGCGATGCCGGCGGTGGCGCACTCGGCCTTCACCTCGTCGGGCGACTTGAACACCGGACCAGAGGCGGAGGGCTTCATGAAGCGGTACCACTCGATCCACCTGGCGCCCGGCAGCCGGCCCTTGCGCGGGGCAAAGTCCTTGCCATAGGGGCTGGAGCTCTCGCCGATCCACTCATCCACATCGCGCACGTCCAGCAGCACGGTGCCGGTACCTAGCGCGGCCTGTACGTCGGCCTGTGTCAGCATCACATCGGCCTGGGAGAGTTCCGGGAAGGCGGACGGCGTCGGCGTGGCGGCCTCGGTCGTGACCGGCAGGCCCGCAGCCTTCCAGGCCGAGAAGCCGCCATTGAGCACCTTGACCTTGGGGTAACCCAGCCAGGTCAGCAGGTAGTAGCCCCGGCACGACTGGCCGTAGCCGCTGTTCATAGCGTCTTCATAGAAGACGGCCGTCTCGGCGCCCGACAGGCCGGCTTCCCCCAGCGCCTTGGCAAAGGTGGCCTTGAGCTCCTGCAGGCCTTCGGGTGTGGACGTGGCCAGAAAGGTGAAGATCTCGCGCAGGTTGACCGCGCCGGGAATGTGACCGGCCGCGTAGGTGTCCGCGTCGCGGGTGTCGATGACCACAACAGGCCCGGCTGCCTGCAGGGCTGCGAGCTGGTCAGGGGAAATCAGGGTGGCTTCAATGCTCATGGGGACCTCTGAATCAGGGCAAAGGCAAGATCGCCTGAGTACCCTGTCGCAACCACCGTGCCAGGACGGTGGGTGGGGAGGTCGGTGAGCGTAAGTGTTTGATTTGGTTGTGGTTTGTTGCTTTGTTCGGTGGTTGGCGGGGTCGCCTGGCAGCGAGTGATTGACATTGTGTTTACACAATGTCAACACATTGTTGAAGGGGTGGACTGGGTCGCCAGCAGCATTGACCTACAGGCGGCTAGGACCTGGAGTCGCACCCTCGCTCTTCGAAAGCATCCTTGGACTGATAAACCGGCTTTGGATAGTAGGGGCCCAACGCACTTTCTTCATCGGTGATGCGCTGGATGTCGAAGATGGATTGCTTGAAATCCGGCGCCGGCAGCATGTTGCGGATCATCAGGAAACCGCCGTCGCGGTTGCCCGCGCCGTCTCCCAGCGCGCCCCAGTTGAGCCAGGTCACACCGCATTCTGGGCGTGCGTTCGCCGGCCGGTCCTCGGGCCTGGACACCAGGATGGTGTAGCGGCGGTGCGCATCGAGCGTCACGTCCTCATCGGCCAGGCAGTCGTCCACCGATGTGTCCGCCAGTGAGCGGTTGAAGCACAGTGACCAGTAGCGCAACTGCCCGTCACCCATGCGGCCGACGCCGCTGCGGGTGGCCGGCGTTGTCGGCAGCTGAGCTTGCAGCGTGAGCACCGGTCCCAGGCGTCGGTCGATGTACATCAGCATGTAGCGGTTGTCGAGCGTGGGGTATTGGCCACCGCGGCGCGTCTGGTCCATCTGCAGGCGTTGCTGATCGCCGTCGGGCGTACCGGCAAGCGTCAGTTTGGACAGTGTGAGCGCCGGGTTCAGGATGACCTCCCACTTCGGCGAAGGCAACGCCGGGAAGGTCGGCGGTACGCCGGGCCGCTTGAGCATGGCCTGGTATTTGTCCCGCGGCATGGCGCGGTCCCGCACAGCGCCGGTGCTGACCACCAACTGCTGGCACAACGCATCGCCCGCAAGCACGGAGCCGTCTGCCTGGACCAGCTCCGCCTGCGGCAAGCCAACACCCCCCGCCACGTTCAGGCCGCGGTCTGGCACATAGACCCGGTAGTAGAGCTGGATCATCGACTCGTCCGCGCGTGCATAGAGCGTGTTGGCCAGCCGGGACTGGGTATCTGCCGGCGCCGACTGGTTCAAGATGTTGAGCACATAGTGGCGCTTGGCCGTGCCACGGTCATGGCCGACGACAAACGGGTTGGTCGAACCCGGCTCGGGCTGCAGGGCCTGGTCATTGACGCCGTCGGTCGGCGAGCCCATGGAGTTGTAGGCGGTGAAGGCGATGTAGCGCGCATGTGGATACTCGCCACTCAAGCGGAGTCTGGCGCCCGGTGGGAGGCGGAACTGAGACACCCAGTAGGTGACGTCCGCATCCGGATAGAGGATGTTGAGCGCAGGCTCCCGCCGTGTGAGCGCACCGATCCAGAAACAACTGCTCGGGATGGTGGATACCGGATTGCGGCTAAGGTCCACATGCTTGACTTCCATGCCACCGGCAGCGTCCTTCGGCGCTGACGCGCCAGGGGATGATTGGGCATGCACCCACCCACTCATGAGCAGGGCCAGGGGAAGTGTCTTGAGCAGACGGCGAAGGGAAGAAGGTAGCGACATGAGCGTCTCCATGGGTCTCTGAAACACAGGTACGACTCAGTCTAGGCAGCGTTGCGCCACCATAATGGCACCTGGGTGTCATTTCTCACCTTCCACCTTCAACTGTTCGAATGCCCCGTCCCGCCCCTGACTTCAAGGTTGATCGTTTCGAGCACTTTTCGCCCGAGGTGCAGGTGGCGCTCGGGCGCATCGCTGTTCACCGGCGCTGGAAAAAATCGCAGGTGCTGCTGTGGGGCGGCGACATCCCCACCAATGCCCTGGTGGTCATGAAAGGGCGGCTGCGGCTGCGCACACATGGACTCGACGGCACGGAGCACATCCTGGGCTGGCTGGAAACGGGGGCGGTGGGCGCACTCGCTCCGCTGCTGTCCCAGACGGGCATCGCCTTCGACTTCGTGGCCGATCAGGCCTCCGAGGTGCTGCACCTGGAATACGGTCGGTTGATGCAGCTCATGGCCTCGGACGGCCGTGTGGGTCTGGCCATCGCGCGCGTGCTGGCCGCCCGGCTCTGTGTCTTCGTGGAGTTGCACCATGTGCAAACCTCACCCCTGGCCGAACGTGTCTGGATCATGCTCAAGCGTCTGGCCCTGGCGCAGTCGGAGCCGGACCCTCAGGGGCGCCTGGCATTGCGGATCACCCAGGAAGAACTGGCCCATGCGGTTGGTGCGTCGCGCTACCGGGTCGGCATCGAGATGCGTCAACTTCATGCGGCAGGTCGCATCGTCCTGCAGCGTGGCAAGATTCAACTTTTGCCTGCCCATGGATGAAGCCCATGAGTGCCAGTCCCCGCCGTGAAGCCCTGTCACCCCGCTGGACGTGGCGTCCGGAGGTGCTGCTGTTTGCCTGGTGGGCTGGCGGCGTCCTGGCCCTGGCGCGGTCCTTGCTGGTCTGCTCCAAGGCCGCCTGACGGCCCGCACCACGCACACCGATCGGAACCCACATGAAAACCATTGACGAAATGCTCCACCTCGAGCTCCTGACCGCCGATCAGCACCGCCAGATCAGCGCCTGGATCGCCCAGGCCGCCACGCCCGACGAGATTCTGAAAATGCCATCCGCCCTGTGGCAGGCGGTGGAGCGGGCCAGTGCGGTCATGGGCATTGACGAAGACCTGTTGCGGCCGCCGGCAATGGACGCGGGGGATCTGGTCTGCGGGTAGTCAGGGGCATTGGGTCGCAGACCATCTTGTCGTCTGGCCACATGGCAGCCACAGAGGCATCGCGGCCGCCCGTACCGGGTGGACATCCACACGCCACAGGCGCACACTGGCGCCCGGGCGGTGCATGTATGAAGCACCGGAAGGAGACGAGATGACACCTCGACAGACACCGCTTCCGCAGCTGGGGTCTTCCCCTTTCTTGACCGATGGCGGCCTGGAGACCACGCTGATTTTCCGGGACGGGCTGGACATACCGCTGTTTGCAGCTTTTGGCCTGTTGCGATCCCCTGAGGGCCGTCGGGCCCTGGTCCACTATTTCACGGAGTATGTGGCGCTGGCCGGGCAACATGGCTGCGGCATCATTCTGGAGAGCCCGACGTGGCGAGCCAATCCGGACTGGGGTTGGCGCTTGGGTTACACGCTGGACGAACTGGCCACCGCCAACCGCGAGGCGGTGGCCCTGTTGCGCGAGGTCGTCGAACCCTTCGGCCTGGCGGTGGACGAACGGGTGCTGAGCGGGTGCATGGGCCCGCGTGGTGATGGTTACGTCGCCGATAGGGTCATGAGCGTGTCAGAAGCCTATGCCTATCACGCATGGCAGGTTGGCGTACTGGCCAGTGCCGAGGCGGACATGGTTTGCGCCATGACCATGACGACGGCAGAAGAGGCGGCCGGCGTCGCGCTGGCGGCTCGCCAGCATGGCATGCCCGCGGCGATCTCCTTCACCACCGAGACCGATGGATGCCTGCCCAGCGGTCAGGCGCTGGGAGAGGCGATCGTGCAGGTCGATGAGGCCACGGGCGGCTACCCGGCCTATTACATGGTCAACTGCGCCCATCCCGACCATTTCCGGGCGGCCTTGAGCGAAGGCGCCCCATGGCTGCAGCGGCTGCGTGGGGTCAGGGCCAATGCGTCCCGCATGAGCCATGCCGAACTGGATGCGGCAGATCAGCTGGACGATGGCGATCCGACCGAGCTGGGGCAGATTTATGCCGAGATGGTGGCGGGTCATGGGCGTCTGACGGTCCTGGGTGGATGCTGTGGAACCGATGCGCGGCACATTGGCTCCATTGCGGCAGCCTGCACGCCCCTGTTCACACGCCTGATGCACTGAAACGGCCACTGCTGGTGCGTTGTCTCAGCGCAGCCCCGCCTTTTTCAGCCGGTAGCCGAACTGCCGCAGCGTCAGTCCCAGGCTTTGCGCGGCGCGCGACTGGTTGCCGCTGTGATGGGCCAGGGCCTGGGCCAGTTGGCGAGCGTCGTGGGACTGGACGCTCAGGTAGTCGCGCACCAGAGGGGCTCCCGGGGCCACGGTCCCTGGAACTGCAGGCGCCGCGTCGGGGGTGCCTGCGGTCTCGGGCAGGAAGCGGCCCAGGTCCTCGGCGTGCACCACCGGCTGATCGGCCAGTAGCACCAGGCGTTCGATCACGTTGCCCAGTTCCCGGATGTTGCCGGGCCAGTCCAGTCGCTCCAGCCGCTGCAGGGCGTCGGGGGCCAGGTGCACGTTGCGCTGGTGGGCCTGGTTGGCCCGGTTCACGAAGTGCAGGGCCAGGGCGCGGATGTCTTCGCGCCGCTCGCGCAGGCTGGGCAGCCGAATCGGCACCACATTGAGCCGGTAGTACAGGTCCTGCCGGAAGCGCCCGGAGGTGGCCTCTTGCGCCAGGTCGCGGTTGGTGGCGGCCACCAGTCGCACGTCGATGCGGATCTCGCGCTGGCCGCCCAGGCGCACCAGCGTGCCTTCCTGTAGTGTGCGCAGCAGCTTGGCCTGCATGGCCAGTGGCAGTTCGCCGATTTCGTCCAGGAAGATGGTGCCGCCGTGGGCCTGCTCGAACCAGCCGGGTCGCGCCTGCGTGGCACCGGTGAAGGCGCCCCGTTCGTGACCGAACAGCTCCGACTCGAACAGCGTGTCGGGAATGGCCGAGCAGTTGACCTTGATGAAGGGTTGGTCGCGCCGGCCGCTGGCCAGGTGCACGGCGCGGGCGAACAGCTCTTTGCCGGTGCCCGATTCGCCCAGCAACAGCACAGTGGCCTGAGACTGTGACACGCGCTCCAGCTCGCCCAGGGCCTGCAGCAACGCCGGCGACCGCCCGATCAGTCCATAGCGGGCGCTGGCGCTGTCCAGCGCGCGGGTCAGTGCCTCGTTGCGGGCCTGTAGCTTTTCTGTCTGAGCCTGCACCAGCCGTTCCAGTTGCAGCAGCTGACCGGTCAGCGTGGCCAGGGTGCGCAGCACCGCCAGATCGTCATTCAGGCGCCGGCGCCGGCTGCGAATGCGGTGGCAGGCCAGCACACCAGCCACGCGGCCATCCACCTCGATGGGCAGCGCCAGGAAGGCCACGGTCTCCGGGGGCAACTGCTCGCGCCGAACGCTGCGAAAAAGGAACTGGGGCTCGCTGTCGATGTCCTGCACGATGATGGCCTGGCCGCTGGCCAGCACGTGGCCGGTCACTCCCTCGCCTGGCAGGTAACGCCCTCTGCGCCGCTCTGTGGCGGTCAGGCCGTAGGCCAGCCGGATGCGGGCCTCCGCGCCGCCGTCGCCGTCCCTGAGCACGATGCGCCCGCGGTTGAGGCCGAGCAACTCGCTCATCAGGTGCAGCATCTCGCGCAGCACCGGCTCGGGCGAAAGACTGCGTCCCACGAGCTTCATCACCTCGTGCAGCAACAACAGTTCCTGGGCGTGCCAGTCGACGGGGACGGTGGCGGAGATCATGGCGGGGGGATAAGCAAGCTTCGCACCAGAGCGGGGCGGCAGGCGATAAAATTGCCGTCTTTCTCAAGGAGCGCTGCAGCGCCGGCCGACTCGCCGGTGTCAGGCTTGAGAGCACGGGCGACCACCGCCCCCCGGCCTGGCCGGTTTCAACGGCGCTCACCAGTTCCCGCATTCAAACCCTGGTGAGCCCATGACTGCCGTTGCCCCGTCCCCGACCGCCCCCGCCCACGTTCCCCCCATGCTCCTGTCCGGGCTGGAGCCCCTGTCCATCGGCGAAGGCACGCTGTTCGTCAACGTGGGCGAGCGCACCAACGTCACCGGCTCCAAGGTGTTCGCCCGTATGGTCCTCGAAGGCCGCTACGAGGACGCGCTGGCGGTGGCGCGCCAGCAGGTCGAGAACGGGGCCCAGGTCATCGACATCAACATGGACGAGGCCATGCTTGACAGCCAAGCCGCCATGGTGCGTTTCCTGAACCTGATTGCTGGCGAGCCCGACATTGCGCGCGTCCCGATCATGATCGACTCGTCCAAATGGAGCGTGATCGAGGCTGGCCTGCGGTGCATCCAGGGCAAGGGCATCGTCAACTCCATCTCCATGAAGGAAGGCGTCGACGAGTTCAAGCGCCAGGCGCGGCTGATCAAGCGCTATGGCGCAGCCACGGTGGTGATGGCCTTCGACGAGCAGGGCCAGGCCGACACCTACCAGCGCAAGATCGAGATCTGCGAGCGGGCCTACCGCATCCTGGTTGACGAGGTGGGCTTCCCGCCCGAGGACATCATCTTCGACCCCAATATCTTCGCCATCGCCACCGGCATCGCCGAGCACGACAACTATGCGGTGGACTTCATCGAGGCCACGCGCTGGATCAAGCAGCACCTGCCGGGCGCCAAGGTGTCGGGCGGCGTGTCCAACGTGTCTTTCAGTTTCCGTGGCAACGACCCGGTGCGCGAGGCCATCCACACCGTGTTCCTGTACCACGCCATCCAGGCGGGCATGGACATGGGCATCGTCAACGCCGGCATGGTGGGCGTCTATGACGAACTGGACCCCGAGCTGCGCGAACGCGTGGAGGATGTGGTCCTCAACCGCCGCCCCGATGCCGGTGAACGCCTGGTCGAGATTGCCGAGTCCGCCAAGGGTGCGGCCAAGGACGACAGCAAGAAGAACGAGTGGCGCGCGCTGCCGATTCGCGAGCGCCTGACCCATGCGCTGGTGCGCGGCATCAACGAGCACATCACCGAAGACACCGAAGAGATGTGGCAGCTGATCCGGACCGATGGCGGGCGCCCGCTGGCCGTGATCGAAGGGCCGCTGATGGACGGCATGAACGTGGTCGGCGACCTGTTTGGCCAGGGCAAGATGTTCCTGCCCCAGGTGGTCAAGAGTGCGCGCGTGATGAAGCAGGCCGTGGCCCACCTGCTGCCCTATATCGAGGAAGAAAAGCGCCAGCTCGAAGCCGCCGGTACCGACGTCCGCTCCAAGGGCAAGATCGTGATTGCCACCGTCAAGGGCGACGTGCACGACATCGGCAAGAACATCGTGACGGTGGTCTTGCAGTGCAACAACTTCGAGGTGGTCAACATGGGCGTGATGGTGCCCTGGCAGGACATCCTGACCAAGGCCAAGGAAGAGGGCGCCGACATCGTGGGCCTCTCGGGCCTGATCACGCCCAGCCTGGAAGAGATGCAGGTGGTGGCTGCCGAGATGCAGAAAGACCCGCATTTCCGTGACAGGCAGATTCCGTTGCTCATCGGTGGTGCCACCACCAGCCGCGTGCACACGGCGGTGAAGATCGCGCCGCACTACGCAGGCCCGGTGGTCTATGTGCCCGACGCCTCGCGCAGCGTGAGCGTGGCGCAGGGCCTGATCGGTGACGGCCGCGTGCAGTACCTGGCCGAGTTGAACGCCGACTATGAGCGCGTGCGCCAGCAGCACGCCAACAAGAAGACGGTGCCGCTCTGGACGCTGGACCAGGCGCGCGCCAACGCCACGCCGGTGGACTTTGCCACTTACGCGCCACCCAGGCCCAAGTTCATCGGACGTCGCGTGTTCCGGAATTTCGACCTGGCCGAGCTGGAAAAGTACATCGACTGGGGGCCGTTCTTCCAGACCTGGGACCTGGCCGGTCCGTACCCCGCCATCCTCCAGGACGAGGTGGTGGGCGAGCAGGCGCGCAAGGTGTACGACGATGCCAGGGCGATGCTCAGGAAGATCGTTGATGGCCGCTGGCTCACCGCCAACGCGGTCATCGGCCTGTACCCGGCCAACCGGGTCAACCACGACGACATTGCGCTCTATGCCGACGAGTCGCGCCAGCAAACCCTGTTGACCTGGCATGGCCTGCGCCAGCAGACCGAGAAGCAGGAAATCGACGGCGTCATGCGACCCAGCCGCTGCCTGGCCGACTTCGTGGCGCCGGCGGGCACGGCCGACTACGTGGGGCTGTTCGCGGTGACCGCCGGCATTGGTGCGGACAAGAAGGAGCAGCAGTTCCTGGCTGCCCACGACGACTACAACGCCATCCTGTTCAAGTCGCTGGCCGACCGCCTGGCCGAGGCCATGGCCGAGTGCATGCACCATCGCGTGCGCACCGACCTGTGGGGCTATGCGGCCGACGAGGCCTTGTCCAACGACGAGCTGATCAAGGAGAAGTACCAGGGTATCCGGCCCGCGCCGGGCTACCCGGCGTGTCCGGATCATTCGGTCAAGCGCCAGATGTTCCAGCTGCTGCAGGCCGAAGAGATCGGCATGGGCCTGACCGACAGCCTGGCCATGACGCCACCCGCCAGCGTCAGCGGTTTCTACCTGGCCCACCCGGACAGCACCTACTTCAACGTCGGCAAGGTGGGCGAGGACCAGGTCGCCGACCTGGCCGCTCGCTCCGGCGTGGCTGTCGAAGAACTGCGGCGCTGGCTGGGGCCGAACCTCTGAACCTCGGCCACCGGGCGCGGCATCTCTGCCGCTGGTCCAGCAGACGGGCAGCGCAGGCCGTGCGTCTGATAAAAGCACAGACCGGTATCAGAAGACGTGACGGCGTGGGAGACGGTCTATGGCGGTGGTGTGTCAGGCTTGCGGGGCAGAGAATCGGGGCGGGGTGTCGGTCTGCCGCATCTGTGCCGCATCGCTGCTGCCCGTGCCAGAGCGCCCGCCGCGAGGGCAGCGCAAACACTCGCCCGCCCGTGCGGCCGCACCGCCTTCGACGAAGAACACCCGCTGGTGGCTGGCCTTTGGCGTGTTGGCCATTGCCCTGGTCCTGATCGGGGCCCGTATGGCGACCTCATCCCAGGCCGAGACCCAGGCAACCGCCGTCGCCACGACCGAAGCGCCCGAACCGGCAGCCGCTCTGGCTTCGCAAGCGGACGGCGCAGGCAGCAGCGCAGGCGATAGCCTGGCCGAAGCCACGGCAGCCGCCGAAGCACGCCTGCAGGCCTCGCTGGAACGCCTGGCTCGCGAAGACCGCCAGCACCAGGAAGCCCAGGCACGTGCCGCCCGCGAGCGGGAACGACGGCAGGCCGAACAGGCCCGGCAGCGCGAGGCCTCGACTGCCTCGACAGGCAGCGCGACGGCGCAGGCACCGCGTCGCATCGAACCGGCGATTCCGGCTGTTGCCAAGGCGCCCGATACGCCGGCCATGCCGGCAAGTCCTTCGACTGCCACCGAGGCTCCCGGGCCAGCGGCGTCCGTGACAAAGCAATGCGCTGACAGCAGCAACTTCTTCAGCCGCTCGATCTGCGAACGTCGCATCTGTGAAGACGCCGCCCTGGCGCAGGATCCGGTGTGCCGGCGACTGCGCGAGCTGGACCAGGCCAGCCGCCCGGATCCCTATTTGCTGAACTGAGCCTTCCAGTCTCCGGCCTTAGGACTTCAACACCCGCCGGTACTGCACTGCCTCGGCGATGTGCCACACCCCCACCTGGTCGCAGCCGGCCAGATCGGCGATGGTGCGCGCCACACGCACATTGCCATCTAATGGCTCGTAGGCGAAGTCGGATTAGCATTTCGTTGCTATCACAACGCCACATGACCACGGCAGCGAGCAAATTTGCAGACGAGGCCACTGGGCCAACTGGTCCATCAGAATTTGAACCTTTGCTGCGTGCCCTTCGGGCCAGTTTGACTGAGGCAGCATGTCATCAATCACATACATGCCGCCTGGCGCTATCAAATTAAGAGCCAAGTCCAGCAGCCGATACTTGCCCGACCAAGTGTCGGCGAAAATCAAATCATACCGAGTCGACTCGGCGCTGGCTTGCTGGAGAAATTCGTCACCGTCAGCGCAAACAATCTTCACGCGCGGGTCTTTACCAAGGTGACTGCGCGCAATTTCCAACCACCGTGCTTCGTTGTCGACGGTGGTCAGTCGTCCCTGAGGGCCAAGACCGTCCAAGATCCAGGAGCTGGCGAGCCCAGTTCCTGTTCCCAGTTCAAGGCAGCGACCTGCCGGTTTGACTGCTGCCAAGGTTCGCAACAGAGCATTGATATCCACTTCGCTCGGCATATCGAAAGCTCTTGCCTTTGAATCCCGGGCGATGGCCTCGAACACTTCAGGCGGTCGGATGCAGTTCAGATTTTTCATGATGACTTTGGATGATGGATGGCGAGACTTCTTTTGGGGGCGGGTTGAAGAGGTACAGCGCTGTCCACGGCGGCGTGCGGGAGGCGCAGGCGCCGGCGCAGATTCCTAGGGCTTCAACACCCGCCGGTACTGCACCGCTTCGGCGATGTGCGACACCCCCACTTGGTCGCAGCCGGCCAGATCGGCGATGGTGCGCGCAACCCGCAGGGCGCGGTGGGTGCTGCGGGCGCTCCAGCCCAGACGCGTGGCGGCGGTGTTCAGGAACTTGAGGGCGGCCAGCTCGGCGGCCAGGTGCTGGTCCAGTGCCTGGCCGATCAGGGCCTGGTTGGTGTGGCCCTGGCGGTCGTGGGCACGCAGGCGGGCGCTCACCACCCGGTCGCGCACCGGCCCGCTGGCTTCGCCGGGTGCGCCGGTCAGCAGCTCGTCGGTCGGCATGGCCGGCACCTCCACATGCAGGTCGATGCGGTCGAGCAGGGGACCGCTGAGCTTGCCCTGGTAGCGGGCGATCTGGTCCGGCGTGTCGCGACAGGGGCGCGAGGGGTGGCCCAGGAAGCCGCAGGGGCAGGGGTTCATGGCGGCAATCAGCTGGAAACGGGCCGGGAACTCGCTTTGCATGGCGGCACGTGAGATACGGATGTGGCCGCTTTCCAGCGGTTCGCGCAAGGCCTCCAGCGCCGAGCGCGGGAATTCGGGCATTTCGTCGAGGAACAGCACACCGTGGTGGGCGAGGGAAATCTCGCCCGGTCTCGGTGGTGATCCACCGCCGACCAGGGCCACCGCGCTCGCGCTGTGATGGGGTGCACAGGTCGGGCGCAGGCCCCAGCGCGCCAGGTCGAAGCGACCGGCCAGGGAGGCCACGGCCGCCGACTCGAGGGCTTCGGTCGTGTCCATGGGAGGCAGCAGGCCGGCGAACCGCTGTGCCAGCATGCTCTTGCCCGATCCGGGCGGGCCGACCATCAGCAGGCTGTGGCCGCCGGCGGCGGCAATCTCCAGGGCGCGGCGGGCCGGTGCCTGACCCCGGACGTCGGCGAGATCGGGATAGCGGGGTGCCTGTCCCTGTGCGCTGGGCTGCAGCCGGCTCCAGCCGTCGCCCGCCGGTTCGGACGGTTGCTGGGCTTCCGGGAGAAAGTGGGTCACGACGTCCAGCAGGTGCCGGGCGCGGTAGACCTCGGCTTCGCCCACCAGGGCGGCTTCCTCGGCACTGCCCGGCGGCAGCACCAGACGCGCCGTGGGCGCACCCGTGCGGGCGGCGTCGCGGTGCAAGGCCAGGCTCATGGCCAGGGCGCCACGGACGGGACGCAGGTCGCCGCCAAGGGAGAGTTCGCCCGCGAACTCCCAGCCATCGAGACGGGCGCCGTCGATCTGGCCACTGGCCGCGAGGATGCCCAGTGCGATGGGCAGGTCGAAGCGACCGGAGTCCTTGGGCAGGTCGGCCGGCGCCAGGTTGACGGTGATGCGCTGGTTGCTGGGAAAGGCGAGGCCGGCGTTGGCGATGGCCGAACGCACGCGCTCACGGGCTTCCCTGACTTCGGTGTCGACCAGGCCGACCAGGGTGAAGCTGGGCAGGCCATTGGCCAGATGGACTTCGACGCTGACGGCGCGTGCCTCCAGGCCCAACAGTGCACGGCTGTGCACCACGGACAGACTCATGGATGGATCTCCCTGTTTTGGTGCGCTCCGGATGCGGCTGGTTCGGGGGTTTACCCGGAACATGTTGGCACCGTTCTGGTGCATGCGCCGTGACCGGAACGGTTTTGGGGAATCATGGCATGGCGCGGGGCCGTGACAGGCCACGAATGGGGGATGTCTGGCCGACGTCGCGCTGTTTTTCGCGGGCGTCTGGCGGACGAGGGCTGGCTGCGTGGATGGACCTGTAACAAGATCTGGCACGGTCCATGCTAGCCGGGTCTGGGCGCAAGCATCAACCCTGGGTACCACGGTCTTCCGACCCGGTACCCCCCGATCTAGAAGAGGTAACACAGCATGAAAATGGTCTCCGCCATCATCAAGCCGTTCAAGCTGGACGAGGTGCGTGAAGCGCTGTCCAGCATGGGCGTGCAGGGCATCACCGTCACCGAAGTCAAGGGATTCGGCCGCCAGAAGGGCCACACCGAGCTGTATCGCGGCGCGGAGTATGTGGTCGATTTCCTGCCCAAGGTCAAGATCGAGGCCGCCGTCGCCGACGACCTGGTCGACCGGGTCATCGAAGCCATCGAAGGCGCTGCGCGCACCGGCAAGATCGGTGACGGCAAGATCTTCGTCGCCGCCCTCGAACAGGTCGTTCGCATCCGCACCGGCGAGACCGGCCAGGAAGCGCTCTGACGCGACACCGAAGCCAGAAGGATCAATGACATGAAAAAGTTCCTCGTATCTCTCTTCCTGGGCGCTGGCCTGGCCCTGGGCGGCCTGAGTGCCATGGCCGAAACCGCGACCGATACCGCTGTTGTGGTGGCCCAGGCCACCACCGAAACCCCCGCCGCCGACGCGCCGGCCGCAGCAGCGCCGGCGGCTGAAGCCCCTGCCGCCGAAGCCCCTGCGGCTGCCGCCGAGGCTGCGCCTGCACCCACTGTCGACAAGGGCGACGTCGCCTGGATGATGGTCTCCACCATCCTGGTCGTGCTCATGATCGTGCCCGGCCTGGCCCTGTTCTACGGCGGCCTGGTGCGCAGCAAGAACATGCTGTCCGTGCTGATGCAGGTGATGGTGGTGTTCTCGCTGATCACGGTGCTGTGGGCCGTCTATGGCTACAGCCTGGCATTCGGCGGCGAAGGCCTGATCATCGGCAACCTGGACAAGCTGTTCCTGATGGGCATCACGCCCGAGTCGCTGGCCGACACCTTCACCGACAACGTGAAGATTCCGGAATACGTGTTCGTTGCCTTCCAGGCCACGTTCGCCGGCATCACCTGCGCCCTGATCGTCGGCTCCTTCGCCGAGCGCATCAAGTTCGGTGCCGTGCTGCTGTTCTGTGCCCTGTGGTTCACCTTCAGCTACCTGCCCATCGCCCACATGGTCTGGGGTGCCGGTGGCTATCTGCTGGACAAGGGTGCCCTGGACTTCGCCGGTGGTACCGTGGTGCACATCAACGCCGCCATGGCCGGCCTGGTCGGCGCCTACATGGTGGGCAAGCGTATCGGTTACGGCAAGGAAGCCATGGCACCTCACAGCCTGACGCTGACCATGGTCGGTGCCTCCATGCTGTGGGTGGGCTGGTTCGGTTTCAACGCCGGCTCCAACCTGGAAGCCAACACCTTCGTGGGTCTGCCCTTCATCAACACCCTGGTGGCCACGGCCGCTGCCGTGATGGCCTGGTGCATCGGTGAATCCCTGGGCAAGGGCAAGGCTTCGATGCTGGGCGCTGCCTCCGGCGCCGTGGCTGGCCTGGTGGCCATCACCCCGGCCTGCGGCTCGGTGGGTCCCATGGGCGCCATCGTCATCGGCCTGCTGGCTGGCTTCATCTGCCTGTGGGGCGTCAATGGCCTCAAGAAGATGCTCGGTGCCGACGACTCGCTGGATGTGTTCGGCATCCACGGCATCGGCGGTATCCTGGGTGCCATTCTGGTGGGCGTGTTCGGCGCTCCTGGTCTGGGCGGCACCGGTGGCGAAGACTTCTCCATCGGCAGCCAGGTGCTGATCCAGGCCGAAGGCGTGCTCATCACCATGGTCTGGTCTGGCGTGGTGGCGGCCATCGTCTACAAGATCGTCGACATGATCGTCGGCCTGCGTGTGACCGAAGAGTCCGAGCGCGAAGGCCTGGACATCACCTCGCACGGCGAAACCGCCTACAACCGCTGATCCTGAACCCGGCCGGCCCTGCCGGTCCGGGCTTCTGCGGCACAAGGCCCGCCACCCGCAAGGGGGCGGGCCTTGTTCTTTCCGGGTGCCCGACGGGCAGGCGTTCCGGTGCCGATTGCAGCGCCCTGTGCAAAAAATTCAATGCCGGGGCCACCGGGGCTCGTTACGATGTCGGCCTATGTCCGAGCACACGCTTCCCGCTTCTCTGCAGGGCCTGGTCGACCAGGTCCGCGCCGCCGCCAGCGCCGGTACGCCCTTGCGCGTCACGGGTGGCGGCACCAAGGCTTTTCTCGATGAGACCTCTGGCCTGACGCCGTTGTCGACCGTCGGCTGGAGCGGCATCGTCAGCCACGAACCGACCGAACTGGTCATCACGGCGCGCGCCGGCACACCTTTGGTCGAACTGGAGGCTGCACTGGCCGCCGCCGGTCAGTGCCTGCCATTTGAGCCTCCCCACCTGGGCGATGGCGCGACGGTCGGTGGCATGGTGGCGGCTGGCCTGGCCGGGCCCGCCCGGGCTTCGGTCGGCAGCGTGCGCGACTTCGTGCTGGGCGTGCAGGTCATCAATGGCCGGGGCGAGCTGCTCACCTTCGGCGGCCAGGTCATGAAAAACGTCGCTGGCTACGACATCAGTCGCCTGATGGCGGGCAGTCGCGGTCGCCTGGGCGTGATCGCCGAAGTCAGTCTCAAGGTGCTGCCGGTGGCGCCCGCCGAGGCGACGCTGGTGTTTGCGCTGGGCCAGCACGAGGCGCTGGAGCAACTGCACCGCTGGGGTGGACAGCCGCTGCCGCTGAATGCGTCATGCTGGGTGCAGGACGATACGGCGGAAGGCCGGCCGCAACTGCTGTTCGTCCGCCTGCGCGGCGCCGTGGCGGCGGTGGAGGCCGCGTGCGAACGCATGCTGCGCGAGTTGCCGGGCGGCCAGCGCATGGACAACGCCCAGGTCGGCCCTGACTGGGTGGCCTGCCGCGAACAGGCCTTGCCGTTCTTTGTCGCGCCGGCCCCGGATCAGGGGCTGTGGCGCCTGTCGCTGCCACAGACGGCTCCCGTGCTCGACCTGCCCTGGCCGCAACTGGTCGAGTGGCAGGGCGCCCAGCGCTGGCTGTGGGCGCCGGTGACCGAGGCCGGCCGCATCCGGTCGGCCGCGGCACGCGCCCAGGGGCACGCCACGTTGTTCCGCGTGCCGGCCACTGGCGCTGCGGGCGTGGCCCGTTTCGATACCGAGTCGTCCGCCATCCAGACCATCACCCGTCGCCTGCGCGAAGCGTTCGACCCGCAAGCGGTTTTTGCCGGCAGCGCAAAGGCCTGAGACAACATGCAGACCCATCTCGCCCCCGAATACGCCAACACGCCCGACGGTCGCACCGCCGAGGCCATTCTGCGCAAGTGCGTGCATTGCGGCTTCTGCACGGCCACCTGTCCGACCTACCAGTTGCTCGGTGACGAGCTGGATGGACCGCGCGGCCGCATCTACCTGATGAAGCAGGTTCTCGAAGGCGCCGAGCCCACGCGCAAGACGCAACTGCACCTGGACCGCTGCCTGACCTGCCGCAACTGCGAGAGCACCTGCCCCAGCGGTGTCGACTACGGACACCTGGTGGACATTGGCCGCAAGCTGGTGGACGCCAAAGTGCCGCGCCCGGCCGGCGAGAAGGCCGTGCGGTGGTTGCTCAAGGAGGGCCTGACTTCGCCCGCCTTCGGCCCGGCCATGAAGCTGGGCCAGCTGGTGCGCGGACTGTTGCCCGACACGCTGAAGAACAAGGTGCCGCCCAGGCAGGATGCCGGTCGCTGGCCGACCACCCCGCACGCTCGCAAGGTGCTGATGCTGGCGGGCTGCGTGCAACCGGCGATGATGCCCAACATCAACAGTGCCACGGCGCGCGTGCTGGATGCCGCCGGCATCCAGACCGTGGTGGCACCCGAGGCCGGATGTTGTGGCGCGGTCAAGTTCCACCTCAACGACCTGGACGGTGGCATGGCTCAGATGCGGGCCAATATCGACGCCTGGTGGCCACATGTGGAGCAGGGCGTGGAGGCCATCGTCATGAACGCCTCGGGCTGTGGCGTCACGGTCAAGGAATACGGTCATGTGCTGCGCGACGACCCGGTCTACGCGGCCCGGGCGGCGCGGATCAGTGAACTGACGAAGGACCTGAGCGAGCTGTTGCCCGCGCTGGTGCCCGCGCTTCGGCCCAGGCTGACGCAACAGCCGGACGCGAAGAAGGTCATCGGCTTTCATCCGCCCTGCACGCTGCAGCACGGACAGAAGCTCAAGGGGGGTGTCGAGCAGCAACTGGCGGCACTGGGTTTCACGGTGAAAGTGGCGAACAACGAATCGCACCTGTGCTGCGGCTCGGCCGGAACGTATTCGGTCCTCAACCCGGAGCTGGCCTACCAGTTGCGCGACCGCAAGCTGGGGCATCTGGACGAACTGCAGCCGGCGGTCATCGCCAGCGCCAACATCGGCTGCATCACCCACCTCCAGAGTGGAACGCAGACGCCGGTCCGGCACTGGATCGAACTGCTGGACGACGTGTTGACCGCATGATCCCTGCGCTCGCCACCTTGCTGGTCTGCCAGCTGGTGGGCGAGGCGCTGGTGCGCGCACTGGCCGTGCCGGTGCCGGGTCCGGTGGTCGGCATGGCCGGACTGCTGGTCATGCTGATCGTGCGGCCGGCCTGGCTGGCCGCGCTCAAGCCGACGGCGCAGACTTTGTTGCAACACCTGTCGCTGCTGTTCGTGCCCGCGGGCGTGGGCGTGATGCTGCATTTGCAACGCCTGGGACAGGAAGCGCTGGCCATCGGTGTGGCGCTGGTGTTGAGCACCTGGATCGGTCTGGCCAGTGCGGCGCTGACCATGGCGTGGTTGATGAAGCGGATGGCCTCGCGAGACGAAGGAACACGCCGGTGAACGCAGAGACACCGCTGACACAGGTGGTGGCAGGCAGCGTCATCGGCGGTCGGCTGGTGGATGTCTGGGTCTACCTGTCGGCCACGCCGCTGCTCGGACTGGCCATCACGTTGCTGGTCTACCAAGGCGCGTTCATTGTCTATCGGCGCAGTGGCTTTCACCCGCTGGCCAACCCGGTGGCGCTGGCCGTGGTGTTTCTGGGCTCGTTGCTGTGGGCGACGGGCACGCCCTATGCCACGTATTTCGAGGGGGCGCAGTTCGTGCATTTTCTGCTCGGCCCGGCGACCGTGGCGCTGGCGGTGCCGCTGTACGAACAGTTGCCGCGCCTCAGGCGCCTGTGGCTGCCGATGCTGGGTGCACTGGTGGTGGGCACACTGGCCGCGACGGTATCGGCCATTGCCATCGCCTGGGCGCTGGGCGCGAGCAAGGCCACCATTGCCTCGCTGGCGCCCAAGTCGGTCACCGCACCCGTGGCCATGGGCATTGCCGAGAAGATCGGTGGCCTGCCCACGCTGACGGCGGTGCTGGTGGTGTGTACCGGTATCCTCGGTGCGGCCAGTGCGCGCGGCCTGTTCGATCTGCTGCGCATCCAGGACCCTACGGTCCGCGGGTTTGCGCTGGGTACGGCGGCGCACGGCATCGGTACGGCGCGTGCTTTCCTGGTCAGCGAGGAAATGGGGGCCTTTGCCGGGCTGGCCATGGGCCTGAGCGCCCTGTTCAGCGCGGTTGCCCTGCCGCTGGTCGCGGGCTGGCTGCTGCGCTGGTTGTGAAGGCGGATGCGTCGCGTGCGGCGCACACCCGGCGGCAGTGAATCACGCCGGCACCGGATCGGGTGAACGGTCTGTGCAGGGCCGGACGCGGTCCTGTCGTGAAGGACAGGTATGCTGTGCGCATCGTGTCGTCGTCGCCCGGCGCGGTGCTTGCACAACCCGGCGTCAAAGGAGTATGGATATGGGATTTTTCAGCAACATCCTCGAGAAGCTCGGCATGAAGGAAGCGGCGGCCGCTCCGGTCATCATCCCGCCTGCCGCAGCGGCACCGGCTCCTGCCGCCACGGCACCGGTCACACCGGCAGCCCCCGCAGCGCCTGCAGCACCGGTCGTCAACCCCATTGCCATGGTGGACGTGATGGCCCTGCTGACCGAGAAGGCGGCCAAGCACCCCGAGAAGCTCAACTGGAAGACCTCCATTGTCGATCTGCTCAAGCTGCTCGGCCTGGACAGCAGCCTGGCGGCGCGCAAGGAACTGGCCAAGGAACTGTATTGCCCGGACGAGCTGATGGGCGATTCGGCCAAGATGAACATGTGGCTGCACAAGAACGTGCTGGGCCACATCGCGGCCAATGGCGGCAATGTGCCGGAAGAACTGCTCTGAAAGGGGACTGACGCCCGGCATGGGCTGCCTTGCTTCGCCCATCTCATTGACAGCGAGGGCCATCGCGTGGGGCTTCACGCCATGGCCTGATATTTCATCTGGAAAGGACGAACATGGGGTTCAATGCGCAGGAACGGGCGTTGATGCTGCAACTCAAGGGCGTTGGACCGACCGTGATCGAGCGCCTGGAGCAGCTTGGGTTTTCGTCGCTGCAGGAGATGGCTGGCCGTGATGCTCAGGCCATCAATCGGGCCGTCGCCGAGATGCTGCGTGCGTCGTGCTGGGCGAACAGTCCCCAGGCTCGCCAGGCCATTGCCTGCGTGGTGGAACTGGCCAACCAGCGCGATGTCGCCTGACGTATGCGACCCGAGGAAGCCTGCCCGATTTCGTACGAACCCGGGGGTTAAGCCTGCGCTGGCACGGCCCAGCGGGTGATCGCGCCCCGGCTGTCGATGCTCTCGAGCTGGACACCGAATCCCCACAGCCGGGCCACGTGCCGGAGCACCTCTTGCGCGCTGTCGTGCAGGGGGCGGTCCTGGTGTTGGGTGTGGCGCAGGGTCAGCGAGCGGTCGCCGCGCAGGTTGACGTCCCAGACCTGGATATTGGGTTCCCGGGTGCCCAGGTCGTACTGTCTTGCCAGCGCCTCCCGCACATGCCGGTAGCCTGATTCGTCGTGGATCGCGCTGACCTCCAGCGTGTCCTCGGCCTCATCGTCGACCAGGGCGAACAGGTGGAACTCGCGCATCAGCCGGGGGCTGAGGTACTGGCCGATGAAGCTCTCGTCCTTGAAGTTGCGCATGGCGTGGTCCAGCGCGGGCAGCCAGGGTGTATCGGCCAGGTCCGGGAACCAGTGGCGGTCTTCGTCGGTGGGGTCCTCGCAGATGCGCTTGATGTCGGTGTACATCGCGAAGCCCAGGGCGTAGGGGTTGATGCCGCCATAGCGGCGGTCGCCGACGCCGGGCTGGAAGATCACGTTGGTGTGCGACTGGATCCACTCCATCATGACCCCGTCGGTCAGGAAGCCGTTGTCGTACATCTCGCTGAGCAGCTTGTGGTGCCAGAAGGTGGCCCAGCCCTCGTTCATGACCTGCGTCTGGCGCTGCGGGTAGAAGTACTGGGCGATCTTGCGCACGATGCGAACCACCTCGCGTTGCCAGGGCTCCAGCAGCGGCGCGTTTTTCTCGATGAAGTACAGCAGGTTTTCTTCGGGCTCGACCGGGAAGCGCTTGGTGGCCTGGGCGTCGTCCTCGGTGCCGGCACGTCGGGGCAGTGTGCGCCACAGTTCATTGACCTGCTGCTGGGCATAGGCTTCCCGGTCCTTGCGTGCGGCCAGTTCCTGGGCCAGCGACTTGCGGCTGGGCCGGCGGTAGCGGTCCACCCCATGGTTCTGCAGGGCGTGGCAGGAGTCCAGCAGTTCCTCGACGGCATCGAGGCCATGGCGCTCTTCGCATTCGGCGATGTAGTTGCGCGCATAGACCAGATAGTCAATGATGGCGCTGGCATCGGTCCACATGCGGAACAGGTAATTGCCCTTGAAGAAGCTGTTGTGGCCATAGGCGGCATGCGCAATCACCAGCGCCTGCATCGCCATGGTGTTTTCTTCCATCAGGTAGGCGATGCAGGGGTCGCTGTTGATGACGATCTCGTAGGCCAGGCCCATGTGTCCGCGCTTGTAGTTCTTTTCCGTGGTGATGAACTCCTTGCCGAAGTGCCAGTGCCGGTAGTTGACCGGCATGCCGACGCTGGCGTAGGCGTCCATCATCTGTTCGGCCGTGATGACTTCCAGCTGGTTGGCGTAGGTGTCCAGGCCGAAGCGGCGCGCCGTGTGCGAGATGACCTCGTGGTAGCGTTCGATCAGCTCGAAGGTCCAGTCGCTGGGACCGGGCAGCGGCTCGGCCGGACGGGGCAGCATCGGCAGGGGGTGTTCAAGGCTGCTCATGCTGGCGTCCCTTCCTTGCGGAACAGGTCACGGAACACCGGGAAGATGTCGGCTGCATCGCTGACCTTGCGCAGGGCGAAGTTCGGATGCGCCTGGCTTAGCGCCTCGTAGGCCTGCCACAGGTTCTGTTCTTCTTCGGTGACCTGGATATAGGCGAAGTAGCGGCAGGACGGCAGCAGGCGCGAGCCCAGCAGGTCGGTGCACTTGCCCGAATCGTTGGGCCAGTTGTCACCGTCGCTGGCCTGGGCGCCGTAGATGTTCCACTCGTGCGGGTTGTACCGTTCACGTACGATCCGGTCCATCAGCTCCAGTGCGCTGGAGACGACGGTGCCGCCGGTCTCGCGCGCGTGGAAGAACTCGTCTTCGCTGACTTCCTGGGCCTGCGTGTGGTGACGGATGAATACCAGGTCGATGTGGTCGTAGTGCCGGGTCAGGAACAGGTAGAGCAGAACGAAGAACCGCTTGGCCAGGTCCTTGCGCTGCTCGTCCATCGAACCGGAGACGTCCATCAGGCAGAACATCACGGCGCGCGCGCTGGGTATCGGCACCCGCACGTGGCTGCGGAACTTGAGGTCGATCGGGTCGATGTAGGGCAGGCGTTCGATGCGCCGGCGCAGTTCCTGGATCCGGAGTTCGATCTCGGCCAGCTCGCGGCGGGCCACCGGGTCGTCGCCGTGCCGGCGCAGCTCGGCAGCGCGTTCCTCGAGTTCCTCGCACTGACGCCGCACAGCGCCGCCCAGGGCGATCCGCCGTCCGTAGGCGCCGCGCATGGAGCGCACGATGTGCAGGTTATTGGGTGTGCCGGCGCTGGTGAAACCGGCCCGGCGATTCCGGAACTCGGGCACCTGGGCCAGCTGGGTGCGGATCAGATTGGGCAAGGCCAGGTCCTCGAAGAAGACCTGCATGAACTCGTCCCGGCTCAGGGCAAAAGTGAAGTCGTCCTCGCCCTCGCCGCTGTCGCTGGCCTGGCCGCCCCGGCCCTGTCCGGTGCCGCCCTCGGGGCGCTGGATGCGGTCGCCCGCCAGGTACTCGCGATTGCCGGTGTGCACGACCTCGCGCCGGCCGCCAGGTCCGTGGTGAAAGACCGGTTCGGAGAGGTCCTTCTGGGGGATGCGGATCTCCTCGCCGCGCTCAAGATCCTGGATGCCGCGACCGCTGACGGCGCGGCGCACGGCTTCCTTGATCTGGTCGCGGTAGCGGCGAAGAAAGCGCTCCCGGTTGCCTATGGACTTGTTCTTTCCCGCCAGCCGCCTATCAATGATGGACTGCAGCATGGATGCTCCCTCCGGGTGCGTCAGCTGGACTTGCGCACCCGCAGGTACCACTCGCACAGCAGGCGCACCTGCTTGGGCGTGTAGCCCTTGGCCACCATGCGGGTGACGAAGTCTTCGTGCTTCTTGGCTTCGTCGGCGCTGGCCTTGGCATTGAAGCTGATCACGGGCAACAGTTCTTCGGTGTTGGAGAACATCTTCTTCTCGATGACCGTGCGCAGCTTCTCGTAGCTGGTCCACAGCGGGTTGTGGCCGGCGTTGTTGGCGCGCGCGCGCAGCACGAAGTTGACGATCTCGTTGCGGAAGTCCTTGGGGTTGCTGATGCCCGCAGGTTTCTCGATCTTCTCCAGTTCGGCATTGAGCGACTGCCGGTCGAAGACCTCGCCGGTGTCGGTGTCGCGGTACTCGTGGTCCTGGATCCAGTAGTCGGCGTAGGTGACGTAACGGTCGAATATGTTCTGGCCGTACTCGCTGTAGCTCTCCAGGTAGGCGGTCTGGATTTCCTTGCCGATGAACTCGGCATAGCGTGGCGAGAGCTGCTCCTTGATGAAACCGATGTAGCGCTCCTCGGTCTCCTTGGCGAACTGCTCGCGCTCGATCTGCTGCTCGAGCACATACATCAGGTGCACCGGGTTGGCGGCCACCTCGGTCGAGTCGAAGTTGAAGACCTTCGAGATGATCTTGAACGCGAAGCGCGTGGAGATGCCGGTCATGCCCTCGTCCACGCCGGCGAAGTCGCGGTACTCCTGGTAGCTCTTGGCGCGCGGGTCGGTGTCCTTGAGGTTTTCGCCGTCGTAGACCTGCATCTTGGAAAACAGCGAGGAATTCTCCGGCTCCTTCAGTCGCGTGAGCACCGAGAACTGCGCCATCATCTTCAGCGTGCCCGGTGCGCAGGTGGCCTGCGCAAGGGAGGAATGCCGGATCAGTTTCTCGTAGATCTTCACCTCTTCGGACACGCGCAGGCAGTAGGGCACCTTGACGATGTAGATGCGGTCCAGGAAGGCTTCGTTGTTCTTGTTGTTGCGGAAGGCCTGCCACTCGCTCTCGTTGCTGTGGGCCAGCACGATGCCGTCGAAGGGAATGGCCCCGAAGCCTTCGGTGCCCTTGAAGTTGCCTTCCTGGGTGGCGGTCAGCAGCGGATGCAGCACCTTGATCGGTGCCTTGAACATCTCGACGAACTCCATCAGGCCCTGATTGGCCAGGCAGAGGCCGCCCGAATAGCTGTAGGCGTCCGGGTCGTCCTGGGCGTAGGTCTCGAGCTTGCGGATATCAACCTTGCCCACCAGCGAGCTGATGTCCTGGTTGTTCTCGTCGCCCGGCTCGGTCTTGCTGACCGCAATCTGCCGCAGCACCGAGGGGTGGCGCTTGACGACGCGGAAGCGCCGGATGTCGCCGCCGTACTCTTCGAGCCGCTTGACGGCCCAGGGACTCATGATGCGGTTGAGGTAGCGGGCCGGAATGCCGAATTGTTCCTGCAGCAGGGCGGCGTCTTCCACCGGGTCGAACAGGCCCAGCGGCGATTCATTGACGGGCGAGCCCTTGATGGCGTAGAAGGGGACCAGTTCCATCAACTGCTTGAGCCGCTCGGCAATCGAACTCTTGCCGCCGCCGACGGGACCGAGCAGATACAGGATCTGTTTCTTCTCTTCCAGGCCCTGAGCGGCATGGCGGAAGTAGGACACGACCTGCTCGATCGAATCCTCCATGCCGTAGAACTCGGCAAAGGCCGGATAGACCTTGATGATCTTGTTGGCAAACAGGCGCGAGAGGCGCGGGTCGTTGCGCGTGTCGACCATCTGCGGCTCGCCGATGGCCTTGAGCATGCGCTCGGCCACCGTGGCGTAGGCCAGCGGATTGCGCTTGCACTCCGCAAGATAGTCTTCCAGCGATATTTCTTCTTCGCGGGTGCGTTCGAAACGGGCGCTGAAGCTGCTGATGACGTCCATGGCGACCTCCTGTATGAAGCTCCTCCTCGCGGCCGTGGCCCTCCCGTGTGGATATCACGGGTGGCGACAGCGGGGACGGTCTGCGCGTTGGATCACAACGCAGCCTTCAGGTTCACAGAAAAGCGCCGCCTTGGATACTCCTTTTTTCAGTCCGCCGACAAGCTGTGGCGCACAGGCGTCATGTGGCGCATGTGGTCAGGCCAGGGCGGCTTCAATGTCCCTGACCAGCTTCTCGGGTGCGTCCTGTGGTGCATAACGCTTGAGGACGCGTCCATCCCTGCCGACAAGGAATTTGGTGAAGTTCCACTTGACGGCCTTGCTGCCGAGCAGGCCGGGGGCCTCGGCCGTGAGCCAGCGGTAGAGCGGGTGGGCATCACTGCCGTTGACGTCGATCTTGGACATCATCGGGAAGCTCACGCCGTAGTTGCGCTGACAGAAGGCCCCGATCTCCGCATCGCTGCCGGGATCCTGGTTGCCGAACTGGTTGCAGGGAAAGCCCAGCACGGCCAGGCCGCGCGGACCGTAGGTCTGGTGCAGCTGCTCCAGACCGGCGAACTGGGGCGTGAAGCCACAGGCACTGGCGGTGTTGACGATCAGCATGGCCTGGCCGCGAAAGCGGTCAAGGGCAACCGGACTTCCGTCAATGCCTAAGGCCTGGAAATCATAGATGCTGGACACAAGGGGCTCCTGGGTGTGGATAGGATGAATCGACAGCGGAAAACTATCACGAATAACGAACTTGCAAGTCCTCATTCTCTTCCGGTCTGTAGACCGAATGAGATACTTCGATAATTCACGGATATAACTTAAGGCTTGTCATGGAGACGGCGTATACGATAGCGTTGGTGGGTTTTGCGCAGGGCGAGTCCTCGACCCTGGAAGCGTTTTTTCGCATGGCGGCGCGTCGGCCGCCGGCATACAGGGTGCAGGATGAGGTGATTGACGCTCAGGTCCTGATTGTCAATTCCGACAACCGGCAGGCGGTCAACCTGGTGCAGCATGCCCAGCTGCCCGGACGTGTGTTGCTGATCGGATGCAGCGACGCGGGTACTGGCTGGCCCTTGCAGACCAAGCCGGTCAAGCTGGCTTCGGTGCTGGCGGCGCTGGATCAGCTGGTGGGTGTCAGGTCGGGTTCCGGACGCAGAACGCCCGCACCGCAGGCCACGGCCTTCGCGGCCACCGAGCCCTACAAGACATCGCACCTGAGTCCACTGGACAAGAGCATGGGCCGCGTGGTCCATCGCCCTCCGC
This sequence comes from Burkholderiaceae bacterium, assembly GCA_041396505.1. Taxonomy (GTDB): domain Bacteria; phylum Pseudomonadota; class Gammaproteobacteria; order Burkholderiales; family Burkholderiaceae_C; genus Hydrogenophaga. The sequence goes on from JAWKYL010000007.1 coordinate 40,692, forward strand.
TGGCTCCGGACCAGGTACCCGCGCGATCGCCGGACACCGAGTTTCCGCCCACCCGGCCGATGGTTCGTGCGCCCCGGCCCCGGCCGTCCGCTCCGTTGCCCACCTTGCAGACGGCGGTCAGGGTGGCGCCGCCGCGTCCGGCGCAGGGCCGCCTGGTCGAGGCCGCTCGCAAGCCCGGTGTGATCCGGCTGACCGACTTTGGCGGTCTCGACGAGTTGCCGGCGCCAGCGCCCGTGGCCCGTCCGGCGGCATCCCAGCGCAACAGCCGTTCCCCGCGTTCGCGCCCACCGGCGGGCGGCAAGGCGCCGGCCGAGGTCCAGCGTGGCGAAGTGTTGCTGGTGGCCGAGAGCCTGGTCGAGGGGCGGATCTTCTACAAGCGCTTTCAGCGTTATGGCCTGAAGATCGACTGGTCCAGGGAGGCGGCCCAGGCCATGGCCATGCTCAAGGCCCATCCCTACCGGCTGGTGGTGATCGACCGTCTGCAGGGCCATCCGGATGCCTTCCAGGTCTGCCGCGAAGCCAAGCATCGCAAGCTGCCGTCCGGCCAGTCGCCGGTGGTGCTGATGTTTGCGCCCACGGCCGGCAGCATGGACCGCATGAAGGCCGGCCTGGCCGGGAGTGACGCCTATCTGTCGCGTTCGGTCACGGAAGCCGAGTTGTACAAGACGCTGGCCCAGCACCGCCTGGTCAGCCTGGACGGCTTTGCCCAGACCAACATCGGCTTCATCTGACCATAGCCGCCGCCCGGGGCTGTACCTGATGGGGCGGACCGGACCGACTCAGCCGTGCAGGTCGTCGCGGCGGGCGATTTCCAGCAGGCGTTCGATTTCGTGCGGATACGTCCGCTCGTTGCGGCGCTGCCAGCGCAGGATGAGGTACATGCAGCCGGCCACCAGCGTGCCGAAAGCTCCGATGGCCATGAAGGCCGACCAGCCGGCCGCCGTGGAAAAGCTGTAGAGCGCCCCCAGCAGCAGGATGCAGGCCTGTTCGTTGAAATTCTGCACCGCAATCGAGCGGCCTGCGCCCATCAGGTTGTGGCCGCGGTGCTGCAGCAGGGCATTCATGGGTACCACGATGAATCCGCCCAGGCCGCCGAGCAACACCAGAAACGGGGCGGCGACCCAGACATTGTCGATCAGGTTCATGAGCACCAGCAGTGCGCCCATGGCGATACCCAGGGGCAGCAGGCGGGTGGCCTGGTCCAGCCGGGAGACGATCGAGGCCACCACCGCGCCCACGGCGGTGCCCACCGCGACCACGCCGACCAGCGACGAGGCCTGGCTGGTGCTGTAACCCAGGGCCGCGCCGGCCCAGGCCAGAACGATGTAACGCAGATTGCCCGATACGCCCCAGAACAGGGTGGTGGTGGCCAGCGAGATCTGTCCCAGATGGTCGCGCCACAGGCGCCCGTTGCAGCGCCAGAAATCGGGCAGCAGCACCAGCGGGTTGCGCGGCATCGGACGCGGCGTGACGCCGGTACGGGGAATGCGCAGGTTGAAGGCCGCCGCCGCCAGGTAGACCACGACCAGCACGGCAATGGCTGCCGCAGCGGTATGGGTGGCGCCCTGGGGCAGCCAGGCCAGGTGGGCGGACTGGACCACCGCCGCCATGGCCGGCGCCACCAGCAGGCCCCCCAGCAGTACGCCCAGGATGATGGAGGCAATGGTCAGTCCTTCGATCCATCCATTGGCCTTGACCAGCTGGGAGGGCGGCAGCAGTTCGGTGAGGATGCCGTACTTGGCCGGTGAATACGCAGCAGCACCCAGCCCCACCAGGGTGTAGGCCAGAAGCGGGTGCACACCAACCAGCATCAGCAGGCAGGCCGCCACTTTGATGGCATTGCTGATGAACATGACCTGCCCTTTGGGGCGTGCGTCGGCAAAGGCGCCGACGAAGGGTGCCAGCACCACATAGAACAGGGCAAACATCGGCACCAGAGCGGCGGCCTGCCACTCGGCGGCCCCGCGCGCGCGCAGCAGTTCGATGGCGACGACAAACAGCGCGTTGTCTGCCAGCGAACTGCAGAACTGGGCTGTCATGATGGTGTAGAAGCCGCGCTTCATGGCAATGAAAGGGTGGCATGCGGCTGCAAATGCAGACCTTGGGCCACGACAATGTGGGCGACAGTGCGGCGTGTAGATCTCGGAATCGTGCCGGGTTATAGCACGGTAGATGTGACTGTCTGTAAATTTCGCCTTTCGGTCTTTGTCGGATCATCACCATGCCACGCCCCATTCTTGCGACTATCCATACCGACGCACTTCGCCACAACCTGCAGCAGGCACGGCTTCGCGCGCCCGACGCCAGGGTCTGGGCGGTGGTCAAGGCCAATGCCTATGGTCACGGCATCGAGCGGGTGTTCGACGCCCTGCGAGGTGCCGACGGTTTTGCGCTGCTGGACCTGGCGGAAGCGCAGCGGCTTCGCGCGCTGGACTGGCGCGGACCCATCCTGCTGCTCGAAGGCGTGTTCGAACCGCGTGACCTGGAGCTGTGTTCGCGCCTGCACCTGTGGCACGCCGTGCACTGCGACGAGCAGATCGACTGGCTGGCCGCGCACAAGACCCAGCATCCGCACCGGGTGTTCCTCAAGCTCAACAGTGGCATGAACCGCCTGGGCTTCACGCCGGGCGCCTACCGTGCGGCCTGGGCCCGGCTCAACGCGCTGCCCCAGGTGGACGAGATCTCGCACATGACGCATTTCAGCGATGCGGATGGCCCCCGGGGCATTGCCCACCAGGTGGCGGCCTTCGAGGACGCCACGGCTGATCTGCCGGGCGAGCGCACCCTGTGCAACAGTGCGGCCATTCTCCGCCACGCCGGCAGCCCGCTGCGGGGCGAGGGCGTCAGCACGGTGGCAGCGGACTGGGTGAGGGAGGGCATTGCGCTGTACGGCGGGGCGCCCGATCATCCGGAGCACAGTGCCGCCGACTGGGACTTGCAACCCACGATGACCTTGTCCAGCCGCCTGATCGGTGTCCAGAGCCTCCAGCCGGGCGATACCGTCGGCTATGGCTCCAGTTTCACCGCCGAGGTGCCCATGCGCGTTGGCGTGGTGGCCTGCGGCTACGCTGACGGCTACCCGCGCCACGCCCCCACGGGAACACCGGTGCTGGTCGACGGTGTCCGCACCCGCATCGTGGGGCGTGTCAGCATGGATATGGTCACGGTGGACCTGTCGCCGCTGGATGCGGCCGGTGCGACGGCGGGTATCGGCAGCGAGGTGGTGCTCTGGGGGGTGTCGGGCGCCGGCGCCTTGCTGGCAGCGGACGAGGTGGCCCGCTCGGCCGGCACCATCAGTTACGAGTTGCTGTGCGCGGTGGCGCAACGGGTGCCGTTCGCCACCTGAAGCCCTGGGGTCGGCCAGCCGGCGGCAAGGAATTCGGCGGCACCCACTTGTACCCCAGGGGGTATGTGTGTATACTGCGTCAGGTATAGGAGAAATCCATGTCTTCCCGTCTTTCGCAAGCCCCTGCTGTTGCCCTCATTCCCCGGAAGCTGCCGGCCCGTCGCCATCTGATGGCTGCGCTGGGGTCCGGCGCGCTCGCCACGGCGGTGCTGCTGGCCTGGCCGCTGTCACAGGTGCACGCCCAGCCCGCTGCCGCCGGTCCTGAAGTGCCGGTGCTGTCGCTGGGCGAAAAGGCCGTCGGTGCCGGTCTGCTGATTGACGGCAGCCTGCAGGCGGTGCGCCAGAGCGTGCTCTCGGCCCAGGCCAGTGGACGCATTGCCAGCCTGAGTGTCAAGGCGGGCGACCGCGTGAAGGCCGGCCAGGTGCTGGCCGTCATCGATGACCGGGCCACCCAGGCTGGTGTCGCCCAGGCCCAGGCGGGCGTGGCGCAGGCCCAGGCTAACCTGGCGAATGCCCAGGCGGCTTTTGAACGTACCCGGGAGTTGCGCTCCAAGGGCTTTGTGGCCCAGGCGGCCCTGGACTCGGCGCAGGCCCAGTTCCGCGCGGCCGAAGCCGGCGCCGCCGCCGCGCGTGCCGGTCAGACGCAGGCCGCCGTGGCCCAGGGCTTTACCCGCCTGACCGCGCCCTACGATGGCTGGGTGCTGGCCACCCATGCCGAGGCCGGGTCGCTGGCCATGCCCGGTGCTCCGGTGCTGACAGTCTATGCACCGCAGCCGATACGTGCCGTGGTGCATGTCCCGGCATCACAGCAGGGACTGGCGCAGCAGGCGCAACGCGTGGAAGTTCGCCTGCCGGACGGCCAGTGGGTGCAACCGGCCAGCCGGACCGCGCTCCCGGCCGCCGATCCGGTGTCCCAGACCGTCGAATGGCGGCTGGACCTGAGCCAGGCCGACGGTGAAGGCCAGGTGCCGGGTCGCCAGGTCCAGGTCCGCTTTGTCGGTGGCGAGGCCCAGCGCCTGGTGGTGCCGGCGTCCGCCCTGTTGCGCCGCGGTGAACTGACGGGCGTCTACGTGGTCGCGCCCCGGGCTGAAGGACAGACCGGATTTGCCCTGCGTGCCGTGCGCACCGGCGCCAGCCACGGCGAGGCCGGCGTGGAGATCCTGGCTGGCCTGAAAGCCGGCGACACAGTCGCCCTGGACCCCGTGAAGGCTGGCCTGGCCCATGCACGGCCTGCCGCGCAGTGAGGTGGCCGACATGAATCCCACTCCTGAATCCATGGAAAAGCTGGGCTTCTCGGGCGCCGTGGCCCGGATGTTCCAGGCCAACGCCATCACGCCTCTGCTGGCCCTGGTGGCCCTGTTGCTGGGCCTGTTCGCCGTGCTGGTCACGCCGCGCGAGGAAGAGCCCCAGATCAACGTGACGATGGCCAACGTCATCATTCCGTTCCCCGGCGCCTCCAGTGCTGATGTGGCCAAGATGGTGGCGCAGCCGGCGGAGCAGGTGCTTTCGCAGATCCATGGTATCGAGCACACCTATTCGGTTTCGCGCCCGGGCGTGGCGGTGCTGACGGTGCAGTTCGAGGTGGGCGTGCCCCGCACCGAGGCACTGGTGCGCCTGTACGACGTCCTCAATGCCAACCAGGACTGGCTGCCGCAGGGCCTGGGCGTGATGACACCGATCGTCAAGCCCAAGGGCATTGACGACGTGCCGGTTCTGGCGGCCACCTTGTGGACCGAGGATGCCGCCAGTGCGCTCGAACTGGAACGCGTGGCCCATTCGGTGGAGACCGAGCTCAAGCGGGTGCCCGGCACGCGCGAGGTGGTCACCATCGGCGGTCCCGGCCGTGCCGTCAACGTCTGGCTGGAGCCCAACCGCCTGCGGGAACGGGGTGTCAGCGTGCAGCAGCTGCACAGCGCCATTGCGGCGGCCAACCTGGGCCTGCCGTCGGGCTCGGTGGTCAACCCCAGTCCGGCGCCGGGCGAGCCGGCCATGCTCAGCGTCGAAACCGGCGAGTTCCTGCAGAACGAGAAGGACGTTGGCGACATCGTGGTCGGTGTGAGCAACGGGCGCCCCATCTATCTGCGTGAAGTGGCCCGTGTGGAAACCGGCGCGCAGCAACCCCAGCGCCATGTCTGGTTCACGCCCGGCGCAGCCGATGCCGACCATCCGGCTGCCCAGGGCCAGAACCATCCGGCCGTGACCGTCACCGTCACCAAGAAGCCGGGCGAGAACGCGGTCGACGTGGCCCACGGCGCGGCGCGCCGCCTGGACGACCTGAAGAACGCGGTCATTCCCGATAACGTGCATGTCACCATCACGCGTGACTACGGACAGACGGCGGCCGACAAGGCCAACAAGCTGATCCAGAAGCTGATTTTTGCCACCGGCAGCGTCATCATCCTGGTGGGGCTGGCGCTGGGGCGCCGCGAGGCGGTGATCGTCGGCGCGGCCGTGGTCCTGACCCTGACCGCAACCCTGTTCGCTTCGTGGGCCTGGGGCTTCACGCTCAACCGGGTGTCGCTGTTCGCACTGATCTTCTCCATCGGCATCCTGGTGGACGACGCCATCGTGGTGGTGGAGAACATCCACCGCCACCGCCAGCTGACCCCGGGTGAGCCGCTGCGGGTCATCATCCCGCGTGCGGTCGACGAAGTGGGTGGCCCCACCATCCTGGCGACCTTCACCGTGATCGCAGCCCTGCTGCCGATGGCATTCGTGACCGGCCTGATGGGCCCGTACATGAGCCCGATCCCGATCAATGCCAGCATGGGCATGGCCATCTCGCTGGCCATCGCGTTCACCGTCACCCCTTGGCTGGCGCTCAAGCTGACCAAGACGGACGGCCACGCCGACCATGGCCCGGGCAAACTCACGCGCGGCCTGCAGAACACCTTCACGAAAATCCTCACTCCGTTCCTGCGCAGTGCCCGCAAGCGCTGGCTGCTGCTGGCCGGCATCCTGGTCGCGCTGCTTCTGTCCGTCGGCCTGGCGGTGGTGCAGTGGGTGGTGCTCAAGATGCTGCCCTTCGACAACAAGAGCGAATACCAGGTGGTGGTGGACATGCCGGCCGGCACGCCTCTGGAAGGCACGGCAGCGGTGCTGCAGGACATGACGTCCTGGCTGGCGCAGCAGCCTGAGGTGACGAATGTCCAGGGCTACGCCGGTACGGCCAGCCCGATCACCTTCAACGGCCTGGTGCGCCAGTACTACCTGCGTGCAGACGCCGAGGGCGGGGACCTGCAGGTCAACCTGGTGGGCGCCCACGACCGCAGCGAGAAGAGCCACGCCATTGCCCAGCGCCACCGTCCCGAACTGGAGAAGATCGCGGCCGCGCATGGCGCCCGCGTCAAGGTGGTGGAAGTGCCGCCGGGGCCGCCGGTGCTCTCGCCCATCGTGGCCGAGGTCTACGGTCCGGACGAGGCCGGGCGCGCCGAGCTGGCGCAACGCGTGGCCAAGGCCTTTGCCGCCACGCCCGACATCGTGGGTATCGACACCACGCTCAAGGAAAACGCGCCGCGCGCCTTCCTGCGCATCCAGCGCCAGCGCGCCGAGTCGCTGGGCATACCGGTGCAGGTGATCGCGCAGACCGTCTATGCCGCGCTGTCGGGTACCGACGCCGCCTACCTGCACGATGGCCACGCCAAGTTTGCCGTGCCGGTGCGCATCCAGCTGCCGCGCGAGTCGCAGGTCGGCCTGGACACCGTGCTGGCCCTGCCGCTCAAGGCGGCCAACGGGCGCATGGTGCCCCTGTCTGAATTGGTCACCGTCGAGCGCGGCGTGATCGACCAGCCGCACTTCACCAAGAACCTGCTGCCGGTGACCTACGTACTGGGCGACATGTCCGGCAAGCTGGACTCGCCTTTGTATGGCCTGTTCGGCATCCGCGGTCCGCTGGCCGAGGCTGCGCTGCCCAATGCCGGCGAACTGGGCGAATACTGGATCAATCAGCCGTCCGACCCGTACCGCCAGTACGCGCTCAAGTGGGACGGCGAGTGGCAGATCACCTACGAGACTTTCCGTGACATGGGGGCGGCCTACGGTGTCGGCCTGATCCTGATCTACCTGCTGGTGGTGGCGCAGTTCAAGAGCTACCTCACGCCGCTGATCATCATGGCGCCGATTCCGCTGACGATGATCGGCGTGATGCCGGGCCATGCCCTGCTGGGTGCGCAATTCACCGCCACCTCCATGATCGGCATGATCGCGCTGGCCGGCATCATCGTGCGCAACTCCATCCTGCTGGTGGACTTCATCGAGCTGGAGACGGCACGCGGCGTGCCCTTCGCGGATGCGGTGGTGCAGTCGGCCGCCGTGCGTGCCCAGCCGATTGCGCTGACCGGCCTGGCCGCCATGATGGGTGCCTTCTTCATCCTGGACGACCCCATCTTCAATGGCCTGGCGATCTCGCTGATTTTCGGCATCGCGGTGTCCACGATGCTGACCCTGGTGGTCATCCCGGTGCTGTATTTCGCCATGTACCGCAAGCGCCACGCGGCGCGTGAAGTGGCGGTCTGAACCTGTTCTCTTTCCCGTTTTCTGTCTGTCCCGTTGTTTTTTTCAAGGAGTCCGAAATGACTGTCGAACGTCTCATCCGCATCATGGCCGGTTTTGTCGTCATGCTTTCCCTGGCCCTGGGTTACCAAGGCAGCCCGATCTTCGTGAGCGAGTGGTTCCTGGCGCTGACCGCTTTCGCCGGTTTCAACCTGTTCCAGTCCGGCATCACCGGCTTCTGCCCGCCGGCCATCCTGTTCAAGAAGTTCGGTGTGCCCGAGGGTGGCACCGCATGTAAGGTGAAGTAACCCCCCTGCGCCGCTGCGCGGGTCTGGAGTGGTCATGTCTGTGTCCTCGCCTTTGAAGTTCCTGATGCCTGGCTGGTTTGCCCTGGTCATGGGCCTGGCTGGCCTGTCACTGGCCTGGCATGCCGCCCAGGGTCTGCTGGGCGAGATGGCGGTCGGGTTTTCGCTGATCGTCGGCGCAGCCGCTTGCCTGGTCTTTGCCGGACTGGCCGTGGCCTCGCTGCTGCGCTGGCAGCGACATGCCCAGGCGCTGGCCGACGACCTGAAGCATCCGGTGCGCCATGCCTTCGTGGCGGCGGTGCCGGTGTCCCTGCTGCTGCTGGCCAACGTGGGCGTCGCACTGGACGGCCATGCCGGTACGTTGCTGCCCTTGTGGCATGCGCTGTGGTGGGCGGGCAGTCTGGGCCAGATCTGGGCCACGCTGTGGGTGCTTGGACGCTGGCTGTCGCCGGTAGTGGCCGCGCCGGGCGGACAGGGGCCAGCTTCGGCCTGGCCGGCGGTCACGCCGGTGCTGCTGATTCCGGTCGTCGGCAACGTGGTGGTGCCCCTGGCGGGCCTGCCACTGGGTCACGGTCTGTGGTCGGCGGCCCAGTTCGGCGTCGGTGCGTTTCTGTGGCCGGTCGTCGTGGGCCTGTTGCTGGTGCGGCGCATCGCCCACAGCCCCTTGCCCGAACGCATCCTGCCGGCCTGGTTCATCACGGTGGCGCCCCCTGCGGTGATCGGCCTGGTGCTGCTGCGCATGCAGGCGCCGTCTGCGGTGGTGCTGGCCCTGTGGGGCGTCTCGCTGTTCTTTCTGGCCTGGGTGGCGCCACTGGTGCGCCGCATCGCGGCCCAGCCGTTCAGCGTGGCCTTCTGGGGCCTGTCCTTTCCCCTGACCGCGCTGGCGACGCTGACCCTGCGCCTGGCTGAGCCATCGCAAGGGGGTGCCATCGTGCCCCAGACGCTGGCGGTGCTGATGCTGGCCATCAGCTCCATCGTGATCCTCTGGCTGTGCTTTGCCACCGTGCGTGGCCTGCGCGATGGCAGCCTGCTGGCCCCTGAACCCGTGGCCGCCATACAGCCCGCCTGACCTCTATCCGGACCTCGCCTGTGGACGACGCACCGCAACCCCTTCCCGAGAACCGCAAGGCCGAGCTGCTGCACCGCCTGCGCCGTGCCGAGGGGCAGGTGCGTGGTCTGCAGAAGCTGCTGGAGGAGGGCGCCGATTGCGCCAAGATCGCGCAACAGTTGCTGGCCACCCGCCATGCGCTGGACAGCACCTTTGTGCGACTGAACCTGTCGGTGGCCGAGCAGGAAATGGCCCGTGAACAGCCGACCGCCGAGGCGGCCGTGGTCAGCCAGGTGCTGGACCGCCTGCAGAGCCGCCTGGGCCGTGCCCGCTGATGCCATCTGTAACCATCTGGCGCCGGGTGCTTTGGTATCCTGTCGGACAGTTCACCCCGTACACAGGCTTCTTCCAATGAAACAACTTGCCGCCCTGTCCGTCCTCCTGGCCCTGACCGCCTGCGCCACCGCAGACAAGCCCTACTGGGCCAAGCCCAACGTCAGCTCGGACGACACCTACACCGAACTGTCCGAGTGCCGGTACCAGGTGGGGCTGGCCAAAGTCGACAAGGACGATCGTGAGTTGATGGTGGCCCACTTCATGCGCGGCAAGGGTTTCCGTCTGCTGGCCAACCAGGCCGAGTGACGGACCCGCTTCCCGGTTTGGATCCGCTTTTTTCTGCGCTGTTGCTGGCCGCGGCGGCCTTTGCCGCCGGCGTGCTCAACGCGGTCGCCGGCGGCGGCAGCTTTCTGACTTTTCCGGCCCTGGTGTTCACCGGCGTGCCGCCGATCGTGGCCAACGCCACCAGCGCGCTCGCGGTCAGTCCTGGCTACCTGGGCAGCACGCTGGGTTTTCGGCCTGAGTTGCGTGCCCTGCCGGGCCAGCGCCTTTGGCGCGAGATGGCCATTGCGGCCACCGGAGGTGTTGCCGGCGCGCTGCTGCTGCTGGTCACGCCGGCCAAACTGTTTTCCGGCATCGTGCCCTGGCTGCTGCTGTTCGCCACCGTGCTGTTCGCGGTGGGTCCGGCCCTTGCCCGCCGCGCCCAGCCTGCCAATGGCGGTGACGGCAACGGCCTGGCCCGCTGGCGCGAGCCCGGCCTGCTGGCCGTGTCCATTTACGGCGGTTATTTCAACGGCGGCCTGGGCATCCTGCTCATGGCGCTCTACACGCTCACCGGCGAAAGCCGCATCCACACCGTCAACGCACTGAAGAACCTCAACTCGCTGGTGCTGTCCTGGCTGTCGGTCGCCGCCTTCGTGATCGCCGGCGCCATCGCCTGGAAAGAAGGCCTGCTCATGATGATCGCCGCCACCGCCGGCGGCTTCTTCGGTGCTCGCTGGTCCAGGCGCCTGCCCGCCCAGGTGGTGCGGTCCGGGGTCATTGTCACCGGGTTGGTGATGACAGCGCTGTTCTTCTGGCGGGGGTGAGCGGGCAGCACTGCGAGCGACCACGCCAGGAGCAGCCGAGTCTGCGAAGAGGTCGATGCCGTGGTTTCAGTCAACAGTGCCCACAAACCGCGCAGAAAAGCAGACAATGCCGGCATCAGCTGCAGTGAAATTCAGACGATGCAGACGGAACTCAACTACAAGCACCTGTACTACTTCTGGGTCGCGGCCAAGGAGGGGGGCATGTCGCATGCCGCGGTGCGGCTGGGCATGGCGGTGCAGACCGTCAGCGCCCAGGTGAGGTTGCTGGAGAAGGCGCTCGGACGTTCGCTGTTCAAGCCGTCAGGGCGCGGGCTGGCGTTGACCGAGGCGGGCCAGGTGGCCTTGCAGATGGCCGAGCAGATCTTCCAGATCGGCGGGCAGCTGCCAATGGCGGTGCGAGAGGCCGGTCAGCAGACCACCTTGCGGCTGGTGGTGGGTATTTCCGACGGTCTGTCGAAGCTGGCGGTGCGTGACCTGCTTTCACCCGTGCTGGGCGAACCGCGGTTGCGCCTCATCTGTCACGAAGGCGAGTTCGACGACCTGCTGGCGGACCTGGCCCTGCACCGCATGGACGTGGTGCTGTCCGACCGGCCGGCCCCGGCCAACCCCAACCTGCGCCTGTACAGCCATGCGCTCGGGTCGACCGATGTGGGCTGGTACGCACCCCCGCAGTGGTTCGAGCAGACGCAGCAGGATTTTCCGCGCAGCCTGGAGCGGGTGCCGGTGCTGCTGCCGTCGGCCCATGCCTCGGTGCGGGGGCGGGTGGATCACTGGCTGGAGTCCCACGGGGTGGTGCCGCAACTGGTGGGGGAGTTCGAGGACAGCGCCCTGCTGGCCACCTTCGGCTCGGGCGGCATGGGTGTGTTCCCGGCCTCTGCCCGCATGCGCGAAAAACTGGCCCAGGGCTATGGCCTGCAGTGGGTGGCGCCTTGCTACGGCGTGCAGGAGCACCGCTTTGCCATTGGCACGGCACGCAAGGTGCAGCACCCGCTGGTGCAGCACATGCTGGCCGAGGCTGAGGCCGGGAACTGACGCTGGCTGGAGGGCGGTGCGCGATGTTCGATGACCGACTCGACGCCGCACGGCAACTGGCCGATGCCCTGAAGCCGATGCAACTGGAGCGGCCGCTGGTGCTGGCCATACCCAGGGGTGCGGTGCCCATGGCGCGTTGCATGGTCGATGCGTTGGGTGGCGACCTGGATGTGGTGCTGGTGCGCAAGCTGGGTGCGCCCGGTTCGCCTGAAGTGGCGGTGGGCGCGGTGGACGAAGGCGGCTGGCTGTGGGTGGCGCCGCATGCGGCGCAGATGGGGGCCGATGCGGCCTACCTGGCCGCGGAAAAGGCGCGCCAGCTTCAGGCCATTCGGCAGCGTCGGCAGCGCTATTCGCCCCTGCGGCCGTCCCAGCCGGTGGCCGGTCGGACCGTGGTGGTGGTGGACGATGGCCTGGCCACGGGTGCCACCATGACGGCGGCATTGCACAGCCTGCGGCAGCAGGGACCGGCTCGTCTGGTCTGTGCCGTTCCGGTGGCATCGGCCGAAGCCCTCGCGCTGGTGCGTCCGCTGGCCGACGCGGTGGTGTGCCTGCTGGTGCCTGAACGGTTCCAGTCGGTGGGGCAGTTCTATCGCGCATTTCCGCAGGTCTCGGACGAGGCGGTCGAGGCGCTGCTGCGGGCTTGAGGCGCGGGTCCGTCAGGCGGGTGCCGGCAGGGTGGTCAGGCCGCCCTGGACAGGACCTCGTCGACAGGCGAGGCGGCGTCTGCATCGAATCCGGTCTCGATCTCCAGCGAGCCGTCCAGCAACCTGGCCTGCCAGCATTCCAGTTGCCGGCCGTACAGCGCTTTCAGGGCAGGGGGCAGGGCCAGGTACACGCAAGGGCCTTCCTTGAGGCCGAACTGGCGGATGGTGCCTGGCCGCAGGCGGTCGGTGGCGAAGTCGTCGATGGCCTCGGCGACGCAGCGACCCGAGTCGGCCACCGCCGAACCGATGAAGATGTCCGGCTCGCGTTGCACCCAGTCCAGCACGCTGCCGATCTGGCGGATGGGTCGTTCGCGGCAGGCCTGGTTGACCCCCGCCCGCCCGCCATCGAGCATGGCGAACACCAGGTCGGCGCCCTCGCGTTGCATGGACAGGGTGGCGGCGTAGGCCAGGGCCGGGTCGTGTTGCTCGCCGCAGAAATGGGTGAGAAAGCGCAGTTGCCGGCCACTGGCGCGCAGGCCATGTGCAAACGCCGCACGGCCCTTGAGGCCCGGACGCAGCATTTCTCCGGACAGGTGGCCGACCACGCCACTGCGTGAGTGCAGGCCGGCCAGCACGCCCGCCAGGAAGGCCGACTGCTCCTGCAGGACTTCGTAGCTCGCCACGTTCGGTGCGATGAAGTGGCCTTGCGTGATGACGAAGCGGGTGTCGGGAAATTCGGCATGCAGCGCCTGGACCGGCGCGTCACCTTGTCCGCCATGGGCCACCAGCAGGTCCACGCCACGGCGGCACAGATCGCGCATCGACTCGGTGCGCCCCTCGGCGGTGCCGGGGCCGATCCAGCGGATCTCGACCTCATGGCCTCGCTCGCGTGCCCTCAGGGCGCCGGTCAGGCCGGCTTCGTTGAAGGCACCGCGGCCGTGGGGCCCGAACAGGGCGACGATGATCCGGGCGCCACTCATGGTGAGGGCCGCTGCCGTGGCCGGACGCCACATGCGGGTCGAAGGGCGGACATGAATGCTCCTGCGGGCAGGGCACCACGGCGGTGCCCTGCGACAGTGTTGTGCAAGAAGCATTCCCGAGGCGCATCGGGCTTTCCCTGAGATCCCCCGGGTGGGGGATGGTTGTCCGATCGCAGGGAAAGGCGCGACGGCCCGGCGTCCGCGCTTACCTCAGGTGGTGCACCGGGGCCTGACCGTACACGGGTGTGTCCAGGCCTTCGTAGCGTGCCTTGAGCTGCAACGAGAGGAACTGCGAGTAATGGCGGCTCTGGTGCAGGTTGCCTCCATGGATCCACAGTTGTTGCTGGTTCGTGGGTTTCCACATGTTGCGCAGTTCCCCTTCCCAGGGCCCCGGGTCCTTGGTGGTGGCGGAGCCCAGGCCCCAGACCTTGCCGACGCGGTCGGCCACCTCGGGCGAGACCAGGTCGGCCAGCCAATGGTTCATCGATCCGTAGCCCGTGGCGTAGACGATCAGGTCGGCCGGCAGTTCGGTGCCGTCGGTCAGCGTCACGCTTGTCGGGTTGATGTGCTCGATGTTGTTGTGGCTCTTGAGCTTGATGCTGCCATTGGCCACCAGTTCGCTGGCACCCACGTCGATGTAGTAGCCCGATCCGCGGCGCAGGTATTTCATGAACAGGCCCGAGCCGTCGTCGCCGAAGTCAAGCATGAAGCCCGCCTTCTCCAGCCGGCTGTACAGGTCCGCGTCGCGCTTCTTCATCTCGTCGTACACCGGGATGTGGAAGTTGTGCATGATCCTGTAGGGCACGCTGGCGAAGATCAGGTCGGCCTTGTGGTGGTCGATGCCGTTCTTCAGGGCCTCTTCACTGTAGAGGCCGCCCAACGCCAGTTCCATCAGCGAGTCCGACGGTGCGATGTGGGTGCTGCTGCGCTGGATCATGGTGACGTCGGCGCCGTTTTCCCAGAGCGCCGCGCAGATGTCGTGCGCCGAGTTGTTCGAGCCGAGCACCACGCATTTCTTGCCCGCGTATGCCTCGGGGCCGGGGTGCTTGCTGGAGTGGTGCTGGTCGCCCTCGAAGCTCGAGGCGCCGGCGATCTTCGGCACGTTGGCGTAGCCCGAGACGCCGAGCGCAAATACCAGCTGCTTCGGCCGCAGCGTCACCTCTTCGCCGTTGCGGTCGACCACCAACGTCCACTCGCCCCTGGCCTCGTCGTAGCTGGCCTTTTTCGCAGTGGTGGAGCCCCAGTAGTTGATCTCCATGACCTTGGCGTACATCTCCAGCCAGTCGCCCACCTTGTCCTTGGGCGCGAACACCGGCCAGTCGTCGGGGAACGGCAGGTAGGGCAGGTGGTCGTACCAGACCGGGTCGTGCAGGCACAGGCTCTTGTAGCGGTTGCGCCAGCTGTCGCCGGGCCGCGCGTTTTTCTCGACCACGATGGTCGGCACGCCCAGGCGGCGCAGCCGCGCGGCCAGGATGATGCCGCCCTGCCCGCCGCCGACGATGACGACATACGGCTGCTCGGTGTAGCCCAGGCTGGCCTCTTCCTCGTGGCGGCGCTCGAGCCAGCTCTTGCGGCCCTGCTGTGCGCCATGTTCCGCTCCCTTGATGCGCTGTGTCCCCTTCTTCTCCTCGAAGCCTTTGAGTTCGGTCATCGTGGTCAGCAGGGTCCAGGCCTTGTCGCCCTCGGGGCCGGGTTTCAGGCGCAGGTGCCCACGGCCGCGCGCCACCCGGGTCTCGAAGGTGAACCAGGCTTCGACCACGCCGTCGGTTTCGGTGGCATCGCCCTCCAGCTGGAAATCGCTGGCGGCCGTGTCAGCCAGGCGCGCCGTCAGCATGTCGCGGATGGCTTCGTGGCCTTCCTGGGTGCGGATGTTCCAGGTGAAGGCCACCAGGTCGCGCCAGTAGCTTTCGGTGTCGAACAGGGGCAGGGCGGCTTCGGGCTGGCCTGAGACCAGGGCGGCCCCGAAAGCGTCCAGCCAGCGTTGTGCCCGCTGGGAGGGCGTGTCTGCAGTCATGGGTTGTCTCCTGTGATGCCGGCCTCGGTGCGGGCCGGTCCTCATGCATCACAAGACGCGTGCCAGGTGGGTGGCGAGTGCAAGTGCTTGATATGACAGCGTTTTCTTGAGTCCAAACGGTGTCACACCCCGTGCACCTGTCACCTGCCTGGCGTGACAGGTGTCACTGGGGGCGTTCAGCCCACCCGGTTGGGCTGAACGATGCCCATCCGCCTCATGCGCCGGTACAGCGTCATGCGCGAGACGCCCATCTGCCGGGCCACGGCGCTCACGTTCCACTGGGCCGCGCGCAGCGCGGACAGCAGGTCCTGTGGTTCCCCGGCGTGGCCGTCCACCGGTGCGCCACCCGCCGGCAGGCGCGGGCAGGCGTGCAGTTCCGGCAGGTCGTCCAGGCCGATGGGTTCGTCTCCTGCCAGGCTGCTGGCATAGTCGAGCACGTTGCGCAATTCGCGCAGGTTGCCCGGCCAGGTGTGGGCGAGCAGGCGCTGCCGCGCGGCGGCACTGATGGCGCGTCCCTCCAGCAGCCGCCCGATCATGGCGGCCAGGTCGCTGCGCTCGCGCAGCGACGGCAGCTCGACGTGGGCGCCCTTGAGCCGGTAGTACAGGTCGTCCCGGAAGCGGCCGGCGTGCACCAGGGTCTCCAGTGGCGCGTGGGTGGCCGCGATCACGCGGATGTTGACCGGCACCGGCCGTGTGGCGCCCACGGGCAGCACTTCGCGCTCGGAGAGCACTCGCAGCAGCCGCGCCTGCAATGCCAGCGGCATGTCGCCGATCTCGTCCAGGAAGAGGGTGCCGCCGTCGGCCTCGGCGATCAGGCCCCGCTTGCCCCGGGGTGAGGCGCCTGAAAAGCTGCCCGGCAGGTGGCCGAACAGCTCGCTCTCGATCAGGTGCTCGGGAATGGCGGCACAGTTGACGGCCACGAAGGGCCGGTTGCGGCGTTCACTGGCCTTGTGCACCGCTTTGGCGAAGTACTCCTTGCCCGAGCCGGTCTCGCCGGTGATGAGCAGGCCGATGGGGGTGTTCACCAGACGGGCCACGCGTTCGATCTGCCGGTCCAGCGCGGCATCGCCGGCCGACAGGGCCGCCAGAGGCACTGGTATCTGTCGCTCCTGACGGGCCACGGCCAGCGGCCTGGCGGGCGGCGGCACGGCCGACAGGAACAGCAACTGGCGGCCGCCGGCCATCATGACCGCGCGCTGGTCGGACGGCTCGGTCATGACGAAGCGGCCGATCTGTCCGAATGGCAGGTCGAACAGCGACTCGAAGTCGGCGCCGAGCAGGCCTTTGCCACCCGCCGGGCTCAGGGCCTGGTGGGCGCGCCAGTTGAATCCGGTCACCCGGCCCCGGTTGTCCAGTGCCAGCAGGTAGTCGGGCTGGACGTCCAGGAACTGCGGCGCGGCGGATAGCCGCAGGATCCAGTCGTGCCGGTGCCGGTGCAGGAAGGCCGCATTCTCGATGTCGTGGGCATGCATCTTCACCAGTTGCAGCGCCAGCTGCTGGCTGGACTTGGGCTGGTCGGAGCTCAGCTGAGAGATGTCGAGCACGGCGCTGAGCTGGCCGGCGCTGTCGAAGATGGGTGCCGTGGTGCAGGTCAGCGGAATGTGCGTGGCGTCGAAGTGGTCGTCCAGGTGCACGGTCAGTGCCTGCCCGGTGTTGATGCAGGTGCCCACGCCGCAGGTGCCGGCATGGTGCTCGCTCCAGTCGGCACCGAGATAGAGCCCGGCTTTGCGCAGGCTGGGCTCGAACACGAGGTCCCCCAGGAAATCGACCGTCACGCCGCGGGCATCGGTCAGCAACACCACGTAGCCCAGACCGGCCACCTTGCTGTAGAGCGTTTCCATGCCGTGCCGGGCGATCTGCAGCAGGGCTTCCATCTGTTCCTGGTGTTCGCGCAGGCGCGCCTGCGGCAGGATGACTGCCTCCTGCATGCGGGCGGGGTCGAGCTGGTGTTCGTGCACGCAGCGCAGCCAGGAGTCGCGGATGACCTGTTCGTGGCGCGATGCCGCCAGGGCGCCGGCGCCGTCAGCGGCCACCTGCATGACGGTGTGGATGTGCTGATGCTGGTGCAGGCTGGCGGACATGGGACAAGCTCCGGTTGCGGTTGGCGGGCAGGTCTTGGTTGAACCGCACACCATGGCCGCATCGGCCGTCACTGTCCATTGTGGTTTGCCCGCGGGGGTGGCGGGCAGGCACTCACTTGCGCAGGTCGCTGATCCAGTCGGCCAGGGCGAACAGCAGGCCCGAGACCACGAAGGTCAGGTGGATGGCGATCTTCCAGCCCAGCTCTTCGCCGCTGAGCGAGGTGCTGACCAGGAAGGCCTTGAGCAGCTCGACCGCCGAAATGGCCACGATGGCGCCGATGAGCTTCATTTTCAGGTCGGAGAAGCCCACCTTGCCCATCCAGGCCGGCCGGTCTTCGTGGTCGCCGATGCTCAGCTTGGAGACGAAGTTCTCGTACGAGCTGAAGACGATGATCAGCAGCAGCACGGCAATCAGCGCCGTGTCGACCAGTGTGAGGATAGAGATGACGGTGTCATGCTGGACGAGACCCAGCACGCCCTTGACCAGCAGGGCCAGTTCCTTGAAGAACTTGACCAGCAACACGAGCATGCCGACGATGAGGCCCAGGAAGAACGGCACCAGCAGCCAGCGGCTGGAGAAGATGAATTTCTCCAGCAGCACCTCGGACTTGTTGGGTTGGGGGGACATGTTTGGTCGCAGGGATCGGGGTGGGGGATTTGGTCGGGCGCAAGCATAGCGGAATACGGTGGCGTTTCTGACCGTGCGTGCGCCCGGGCCGCTTGTCAGGTCGGCTGGCCTGCAGCGTCGAAGACGCCTTCGAACAGCACCGAACTGAGGTAGCGCTCGCCCGAGTCGGGCAGAATGACCACAATGGTTTTGTTGGCATTTTCGGGCCGGTTCGCCAGGCGAACAGCCACAGCGGCGGCGGCGCCACAGGAAATGCCCGAGAGAATGCCTTCCTCGCGGGCCAGGCGGCGGGCGAATTCCACCGCTTCCTCGTTGCTGACCTGCTCGATGGCGTCGACCAGCGACAGGTCGAGCACGTCGGGCACAAAGCCCGCGCCGATGCCCTGGATCTTGTGCGGCGCCGGCTTGATCTCCTCGCCGTTGCGTGTCTGGGTCAGGATGGGGCTGGCCGTGGGTTCGACCGCCACCGAGGTGATGGCCTTGCCCCGGGTCTGCTTGATGTAGCGGGAAATGCCGGTGATGGTGCCGCCCGTGCCCACGCCGGAGACCAGGATGTCGATGGCGCCGTCGGTGTCGTTCCAGATCTCGGGACCGGTGGTCTTCTCGTGGATGGCCGGGTTGGCCGGGTTCATGAACTGCTGCAGCAGCACGTACTTGCCCGGATCGCTGGCCGCGATTTCCTCGGCCTTGGCCACGGCCCCTTTCATGCCCTTGGCACCTTCGGTCAGCACCAGCCGGGCGCCATAGGCCAGCAGCAGCTTGCGGCGCTCGATGCTCATGGTCTCGGGCATGGTCAGCGTCAGGGGAATGCCCTTGGCGGCTGCCACGAAGGCCAGCGCGATGCCAGTGTTGCCGCTGGTGGGCTCGACGATTTCCTTGCCCGGGCCCAGCAGGCCCCGTTGCTCGGCATCCCAGATCATGGCGGCGCCGATGCGGCACTTGACCGAGTAGGCCGGGTTGCGGCCCTCGACCTTGGCCAGGACGGTGGCCTTGGCACCGTCGGTGATGCGGTTCAGGCGCACCAGGGGGGTGCGGCCAATGGACAGGGCGTTGTCTTCGAAGATGTTCGACATGCTGGCTCCTTGTGTAGGTTGTCTGATTGTGCCTGCGTGGCAACGGCCACGCAGCGAGCGGGGGCAGAGACGATTCGGCTTGGTGCGAAGACAGACTTGCCGCAAGATCCGGTTTCGCCATTCTTGCGTTACAGGCGGAACAGTTACAGACCCACATGACCCGTCCCGACAGCACGACCCACAGCACCACCCGCATCGTCATCGGCGCCCATGCCACAACGCTAACGGACGATACGGGATTCGAGTCGGCGATTCCCGTCGGAGTCGCCGATCTCGCCGACCGGTTGTTCCGGCACGATCCGCCCACGTCCCTGGAGATGGAACAGGCGATTGACCGGGTCGAGGATGCCCTGGAGACGTCCGGACTGCAGCGGGAGGAGCGCGGGTGGCTGACGACGGCCGAGCCGCTGCTGTACGCGGCGCTGGCCATGTGGGCCGATGGCGATCGGATGTCGCGCGACGAGGTGGAGCAATGGTTCCAGCGCCTGGCGTCGGCCTCGCTGGGGCATCCCGGAGCGCTGGGCGACTTGCCCTGGACCGCCGCGCGGCGGCCCGGCTGCTGATTTTGCGGGAGTGCATGCACCACCTCGGGTTTGCCGGGACTCATGCTGGGCATGCCGGCGGCCTGAGTCCGGCCGGCTTCAGGCCAGTGGCAGCCGCACCTGCGCCCGCAGCCCCTGCCAGGGCGACGTGTCGAGCGACAACTCGCCGCCGTACAGGCTCAGCAGTTCCACCACGATGGCCAGGCCCAGGCCGGAGCCGGCTCCGCGCTCGTCCAGTCGTGTGCCGCGCTGCAGGGCGGCGGCCCGGGCCTCGGGCGGGATGCCGGGGCCGTCGTCGTCGATAGTCAGCAATACGTGGGGGCCATCGATCTGCCAGCCTAGCGTGACACGACTGCGGGCGCTGCGGCAGGCGTTGTCCAGCAGGTTGCCCACCACTTCCTGCAGGTCGATCGATTCGATGCGGACCTGGGCCTCGGGGTGCCCGGCCAGGGTCAGCGTGATTGGGGGGTACAGGCGTTGCAGTGTGCGCAGCAGCGGCGGCATCAGGGCGTCCAGTGCGCTTCGGCTGCGCCCCTGGTGAGCGCTGGCGGAGGCCCGGGCGCGCATCAGGTGCAGCTCGATCTGGCGCTGCATGCGGGCCAGTTCGTCCTGCAACAGCCCGCGGTGCAGGGGGCTGGCCGCCCTGGATCTGGTTGCCCAGGACCGTTAGCGGCGTCTTGAGGGCATGGGCCAGGTTGCCCGCCTGTGCCTGGGCACGGGCCAGCAGGGCCTCGTTGTCGTCGAGCACCCGGTTGAGGTCGTCGACCAGGGGTTGCACCTCGGCCGGGAACGGTTCGTCCAGGCGCTGGCGCTCGCCCCGGCGCAGTCCGGCGAGCGCGGCCTGCAGCCGCCGCAGGGGCACCAGGCCCATCCGCACCTGGAGCGTCATGGCCAGCAACAGCAGGCTGCCCAGCAAGGCCAGTGACAGGACCAGGCTGCGGCCGAACGAGGCGCTGGCCTGGGCCAGGTGCGTGGCGTCGCCGCCGGCGCCCAGCACCACCGCTTCATCGAGCCCCGGTACATGGACCTGGCGCAACCACATGCGCATGGGCTCGCCGGCCGGGCCGGTGGGCTCCACGCGCAGGTCGGTGCCGGGCCGGAAGGCCTGGGTCCCTGGCGGTGTGAACGCGGGGATGCTGTCCCACCAGGACCGGGAACGCAGCTGGGTGCCATCGGGCAGCCAGATCACCCAGTACAGGCCGCTTTCGGGACGCCGGAACAGCGGGTCGGCCGGCTCCCGGCTGAGGGTGACGGAGGGAGGCGGGTCTTCGGCTTCGGGCGCATCTGGTGCGCTGGCGCCGTTCGTGGCGCCCTCGGCGGGCAGGCGGGCAGGTGCCGGCTGGACGACCAGTGCACCCAGCAGGTCGTCCAGGTGGCCCTGCATGCGGCGGGCCATGTCGACTTCGACGTAGTTGCCGAACAAGGTGTTCAGTCCGATGGCGGCCAGCACGAGACCGAGCACGATCAGGGTGCCGGCGGCCCACCACAGACGCTGCTGCAGCGAGCGGGGTGGCTGGCGGCCGGGGGTGTCGCGCGCAGGCATGGACGGGGCGGTGTCAGCCGGCCTCGCCGACGCGGAAGCCCAGGCCGCGCACGGTGGTCACGAAGCCTTCGGGCAGCTTGCGCCGCAGGCGGGCGATGAACACGTCAATGGTGTTGCTGTCCCGGTCGCTGTCGTGTTCGTACAGGTGCTCGGCCAGTTCGGTGCGCGAGAGCACCTGACCGGCGTGGTGCATCAGCGCGCTGAGCAGCCGGTACTCGTGGGGCGTGAGTTCCACGGCCTGTCCGGCGGCCTGGACGGTGCAGCTGCGGGTGTCCAGTTCGACCGGGCCGACATGGATGACCGGGTGCGATTTGCCCGCCGCACGGCGCAGCAGGGCGCGTACGCGCGCCAGCAGTTCTTCCATCTGGAAGGGTTTGGCCAGGTAGTCGTCGGCGCCGGCGTCCATGCCATGCACCTTGTCCTGCCAGGATCCGCGAGCGGTCAGGATGATGACCGGCATGGCCAGCCCGGCCTCGCGCCAGTTGCGCAGCACGCTCAGGCCGTCGCGCCCCGGCAGGCCCAGGTCCAGCACCACGGCGTCGGGGTGGCCGTGCAGGCCCAGGTGTTCGGCGTCCACGCCCTTGTCGGCCAGGTCGACCGCATAGCCGGCGGCCTGCAGGGCATCGGACAGCTGCAGCAGCAGGCGGGGATCGTCTTCGGCCACGAGAATGCGCATGGGGTTACGGCTGGAAGATGGACAGAGGGTCGGGCGGTCAGGGCAGGGGTCGGCCGTCACGGCCGAATACCGTTTCGAGACGGTGGCCTTCCACCTTGATGAGTTCGCCGGTGCGGGCGTCGTAGGCGAGCTCGAGTTTGCGTCCGTCTTCGAGCAACAGGTCGATTGCGTAGACGAGGCCCCTGCGGTCGCGGTCGAGTTCGACTTCGATGACACGTCCACCGAAATGGGTCAGCGCGTGACCCCGGATGGTTTCCAGCGGCAGCAGGTCGCCGCGACGGACGGCCTCGTGCAGGCCGCGTTCGTCCGGCTCTCGGGCCAGCGACGCAGGCGCGGTAACCCCCATGCACAGCGGCAGGATGGCGCAGGCCAGCAGCAGGCGACGGGCAGGGACAATGGACATGGTGGCAGCATGCCACAGCCTGGTTGAACATTCCATGAACGCGGCGTTCATGAAGCGTTCAGGTGCCCGGGCGGACACTGGCGGTCATCGATTCACCGTCACGACCTCAAGGAGTCATCATGCGTCACACACACACCACCTCCCGCCGCCAATGGAACACCGCCCTGCTGACCGGCCTGATCGCCCTGGGCAGCGGCGCTGCCCTGGCGCAGAGCCAGCCGTCCGCGCCGCCGGTGGCCCCGGCGACATCGGCAACATCGGCAACATCGGCAACATCGGCAACATCGGCAACATCGGCAACATCGGCAACATCGGCAACATCGGCAACATCGGCAATGGCTGCGCCCGCCATGGGCTTCGGTCAGATCAGCGAAGCGGTGCAGAAGCTGGGCTATACCGAGATCCGCGAGATCGAGCGCAAGAGCGACAAGCTGTACGAGATCAAGGCCCTGGACAGTGAAGGCCGTCGCACCGAGCTGTATGTGGATGCCCGCACCGGCGAAGTGCTCAAGTCCGAGACCCGGGGCCATCGCCGGCACCGGGACGGCGAACGCGGCGATGGCGAGCGCCGGTTCCTGCGCTGAGTCTCCCCGGTGACCGGCTGGTTCAGGCCCTGATGTCCAGCAGGGTACCCAGCATGTCGTCCTGCGTCTGGACCGTGCGCAAGCTGGCCTCGAAACTGTAGAGCCCCAGTTTCTGCTGCACCAGGTCCTCGGCCAGCCGGTCGAAGCCGCCGGCTCCGGCCGGCTCCAGCCTCGCATCCACGCCGCCCTGGTCCGGGCGCGCGGTCTGGCTCACCACCTGCCGCCTGAAATCCGGCGTCATCACGTTGGCCACGTTGTGCGCGCTGCTGTCCAGCCGCAGGCGGGCCGCCTGCATGCCGCTGATGCCAGCAGAGAGTCCGGATGTGATGGGCGGTGTCATGGCGGGTCCTTCACCAGAGCATCGGCCGCCGGGGCGGGACATGAAGCGGCAGACGACAAACGGCGCATGCCGTCATGGTCATCAGGGCTGGCACGGTGCCTGCTTGCCGGGTCTCGGCCACAATGCAGCCCTTCGCACACGCCCGGACCCACCCATGACCCTGCCTGCCCACCAGCTCAGCATGACCGTGCTGATGACACCCGATACCGCCAATTTCTCGGGCAACGTGCACGGCGGCACCATCCTCAAACTGCTTGACCAGGTGGCCTACGCCTGTGCCAGCCGCTATGCGGGCACCTACGTGGTCACGCTCAGTGTCGACCAGGTGATGTTCCGCCAGCCCATCCACGTGGGCGAGCTGGTGACATTCCTGGCCTCGGTCAACCACACCGGCAGTTCGTCCATGGAAATCGGCATCAAGGTGATCGCCGAGAACATCCGCACCCAGGAGAACCGGCACGTCAACAGCTGCTTTTTCACCATGGTGGCGGTGGACGAGAACGGCAAGCCGACACCGGTGCCGGCCCTGCGTCCGTTCACGCCGGACGAGCGCCGTCGCCACGCCGCCGCCGAGCTGCGCAAGTCCATGCGCCGCGAGATGGAACAGCGTTTTGCCGCTGTGCGCTGAGGTGGGCGTTCAGTCCGGCCGTTTCAGCTGCAGGCGGATCTGGCGCAGCAGTTCCTCGCTGCCGTCCTCCGCCAGGTCCAGCACGAGCTCGAAGCCGGCGGGTCCGCCGGTGTAGGGGTCGGGCACCGACCGGAGGTCGGAGCGCCGGAAGAAGTCGGCGAAGGGGCGCAGCTTGTGCCGGTGCCCGGTCGGGCACAGGTCTTCAGCCCGGGCCAGGTTGTCCTGGTCCATGGTCAGCACGAGATCGAATTGTGCGAAGTCGTCTGCGGTCAGCAGGCGCCCGCGTTGCTGCGAGAGGTCGTAGCCACGGCGCAAGGCATGGCGCTGGGTGCGCTCGTCCGGCGGCGATCCGACGTGGTAGCCGTGCGTGCCGGCGGAATCGACCTCGATCCACGCTGCCAGCCCAGCGTCACGAACCCGGGTTTCGAACACCCCGTGAGCGGTCGGGCTCCGGCAGATGTTGCCCATGCAGACGAACAGGACGCGAAAGGCCGGGGATGGTGGAACGGGGGGATTAGCGGGCATTGTGGCTGGGGTGTGCGGGAGGTGGGGCGGCCCTTCGATTTGTAGCAGGTTCGGATGTCACGTTATGGGGACGGGGAATGTGAGGGAGTGATTTTGGGTTGGCTATTGTCAACACGCCGGGAATGCGGCGTTTATGGGTGGGGCGGTTAATGCCGTTCCGCCAGGGCAATTCAAGAACTCGGGTGGACTGCAGCACAAGGGTGCAGGGCTTCTCGGAGGCTTTGTAGTTGGACAAATACCCAGCCGCTGAGTGGCAAGCCACTTCCAGAAGGGACATCGAGCGGACACCCGCTTCGCGTGCACCGCACATTTTGAGTGTTAGGCCGCAGAGGAAGCTCATTGCCTGGCCGCTGGCTACAGAGGACCGTGGGTTTGCTCCTATACTTACCTACCCACAGCACAGGAATACATCCGATGACGAGAGCGAAGCTGGTCCGAGTGGCATTTGTGCGGTACTCGCCGCAAGGCAAGGTATACCCAGCCCTTTGCGACCGAAGAGACATTGTCGAAGGCAACGAAGTCGAAGTATTGATGCGCGCCGAATCCAAAGATGCCTACTACATGAACGGGGTTGTCGACCACATTGAGTTTCATCGTTGGAATTGCACCTGTCGAGTTGAAAATCTGACCAGTGAAGTTGAGTACTCCATTACGGATGACGGTGAGTTCGATCGAAAGGTGAATTTGCCTTCTGCAAGAATCTATGACGTAGCCGACTGGCTGGAGAGGAAGAGAGGCTACTACGACACCCTGTCATCTTCTGTGCGCGATGAGATGCAAGACATCTACCATGCGGCTGCGGGAGAGGATGGAGAAGATGCTTACCTCGGTGACGGTGTCTGGATAAGGCCGGATGGCTCATTAGACGACCGTGGACGATAGCTCGCTGCGGCCTAACCCTTCTTATGTCCGACTCGTTTACAAAAAAATTCAGACGCGCCCGAGTTGGGGCAATCTTTGGTTTTAGATTTGTACCCAACTCTGGTCCAGAGGGTTTGGTTTCTGGGGCTAATCTCTTTCCATCATTTCTTTGTACCAAGCATGCATGCCGTCACACCAGTCCGATTGCCAGTCATCCGATCCATCCTCCGACTCCCGAATGTTAAACTTTGAAACAGAACCAAGTTGTTTTGGGTAGCTGTTGTCGTCAGCACTTCGATCACTTTGACCTACAGAGACAAAAAATCGATCGTATGTACCTTCATTGCGCTCGAATGCCTGAGCGAACCTGATAGCCCCTTCGAACAAATTGAACGTTGTGTGAGACAGATAGTGCCGCACAAACCGCCCTTCGTAAAAGGAGTGTGACAGTTTGCTGAACGCTCGCGGCATAGGCTGCACATTTGGCAGCAGCTGGAAGTCGACTCCATTTTTTCTTACCCATATTCGGCCAGTCTGAACATCGTTGTTATAAGTCAGAACCATTCGATAGGTCGTTGCATAACGAAGCGGCGTCCAACCGCGCTCCCTTAGGAGTGCAATAAGATCGTCAACTGAAACCAAACCGATCTTGCGTGGCGTTCCTGGAACTAGATGTATGCGACCACCGGATAATGTTCCCTCATCAGCTTTACAAATAATCTTTGATTTGCAGTCCCAGTTTAAATACCTTAGTCTTGCAACGGTAGCCGATGCAAGTCGGCCATCAATCGATTGGACAACGACGTTGTCAGCAGGCTTGATATCCTTTCGGAAGCATGCTACTGGATACTCTTTATTCACATTTGAGAATTTTACGAAGGCGATGATGTAGCTCATTGTGATGGATGAATTTTTTACTTCAAAATTGCCCCTCGCAGACGTACCAATCAAACGTTGAAGTCCGGGGTTGAAACTATTCGATGAGGCTCAGAGTTGATGGGGTGCGTCAATTGAGTTGTATTTCCAGTGCACGCAACATATTACTCGCTAGGATACATCGCGCCAGATCCAGCAGACACCTTCGAACTGCTCATCTGTCGGCATGTTTTGCTCGGCCCAAGACTCGCTGCCAAGCTCAACGGCAGCTTGGCGCCTTGGGAGGCCTGCCAACCAAGCAGTTCATGCCCAGATTGATCACCACAACCGCCGCAAACTCTAAGAATCAACTGTCTACTTGACAAGAGAGCCTGCGCAATCGCCGCAGAAGCAAGGCGAGTTTTCATGCCGCTTCGATGGCAGCCTCGTGATGTTCAGGGCTCTATTGCTGGCTTCTGGAAGTTCCAGGTTGCCGATGCCTATTCTTGTGTCACTAATCCCTCTCTGGTGCATCCTTTTGAGCAGGTTACGGCACAATGGATGTCGATTCGTGGATGCCGCGTGGCACCATGGCCGGGTGTTGCCACCCCGGGTTCCCAGCAACCCACCGGTTGGTGCGTCACGCGAAGGCCTCACCCAATTGCACGCCCGGGCAACGGCAACCCCCGGGCAGGCGCCTGTGCATTTCCTTTTTCCCAGAGACAGACAACCCTAGGACTCCCGTCATGGCTTCAGTGAACAAAGTCATCCTCGTCGGCAATTGCGGCCGCGACCCCGAAATCCGCTACATGCCCTCGGGCCAGGCCGTGGCCAATGTCAGCATCGCCACCTCCAGCCGCCGCAAGGACCGCAACAGCGGCGAGACCATCGAAGACACCCAGTGGCACCGCGTCACCTTCTACGACCGCCTGGCCGAGATCGCCGGCGAGTACCTCAAGAAGGGTCGCTCGGTCTACATCGAGGGCCGCCTGAAGTACGGCAAATACACCGACCAGTCCGGCGTCGAGAAGAACACGGTGGACATCATCGCGACCGAAATGCAGCTGCTTGGCGGCCGTGACGGTGGCGACGAGGGCGGCGGCGGTGGCGGCAGCTACAGCCGCCCGGCTTCGGCGCCCCGCGCAGCACCGCCCGCCCGCCAGCCCTCGCACTTGGATGATCCGGACGAGGAAATTCCGTTCTAACTTGGAACGACCTTTTCTTGTTGGCTGAGAAGCCTGCTCTCCTTAAGCGATGCAGGCTTTTGTCGGTATGAGTGTGCATCTGATCGATGGTCTTCCCCTAATTCGTGGGATATCTCGTGAAGAATGATTGTTGACGGTGGCTTAGTGCCGAACTCTTTCGTAGCGCACCCCGACAGTGACAATGACCTCGTCGGCGACGACCGCATAGCAGTCAAGGTGTTCGTTGACCTTGCCGATCAGGCTGCCGCAATAGCGCTCGACGTGCTTTCGCGAAGCCTTGTCGAAATAGACGATCTCAGCACCTCGATGGTCGTGGTCGCGTCGACCGAATCTCAGAAGTAGGTCGATCACTAGCTCCGGAATGCCTCGCTGCTGGGAGCGCTTGGCTGCATGCTTGGTCAAGTTCATGGCTTCTCCTTTCTAGTCAGTTCTTGCGCCAAATTGAACAAGCGCTTGCGAAGCAGCACCTCCAACGGCATCCCGGATCTGGCTGCTTCCTCGAGCAGTGCGTGCATGACATCCTCTGGCAGCGTCACATCGAACTCATGCGGCCGGTCTGCTGTCAGGTCCGAATGTTGCGTCGGCGTGAAGCCACGGCGCTTGCGCAGCCATTCGAGCGCGTCTTCGGGCGTAACTACGGTGCGAAGGCCCACCTGCTGCGTTCTCAGCGGGTTTGGCATCCGGGGGTTTGCGGCGTTTCGCACGCTGCGTTCGTCCATGTTGGCCAGCAGCGCGACGTCGGCGATCGTGAGGCTGTCGGACGACAACGTGGCTCTACCGTTCTCATCGGCGTCGTGTTGGTATCGACCGAGCACATTGTCCAGTGCCATTCGCGCTGAACTCATCTTGGCAACCCGCAGAGCCAACTGCGGTGGAGCGTTGTCGTTGGCGTCCAAGAGCAGCCACATTGCGGGCGTGTGCATTGCGCGGATGAATCGCTCAGCTTCCTGATGCCTCATGTCGGCGGCTCCATTGGGCACTAGGCTTCCGCTCGGAATCCCCAGAACCCCATAGTCGTACATAGCGTCGACTGCTTGCCAAAGGTGGGAACTGCGAACGAGGTCTTCAACGGCGGACGCGTTGCAAATTCCTGCGAATAAGCGTGATGTCTGTGCGATATACAGGCGCAAGAAGGTCATCAGTTCTTCCTGCATGTCGACTTTCGTTAATGGAGGCTTGCTCATGGCTGTTTGTGATATTTATGATGTCATTACTATCACAAATATTCGTGTCGATGTCAAGCGAATGTTCAGGTGGCGCAGCAGGCCCCAGGGCGAATCAACTGGGGACGGAACTCAGACAGACTTTCTAGGAACGGGATGAGCCTGAGATTCGCCCAGCCTTGAAAAGCTGCGGCGGGCTTCTACTGGGTCGCGCTTTCTTGGACGGCTCCGGGTCGTGTCAACGATCACGATGTGACCGATGCCCTGAACCCAATGGTCGCGCTTCATAGACAGGACACGCTGTAAAAGAGTCACCCATCCTCCGACCACTACTGCCCAATGAAACACAAACCCGCAAATGGCGCACGGGACTGGCCTCAGTCGGCATTCGGATAGCGATCAGTCCAGTTCGGGCGCAGCCCTCTGGCGGCCTCGTCTCTTACCTTGGCGAGCGACTCCTCGTCCTCCATATCTGCCTCAATTTCTCCGATGCAGCCCCAGCAATCCCCTCCACAGTCTCGCGACAATGGATCGTCATCCTGATCGAGCAAGCGTCCGCAGATTGAGCAGTTCATGAACGTTCCTGTCTGGGCCATTGGGAAAGTCTAGCTATACCTGCCTCGCCCGCCACTGTCGCTTTAAGGACAATCCAGCCGGAAACCCCCTCCCCAGGCGTGACAGCCGTCATGCACAGCCCGCCTTGTAGCGCTGCAGCCCGGTCGGGAAATGGCGAATGGCGCCGGTTTCGGACTATGCTTGTTCCTGACCCAGCAGGAAAACAGCCTCCGACGGAGCCCGAATGGCCAGTGATCTCGATACCGTGCGCGTGCTGCGCGCCATATTCAGCGACATGCCGCGTGCCCCGGAGGGGCTGACGCCGCTGGAGAAGGCCGAGTGGATCCAGCAGGCCATGAGCGGATTCGAAGGTGGCGAGATGGCCTACACCGTCGAGCACATCACCCGCAGTTCCATGGTCGACATCGTGTTGCGCCTGCGCGAGGACGGGCACCTGCGTGACGACAAGGCCTTCGAGGAACTGTTGCAGCAACTGGAGAAGGCCGAGGGCCGCCAGGCTTTCATGGACTGGTGCATCCAGGCCCAGAAAAGTGTCGATGCCACGTCGCGCCTGCTCAAGCGGGCCAAACGCTCGCTGGCCGAACCCGAGCCGCTGTTCGCCATGGACCTGTCGGCCATGCAGCGCTTCGTGGCCGACGAGGCTTCCGGTCCGGGGCCTCTCTACGCCGAGTTCGCTGCGCGCGAGGATGTGCGTCAGGTCGGTGTCCTGGAGACCGCACCGGCCCGCGTTCACGAGTTCGACTGGGGCTTCGTGACCGAAGACGATACCGGCTTCCATGTCTACGTGGCCCAGGCCTGGCGCGGCGGGTCGGTGGGTTACTTCGAGCGTTTCATGCGTGCGTGGCGACTGGAAACCGCCGTGGTGGCCGGCAGCGGCGTGACGCCGGCGCCGGTGCCCTTCGAGATCACCCCGGACGTGGGCATCGTGCGTTTTGCCAGCTTCAGCCTGTATGCGGGTGGTCCGCCCGTGGCCGCGCCGGTGCGCCAGTGGGTGGGCGAGGTGTTCCTGTCCCAGATGCTGCCGGTCATGGCGGCGCGGGCGATCGATCCGGATTACGACTTTCCGCTGGCAGTGGCCGACGCGATCTGAGGCTGGGCGGGGCGGCTCACTGCCAGACCACGTCCAGCGCTGTCAGGGCGCTGGCGATGACCGGCTCCCCGCAGCGCTCGGCCAGGCACACCAGGCCCAGGTCGCATTCCAGCGCTACCTGATCGGCCACGACCAGGCCCCGGTCCTGGGCTTCGCGCATGGCGATGGAGTCGCGCACCAGACTCAGTCCCACGCCGCTGCGGACCAGATCGAGCATGGAGGCTTCCTGGTCGACGAGGGCGACGCGACGCGGCTCCAGGCCGGTGAGCGAACCCGGGCCGAACACCCGGCGCTGCAGCCGCTGGTGCGCGCTGGTCGGCGGTGTGCCCAGCCAGGGCAGGGCGGCCAGCGCCTTCCAGTCCTTGCCCCGCACCTGCGGGCCCCAGCCGGCGGGCGCCAGCACGCGGTAATGGAAGCGCGAGAGGGCGCGCAGGTGGTACGGTGCCCCGATCGGGTCCTGCGGCAGGTCCAGAAAAAACCCCACATCCAGCTCACCGCGGCCGATGCGGGCCAGCACATCGCCGCTCATGCCCTGGCTCAGTTCGGTGCCGACCTGGGGCGCGCTTTCGGCCAGCTGGCGCAGGAAGGCGCCCAGGCGTGTGAACTCGGGGTCCAGGATGGTGCCGATGCGCAGCGTGCCGCGCACGGTGCGGTGCAGGCTGGCGGCGGCCTGGCCGAAGTCGGCCAGCGCGGCCAGCGCCTTGTCAGCCAGTGGCAGCAGGGCGGCGCCGTCGCGCGTCAGGGCCATGCCGCGCGCGGTGCGGGTGAACAGTTGCAGTCCGGTCAGTTCTGCCAGCGTGCGCAGCTGCAGGCTCACGGCCGGCTGGCTCAGGTGTACCCGGTGCGCGGCCTGCGAGACGCTGCCTTCGCGGGCGACCGCCACGAACACGCGCAAGGTCTGGGCATCCACTGTCGGCAGTTTTATTTGCATTGCTCATATTGTATGTTGGCATGTCTCATTGGACACGGCTTCATGTGCGCGGCACACTCGCGTCCAATGTCATTGAATGACATGAGCCACGCAAATACCAGCACCCAGAATGCGGGTGCGACCAACACCACCGATGGAGACAACGCATGAGCCAGCCGAACACAGGTGACCTTCAGACCTTCGACCACATCGTGATCGGCGCCGGCACGGCCGGCTGTCTGTTGGCCAACCGGCTCAGCGCCGACCCGACGCGGCGCGTGCTGCTGGTCGAGGCGGGGCGCAAGGACGACTACCACTGGATCCACATTCCGGTCGGCTACCTGTACTGCATTGGCAATCCGCGCACCGACTGGCTCTACCAGACCGAACCGGACGAGGGCCTGAACGGGCGCCGTCTGCGCTACCCGCGAGGCAAGACCCTGGGGGGCTGTTCCAGCATCAACGGCATGATCTACATGCGTGGGCAGGCCAGGGACTACAACGGCTGGGCGGATCTGACGGGCGACGACCAGTGGCGCTGGGCACAGTGCCTGCTGGATTTCCGGGCGCATGAACATCACCACCGCATGGACGCTGCAAGCCAGGGTCTGAGCGACCCGGCTTTTGCCGCCCTGCACGGCCACAAGAGCGCTGGCAGCACCGGTGAATGGCGGGTCGAGAAGCAGCGCCTGCGCTGGGATGTGCTGGACGCCTTCGCCGCGGCCGCGCAGCAGGCCGGCATTCCTGCCACGAGCGATTTCAACAGTGGCAACAACGAAGGGGTGGGCTATTTCGAGGTCAACCAGAAGGCCGGCTGGCGCTGGAACGCGTCCAAGGCGTTTCTGCGACCGGTGCAGGACCGCCCCAACTTGACGGTCTGGACCGAGACGCAGGTCGAGCGGCTGACCTTGTCGCGTGAAGCATCCGGCGGCTGGCGCTGTTCGGGTGCCGAGTTGCGCCGGGGCGGGCAGCGCGTGCAGGTGGCCGCCACCCGGGAGGTGGTGCTCAGCGCGGGCAGCATTGGTTCGGTGCAGGTGCTGCAGCTCTCGGGTATCGGCCCGGGCGGCGTGCTGCAGGCGGCCGGTGTGGACGTGCAGCATGAGTTGCCAGGCGTCGGCGAGAACCTGCAGGACCACCTGCAGATCCGTTCGGTCTACAAGGTCCAGGGCGCCCGGACGCTCAACACCATGGCCAGTTCGCTCTGGGGCAAGGCCATGATCGGCCTGGAGTACATGCTCACGCGCAGCGGTCCGATGAGCATGGCGCCCAGCCAGCTGGGGGCCTTCACCAAGAGCGATCCGTCGCTGCCGCATGCCAACATCGAATACCACGTGCAGCCGCTGAGCCTGGATGCCTTTGGCGAACCGCTGCATGCCTGTCCCGCCTTCACGGCCAGCGTCTGCAACCTCAACCCGACCAGCCGGGGCCACGTGCGCATTCGCTCGCCGCGCTGCGAGGATGCGCCAGCCATTGCGCCGAACTACCTGAGCACCGACGAGGACCGCCGGGTGGCGGCGGACAGCTTGCGCGTGACGCGCCGCATCGTCGGCCAGCCGGCTCTGGAGAAATACCGGCCCGAGGAGTTCAAGCCCGGACCGCAGTACCAGACCGACGAGGAACTGGCGCGGCTGGCGGGCGACATCGCCAGCACCATCTTCCACCCGGTGGGCACGACGAAGATGGGGCGTGACGACGATCCGATGGCGGTGCTCGACAGCCACCTGCGGGTGCGCGGCGTGGCCGGCCTGCGGGTGGTCGACGCCGGAGCCATGCCCACCATCACGAGCGGCAACACCAACAGCCCGACCCTGATGATCGCGGAGAAGGCGGCGCGCTGGATCCTCACGGGCACCTGACGGTAAAGTTTCTTGTCCGCCCCGGCGGGCGGGTGCCGGCTGCGTACACTGGGGTGTTCCTTCGGGACCGACCTTCGCCATGCCTTCGACCCCTGCCCCCGCGCCCCAGATCCGTTGCCTGCTGGTCGACGACGACCCGGCCATCCGCGAACTCCTGGTCGACTACCTGCTGCCGTTCGGCATGCAGGTCGAGACCGTGCCCGATGCCGCCGGCCTGCGTCGGCGCCTGCCCGATGGCGGCGTGGACGTGCTGCTGCTGGACCTGATGCTGCCGGACGAGAACGGCCTGCAGCTGTGTCCCTGGGCCAAGGCCGTGCAACCGGGCATGCCGGTGATCATGCTGACCGCGCAGGGCGACACGCCGTCGCGCGTGGTGGGTCTGGAACTGGGCGCCGACGACTATCTGGCCAAGCCGTTTGAACCGCGCGAACTGGTCGCCCGCATCCGCGCCGTGCTGCGCTGGGCCGGGGCGCCGCCGGCCACTGCGGCCAGCCCGCTGGTGCGTTTCCAGGGCTGGACCTTTCACCGTATCCAGCGCCAGCTCACCGCGTCCGATGGCACGGTGGTGGCCTTGTCGGCGGCCGAGTTCCGCCTGCTCAGTGCCTTCGTGGACCACCCGGGCGTGGTGCTCGGACGCGAACGCCTGCTGCAACTGACCCGGGCGCCGGGTGTGCAGGTCAACGAGCGCAGCATCGACCTGGCTGTCTCACGCCTGCGCGTCAAGCTGCATGACGAGGGCGCCGGACTGATCCGCACCCTGCGCGGGACCGGCTACCTGTTTTCAGCCCGGGTGAGCTCATGAAGCCACGTTTCGACACCTTGTTCTTACGGCTGTTTCTGCTGATGTGGGCGGTGCTGGTCGTCAGCCACCTGGTGGCCTTCAACTGGGTGGTGCCCCTGCGGCCGGGAGAGGACGCCGATGTGCTGCATCGACTGACCCGGGGGCCTGCCGTCCCGTCGCTACCACCCGTGGGGCCGCTGCTGGGCGCGGACCGCGAACGGCGTCCACCACCGCCGGCGGCAGAGCAGCCGGCTGGGGCCGCGCCGGGCGAGCGTGCCGGTCGGCCAGCGCGGCCGATGCGGTCGATGTGGTGGGACTATGGCCTGCGGGCCTTGCTGATTGGTGTCGGCGCGTGGCTGGGAGCGCGCTGGCTGTCGGCGCCAATGCGGCGGCTGGCACAGGCCGCAGACGACCTGCCGCGGCATATGGCCCAGGGTCAGCCCGCACCGGTGCTCGACGAGCGCCTGGGCACGGTGGAGGTGCGCGACACGGCGCGCGTGTTCAACCGGATGGCCGAGCAGTTGCAGCGCCAGTTCGACCAGCGCAGCCTGCACATGGCGGCCATCTCGCATGATCTGCGAACGCCCCTGACCCGTCTGCGCCTGCGGCTGGAGGGCATGGCCTCGCCAGTGGGCGAAGCGGCGGTGGCGGACTTGCGCGAGATGGACGAGCTGATCGAGAACTCGCTGCAGGTGGTGCACGAGCAGTCCGGCGGCAGCGATGCGGTGGTGGTCGATCTGGGTGCCCTGGTGCAGTCGCTGGTGGACGACCTGGTCGAACAGGGACGCCAGGTGCAGCTGGATGCGGACGCGCAGGCCGGTGCACAAAGGGTTCGGGTCCGGGCGCATCCGGCCTCGCTGCGACGGGTGCTGGACAACCTGGTGGGCAACGCGCTGCGCTATGGCCAGAGCGCCCGCCTGCAGATGCGGGTGGAAGACGGTCTGGTGCAGGTCGACGTGGATGACGAAGGACCGGGCATACCGCCCGAGCGGATGGCACAGGTGTTCGAGCCCTGGGTGAGCCTGCCCCGGACCGCGCGTCCTGGCGGCAATGGTCTCGGACTGGCGATTGCCCGCGACCTGGCTCGTCGCGAGGGGGGCGACATCGTGCTGGCCAACCGGCCGCAGGGCGGCCTGCGGGCCAGCTTGCGCCTGCCCGCTGTATCCGGCCCGACACATTGAGGCCAACGGGGCTTTACACGCTCCGGCCAGAATGCAACGTATGGTCACCCTTGCCGCCGTTCCCCAAAGCCTGCCCCGGTCGTCCGTCCGCAACGATGCCGCCGCCGGGGCGCTGGCCTTGCGTCCCCTGGCGCGGCCGCTGACGCTGGCCGGTCTGCTGCAGTCCGGACCCACGCCGCGCGAGGACATCGGGATGGGCTCGATCGGCATTCCGCTGTCGCTGAGGCTGAGGCTGACCGATGCCCGTGGCCAGGCACTGGCGCGGGCCGCCGTGTGCCTGTGGCAGGTCGATCCGGACGACCGTCCGCTGGACTTCGTCGGCGACGAACTCGACGTGGTGGCGGGCATGCGGGGCATGCAGTTCAGCGACGACGCGGGTGCAGCAGGGTTTCGCACCGTGTATCCGGGCCGCTTCAGCGACGGAACGGCGGTTGTGTATCTGCTGGTGTTCGTTGGCGAGGGCGATACGGTCACCGCGTGCGCCGACATCTGCCTGCAGTTGCCGACGCGCGTCCAGGGGCCCTTGCGCGAGCTGCCGGTGGCCTTGCCTCTGCCCGACCGCGTGCAGGCGCCGCGCTGGGGACGGGGGCGCCGGCCCCAGGACGTGCAGGTGCCCCGGGTTCATTTCGACTTCCGGGGGCCTGGGCTGGTGTGCCAGCTGGGCCTGGCGCTGGCGTGCTGACCCGGCGCCGCCAGGCGGTGTCCGGTCCCGGGCCTTCCCGGGCGCCCATGCGTCAGCGCAGCCGGCCGACGTAGCGGCTGGCCAGGGCCTCCTGTGCACGGGAGAGGGGCGCTTCGCCCGATTGCGGTGCGGGTTGCGGTGCGGGTTTCGGTGCGGCCGCCAGGGGGGCTGCGGATCGGGGGCCGGTCCAGGCCGGGAGGGGCGCCGGCTCGCGGCTGTCCAGCAGGCCCTCGACCCGGTCGGCCAGGGGCAGCAGTTCGTGGAGCTGTTCGCTGCGGGCCTTTTCCCGGGCGAAGTCAACGATGGCGCGGGCGTATTCGGCGTTGGTGGCCATCCACTCGGTGTCGGTGACGCGTCCGGTCTTTCGGCGCAGCAACACGTGCATGTGCGCGGCTGCGGCGAACATGTCGGTGTCGGAAGCGGGCATGGACATCTCTCCGGTGTTCAGGTGATACAAAATGTAGAGCACGTCCCGTGCCAGACCCAGGCGAAACCAAGGGTAAGCCCCGATGCACAGACCTGGTGCGTTGTCGTACAGTCACTGCACTCGCGATCGGTGCCCGACACCGCGCAACGCGGGGGACCGAGGAGACAACCCAGTCCATCACTAGAACATTTCATCAGACAGTACAGCGTCCTCAAGAGATGCCTGATCACTGCAACCGACCCATGTGGGTCGGTTTTTTTTTTGCCTGTGACGGCCCAGGCCTGGCCATGGGCGCCGGCCTACCCTGAGGCGGCCGGGCATGCGCCCTCACCGGGGCGCCGCCCCCGCTGCCGCGTTCTTGAACAGGGCCGCCAGCAGGTCCGACTGGGTGATCATGCCGACCACGCGGTCCTGGGCGTCCACCACGGGCATGTGATGCAGTCCGCCGTCGGAGAAGCCCTGGACCAGGTCGGCCATGGCCTGCTCGGGCCGGGCCGTGACCACGCGGGGCGACATGATCTCGTGCACGCGGCGTGCGGTGGTCATCAGGGGCGGACGCTGGGGCACCGGGGCGCTCTGGCCGATGAAGAAGTCGTGCAGCGACACGATGCCCACCAGGCGTCCGTCGGCGTCCGTCACCGGCAGGGCCTTGACCTTGTGGGTTGCCAGGCGGTGCCAGGCCTCGTCGACCCGGTCGTCGGGGCCGACGCAGACGACATCGTGCGACATGATGTGCTCGCACAGCACACCGTCCCAGTGCCGCCGCTGGGCATGGAGCTGGGCGCGCACCATGATCTCTTCCAGGTCTTCCCGGTCGATGTCCAGTGGCTCGCCATACGACGCCAGGGCGGCATCCAGATCGGCTGGCTGCATGCCGGTGCGGTGCGTGGGAAGTGGGTCGTCGGTGCGGTGGGGGTGCGGTGCGCCGTGGTGGGGGTAGCGACGGCCGGTGAGGTGGTTGAACACCACGGCCGTGGCGGCCAGGCACAGGGCATTGGTCAGCACCGGACCCAGCGCGAAGCCCCAGTCCATCTGGTGGATGGCGGGGCCGCCGAGCACGGTGGTCAGGGCCATGGCGCCGCCCGGCGGGTGCAGGCAGCGCAGCACCACCATGGCGGCCACGGCCGCTGCCCCGGCCAGGCCGGCCAGCGCAGGGCTTTCGCCGAGCCCGTGATATAGGGCGACGCCCACCAGGGCCGATACCAGGTTGCCGCCGACCACCGACCAGGGCTGGGCCAGCGGGCTGGCCGGCACCATGAAGGCGAGCACGGCGGAGGCGCCCATGGGCGCCAGGAACCAGGGGTTGCTTTCACCCAGCCACAGGCGGCCGAGCCATTCGGTGCACAGCAGGCCGATGCCCACGCCCAGGCAGCCAAGCCACAACTCGCGCCGCCCGGCGGCCAGGGGAACAGGCAGGAATGACCGCAGCCACAAGGCCAGCGGATGCAGACGCGCGCGCACTCAGTTCAGGGCCGTTGCCGGGCCGAAGAACTCGAAGCGGGCTTGCGATTCGGGTACGCCCAGCGCGAGCAGGCCGCGCCGGACCAGGGCCATGAAGGGCTTGGGCCCCAGGTAGTAGACGTCCAGGTCCCGGGAGGCGGGCAGCCATTGCGCCAGGCGGTCCTGGTCCAGCAGGCCCACGGCATCGGCGCCTTCGTCCGCCTGGTCATAGCAATAGAAGCGCCGCAACTGGGGATGGCGCTCGGCCAGGTTGTCGATCCGCTCGCGGAAGGCGTGGACGGCGCGGTTGCGCGCGCAGTGGATGAAGTGGATCGGGCGTCCGGTGGACAGGGCCTGGTCCAGCATGGCCAGGGTGGGCGTGATGCCCACCCCGCCGCTGATCAGGACCAGCGGCTTGTCGCCGGGTGCGAGCGTGAAGGCACCAGCCGGCGGGAACACGTCGAGCACGTCGCCTTCCTGCACATGGTCGTGCAGGTGGCGGGACACCAGACCCTGGTGCTCGCGTTTGACGCTGATGCGCAGGCCCTGACCGTCCGCGCCCGCCGAGAGCGAATAGTTGCGCCGGTGTTCCTGTCCGTCGATATCCAGGCGCAGGCCGATGTACTGGCCCGGCTGGTGGGGCATGACCGGCCCGCCGTCCACAGGGCTCAGATGGAAGGAGCTGATCTCGCTGCTTTCGGCAACCTTTTGCGCCACGCGGAAGGCGCGAGCGCCGCGCCAGCCGCCCGGCTGCAGCTCGCTGGCCTGGTAGGCCTGTTCCTCGGCGCCGATCAGGATGTCGGCCAGCTGCTGGTAGGCCTCGGCCCAGGCAGCAATCACTTCGTCGGTGGCGACGTCGGCGCCCAGGACCTCGCGGATCGCGCGCAGCAGGCAGGCGCCCACGATGGGGTAGTGCGACGGTTGCACTTGCAGGGACACGTGCTTGTTGATGATGCGGGCCGGCAAGTCGCCCAGTCCTTCCAGGCGGTCGATGTGGCGGGCGTACATCAGGATGCTGTTGGCCAGTGCGCGAGGCTGCTCGCCGCTGGCCTGGTGGGCCTGGTTGAACAGCGGGCGGACTTCGGGATGGTCGGCCAGCATGATTTCGTAAAAACGGGTGGTCAGCGCCTCGCCACCGGATTCGAGCAGGGGGACGGTGTTCTTGACGATGGCGCGTTGGGAATCTGTGAGCACGGAAGAAGGCAATGGTTGGGGGTTGAACACAAGAGGTGAGCCGTCAACATTGCAACCGCCATGCCAGCAGGGTCGGCTTTTCAGATCAAGGACTTGCAAGCGATAATGTCAGATTGACATATATCAAGACAGAGTCAAAAAGACCTGAATGCGTGTGGAATTGACTTCGTCGCCGTTGACTTCGTCCCACTGGCTGCGTGCCCTGGTTCCGCTGGTGGCGGATCTCCCGCAGGACATTGCGGAAGCTGAGCGCTACCGCCGTCTGCTGCAGGTGCTTCGGACCCTGTTTCCGTGCGACGCTGCGGCCCTGTTGCGGCTGGAGGACGACTGCCTGGTGCCCCTGGCGGCGGACGGGCTGAGCCGGGACACCCTCGGACGGCGCTTCCGGGTCGCCGAACATCCCCGCTTTCAGATGCTGCTGGGCTCGGCCGGACCGCGGCGATTTGCGCCCGACAGTGCGTTGCCCGATCCGTATGACGGCCTGATCGAGGGATTGCACGGCCATCTGGAAGTGCATGACTGCATGGGCTGCATGCTGTCCGTCGAGGGCCAGGCCTGGGGGTTGCTGACCCTCGATTCGCTGCATCCCGGCACCTTCACCGACGAACACCTCGACGGGCTTCAGGCCTTCGGCAGTCTGGCTTCGGCAACGGTGGGTGCGGTCATGCGCATCAACCGTCTGTCCCAGGTGGCACAGCGCGAGCATCTGCGTGCCGAGTCCTACCGGCGCGCGGCCGGCCAGCCCGGACGTGCCCTGCAGGGCAACAGTCCGGTGTTCAGGGCGTTGCTCAAGGAGATTGAGCTGGTCGGTGGCAGCGAGCTCACCGTGCTGGTGACCGGCGAGACCGGGGTGGGCAAGGAGCTGGTGGCCCGGGCACTGCATGCCTGCTCATCCAGGGCGGATCGCCCGCTGGTCAGCCTCAATTGCGCGGCCTTGCCCGATACCCTGGTCGAGAGCGAGCTGTTCGGGCACGTGCGCGGAGCGTTCACCGGGGCGGTGGTCGACCGGCAGGGCAAGTTCGAACTGGCCGACGGCGGCACGCTGTTTCTGGATGAGGTGGGCGAGTTGCCGCTGGGCGTGCAGGCCAAACTGCTGCGCGTGCTGCAGAGCGGGCACATCCAGCGACTGGGGTCCGACCGGGAGCACCATGTCGATGTGCGCCTCATCGTGGCGACCAACCGCAACCTGGCCGACGAGGTGCGGGCCGGGCGCCTGCGTGCGGACATCTATCACCGCCTGAGCGTCTATCCGCTGCCGGTACCGGCGCTGCGCGAGCGGGGGCGGGACGTGTTGCTGCTCAGCGGGTATTTTCTGGAGGAGAACCGTTCGCGCCTGGGCCTGGGCGGGTTGCGGCTGGACCACGACGCGCAGGCGGCCTTGCTGGCCTATGCCTGGCCGGGCAATGTGCGCGAACTGGAGCACCTGATCGGGCGCAGTGTGCTCAAGGCCCTGGTCCGGCACCAGCCCCGTCCGCGCATTCTGACCCTGACGGTCAATGACCTGGGCCTGCGCGAAGCCGGGCCAACCACGGTTGAGACGCCGGCGGCGATGGGGCAGACGACCCACGAACCGGTAACGGCCCCGGGCATGAGTCTGCGCCAGATGGTGGATGCCACCGAACGGCAGCTGGTCTGGCAGGCGCTGGTGCGCCATGGCCACAACTGGGCCGCGGCTGCCCGCGAGCTGCAGATGGATCGGGCCAACCTGGTCCGTCTGGCCCGGCGGCTGGGCCTGGC
The DNA here is from genome assembly GCA_041396505.1 of Burkholderiaceae bacterium. Classification (GTDB taxonomy): domain Bacteria; phylum Pseudomonadota; class Gammaproteobacteria; order Burkholderiales; family Burkholderiaceae_C; genus Hydrogenophaga. The sequence goes on from JAWKYL010000007.1 coordinate 80,957, forward strand.
TGACCCGCGCTGATCGACAAGCGCTGATCGACCCGCCTGCCCGTCGGGGCAGTGCCCCGGAACCGGCGCGGTCCGTTCGGTCCGTCGATGGTCAATATCTTTCCGGTTTGGTTGCTGAAGTGGAAATATATATTCCGCATCTGGGCGCGGAGGCGGCCGGTTGCTTCGGGCGCTCTGCGAAAAAGAATATTGAAATCAACGGCTTGAAAAGTCGGTCTGGGGGTTTTCCCTTGGGTGGGTGAAAAGTGGCCTGCCACTTGCGATGTCTGGCCTGCCTGTTGCCACAGGCGCGGGACCGGTGGGTCCCGGACCCACAGCCAACGGAGACAACCCACGATGGAAACCTTCTACGAGGTCATGCGCCGCAAAGGCATCTCGCGCCGCAGCTATCTGAAGTACTGCTCGCTCACCGCCACCTCGCTGGGGCTGGCGCCGTCCTTTGTGCCCCGGATTGCCCATGCCATGGAGAACAAACCGCGCACGCCCGTGCTGTGGCTGCACGGGCTGGAGTGCACCTGCTGCACCGAGTCCTTCATCCGTTCGGCGCATCCGCTGGCCAAGGACGTGGTGTTGTCCATGATCAGCCTGGACTACGACGACACGCTGATGGCGGCTGCCGGCCACCAGGCCGAGGCGATCCTCGAAGAGATCATGACCAAGTACAAGGGCAACTACATCCTGGCGGTGGAGGGCAACCCGCCCCTGAACGAGGACGGCATGTTCTGCATCCAGTCGGGCAAGCCCTTCATCGACAAGCTCAAGCATGTGGCCAAAGACGCCAAGGCCATCATCGCGTGGGGCTCCTGCGCTTCGTGGGGTTGCGTCCAGGCGGCCAAGCCCAACCCGACCCAGGCCACACCGATCCACAAAGTCATCACCGACAAGCCCATCATCAAAGTGCCGGGCTGTCCGCCCATTCCCGAGGTGATGACGGGCGTGATCACCTACATGCTGACCTTCGACCGCATCCCCGAGCTGGACCGCCAGGGCCGGCCCAAGATGTTCTACAGCCAGCGCATCCACGACAAGTGCTACCGCCGTCCGCACTTCGATGCCGGCCAGTTCGTCGAGGCCTGGGATGACGAGTCCGCGCGCAAGGGATATTGCCTCTACAAGGTGGGCTGCAAGGGTCCGACCACCTACAACGCCTGCTCCACGGTGATGTGGAACGAGGGCACGAGCTTCCCGATCAAGGCAGGCCATGGCTGCATCGGCTGCTCGGAGGACGGCTTCTGGGACAAGGGCTCGTTCTACGACCGCCTGACCGACATCCACCCGTTTGGCATCGAAGCCAACGCCGACGAGATCGGGGGCACCGCTGCGGGTGTGGTGGGTGCGGCTGTGGCCGCGCACGCCGCCATCTCGGTGGCCAAGCGGGCGCGCGACACGTCCCAAGAAAAGTCGAAGAACCACGCCTGAAGCTGAGAGGACAACACCATGGGTGCATACGAAACACAGGGCTTCAAGCTCGACAACACCGGCCGCCGCGTGGTGGTCGACCCCGTGACCCGCATCGAGGGGCACATGCGCTGCGAGGTCAACCTCGACAGCGACAACGTCATCCGCAACGCCGTCTCCACCGGCACCATGTGGCGTGGTCTGGAAGTGATCCTCAAGGGCCGCGACCCGCGCGACGCCTGGGCCTTCGTCGAGCGCATCTGCGGTGTCTGTACCGGCTGCCATGCGCTGACCAGCGTGCGGGCGGTGGAGGATGCGCTGGGCATCCGCATTCCGCTCAATGCCCACCTGATCCGCGAGATGATGGCCAAGACGCTGCAGGTGCACGACCATGCGGTGCACTTCTACCACCTGCACGCGCTGGACTGGGTGGACGTGGTCTCGGCCCTGAATGCCGACCCGAAGAAGACCAGCGACCTGCAGCACCTGGTCTCGCCCTCGCACCCGCTGTCCTCGCCCGGCTACTTCCGCGACGTGCAGAACCGTCTGAAGAAGTTCGTCGAATCCGGCCAGTTGGGTCCGTTCAGCAACGGCTACTGGGGCTCCAAGGCCTATGTGCTGCCGGCCGAGGCGAATCTGATGGCCGTGACCCACTACCTCGAAGCCCTGGACCTGCAGAAGGAATGGGTCAAGGTGCACACCATCTTCGGCGGCAAGAACCCGCACCCTAACTACATGGTCGGCGGCGTGCCGTGCGCGATCAACCTCGACGGCGACGGCGCCGCCGGTGCCCCCATCAACATGGAGCGCCTGAACTTCGTCGAGGCCCGCATCAAGGAGATGATCGACTTCAACAACAACGTCTACATCCCGGACGTGCTGGCCATCGGAACGATCTACAAGCAGGCCGGATGGCTGTACGGTGGCGGCCTGTCGGCCACCAACGTGGCCGACTACGGCACGTACGAGAAAGTGCCTTACGACCACAGCACGCACCAGCTGCCCGGAGGCGTGATCCTGAACGGCAACTGGAACGAGATCCACGAGATCGATCCGCGCGACCCCGAGCAGGTGCAGGAGTTCGTGACCCACAGTTGGTACCAGTACGGCGATGAGTCCAGGGGTTTGCATCCCTGGGACGGTGTGACCGAGGCCAACTACAAGCCCGAAGGCCCGAACTTCAAGGGCACACGGACCCACATCGAGCAGCTCGACGAGTCGGCCAAGTACTCCTGGATCAAGTCGCCGCGCTGGCGCGGTCACGCGGTGGAGGTTGGTCCGCTCTCGCGCTACATCCTGGGCTACGCCCATGCGATGCAGGGCAACACGTGGTGCCAGCGCGTCAAGGAGCAGGTGGACGCCTCGGCGGTCGCCATCAACAGCGCCATCCCCAAGGCCCTGGGCCTGCCGGAGACCCAGTACAGCGCCAGGCAGCTGCTGCCCACCACCATCGGCCGCACTCTGGCGCGCGCGCTGGAGAGCCAGTACGCCGGCGAGATGATGATGGATGATTTCCGTCAACTGGTGCAGAACATCAAGAACGGCGACACGGCCACCGCCAACGTCGAGAAGTGGGATCCCGCCACCTGGCCCAGGGAGGCCAAAGGCGTGGGCACGGTCGCCGCGCCGCGCGGCATGCTGGGCCACTGGATCAAGATCAAGGACGGCAAGATCGAAAACTACCAGTGCGTGGTGCCCACCACCTGGAACGGTTCGCCGCGCGATGCCAAGGGCCAGATCGGCGCCTTCGAGGCCTCGCTGATGAACACACCCATGGTCAACCCCGAGCAGCCGCTGGAAATCCTGCGCACCCTGCACAGCTTCGACCCCTGCCTGGCCTGCTCCACCCACGTGATGAGCGAAGAGGGTCAGGAAATGGCCCGCGTCACCGTGCGCTAAGCTGACCATTCCACTCTCAACCTACTGGAGTTCGTCATGAAACTTTTCCTTGACCGCCGCCTTGCCTTAGCTGGCCTGTTGCTTTGCGTCGGCGGTGCTGCACAGGCCCACACCGGCCACGGCACCCATAGCCTGATGGAGGGCCTGTCCCATCCGTTCGGCCTGGACCACCTGCTGGCCATGGTGGCCGTCGGTGTCTGGTCGGTCTCGGCCCTGCCGCAAGGCAAGGCCTGGATGGGACCGGCGACCTTCTTGATGGCGCTGGTTATCAGCGCAGCGCTGGGTGCTTCTGGCGTGACCGTGCCCTACCTGGAGCACGCGATTGCGCTGAGCGTGGTGCTGTTCGGCCTGATGCTGATCGTTGCCAACCGTGCGATGCCGGTGGCGCTGGGACTGGGACTGATCGCCGCCGCGTCTTCGCTGCACGGGCTGGCCCACGGTGCTGAAACGCCCGAGACCGGTTTTACCGGTTACGCCGCCGGCTTCATGCTCACCACTGCCGTGCTGCACATTGGCGGCGTGGGCATCGGTCTGTCGATCAAGCGCTGGCTGGGTGAACGCCGTGGTGCGGTGCTTGGCGGACTCGGTGCAGTGGTCGGCGCCGCCGGTCTTTACCTGTTCGGCCAGCTGGCCGCCTGACGGCCTCGCCCTTGCACAGGAGATCGCCATGTCCACCCTGTCTGCCAAAGAACTGGCCGAGCAACGCCTGGCCGATGTCACCGGCGTCGATGACAGCGCCGTCTCGCACGGCCAGAGCATCAAGTCGGTCTATGTGTACGAAGCCCCGGTGCGCCTCTGGCACTGGGTCAACGTGGCGGCCATCACCGTGCTGTGCCTGACTGGCTACTTCATCGGCAAGCCCTTGCCGACCATGCCGGGCGAGGCCAGCGCGAACTTCCTGATGGGCTACATCCGGTTCGCGCACTTCACGGCGGGCTACATCCTGGCTGTCGGGTTGGTTGGCCGTGCCTATTGGGCACTGGTGGGTAACCACCATGCGCGCGAGCTGTTCTGGGTGCCGCTGTTCCAGAAGGCCTACTGGGGCGAGATCTTCACCATGCTGAAGTGGTACGCCTTCCTGATCCCGCGGCCAGGACGCTACGTCGGCCACAACCCGCTGGCCAGGCTGGCCATGTTCTCGGGCTTCCTGATGCTGATGCTGTTCATGATCTTCACCGGCTTCGCGCTCTACAGCGAAGGTGCCGGTGCCGGTTCATGGCAGGACACGGCGTTCGGCTGGGTCATTCCGCTGTTCGGCCAGAGCCAGGACGTGCACACGTGGCACCGGCTGGGCATGTGGGGCATGATCATGTTCATCACCCTGCATGTCTATGCCGCGATCCGCGAGGACATCATGGGGCGCCAGAGCATCGTCTCGACGATGATCTCGGGTCGCCGTACGTTCAAGGACTGACGGGGCTCATGACTGCCATGAAACACGGTCACCTGCCACGGCGCATCGTGGTGCTGGGCATCGGCAACCTGCTGTGGGCCGACGAAGGTTTCGGTGTGCGCTGCATCGAGGCCTTGCAGCGCCGCTGGACCTTCGCCGACCATGTGCAGCTCATCGACGGTGGCACCCAGGGCCTCTACCTGATCCAGCATGTGCAGGCCGCCGATGCGCTGCTGATCTTCGATGCCATCGACTACGGCCTGCCACCCGGCACGCTGAAGGACGTGCGCGACGGCGAGGTGCCGCGTTTCATGGGCGCCAAGAAGATGAGCCTGCACCAGACCGGATTCCAGGAGGTGCTGTCGCTGGCCACGTTGACGGGCCGGTACCCGGAGCAGGTTTTGCTGATCGGCTGCCAGCCCCAGGAGCTGGAAGACTATGGCGGCAGCCTGCGGCCCGTGGTCAGGACGGCCATGGAGGAAGCGCTGCAGCGTGGCGTGGCCGAGCTGGCGCGCTGGGGGGCGTGTCCCGCCCGGCGAGAGGCACCGCGGCCCCGCGCGAGGCCGTGACGCTGGATGAACTGGCGCTGACCGCATACGAGGCGCAGCGTCCGTCCGAGGCCGCCGCCTGCCGTGTGGGCGATGACCGGTTCCTGGTGAAGGGTCTCTGAGATGAAACGGCCCCCACGCTCATCGCTTCGCGTATCGCTGCCCCCCAAGGGGGCGCGTCAGTGCCTTCGGGCGGCCGGGCGGTACTGACATGTGCATCGGCATCCCCATGCAGGTGATCGAGGCCGGTGGCCGCTTCGCGTTGTGCGCAGGCCGTGGCGAACGGCGTCGTGTCGACACGGCGCTGGTCGGCGGAGTGGAAGCGGGCGACTGGCTGCTGGTGTTCCTGAACGACGCGCGCGAACGCATCGGTGCCGACCGCGCCGCCGAAGTGAATGCGGCGCTGGATCTGGTTCTGGGTGCCGTGCAAGGCCAGGCCGACCCGGCCGGGGTGGCCTTTGCGCTGCCCTCGCAGATGAGCCCCGCGCAGGTGCGCGCCCTGACCTCTTGACAAGGAGAAAGAACATGCAGGCCAGTACGAAATCCGATCATGGCCCGGCGCGCCGGGTCGAGGCCGAAGCACCCCATGCCCCGCTGGTCGGACGGCTGGTCCGCGAGTTCGGCGCCGCCTGGGTCGATGAACAGACCGTCGCGTCCTGGACCGGCGGCGGCGGCGACCGCATCGTCTTGCTGGCCGGTGATCCGGTCCGCTTTCCGGAGGGCGTCGACGTGGCGGCAGTCCTGCCCGAGCTGATGAAGGCTTTTCCTGACCGGTTCCGGATTGCCGCCGTCCCTCGCGACAACGAGGACGCCGTGGCCCGGCGCTACGGATCGCAGCGCTGGCCCGCACTGCTGTTCTTCCGCGATGGTCAGTACGTCACGGCGATTGCCGGCATGCAGGACTGGGATGTCTACCTGTCCGGTGTGGCCGCCGCGCTGGCCATGCCGCCGTCGCGTCCGCCCACCATCGGCATTCCCGTGGTCAGCCAGGCGGCGGGCGGTGCAACGGGTTGCCACTGAGCGCGCCCCATCCGAGGTCATCACATGAAAGCCTTTCCCATTCCGGTCGTTGCACTGGGTCCTGGTTCACAGGCCGAAGACGAAACCCTGAACTACCTGTCCATGCCCAAGGACATGGACACCTACCGTGCGCCGCCGTTGCCCGAGCCCGACGCGGCGGCAGGCTGTGTCAAGGCCCTGGCCGCACTGGACTGCGTGCTGGAGTTGCTGGACAAGGCTGGACGGGGAGGGCCCGGTGGGCAGATTCACCTGACGGACCTGTCGGCGGCGGACCGTCGCCTGATCAACCAGGTCATGGGCGAAGGCGAGGCCAGTGCCATCGTGCGGGAAGAGCGGCCGTCGCAGGCGCTTTCGCAGGCGGTTTCGCAGGAGGTGCACGTCCAGGAGTCCGTGTTTGCCGGGGTCTGGCGCGTGATGCACTTCAACGGTGGCGTTCTGGCCGAGGACACGATCGAGGTCGGCCCGGTCCCGGCACGGCTGCGCGTCGTGGCCGAGGAAGACGCCCGGCGTGACTGGCGACCCTGGATCGGCCCCTTGCCCCCCAACGTGCAGAACGCGCCGCTGCTGGTGGAAGAGGTGCGCGACCAGGTTGCCCGCTGGCAGCCGGGCCAGGCGCCGCATGTGGTCAACCTCACGTTGCTGCCGGTCACGCCCGAGGACATCGGCTACCTGGACCATCAGCTGGGAACGGGGCGGCTGCTGCTGCTCTCGCGCGGCTACGGCAACTGCCGCATATCCAACACCCGCTTGCGCAACTGCTGGCGCGTGGTGTACTACAACTCCATGGACAAGGTGATCCTCAACACGGTCGAGGTGGTGGACATGCCCGAAGTGGCCATGGCCGCACAGGAGGACCTGCGCGATTCGCACGAACGCCTGCGGGACGTGATGAACTGTCTGAGGGCGGCATGAACGCGTTCGATGGCCCGTCTTTCGAAGGCTCCTACCTGGGCCGGCGGGAGGTCCTTCGCCCGGACTCGCGCCTGGAGTGCAAAATCTGCTGGTGGGTCTACGATCCGGCGCTGGGCGACCCGCAATGGCAGGTACCGCCCGGCACACCGTTTGCCGACCTGCCGCCGCACTGGCGCTGTCCGGACTGTGACGGTGATGCACAGCAGTTCCTGATGCTCGAATGAACCTCTCGCACCGCTTTGCACCCCAGGCCGCGTCCGGCGACCCTGGCTCCGGTCGTGCCGGAGCCGTCGGGCGACCTGGACTGGACGGGCGCGTGCAGCAACTGGTCGACTGCTACCGCCGGGTCCAGGCCGAGCGCATGCAGGACGTGCCGATCCTGAATCCGGTGCTGAAGGTGGAAGCGGTCGGCTTCGCGTGGGCCGATCTGGCCGGCGCCGACGGTGCGGTGGCCGAGGGCGTTCTGGTCACGCCCTGGTTCATGAGCCTGGTGCGTCTGCCGGCCCAGGTACAGGCCCACGGGGGGCGGGTGGCGCGCAAGGCCGTTCGTGACTTTGGCAGCGAGCGCTTCGAGTTCATCGGCGCCCACGATGCGTGCCTGGGCTACCACGAGACCTGTGCGCTGTTCTCGCCCATGGGTGACTTCCGGTCGCTCTTGCAGGCCCGGGAGACCGCCGAGGCCTCGCTGGCGCTGCTCAGGGCAAGGCCCGGGGACGTCGCCCGGCCGGCGCCTGTGATGGTGCCGTCGCGCCGCGCCTTTCTCACCGGCCGCCGCGCCGGGCCAGGGGCAGCGCCATGACGCATGCCGATACCCTGGCAGGGCGGTTGCATCTGCGCCCGGGTGCGCCCCTGCCTCTGGCCCTGCACAGCGGGCGCCGCGATTGGGCACCTGGCCTGGCGCAGGGGCAGTCCGCGGCGGTGCTGCCCGGGCTGCTGGCCAGCCTGTTCAGCCTGTGCGGCCATGCCCACCGGCTGTGTGCGCAACTGGCCATCGCGGCGGCCCGGGGTGGCCAGGGGGCGCCCGATCCGCTGGATGTGGCACGGCACCTGCGGCGGGAGAGCGCGCAGGAACATGTGCGTCGCATCGGCCTGGACTGGCCCCGTTTGCTGGGGCGACCCGGTTCTGGCGTGGAGGCGGCCGCCCTGCGATCGCTGCGGGACTGTCCCCTGCTCGGCCGCCTGGCGCCGGCCGACGACCCCTGGCCGGCGACCCGGGCGTGGCTGGAGTCCGACTGGCTGCACATGCCGGCCGCCACCTGGTTGCGCGCCTGGCAGGCCTGCGGTGCCGACTGGCTGCTGGACTGGAGCCAGCGGCACCACGCCTGGTTGCCGGCATGGATGCGCGAGGCGCGCCGGGCCGACGCCGGACCTGCGCTCGACATGGCCCACGCGCTGCTCGTCCATCGCTGCGACGAGCACATGTGCCAGCTGGCCGACGCCCTGGCGCACAGGCCCGGATTCGCCATGGCGCCACAATGGAACGGCGCCTGCGCCCACACGGGACCCTGGGCCAGACGCCATGGCGCTGACGACGGCCTGCCCCTGACGCCCTGGGCCCTGCTGGGCAGTCGTCTGGCTGAACTGGTCCGGCTGTGCCTGCCGGACGACATCGGCCGGGGTGCCCGGTGCCTGGCCCATGGCGCCACGGCGTTGCCCGGGCGCGGGGGTCTGGCCTGGGTCGAGATGGCGCGGGGCCTGCTGGTGCACCAGGTTGAACTTGACGATGAGGTCACGGACGCCATGCCGCGCGTGCGCAGCTGTCGCGTGCTGGCGCCGACCGAGTGGAACTGCCATGCGCGTGGCCACGTGGCCGCTCGCGTGGCGGCGATGGACACGGACCAGTCGCAGCACATGCAGACGTGTCAGCTGAACCTGCTGATGGCCGCATTCGACCCCTGTGTGCCGTTCCAGGTCGAAGCGCCCGGGACGGTGGTCGGCGAGGTGGCCCATGCATGAAGCCAGCCTGGCCGGAGGCGTGCTGCAACTGGTGGAGGACACCGCGCGGCGGGAGGGGTTTGCGCGCCTGATCGAGCTGCGCCTGGAGGCCGGTCAGCTGGCCGGCGTGGATGTGCGTGCGCTGCGCTTTGCGCTGGAGAGCCTGGCGCCGGGCACCCTGTTGCAGGGTGCGCACATCGAGATCGACGAACCACCTGGCCAGGCCTGGTGTCTGCCCTGCGGTCAGAGCGTGACCCTGGCCCAGCGCGGCGATGCCTGCCCGGTCTGCGGCGGTTACCAGTTGCAGCCTACAGGTGGCATGGAACTGCGTGTCGTGGACATGAGAGTGGTATGAATCACCCCCTGCGCCGCTTCGCGTCTTCCCCCTCTCTCGCCTGGCAAAGCCAGTTTCACGGGTGCCCTGGAGCGCGTACCCGCGGTTGTGCTTTTGAAGAAAGCTGGATGGACATTGACAAGGAGATCGACCATGTGTGTCGTGTGCGGATGCAGTGACAACAGCCCGGCCCATGCCCGGCATGTGCAACAGGACGCAGGCGGTGAGCCCGGTGTGGTGGCGGTGAATCCGCTCAGTGGCGACCTGCATTTCGGCGCTGGGGCGGCCCGCGTATCGGTGCCCGGCATGAGCCAGGAGAGGGCCATCAGGCTGGAGACCGACATCCTGGGCGCCAACAACCGGGTGGCACAGCAGAACCGCGCGCACTTCGAGGCGCATGGCGTGACCGCGCTCAATTTCGTCTCCAGCCCCGGATCGGGCAAGACGACGCTGCTGTGCGCGACCATCGAAGCGCTCAAGCGGCGACAGCCCGGCCTGCACGTGGCGGTCATCGAGGGTGACCAGCAGACCAGCTTCGACGCCGACCGCATCCGCGCCACCGGCGCGCCGGCCATCCAGGTCAACACCGGCAAGGGCTGCCATCTCGACGCACCCATGGTGGCCGAGGCCTTTGCGCAGCTGCATGTGCATGACCATGGCCATGACCACACCCACGGTCACGATCATCACCATCACCATCTCCATCAACACCATCGCGAGGACGGTCACGGCCTGTTGTTCATCGAGAACGTCGGCAACCTGGTCTGCCCCGCCGTGTGGGACCTGGGCGAAGCCGCCAAGGTCGCCATCCTCTCCGTGACCGAAGGTGAGGACAAGCCGCTGAAATACCCCGACATGTTCGCGGCCGCGCAGCTGATGATTCTGAACAAGGTTGACCTGCTGCCCCACGTGAGGTTCGACGTGGCGCGCTGCATCGATCTGGCGCGGCGCGTGAATCCCGCCATCGAGGTCATCCAGCTGTCGGCCACCACGGGAGACGGCATGGACGCCTGGCTGCATTGGCTGGAGCACATTGGTCTCCACGCTGAGCCGGTGCGCGGGTCGCGGCCTGCCGAGGGGGTGCGTCACGCCCCGGGGCGGCCTGACGGAGAAACCGTTGCCTGAGAACGCGATGCCTGCCGTGCTCGCCGTTGGCGCCTGGCTCAAGAACGCGGCCTGTCTGCTGCTGGACGGTCGCGCGCACTGGTCACCCGTGCATGGCGATCTCAGCGACCCGGCGGCCTGCGCTGCGCTGGAAGCCTCGGTGCAGGCCCTGCTGGACCGAGCGGCGCAGGCCGGCGCGCCGGTACAGGCCATCGCGCACGACCTGCACCCGGACTTCTTCAGCACGCAGCTGGCCATGGCCATGGCCGGTGCGCTGGATGTGCCCGCCATCGGTGTGCAGCATCACCACGCCCACCTGGCCGCTGTGATGGCCGAGCACGGCATCACCGGGCCGGCGGTGGGCCTCGCGCTCGACGGTGTCGGTCTGGGCACGGACGGCACCGCCTGGGGCGGTGAACTGCTGTGGCTCGATGGCGCGCACTGGCAGCGCCTGGGCCATCTGCAGCCACTGGCCCTGCCCGGCGGCGACCGTGCGGCACGCGAAGCCTGGCGCATGGCGGCGAGCGCGCTGCACGCCATGGACCGGGCCGACGACATCGTGCCGCGTTACGGCCCGGCGGTGGGCGATGCTGTTGCGGCTGGTGTGCGTCTGATGCTGGACCGGGGTCTGAACTGTCCGCTGACCAGCAGCGCGGGCCGCTGGTTCGACGCCGCCGCCGGCGCTCTGGGCCTGTGCCACCGCCAGCAGGACGAGGCCCAGGCGGCGATCGCGCTCGAACAGGCCGCGGCGCGGGCGCTGGCGGCTTGGCCCGGTCTGCCACCGCTGGCCGGCGCGCAGATCCGCGACGACGGCCGCATCGATCTGCTGCCCGTGCTGGCCCGGCTGTTCGATGCGACCGATGCCGAGGTGGCTGCGGCGGGTTTTCATCTGGCCCTGGCCGACGTGCTGTCGCAAGCCCTGATCCACGCGGCGCAGCAGCGCGGCATCCGCACCGCCGTGCTCGGCGGCGGCTGCTTCTTCAACCGCATCCTGCGCGAACGCGTCGTGCAGCGGCTGCAGGTGGCCGGCCTGCGGGTATGCCAGACCGGTGAAAAAGGTTGTGGCGACGCCGGACTGGCCATCGGTCAGGCCTGGGTCGCTGCGCAGCAACGCATGAACTTGCGCACAGCATCCCTTGCAGAGGAGAACGCACCATGTGCCTAGCCATTCCCGCGCGCCTCGTCGAAAAGCGCGACCACGACCAGGCGGTGGTCGACCTCGGCGGCATCCGCAAGCCCATCTCCATTGCCCTGGTGCCCGAAGCCGAGGTGGGCGACTACGTCATCGTGCACGTGGGCCACGCCATCGGCCTGATCGATCCCGAAGAGGCGGAGAAGACCCTCGCGCTGTTCGCCGAGATGCAGGCGGCAGAGGAAGGCGGAGCCCTATGAAATACATCGACGAATTTCGCGACGGTGAGCTGGCGCAGCAGATCGGTGAACGCATCCGCGCCGAAGCCGATCCGCAGCGCGCCTACAGCTTCATGGAGTTCTGCGGCGGCCACACCCACGCCATCAGCCGCTACGGCGTGCTGGAGCTGCTGCCGTCCAACGTGCGCATGGTCCACGGTCCGGGCTGCCCGGTCTGCGTGCTGCCCATCGGCCGCATCGACCTGGCGATCCGCCTGGCGCTGGAGCGCGACGCCATCGTCTGCACCTACGGCGACACCATGCGCGTGCCGGCGTCAGCGGTCACCACCGCCGGGCCGCCCCAAGGTGGTGACGCCCCCCTCGGGGGGCGGGCGCCGCAGGCGACCAGGGGGTCGTCAGAGCCTCTTTCCCTCATCAAGGCCAAGGCGCGCGGCGGCGACATCCGCATGGTCTATTCGGCTGCGGACGCGCTGGCCATCGCCCGCGCCAACCCCGGGCGCGAGGTGGTGTTCTTCGCCATCGGCTTCGAGACCACCACGCCGCCCACGGCGCTGGCCATCCGCGACGCGCAGCGCGAAGGCCTGGCCAACTTCAGCGTGCTGTGCTGCCACGTGCTCACGCCCTCGGCCATCACCCACATCCTCGAATCGCCCGAGGTGCGCCAGTTCGGCACCGTGCCCATCGACGGCTTCATCGGCCCCGCCCACGTGAGCATCGTGATTGGCTCCGCGCCCTACGAGCATTTCGCCGAGGAATACCGCAAGCCGGTGGTCATCGCCGGCTTCGAGCCGCTGGACGTCATGCAGGCCATCCTGATGCTGGTGCGCCAGGTCAACCGCGGCGCTGCCCACGTCGAGAACGAATTCACCCGCGCCGTCACGCCCGAGGGCAACCTGCGCGCGCAGGCCCTGGTGTCCGAGGTGTTCGAGCTGCGGCCCAGCTTCGAATGGCGCGGCCTGGGCGAGGTGCCCTACAGCGCGCTCAAGATCCGCGAAGCCTTCGCGGCCTTCGACGCCGAACGCCGCTTCGACCTCGCCTATCAGTCGGTGCCCGACAACAAGGCCTGCGAGTGCGGCGCCATCCTGCGCGGCGTGAAGAAGCCGACCGACTGCAAGATCTTCGGCACTGTCTGCACGCCCGAGAACCCGGTCGGCTCCTGCATGGTGTCCAGCGAAGGCGCCTGTGCCGCGCACTACACCTATGGGCGATACAGGGACACTCCCTGCGCCGCTTCGCGGCTTCCCCCTCTCTCGCCTTCGGCGGGAGGGGGACGGCACCAGAGGCCCGGCGAAGCCGGTTCCTCGGTGCCCCTGGATGACGGCCCTGCGGTACTGGAACGCTGACATGAAGAAGAACTACATCCGGCCGCTGGACATCAAGCATGGCCGCATCGACATGGGCCACGGCGCCGGCGGCAAGGCCGCGGCGCAGCTGATCGAGGAGCTGTTCCTCGCGGCCTTCGACAATGAGTTCCTGCGCCAGGGCGATGACGGTGCGGTGCTGACGCTGCCGTCCTTCGACCCCGCTGAAGGGCGGCTGGTGATGGCCTCCGACGGCCACGTGATCTCGCCGCTGTTCTTTCCCGGTGGCGACATCGGTTGCCTCTCGGTGCACGGCACGGTCAACGACGTGGCCATGTCGGGCGCGCGGCCGCTGTACCTGAGCGCCAGCTTCATCATCGAGGAAGGCTTTCCGCTGGCCGACCTGCAGCGCATCGTGCGGAGCATGGCCGCCGCGTCGCTTGAGGCCGGTGTGCCGGTGGTCACCGGTGACACCAAGGTGGTGGAGCAGGGCAAGGGCGATGGTGTGTTCATCAGTACCACCGGCGTGGGTGTGCTGCCACCGGGCGTGTCCATCAGCGGACGCAATGCGCGGCCTGGCGACGTGGTGCTGCTCTCCGGCACCATCGGCGACCACGGCGTGGCCGTGCTGTCGCAGCGCGAGTCGCTGGCCTTCGAGACCACCATCGAGAGTGACACCGCTGCATTGCATACGCTGGTGGCGGCCATGCTGGAAGCCGCACCCGGTGCCGTGCGCGTGCTGCGCGACCCCACGCGCGGCGGTCTGGCGACCACGCTCAACGAGGTGGCGCGCCAGTCGGGCGTGGGTATGCTGCTGCAGGAGGCCGCGATTCCCGTCAGGCCGCAGGTGGACGGCGCCTGCGAGCTGCTGGGCCTGGACCCGCTCTACGTCGCCAACGAAGGCAAGCTGATCGCCGTGGTTGCGCCCGAGGCGGCCGACACGGTGCTGGCCGCCATGCGCGCGCACCCGCTGGGGCAGGACGCGGCCCGCATCGGCGAGGTCACCACCGATCCGCACCACTTCGTGCAGATGGCCACGCGCTTCGGTGGCCGTCGTGTGGTGGACTGGCTCAGCGGGGAGCAATTGCCGAGAATCTGCTGACCCGACATATTGACCTCCCCCTTCGCCGCCTGCGGCGTCACCCTCCCCGGGGGGCGGCACTGGTGGCCCGGCCTAGCCGGTTCCACGGTGCCTCCGGATGGGGACCTTGCACATGGCCCTTCGCATCCTGCTGCTCTGCCACAGTTTCAACAGTCTCAGCCAGCGCCTGTTCGCCGAGCTGCGCTCGCGGGGTCATGTGCTCAGCGTCGAGCTGGACATCGCGGACAGCGTGACCGAAGAAGCCGTGGCGATGTTCCGGCCCGACCTGATGCTGGCGCCGTTTCTCAAACGGCGCATCCCGGCGTCGGTCTGGCAGCGCGTTCCGTGTTTCGTGGTGCATCCGGGGCCGCCCGGCGATCAGGGACCGAGCGCGCTGGACTGGGCGGTACGCGATCGGGTGCCACGCTGGGGTGTCACCGTGCTGCAGGCCAATGGCGATTTCGACGCCGGCCCGGTCTGGGCCCATGCCGCGTTTGACATGCGCCCCGCCACCAAGGGCGGCCTGTATCGGCGCGAAGTGACGGCTGCGGCGCTGCGTGCGACGCTGGAAGCGGTGGACCGCTTCGTGGCCGGTGAACGCCAGGCGCCACAGGGGGCGGCGGCCGTGCCTCGCTGGCTGCCCCTGATGCGCCAGACCGACCGCGCCATCGACTGGTCCGTCGACCCCACTGCCACGGTCATGGCCCGGCTGCGCTGTGCCGACGGCCAGCCCGGCGTGCGGGATGCCATCTGGGGACAGGACTGCCACCTGAGCGATGCACACGAAGCCAGCGCTGCCACCATAGCCGAGTTTGCCGACCGTGCGCCGGGCGAGTGGCTGGCGGTTCGCGACGGCGCGCTGCTGCGCCGCACCGTGGACGGTGGCGTGTGGATCGGCCAGGCCCGCCTGGCCGACCCGCCCGGCACGGCACCCGGCCAGGGGCATTTCAAACGGGTGGCTGCCGAGCTGTTCGGGCAGAAGTCGGCCATCTTGCCGCAGCGTCCGGTGCCGCTGATGCGACCGGCCGACGAGTGGGGCGAACTGCGCTACACCGAACATGGCCCTGAGGGCGCGCGTGTCGGCTGCCTGAGTTTCGACTTCTGCAACGGTGCCATGAATACCGCGCGCTGCGAGCGCCTGCGTGCGGCCCTGCTGACGGTGCGCGAACGTCCGGTCCGGGTGCTCCTGCTGCTCGGTGGTGAGGCCTTTTTCAGCAACGGTATCGATCTCAACAGCATCGAGGCAGCCGCCCATGAACCGGGCGACAGTGCCGCCGATGCCTCCTGGCGCAATATCCAGGCCATGGACGACGTGGCGCTGGCGGTGCTGGAGATGTCCGACCGCCTCACCGTCAGTGTCATGCGGGGCAACGCGGGCGCCGGTGGCGCCTTCCTGGCCCTGGCGGCCGACCAGGTGTGGGCGCACGCGAGCGTGGTGCTCAACCCGCATTACAAGAACATGGGCAACCTGTATGGCTCCGAGTACTGGACCTACCTGTTGCCGCGGCGGCTGGGGGAGGCGGGTGCGAAGGATCTGATGGCGCAGCGCCTGCCGCTGCTGGCCGCCGATGCCCTGAAAATCGGTCTCATCGACGTGTGCGACGAGGGTCCCAGAGACGGGCTGGATGATCGGGTTCTGGCGCGTGCACTGGCGCTGGCCGGCTCCTACAATTGGAGCGAACAGCTGGCGGCCAAGCAAGCCCGGCGTGCGGCCGACGAGGCGCATTGCCCGCTGGCCCGCTACCGTGAACAGGAACTGGCGCGCATGCACCGCAACTTCTACGGCTTCGATCCCAGCTACCACGTGGCCCGGCACCACTTCGTGCACAAGCTGCCCCACGCCTGGACGCCGCGCCATCTGGCCGTGCATCGATGAGCTTCGCCATGGTTGCCGGAAGGACGCCGACATGACCGGGAGCCAGCTGCCTACCGTGCTGGTGGTCGACGATGAGGTGCGCTCGCAGGATGCAATGCGCCGCACGCTGGACGAGGATTTCACGGTCTTCACCGCCAGCAGCGCCGAAGAGGCGCGCGGCCTGCTGGAGCGCCACACGGTGGCCGTCATTCTGTGCGACCAGCGCATGCCGGCCATGACCGGCGTGGCATTCCTGCGCGAGGTGCGCGAGCGCTGGCCGGAGGTGGTTCGCATCGTCATCTCGGGCTACACCGACAGCGAAGACATCATTGCCGGCATCAACGAGGCCGGTATCTACCAGTACATCCTCAAGCCCTGGTCCCCCGATCACCTGCTGACGTCCGTGCGCAATGCGGTCGAGGCACAGGCGCTGCAGCGCCACACCAGCCGGCTGGACCTGGAGCTGCGAACCGCCACGCCGGTGCTGCGCCAGCGCATGGCCGACCGGATGGACCGGGCCCGCGAGACGTTTGGTTTCGATCGCATCGTCCGTGCCCCGGGCAGCCCGCTGGATGCCGTCTGTGCAACGGCGGCGCGTGTCGCGCGCTATGACCTGCCCGTGCTGGTGCTGGGCGAATCCGGGACGGGCAAGGAGCTGCTGGCCCGCGCCATCCACTACGCCTCGCCGCGCCTGGGCGGCCCCTTCGTGGTCGAGAACTGCGCGGCCATTCCCGACACGCTGCTCGAATCCGAACTGTTCGGCCACAAACGGGGGGCCTTCACGGGTGCCTACGAAGACCACATCGGTCTGTTCCAGCGCGGCCACGGCGGCACCGTGTTCCTCGACGAGATCGGCGAAACCTCGCCCGCATTCCAGGTCAAGCTGCTTCGCGTGCTGCAGGAGGGCGAGGTCCGACCCGTGGGTGCACCCCGGCCGGTGCCGGTGGATGTGCGCGTCATTGCCGCCACCCACCGCGACCTGGAGCAGCGGGTGCGTGACGGCCTGTTCCGCGAAGACCTGTACTACCGGCTGGCCGGCGTCTCGCTGCGGATGCCGGCGCTGCGGGAACGGGTGGCCGACATCGGACCCATTGCCCGGGCGCTGGTCAAGACCGTGGCGCTGGAACTCGGTCACCCGGGACTGGTGCTGGAGGACGACGCCCTGGCCTGCCTGACGACCTATCCCTGGCCCGGCAACATCCGCGAACTGCGCAACGAACTGGCGCGCGCCATGGCTCTGAATGACGGAGAGCGGCTGCGGACCGCCACTTTCTCGCCGCGCGTGCTGCAGGGACGGGGACCGGGAGGCGAGGGCGACCTCATGGCGGCCATTCCCCAGAGCGGCACACTGGCCGAACGCCTGGATGTGATCGAGGCGATGCTGCTGCGCGAGTCCCTGCTGCGCCACCAGTGGAACAAGACGCGCGCGGCGGCCGAACTCGGCCTGTCCCGCGTGGGCCTGCGCGCCAAGCTTCAGCGCCTGGGGCTGGAGGGAGGCAGCGGATCATGAATCCCCTCGCTGCGTCGTTGCGGTCGGCCGACTCCCACGCTGCGCTGTGGTGCGGGCGACCGGACTTCGAGGCGGCGGCTGACGACGTGATGGTGCGCTGGGGGCGCGATCCGCATGCCCTGGTCCAGATCCTGCGCGAGACACAGGCGCGGACCGGCTGGTTGCCGCGTGGCCTGCAGGCGCACATGGCCGCTGCGCTGGGACTGACGGCCGCGCATGTCGAAGGCGTGGTCACGTTCTACCGCTTCCTTCATACGCAGGACGTGGGCCGGGTGCGCGTGCTGTTCTCGGACAACTTCACCGACCGCATGCTGGGCAGCGAGGCCTTGCTGGTCCGGCTGTGCGAACAGCTCGGTGTGGCGCCGGGTCAGGTCGATCCACGGGGGCGCTTCAGTGTCGACCGCTGTTCGTGCACCGGCCTGTGCGACCAGGGGCCGGCGCTGCTGGTCAACCACCACCAGGTCATCACCCGACTGGACGCGTCGCGCGTGGATGATCTGGCGCAGCGCCTGCTGGCTGGCGAGTCACCCGATCAATGGCCGGCCGACTGGGGCCAGGTCGACGACCGGATACGGCGCGCCGACGTGCTGCTGCACGGCCTGCCCGACGCTGCGGCCCCATTGGCCGCTGTGCTGCAGCGGTCGGCGCAGGATCTGCTGGCCGAAATCGAACGCTCGGGTCTGCGGGGCCGCGGCGGCGCCGGCTTTCCGACCGCGCGCAAGTGGCGCTTCTGCGCCGGGGCCGAAACACCCGATGGCCAGCGCTGCGTGGTCTGCAACGCAGACGAAGGCGAACCCGGTACCTTCAAGGACCGTGTGCTGCTCCAGCGGCACGCCGACGAACTGTTCGACGGCATGACCGTCGCCGCCCGTGCCGTGGGCGCGCAAACCGGTTTCCTCTACCTTCGTGGCGAGTACCGCTTCCTGCTCCCGCACCTGGACGCGACGTTGTCGCGCCGCCGGGTGCAAGGCCTGCTGGGACGTGACGCGGGCGGCGTCACCGGTTTCCATTTCGATATCGCCATCCACCTGGGCGCCGGTGCCTACGTGTGCGGCGAGGAGTCGGCCCTGATCGAGTCGCTGGAGGGTCGGCGAGGCACGCCACGCATCCGGCCACCGTTTCCTGTGCAGCGCGGCTACCTGGGCCGTCCGACCGTGGTCAACAACGTCGAGACCCTGGTCGCCGTGGCCCACATCGCTCGCCGCGGCGGCGCGTGGTGGGCCGGCATCGGCACGCGTGAATCGACCGGCACCAAGGTTCACGCCGTCTCGGGCGACTGCGCACGTCCCGGTGTCTACGAGTACCCCCTGGGCACCCCGGTGTCCCAGCTGCTGGCCGACTGTGGCGCAGCTGATGCCCAGGCCGTCCAGGTCGGCGGTCCATCCGGCACCTGTGTGCCCGCCAGCGCCTTCGACCGCTCGATCGCGTTCGAAGACCTGCCCAGTGCAGGCGCCTTCATGGTGTTCGACCACAGCCGAGACCTGTTCGAGGTGGCGCGGCACTTCGCCCGTTTCTTCGCGCACGAGAGCTGTGGCCTGTGTACCCCTTGCCGGGTCGGCACCGAACTGGTGGTGCGACGACTGGACAAGCTGGCGCACGAACGCGGCGCCGGTCGCGGTTCTGCCTTCGACATCGGACGCCTGCACGAACTGGATGAACTGCTGCACGGCGGCACCCATTGTGGCCTGGGGGTATCGGCCTGCAATCCGCTGCGCGACACCTTGACCCATTTCGGACAGGCGTATGCGCAACGCAGCACCGCCGGACAGTTCCAGCCCGACGTCGACCTGGACGCCGAACTCTCGGCGGCACGCCGCGTCACCGGACGCAAGGACCCGGGTGCCCATTTCCAGACGAGGTCATCCGGATGAGCCAGGAGCACGCGGTCATGGATGCCACCTTCGAGTTCGACGGACAGCCTGTTCCGATGGACGCTGGCGAGACCATTCTGCAGGCCGCGCTGCGTGCCGGCCATGAACTGCCGCACCTGTGCTGGCATGCGGACGTCTCGCCCAGCGCCTCGTGCCGGCTGTGCACCGTCATCGCCGACGGTCGGTCCGTGGCGGCCTGCGTCACACCCGCCGTGGCCGGTCAGCAGGTGCGGTGCCATACGCCTGACCTGCAGCAGCGGCGCCTGCGCCTGCTGCAAATGCTGTTTGTCGAAGGCAACCACTTTTGTCCCGGATGCGAAGCAAGCGGACATTGCCGCCTGCAGCACGAAGCCGGGCGTGCCGGCATGACCGACCTGCATTTCGAGACACTGAACCCTGAGCGGCCGGTCGATGCCAGCCACCCCGACGTCTGGTTCGAACCCAACCGCTGCATCCTGTGCCAGCTTTGCGTGCGGGCCAGCGACGAACTCGATCACAAGCAGGTGTTTGCCATCGGCGGGCACGGCATCGCTGCCCGGCTGCTGATCGACAGCGATACTGGCCGCCTGGGCGACAGTGCCCTGTCCGTGCACGACCGTGCCGCCCACATCTGCCCGGTCGGTGCGCTGCTGCCCAAGCGGGTGGGCTTTGCCACACCCATCGGTCGGCGGACTTTCGACAGCGAGGAGACACGCGGATGAAGCACGCCTGCAACGCTGCGCGCCAATGGCGTGTCGCCACGGTGTCGCTGGCCGGCTGCTTCGGCTGCCACATGTCCTTTCTGGACATCGACGAACGCCTGTTCGAGCTGATCGAGCATATCCGCTTCGATCGCTCGCCGCTGACCGACATCAAGACTGTCGGACCCTGCGACATCGGCCTGGTCGAAGGCGGTCTGTGCAACGCCGAGAACGTCCATGTCCTGCGCGAGTTCCGCAGCCAGTGCCGCGTGCTGGTGGCCGTCGGTGCCTGCGCCATCACGGGCGGACTGCCGGCGCTGCGCAACCACCTGGACGTGGGCGAGGTCCTGCAGGCGGTGTACGGCCAGGTGCCGGACGACCCCGAACTGCCGCTGCCGCTCAACCGGGTCCTGCCGATCCACGAGGTGGTGACCGTCGACCATGCGCTGCCCGGTTGCCCGCCGCCGGCCGATGCCTTCTGGCAACTGCTGCAGGACCTGATGGCCGGACGCGAGCCCGTACTGGCCCCTGGCCTGATCCGTTACGACTGAACGCCATGGCAGCCACCGAACGCCCCCTGGAGACCGCTGCCCATCCGCAGGGCCTGCGCCGCATCGTCATCGACCCGGTCTCGCGCGTCGAAGGCCATGGCAAGGTGACCCTGCTGCTGGACGATCGGCAGCGCGTCCAGCAGGTGCGGTTGCACATTGTCGAGTTCCGCGGATTCGAGCAGTTCATCGTCGGCCGGCCCTACTGGGAGGTGCCGGTCATGGTGCAGCGCCTGTGCGGCATCTGCCCGGTCTCGCACCACCTGGCCGCTTCCAAGGCACTGGACCGCGTGGTCGGTGGCTGGCCCGTGCCCGAGGCGGCTGACCGGATACGGCGACTGATGCACTACGGCCAGATCGTCCAGAGCCACGCACTGCACTTCTTCCACCTCGCCTCGCCCGACCTGCTGTTCGGGTTCGATGCGGCGGTCGCGCAACGCAACATCGTCGGCGTGGCTCAGGCCCATCCGGACACCGCACGCCAGGGTGTGATGATGCGCAAGTTCGGCCAGGAGGTGATTCGCATCACGTCCGGCAAACGGGTGCATGGCACCGGTTCGGTACCGGGTGGCATGAACCGCGCCGTGACGCCCGAAGACCGCGACAGCCTGCGTGAACAGGTGCCCCGGATGCTGTCCTGGGCCGAGTCCGCAGTCGACCTGGCCGAACGCCTGACCGCCGGCCTGCCGGCCGACTTCGCCGGATTCGCCCATACACCCGCCGCCATGATGTCGCTGGTCGGCCCCGATGGTGCCATGGCGCTGTACGACGGCTGCCTGCGTGTGCGTGAGGCCGATGGCCGCGTGGCCGTCGACGGTTTCGAGGACCAGCGCTACCGCGAACTCATCGGCGAGACGGTCAAGCCCTGGACGTACATGAAGTTTCCCTACCGCCGCGCACTCGGTCCCGAGGCCGGCTGGTACCGTGTCGGTCCGCTGGCCCGGATCCAGAACTGCGACCACATTCCCACGCCGCGTGCCGAGGCCCGCCGACAGGCTTTCCTGGCCGCGCATGGCGGGGCCACGGTGCATGACGTGCTGGCCACGCACTGGGCGCGCATGATCGAACTGCTGCACGGTGTCGAGGTGGTCGCGCAACTGCTGGACGACCCGGCCATCCTGGGCGGAACCCTGCGTACCGAAGGTGAACGCCAACGCAGCGGCGTGGGCATCATCGAGGCGCCGCGTGGAACCCTCATCCACGAATACGAGGTCGGCGACGACGACCTGGTGACGCGCTGCAACCTCATTGTCTCGACCACGCACAACAATCAGGCCATGAACGAGGCGGTGCGCTCGGTGGCCCTGAGGTACCTGGATGGCCAGACCATCACGGAGCCCTTGCTCAACCACATCGAAGTCGCCATCCGGGCCTACGACCCCTGCCTGTCCTGCGCCACCCATGCGCTGGGCCAGATGCCGCTGTCGGTGACCTTGCGCAATGCCCGCGGCGACGTGCTGGATCACGTGCTCCGGTCATCGACCGGAGACACCGTGCGCGGTGCGACGCCCCATCCCCTGGAGCGTGCGCAATGAACATCGCCACGGCGCCACTGCTGGTTTTCGGATGGGGCAACCCCAGCCGCGGCGATGACGCGCTGGGCCCCCTGTTTGTCGAGCGGCTGGCCGCCTGGGCCCGGATCGCGTTGCCGCCAGGCACGCTGGAGTGCCACACCGACTTCCAGTTGCAGGTCGAGCACGCGCTCGACCTGGCTGGCCGTCGGCGCGTGCTGTTCGTCGACGCAGCGGCTCATCTGGACCGGCCCTGCACCGCCCGCCCGCTGCAACCCGGACGCGGCGCCGGCATCAGCAGCCATGCGCTGGCGCCCGAGGCGGTGCTGCAGGTCTACCAGGACCTGCATGGCCATCCACCGCCACCGTCGACCCTGCTGGCCATCCGGGCGCAATCCTTCGGTCTCGGAGACGCACCGGGCGAACAGGCCCTGGCCGACCTGGAACAGGCCCTGGCCTGGGCGCGACACTGGATCACCGACCGAACCCTTCACGAGGAGATGCCCGCATGAACCTGCTCTGGCTGCAATCCGGGGGCTGCGGCGGCTGCACCATGTCGCTGCTGTGCGCCGACACGACCGATTTCCATGGGCAGTTGCGGGACGCCGGCATCGAGCTGCTCTGGCATCCCTCGCTGTCGCTGGCCAGCGGTGAGGACGTGACGCGGCTGCTGCGTTCCGTCGCCGACGGCCTGCTGCCACTGGACGCCCTTTGCGTCGAGGGCTCGCTGCTGCGCGGGCCGCATGGCACCGGGCGTTTCCATGTGCTGGCCGGCACCGGCCGCCCCATGATCGACTGGGTGCGCGACCTGGCCGCGCGCGCCCGGTACGTGGTGGCCGTCGGCAGCTGCGCAGCCTGGGGCGGCATCACGGCCGGTGCGGACAATCCCACCGATGCCTGTGGCCTGCAATACGAGGACGAGCGTGCCGGTGGTCTGCTGGGTGCCGACTTCCGCTCCGGCAGTGGTCTGCCGGTCATCAACATCGCTGGCTGCCCCACGCACCCGAGCTGGGTGCTCGACACGCTGATGGCGCTGGCCGCCGGCAGCTTCGTTCCTGCCGACCTGGATCCGCTGTCCCGACCCCGTTTCTATGCCGACCAGCTGGTGCACCACGGCTGCACGCGCAACGAGTACTACGAGTTCAAGGCCAGTGCCGAACACCCGTCGGACCTCGGCTGCATGATGGAGCACATGGGCTGCAAAGGCACGCAGGTGCATGCCGACTGCAACATCCGGCCCTGGAATGGCGAAGGCAGCTGCACGCGCGGCGGCTACGCCTGCATTGCCTGCACCGAACCCGGCTTCCAGGAGCCGGGCCATCCGTTCCACGAGACACCCAAGATCGCCGGCATTCCCGTCGGTCTGCCAACCGACATGCCCAAGGCCTGGTTCGTCGCGCTGGCCTCGCTGTCCAAGAGCGCGACCCCCCGGCGCGTCAGGCACAACGCGGTGGCCGATCATCTGGTCGAGAAGCCCGCCATCCGAAGGACGAGACTGAAATGAACCGGCCGGACAACGCATCTGCTGCACCGGCAGGTAGGGAAACGCGCCTCCTGGTCGGCCCTTTCAACCGGGTCGAAGGGGACCTGGAGGTGTCGCTGGACGTGGCCGGCGGGCGCGTCGCCTCGGCCCGCGTCAACGCCACCATGTACCGCGGATTCGAGCAGATCCTGCAGGGCAAGGACCCGCACGACGCCCTGGTCTACGTGCCCCGCATCTGCGGCATCTGTTCCGTCTCGCAGTCGGTCGCCGCAGCGCGGGCCCTGGCCGATCTGGCCGGCGTCACCCCGACACCCAACGGCCAGCATGCCACCAACCTGATCCTGGCGGTCGAAAATCTCGCCGATCACCTGACGCATTTCTACCTGTTCTTCATGCCCGACTTCTGCCGGCCGGTGTATGCCGATCGGCCGTGGCATGCCGAGGTCGTGCGCCGTTTCCTGCCCGAGACCGGTGAACAGGTGCGCCAGGCCACGGCGGCCCGCCAGCGCTGGTTCACCCTGCTGGGCACGATGGGCGGCAAGTGGCCACACACCCAGTCGGTCGAACCTGGTGGCTCCACGCGCGCCATCGACGCGGCCGAGCGGGTCCGCCTGCTGGCCCGGGTGCGCGAGTTCCGCCGGTTTCTCGAACAGTCGCTGTTCGATGCCCCGCTGGCCTTCGTCGCCGGACTGCAGGACGAACAGGCTCTGTGGGACTGGCATGCGCAAGACCCCATGGGTGGCGACCTGCGCTGCTTTCTCACGCTGACACGCGACCTGCAGTTGCACAAGCTCGGCGCCGGTCCTGGCCGCTACCTGAGCTATGGCGCCTACCCCCAGCCCGGAGGCGGGTTTGCGCTGCCTGGCGGGCTCTGGCGCGCCAGTCCGTGGACGCTGGAGCCGGTGGATGCCCGGGCCATCACCGAAGACGCCACCCATGCCTGGCTGGCCCAGGCGCGCGCGCCCCTGCATCCCTGGCACGGACTGACCCGCCCGGAACCGGACAAGGCACAGGCCTACACCTGGAACAAGGCGCCCCGCCTGGCTGGCCAGGTGGTCGAGACCGGCGCCATTGCCCGTCAGCTGACCAGTGCACAGGCCCTGGTGCGCGACACGGTGGCCCGACATGGCGGCGTGGTCTACACGCGGGTGCTGGCCCGCCTGCTGGAGCTGGCCCGTGTCGTTCCGCTCATGGAAACCTGGCTGCAGGCGCTGCAACCGGGCGAGCGCTTCTGCGACAGCGTCCGTCTGCCCGAGAATGGTCAGGGCATGGGCCTGTCGGAGGCGGCGCGCGGCAGCCTGGGTCACTGGCTGGTGGTCGAACGCGGCCGTATCGCCAACTACCAGATCGTGGCACCCACCAGCTGGAACTTCTCGCCACGCGACGCCAGTGGCACACCCGGCGCCCTGGAGCAGGCCCTGGCCGGTGCGCCGGTGCGGGCGGGCGAGACCAGCCCGGTGTCGGTACAGCACATCGTCCGATCCTTCGACCCCTGCATGGTCTGCACCGTGCACTGAGATGAACACCCCAATCTGCCATGAGTAAATCGCGCGCGCGCAGTCCTTTGCCTTCCGTGCCGCTGGAAGGGGTGGAAGAGTCGACCTGGATGGATGTCATCCAGAAGATGGACGAGGTCTACACGCGCCTGATCGACGACGAGGTCGAGCTGGAGAAGAAGAACGCCGAACTGGAGCAGAGCCAGCAGTTCATCTTCAGCGTCCTCAGTGCGATGTCGGACGTGCTCATCGTCTGCGACGACCGGGGCCTGATCGAACAGGCCAACGCCGCCTTGTGCGAGCTGGTCGGCCGACGCGAGGAGCAACTGCGCGGCAGCAGCCTGGCCGACCTGCTGGCGGACGACGCCAGCGTTCAGGCCGCGCGCGAGGCCATGGCCCGCAGCGATGCGCCGCGCAGTGGCCAGGGCATCGAGCTGAGCCTGCTGGACAGGCAGGGCCAGCCGGTGCCGGTGGATGCCAACTGCACGCCGCGCGTCAGCCCGGGTGGCCGGCGCCTGGGTACCGTCTGGGTCGGGCGCCCGACCGCCGAGCTCAAACGCGCCTACCACGAGATGCGCGCCGCCCACGAGGCACTCAAGCGCACACAGCAACAGCTGCTGCATTCCGAAAAAATGGCCTCGCTCGGCCAACTGGTGGCCGGCGTCGCGCACGAACTCAACAACCCGATCAGCTTCGTGCTGGGCAATGTGCACGCCCTGCGCAAGTACTGTGACCGTCTGCAGGCCTACATGGGCGCGCTGCACGCCGGGCAGGACAGCGAAGCACTGCTGGAGATGCGCCGGCAACTGCGCATCGAACACCTGCTGGCCGATCTGCCCTCGCTGATCGAGGGCACGCTCGAAGGCGCCCAGCGCACCGCCGACATCGTGCACGGGCTCAAGCGCTTCTCGGCCATGGACTCGGGCGAGCGAGCTCCGGTGGACCTGAACCGTGTCATCGAACGCGCCATCCACTGGGTGCAGAAAGGCGTGGCGGTGCCGCCGGCCGTGCACTGGCTGCCCGGCCCACCGCTGATGGTCCTCGGTAGCGAAGGCCAGCTGCAGCAGGTCATCATGAACCTGTTGCAGAACGCCTTCGACGCCACCAGCGCGCAGGCGCCCGCGCAGCGCCTGGTGCAGGTCGACAGCGGCATCGAGGATGGTCAGGCCGTGGTGCGGGTGCACGACAGCGGACCCGGCATTCCACCCGAGCATCTCTCGCGCATCTTCGACCCCTTCTTCACCACCAAGCCGGTCGGCAAGGGGACCGGCCTGGGCCTGTCCATCAGCTACGGCATCGTTGAACAGCACGGCGGCCAGCTGACGGCCGGTGACCACCCGGGCGGCGGAGCGGAATTCAGGCTGGCGCTGCCCGCCACGGCCTGAAGCAGGTCTGTCGTCCACCCCCGGCGTACGGGGGCGATCCGACACGCCACAATCCACCCCCATGGAACTGATACTGGTCTCTCTGGCCTCGCTGTTTGCCGGCTTCGTCGACTCGATCGTGGGTGGTGGCGGGCTCATCCTCGTGCCGGCCCTGTTCGCCGTGTTTCCCCAGACCCACCCGGCCACACTGTTCGGCGTCAACAAGAGCGCGTCCATCTGGGGCACGGCCGCCGCCCTGGCGCAGTATGGTCGCCGCGTGCAGATGCCCTGGGCCTCCCTGCTGCCGGCCGCTGCCGTCTGCTTTGCCGGGTCCATGGCCGGTGCCTGGGCCGTCACCGTCATCTCGCCGGACTTCCTGCGACGTGCCCTGCCGGCCATCTTGCTGGGCGTGCTGTTCTACACACTGGCCCGCAAGGACCTCGGGCGACACCACACCCCCCGCTTCAGTGGCCGCCGCGAAGCCCTGGCCACGGCCGTTCTGGGCCTGACCATCGGCTTCTACGACGGATTCTTCGGTCCCGGCACCGGCAGCTTCTTCGTCTTCCTGTTCGTGCGCTGGCTCGGCTACGATTTCCTGCACGCCAGCGCCAGCGCCAAGCTGCTCAACACCACGTCCAACCTGGCGGCCCTGCTGCTGTTCGCCTGGAAGGGGCACGTCTGGTGGCATTACGCCCTGGTCATGGCCGTGGCCAACGTCGTGGGCAGCCTGGCAGGCACCCGCCTGGCGCTCAGGCACGGCAGCGGCTTCGTGCGCGGCGCCTTCATCGTGGTGGTGGCGGCGCTGATCCTCAAGACCGGTTACGACGCCTGGGTGAGGTAGTGGACGTGTTCACACCGAGGTGACACGTTGCGGCAATCTCAGCCAAATTTCAGGTCACGCAGCAGCTGCAGTGTTTCGCGGACGAGGCGTGACATGGGACCGGATCGGGGTACGGCCAGCTTGAGGGTGTTGCGCAGCATCGGTGGGCCCAGTCGGACCTTGCGCAGCTGATACCCCGAACCAAGCGTTCGAATCACCGTGTCGGGCAATATGGTGTATCCCATTCCCTGGGACACCATTTTCATCACCGTGCTGACCGTGCCGACCTCGGCCAGTACCTGGGGTTTGATGCCACGTGGCCGCACCTCGGCATCGATGACACTGCGAATCGAGCTGGGTGCGCTGGGCAGAATCAATGGATATTGCGCCAGTGCGTCCAGGCTCACGCGGCGCGGCAGTGTCGCCCCGCTCATGGGTGCGACCAGCAGCAGCTCTTCCTGCAGCAGCGTTTCAAAGCCCAGTGCGGGTGTGCCGGGTGGATCGAACAGCAGGGCAATGTCCAGTCGACCGGACAGAAGCCATTCACGCAGGTTGACGCTGAGCCCCTCGGAAATGGACAGCTCCGCGCGAGGCATGCGCTCCCGGAATCGGCTGACCAGAATGTCGCTGACCGCCAGGGATATTCGCGGCGGCAAACCCACGGCGATTTTCCCTGTCGGGCTGGATTGCAGGTCGCGGAGTTCGTCCTTGGCTCTCTCGGCAATATCCAGCATCGCGCGGGCATGCGCGAGCAATGCAACACCGGCTTCTGTCGGTTTGACGCCTCGACCCGTGCGTGTCAGCAGTGGCTGCTGAAGCTCCCTTTCCAGTGCTGAAATTTGCCGGCTCAGTGTGGGTTGTGCCAAGTTGAGCGCCACTGCCGCTGCACTGAAACTACCTGCTTCAACAACGTGCACAAAATAAGCGAGGTGCCTCAGTTCCATAGCTTTGAAGCATAGCTGATATAGGTGGTGATGCGTTCCTGTAAAGGCAGCACATCCCAATAATTTGGGCATTGCATGGCGCTCCAGTACCTATGTCCGCAACCAAGACTTCTGAATCCAGGCCGGCTCGACCGCTGACAGGGCGGGTGCCTCCTGAGGCGATCCGACAACTCAGTTTGCAGCGCCTGGAGCCTCACTGGCTGGAACGCGCAGCCAGCCTGCCTGATCTGACGGCGAACATGAGTGACGCCCTCGATGCACTTGGATTGCGAGGCGCCATTGCGGCCAGTGAACTGGCATGCCAACTGTCTGGCGCACGCCTCGTCGGGCAAGCCGTGACCGTGCGCAACGTCGAGCGTCCGGAGGATGTCGCTGCCTGCGTGGCGTCCAGGCAGGGCCGGATGGGCGAACACGAGGCCTACAACCTGGCCGAACCTGGCGATGTCGTGGTCATCGAGGGACTGAAAGGCATATCCAATCTCGGCGGACAGTCGGCCATGGTCGCTGTTCGATCGGGGTGCGCCGGCGCTGTGATTGACGGGTCCTTTCGCGATCCTGCGCTCTCACGCGATCTTGGCTTCCCCATCTGGTCCCGCGGACCCACGCCCGTCACCGGCAAATGGCGTCTGCAGACCGTCGAGATCAATGGACCGGTCCGGATCGCGGGCGTGGCCGTCGACGCAGGCGATCTGGTGGTGGCAGATGACGCGGGTGTGGTGTTCGTTCCACGCCTGCGGGTGCCGGAGGTTGTCGAGATGGCGCAGCGCATCGCGCAGGGCGACGAACGGCAGCAGGCTGACATACGTGGCGGCATCGCGCCTCAAGAACTCGCTCAGAAACAGTACAAGTGACATGACTGCGTCTATTGCCAAGGTACAGATCGACTGCGTGGTACAGGGTGCCGACATCCTGGGCGAAACACCTCGCTGGTGCGAGCGAACGGGACGACTATGGTGGGTCGATGTCCGCAGACCTGCCCTGCAGTGGTACGACCCATTGACCGGACAACATGCGGCGATCCGTTTGCACCCTGACCTGGTGACGGGGGCGATTGCCCTTCGCGAGGCCGGTGGATTTTTGCTGGCGACGGCGGCAGGCCTGTATGTGTTCGAGCCGGAAACAGAAGAGGCTCCCCGGTTGCTCGCCCATCCCGAGCAGGGTAAGCCTGGCATGCGCCTGAACGATGGTCGATGCGACCGTCGTGGGCGATTCTGGGTCGGCAGCATGCACGATACCCAGCGTATTCCTGTCGGCACCCTGTACCGGTTCGACGAACAGCATCGGTGTGAACCGATGTTCAACGGCTTCGTGCTGCCCAATTCGCTCTGCTGGAGTCCGGACGACCGGACCATGTACTTTGCCGACACGCACAATCAGACGACGTGGGCCTTTGACTACGACATTGACGAAGGCACCATCAGAAACCAGCGTGTTTTCCATGATTGGACACACCAGATCGGCCGGCCTGACGGCGCCACGATCGACGTTGACGGCTGCGTATGGACCTGCATGGTGGCCAGCGGACAACTGGTTCGTCTGACGCCACGCGGCGCGGTCGACAGGGTTGTCCAGCTACCCGTGACCAATCCGACCTGCCCCGCCTTTGGAGGGCAGGGCCTCGACACCCTGTTCATCACCAGCCACTCGCAGCGGCTTCCCCCCGACATGCATGCGCGAGAGCCTCTGGCTGGCGCGTTGCTCGCGATTCACCCAGGCGTGCAGGGCTTTGTGGAAGCACGCTACCGAGGGTGAGTTTTTCACGCCATTCCTATAACCAGGAGATACCGACATGAAGTTCTACAAGCACCTGTTGGCCGGAGCAGCGCTGGCCGCATCGTTTGCCGTTTCGGCCCAGCCAGCCAGTGATACGGTCAAGATCATTGTTCCGTTCTCGGCCGGGGGGCCTACCGACCAGATTGCCCGCATTCTGGCTGCGCCGCTGGGCGCCATTCTGGACAAGCCTGTCATCATCGAGAATCGAGGCGGAGCGGGCGGCACGGTTGGCGTGGCGGCAGCGGCCAAGTCCGCACCCGACGGATCCACCCTGTTGTTGACGACTTCCAGCCTGGTCATCACCGCCGGGACGACGCCCAAGTTGCCTTACAACCCGCGTACGGATCTGGAGCCTGTCTATTTGCTGGGCGAAGTCCAGACCATGCTCGTTGTGCGGCCTTCGCTTGGGGTCAATTCCCTGTCGGAACTGGTGACCAAGGCAAAAGGTCCCGACAAGCTGAACTATGGATCAACCGGTATCGGTGGCACCATGCACATTGGTGCGGAACTGTTCAGCAAAGCGGCTGATGTCAGCATGGTGCACGTGCCGTACCGGGGAGCCGCTCCGGCCCTGGCGGCCCTGATGGGGGGGACTGTCGATCTGGTCAATGCAGATGTCCCGGTCCTGCTCCCCTTTGTCAGGAGCGGGCGTGTCAAGCCCTTGGTGGTCTACGACACCAAGCGTCCGCCGCAGTTGCCAGACGTTCCGACCGCCGCTGAAGCCGGGCTGCCGTCTTTGCAGATGAGCAACTGGTATGGCGTCCTGGTGCCGGCTGGCATGTCGCCTGACTTGAAGAAGCGGTTCGAAGCCGCGTTGGCCCAGGTTGTCAGTCAACCGGACGTGATGGCGCGACTGAATGAGGCCGGATTCAGCGGTCCGCGGGACAGCCAGGCCTTCAAGGCCAAGCTGGAGGCCGATTTCGACCGCTGGCTTCCCTGGCTCAAGGCGGCGGGAATCGAGACCAACTGATGGCCGGCGAGAACATGCCTTTGGATGTCATGCACCGAGGCCCTCGCCTTCTGCAGATTGGTCCACTGCCCGACGGTCTTCAGCAGCGCCTGGATGCCAGTTACACGGTTGACCGGTTGTGGCTGGAACCCGACCGTGCTGCCTTTCTGGCCCAGGCCGCTCCTTATGCTGGCGCGGTGACCATGTCGCGGCACGGATGCGACGACCTGGTACTGCAGGCGCTGGCAGGTCGCGTACTGGCCTGCTTTGGTGTGGGTACCGAGCGCATAGACCTGCCTGCGGCCCGTCGACACGGCGTGACTGTGAGCAACACGCCGGACGTGCTCACCGGATGCGTGGCGGATTTCGCCTGGGGCTTGTTGCTGGCTGTTGCACGGCAAATACCGCAGGCGCATGCCTTTGTTCGCTCCGGGTCCTGGACCCAGCGAAGCTATGGCCTCGGAACGCGCGTGCATGGCAGGCGCCTGGGCATTGTCGGCCTGGGGCGAATCGGCATGGCCATTCGTCATCGAGCCAGCGGATTCGATATGGATATCCGCTATCAAGGTCCTTCGGCCAAAACCGGCGTGCCAGGCTTTGAGCCTGATCTGCGGGCGTTGGCAACTTGGGCTGACTACCTCATGGTCACGGCTCCCGGAGGACCATCGACGCAGCATCTCATCGATGCCAGCGTCTTGAAGGCACTAGGGCCTCAGGGCATTCTCGTCAACGTGGCGCGTGGCTCGGTCGTCGACGAGGAGGCGCTGCAGGAGGCATTGCGCCAATCCTGGATTCAAGGGGTCGGGCTCGATGTTTTTGAACGGGAGCCCGACGTTCCTGCCGCGCTGCTGACCGATGACCGGGTGGTTGTGCAGCCTCATATCGCAGCCAGCACCCGGGAAACCCGGGCGGACATGGAGCAGTTGGTGCTGGACAACCTGAGTGCCTTCCTGTCGGATGGGCAGGTCTTGACCCCGGTGGACTGACGGCGCCCATCCGCAAGGAATCAACCAGTGATCATTGAACACAGAACCTATACCGTGGTCCACGGCCAGATGGACGATTACCTTGCCCGATACGAACAATATGGTCTGCCTGTGCTCAGGCGCCATCTGGGACGGCTGCAGGGGTGCTACCTCAGCGAGATCGGGCCGCTGAACCAGGTGCTCCATGTCTGGATCTACGACAGCCTGGCGGAGCGCGAGCGTCGCCGTGCGCAACTCGAATCAGACCCCGAATGGCAGGCATTCAAAGTCACCAATCGGGGGACCTTCACGCACCAGGAAGTGCGCATCCTGCGCCCGGCAAAGTTCAGTCCGGACATGCCGTGATGACGGACGTCCCTGTTCCTGTCAATCCACTCAGGATCAAGCTGTCGCGGCGCGAACTTGCCACGTCCATGATCTTGCGCATGGCCCGAGGGCCGGAGATCGCAGGTATCGCCCAGGCAGCCGGTCTTGATGCCGCCTACATCGATATGGAACACGGCTCGCTGTCCCTGGACATGGCTGCAGGACTTTGCCTGTGGTTGCGGCAGGCCGGTGTCGCTCCGCTCATTCGAGTTCCATCTGGTGACGCATCAACGCTGGCCCGGGCGCTGGATGCCGGTGCGTTTGGCGTCATCGTGCCCCACGTTGAAACGGAAGCACAGGCACGATCGGTCACACGCGCGGTGCGGTTTCCCCCGGAAGGCACGCGATCCTGGTCCAGTGGGCAGCCATTGCTGGGCTACGGGCCCATGCCGGCTCACGTTGGCCAGGCGATATTGAATCGCGAAATCCTGGTGGTTCTCATGGTGGAGAGCCGGTCTGCGCTTGATCAGATCGAGTCCATCGCATCCGTTGACGGTGTGGACCTGTTGCTGCTCGGGGTCGGTGACCTGCTGACGGAGATGGGCGTGCCCGGCCAGTTCCGACATCCTGATCTCGAACGGTCCATTGACCGAGTGATCGCAGCCGGACGAGCCCATGGTGTACCGGTGGGACTGGGAGGCATGGCCCAGGACCCGGCGGCCATGCAAGCCTGGGTGCGGCGCGGAATTGGTTTTCTCTCGCTGGGCACGGATGCTGCCCTGCTGGTTGCCGGCGCGAAAAGCGCGGTACAGGCCGTGACAGGGCCGCCTCAAGAGCCAGGCGTGCGCGAATCGAACGCGCCCGGGAAGTCGTGACGCAAGCGCACGTGCATCCGGGCAGTGAACAACATCTACACCACGCCACCATGAACGAAACACATCCTGAACGCACGCTCACGTACGCCCGCAATCCCAGTCGGCCGGTGTTGCAGCTGCCACCCGGGTCCTGCGATACGCATGTCCATGTGTTCGGGCCGGAGCGGACGTATCCATATGCGCCGGAGCGACACATCACGCCGGTGGACGCCCCTCGCGAAACCCTGTTCGAACTGCACCGGCACCTGGGGATCGAGCGTTGCGTCATTGTTCAGTCGGTGGTGCATGGCCGAGACAACCGTGTCGTTGAGGACGCCATTGCTGCGGGAAACGGGCGCTACCTGGGCGTCGCGCTTGTGGACGTTCAGGTTTCGGATGCCGAGCTTCGCCGCCTGGCTGGGGCCGGTATTCGTGGCGTCAGGTTCAATTTCATGAAGCATCTGGGTGGAGCGACCCAGCTTGAACCTGTTATTGCCCTGACCCGAAGACTCGCGGACGCAGGTATGCACCTGCAGGTGCATTTCGACAGCGCGTTGATCCACGAACTGGCGCGCCCACTGTCACAAAGTGCCGTACCTGTCGTGGTGGACCACATGGCTCGTGTCGATGCGGAACTGGGTATCGGGCACAAGGATTTCCAGGCATTTCTGCAGCTGATGACCAACCCTCGGTTTATGGTCAAGATCAGCGGCATCGACCGGATCGACGCCCATGCCCGCCCCGAGAGCCGCTATGCGGCTGGCGAGGCCATTGCCCGAGAGCTTGTGCAGCGATTTCCACATCGCTGTCTATGGGGTACTGACTGGCCGCATCCCAACCACACGCACATTCCCGATGACGGGGCGTTGGTCGATGCACTGGAGCGCATCATGCCGGATCGGGCGCACCTGATTCAGGTGCTCGTGGACAACCCTCAGCGGTTCTACCGGTTCGAGGCCTGACGACGGACGAGGATCATGGCTGCGCCCCCGCATCCACTGGCGGCCAGGGCAGATCGCTGGCCTTGAGGGGTGTCCCGATGGGCGCCGTGGCTTCGCCCTTGCGGATGGCGGCCATGTCCTGAGGGTTGGGGTACTGGTCCATCAGCAGGTAGTCGAACACCCGACGCGCGATAGGGGCCGCGTGGGCGGCGCCGAAACCGGCGTTCTCCACGATCAGGGCCAGCGCCACGGTCGGCTTGTCGACCGGCGCGAAAGCGGCGTAGAGCGAGTGGTCCCGCTGGTGTTCTTCCAGCTTCTTCGCGTCGTAGCGGTCCTTCTGCCCGATCGTCACGGCCTGGGCGGTGCCCGTCTTGCCACCACTGCTGTAACCGGCGTTGGCGAACACGCGGGTCGATGTGCCGTCTGTCGTCACGTCTGCCATGGCCCGCAGCACCGCCTGCACATTCTCCGGCTTGAAACCCAGGTCTTCGGCCTGTGGCGTCGACAGCGGTGTGCGCTCGTGCGTGATGACATTCTGGGTGGCCAGTGCCAGGTGCGGCGTGCGCTTGATGCCAGCGCTGACCAGGGTCGCCAGGGCGTGCGACAGCTGCAACATGGTGAAGTTGTTGTAGCCCTGACCGATGCCGAGCGAGACGGTTTCGCCCGCGTACCAGCGCTGCTGTTCGGGGCGTTTGTAGGTGTCGCGTTTCCATTGCTGGCTGGGCAGCACGCCGCGCACCTCGCCACGCAGGTCGATGCCGGTGATCTGCCCGAAACCCAGCGGCTTCATGAAGTCGTGGATCGCGTCCACCCCCATGTCGTTGGCCAGCGCGTAGTAGTACACGTTGCTGGACTTGACGATGCTCGTGTGCAGGTTGGTCGGCCCGGTGGCGTGGCCCCGAAAGCGGTGGTTGCCCAGCATCCAGTAGCCCGGATCGTTCACCACCATCTGCGGCGTGCGCTTGCCCGTCTCCAGTGCCGCCAGCGCCATGAACGGCTTGTAGGTCGAGCCGGGCGGATAGGTGCCGCGCAGGGCCCGGTTGAGCAGCGGCTTGTCGATCGACTCGTTGAGCGCTTTCCAGCTGTCGACGTCGATACCCTCGACGAACAGGTTGGGATCGAAGGTCGGCTTGGAGACAAAGGCCAAAACTTCGCCATTGCGCGGATCGATGGCCACCAGCGCCCCGCGGCGGTCGCCGAACATGTCCTCCACCAGCTTCTGCAGGCGGATGTCGATCGTCAGCATCAGGGTGTCGCCCGGCACCGACGGCGTGCTGGCCAGCAGCCGCACCGCGCGCCCCCCGGCCGAGGTCTCCACCCGTTCGAAGCCCGTGGTGCCGTGCAGCTGCTGCTCGAAACTCTGCTCGACGCCCAGCTTGCCGATATGGTCCGTGCCACGGTAGTTGGCCTGTTCTTCTTCGGGCCACTCGTCGATCGCTTCCTTCTCACGCTCGTTGATCCGGCCGATGTAGCCGACGACATGGCTGCCCGTTTCGCCGTTGGGGTAGTGGCGGATCAGGCGGGCACGCACATCGACCCCGGGAAAACGGTAGCGTTGTGCCGCGAAGCGGGCCACTTCGTCGTCCGTCAGGCGGGTGCGGATCGGCAACGAGTCGAAGCGGCGGGATTCTTCGCGCAGCTGCTTGAACCGCCGGCGATCCCTGGGCTGGATCTCCACGATCTCGCTGAGTGCGTCGATCGTGGCCTCCAGGTCGTCCACCCGCGTTGGCGTGATCTCCAGCGTGTAGGCCGAGAAGTTGGTGGCCAGCACGATGCCGTTGCGGTCGACGATCTGTCCGCGGTTGGGGACCACCGGCAGCACGGCAGTCCGGTTGCTCTCGGCCTGCGCCATCAGGTCGTCGTGCTTGATCACCTGCAGGTAGACCATGCGCGCGACCAGCAATCCGAACGCGACCAGTACCGCCAGCGCGGCGACGATCACCCGCCACCGGAACCGGTCCAGGTCGGCTTCGACGTCCCGCAACTCTGTCATAGGGATGTGGCCCCCACGCTCCACCGCTGCGCGGGTCGCTGCCCCCCGGGGGGGCTCATCCGGCCTGGGGCGGCCCTGCGCCGGATCGCGTTGTGCTGCTCGGCGTGTCGCATGTCAGAGCGGGCGATTGGCGTCGGGGTCGGGTGCCCGACGCTGGGGAGCCAGCAGCACCACACTCACCAGCGGCCAGAGCGCGGTCTCGATGAAAGGCGCCAGCGCAAAAGACCAGCCCGGAAAAGTGCCGCCCGAGGCCATGCGCACCACGAGCACGAGCACATGCGCGGCCAGGAACAGCGGAAACACCTGGATGGCCTGTGTCGGCACGGCGAACCAGAGCAGGCGCCGGTGCATGGCCACGGCGAAGAAGGCCATCACCGTGTAGGCCAGGGCGTGCTGGCCCAGCAGCGAGCCCTGGTGCACGTCCATCAGCAGGCCGAACGCGAAAGCCACGCCCACGCCGATGCGCAAGGGCTGGTGCACGCACCAGAACACCAGCGTGACCGCCAGCAGGTCGGGCACCCAGGCGGCGCGGCCCCACAGGCCCATGTTGACCAGCATGTTGACGGCCAGCGACACCACCAGGCTGGACCAGATGAAGACCCGGTTGGCGGGCAGCAGCAGTTGCTGGCCGGGGCGCATGATCATGGCGCGCTCCCCGTGGTTCCGGCCGCCGCGCGTGGCAGCGTGCGCCGCTGGCGTGCCGGGGCCGGTTCGGGCTCGGGGGGCGGCGGCAACTGCAGGCCGGTCGGCGCCAGCACCAGCACATGCAAAGCCCCCGATACCCGGGCCAGCGGTTCGCACTGGACCCGGTTGAACGAGGTTTCGGCGCGCGATTCGATGTGGGTGACGCGCGCCACCGGCAGCCCTGGCGGATACACGCCGTCGATGCCGCTGGTGGTCAGCAGGTCACCTTCCTGGATGTCGGAACTGGCCAGCGTGTAGCGCAGTTCCAGGCCGTCGCCGTCGGATGAAGGCTGGCCGAAGGCCACGCTGCGCACGCCGGTGCGCGCGTTGAGCACCGGAATCACCTGGTCGCGGTCGATCAGCAGGGTGACTTCGGAGATCAGGGGATAGACCCGCGTGATCTGGCCCAGCACACCCGACTCGTCGATGACCGCCGAGCCCGGCACGATGCCGTGTGTCTGGCCGCGGTCGATGACCACGCGACGGGAGAAGGGGTCGGCGGTGTCGTAGAGCACCTGGGCGCCGATGGCCGGGGTGGTGATGCGTTCGCGCATTGCCAGCAGGTCCCGCAGGTGCCGGTTCTCCAGCACCAGCTGTTCGAGCTGCAGGTGGCGTTCGGCCTGGTTGGCCAGGCGCCGCAGGGCATCGGCCTCGGTCTGCTGCGCCTTGTGCAGCGAGGTGAAGTAGCCACTGATGCCCATCACCGCCTGCACCGGCTGCATCACCGTCCACTGGATCGGGTACAGCGCCGTGGCAATGGCCGAACGCAGTGGCGTGGTCAGACCCAGGCGCAGGTCGGCCACCATGAAGAAGACCGAGATGGCGGCAAACACCACCAGCTTGGACCGCGCCGACGGCCCTTGCCGGAAGAAGGGGGGAGGCGTGCGGTCCAGGGTGCCCAGTGGCATGGCGGGGTCGGGCGGGCCGGTGACCGGCGCGCGCTTATTCGCTGGTGAAAATGGTGCCCAGGCGCTCCATGCGCTCCAGGGCCATGCCGCAGCCACGCACCACGCAGGTCAGCGGCTCTTCGGCCACCAGCACCGGCAGGCCGGTTTCCTCGGCCAGCAGACGGTCCAGGTCGCGCAGCAGCGCGCCGCCGCCGGTGAGCATCATGCCCCGCTCGGCAATGTCGGCGCCCAGCTCGGGCGGGGTGTGCTCCAGCGCCATCTTGACGGCCGAGACGATGTTGTTCAGTGGATCGGTCAGGGCTTCCAGGATCTCGTTGCTGGAGATCGTGAAGCTGCGCGGCACACCCTCGGACAGGTTGCGGCCCTTGACTTCCATCTCCTTGACTTCGGAGCCCGGGAAGGCCGAACCGATTTCCTTCTTGATGGCTTCGGCCGTGGGTTCGCCGATCAGCATGCCGTAGTTGCGGCGGATGTAGGCGATGATGGCGTCGTCGAAGCGGTCACCGCCCACACGCACGCTGCCCTTGTAGACCATGCCGCCCAGGGAGATGACGCCCACCTCGGTGGTGCCGCCGCCGATGTCCACCACCATGGAGCCGGAGGCGTCCGACACGGGCAGGCCGGCGCCGATGGCGGCGGCCATGGGTTCCTCGATCAGGTAGACCTCGGAAGCGCCGGCGCCCAGGGCCGACTCGCGGATGGCGCGGCGCTCGACCTGCGTGGAACCGCAGGGCACGCAGATGATGATGCGCGGGCTCGGCTTGAACATCGAGCGCGGGTGCACCATCTTGATGAACTGCTTGAGCATCTGCTCGGTGACGGTGAAGTCGGCGATCACGCCGTCCTTCATCGGGCGGATGGCCTCGATGTTGCCGGGCACCTTGCCCAGCATGGCCTTGGCCTCGTGGCCGACGGCCTGGATGGTCTTCTTGCCCTGGGGGCCGCCTTCGTGGCGGATCGAGACCACCGAGGGCTCATCGAGCACGATGCCCTTGTTGCGCACGTAGATCAGGGTGTTGGCGGTGCCAAGGTCGATCGCCAGGTCGGTGGAGAACTGGCGACGGAATGCTTCAAACATGGTGCAGAGATCCTGTGTGGCACGGATGCGGCTTCGCGCAGCCGTCGCCGGTCGGGTGCTGGGGGCGGGTGAGATCCAAGTGCTTGATTTTCCGGCGCAAACCGCCCTGAGGCGGGATTCGCCGATAAACCTTGGATAATACCGTATCCCCTTTGCAGGTCAGACCCCGTCACGGGTCATTTTCTGCGCGTTACATGCCGTTTCAGGGCAGTTGAAGCCCGGACACGCGCATTTTCCGAACCTTTTCCTGTCGAGTTCACCCATGTCCCTGACCCAGTCCGACATCGGACGCATCGCCCATCTGGCGCGTCTGGAGATGGCGCCGGCGCAGGCCGAGCGCATGCTGACCCAGCTCAACGGCTTCTTCGACATCGTCGAGCAGATGAAGGCCGTGGACACCACGGGCGTCGAGCCGCTGGCTCACCCCACCGCCGTGATCGACCATGTCTCGCTGCGCCTGCGCCCCGACGTGGCCAGCGAGCCCGATAACCGCGAGGCCAACCAGCAAAGCGCGCCCGCCGTCGAGCGCGGCCTCTTCCTTGTGCCCAAGGTGATCGAATGAGCGTGAACGACATCCACACGATGGGCGTGGCCGAACTGGCCACCGCCATCGCCGACAAGAAGACCTCCAGCGTGGAGGCCGCGCAGACCCTGCTGGCGCGCGCGAAACAGCACGACGGCCTGGGGGCCTACCTGTCTTTCAACGAAGACACCACCCTGGCCCAGGCCCGGGCCGCCGATGCACGCATCGCCGCCGGCGAGCGCGGCCCGCTGCTGGGTGTGCCGCTGGCGCACAAGGACATCTTCGTCACGAAGGACTTCCCCAGCACCGCCGGCAGCAAGATGCTCGAAGGCTACAAGAGCCCGTTCGATGCCACCGTCGTGTCCCGCCTGGCCACCGCTGGCGCCGTGACCCTGGGCAAGCTCAACTGCGACGAGTTCGCCATGGGCGGCAGCAACGAAAACTCCGCCTACGGCGTCGCCCGCAACCCCTGGGACACCGGGCGTGTGCCCGGCGGTTCCTCGGGCGGCTCGGCCGTGGCCGTGGCCGCGCGCCTGGCGCCGGCCGTCACCGGCACCGACACCGGTGGCTCCATCCGCCAGCCGGCCAGCTTCTGCAACGTCACCGGCATCAAGCCCACCTACGGCCGCTGTTCGCGCTACGGCATGATCGCCTTCGCGTCCAGCCTCGACCAGGCCGGCCCGATGGCGCGCAGTGCCGCGGACTGTGCCACGTTGCTGACCGCCATGGCCGGTCCCGACATCGACCGCGACTCCACCAGCCTGGACCACCCGGCCGAGGACTACACGCGGCTGCTCGGCCAGCCCCGCGAAGGCGCCACCGCAGCGCAGCCGCTCAAGGGGCTGCGCATCGGCCTGCCCACGGAGTTCTTCGGTGAAGGCTGCGCGCCCGACGTGATCGCCGCCGTGCGCGCCGCCCTGGCCGAATACGAGAAGCTCGGCGCCACCCTGGTCGACATTTCGTTGCCGCGCACCGAGCTGTCCATCCCGGTGTACTACATCATCGCGCCCGCCGAAGCCTCGTCCAACCTCAGCCGCTTTGACGGCGTGAAGTTCGGCCACCGCGCCGCGCAGTACGACGACCTGCTGGACATGTACAAGAAGTCGCGCAGCGAAGGCTTCGGCCCCGAGGTGCAGCGGCGCATCATGATCGGCACCTATGTGCTGAGCCACGGCTACTACGATGCCTACTACATCAAGGCCCAGCAGATCCGCCGCCTGATTGCGCAGGACTTCCAGAACGCCTTCGCCCAGTGCGACGTGATCGCCGGCCCCGCCGCGCCCACCACCGCCTGGAAGATCGGCGAGAAGAGCGACGACCCGGTGGCCAACTACCTGGCCGACATCTTCACGCTGCCGGCCTCGCTGGCCGGGCTGCCCGGCATGAGTGTGCCGGCGGGCTTCGGTGCAGGGCACATGCCCGTGGGCCTGCAGCTCATCGGCAACTATTTCCAGGAAGCCGCATTGCTGCAGGCGGCCGATGCGTTCCAGCGCGCGACCGATTGGCACCAGAAGTCGCCAGAGGGTTTTTGAGATGAATACAGTCAAGAAAGAAGTGTCGCTGCTGGTGCACGGCTACGAGGTCGTGATTGGCTTCGAGACCCACGCCCAGCTGGCCACCCGGAGCAAGATCTTCAGCCGCGCTCCCACGGCCTTCGGTGCCGAGCCCAACACGCAAGCCTGCGCGGTGGACCTGGCCCTGCCCGGCACGCTGCCGGTGATGAACCGCGAGGCCGTCGCCTGCGCCATCCGCCTGGGCCTGGCACTGGGTTCGCACATCGCAGAGCAAAGCGTCTTTGCGCGCAAGAACTACTTCTATCCGGACCTGCCCAAGGGCTACCAGATCAGCCAGTTCGAGATCCCGGTGGTGCAGGGTGGCGAGGTGAGCTTCTACCTCGAAACCGGCAAGGGCGCCGATGCGGTGCGCGAGAAAAAGACCGTGCGCCTGGTGCGCGCCCACCTGGAGGAAGACGCCGGCAAGAGCCTGCACGAAGACTTCCATGGCCTCTCGGGCATCGACCTCAACCGCGCCGGCACACCGCTGCTGGAAATTGTGACCGAGCCCGACATCCGCTCCAGCGCCGAGGCCGTGGCCTACGCCAAGGAATTGCACAAGATCGTCACCTGGATCGGCATCTGTGACGGCAACATGCAGGAAGGCTCGTTCCGCTGCGACGCCAATGTCTCGGTTCGCAAACCCGGTGCGCCGCTGGGCACCCGGCGCGAGATCAAGAACCTGAACTCCTTCAAGTTCATGCAGCAGGCCATCGACTACGAGGTGCGCTGGCAGATCGAACAGATCGAGGACGGTTACGAGATCGAACAGGCCACGGTGCTGTTCGACCCGGACACCGGCGAGACCCGCGCCATGCGCACCAAGGAAGATGCGGCCGACTACCGCTACTTTCCCGACCCCGACCTGCCACCGCTGGTGGTGGCCCGTTCGTGGGTGGACGAGGTCCGGGCGGCCATGCCTGAACTGCCACGCCAGATGGCCGAGCGCCTGGTCACTGCCTACGGCCTGCCCGAGTACGATGCGACCACGCTGACCCAGAGCCCCGCCATGGCGGCCTACTTCGAGACCGCTGCCAAGGCCTCGGGCCAGGCCAAGATGGCCAGCAACTGGATCATGGGCGAGGTCTCGCGCCGACTGAACAGCGAGGAGAAGGACATCGCCGACGTGCCGGTGGATGCCGACACACTGGCCGCGCTCCTGAAGCGCATCGCAGACGGCACCATCTCCAACAACGCCGCCAGACAGGTGATGGACGCACTGTGGTCAGGCGAAGGCCAGGATGTGGACGCTGTCATCGAGGCCAAGGGCCTCAAGCAGATGAACGATTCCGGGGCCCTGGAAGCCATCATCGACGAGGTCATGGCCGCCAATGCACCCATGGTCGAGCAGTACCGTGCCGGCAAGGACAAGGCCTTCAATGCACTGGTGGGCATGGTCATGAAAGCCAGCAAGGGCAAGGCCAACCCGCAGCAGGCCAACGAACTGCTGAAGCAGAAACTGCAGTAAGCCGGGCGGAATCGACGGGGGCGTCGCTGCGCGGCGTCCCCAAGGCGATTACCTGGCGCCCCAGAGCTGGCGCAGTTTCACCAGTTCCTCGTCGAAACGCTCGTTGATGCGGCGCTTCTCCTCGTCCTGCTCGCTCAGGAAGCGCTTTTGCACCAGCATCTGCTGCTCGTTGTCTTCCAGCTTGCGCTTGAGCCAGGCCGGCGCCCGTGACGGATCGGCCTGGTAGAACTCCAGCTCCAGGTCGATGCCGCGGCGTTGATCGCGCAGCTCCTTTTCCCGCTTCTTCACCGCGTCGACCACGTCGTCGACCTGGGCCAGCGCATCCTTGCGGTCTCGGTCGTGAGGTTCCTGGCTCGGGTAGCGGATCAGCAGCGCCCGCTCGCGGCGGCGCTCTTCGTTGACCCGTGCCTTGGCCTCTTCCTCGGCGCGCCGTTGGGCGTCGATGCGGGCGCGCTCCTCGGGGGTGTAGCTGGGGGGCACCACGCGGCGCACCGTGCCGCTGCGTCCCAGTTCCCGCTGCTCGCGGTCCAGGCACTCCAGGATGGGGCGGTCCGAGGTGATGCGCCGTCCATAGGCATCGACGCAGGTGTAGATGCTGGAGCGGCTCTGGCCTGCCTTCGACTGGGCCACAGCCGGCCCTGTCCCCACCAGACCCGCCAGCAGGCACACC
This sequence comes from Burkholderiaceae bacterium, assembly GCA_041396505.1. GTDB lineage: Bacteria > Pseudomonadota > Gammaproteobacteria > Burkholderiales > Burkholderiaceae_C > Hydrogenophaga. The sequence continues at coordinate 124,021 of JAWKYL010000007.1, forward strand.
CACGCGGTGGCGCGCAGGGCAGAGGAGGGCAGCGGTGACAGTGGGCTCAGAGGCACATCAGGAATCAGTTGACGCCATATCGCTGGCGGTAAGCCAGGACCCGGTCGTGGTGTTGCTGCAGGTCGGCGCCAGCATGTGTTTCGAGATACTGCAACAAATCGGCCAGACGCGCAATGGCGCAGACCTGCAGTCCCAGTTCGCGCTGCACATACTGGACCGCGCTGTGCTCCACGTCACGCACCGTGCCGTCCGGGCCTGCCTCGGTGGCCTTTTCCTGCCGGTCCAGGGCTATGGCCATGGCATGCGGCGTGGCGCCAGCGCCACGGATCAGGGCAATCGACTCCCGTGCCGCCGTGCCGGCACTCATCACGTCGTCGACGATCAGCACCCGGCCCTGGAGTGGGGCACCCACCAGCGAACCGCCCTCGCCATGGTCTTTGGCTTCCTTGCGGTTGTAGGCGAACGGCACATTGCGCCCCAGTCGTGCCAGTTCGATGGCCACGGCGGCGCCCAGCGGAATGCCCTTGTAGGCCGGGCCGAAGATCATGTCGAACTCGATACCGCTGTCCACCAGGGCCCGTGCATAGAATTGGGCCAGCCGGCTGAGCTTGGCGCCGTCGTCGAACAGCCCGGCGTTGAAGAAGTAGGGCGACAGGCGTCCGGCCTTGGTCTTGAATTCGCCAAAGCGCAACGCACCGGCGTCCACGCAGAACTGCACAAAATCCTGCGCCAGCGCGCCACCGGCCGCTGCCGTTTCGTTTTCCGACACCATGGGAGCCTCTTCCTTGTTCAAACTGACCAGCCTCAACCTCAACGGCATCCGTTCGGCCACCAGCAAAGGGCTGGAAGCCTGGCTGGCGACACATGCGCCCGATTGTATTTGCGTGCAGGAAGTCAAGGCCCAGGCGCCGGATGTGAGCGGTCGCTTCGAGCGGCTGGGCGAATTGCAGGGGTACTTCCACTTTGCCGAAAAGAAGGGCTACTCCGGTGTCGGCGTCTATGCCCGCCACGAACCGAGCGACGTGGTCATCGGCTTCGACGGCGGCGGCGAATTCGACGCCGAAGGCCGCTGGGCCGAACTGCGTTTCGACACCCCGAAACGCAAGCTGTCCATCGTCAGCGCCTATTTCCCCAGCGGATCGTCTGGTCCGGAGCGCCAGGAGGCCAAGTACCGCTTCCTGGACCTGATGTACCCGCACCTGATGGCCCTCAAGGGCCAGCGCGAGTTCGTCGTCTGCGGCGACGTCAACATCGCCCACGCCGAGAAAGACCTCAAGAACTGGAAGAGCAACCAGAAGAACAGCGGTTTTCTGCCCGAAGAACGCGCCTGGATGACCCGCCTGCTGGACAAGCACCAGGGTGGTCTGGTTGACGTCTACCGCCACCTCCAGCCCGAAACCACCGACGCCTGCTATACGTGGTGGAGCAACCGCGGCCAGGCCTATGCGAAGAACGTGGGCTGGCGTCTGGACTACCACCTGGCCACCCCGGCCCTGGCCGGTACCGCGCGCTCGGAAGCGATCTACAAGGACGAGAAGTTCAGCGACCACGCGCCGCTGACGGTGGAATACAACTTCACGCTCTGATCGGGCGAACACTGCGTAGGCTGCCAGCCTGCAACAGACATTCACCACGCCAGATTTGATACTTGGGGCCAGGTTTGAGTCATGGTCGTCTGAGTGGCTGAAATGCAGCGTATCCGGTCTGTCGTCGTGCCCATGCAAATGTTCGCTCTGTGGCATCAATCGGTCACTGACTCTTCCCTGCATCGGAAGCACCGATTGGCACTGAGGAGGCCATCGAATTCTCTGCATCAGCCTACGGATCGGCGATCTGAGTCAGGTCAAAAAGGTGCAGCCGCGCTCATGCCGTTCGTTTTTACCGGAGTATCATTTTGATCGGCACCTCTAACAGCCGCACAACAACGTCGCATGACTCCATCAGTTCACCGCATTGCTGACCCGGTGCTCCGTTCACTGGATCCACGGGTCAGGCGCGGTGTGTCGCGCCGCATCGACGCAATGGAGCGGGAACTTGCCTTCTTGGCGGAGCGCGAGGACGACAACATCAAATTCATACGAAGTCGTGGCTGGAGTGACGAACGTCTGCAGGTCCTATTCGTCCTCAACAGTGTTTACCAGCAGGTTCTTGGACCGATCCAAGCGGCAGCAAAGGAGGGCCCCGAGGGGCTTGGCAGCACGATTCCGGTTAGGCATGGCACAGCTTCTTTCAGTCGAAAGACAGCGGGAAGTGGTGCAGATTGCAATGAAGGACTTCCTGGTGATGGTCGATGCGCTCAGGTTACAGCGGAGCTGGCTGCATTCCAACACTTGCGGAGATGTGGTGTTTGCCGTTGCCTCGTTCGAACGCGCCGTGGATTGAGGCTGACACATGGCAACCGCGTCATCCCCGGCAGTTCCGACGTGGCTTGCGACCGCACGGGACCTCATGACCAAGTTCGCAGCCAATCACCAGCTCGTACTCAGTGCAACTGAAAGGCAGCTCTCGGCGGCATTCGAAATAGCCTGCCTGCATGCGCTCCTGCGCTTCTACAAGCGTCAGGGTTACACGCTCACGCTTGAGAACCTGAAGGCGAACGAATTCAGGTATCTAACCTCACCCTCAGGCAACCCTGCAAACTTCTCATACGTGACCCTTAGTGGACAAGATGGCGAGTTCGAGGTGCGCCAGCAGGTCCGCGTCGAGTCCCATGTCGCATCGGACATACGGTTCACACCTGACATCCTGGTGATATTGAAGAACTCCACCATCGACGCGGCAACCAACGCGGACTTCGCTGCAGGGAAGCGCAAGCTCTTCTCGGTAAAGAGCGACCGGGTCGTGGCTGCGCACGAGTGCAAGTCAATGAATCCCTTTCCAGAATTGATGGTGAGTTTCGTTGGCATGCTGGTCACGGCGCACAGTTGGTACCCCAACGGAACCGAGGTTGTGCCTGCGTCTAAGGGGCACCTTGCACCGACCTTGTTCGTCGGCGGTACAGCCCGGGCGCTACACCTCAAGATGATTGCCGCAATGGAGGCTTCATACCGACTCAATATTGTCGTCGGCATGCACTCGGGAACCTGGAGTTTGAAGTCGGCCAAAAACAGACTCTTGTGGCAGGGTGCCAAGGCGGCGGGAGGCCCTCCAATCGCGGCCGCGCCCCAGTCTTTGGCCACCACTTCAATGCAACCGGCCGCTCCTGCCAAGACGAAGAGAGCCAAGAGCGCCATTGTGGGTAAGTGACTGCCCTGTTGAAGCCCAATCCACAGGCTTGATGTCGATAAGGATGTCACCGATGAGGAGTCCGCCAAGTGTCGGTTGCTGTCGCTCGGTCGCTATTCTTCGGAACTGTTATCCGGCTGAGGCCATGATGGTCACGGCAATGGCCTAAAACCCGCAGAGACCGCGACGCAGGCAAGATCGCGTGAAGAATTTGATCAACTCGACTATGCCCGCAACCGAAGTTCCCAAACGCTTGACGCCCACGCGAGACACGCTGCGCGAGCTCTACCTCAAATCCGGCAATCGCTGCGCGTTCCCCGGATGCAAGAAATCCTTGTTCAATATCAAGGGCGTCTTCGTTGGCCAGATTTGCCATATCGAAGCGGCCGAACCTGGCGGTGAGCGGTTCAACAAGAAGCAGACCAACGAGCAGCGACGCGCTCCTGCGAACCTCGTCCTCATGTGTTACGACCACCATGTGGAGACGGACAACGTGGACAAGTTTCCCGTGGCAGCCATGGTCCGCATCAAGACGGAACACGAGAAGAAGTTCTCCGATGTCGTGGGCTCCATGCTGATGACGGTCACGGACCACACCACACTGACCACAGCATTGGTCCCAAAGAACCTGCTTGGAATCGACGCAGCTCTCAAGTGGAACCTGTCGGAAGAGGAGCAAACTGAGGTCCTTGCGGACCTTGTCAAACTCATCGCCAAAATTAGCAAGGTTCCGCTCCCGAGCAGGGAGCTGTTTGCGATCGTCGTCAAACGCAGCGAGCCTGGACGCTTCAACGCTGATCTCGAATGCTCATTAGCCGACATCAAGCAAGCGACCGGCCTCTCCAATTCCGAACTGCGCGAATGCTTCTCGATTATGGACAACGCAAGCTTCACGTTCGACAACGATGTCAACGACTTCGGCGTTCAGATGATTGGCGTTTCGAAAACCAAGTCGGACTGGCCGATATGGAGCGATCTGCGCAAGTTTTGCAAGAAGCAAGGCACCGATGTTTCGTTGATGATTGAAAGCTTGGACTTCTCGTCGTTAGAGGGCTGAGGCGACAGACAGGAAGCCTCTACGAAGCAAAATAGAGCCCAAATTTCAATCAGGGGGAGCCATGGCGCTGAGTGGCGAATTCGAGCATCTTGTCATCAAGGGGAAGAACATCTATGTGGTCGAAGCCCACCATCACGCCTTGGCAGCCTGGGCGATCGTCCGCCGAGCTTCGGCGCAGCCGCCGAACCTCATCACCATTGACCACCACACCGACACTCATGAAGCTTTTCTTGCCTACGCATGGATGGAGCACTATGAGCACCGCACCGATGACGAAGTGACGTTGAGGAATCAGCTTACCGCGGGGATCGATTGGCGGGACGATGCGAACCTTCAGGCCGTCATTGCAAAGCTCCGACACGACGAGCACATCAGCGCGGCCACGCAATCAGGCATCTTGGATCAGGCCTATTGCATCCAACTCTCCGACAGCAGTGGTTTCCAATCCATCGAAGAGCAGGCTTTCGCCGATGATAGGCAAGCCCGCTGGCCCGCCCCGCCGACGCTCCCAGTTCCAACGCGACCGATGACCTACACCGCGACGGCGGAGCGCATGTATGTGATCCCCGCCCCTTGTTACATCGGATGCGCGACCAGGCCGCACAACGACGACTGCGTCACAAGACATGCCTGGGAAATCGTCGAGGCGAGGTATTTGGAAGACCAGCTCGTCAGGGGCTCGGAGATATCGCGCTGCTTCGGCCTACCCAACCTCGAAGCGGCGCCCTACATCCTCGACATCGACTTGGACGCATTCCACAGCCGCAAGGCCATCACCCCCGACGACCCCTCGACGCTTCATCGGCTGATCAGGAACGCCCTCGCCATCACGATCGCCACCGAGCCGGAATGCGTCGATGACCTCTGGCACGACGAAGAAGATCGCATGGACTCTGGCGAATTGCTCGCCGTGCTGATTAAGCACATCGAAGCGGCCCTTTGATTTTCAAAGGGCGCCAAGGGGCAAGCCTAATCCGGCGCAGGAGTCGGGACGAGCGACAAGGGAGCTTGGGTCGCCGTCTGCATTACCCGAGCGGACAGGTCGGCGCCCGACACGTCCTCATACCTCGCTGGGATGCGCTCCTTCAAGCGGAAGAGCCGTTGGTGCGCCGTCCGGGTGAGCTGGCCATAGGTCGTCGCCATCACCTTGCCCCGAAGTACCCCGTCCTCCTTGATCTCCTTCTCACGGGAGGTTTTGGGCGCGATCTCGTAGCCGACGACGAAGGCTCGGAACGTGGGGGTGCCGTCCAACGCGCCGCTTCCTAAGAAGTCTTGGATGTATCCGTCGGCTTGGTTCATCTCATCCCGCCCGATCGCCGACTTACCCTTCTTGAGCTCGATGATCAGCACGTCTTGGATGCGCATCAGGTTGGAGTTGACTGAGTCGAAAGTCTCGGTTCCCACCACCGAGCAGGTGGCATCGGAGAGCACCATGATGTCGGGCCGCTGCCGGGCATTGGCGAAGGCCTCGGTAGAGACCTTCTTTCCGAAAATTTTGGCCGTAGCGGTACGCAGGCTCACGTTGGAGGCGTATTCGCTGCTGTCGAACTCCGGGCCAAAGAGCCATCGGGCCTGCGTCACCAGCGGATGCAGCGTGTGCAGTTCGTCAGTGGCCGGATCGCCGCAGAGCTTCTCGATGGCGGTGAGGACGGCCAAACGATGGTCGATCTCGTCGAGCACAGAGAGCGCGTCTCGGACGGTCCATTGGCTCAGCAGGCGGTCGAGGCCGTCTATGTCGGACTCGTCGAGCTTGGTGAGCTTTTCAAGCAGACCGGCGCCGCCGCGCGACTTCTCCAAGTTGATCAGGGCTTGGACCGCAGCCGAGAGCGTGTCAGGGTGGACTGTGGGGTTGGCCTTGACCAGGTCACGGGCGAAGCTGGCAACCTCGATGCGTCCGAGCTGCGAAAGGCCCTTGAAGTCCTCACGGTTGCGAACCAAGGCCTCCTCGGAACATTCTTCGACCAAGTCCGAAGACAGCTTACCGAACACCTGCTGGGCGTATTGGCGCACGGCCTCGAAAAGAGCATCGGTCTTGAGCCCGGCCTTAAATCGAGCCCAATCGGGCTCGACCTCACCAGTCCATCCGTCACTGGTCTTGACCACAATGGAATAGCGCTTGGCGAAGCGGGCACGCCCGTCGATGACGGCCTCAGAGCCGACTACCCAGCTCGGAGAGCCCACCAAGCGGCCGTTGACCCAGAAGGCCACACCCTGGTAGATCGTCGATTTGGCGGCCTTGGTCGAATCGACAACGAAGGCCTCTGCCTCGGGGCATCCCGAAACGCTCAGCGGCATGCGCTCGATCAAGCCAGACTGGTCAGCTAGCGAGACGGATTGGCCGTTGACCCGGACGACGAACTCCGGGTCGTGCAAAAAGCGGGCCGAGAGGATTTCGCGAATTCGGTCGGCGTTGGGCAGATGACGCTCTACTACTACAGACAGGCGCGTTCCATGTCCCGCCCGGATGAACGAGGTCTCCTTGACGATCTTGAACGGTGTTTCACTGCTCTGGGTGCCAATATCGAAACCAGCCCCTTTGCCATCACGCCAGGTCTCAACCTCGTAATGATCAGAGAAACACAACAGACCATGGCGGCCAACGCCGTTGCGGCCGTAGGCCTTGCGCCGCCACGTCGAACGCTCCGGCGGGAACTCCACCTGCACGCCTTGGTGCTTGATGCGGTCGTAGCCAAGACGCATCCAGCGCCCCTTGAATTGGGCCATGCTCATGCCGTGACCATCGTCCTGCACGACCAGGGCAGTCTCTCTGACGCCCGGCACCGTGATGTCCACGAGGGAGGCTCCCGCGTCCCACGCGTTGGCGACCAATTCAGTCAGTGCGACTTCCGGATCATGGGCGATGCGCCCGAGCGTGCGCACGAGATAGTCCTCCTCGAAGAACGATCCCGTCGATGCATCCACCTTCTTGGGCCTACCCATGAACCATCTCCTCCCCGTATGACGAAGTTGTCGAAAGCATCCAAAGAGTCGGTGCCTGAAGCATCCCGCTTCCGCGCCGACCGCGCTTTTCTGTAAATCCGAATTTAACTGATTGGCGCACGGACGCCGCCAGCCACCCTTGACGCCAGAGCGGCCGTCCATGGACTACTCTCCGGCACGGGACATTTACTGTCAGGTCTCCGCGGCATATCTACCGCATAACGCGCCGCTTGTTGAATGTCCGGTCATGATGGCCGCAGTCATTGCGACCGCTGAACCTGAGTGACTCAGATCAGCCTAGACCGGCCATCCAAAGCACTCCGCGCTTGGTCAAATTCTTTGATACATGGTTGGGTCAAGACACATCTCGCCGGCACCAGCAAGGTCTTTGGCGTCATCGTGACATCCAATATCAGCGAGAAACTCAAGTACGCCGCAACTCAAGTACCCAACGTTCGGCTGATGGAGTATCAATTGAAGGTTGACCTCCATCCAGTTGGCCTTGTGAAGTGACTGAGGCCACTCGAGCGCCATGGTCTGTTCACCGATGTTAAGCGCTTATGTGCAATGCGTGGAACTATCGACCGGGCTGTAGGTGTGGGTTGGGCGGTTTTGGCCTTCTTGGTGGGGGGATTAACGGAGCACTTGATGGAGCATCTCATCATCACCGACGTCCGGGCCAGGGCCGTGGTCGCCCCGCTTCGGCGTCCGATCCGGACGGCCTCGGGCAGCATCGAGGCGTCGCCGCTGGTCCTGCTCGATGTGTTCACCGAACAGGGCATCACGGGCCGGTCTTACCTGTTTGGCTACACGCCGCATGTCCTGGCGTCCCTGCTGTCCCTGGCGGACCGCCTGGGATCGCTGATGCGTGGGCAATCGGTGGTGCCATTGGCTCGGCAGGAACAGCTGGCACGCGAGTTCCGTCTCCTGGGCATGCAGGGCCTCCTCGGCATGGTGATTTCCGGGTTCGACATGGCGTTCTGGGATGCGCTTGGCCAGGCTGCCCGTTGTCCCGTCGTGAGCCTGCTCGGTGGCGAGCCTCGGCCCGTGCGCGCCTATGACAGCTGGGGCCTGGTCGATCCGGCGAGGGATGGGGCGGCACTCGCACTCAGCGTCGAGCAGGGGTTTCGCGGCATCAAGATCAAGCTCGGGGGCGGCTCGCTGGAGCACGACCTGACCACCGTGCGCGAAGTGCGCCGCATCGTGGGGGATACGGTCGCCCTGATGGTGGACTACAACCAGAGCCTGGAGCCCGGCGAGGCGACACGTCGCGTGCAGGCGCTCGACCCGTTCGGTCTGGAGTGGGTGGAGGAGCCGGTGGCCGCCGAAGATCTTCAGGGTCATGCGCAGGTGCGTTCGAGTTCGACCACCCCGATACAGACCGGCGAGAACTGGTGGTTTCCCGGACGCCGAGCGGGCACTCTCTGCCGGCGCCTGCGACCGCATGATGCCGGACCTGATGAAGATCGGCGGCATCACGGGCTGGCTCAGCGTGATGGGCCTGGCGCGCGCGGCCTCGATGCCCGTGTCCAGTCACCTGTTCATCGAAGCCAGTGCCCACGTCCTGGCGGTGACGCCGACCTGCGACTGGCTGGAGTACATGGACTTCGCCTCGACGGTGCTGGCCCGCCCCAGCCGCCTGGTCGACGGCTGCGTGATCGCCCAGGGACCTGGCCTGGGTATCGAATGGGATGAGGCGGCCGTTGCGCGCTTCGAAGTGATGGGCGAGCGCAACGTCGCGTCCTGAGTTGCGGCGCCAGTCGCCTCCTCAAGCGACCAGACCCTGGCCAGTCTGACAGGGGTCAGGACGCGTCAGAGCGTTCAATTGCGTAGTCTCCTGGGATCGTCTTTGCGACGTATCTTCCTGGGACTCATGAAATCAGAACGACATCTCGATGGCGCGGCAAGCGCACCTGCATGGTTACGTTTGTGGGCATGGTTTGTATGGCTGGCCCTGGCATTGGCGGTGGTGACGGTGCTGAGTGCTTGCGCGACGGGGCCGAGGTTGGTGACGCATGGCTTTGGCTATGAGGGCTGGAGCGACGGGTGGGCCAACGATGTGGAGTTGCTGGAGTTCAGCTACGGTGACCAGTATCCACCTGTTCAAGGCAGAGCCAAAGGCGATGTCGGTCTGGGCTATTCGTGGGGTGTCAATGGTTCCATGCCAATTGGCGAGTTTCTGTATGTCAAATGGCGCATCAAGGCCTCTGGCGAGGTGCTGGCAGAGCGTGTCGATCTGCGCGATCGCCTGCCCAGGGATATGACCGACCACGAGCTGACCTTCGTGATTGACGGGCGGCAGTTGTATGTCTATGTGGTCACGCCGGAGCGCAAAAAGTCCTACTCTGAGCCGCCATTGCTCAGGACCTGGTTGTCCAAGTTTGCCAAAGCATACGAGGTGTTTCCGGCCAAAGGGCAGCGCTGAGAAGCAGTATGGGAACCACCTTCGAACGCGAGTTGACTCCGCAGGAAAGGGCCCGAATGTCGAAGGCGCGAATCATGATGGGCCATGTCGGGGCCATGGGTTGCGCCACGCGGTTCACCTTTTTTGCGGCATTCGATGGCACGAACAACGACGAGGGCAACCTGGAGCTTTCGGGCAGCCCCTACAGCACCAACGTCAGTCAGTTGGGGATTCAGGCGAGGGCGTCGGCGTTGAGGCATGCAAACCTTAGGGCGAGGTATTTCCCGGGTGTGGGTACGGGTGGACACCAGGGCGGTCTGATTCAGGCGGGCGTATTGCCAACAAGGGCTATTCATGCAGCGGCTGAAGCCGCCTACACCCACTTCCAGCGCGCCGCCCTGGACCATCTTGACCAGCCCGGCGCCACCGTCGCCGACCTGGGCACCGCCGTCACCGGCTTCAGTCGTGGAGCTGCCACGGCCATCCGCTTTGCCCAGCTGGTCCATGAGCGAGGCCTGGTCGGTCCGGGCGGAGAGGTTGTGGCGCCGCCGGGTCGCATTCCGGTGACCGCCATGGCTCTGATCGATCCGGTGGCGCGCTTCGTGGACATGCCCATGGACATTCCGCCCAACGTTCGTGGCCAGGTGCTCGCGGTCATTGCCGAGCACGAGCAGCGCAGCGATTTTCGACCGCTGCACTACATGAACGATCCACGGGTGAGCCATGTGGATCACCCGGGGAACCACGTGGGTGTCGGTGGGGGCTACGACGCCCACGGTACGGGTGCCAGCGTGCTCGAGGGTGTGACGGCGTACTTTCAGCGCCGGGGTGTGGGCATCGACAACGTGGCACCACAACGGCAGCATGTGCCGGCGGCACCCCAGCGTCTGTACAGCGAAGTCTGGCGCACGGCGCGCAATGGCGACGTGCTGCGCGAGGCAGATGGCAGGCGCCAGGCGGGCTGGTCCCATGACCGACCCGACCAGGGGCGGGTGGGGGTGCTGCCGCAGTTGAGCCGTCAGCACATGGCCTGGCTGCGCCAGAGCTATGCGGCCATCGCACCCGCACTCAAGGCACAGGGTCTGGACGATGCCAGCAGTCTCCAGGTGGCCGCGGCCTGCGTGCGCAGCGTGGCCCGCTGGGAGCGGCTGCTGGGGGAGCCGCGCCAATATCTGGTCAGCAAAGATGGACAGTCGGTGGCAATCTGCCATGAGGTGAACGTGCTGCGCGAGGTGTCGGTGCCGCAGGCACTGGAGACGTCCTGCCGCGACCATCTGGCGGCGGCCACTGCGATGCAGGCGTTGCAGGCGCAGCAGGCACCGCAGCCGCCTGATTGGTCAGTCCCCCAGTCGCCCTACGAACACAGCCGCCGTCCGGGGCGTTTCTAAGGCGGGCCCGCCTCGGGCAGTATCAAGGCGTCGCCGCTGATCCTGCTCGATGTGTTCACCGAGCAGGGCACCCTTAAGCAACCAGACCGTCCAGCAAGATATCGAGCGCCGCTTCGACCGGGGCTTCGCCCACTTTCTCTGGCATCAGCATACCCTCGATGCTGAGCATGGTGATGCCGTGCACCTGCGCCCAGCAGGCGGTGGCCTGGCTTCGAGCGGCTTGCGGCTTGAAGAAGCCGGTCTGCTGGCCCTGGACCAGCAGGCGTTCCACCACATCCAGGGCGGCCATGGCGCGTTCGTCCAGGTGGGTGGTCCTGGGGTCGCCGGCTTCGCTGCTGAACATCAGGCGGTACAGGGACGGGTTCTTCTCGCCGAAGGCGATGCAGGCCAGCGCCACGGCCTTGAATGCCGCGCGCGGTGACGACAGGCCCGAGGAGGGCGGCGCGGATGCCTGTTCCCAGGCTGCCACCATGTCGCGGTTGAGTTGGTCGAAGCCGCGCAGCGCCAGCTCGACCAGCAGTGCCGCCTTGTCCGGGAAGTGCCGGTAAGGCGCGGCGTGACTGACGTCGGCGCGGCGTGCGACCTCGCGCAAGGTGAACTGCCAGCCACGGGATTCGTCAAGCATCTGCTCCGCCGTTTCGACAATCACCCGCCGCAGGTCGCCGTGGTGGTAGGGGCGCTTCTCACTCATGCACAGGTCTTCCAGGTCGATGTGGGATCGGACTCAAGTTTACACAAACAACATTGGAATGTGAAAAACATTGTTGCGTAGAATTTGCCATGTTGTCAGTAGCAACATTGACCGAGGCCCAAATTTCCCATCCACCATGCCGGCCCCTGAACGGGCCATGAACAGGATCGATCGCCATGAACGCCACCCTTTCCAACGCCATTCCCACTGCCATTGCCACCTTGTTTCTGTCGCTGGTCGCGAGCAGCGCACATGCCGTCGAGCCGGTGCAGCATCTGTGGTTTGCCGACAGCCAGACGACTGCCTTCTATGCCATTGACGAGGTGAATCACCAGCTCATCGTCTTGACCGAGGCCGGCCCCCGGGGCAGCCAGGCACCGGTGCGGACCGTCCGGCCGCTGGTCCAGGGCGAACGCGTCAGCCTGTCGCTGGACGGCACCGGGCTCAATGCCCTGACCGCCACCCTGAACGTGGAGCGACAGGCCAGGGGTACCGCCGTCCATGTGGACACCACCGTGCACGGCGGTGTCGTGGCTCGCCTGGACTGAGCTGGTGCAATCTGGGCAGAGCATGGCGGCGGTCTCGCACAGCCTAGGCATTGTTGAGCAGACGCTGTTCAACTGGTTCAAGGCCAGCCGTGAAGGCGGGTTGACGGGGGCAGACAGCAAGCCCGTCAGCGCCGAGCAGATGGAAATCAGCCGGCTTCGTGCTGAGCTGGCCCGGGTCAAGATGGAGCGCAACGTCGCGTCACAAGAGCCATTCGATCGGTAGCCACGACAGTGCGGACACGAACCATCGCCGCCACCGGGTAGCTCCGGGTTCGTCGTGGTGAATCAATTCGCCGCTGGCGGTGTGCTCGATCCACTCGATACGCCCGCCATTTCCCAACCGCAATTCGTAGGCGTGCGCGGGCAGCATCTTGTCCAGCGTACCTGTGATCGCTGACGCCAGTGCAGGGCTCTCGACGACCACACCCAGCTCGGTGTTCAGGCGGATGGATCGCGGATCGAGGTTCATGGAGCCGACAAAGGCGCGCTGTCCGTCCAGCGAGAAGGTCTTGCCGTGCAGGCTCGCCGAACCGCTGCTGCCCAGCCGCCAGCGCGTTGCGGACGAGACCTGGGCGTCGGGTCGCAATTCGAACAACTGCACGCCCGCGCGCAGCAGATCGCCCCGCCAGCGGCTGTAGCCAGCATGCACTGCGGCAACATCGGTGGCTGCGAGCGAATTGGTCACCACCCGGACCCTGGTGCCGGCGCCTGCCTGACGGGCCAGTTCGGCCGTACCGCCGGCACCTGGGACGAAGTAAGGTGAAATCAGATCCACAGAATGTCTGGCCCGGCCCAGGGTGACTGCCAGACTACTGGCCAGCCAGGTGGCGGATGGCGCGCTGCCGTCGATCTTGCCCGGTGGGTCGGACAGAAAGAGCATGGACACCCAGTCGAGCGTGAGGTGGCCAGAGTCGATCTGGCGTACCAGACCTGTGCTGCCCAGCGCCTGCAGGTAGCGGGTGGCTTCCGGTGATGCCTTGATCGCCTGCACATGTGCGGCCAGCGTTTTCCCGGCGGTCGATGGGTCGACGGTGAACAGCGATGGCAGCGGGCGGGCCAGGGCACTGTTCCAGTAGCTGTCGAAGGCCTCGCCTGCCTGTGCCGGAACGGCCCCTGCCGTGAGGACGTCCAGGTCCGCAAACGCCAGGGCCGGGTCAGCGCCGAAATAGGCGTCACCCACATTGCGACCGCCCACGATGGCCGCCTGTCCGTCTGCGATCAGCGCCTTGTTGTGCATGCGTCGGTTCAGGCGGGAGAAATTGGTCAGGTAGCCCAGCGCCTTGAAGGAGCGGTTTGGGTACGGGTTGAACAGACGTACTTCGATGTGATCGTGGAGATCTGCCGCAGCCAGTAGCGTGTCCATGCCGTCGACGCCGTTGTCGTCCAGCAGCAGTCGAACCCGGACCCCGCGATCGGCCGCTTGCCACAAGGCGTCGAGCAGCAGGGACCCGGTGGTGTCAGGCCGCCAGATGTAGTACTGCACATCGAGCGAGCGCTCAGCAGCGTTCACCAGCCTCATGCGCGCCGCAAAGGCCTCCAGCGGGTCAGGCAGCACATGCAGGCCGCTGCGGCCCTCGCCGGTGTCACCAGCGCGCACGGCGCGTCCCAGGCGGGTGTTGTCTGTGTCGGTCAGTACCGCGCTGGCCGTTCTACCGGGCAAGGGTGGCGGGGGCGCACATGCCGTCAACGCGAACCCCGGCAGCAGCAGCAGCGAGATGCTGCACCACAGCGGCAGGTGAAGATCCCCGATTGAGCCGTCCATTGTGTGCCCATGGTAACCGCACCACCCACGGCAAAACGCCGCTCCCGGGACGGTGCGGCGTCTTTCCTGGACCCTGGGGCCCGCATCACCGGTGGGCGATGCTTCGTCCGAAGGCCTGGGCCTGATGGGCCGCTGACTGGGGTCTTGTGGCCGCCAGGACCTGTCGTTCGTGCGGGTTGATGGATGTATTGGACGCCCAGGCCTTCCATCTGTCCAATACAGATTAAGCACGGTATCATCTGGAAAACAGATGGAAATCAGGCAACTGCGGTATTTCGTCGCCATCGCCGACAGCGGCAGCTTCACCAAGGCGGCGGAGCGGGTCTATGTGGCGCAATCGGCGCTCAGTCACCAGCTGGCGCAGCTGGAGGACGAGCTGGGCGTGCGTCTGTTCAGTCGCTCGCGCCGGGGTGTCGAGCTGACGGAGGCCGGGCAGCGTTTCCTGCCGCATGCGGTGTCCATCCTGCGTCAGACCGAGGAGGCCGTGGCCAGTGCCCGCAGCCGCAGCGACGCGCTCACAGGCAAGGTGGTGTTCGGCATCCCGCACAGTGCCTCGAACGCGCTGGCCCTGCCCCTGCTGCGCGAGGTGCATCGCCGCCATCCGGGCATCGAGCTGGAGCTGACCGAAGAACTGACGGGCAACTTGCTGCGCCAGTTGCGTGCCGGCCAGATCCAGCTGGCGGTGCTGTTCGATGACGGTCATCTGGACGGCCTGTCGGTCACCCGTGTGCTCAGCGAGCAGTTGTGCCTGATCGAGCCCGCTGTCAACGCACCCAGGCGGGGACGCAGCCTGAGTCTGAAACAGGCGCTGGCCGAACCCCAGATACTGCCTGCGCCACCGCACGGGGTACGCCCCATCATCGAGGCAGCAGCCGCCGCAGCGGGCTTGCCGCCGCCGCAGGTCTACGCCGACATCAGCTCCATCAGCATCCTGCGCACCACGCTGCTGGCTGGCCTGGGGCGCACCTTGTTGCCCGTGATGCCGCTGCAGGCCGAGCTTGCGTCCGGGCAGCTGCGCGCCACCCCGGTCAGTGCCCCCCGTCTGGAGCGCGTGCTGGCCTTGTGCGCCTCGGCCCATATTCCACGCTCGCCCGCCTGCCAGGCCGTCGCCGAGCTGGCTGCCGGTCTCATGCGGGATCTGGCGCAGCGCGGTGACTGGGAGGGGGCGCGGGTGCTGGGCAGGTGACAGTGGAAGGTTCTGACAAGCCGTGCGTGGGCCTATCATCGGGCTCTTTCATCAGATCAGCCCGAGAACGACCATGAGCAAGACCCATCAGATCGCCGTCATCCCTGGCGACGGTATTGGCAAGGAAGTGATGCCCGAAGGCCTGCGCGTGCTCGAAGCCGCCGCCTCGCGCTTCAACATCGCGCTGGACCTCAAGCACATCGGCTGGGCCAGTTGCGACCACTACCAGGCGCACGGCGAGATGATGCCCGCCGACTGGAAGCCGCAGATCGAAGGCATGGACGCGCTGCTGTTCGGCGCCGTCGGCTGGCCCGCCACCGTGCCCGACAACGTGTCACTCTGGGGCAGCCTGCTGAAGTTCCGGCGCGAGTTCGACCAGTACATCAACCTGCGTCCTGTGCGGCTGTTCGAAGGTGTGCCTTGTCCCCTGGCCGGTCGCAAGCCGGGTGACATCGACTTCCTGATCGTGCGCGAGAACACCGAGGGCGAGTACACCAACCTGGGCGGCATCATGTATGCCGGCACCGAGCGCGAGATCGTGATCCAGGAGTCCGTGTTCAGCCGCCACGGCACCGACCGCGTGCTGCGCTACGCTTTCGAGCGGGCCGCCGCCCGTCCGCGCCAGCACCTGACGGTGGCCACCAAGAGCAACGGCGTGGCCATCAGCATGCCCTGGTGGGACGGCCGCGCCGACGCCATGGCGCAGGGCTACCCGGGCGTGACGGTGGACAAGCAGCACATCGACATCCTGACCGCACGCTTCGTGCTGCAACCCCAGCGCTTCGACGTGGTGGTGGCCAGCAACCTGTTCGGCGACATCCTCTCGGACCTGGGTCCGGCCTGCACGGGCACCATCGGCCTGGCCCCGTCGGCCAACCTCAACCCCGAGCGCAAGTTCCCCTCGCTGTTCGAGCCGGTGCACGGTTCGGCACCGGACATCTACGGCCAGAACATTGCCAACCCGATTGCCATGATCTGGTCGGCCGCCATGATGCTGGACTTCCTGACCGATGGTCAGGGTGCCGGCCGTGCCGCACACGACGCCATCGTGACCGCCATCGAGACGGTGCTGCGCGAAGGTCCGCGCACGCGCGACCTGGGTGGCACCGCCAGCACCACCGAGGTGGGCCAGGCCATTGCGGCGCTGATCTGAGTCCAGGGAGCCTGGCATGCTGCGATACCAGACGGTCCCGGTCACACCCTTCGCCCAGAACTGCTCCATCGTCTGGTGCGATGAAACCCGCGAGGCGGCCGTCATCGACCCGGGTGGCGAGCTGGACCGGCTGATCGCGGTTGCCGGACAACTCGGCGTGGTACTCAAGGCGATCTGGCTGACGCACGCCCACATCGACCACGCCGGAGGCACGGCCGAGATGGCCGAGCGCCTGGGCCTGCCCATCATCGGCCCGCATCCCGGTGACCAGTTCTGGATCGACGGCCTGCCACAGCAAAGCGCCATGTTCGGGTTTCCGCCGGCGGGCCATTTCACGCCCACACGCTGGCTGGCCGACGGTGACACGGTGCAGATCGGCCATTGCACGCTGAACGTGCGCCACTGTCCGGGCCATACCCCCGGCCACGTGGTGTTCCATTCGCCCGAGGCACAGCGCGCCTTCGTGGGAGACGTGCTGTTTGCTGGCAGCATCGGCCGCACCGACTTTCCCCAGGGCAACCACGCCCAGCTCATCAGCAGCATCCGCGAGCGCCTATGGCCCATGGGCGACGAGACCGTGTTCATCCCCGGTCACGGACCGGAGAGCACGTTGGGCGAGGAGCGGCGGTTCAATCCGTATGTGAAGGGAACATGACTTGTCCGTGGCGAATCCCCTGAACGGGTGATGGTGGCCGCCCCACCGTCGCCAGACAATCGGGCCAACAGCAACCTGAGCAGGTGGGCAACATGTCGATCGTGCAGGAGAAATGGTATCCGGAGCCGGGGCGCAATTGTCCGCGCGAAGCGGACCTGCAGACCGGCGATTTGCTGTTTCCGCGCAAGCCCGGCCACCTGTCCGGGCAGGCGTTGGGCTGGGGCAGCCACTGGGCGGAGATGCTGGGCGCCGGATCAGGGGCGTTCCAGGAGCGTATGAATGTCCGCATAGGCACCCTTCTGAAGAACAGCGAAGCCGCTGCCTTCGTTCGCTGGCTGGAACAAGGGGACGATGCAAAGCGCTGGATCAGCGGGGGGTATGCACCAGACCCGACCCGCCTGGCCGTTCGAACCCGGCCTACAGGGGCCGCACTGATGGCCTTGGGTACCAATCGGCCAGACGAACCGAGCTACACCTCCCTGCTGCTGGACGCTGAGGCCGGTGATCATCCGCTTTCTGGTGCCAGATCCACACCGATGGTTGGAGGCTTTCCCGGGCCGGATGATCCTGATTTCCTGATCGCGATGAAAGCCATCCTCGATATTGCATTGCCGGGCATCATCAAAGACTGGCTGGGCATGACGGTGGCCGATTTCATCCGGCATGAGGTCGGCCGGTTTCTTGTTGATGCGCTGACGAGCCCCGATGTGCGTCTGAGTTTCTTTGTCGGCCATGTGGGCATTGTCCTGCGGGAGCTGGACGGTCGGTCGGTCGACCCGCCGCACGGCAGGGTGCGCGTGATCGAGACCAACATCACCGACTATGCGCACTATCGCGTATCGATACAGCCCTATTTCGATGCGGACGATATCAGGCCACACAACGCCACAGAGGATGAGGTCGCCAAGGAAGCTGCTCACAAGATGCGCGGCTGGGTGAACCGGCGTTGCGCACTGGGCGAGCAGGTTTGGATGGCCAGACCCGACCCGTCAACCACGCCAGACTGGCAGGACCGTTTGCTGCAGGCAGGCAAGAGTTACCTGGGGCGTCCTTACGGATTCTTCGACCACCCGTGTTTTGGTGACGATGACCGCATGTACTGCGCTGAGTACGTGTTCCGGGTGTTTAAGGATGTTGATCCGGTGTTGGCCAGCGGCCTGCAGGATCGCCGAAACTGGGGCGACATGAAGACCTATCTCGACAGATCAGGTCAGGCGAAACAGCACAAGCTGGTCGAAGACATACAGCGCCAGCAAGGATTTCCTGATGGCAAACCGTTCTTTGTCTTGCCGCCGGCGCTGCTGTGGAACAGCACTGCTTTGCAGCAAAAATTTGCACCTGACTACGGTGCGTGCGATCCGTACGCCGTGGCGATCTGAGGCTCGAGCGCCTAGACGCCCAGCGAGCGCAGGAATTCGTTGCTGAACCTTCGATCCGGGTTGTACCGTTTCACCACGTCAAGCCAGTCTTTGCAATGCGGGTAGCCCGCCTTGAACTGATCGGGCGTGGCGAAGCGGTGGTACGGCAGGTAGTAGGTGCCACCGCGGTTCAAGGCGGCGTCAATGGCCTGCCTGAACCGATCGGCTGCCTTTGCGGTCGGCGCTCCATGGGCATCCCTTTTGACATGGGCATCGATGGCCACACCGGCCATGGCCTTGCCCCGGCAGTAGCTCAGCAGCGGTGCCGGATTGACCCACTCGGCTTTGACGAGACGTATGGTGCTACTGAGCAGGGCGACGTCGGTGGATGTATTGTCGAACGGAAAAATCGCCTTGAGGTCGTTCAGGAAGGCTGTCAGCTTGTCGAGCGGAACAAAGTATTCCTGCAGCAGGTCGACACCCTCTGTGTCACCCCGGCTGGAGGTGAACAGCACGTCCTCGCGCAGCAGGTTGATCCGCATTTCTTCCATCCCCGACGGGTTGTTGACCCGGGAGGTCAGGCGTTTCCAGACCTCGGTGCGAAACCCGGGTTCCAGGCGCGAAACTGCCCATCCGGCCCGAAGCAGTTCGCTGGTGCCCCAGCCTTCCGCCTTGAGCCTGTATGCCCATGCGGTGTGCCCTTCGTGGTTGCCACTCGTGATGACCTGCTCCTCTTTCGCGGTGTAGCTGATCACCTGGTCCATGTAGCCGTGTTCGGACACATTGACCCAGGCATGGTGCAGGTGAAGCGCGTCGGGTGTCGGGTGAAACGGATGGGTGGCTTTGGGAAGGCTCGCATACCTTTGAATCACGGGCTCGTAGTCGCGAACGGAGAGCTGGTCCCAGTTGCGGTAGAGCATGCGGTTGGGCGCCAGGGACAGACGGGCGCTCAGGATCATGCCGCAAGCACCGTATCCGCCGAGGACGGCGCGAAAGAGCGCTGTATTCTCCGCGGCACTGGCCTGCAGGATCTCTCCCGTGCCTGTTAGCACCGTGATTTCTTCGACCGTGTCGCTGACCGGGCCCCAGCGCACTTCTCGCCCATGGCAGTTGACCGACAAGGAGCCTCCCACCGAAAAGTGGGCCGATGACTGTTGCACACGGGTGGAGCGTCTGAAATTGCAGACCCGACGATGAATCTCGGACCAGGTCGCACCGGCGTCAACGACAGCATGGTCTGGTGGATTGTCAGAGCTCGATCCCACAGGCGGCCGAACCCCGTTGTAGGTTTCGGTCACGAGCATGCGACCTCCTGCGAGCGCGGTGTGTCCTCCCTGACTGTGGCGCATGCCGGCCACGGCCATCGGAAGGTCACTGCCCATGAACAGACGGGTGACATCCGCTTCCGTCTCGACCGTGGGTGCGTCCACCATGGGGTGAACATTCATGCCCGTCAGGTCAATGTGTGTGAAGCGAAGGTCCGGGGTCATGTCGTTGCTCCTGACGGGAAGGACTTAGGAGCGGCGCAGCCCGCTGTCCAGCAGACCCAGCTGCTGGGCCTCGAACACGGCTTCCGTTCGCGAACGCACCGCCAGCTTGCCGTAGATGCGCTTGATGTGGGTGTGCACCGTGTTGACGGTGATGCCTTCGAGCTGGCCGATTTCCTGGTAGCTGAAACCCTGGGCAATGCGGTTGAGCACGACCATCTCCTTGGGTGTGAGCCGGGTGTACTCGGAGTCAGGCGGCCGGCTGCTCTCCGGTGATGGGGGCCTGAACCGCTTGAGCACCAGACGGGCAATGGCGGGCGTGATGGGAGATCCGCCTGCATGCAGTTCACGTATGCGCTCGCAGATCTCGTCGTGCAGGCTGTCCTTGAGCAGGTAGCCGCTCGCACCGGCCTCCAGCGAGCGCATCACGTGGGCTTCGTCTTCGTACATGGTGATGACCATGATCGAAGTGGCCGGATGGCGGTGTGCACAGTAGGTGATGACCGCCAGTCCTGGCAGGTCGGGCAGGCCAAGATCGCACAGCAGCACATGGGCCGAGTTGGTCTCAAGCCACTCGAGTGCCGGTCTCCCTTTGGCGAAAGAGGCAACCAGCCGCAGATCGGGTGCCGCGTGGATGGCTTCCTCGAACCGGCCCAGGCACATCGGGTCGTCTTCGACGATGGCGATGGTGATGGGCGTCATCAGGTGGTTCATGGTGCCAGTCATTGTGCGCTGCCAGCTTTCACACGAATCCCCAGAATGGGTGATGGGTCAGGGAAGGCCAGCGCCTTACCCGGTTCGCCCCGACAGCCTGGGGAGATCACTTGACAAGACGACCTGCGCGGCGACACAGTTGAACACAAGCAGTACCTAAGGTCTAGTGAGGGGTGTGGGCGTGCGAGGAATTCGGGTGTTCGCGCTGGTCAGATGCCTGCTTGCGGTGTGGCTGGTGGTGCTTTGCCATCCGACGTTTGCACAGGAAGATGCCACCGTCGACCGGTTGGAGCTTCGTGTAGCCTCGGTGCTGACCTCGCAGGGGGACCGCGAAGTCACGCTCCCTGATGCCTGGAACAAGGCGGGCCGTTCCGGTCAGAAGGTCTACCGGCTGGGCTTCATGCTGCAGGTCGTGCCGGAGGAGGCCTGGTCGGTGTACATCCCGCGTGCTGGCAACCGATTCCTTGTCAGCCTGAACGGGCGCACTGTCTATCGGGCCGGACCGCTGGGCGACGCTCACGCAGACTATGCGCAGAAGCCCCAATTCTTTTCCTTGCCGGAAGGGCTGCTGCAAGCCGGTCAGAACCACCTGGATATCCTGGTCGAAGGCGACCTCAACCGCTATGCCGGGCTGTCGCGTGTCCACATCGGTGCCGACAGACTGCTCAGGCGCGATTTTCAGGTGCGCAATGCGGCGCAGCATGGGGGCTCGCTGGCCGTGGTGGCGATGTGCGGCGTGTTTGGCCTTTTCGCCCTGGCCCTGTTCGTGAGCCTGCGGCAGTCGGGCGACGCGTTCTTCGCGCTGGCCTGCCTCTTCTGTTGCATCCGGACCAGCTATGCCATAGTGGAGCGGGTGCCGATCGACTACCGCTGGTGGACATGGCTCATTGATGTCAGCTACGCCGGACTGGTGGTCTGCATTGCGCTGTTCTGTGTGCGGGCCCTGAAGATGGCGGGTCGCCATTGGGACGTGCTGGCGGGCGCTTTCATGCTGCTGTCGTTGGTGCTGGTGAGCTGGCATGCCGGGGCATTGCGCAACGACGTGCGGCAGGTATGGCTGATGACCATGCTGGCGTTTGTGACACTGATGTCGCTGGCCCTGCTGTACGAGTGGTGGCGCCAGCGAAGCTCCACATCGGCCGTCCTTGCACTGGCCGCCATGGGCGGACTGTCCCTGGGGGCACGGGATCACTGGGTCGTGTTCTATTCGAGCGATGGTTATGGCGGTTTCGCCATGGCGCGGTTCGCCCTGGTGCTGTTCATCCTGGCCATGGGATGGATCATTGTCGATCGCCTCATCAGCCGGATGCGGGACGAGCGACGCTTCAGGGATTCGATGGGCCATGAGCTGGAATCCAGGCGGAAGGAGTTGGCCAGACACTATCAGCAGCAGGCCGCCATGGACGCCATGGCCGCACGCAACCGGGAGCGTCAACGCCTGATACAGGACCTTCACGACGGCATGGGTCTTCAGCTCAACAGCCTGCTGGGCATGGTCGAGAAGGGGGCTGTCAATCCGATTGAAGTCAAGAACGAAGTGAGGCACTCCATCGAACAGCTGCGAACTCTGGTGGATGGGTCGGAGGCCTTCGACGGTTCGTTGCTCGAACTGCTGGGCCACATCCGTCACCGCATTGAAACGCGTCTGCGGCGCCAGCAGATGTCGCTTGACTGGCACAGCGAGTTGTTGGCCGGCCCTGCACAGGTCGACGCCGTGGCTGCGGTCAATCTGCAGTACATCCTGTTCGAGCTGTGCACCAACGCCATCAAGCATTCGGGAGCGGCTAGGGTTTCCATCTGCTGCAGCCAGATCGAAGATCCGCAATGCGGTTCGAGCCTGGAGATCGACTTTGTCGACAACGGGCACGCATCGCCTGAAGCGTCGTTCGACGCAAGCACGGGCGGAGGGCTTGGCAGACGCTCCGTGGAGCGTCGTGTGAAGGAGCTCAACGGCTATTGCGAGCTGCACCGGGTCCAGGGCAACGGATGGCGTTACCGGCTGGTTGTTCCGCTGGCCGCCATGGAGAGCCTGACGGGCCCGGCGCCCGCGCAGGCCAGTCACCCTTTCGGGTGACGCAACAGATCGCGAGCTCCCCGATAGTCGAGCCCACAAGGTGTGCGGCGGTTCAGGACGGCACCTTGCAGGGCAGCCGGTTCTGGCAGCGTGCGGGCATCCATCCGGATGGCCAGGCATGCAGTCTTCATAGAGATCTGGTGTGCCATTCCCGTGCAGCCTGACCTTCAAGGAGACCGAAATGCTGTCACACCGATATGCCCCTGGCGCCGTTGCGCTGCTTCTGACTGCACCGGTTCTGGTGCTGGCACAGAGCCCGACCTTGGCCGAACGCCCTGCGTGGAAACCCGGCGAGCGCTGGGAGTACCGTGTGCTCGATGCGTGGAACAACAACGAGACTGACCGCGTCACCGTCACATTCGAACGCCAGGACGGCGACCGGCTGCTTGGCCTTCGCCAGGCCAAGTCGAAGCCCGACCCCGTGGCCACACGGGCGGACCTCGATGGCAACAACTGTGTGCCGATGCTGGACGGCGGCCAGGAGGTGTGCGCCCAGATCACGGTGTTTCCGCTGAAGGTGGGCAACCAGAGCGAGTATTCGAAGTTTCCGTTTCCCAACCGGCAAGGTCACAGCCAGGGGCGCTGCACGGTGGCCGGCACCGAATCGGTCACCGTGCCTGCCGGGCAGTTCGACACCTTGAAGATCGAGTGCAAGGGTTTCTGGAACTACACAGCCGGCCAGGCGTCCAGCGGCACCCTGCTGCAGACCTACTGGTATGCACCAGCGGTCGGCCGCGCCGTGCGCCTCTACATCGAAAGCCACACGCCGCAAGGCCTGCCCAACAACAAGACGCTGACCGAAATGGTCTCGCACACCCGGCCGGGGTCCTGACACGGACAACCGTTTTCAGTCTCCTTTCAGGGTAGGGGGCTGGGCGCCGGTCGGCGAGGCAGAGCTTGTCTGCCAATCGGCTTTTTCTTCAACTTTTCAGGGGATTCACCATGCCCACCATCAACGGAACGACAGGCAGCGACGACCTGATTGGCACCGACCAGAACGATGTCATCAACGGTCTGGCAGACAATGACGATCTCTTCGGTCTGGCCGGAAATGACCGGCTGTTCGGTGGACCCGGACTGGACCGCTTCTGGGGCGGCGCTGGCAATGACCTGATGGATGGCGGCGCCATCCTGGACCGGATCAATTACAGCGATCTCAATTGGGTCTTCTACGGCGAAGCGGGCAGCGGCGTGGTGGTCAACCTGCAGACAGGTGTGGCCAGCGACGGCAACGGGGGAACCGACCGACTGGTCAACATCAACTTCGTGACCGGCTCCGCATTCGATGATGTCCTGACCGGCAGCAACACCAACAACCTGTTCGAGCAGTTCGAGGGAGAAGAGGGCAACGACACCATCGATGGCGGCGCCATCAATGCGGCGCAGAACAACGGCAACCGGGCGACCTACATCAACGCCCCGGCGGGTGTCGTGGTCGATCTGGCGGCCGGGACGGCCGAGGATGGCTGGGGGACGGTCGACACCCTGATCAACATCAACCAGGTGCGGGGCAGCGTTTTCGGCGATGTTCTGCTGGGTTCCGATGCGGCGTACACCGAGCTCTTCGAGGGGCGGCAGGGTGACGACCAGATCGATGGTCGGGGCGGGATTGACGTGGTCAGGTACGACGCCTCGCCGGCCGGTGTGGTGGTCGATCTGGCCGCAGGAACCGCACAGGATGGTCACGGTGGCACCGACACGCTGGCCGGCATCGAAGGCATCTTCGGGTCCGCTTTCGACGATGTCCTGCGTGGCGGTGATCCGGCCAATGGCACCGGCACCAACGATGGATTCGAGTTCTTCCGCGGGGGTGCGGGCAACGACCTCATCGACGGTGGTGCAGGCTATGATCGGGTCGACTACAACGCTTCGCCGGATGGCGTCGTGGTGCAGCTGGGTGGAGGTGCGAACGGCTCTGCCGCAGACGGCCTTGGTGGGACCGACACCCTGGTCAGCATAGAAGCCGTGCGTGGCAGTGCGTTTGACGATGAGCTCAACGGCTCCGACGACGCCGCCTTCGAATCCTTCGAAGGCTGGGGCGGAGACGACCTGATCGATGGGGGTGATGGTCTGGATCGCGTCGACTACGTCGGCTCCCCGACGGCGGTGACGGTCAACCTGAGCACCGGGATCGCGCGGGACGGATGGGGCGGCGTCGACACCCTGGTCAATATCGAGAACATCCGCGGGTCGGCCTTGAACGACACGCTGACCGGGGATGCCGGTGACAACCGCATGGATGGTTCGCAGGGGGCGGACCGCCTGTTCGGGCTGGGCGGCAACGACACCTATGTGGTCGACAGCACCGGTGACCGGGTGTACGAAACCCCCACCGCGGGCAGCCGGGTGGATGCCGGTGGTGCCGATACGGTGCTCGCCAGCGTGGACCACACCTTGAGCAACTTCGTCGAAGACCTGGTGATGACCGGCGCCGGCGACCTCCGGGGCACCGGCAACTCGCTGGGCAACTCCATCAATGGCAACACCGGCAACAACGTGCTCGACGGCCGCGGCGGCCTCGACCGCCTGGAGGGTGGCGAGGGCAGCGACATCTACCTGATCACTTCCGCCGCGGACCACCCCGGGGCCGAGATCAACGACACCGGGGCCAGCGGTGTCGACGAGGTCCGGTTTGCCGCCACACGCCCGGGTACGCTGGTGCTGTTTGGCGATGATGTCGGCATCGAGCGGGTGGTGATCGGCACCGGAACGGGAACCCAGGCGGTCAGCACCGGCAGGGGGGCGCTCAACGTCGACGCCAGCCTGGTCCAGAACGACCTGGAGATGGCAGGCAATGCCGGGGCCAACCGGATCACCGGCACCGCGTTCAATGACACCATCGATGGGGCGGCAGGCAACGACCGCATCGATGGTGGATCTGGCACCGACCTGATGCGCGGAGGTACCGGGAACGACACCTATGTCGTCGACGATGCCGGTGACGTCACGCTGGAGCTGGCCAATGCCGGCACCGACACCGTGGAGTCTGGCATCAGCTGGACGCTGGCCGCCAACATCGAACGCCTGGTGCTCACCGGCGATACCGACATCGACGGCACCGGCAACGACCTGAACAACGTGCTGACCGGCAATGCCGGCAGCAACGTGCTGACCGGCGCCGGGGGCAGGAACACCATGTACGGGCTGGGCGGCGACGACACCTACGTCGTGGACAGCACGGCGGACCGTGTTTTTGAAACCCAGGGCGTGCGCAGTCGCGCCGATGCCGGAGGCGTGGACACCGTGCAGTCCACCGTCAGCTTCACCCTCGGCAATTTTGTCGAGAACCTGGCGCTGACCGGCAGTGCCGATGTCAATGGCACCGGCAACGCCGCCGACAACAGCCTGACGGGCAACGCGGGCAACAACCGGCTCGATGGCAAGGCGGGGGACGACGACATCGATGGTGGTGGTGGCGACGATGTGCTGGTTGGCGGTCTGGGCAACGACGTTCTGACCGGTGGCGCGGGCAACGACATCTTCCGCTTCGACACCCGCCTCAATGCCTCCAGCAACGTGGACCAGATCACCGATTTCGGTGGCGGAGACCGCATCCAGTTGGAGAACGCGGTGTTCACCCGCCTGCGCTCCACGGGCACGCTATCTGACGATCTCTTTGTGTCTGGCGATGGCGCCGTGGCGCTCAATGCCAACGACCACATCGTCTATGACAGCGGTACCGGCGCGCTCTACTACGACCCGGATGGCAGCGGGTCCGCCGCGATGGTCCAGTTCGCCACGCTCACCGGCGCGCCGGCGCTGGGGGCATCCGACTTCCTGGTGACCTGAGCACCGTGTCCGGGGAGGGCCACGCCCATGACCGCAAGCCATCAGGCAAGACGGCAGTTGCTGTCGGCCCTGCACCTGCCGCTGTTGACGGCCGGCCTGTTCAGCGTGTTCATCAACCTCATGCTGATGGCGCCCATCCTGTTCATGCTGCAGGTGTTCGACCGGGTGCTCCACAGTCGCAGCGAGACGACCCTGTACATGCTGTCGGCCATCGTGCTCATGGCCTTGCTGACCATGGCGGTGGTGGACGTGGCCCGTTCCCGGCTCCTGCAAGTGGCGGCAGCCCGGGTGGATGGTCTGCTGGCGCGCCCGCTGTTGCAGCGTCTTGTCATGTCGTCCCGGCATCCGGCCGGAGGGCCAGCCGCGGGTGACATGCGTGACGTCGCGGTGTTGCGCGGGTTCCTGTCCGGCAGCCAGATCGTGGCCCTGTTCGATGCGCCCTGGCTGCTGCTCTTCATCAGCGTCATCTTCCTGTTTCACCCGGCCCTTGGCGTGTTGGCCCTGGGTGGCGCGATCCTGATGGTGGTGCTGGCGTGGTTGAGCGAGGTCGCCAGCCGTCGCGATCACGAATCGGCGCAGGCGGGCGTACGCCAGGGCGTTGCGTGGATCGATCAGGGGCTGCAGCGTGCCGAGGTCCTCAACAGCATGGGCATGGTGCCGTCCTTTGTGCGTTACTGGGGGGACATCAACGAGCAGGTGCTGGGACATCTCATGCGCAGTGGGCGCCGAATGGGTCAGGTCCAGGCCGCCACGCGGATGCTGCGCCAGGGTATCCAGGTCTGCATGATGGGCCTGGGTGTCTGGCTGGTCATCCACGAGTCGATCACCCCCGGGGTCATGATCGCCTCCACCATCCTGCTGGGGCGTGCCATGGCGCCCGTCGAGAGCCTGATCGGCAACTGGCAGGCCCTGGTGGCGATCCGCTCCGCCTGGCAGCGCCTCCTGCCCCATGGGCCCTCAGAGGGCCAGGACGTTGCGACGCTGCGCATGCCGCCTCTGCAAGGCCATGTGCAGATGGAGCGGGTCGGTCTGGCGGGTGTGCGTGCCGACCGACCGATCCTGAAGAACATCCGCCTGGACCTGCCGGCCGGCCAGTCGCTGGCCTTGCTCGGGCCCAGTGGATCCGGCAAGTCCAGCCTGGGGCGGTTGATGGCCGGCGTGTGGCTGGCCGATACCGGCGTGGTCAGACTCGACGGTGCCGACATCCGTCACTGGGATCCGGTCGATCGGGGCGCGTTGACCGGCTACCTGCCGCAGGATGTGGGCCTGTTTCCCGGGACCGTTGCCGAGAACATCGGCCGCTGGAGCGAGCGCGACGACGAGGCCGTGCTGGAGGCGGCCCGTGATGCCCGGGCGCTGGAGATCATCCTTCGTCTGCCCGACGGGTTTCAGACCCGGATTGGCGAGGGTGGCATCCGGCTGTCGGCCGGGCAGGTCCAGCGCATCGGCCTGGCGCGCGCCCTGTATGGGCGGCCGAGCCTGGTGGTGCTCGATGAGCCCAATGCCAACCTGGACGCCGAGGGTGAGCAGGCCCTGTTGCAGGTGCTGGCCCATTTGCGGGGGCGTGGCTGCAGCGTGGTGCTCATCACCCACAAGCCGTCGCTGGTGGCAGGCTTGGACCACATTGCAGTCATGCGGGACGGGGTGCTGGAAACCGTGGGGCCTCGCGAGGAGCTGATGCGCCGCCTCACCGGTCAGCCTGTCATCCCGACGGCCGGGGAGCGCACACCGTGAATGCCACCTCTTCCCCTCTGGCGGGCCCGATCCGTCTGGGCGTCGGTGCCATCGTGATGGCGCTGCTGGCCGTTCTGGCATGGTCGGCCATGGCGCCCTTGAGTGGAGCGGTGGTGACCCGAGGGCTGGTCCGCTCCGAGCTGCACCGCAAGGCGGTGCAGCACCCCGAAGGCGGCGCGGTGCGCGTGATCCATGTGCGCGAGGGCGACCGGGTGCAGGAGGGACAGGTGCTGCTGGAGCTCGAAGGCGTAGGCAGTGACGCCAACCTGCAGCTGCTGCGTGAACTTCACCTGTTCGAGTCGTTGCGGCACAGCCGCCTGGAAGCCGAGCAGTTGCTGGCAGAGCGCTTCGGCCCGGGCTTGGCTGTGCCGCCGGCGGGCGGCCTGCTGGATGGTCGGTACCAGCAGGCCGTGGCACGCGAAATGGGCCTCTTCAAAGCCCGTCGCGAGGCCATGGACCAGCAGCTGCACACGCTGGGCGAACAGATCCGGTCACTCGATGCGGAGCAGCAGGCGCTGCGCCGCCAGGCGGCGGCGGCCGAGGAAGGCTTGCGCCTGGCGCAGGCAGAGGCCGACATGAGCCGCCATCTGCAGAGCCAGCAGTTCGTCTCGCGTGCCCGACTGCTGGCCGACGAGCGCGCAGTAGCCGACTACCGTACCCGCATGGGCGAATTCGAGGCCCAGCTGGCGCAGTCGGCGCAGCGGGTCAATGACGTGCGCCTGCGCATGGCGGCCTTGCGCCACAACTACCAGCGCCAGGCCTCGGAAGAGCTGCGCGAAAGCGCCGGCCGTCTGGCGGAACTGCGGGAACGGTTGCGTCCCGTGGAGTCGGCGGTGCAGCGCCTGCAGGTGCGGGCGCCGGCCGATGGGCGTGTGGTGGGACTGCGCCTGAGCGGTTCTGGCCAGGTGGTCGGACCGCGCGACGTCATCATGCAGATCGTGCCCGAGGACGAGGCCCTGCTGCTGGAGGCCGCGGTGGATGTCGACCACATCCTGGAACTGCAGGTGGGTCAGAAGGCCGACCTGCGCTTCACGGCGGCGCATGCCCGCAGCACACCGCTGGTGTCGGGAGAAGTGGTTCATCTCTCGGCCGACGCACTGACCGATCGGGAAGGTGTGCCCCGGTTCCAGGTCCATATCAGGCCGGACCTGAGCCGCTTGCAGCAAGCGGGCCTCCCGGCCCTGCAGCCGGGCATGGCCGCCGAGGTCTTCATCGTCACGCGGCCGCGCACCCCGCTGGACTACCTGCTCGAACCCCTGACCGATGCGCTCAGGCACTCCATGCGCGAGCGCTGAAGGCAGCAGGTCACGGAGCTGCACATCCGCGTGGCGCTGCTCAACCGTCTCACGCAATCGGGCTGCCCGACCGCATTGGCCGTGGCGGCTATGGCGTAATCGCGTCTGGGGCTGACGGCCCAGGGTTTCGATTTCTCGATCACTGAACAGCGAGCGGGGCGAAGGTCTGGCATGGGATGGTGCCGGTGGCGGGCGCTGGCGAGCCGGTGCGCCCCGGTGTGCCCGACTGAACCCTTGCGAGCACATCCCGGGCCTGCGACGCCAGTTGCAACAGCTGACTGAAGCGGGCCGATTCGGAATCCGATTGCAGGCCGATCCGGGTCAGCTCCAGGCAGATGTTCCCCGCTGCGTCGACTTGCTCCAGCAGGTCCTGGCCCACCGTTGCGACCGCATCGTCCAGGCTGAGGCGACCTGAATGACGCAGATGCGATTCGAGCATGCCCGACAAGGCCACCACGATCTGAAGTCCGGTCGAGCAGATGTCGGAGGCAATGACCGAAATGGCGGCACGGTTGTCATTTACGCCACCGGCGTGTGCTGCCTGCGCGTGCGCCGGGCGGTCTTCCAGGTGGTCTTGCAGGCACTCACTGAGTAGCGCCAGCCGCTTGGACACGTTGCATGCCTGGAAAAACAGGTCTTGTGCCTTCGCGGGCATTTCTTGGTTCATGGATGTTCCTCTTGTTCGTTTCAGGTCGCATGGCGGGCGCGCCAGCCTGGGTGCGTGCACCTTCAGCCGCGGAAAGCGCTGACTGCTTCGGCCAGCCGTGAGGCCTGCTGCTTCATGCTGGACGAGGCGGCTGCGCTCTGTTCGACCAGCGCCGCGTTCTGCTGTGTCGTCTGGTCAAGCTGAGATATGGCGGTGTCGACCTGCGAGATGCCATCGGCCTGTTCCCGTGTCGCGCTGGCAATCTCGCCAATCAGTTCGGACATCTTGCGCACGCTGCCCACGATGCTCCCCATGGTGGAGCCGGCCTTCTCGACCAGCGCGCTGCCGTCATGCACTTTCTGGCCGCTGTCTTCGATCAGGCCCTTGATGTCCTTGGCGGCCACCGCACTGCGCTGCGCCAGGTTGCGGACCTCTGCGGCCACGACGGCAAAGCCGCGTCCCTGCTCACCGGCACGCGCAGCCTCCACGGCAGCGTTGAGCGCCAGGATGTTGGTCTGGAATGCAATGCCATCGATCAGCGTGGTGATCTCGGAGATTTTCCGGCTGCTGGCCTGGATGTCGGACATGGTCCGGGCAACCTCCTGAAACTCGCTGCGGCCATGTTCGGCCGCGGCGCTGGCCTCTATGGCGAGTCCTTCGGCCGAAGAGGCACGCTCCGAGTTGTTGGCCACGGTCGCGTTCATCTGGGCCATGCCGGCTGCGGTCTCCTCCAGGTTGGCCGCGGACTGCTCGGTCCGGGTGCTCAGGTTGGTGTTGCCCTGGACAATTTCAGCACACGTGGAGCCCAGCCCATCCACCTGCTGCGAGACGTCGTCGAGCAGCGACCTGAGGTTCAGGCCGGACTGGTTTACGGCCCTGGCGAGCATGCCAATGTCGTCAATTCGGTTCAGCGGCGCCATGGTCACGTTCTGGCCGGCCGCCACCATCTCGGCCTGCGACAGGATCGACTGAAGGGGACTGACGATCTGCCGTTCGATGAACCAAGCGGCCAGGAAACCGGCGATGCCGATCGCGGCCAGCACGGCCGGCACCACACCCGATGTCAGGACAGATGCGCCGCCCAGTGCGCCGACCAGGGCCAGCATGGGCAGCCGGACACGCCAGCGAGTGGGCATCAGTTGCAGGGCCGAGCGCCATTTCATCCAGCCGGTGTGAACCACGAGGCCCTTGTAGATGGCGATGCGGCCGGCGGTGCCGTTGCGGATGGCCGCGTACAAGGTCTCTGCGGCCTGTACTTCGCTCGTGGACGGTTTGGTGCGTACCGACATGTAGCCCACCGTGGTGCCCTGGCGCTTGATCGGCGTGGCGTTGGCACGCACCCAGTAGTGGTCGCCGTCCTTTCGGCGGTTTTTCACCAGCGCCGTCCAGGACTGTCCGCCTTTCAGGGTCTGCCACATGTCGGCAAAGGCCTGTGCTGGCATGTCGGGATGGCGCACGATGTTGTGCGGCTGACCCATCAGCTCGGCGCTGTCAAAGCCGCTGACCGCAATGAACGCGGCGTTGGCATAGGTCAGGTGGCTCTGGGTGTCTGTCGTCGACATGAGTGTCACGCCGTCGCCGATCTGATACTCGCGCTGAGTCACCGGCTGGTTGCTTTGCATGGGTTGTCCTGTTGTTGAGGTTCGTCTTGAAACTTCAACCAGTATCGACAGGCAAGCAACCCGATGAAGGGTGCAAATAGCAGGCAATGCGTGTTCACATGGCCTGGGCGGTGAGCACGATCACAAAGCCGTTGCTTTGTCCTCGTGCGTGCTCAACCGAGGCGCGGCTGACGACCCCGATGGCGTCGTGGCGTCGGGTGCATTGAAGGCGATACCGAGGGCTCTGTGGACCGACAGTTGTGCAGGCTTGTGGTCCAGTGCGATGCGCTTCGAAAGCTGGGAGGTGCAGCCGTTTTCGTCCGGGCTTGCCGCATGGCACTTCTTGCCAGTGAGCATGCCGTGCCAGCGGTCTATCTTGCGGATGACATCCAGCTCCATGAGCGCGGCCAGTTGACGCACGACTGTCTCGCGCCGGAAGCCGAGCAGGGCTGCCAGCTCGGCATGTCTTGGTATCCGGAAAGTGGGGCTGCGCTCCTCCTGGGCAATGATGCGAAGCGCCACGCAGAGAATGCTCAATGGACTCTCTTCGCGCATGACGCGCGACCAGTCGGCCATGCAGTCCAGATAGTCTCGCCCACGATCGAACAGCTGGGTGCGGAAGTCCTCGTGCTGCCAGGAAAGTTCCTTCACCATGTCTGAGTTCACTTCACACAGGCGCACGGGCGTCATGGCAATGGCTGTGCTCATCTCTGCCAAGTCGAGAAGAGACGGCAGGCCGAGCACCCGGCTCCGTCCCAGCAGCATGATGGGTCTGGCATCGCTGTCAGAGTTCGAGCGATCTGCCCTGACGAGCCCGAGCTTGATGACCCGAACCGTCCGGGTGTTGCTGCCCTGGGACTTGATCACATCGCCGGGACGGTACACGCGTTCAACGATATGTGGCCGCAAGCTTGCATTGACCTGCGCCGATCCGCTCGTGAACAGACAGGTCATCCGGGTCGCGCAGCGCTCGCACACGGGTGTGGAAACCGCTGCTCCCGATTGAGTTGTAGTGGTGCTCATGAAGTCTTCGGGTCTTTGGATGCGTCGTTGCATCCGGCTAGAACATCGAGGGCAATTTTTTTGAAGCCTTCTGGCCACCTCGACCCTGACACCCTTCGCTTGGCAGGTCGCATGTTATGAGGCAAATCACATAACTGGCGAAAAAGCCGGATGCTTTGTGCGTGTACTCACAAACAAGAAAGACAGGCATCAAATACTGTGCTCCGTATACCGATGATGGGGGCCTATCTGCAGCAGCCGGTCTGGCTGATGCAATGCGACTTGCTTTGTCGGCCCTGCCGTCAGGAGATATCTGGATGCAATACAAAGGCCACTCAGCTGACGACCTTACGTCGTGGCTGGCCGTACTGGAGCGTGTGGTCGAGGAAAGTGCCAACATGGTGGTGATCGCCGACGAGAACCAGAACGTTACCTGGGTCAACAAGTCATTTTCAAAGGTCACGGGTTGGTCGCTGGCTGAGATGCGTGGCGGCAAGGCCGGGCAGTTGTTGCGTGGTCCGCTGACCGATACAAAGACCATCCAGGCCATCGGTGATCGCCTGATGGTGGGAGCCTCGGTCACCGGTGTGGAGCTTGTCAACTACCGCAAGTGTGGCGAGCCATACACGGTGCTGGTCAATATCGAACCGATCAAAGACCGTGCCGGCCATACCGTGGCCTACTTCTCCATTCAGAGTGAGGTGACCGCGCAACGCTCTCTGGAGCAGGCGAATGCACGGTTGCGAATTCAGCTGGAGCAAGCGCAGCGCCTGGCTGGCATTGGTCAGCTGAGGTTTGACGAAAAGACCTGTCTGGTGACCTGGTCTCCGGAGGTCAATGCCATTCTGGAACTGGCTCCTTCCGTCAGCGGCGCGAAGTTTAGTGAACTTCGGCGTTTTGTGGCCAGTCACGCTGTCCTGGAGGTGACTCGTGATATTGAGTCGGCGGTGGCCAGCCGAAGCGAGTTTGATCGGGAGATTCCGATCGTGACCGCCAAGGGACACAAGCGGTGGGTCCGATGCCTGGCCGCCCCCGAGCAACTGCCCAACGGCGAGACGGCGGCGCTGACCTGGGTGGTCCAGGATGTGACGGTCTACAAGCAACTGATCCAGACCCAACAGGAAAGGAACGAGGTTCTGAAGTCTGCAGTCGCTGCGCGGACGCAGGATCTGGAGACGGCCTATCGGTCGCTGGAGGCCTTTTCGCACGCGTTGTCACATGACTTGAAGAAGCCGGTCCGGCACGTGGTCAGTTATGCCGAAATCGTCAAGGAGATGGTGGCCAGTGGCGACGCGGATGCGGCCCTGTCCTACAGCGACAAGCTCATTGCCGCGGGTGTCCGGATGCGTTCGCTCATTGACGGCATGCTCGCGCTGTCCCGGTTTGGCCGGCAGGGCGTCAAGCTGTCCCGGGTGGACATGCGTCCTCATCTGGCCGAATGCCTCGCCGAGACGGCCGCCACATTTCCGGATCGCCGGTATACCGCGTCCGGTCATGAGAATTTTCCGGTGGTGGTCGCCGATGCGGTGCTGCTCTACCAGGTCTGGAGGAATCTGCTGGACAACGCCTTCAAATACTCCAGCCCAGCCAAGACCCTGGATCTCCGGTTCGCGTGCGAGGTGTCATACGACGGCTGGACGCTGCATGTGCAGGACAACGGCAGTGGCTTTGACGGCAGCCAGTCGACGCGCATCTTCGAGATGTTCTCGCGCGCGCATTCAGGTCCGTTGATTGCGGGTGACGGCATTGGCCTGGGTCTTTGCAGGAAGATCATTGATGCTCATGGTGGACGAATCTGGGCTGAGTCCCAATGCGGTAGTGGCTCCAGGTTCTCGGTCTTTCTGCCCAGGGTGGCCAGCAAGTCCGCCCATGTGCCCATCGACACGGCGCCAGGACCCAAGGAGACGGACATGGCGCTTGCGTTCCATGGGTGGGACGGCAGGCACAGGCCGGCGCCGTTCATCGGGCAGCCGCTGGCCTGAGTCGGGATGGCTGTTCATGCCACACCTTCAGGTTGCCGCATGGCTGTCGATATGACATGAACTTTCGCGAAAGTCATTCAACGCGGACGCGCGGTGCCGGGCGGACAACCCCGCACCCACCCGCCCACGGCGAATGGTCACCCAGAAAAACACAGGAGGAGTCAATGGTTGCATCTGCGCAAGAAACGTCTGTCGAGCCCTTTGTCCTGGCCTGCCAGTTGTCCGGACAGGTCATGTTGCTCTGCGAATGCCTTCAGGGGCTGGTCGATGATCGCAGGGCCTTTCTGAAGGCACCCACGTCGTCGGCCGCTGTCAGTAACAGGCTGGCCATCAGGCAGGTCAGTACCCAGATCTGCGCCGCCAGCGTCCAGATCGTCGTGGCGGTCTCGGACACCGTCAACACGCATCTGCTCGGACCCGATGCCTCCCTGGACGATGGGGCTGTCGCTTCGGCGCTGCACGACATGCTCACCCAGGTGGAGGCCGCCGGGCGCGCCTGCCGGACACTGGAGGCTGCTGGCCTGCTGACGGATCGCGAGATCAGGCAGTTCGATCAGCTCTTGCGCCTGGCCGCCAGTGCCCGAGAGGTGCTGGTGCGCGCGGCCGGTCCGGCCGTGGCGCCGCTGCAAGGCCAAGCCCACACCCATGCCCATGCCCATGTCGAAGGTGTCACCGAGGCCGGTCCTCCGGTGGTGACCCTTCGCTGAGTCAGCCCCGCCGCGCCTTCTCGTACAGCCCCTGCACTTTCGGCACATTGGCCTCCAGTTCGCGGATGCGGTTGGGGCCGCTGGGGTGGGTGGACAGGAAACCCGGTCCGCCACTGCCGCCGGCCCTGGCCATCTTCTGCCACAGGCTGACACTGGCGCGGGGGCGATAGGCGCCACGCGCGGCCAGCTCCAGGCCGACCAGGTCGGCATCGGTCTCGTCATCCCGGCTGTACTTGAGCGAGAGCAGCTGTGAGCCCAGGCCGGCGGCCATGTTGCCCAGGTCGCCCAGGCCCAGCAAGGCGGCACCCAGGCGCAGGCCGATGTCGGTGGCGCTGCTCTTGGCCACGCGCTCGCGGGCATGCTCGCGCAGGGCATGGGCCATTTCGTGGCCCATGATCATGGCCGTCTCGTCGTCGTCCAGCTGGAGCTGGTCGAGGATGCCGGTGAAAAACCCGATCTTGCCGCCGGGCATGCAGAAGGCGTTGATCTGGTCACTGCGGATCAGCTGCACCTGCCACTTCCAGTCCCGCGCTCGCGGATTCCAGGCGGCGGCATGCGGAATCAGGCGCCGTGCGATGGTGTGCAGGCGCCGCACCTGCGGGTGGCTCTCGGGCAGTAAGGCGCCCTTGCCCTGCGCGTCGCGCATCATCTGCAGGTATTGCTGTGACGCGGCGTTTTCCAGCGTGTCGGCAGGCACCAGCTTGCGCATGCTGGACGGCGGCCCCACATTGACCTGGCCCAGGGCGGGCGTCGCCGCGGCCACTGCCGAGGTGGCGGCGGCCAGCATGAAGCCCCGCCGGGACGACCAGCGGTGGTTGCCGGACGCCGGTGCATCGGCCCCGGCATCCTGGTGTTTGAAGTCACAAAGCCAGCACATGGGCCGATGATAAAAGCCCCGTGTTCCAACGCCGGCACAATGGCGCCATGTCCCCACCCGCCGCGTCCTCCTCCGCTACCCGCGCCGCCGCCGATTCCGCGTCAGACGGGGTCGCGCGCCGCCCGTCCTGGCGCGAGACGCTGCGCACCCTGTGGGATCGGCGGGTCCTGACCCTGCTGTGCCTGGGTTTCTCGGCCGGCCTGCCGCTGCTGCTGATCTTCTCGTCGCTCTCGCTCTGGCTGGTCGAAGCCGGGGTCGAGCGCAGGGCGGTGACCTTTTTCAGCTGGGCCGCGCTGGGCTACTCGTTCAAATTCATCTGGGCGCCGCTGGTGGACCGGATGCCCTTGCCCCTGCTCACCCGCTGGCTGGGCCGTCGCCGCAGCTACCTGCTGCTGGCGCAGCTGGGGGTGGCTGGCGCCATCGTCGGCATGGCCAGCACGGATCCGTCGGCGGGGCCGGGCAGCCTGACCGCCATGGCCCTGTTCGCGGTGATGCTGGGTTTCATGTCGGCCACACAGGACATCGTGATCGACGCCTACCGGATCGAGGTCGCTCCGCCCGAGCAGCAGGGCGTGCTGTCTTCGGCCTACATCGCGGGCTACCGCCTGGGCATGATCGCGGCGGGCGCTGGCGTCCTGTTTCTGGCCGCCCTCTGGGGTTCGGTTCGCGAGGCCTACCGTTATGAGGCCTGGCAGCAGGCCTATCTGGTGATGTCGCTGGCCATGGGGGTGGGCATCCTGACCACGCTGCTGGTGCGCGAACCGGTGGTGGCGCCCAGGGAGCGCCAGCCCTCGGGCGCCCATGCGCGTCTGCTGGCGGTGTTCCTGTGCGCGGTGGTGGCCTTCGTGGGCTGCTTCTGGAGCTGGGGCCAGATCTGGCCGGGCTCGACGCTTGGCCCGCTGGCGGGTCTGCTGGCCGAGGCCGGCCGCATGGCGGTCTCGCTGGCCGTGGCCTTCGGTATCGGCGCCGCCCTGGTGCGCGCGGGGCTGGCCAGCCGGGAGCAGGCGCGCGAGACCTGGGTCATGCCGGTGCTCGACTTCTTCCGCCGCTATGGCGCCCGGACCGCCTGGTTGCTGCTGGCGCTGGTGGGCCTGTACCGGATCTCGGACATCGTGCTGGGGGTGATCTCCAACGTGTTCTATCAGGACATGGGGTTCTCCAAGACGGAGATCGCCTACGCGGTCAAGACCTTCGGGGTGGTCATCAGCATCGTCGGCGGTTTCCTGGGCGGGCTGCTGGCGACCCGGCTGGGCGTGATGCGCTCGCTGTTCTGGGGCGCGGTGCTGGCGGCGGCGACCAACCTGGGCTTCGTGGCACTGGCGCTGGCAGGGCACGACCTGGTGCTGATGTACGCGGTCGTCTCGGCCGACAATCTGGCGGCCGGCTTTGCGAGCGCAGCCTTCGTGGCCTTCCTGTCCAGCCTGACCAACGTGTCCTTCACGGCGGTGCAGTACGCCATCTTCAGCTCGCTCATGACCTTGCTGCCCAAGACCCTGGGCGGCTATTCAGGAGGCATGGTCGATGCCCTGGGCTATCCGGGCTTTTTTGGCCTGACCACGCTCATGGGCCTGCCGGTGCTGCTGCTGGTGGTGCTGGCGGGCCGCCGGCTGGACATCCGCGGGGCCGTCACCTGCTGATCACCCGCTGACCACCCGCCGGTCGCTGTGGTCGGGACGAGTCGGGCCGGCTTCACCGGTGCTTTACACAGAGGCCAAACGCCCGATACGCGGGCGTGCGACGCTCGGTACCCATGAATGCCTGCCGCTACACTGAGGCCATGCCGACCCCACTGCTGATGATCGAGGACGACGCGCGACTGGCCCAGATGGTCTCGGACTATCTGGCGCAGTCGGGCTTTGCCGTTACCCATGCGCCCGATGGCGAGCAGGGTCTGGAGCAGCTGCCGCTGGTCCAGCCCGAACTGGTGATTCTGGACCTGATGATGCCGGGCATCGACGGCCTGGAGGTGTGCCGGCGCATCCGCGCCCTGCCGGGCGATGCGTCGCGTGTGCCCATCATCATGCTGACGGCCAAGGGCGACCCTATGGACCGCATCATCGGCCTGGAGCTGGGGGCCGACGACTACCTGCCCAAGCCGTTCGAGCCGCGCGAACTGCTGGCACGGATGCGGGCGGTCATGCGCCGCCGTGGTGAGGCCGCGCCTGGCAGCGTGACGCGGACCACGCCGGTGCTGCGCTTCGGTACGCTCGAGATCGACCGCGATGCGCGCACCGTGCTGGTGGCCGGTCAGGCCAGCGACCTGACGTCCTACCAGTTCGACCTGCTGGTCGCCATGGCCGAGCGCTCGGGGCGCGTGCTCACGCGCGACCAGATCATGGAGGCGGTGCGTGGTCGTGAACTGGAGGCCTTCGACCGTTCGATCGACGTGCACATCGGCCGCATCCGCAATGCCATCGAGGTCGACAGCAAGAACCCCAAACGCATCCTGACGGTGCGCGGCGTGGGCTACGTCTTCGCCAAGCAGCAGGATTAAAGATGGTCCCCCTGCGCCGCTTCGCGTCTTCCCTCCTGAGGGGGGACGCAGCCTGTGGCCCGGCGAAGCCGGTTCCACGGCTGCACTGGATGGCGCGCCGGCGGTTCTGGAGGTTGGGCCTGTGAACGGCTTCGGTCAGCGGCTGTACTTGCGCATCTGGCTGGCGGTGGTGGCGGCGGTCGTGGTGCTGACGCTGGCGGTGGGCTGGCTCTGGCAGGAGGCGCTGGATTTCGAGCGGTCGCAGAGCCAGAGCCGGGCGGGCCGGGTGATCGTGCTGCGCAATGCCGCTGGCGAAGTGCTGGGCCAGGCGCCGGCCATGGCCGTGCGCGTGCCGGGCGAGGGGCTGGAGTTCCAGGTCGCCATGAAGGACGGGCAGACGCTGTATGTGCAGCTGCCCCGGCCGTCCAGGTCCGGTGGCAGCCCGGTGCCGACCCGCCGGGCGCAGGCCTGGCTGCAGTCGCCGGCGGGCTTTGCCTGGCTGCTGGGCTTGGTGGCGCTGGCGGTGGCACTGGGGGCCTATCCCATCGTTCGCCGCCTGACCCAGCGCCTGGAGCGCCTGCAACAAGGTGTGGAGCGATGGGGCGAGGGTGATCTGTCGACCCGGTTGCCGGTGCAGGGCCGGGACGAGGTGGCCTTTCTGGCGCAACGCTTCAATGCCGCCGCCGAGCGGGTGCAGTCGCTGCTGCAGTCGCACAAGACGCTGCTGGCCAACGCCTCGCACGAACTCCGGTCGCCGCTGGCGCGCATCCGTATCGGTCTGGAATTGCTGGACGGGCAAGGCGTCAGGAACAGTCCGCAGCGCGCCGAGATCGCGCGCAGCATCGACGAACTGGATCAGCTGATCGACGAGATCCTGCTGGCCAGCCGGCTGGATCTGCGCGATGCGAATGACTCCAGCGCCCTGGGTCCGACCGAGGAAGTGGACCTGGTGGGTCTGGCGGCTGAAGAGTGTGCTCGCACCGGGGCCGATCTGGACGTGGCCACCCATGCGCCGCCGCTGCTGGTGCAGGGTCATGCCCGCCTGTTGCGCCGTCTGGTGCGCAATCTGCTGGAAAACGCCCGGCGCTACGGCCGTCAGGGCGCTGCGGCGGATGGCAATGCGTTGGCTGCGGATGCAGAGGCCGCAGAGGCGGATGTCCGCCTGACCCTGGCGCGGCAGCCGGACGGGATCATCGTGCTGGCGGTCGAGGACCGGGGTCCGGGTGTGCCACCGGATCAGCGGGAACAGATTTTCGAGCCCTTCTTCCGCTTGCCCGGCGCGAGCGAGCGCGAAGGCGGGGTCGGGCTGGGCCTGGCGCTGGTGCGGACCATCGCCGAACGCCATGGCGGCGGGGTGCGGTGCGAGGGCCGGGAGGGTGGCGGGGCGCGTTTTGTGGTGAGCCTGCCGTCCTGATGAGGGGCGACCGGGCGGGAAACCTTGCCGTTCGGGGGGAAAAGATCGCCGCTGGGCGAATTTTGGGTCATATTACCCAAGAATATGAGCCTATCCCCCCATTTGGGGGATGGATCGCAGGCTTGCCGCAGCGCACAATCAAATCGTTGCTGTCACAACCGCACTACAGGCCTCTACCGGCGCCGGGTTTCATCCATGAACATCGGCGCCGGGGCCTACCGGTCCCAACGACGTCCTTCCAAGGACTTTCCCCAGCCACCTTTTGGTGGCTGTTTTTTTGTCCGGAGCGGGTAGACGGGTAGACGGGCAGACGCCCGGACGTGCCGGGCGAAAGGCGGGCCGCCTCAGTGGCCGTGGGCCACCGTCTCGCCGGCCTTGAGCCGGTACACCGTCCCGCAGTAGGGGCAGCGGGCTTCGCCGGTGCGGGCCACGTCCAGGTAGACCTTGGGGTGGCTGTTCCAGAGCTTCATGTCGGCCTTGGCGCTGGGGCAGAACACGCCACCCTGCGGGTTCAGGTCCGCAGCGCTCAGTTCAACGGCTGAAGAAGTGCTCATGAGAAATTTCCTGTGTGAAGCGGCCCGGGGCGTCAGACTTTCGCCAGCCAGTGCGCGTACTTGTCGTTGCGACCGTTGACGATGTCGAAGAAGGCCGACTGGATCTTCTCGGTGACGGGGCCACGGCTGCCGGCGCCGATCTCGATGCGGTCGAGTTCGCGGATCGGGGTGACCTCGGCGGCGGTGCCGGTGAAGAAGGCCTCGTCGGCGATGTAAACCTCGTCGCGCGTGATGCGCTTCTGGATGATGTCCAGGCCCAGGTCCTTGGCGATGTGGAAGACGGTGTTGCGGGTGATGCCGTTGAGGGCGCCGGCCGACAGGTCAGGGGTATAGATGGCGCCGTTCTTGATCACGAAGATGTTCTCGCCCGCGCCTTCGGAGACGAAGCCGGCGGCGTCCAGCAGCAGGGCTTCGTCGTAGCCCTCGTCCGTGGCTTCCATGTTGGCCAGGATGGAGTTGGTGTAATTGCTCACCGCCTTGGCCTGCGTCATGGTGATGTTGACGTGGTGGCGGGTGTAGCTGCTGGTCTTGACGCGGATGCCGCGCTTCATGCCTTCTTCGCCCAGGTAGGCGCCCCAGGGCCAGGCGGCGATCATCAGGTGCACCGTGTTGCCCTTGGTGCTGACGCCCAGCTTCTTGTCGCCGATCCAGGTCAGGGGGCGGATGTAGCAGGATTCGAGCTTGTTCTCGCGCACCACGGCCTTCTGGGCCTCGTTGACCTCGTCCTTGGAGAACGGCATCTTCATGCGCAGGATCTTGGCGCTGTTGAACAGGCGCTCGGTGTGCTCTTCCAGACGGAAGATGGCGGTGCCGCCGGTGGTGTTGTAGGCCCGCACGCCCTCGAAGGCACCACAGCCGTAGTGCAGGGTATGGGTGAGCACATGGATCTTGGCGTCGCGCCAGTCGACCATCTGGCCGTCCATCCAGATCTTGCCGTCGCGGTCGGACATCGAGGGAATCGCGGACATGGGGTTTGCCTCTCGGGTTGGAAAATCTTTCGATTTTACGGCTGCTCGGGCGTGTCCCCGGGCTCAGGGGCGTCGCGCCGCTCGATGCGCCGCAGGCGTCCGTGGTCGAATCGCAGGTGCAGGGTGCGGCCCTGGGCATCGTGCCAGACGAAGTCTTCCTGACGGGGGCTGCCGTCCTTGCCGGCATCTTCGCGCTTGCCCAGGCAGCCGGCCTGGCGCACGACTTCGTGCATCGGCATGCCGGGCTTCAGCCGCTGCTGCAGGGCGCGCACATCCTCCAGTTCACCCAGCGGCCGGCCGGCGGCAGCGCGCATCAGGCGGATGAGCTTGTTGATGTGCAGCAAGGCCCAGAAGCTGCTCATGAGCGCGGCCAGCAGCAGGCCTTGCCAGCCATAGGTGCGCCAGCCGATGTAGCACAGGGCCAGCACG
The DNA here is from genome assembly GCA_041396505.1 of Burkholderiaceae bacterium. Classification (GTDB taxonomy): domain Bacteria; phylum Pseudomonadota; class Gammaproteobacteria; order Burkholderiales; family Burkholderiaceae_C; genus Hydrogenophaga. Next base: position 166,134 of record JAWKYL010000007.1, read on the forward strand.
AGGGCGGGAAACAGGAGGGACCGGAGGACAGGTGGCATGGGTGTCGGGCAGGTTGGGGCAGCAGGGGGTCAGCCAGGAGGCGCTATGGGTCGCCAGGGTTCAGAGGCCGCGCACCAGGGTCATGGCGTCTTCGATGCGGTCGACGGCGTGGATGGTCAAGCCCTCAAAGGCCTTGTCGGCCTTCTTCGGGGCGTTGGCTTTGGGCACGATGGCCACCGAGAAGCCCAGCTTGGCGGCTTCCTTCAGGCGCTCCTGTCCCCGTGGCGCGGGGCGCACCTCGCCCGCCAGACCGACCTCGCCGAAGGCGATGAAGCCCTTGGGCAGTGCCTTGCCGCGCAGGCTGCTGGTGATGGAGAGCATGACAGCCAGGTCGGCCGCGGGTTCGCTGATGCGCACGCCACCGACGGCGTTGACGAACACATCCTGGTCCATGCAGGCCACGCCGGCGTGCCGGTGCAGCACCGCCAGCAGCATGGCCAGGCGGTCGCGCTCCAGTCCCACCGACAGGCGGCGCGGCGACGGGCCGCCGCTGTCGACCAGTGCCTGGATCTCGACCAGCATGGGGCGCGTGCCTTCGAGCGTGACCAGCACGCAACTGCCGGGCACCGGCTCGGCGTGCTGCGAGAGAAAGATGGCGCTGGGGTTGGACACGCCCTTGAGACCTTTTTCGGTCATGGCGAAGACGCCAATTTCATTGACCGCGCCGAAACGGTTCTTGATGGCGCGGATCAGGCGGTAGCTGCTGTGGGTGTCGCCCTCGAAGTACAGCACGGTGTCGACCATGTGCTCGAGCACGCGGGGGCCGGCCAGGGCGCCTTCCTTGGTCACGTGGCCGACCAGCACGATGGCGGTGCCCGAGGCTTTGGCGGCGCGGGTCAGGTGGGCGGCGCATTCGCGCACCTGGGCCACGGAGCCGGGGGCGCTGGTCAGCTGTTCGGAGTAGACGGTCTGGATCGAGTCGATGACGGCGATGGCGGGCTGCTGCGCGGCCAGGGTGGCCAGGATCTTCTCCAGCTGGATCTCGGCCAGCACCTTGACCTGTGAGTGGTCCAGGCCCAGGCGGCGCGAGCGCAGCGCGACCTGGGCGCCCGATTCTTCCCCGGTCACGTAGAGTGTGGAGCTCCCGCGTTTCCCGGCAGGATGGCCTGCGTCGGGTGACTGCCTTTGCAGGGCATCCAGGGCCTGCAGCAGCAGGGTGGACTTGCCGATACCGGGGTCGCCGCCGATCAGCACCACGCCACCTTCGACGATGCCACCGCCGAGCACGCGGTCGAGTTCTCCGATGCCGGTGGGGGTGCGCTGGACGTCGGTGGCCTCGATGTCGGCCAGGGTGGCGACGGCGCTGGCCGGCGCCAGCGAGGCAAAGCGGTTCCTTGACGTGGCGCCGCTGTCGGCGACCGATTCGACCAGCGTGTTCCAGGCGCCGCAGTGCGGACACTTGCCCAGCCAGCGCGGACTGGTGCCGCCACAATCGCTGCAGGTGAAGAGGGTTTTTTCCTTGGCCATGTGGGCGGCAATATAGTCGACGCCATCCACTCTGTGCCGGTTGCCTGCTTCCATGTCCCGTTTTTCTGACGCCGATTCCGACGATGACGACCCGCGCTTTCGGCCTGACGCCAGCGAGGCGGACGTGCCTGCGCGGCCGGGTGAAGGCCAGCCGGCGGGTCGGCAGTTGCAGCCGGGTCCGGCGGGCGGGGCTGTTTCCGGCGCCCTGCGCGACTGGCAGCAACAGATGGCGCGGCTGGAGCGCCTGCAGGGTCAACTGGCCGACCTGCAGGCGCTGGAGGCGCAGCAGCGCGAGGCCCGCACGCGCGAGCTTCAGCCGCTGCGGCAGTTGCGCCGCGAACGGATGCGGGCGCTGGCACTGCGGCTGGTGTCGTGGCTGGACGACAAGGCCCTGAGCCAACGCCAGCGCGAGGTGGCGCGCGAGCGCGTCTGCGTCCTGGCGCATGCCCTGGCCGGCGATGGCGATGCCGAGATGCGGGCCCTGCACGACCGGTTCAGTCCGCGCAGCTGGGCCGACAAGCGTCACGACGCGGCACAGGACCTGCGCCGCCATCTGGAGGGCCGGCTCGGCGACACCCTGGACCTGGGTGATGCCGCGCTGACGCCCGAGGCGGTGTGGCATGTCGGGCTGGCGCGGCTGGAAGAAGCCCAGGAGGCACAGCGTGACCGTCGCAAGGCCCGGGCCGATGCCCGCCGCGCCCGGCGCGGGCCGCAGCCAACCGCCGGGACGCCACCCGTGCCGCCGGACGATGCCGACCGGATCCTGCGCCAGCTCTATCGCCAGTTGGCCAGCGCCCTGCACCCGGACCGCGAGTCGGACGAAGCCGAGCGGCGGCGCAAGACCGCCCTGATGGGCGAGGCCAATGCGGCCTACGGACGGAGCGATCTGCTGACCCTGATGCGTCTGCAGGGCGAGGCGGGCCCGGATGCGGATGCGGATGCGGATGCGGAAGGTGTAGCCGGTGGGCGGTTGCGGTCGATGACGGCGCTGCTCAGGCGCCAGGTGGCCGACCTGGAGCGCCAGCGCGCGGCCCGTCAGGGTGAACTGGCACTGACCTTCGGCCTGCCGGCCGGCCAGGTGGCCCAGCCACAGACCCTGATGGCCGATCTGCAGGCCAAGCGCCAGGGGCTGCTGATGGCGGTGGCCGCTCGCGAGGCCGATCTGGCCCAGCTGGACGATCTGCCGGCGCTGCGGCGCTGGCTCAATGGCGCATGGTCGGCCTGATGGCGTTCACGCGCGGGCCGCGAAACCCTGCAGCAGACGCCGGGTGATTTCAGCGGCCGGCAGCGACTGGCACTGGCTGGCGTTCTGGCCGGACCACAGGGGCGAGAAATCGCCGCGGCCCTGCTTCTCCCAGAAGGCCCGCAAGGGGGCGATGGCCGCTGTGGCCAGGGGAAAGGCTGGCGCGGCGGGGTTCAGCGCGCCCAGTTCGCGGATCACGCGGTTGACGATGCCGCGGGCGGGGCGGCCGCTGAACAGGGTGGTCAGGGTGGTGTGGCGCGCGGCTTCGCTCTGCAGCGCGGCGCGGTGGATGGGTGAGGTCAGGGCCTCGTCGCTACACAGGTAGACCGTGCCTGCCTGCACGCCGACCGCTCCCAGGACCAGGGCCGCGCGCACCCCGGCCGGATCAGCCAGGCCCCCCGCCGCGATCACCGGAACCTTCACGGCGGCGACGACCTGCGGCAGCAGGGCGAAGGTGCCCATCTGGGTTGTGATGTCGTCGGTCTGGAATATCCCTCGATGGCCGCCGGCTTCAACGCCCTGCGCGATCACGGCATCGACGCCCTGCGCTTCGAGCCAGCGGGCTTCGTCCACCGTGGTGGCCGACGACAGCACCACACTGCCCCAGCCCTTGACGCGGTCCAGCAGGTCGGGGGCCGGCAGGCCGAAATGAAAGCTGACGACGGGAGGGCGGAACGGCTCCACGATGTCGGCCACCTCGTGGCTGAAGGGCACGCGACCGGCGCCGGCCGGCACGTTGTCGATGTCCAGTCCGGCTTCGGCATAGAACGGGGCCAGCGCCTGGCGCCAGGCTGCTTCGCGCCCGGGGTTGGGCTGCGGCGGCGTGTGGCAGAAGAAGTTGACGTTCCAGGCGCCCGATGTGCCCTGCGACAGGGTCTGCAGTTCCCGGGTCAGCGCATCGGGCGCGAGCATGGCGGCGGGCAGGGCGCCGATGCCGCCGGCGCCACAGACGGCCAGGGCCAGGGCCGAGCCTTGCGATCCGGCCATGGGGGCCTGCAGCAGCAAGTGTTCGATGTCGAGTCGTTGTTGGAGCGCATTCATGGGGCGATTGTGCGCCTCGGTTCGCGGTATACGGGTTAACCCTTGGTCGGCTTGCGGCCAAATCATTTAACATATTAAATAAATGAGCGAGATCAACCCCTTTGTCCACCGCAACCTGCCCCGACTGCTGCTGGAAGCCCGCGAGGCCGTGATGCAGCACACCCGGCCCAGCCTGCGCCAGCACGGCCTGTCCGACCAGCAATGGCGCGTGTTGCGGGTGCTGGGCGAGCACGCGCAGGATCCGGCCGGCGTCGAGACCGGGCGCGTGGCCCACGAGGCGTTCTTGCTCGGGCCCAGCCTGACCGGTGTGCTGGCACGCATGGAGCGCGACGGACTGATCTCGCGCAGCCGCTGTCCGCAGGACGGCCGGCGCACGGTGGTGCGTGCCACGCCCAGAGGACTGGAGATGGTGGCCGCGCTTTCAACCGCTTTCGAGCAGCACTACGCCTGGCTGGAGCAGCGCCTGGGCAAGGACCGCCTGTCCCAGCTCTATGCCCTGGTCGACGAACTCATCGCGCTGGAGTCCCCGTCCAGCGAAGTGTCCGAACTCAACGAGGAATCCGAAGCATGAATACCCTGCCCTGGTTGCCGCGCGGCACGGTCTACGGCGCGCTGCTCAACTTTCGCCGTGAATACGGTCTGTGGGAAGCGCGCATGAGCGAGGCGCCGTACAAGGCGCCACCGCAGGCGCCGGTGCTCTACATCAAGACCGCCAACACGTTCACGCATGCCGGGCAGCCGATTGTGTTGCCCGCCGGCGTGCCAGAGGTGGACGTGAGCGCCACCGTCGGACTCATTGCGGGCGAGGGCGGTGCCATTGCCGCCTGCGCGCTGTTCAACGACGTGTCCATCCCGCATGAAAGCTACTACCGGCCACCGGTGAAATTCCGAAACGTCGACGGTTTCCTGGGTGTGGGGCGGGACGTTCGCGCCTGGGATGCGGTCGGCGGCTTTGAGGGCCTGTCCGCGCTGAGCCTGGAGTTGTGGGTGCACGGCGTGATGCGCCAGCGGGTTCATCTGGCCGATTTGGTGCGCGATGCGGCCACCCTCTGGGCGGATGTCAACGCCTTCCAGTCAATGCGGCCGGGCGATGTGCTTCTGGTCGGCACCGACTGTCTGGACGACGGCACGCGGCCGCGTGCGAAGGCCGGTGACGCGGTCGAGATCACGGCGACCGGGTTCAGCCCCTTGATCAACGCATTTGTGCAGGAAGCATCATGAAGCGCGCACGCATTGCCTGGGCCGGTGCGGTCCATGACGCCATCGAGAACAACGGCGAGCTGGAACTGCTGACCCCTGCCTTCAAAGGCCGTCGCGTCGGCTTCGACGAGGTGGTCTGGCTGCCGCCGCTGGCGCCGCTGGATCGCCCGCGTACCGTGCTGGCCCTGGGCTTGAACTACGCTGATCACGCCAAAGAACTTGCCTTCAAGGCGCCGGAAGAGCCGCTGGCCTTTGTCAAGGGCGAAGCCTCCTTGACGGGGCACAAGGCCTACACCGTCCGTCCCGACGGCGTGAACTTCATGCACTACGAGTGCGAGCTGGCGGTGGTCATCGGACAGTCCGCCAGGCGCGTGAAGAAGGCCGAGGCGCTGCAGTACGTGGCGGGCTACACGGTGGCCAACGACTACGCCATCCGCGATTACCTGGAAAACTGGTACCGCCCCAACCTCAAGGTCAAGAACCGCGACACCTGCACGCCCATCGGCCCCTGGCTGGTGGATGCGGCGGACGTGCCCGACCCGATGAACCTGGCGCTCAGAACCACCGTCAACGGCGTGGTCACGCAGCAGGGGAGTACGAAGGACATGATCTTCGACGTCGCCACGCTGATCGAGTACTTCAGCCGGTTCATGACCCTGATGCCCGGCGACCTCATCCTCACCGGCACGCCCGACGGTGTGGTCGATTGCCAGCCCGGCGACGTGATCGTCACCGAGATCGACGGCATCGGCTCGCTCACGAACACCATCATGAACCGATAACCCCCTGCGCCGCTTCGCGGCTTCCCCCCAGGGGGACCACCCTTCTATCGATTGCTCTCAGGACATCACATGACCCGTATCAACCACCTCATCAACGGCAAGACGGTTGCCGGCAGCGACTATTTTGAAACCGTCAACCCCGCCACGCAGGGCGTGCTGGCCGAAGTCGCCTCGGGCACCGAAGTCGAGGTCAACGCCGCGGTGCAGGCCGCCAAAGACGCTTTTCCCGCCTGGGCCGGCCTGCCGGCCACCGAGCGTGCGAAGAAGGTCCGCGCCCTGGGTGACCTGATCGCGAAACACGTGCCCGAGATCGCGCAGACCGAGACCGAGGACACCGGCCAGGTGATCGCGCAGACCGGCAAGCAGCTGATTCCGCGCGCATCGGACAACTTCTACTACTTTGCGGAAATGTGCACCCGCGTGGACGGTCACACCTACCCCACGCCCACGCACCTGAACTACACCCTGTTCCACCCGGTGGGCGTGTGCGCGCTCATCAGCCCCTGGAACGTGCCGTTCATGACCGCGACCTGGAAGGTCGCGCCCTGCCTGGCGTTTGGAAACACCGCGGTGCTCAAGATGAGCGAACTGTCGCCGCTGACGGCTGCCCGTCTGGGCGAGCTGGCGCTGGAGGCAGGCATCCCGGCGGGCGTGCTCAATGTGGTGCACGGCTTCGGCAAGGAGGCCGGCGAGCCGCTGTGTGCCCACCCCGACGTGCGTGCGATCAGCTTCACCGGCTCCACCGCCACGGGCAACCGCATCGTCAAGACCGCGGGCCTGAAGAAGTTCAGCATGGAGCTGGGCGGCAAGAGCCCGTTCGTGGTCTTCGACGACGCCGATCTGGACCGCGCGCTGGACGCTGCGGTGTTCATGATCTTCAGCAACAACGGGGAACGCTGCACGGCCGGCTCGCGCATCCTGGTGCAGCAGAGCATCTACGCCGACTTTGCGGCGAAGTTCGCCGAACGCGCAAAGAAGATCATCGTGGGTGACCCGCTGCATGAAGCGACCACCATCGGCCCGATGATCTCCAGGAACCACCTGGCCAAGGTCCGCAGCTACATCGAGCTGGGACCGAAGGAGGGCGCGACGATGCTGTGCGGCGGCCTGGACCGACCTTCGTACGCGGCCGAACTGCCGGCGCATGTGGCGGGCGGGAACTACGTGTGGCCCACCGTGTTTGCCGACGTGGACAATCGCATGCGGATCGCCCAGGAAGAGATCTTCGGTCCGGTGGCCTGCCTGATTCCGTTCCGCGACGAGGCGCACGCCATCGAGTTGGCCAACGACATCCAGTACGGTCTCTCCAGCTACGTGTGGACGGAGAACATCGGCAAGGCGCATCGGGTGGCGGCTTCGATCGAGGCGGGCATGTGCTTCGTCAACTCGCAGAACGTGCGCGACCTGCGCCAGCCGTTTGGTGGCACCAAGGCCTCGGGCACAGGGCGCGAAGGTGGGACCTGGAGTTACGAGGTGTTCCTGGAGCCCAAGAACGTCGCAGTGTCCATGGGGTCGCATCACATCCCGCACTGGGGCATCTGAGTACGAACGGCAGCAAGGAGACACGCCAAATGGGCAAAGTAGCACTGGTCGGCAAGATCACCCACGTCCCGTCGATGTACCTCAGCGAACTCGACGGCCCGCGCAAAGGCTCGCGTCAGGATGCCATCGACGGCCACAAGGCAATCGCACGTCGCTGCAAGGAGCTGGGTGTCGACACCATCGTCGTCTTCGACACCCACTGGCTCGTCAACGCGACCTACCACCTCAACTGCGCGCCGCACTGGCAGGGCACCTACACGAGTAACGAACTGCCGCACTTCATCAGCAACATGGGCTATGCCATCCCGGGCAATCCCGGGCTGGGCCAGTTGCTGGCCAAGGTGGCCAACGAACACGGCGTCGAAACCCTGGCGCACGACGCCACGACGCTGCAGCCCGAGTACGGCACGCTGGTGCCCATGCGCTACATGAACGAAGACCAGCATTTCAAGGCGGTCTCGGTCTCGGCGCTGTGCACCTCGCACTACCTGAACGACAGCGCCCGCCTGGGCTGGGCCATGCGCAAGGCGGTGGAGGAGCATTACGACGGCACCGTCGCCTTCCTGGCCAGCGGCAGCCTGAGCCACCGCTTTGCGCAGAATGGCCTGGCGCCCGAGTTCGCGTTCAAGATCTGGAGCCCGTTTCTCGAGCACCTGGACCAGGAAGTCATCCGCATGTGGCAGGCTGGCGAGTGGAGGGACTTCTGCGAGATGCTGCCCGAGTACGCGGCCAAGGGCCATGGCGAGGGCTTCATGCACGACACCGCCATGATGCTGGGCGTCCTGGGCTGGAGCGAGTACACCGGCCAGGCCGAGATCATCACGCCGTACTTCGGCGCCAGCGGCACGGGTCAGATGAACGCGCTGTTCCCGGTGCTGCCGGTCAGCGGTTCGGCCATTCCGCAGCCCGTGGCCTCGCGCGCCGACGGCTTTACCTCGGTCGCCACACGGCTCTGACCATGCCCCATCTCGTCATCCTCTATTCCGGCAACCTGGACAGCCCCGTTGCCGAAGGCGGCACCGACATGGGAGCCCTGTGCCGGACCCTGGCCGATGTCATGCTGGCGCAGCGAGACGAGTCGGGCAAGGCGGTCTTTCCGCCGGGGGGCACGCGCGTGCTGGCCTATCCGGCCGCCCATTGGGCGGTTTCCGACGGCGGTGCGGCGGGACTCGCTGCCGGCAAGGGCGCCGACTATGCCTTCGTCTATCTGAACCTGCGCATGGCGCGGGGCCGCAGTGGCTGGGTACACCAGAGCGTCGGACAGGCGCTGGAAGCCTGCACGCGGGCGCACTTTGCGCCGCAGTTCGACCAGCGCCCCATCGGCGTGACGCTGCAGATCGACGAGGGCATCGAAGTCTTCGACGCCAAGAACAGTTCCCTGCATCCCCTGTTTCAGAAAAAGTGAGTTCCTTCCATGTTTGACGACACCCTGGTCCAGCAGCTTGCTGCCGAGCTGCAGCAGTCCCAGCAGACCCGCACGCAGGTCGAGCATTTTTCCAAACGTCACCCCGGCATGAGCATCGAGGACGGCTACCGCATTGGCCGCGCCTGGGTGGAACTGCAGAAGGCGCAGGGTCGCAAGGTCATCGGCCACAAGATCGGCCTGACCAGCCGCGCCATGCAGATCAGCAGCCAGATCGACGAACCCGACTACGGCACGCTGCTGGACGACATGCTGTACGTGGCCGAGGCCGACGAGGTGCTGGAGATTCCGGTGGGTGATTTCATTGCCCCGCGCGTGGAGGTCGAGCTGGCCTTCGTGCTCAAGGCACCGCTGACCGGCCCGGACGTAACGGTGGAAGACGTGCTGGCGGCCACCGACTACATCACGCCCGCCATCGAGATCATCGATTCGCGCATCGAGCAGCTGGACCGCCACACCAAGGTGATGCGCAAGGTCTACGACACCATCAGCGACAACGCGGCCAATGCCGGCATCGTGATCGGCCATGGCGACCCGGCCTTCCGTGCCGACCCGCGGCGTACCGACCGTCCCTGGTGCGGCGCCATCCTGCGCCAGAACGGCGCTGTCGAAGAGACCGGGCTGGCCGCTGGCGTGCAGGGCGATCCGGCCATCGGCATCGCATGGCTGGCCAACAAGCTCGCGCCCTGGGGCGAGACCCTGCAAGCGGGCGAGATCGTGCTGGCCGGCAGCTTCACGCGGCCGGTGGCCGCGAAGGCGGGCGACCTGTTCGAGGCCGACTACGGGCCGCTGGGCTGCCTGCGCTTCAAGTTCGTCTGAGCCTGTATCACCCTAGGAGACAAGACATGGCCGATGCCTATCCAAAGCCCGCTCGCTACAGCGAAGCCGAATGGCAAGCCCGCGTGCAGCTGGCCGCCTGCTACCGCATGTTCGCCCACGTCGGCTGGGCCGAACTGATCTACAACCACATCTCGCTGCGCGTGCCGGGGCCGGAGGACCATTTCCTCATCAACCCCTTCGGCCTGCACTACACCGAGGTCACCGCGTCCAACCTGGTCAAGGTCGACGTGAACGGCAACATCATCGGCAACGACGACTGGCCGATCAACCCGGCCGGATTTACGTTCCACGGCGCGATCCACGCGACGCTGCCCGATGCGCATTGCGTGATGCACGTGCACACCACGCCGACCATGGCCGTCTGCTGCACTGAAGAAGGGCTGAGCTACTCCAACTTCTACGCCGCGCAGCTGTATGGGCAGGTGGCCTACCATGACTTCGAGGGCATCACCGTGCATCGCGAAGAAGGCGCGCGCATTCTGGCTTCGGCCGGTGGCAAGCGCGTACTGCTGCTGCGCAACCACGGACCGGTGGTGATCGGTCACACACTGCCACAAGCCTTCGGTCTGATGTGGCTGGTGCAGCGAGCCTGTGAAATCCAGGTGGCCTCGGCCCCGCTGGGCACCTTGCGCCAGATTCCCGTGCCGGTGCTTCAGGCCTGCGTGCGCGATTCACTCAACTTCGATCCGAAGTTTGGCGCGGGGGCCGACGCCTTTGCTGCCATGCAACGGCTCATCGACCGCATCGACCCGGGATACCGCGCATGACCCAGCCCACTTTTGAAAGGATCGCCATCGTGGGCGTGGGTGCCATTGGCGGTCTGTTTGCGGGCTGGCTGGGTTCCCGCCTGCCTGAGGGCCGGATCCGGCTTTCGGCCGTGGCGCGTGGCGAAACCCTGCGCACACTACGTGAACGCGGCCTGGTGTGGGTTGACGCCGAGGGCGCCGAACACCGCGTCGCGGTCAACGCCAGCGACGATCCCGCCAGCCTGGGCGTGCAGGACCTGGTCATTGTCTCGGTCAAGGGACCGGCCATGCCCCAGGTGGCGGCGACGGTGAAGGCCCTCATGGGTCCGGATACGGTGGTGCTGGTCGCCATGAACGGCGTGCCCTGGTGGTTCTTCGACGGCCTGCCGGGCGAGGCCGCAGGGTTGCAGCTCAACGCGGTCGACCCGGGTGGTGTCACCGCCCGGACCATCCCCACGGCACAGGTCATCGGCTGCGTGGTGCATGCCAGCGCCGCCGCGCCGCAGCCCGCGCGCATCGAACGCATCAAGAACAACCAGCTCATCATCGGCGAGCCGGCCGGCGGCCTGTCGCCACGCGTGCAGGCGCTGGGTGAACTGCTGACGCAGGCTGGTTTCGGCGTCACCGTGTCCGAGCGCATCCAGCGCGACATCTGGTTCAAACTCTGGGGCAACATGACCATGAACCCGGTTTCGGCCATCACCGGCGCGCCCTGTGACCGCATCCTGGACGACGAACTGACGCGCGGCTTCTGCAGTGCGGTCATGCGCGAGGCTCAGGCCATCGGTGCGCGCATTGGCATCCCGATCGACCAGGAACCCGAAGACCGCCACGCCATCACGCGCAAGCTCGGCTCGTTCAAGACCTCGATGCTGCAGGACGTTGAAGCGGGCCGTCCCATCGAGCTCGATGCGCTGGTCGGCGCCGTGCGCGAGATCGGGCAGCACCTGGGCGAAGCCACACCGAACATGGACGCACTCATGGGCCTCACACGATTGATGGGCCAGATGAAAAATTTGTACCCCTCTCGATAAAGACACAGCCTCCTCAACGTTTCAGGCTCTCGACCATGAAGATCCCACAGAACACCTTCCGCGACGCCCTCAAGGCCGGCCAACCTCAGATCGGCTGCTGGGTCGGCTTTGCCTCGCCCGACGTGGCCGAGGCCCTGGCCGCCTGCGGCTTCGACTGGCTGCTGATCGACGGCGAACATGCCCCCAACGACCCGCGCACCGCGCTGGAACAACTGCGCGCCGTCGCGCCATACAGCGAGAAGACCCATGCCGTGGTGCGTGCGGTGGAGGCCAATGTGGCGCTGGTCAAGCAGTACCTGGACGTGGGCGCGCAGACCCTGCTGATCCCGATGGTGGACACCGCCGAGCAGGCCGCACTCATGGTGCAGGCCATGCGCTACCCGCCCGAAGGCATCCGCGGCATGGGCGCGGCGCTGGCGCGCGCCTCGCGCTGGAACCAGGTGGACGACTACCTCAACCAGGCCAACGGGCAGATGTGCCTGCTGGTGCAGGTCGAAACCGTGACGGCAGTGGGCAACCTCAAGGCCATTGCCGAAACCGAGGGCGTGGACGGCGTGTTCTTTGGCCCGGCCGACTTGTCGGCCAGCATGGGCTACCGCGGTCAGCCAGGCCACCCCGAGGTGCAGAAAGTGATTCTGGACGGCATCGCCACCGTGCTCGCCGCCGGCAAAGCACCGGGCATCCTGGCCACCGACCCGACGCTGGCGCAACAGTACCTGGATGCGGGGGCGCTGTTCGTGGCCGTGGGGGTGGATACGTCGTTGCTGATGAAGGCGGCGAGCGGGCTGGTGCAGCGCTTTGGAGGGGCGGCGAAGGGGTCAGCTTCGGCCTCCGGGGGTTACTGACCGGCGCGCCGGCTGGCCTTGGCTGCGCTTGCCTGCTCTGGTGGTGGTGCCCTGCGCAAAGCGCTTCACCCGCCGTTCTTTGAGATCGGGGCTGGGTACGGGGGCCGCCAGGGCCGTCACAGGCGCCTTGCCTTCACGGTCTTGCCCTTGACCTTGCCCGCGTTCAGTCCGCGCAGGGCCTGATCGGCCACGCTTCGCTCGACGGCCACGTAGGTGGAAAACTCGTTGACGTTGATCTTGCCGATCTGCTCGCCTTTGAGGCCGAGGTCCTTGGTCAGGGCACCCAGCACGTCCCCCGCGCGGATCTTTTCCTTGCGGCCGCCCACGATCTGCAGTGTGACCATGGGCGGACGCAGCGGCTCGGCGTTGGCGGGCCCGGTCAGCTCACCCAGGGGATACCACTCGCTTTCGCTGCCCTGCATCAGCTCGATGCGGCCCACGTTGCCCATCTCGTCCATGCTGGCCAGACTGAAGGCCCAGCCCTCGCTATCCGCACGGCCTGTCCGGCCGATCCGGTGGGTGTGCACCTCGGGGTCGGGTGTGATGTCCACGTTGATGACCGCTTCGAGCTGGGCAATGTCCAGCCCGCGTGCGGCCACGTCGGTGGCTACCAGCACGCTGCAACTGCGGTTGGCAAACTGCACCAGCACCTGGTCACGCTCGCGCTGGTCCAGGTCGCCATGGAGCTCCAGCGCCACCACGCCCTGGGCCTGCAACACGGCCACCAGGTCCCGACAGCGCTGCTTGGTGTTGCAGAACGCCAGGGTGCTGGCCGGGCGGAAGTGCTGCAGCAGCAGGCCCACAGCATGCAGGCGGGTGGTCTCGTCCACCTGGTAGAAGCGCTGGCGGATCTTGTGGGCGGCGTGGCCTTCGGTCAGCTTCACTTCCCTGGGCTCGCGCATGAAGCGCCCGGCCAGCTGGGCCACACCTTCCGGGTAGGTGGCCGAAAACAGCAGTGTCTGCCGCTCTTTCGGGCAGGCCTGAATCACCTTGGCCATGTCTTCGGCAAAGCCCATGTCCAGCATGCGGTCCGCTTCGTCCAGCACCAGGGTGTTCAGTGCGTCCAGTGTGAGCGTCTGGCGCGAGAGGTGGTCCAGCACGCGCCCGGGCGTGCCCACAACGATGTGCGCGCCGTGGCCGAGGCTGGTCACCTGGTTGCGCAGCGGTACGCCGCCGCACAGGGTCAGGGCCTTGATGTTGTCTTCGGACCGTGCCAGGCGCCGGATCTCCTGCGTGACCTGCTCTGCCAGCTCGCGCGTGGGACACAGCACCAGCGCCTGCACCGCAAAGCGGCGCGGGTTCAGCCTGTGCAACAGGGGCAGGGTGAAGGCTGCGGTCTTGCCGCTGCCGGTCTTGGCCTGGGCAATCAGGTCGTGCCCGGCCAGTGACAGCGGCAGGCTGGCGGCCTGAATGGGCGTCATGGCCGCATAGCCCAGCTGCTGCAGGTTGGCCAGGGTGGCGGGGGACAGCGGCAGGCGGCTGAAGGGCTGGGCGCTGGAGGTGCTGGCGCCGGTGGGGTCGGTGGGGTCGGTGGGGTCGGTGGGGGTCATGCGTGATTGTCCTCTGTCTGCGGGGCAAGCGCCTCTTGATTCCCCACATTGGAGCTCGCACGAGCTTTACGACCTGCTAGCGCCAGAGGCCATCGACACGGTCGTAGGCGCCCACTCGCAGGTCGGCGACGCCGTCGACCAGCATGCGTTTGACGATTTTCCGCGTTGGCGTTCGTGGAAAGTCCGTCTCCATGTAGGCGATGTAGCGGGGTATCTTGAACGCAGCGAGGCGGCCTTCACAGTGCTGGAAGATCTGCTGCGGCGAGACGTTTTCGGGTGTCAGGCCATCGCGCAACTTGATGTACGCCTTGACTTCTTCGCGGCGCAAGGGGTCCGGTACGGCAACAATGGCCGCTTCCTCGATCTCGGGCATGGCGCGCAATGCCGCCTCGACCTCGATGGCCGCAATGTTCTCTCCAGACCGCTTGACCATGTCCTTGATGCGGCCGACGAGAAAGCAGTAGCCGTTGGCGTCGCGCCGGAAAAGGTCGCCTGTGCGGAACCACTTGCCGCGGAAGCTTTCTGCATTGGCTTCAGGACGCTTGTAGTAGCCCCAGAAAATCGCCCGGCCGGACACCCACAGCTCGCCAACCTCTCCGGGCGGCAGATCGTTGCCATCGGGGTCGACAATGCGAAGTTCCCGAAACGGCGATGGCAGGCCGCAGCTGCGCACGTAGGCCATGTGGCTGGCTGCGACAGGCATGGTGGTGCCTCCGCCGACCTCGGTCATGCCATAGCCTTCACGCGCAACCAGGTTGAAGCGCTGCTCCACTTCCTTCCTGGCATCTTCTCCCCAGCCAAAGACCGACACGTACTTGAGCGAAAGCTGGGCATCGAGTTCCGGTGTCGAGGGCTGCTTGAGTGCCGGCTCCGGATAGATGCACATGTGAATCTCGTAGCGCCTCAGCCATTCATGGAACTGGGTGAGACTCATCTTGCGGGCGATGAAGACGGAGCCGCCCAGCCAGATGGTCATGAGGAACTGCCACATCGGGTCCATGTAGAAGAATGGTGCCCAGATGAACACGTTCTTGACCTCGCCGCCGCGTCCGCGCATGCGGGCTGCATTGCGGCTGATGATCAGCCAGTAGTCGTGCGTGAGCATGCAGCCCTTGGGGAAACCCGTGGTTCCCGACGTGTACTGGAGATTGAGCAGGTCGTTCGGGCCGACGGGGCTGGGCGGTACGAAAGACTGAGCCCCCTCTCGCTCAAGGGCAGCCCAGGATCGCATGCCCGACGGCACATTGCTTCCGTGCACGATCAGCCGTTCATCGGCGAGCATCGGTGGGCGCTCCGGCATGGCTGCCACGGCCCCCAGGAACTCGCTGTCCACGATCAGGAACTGGGCGTCTGCGTCGTTGAGGACGAAGTGCATTTCCTCGCCGGTATAGGCCGTGTTCACCGGCACCATCACGGCGCCGATGCGGCCCAGTGCCACCCAGCTGACCGGAAATGCCGACACGTTCGGCAGCATGACACCCACATGGGTACCTTTGCGCACGCCCATGTCGAGCAGACTGCTGGCGAGTCTGTCCGCTGCCTCGTCCAGCGCCTTGTACGTGAGCGTGGCGCCGTCCTGGATCCAGCAGCCGAGCTGTTCGTCGCCGTGGATCTGTGCCTGTTGCCGAACCAGTTCACCAAGGGTCTGCGGCAGTCCCGTTTCCGGTTCGATGGCTGCGCGCATTTCCAGCATCTGCTGGACGCCGGGATCGGCGCTCATGGGGTCCAGCCAGACGCTGGGCAGCGTCGAAGTGGCGTTGCTGGACATCATGCCACTCCCTTCTTCGCCTTTTGCGCCAGCGGTGGCTGCACGTCGAAGGTCACGCGTTGCAGCCGGTACAGGTTGCCGACGTAGGACAGGGCCTGATCCCGGGTGAGGTCCAGCGCCCGATAGCTCGCTTCCATCTCGGTTCGGACCGCCAGAGGTGGGTGGCGCGCAATCAGGGCGGCCACCTCACGTGCCCGTGACAACACGGCCTCCGGTTCGACCAGTTCGTTGACCAGGTCGTAGCGCAGCGCGGTCTGGGCGTCAAAGGGTTCCCCGGTCAGCGCCAGCCACATGGCCGCCACATGAGGAATCTGGCGACTGAGCCGGGTTGACCCACCCGCACCGCCCATGCCGTAGGCGATCTCGGGCAGGCCAAAGCGAGCGGTGCTGGAGGCAATGCGGATGTCGGTCAGGTGCAGCAGGTAGAGCATCCCCTGACCCATGGCAACGCCGTTGATCGCACCAACGATCGGCTTGTAGCGTTGCATCGCCATGCGCAGGACCTCGTGCTCCCACCCCGGATACTCGAGCGACTCGTCGTGGCGCCGGCGGGACATGTGGCGTTTGACGATCTCGGCTTGCGTGCGATCGGGGCGCGGTGTCTTGATGTCGTCGCCTGCGCAGAAGGCACGGGTTCCGCTGCCAGTCAGGATGCCGACCCGAACGTCATCGTCCGAAAGGAAGTCGGACAGTATGTCGTGCAGGTCGCGGTGAAGCGCTGGCGTGAAGGCATTGACCGGTGGGTTGTCGATCGTGATCGTTGCGATCCCGTCAGATTTCTCGTAGTGCAGTTTCATGGGTGTCAAATCCTTCGTTACGGTTGGTTGTCGGGTTGATTGCCTGCCTCGGCGCGGCGACGCATCCATTCGGCGAGGCCAAGAAAGAAGACCGTGATGGCGATGAGGAGGGTTGAGACGGCCGACACCGTTGGGTTGAGCTGAAGCTTGAGATCGGCCCAGATCCGCATGGGCAGCGTCTCGCGCTCAGCCATCAGGAACTCGGCGATGATGAGTTCGTCGAAAGAAATGAAGAACGCGAAGATGGCCGCAGAGATCATGGCGGGCATCAGGCCCGGAAGCGTCGCTGTCAGGAAGGCCCGCAGCGGTCGTGCTCCCAGCACCCGGGCGGCACGCTCCAGGTTGGGGTCAAGCTGTCGCAATGCGGCGCTGACCATGAGAACCACGAACGGCAAGGCGACGGTGGCATGCGCACACACCAGTGCCGCCACGCTGCCGACACCGCCGAAACGCACGGCCAGAACGAAGATGCCAACCGCCAGGAAAATGTGCGGCACGATCATGGGTGAGGTGATCAGCAGACGGATGGCACCTGCGGCGCGGATATGGTGCCGCTCCAGCGCGACGGCGGCCATGGAGCCCGTAATGGTGGCCAGCACGGATGACATCAGGGCAACCTGAAAGGACAGTGCGGTCGCGCGCATCCACTGCGAGTCGCCGAAGTAGGCTTCATACCAGCGAAGGCTCAGTGCCTTGGGCGGAAAGCGCAGCAGTTCGTCATCGCCAAATGACAGGGGGATGATCACGAGCAGCGGAAAGAGCAGGTAGGCCAGCACCAGCACCAGGTAGGCTGCAGGTAGCCAACGAACCACATGGGCCAAGCGATTCATGCCAAGCTCCGAAAAATGAGTCCAGACAATTTGCGCGCCATCTTCCCGATGACAATGGCGGCCAGGGTGGTTCCAAGCAGGACAATGGCCAGGGCAGCGGCAAACCCCCACTTGAGCTGGCCTACCTGCTGTTCAACCAGGTTGCCCAGCAGCAGATCCGAGCGGCCACCCAGCAACGCCGGCGTGATGAAGAATCCCATGGCCATCATGAAGACGATCGTGGCGGCGGTCCGGATGCCATCCATGCTCAAGGGCAGGACCACCCGCGTGAACGTCTGTATGGGGTTGGCGCCCAGAATCCGCGCCGCCTTGACAAGCCCCGTGTCTATCTCCGTCAGCGCTCCCAGGCATGAAACGATCTGCAGCGGAAGCAGGACCTGCACCATGGCCACCAGGACAGCTGAAGGCGTATACAGAAACTGCTGTGGCTCGTTGATCAGATGCAGAAACTGCAGCAGGCCATTGAGAATGCCTTCACGGCCGAACAGAATGACCCAGGCAAAGCTGCGGATCAGAATGCTCATCCACATCGTCACGAAGACCAGGAACAGCAGAAAGAACTGCAGGTGCCTGGGCTGACGACTGATGATCCATGCGGCGGGGTAGCCGATCAGTGTGCACAGCACCGTCACTTCGATGGCCACCCACACAGTGCGGGTGAGCACGGTCATGTATACCGGGCGCGTGAAGATGCGCTCGAAGTTCGCGCCGGTGAGATCCGGGTCAAAGATGCTGACCCGGCCGACATCGAGCGCTGGCCACACAAAAAACAGAACAAGCAACAACATGGCCGGCCATAGCAGCCAGGTTCTCGTCCAGCCCCATCGGTTCCTGGTCATGATGTACCTTTCTGTTCTTTGTGCGCGCGCACGCTTACTTCAGCATCCACTCGTTCCAGCTTTCCTGGATCGCGTCCAGGTTGCCGGCCCAGAACGTTTCGTCTGAGGCGAACTGGACGGCCAGGTTGGCCGGATGGGTGGGCAGCGAACGCGCGGCTTCTTCGGGCATGCCATCGGTCAGGTTGGGGGCAAAGCCCGGATAGGGGACTTTGGCAATGTATTGCCGCATCGGCACAGGGTCGGTGGTGCGGAAGCGGATGAAGTCGAGCGCGTCGGCCTTGTTGGGGGCGCCTTTGGGAATGCCGATGAAGGACGTGTGCAGGGCGCCCCCGTTCCACACGGCTTCGACGGGAATGCCGCCGGCTTGCAGGGCGCCTACGCGTCCGTTGAATGTGCTGCCGAAGACCGCTTCTCCCGATGTCAGCAGTTGCACTGACTCAGCCCCAGACTTCCAGAACTTGGCGATCAGCGGCTTGATCTGGTCAAGCTTGGCGAACGCGCGTTTCACGCCGTCCTTCGAACCCAGCACCTCGTAGATCTTCCCGAGAGCGACGCCATCTGCGATCAGTGCAAACTCAAGGTTGCCCTGTGGCCGTGCGCTGAGCGAGCGTGGACCCGGGAAGGTCTTGCCGTCCCAGAACTGGGCCCACGAAGTCATCGACTTTCCGGCGGGCAGTCTGTCCTTGCGCACCACCAGCACTTCGGAGTACGTGGCCACGCCGACGCCGTAGGGCTGGCGGGCCATTGCCGGCAGAACCCCATTGGGGTCGACCTTGCTGTAGTCGATCTTCTCGAGCAGGCCCTTCTTGACGCCGACCGGATAGTCAGAGCCAGAGACCTCCATGGCGTCCCACGTGGTGCGTCCTGCGCGCACCATGGCTTCAAGCTGGGCCATGCGCTGCTGTTCAGTGGCGAAGTGCTCGATGACCACGCCGGTTGCCGTCGTGTAGGGGCCGTAGTAGACCGCCTTGTTGAGGTCGGCGACCACGCCGCCGGATCCGCTTACGGCGATCTTTCGTTGCTGTGCCATGGCGAACGGACTGGCGGATGCAATCACGGGAAGCGCTGCTGCGCTGAGGATTTGTCGACGATTGATCATGGGAAGCTCCATTGGTGGGGGGGGACGTGGACAGTTCAGGTGGCGGTACAGCAGCGGCGGCGGCCGGGTCGAGAAGTCAGCCGGACCGACTCGCCGCGTTGCAGGGTGTGGGACCGGAGTCCGCGTGTTTCTTGCATCTGCAGGTCGGTGCAGGTGCCGGCGCGCAATGCGTAGTGAATGTGATCGCCGAGAAACGTCACTTCAGTCACTTCGGCATCGAACGTCACGTGCCTGCCGCTTTGCCCGCTGTTGTGGCTGGCGTCTGCTCTGCTCAGCCTTTCCGGACGAAGGCACAGCGCTGTGGCGTCATTCGGCCACGGCGAGACTTCCGGCGGTTCGTCGAACTCGAGCCCGAGCTCGGGCAGCTGCCAGCGCTTCGCGCCGGCACGCTCCAGGGTCAGCGCGTTCGTCCTGCCGATGAACTGGGCGACGTACCGGGTCGCCGGGTGGTCGTAGATCTGCTGGGGCGTTCCCACCTGCGCAATGCGCCCTTGCCCCATGACGGCAATGCGATCCGACAGCGCAAGGGCCTCGCCCTGGTCGTGGGTGACGAAGACGATGGTGCAGCCGAGCTGGCGGTGGTAGCGCTTGATCTCCGCTTGCATGGCTTCCCTGAGCTTGAGGTCCAGCGCGCCCAGGGGTTCATCCATCAGCAGCACACTGGGCTCGAAGACGACGGCCCGGGCGAAGGCCACGCGCTGGCGCTGTCCACCTGAAAGTTCGTTCGGGCGGCGCTTCTCATAGCCCGTCAGTCGCACCATGTCCAGGGCGGCGGCGACGCGCTGACGCAGTTCCTGGCGAGGTACCTTGCGCAAGCGCAGCGGAAAGGCGACGTTCTCGAAGACATCGAGGTGCGGAAACAGCGAGTAGGACTGAAACACCATGCCGATGTTTCGCCGCTCTGGCGGCACGCTCAGGACATCCTGGCCTGCGACCGTCAGTTGGCCCTGGGTCGGGTCGGCAAACCCCGCCAGGATGTTCAGCGCGGTCGACTTGCCTGATCCGCTCGGCCCCAGGAGGGTGACGAACTCGCCGGGCGCAATGTCGAGAGAGAAGTCCGACAGGACCTCAGCCTGGTCGTACCGCTTGGATATCTGGCGAAATGAGACTGCAGCCCCGTTCATGGCTAGACCTCGAACTTTCCAAAAAATGACACTTGTGTCAGTTTTCAACTTTATGTCAGAATAGGCGGCCGCACCTCAGTACAAACCCTGATTTCTGGCATGCACCATCCATCGCGCGCGGCAGTACCTGGGACAACTGCGCCCGCTGCTCCGTTTCATCTCGTGAGCGTGCTCGAAGCCCGCTTGCCGTCGCTCAAGCGCCGACCCAAGCGCCTGCGCACACGCGCGCAGATCATTGCTGCCGCGGCGCGGCAGATGGCGCGTCTGGGCTACGAGAACCTCACGGTGGAGGTGATCACCGAGTCGCTGGGGATCGCCCGTGGAACGTTCTATCTCCATTTCCGCGATCGCTCGCACGTGGCGACGACCGTGATCCGGATTTACCTAGCGCTGCGTGCCCGTTGCCGACCACGCGGAGGCCGTTCATTGCCGATTCGCGAAGCGCTCTTGCGACTGAACCGGTACTACGTGGCTGTGTACGCACGCAACGTCCAGTTGCTGCATGTGCGCGAGTTGTTGACGCGCGCGCAATCAGAGCACGGACTGGGCGGGCTGGGTTTGAATTCCCGGTGGGCGGAGCGCGTATTGGCGGATGTCTGCGCACGCGGCCTTGGTGGTCCCGTGCCTGTCAAGCAGTCGCAGTTGCTGCTGCGCGTCCACGGCGCAGTGGCCATGAGCGACGAGTTGCTTCGCAGGATCTTCCTCGTCAGGGCCCCTGGCCTTGAAGCGTATCGCGACGATGAGGAAGCCGTCGTTCAAGCGCTGACGGACATGTGGTATCGCATCATTTATGCCCGGGTAGTGGAGTGAACTCCAGATCGCCCGACACCAGCCGGGCCGCCCAGGTCGCTGTGGCAATGTTGCAAGTCGGGCGCCGACAGGCCGTACACCGAGAACGTCGGTTTACGGACGGGATACGGGGCCAGGCCGCCAAAATCTGGTCGCCGGGTTCACCAGTGCGGCGTGCAGCGCGAGCAATGTACTGGCTGCAAGCACGCTCAGGTAGATCTTCAGGCTGGTCATGTTGATGCTCTGTCCTTCCCCGTAGAAGTCGTCGGGGGAAGGGCCGTCGGCGAACAGCAGGCGGCTGTACGGGACGAACAGGACGAGGTCGTAGGCCAGGAAGCCCCAGAGCGCCGGCGCGGCCACACTCCAGCGCCCGCGGTACACCGCATTGGCAAAGAAGGCCGCTGCACCGAGAAAAATGAAGCCGAAGACCGTGGCACTGGATGGATGCAGGCGCCACGGGAAAACCTGCCGCTGGGCGACCAGCATGAAGCCGGCAACCGTCAGCGTCACGATAAAGGCCAGGTAGGCCAGGCGGACGACATGCGGCAATGGCCGTGGATCACGCACCGGCAGCGCATGGGTCATGCGCCAGAGCCACAGTCCGAAAACGCATGAGGCCATGGCCAGCGCCAGTCCCGGACCGAGATCCGGTCGGGCGTCTGTGAGTCGTTGCCAGCCGAGATACACGGCAGAGGGCAGGGCGGCAACGACAATGTTGAGCCCCACGCCAGACAGTGCGGCCAGTTCGCCGCTCAGTGCGACGCTCATCCAGACCGTTGCTACCGAGGCGGTGATCGAGCCCAGGAACAGAAAGGACATGTCCACCTCGGGCCAGGGCCAGGAGGCCACCACATGGGGCTCTGCCACGATCAGTGCCAGCGCCAGCCACGCAAAAATCACGGCAGTGAAGGCCGAAAGCACGCGCGCTGTGCGCGAAGTCCGATGTGAAGGTGCCACTCGAATCCTTCCGCAGCCATGGTCGGTTGCCGTTGTCAGCCAGGGAGAAAGACGCAGTGAAGCGAAAGCGCTTCGCATGCACAGCCTGGTCCCGGGGACCGATTGTGCCCCTGTTGCGCACATGCTGCACGACTGGATGGCTGTCCAATTCAAGCGTGGATTGGCATGGCACCGCTGCGGTTGGCCGACGGAAGGTCAAATATCAGGCAGGTCGTGGTAGCGTGCGCATAGAGTTTGCCGTCAGGCCCCACGATGCGGCCTTCTGCGGTGCCGGTCTGGCGCCCGACGTGGATGACCTGGCCTTCCGCACGCACCAGGGGCACGGCGTCGGTCAGCGCACGCACCAGGTTGACCTTGAGCTCCAGGGTTGTGTAGCCCCGGCCGGCCGGCAGGGTGGTGTGGATGGCGCAGCCCACCGCTGAATCGAGCAGCGTGGCAAACCAGCCACCGTGCACGGTGCCGAGCGGGTTGTAGTGGCGTCGCTGTGGACGTCCCTGGAACACCGCCTGGCCGGGCGTCATGCGGATCGGCACGAAGTCCAGTGTCTCACCCATCGGTGGCGCGGGCAGTTCCCCCGCGAAAATGGCGCCGAGGGTATCCAGGCCCGACAGCGCGGTGGGTTGCAGCGTGGGGCGCGGGGCATCGGCCGGACGCAAGCGGGCGCGCACAGCCTGTTCCTCGTTCTTCCATTGTTCGATGATGTCCTTGGCTTCCATGGCGGGCTCCGTGGCGGGTGAGAAGAGGGGATGAATAAGGGTTGAGCAGGGTGGGTGACGGCACGCCGGGCGGCCATCAGCGCGGCCGTGTGCTGACGGGCAGGCACAGCAGCGCCGTGAGCACGGCGAGGCCGACATGCAGGCCATACAGTGCATCGAAATCGGTGCGGACCAGGCTGGTGTGGCCGAGCAGGCCGACCGTGATGGCGACGCCGAGCACGCTGCCGATCTGGCGTGTGGCCTGGTTGAAGGCCGCGCCGACCGCGTAGTGCCCGGCCGGCAGGCGGCTCACGGCGGCGCCGGCCAGCGAGGGCAGCACCAGGCCAACCCCCACGCCACTCATCAGCAGGCCGGGCAACCAGTCGCGCAGATAGTCGGGCTGCGTGCCGGGCACCAGCAGCAGCCACAGGCCGCTGCACGCATACAGCAGCGAGCCGCCGACAAGGAACGGCCGGTGGCCCAGGCGTCCGGCCAGGCGACCGGTGATGATGGCTGTCGGCATCACCAGCAGCGGGCCGGGCGTCACGGCCAGGCCGGCCTGGGGCAGGGTGTAGTGCCAGATGCCGGTCATGAAAAAGAAGAATCCCAGGAACATCATCGAGAACGCGGTGCCGAAGGTCAGCGTCGCGGCGTTGACGTAGCGGTAGGTGGCATGGGCGAACAGCGACAGGTCCAGCAGCGGTGTGCTGTGGGTGCGTGCCCACAGCACGAATCCGATGCCGGCCAGCAGGCCGAATCCGGCCACCGCCGCGATCTGGGTCCGCGACCAGGCCGGCGAGCCGCTTTCAACGATGGCCAGTGCCACGGCGCCCACGGCCGCCATGAGCAGCAGCAGGCCGACCACGTCGATACGCTGGCGCTGCACCGGTTTGACGGCTTCTTCGATGCGCGAGCGGCTCTGCCACAGCGCCCACAGGCCCACCGGCACGTTGATGTAGAAGGCCCAGGGCCAGCCGGCTTCGGCCGCGACCCAGCTGCCCAGGCTCGGGCCGACCGCTGCGGCCAGGCCGCCCACCGCGCCCCACAGACTGATGACCAGGGCCCGGCGTTCGACCGGGAAGGCCGCCAGCACGATCGACATGGAGGCGGGCGTCAGCAGGGCCGCGCCCAGGGCCTGCAGCACGCGGGCGACGATCAGCATTTCCACCGAAGGCGCCAGGCCGCAGGCCACCGAAGCGGCGATGAACACCGCCAGTCCGAACCGGAAGACGCGCTTGCGCCCATGGGCGTCGGCCAGCCCACCGGCCGGGATCAGCATCGCGGCATAGACGACGGTGTAGGCGTTGAGCACCCATGACAGGGTGGCCGTCGAGCTGCCGGTGAAGCTCTGGCGCAGTGCGTCGAAGGCCGCGAACAGCATGGTCGAGTCCAGCGACACGAGGAAGACGGCACTGCTGGCGATCCAGAATGCCAGCCAGGGGGATGCCGTGGCGACGGCGGCCGGAGGCTCGCTCAGTATCTCTGTTTTTATGATGGTCGTCATATTTTGGGGCGCGCTGTGGGCGATGGGTGATGGAAAAGGAGCGCCCGCTCAGGACGCGGTGTCGTGGCGCTGGATCAGCGCATCTCGGGTCTGCGCCAGCCAGGCCCGACCCGGCTGACCGCCCAGGGTGCGTGCCAGTTGCAGCGCCCCGACCAGGGTGGCGGCGATGACCGGCGCCTGACTGACGTCGCTGCCGGCGGGCAGTGCCTCGCCCACCAGGGCGACCAGGGCCTTGATCCGCTGGCGCGCTTCGTCCCGGACAGCATCGTCCTGGCGTGTCATCTCGGAACCGAGTGCGGCCACCACGCAACCCTGCTCCGGTCGGTCGAGGTTCGAGTCATGGAGATAGGCCCGGACAAGTGCCGCGAAGTGCGAACTGCCCTTGGCCATGCGCCGGGCCACCGCGTCTGACAGAGCGGCCTGGCTGTCGCGCCCGGCGCGCTGCATGGCCTCGACCAGCAGGGCGTCGCGCGAGGCGAAGTGCGCATAGAAGCCACCGTGCGTCAGTCCGGCCTCTTTCATGATGTCGGCGACACCCACACCACGGTAGCCCGCTCGCCGGATCGCGCGCGACGCCACGTCGACGATGCGGTCGTGGCTGAGTTCCTTTCGTGTGGGGTTGCTCGACATGATGGCTGTCATATTATGAGCATCATATTCGCATGTCAAGCCGGCGCCGGAAGTGGGCCGGGCCGGTCAGTGGACTTTCACCGTCGGTTGACCCCCACCTCGACCGACCAGGCGTCCTCAGCCGAGAACGCCCCTGCCAGCCGCCCACCCGCCTCCAGCGCACAAGCCGCCGTCAGTCCACCCGTGATCACCAGATCACCCGCTTCCAGCCGCTGATCGAAAGCGGCCAGCTCTCGCGCCAGCCGAGCCACTGCGTCCAGCGGGTGACCATCTGCGTCGGCGCCCACCCCCTGGCCCAGTGGGCTGTGGCCATCGGTCAGGCACACGGCCACGGTGTCGAGTGCCAACAGGTCGGTCACGGGCAGGCGCGGGCCGACGACGACCTGACCGGCGGAGGAGTTGTCGGCGGTGTTCTGTTCCAGGTTGAACCGGTAGCCGGTCCACGTGGAGTGCACGACTTCGAGGCAGGCGTAGGCGCCTTCCATGGCGGCGGCCACGGTGTCGCGGTCGACGGTCGCATACCGTGCGTCGATGGGGGCTTTCAGGCGCAGCCCGATCTCGGGTTCCACCCGGGGTTGCACGAGTCGGTCGGCCACGGTGTCGTCCGTGGCCAGCAGCATCCAGTCGGTCAGCGGTCCGAAGTTGGGCCGGTCAATGCCCATCTGGCGGCGCATCACCTCGGAGGTGTAGCCCAGCTTCCAGCCGATGACCCGCTCGCCGGCGGCGAGGCGCAGGACCACCATCGCGCGCTGGATGGCGTAGGCCGTGGCCAGGTCCGGTGAGCCGATGGTGGCCTCGGCGTCCAGGGTGTGTCCGGCCTGGCGCGCGGCCCAGATCAGTTCTGCGAGTTGGGTGGGCGTCTGGATCATGGGTGCTCCGCCTGGAGGGGGTTGTGCAGATGGCGCGCGGGTCAGGACAGGTCGGGCGTGCCCAGCAGCGCGTGTCCCTGGCCGATCAGGGTTTCGATGCCGAGCGCGATGCCGATCAGCCGCGTCTCGGCGCGCGGCGGCCCCATCAGCTGCAGGCCGACCGGCATGCGGTTCGCGTCGAGCCCCACGGGCATGGTCAGCGCGCACCAGCCGAACAGGTTGCTGATGGCGGTGTTGCGCATGGCCTTCATGTTGGCCGGCCCGTAGGTCTCCACCGTGCCGATGTCGGCCAGCCGCGGCGGTGAGGCGGGCACGGTGGGCGTGAGCAGGACGTCAACGTCATTGAACACCCGGGCCGCACCCGCGCCGCAGCGCTGCAGCACGGCCTTGCGCCGCAGGTACTCGACCGACGACACCTGCTCGGCCCAGCGCACCCGGTCGCGCACCACCGGGTCCAGCCGCTCCACCTTGTGCGGGAAATGCAGGTCGAGGTAGGCCGCGAGTTCGGACGCCGCGAGGCCGCCGCGGCGGAAGATCTCGAAGGCTTCTTCGCAGTGTGGCAGCGGGAAGCGGACCACCTGTGCGCCGGCCTGGGCGAGCCGGTCGATGGTGGCGTCCACCACGGCGCCGATGCTCGGGTCGATGTCGTCCCAGAAGTGGTTCGTCGGCACGCCGACGCGCAGGTCCGGCACACGCGCCGGGGTGGGCGCGGGCTGGCCCTGGTGTTCGGGGTCGAGCGCGCCGAAGGCGTAGGCCAGGTCTTCCACCGTGCGGGTGAGCACGCCGGCGGTGTCGAGCGAGGACGACAGGGGCACGATGCCCTCGACTGGCCAGCGCCCCACGGTGGTCTTCAGGCCCACCTGCCCGGTCATGGAGGCGGGCACGCGCACTGAACCGGCGGTGTCGGTGCCCAGCGCCAGCAGGGCGCTGCCCTGCACCAGCGAGACACCCGCGCCCGCGCTCGACCCGCCAGGTACGCGGTGTTCGTCGCGCGACCAGGGGTTCCAGGGCGTGCCCCAGTGGGCGTTGACGCCGAGACCGCCGAACGCGAACTCGACGGTGTGCGTCTTGCCGACCACGATGCCCAGTTGCTGCTGTAGCCGCCCGACCAGCGGCCCGGCCGCCTGCCAGGCCTCGGGCAGGGCCTCATCGCTGCCGGCAAATACCGGCAGGCCGGGTACGCCGTACAGGTCTTTCACCGAAACCGGCAGACCCATCAGCGGGCCGAGATCCAGGCCCTGGTCCAGCAGGACGTCGACCGCGGCAGCGGCCGTACGGGCGCGAGCGCCGTCCCAGGTCTTGTAGGCATTGAGTCGGGGCTCCGTGCGGGCATGGTGCTGCGCGCAGGCGTCGACCAGCGCCACCGCCGTCAGCTCACGGCGGCGCAGCCGGGCGGCGAACTCGGGCAGTGAAAGGTGGGCAGCGTTCAAGGTCCTTCTCCTCGGGGTGTGGTGAACAGGGAATGCCCCATTGTCACCAACCGGGCCCTTCAGCCGGCCGAGGCGGTCGCTGGCGTGGTCAGCGACCGAGGTCCCTGGCACTGACCCCCGCGATGCCCCAGTTCTCCTTGGGCATTTCGTGGATCCAGACGCGGATGGTCTCCACCTTCGCGTCGGTGGCCTCATGCAGCGCCTGGGTGACCTTCTCGATCACGGCCTTCTTCTGCTCGGGCGTGCGGCCTTCGAGCATGTAGATCTGGGCGAATGGCATGGTGCGTTCTCCTCAGGCGGCTTTCTGCTGCAGGCGCGCATCGCGCTCGCGCGCCATGGTCATGGCGGTGTCTTCGATCATGTCTTCCTGGCCGCCGACCATCTTTTTGCGGCCGAGTTCGACCAGGATGTCGCGCGCCGACAGGCCGTACTTCACGGCGGCGCGTTTGGCGAACAGCAGGAAGCTGCCGTACACGCCGGCGTAGCCGAGGGTGAGTGCGTCTCGGTCGATGCGGATCGGGAAGTCCATGATGGGCGTGACGAGGTCCTCGGCCACGTCCTGGATCTTCCAGACGTCCACGCCCGTCTGCACGCCCATGCGGTCGAGCACGGCGACCAGCACTTCCATCGGCGTGTTGCCCGCCCCCGCGCCCAGGCCGGCCGCAGCGGCGTCGATGCGGGTGGCGCCGCATTCGATGGCGGCGACGGAGTTGGCCACGCCCATTGCGAGGTTGTGGTGGCCGTGGAAGCCCAGCTCGGTCTCAGGCCGGAGCGCGTCGCGCACCGCCTGCAGGCGGGCCTTCACGTCGGCGGGCAGCATGTAGCCGGCCGAGTCGGTGATGTAGATGCAGTTGGCGCCGTAGCCCTCCATCAGCTTGGCCTGTTTCACCAGGCCTTCGGGGCTGTTCATGTGGGCCATCATCAGGAAGCCCACGGTGTCCATGTCGAGCTTGCGTGCGTAGGTGATGTGCTGCTCGCTAACGTCGGCCTCGGTGCAGTGCGTGGCAACGCGGATGGTGTGCACGCCCAGTCCGTACGCCATCTTCAGGTGGTCCACGGTGCCGATGCCGGGCAGCAGCAGGGCCGAGACCTTGGCCTGCTTCATCAGCGGGATCACGGTGCCCAGGTACTCCTCGTCGCTGTGGGCCGGGAGGCCGTAGTTGACGCTGGAGCCGCCCAGGCCGTCGCCGTGCGTGACCTCGATCAGCGGCACACCGGCGGCGTCCAGGCCGCAGGCGATGCTCTTCATCTGGTCGAGCGTCATCAGGTGGCGCTTGGGGTGCATCCCGTCGCGCAGGGTCATGTCGTGCAGGGTGATTTTGGTGCTCATGTGAACCTCTTTCGGATGTCTTTTCGAGGGCTGCCGCAGAACCGGCTTTGCCGGGCTGCAGGCTGCGCCCCCTGGAAGGGGGTGACGCGAAGCGGCGCGGGGGTCAGGCCATGCTCGGTTCGAGCACGAGCTCGCCCTTGAGGATTTCTTCAGCGAACATCTCGGCTGTGCGCGCGGCGGCGGCGGTCATGATGTCCAGGTTGCCGGCGTACTTGGGCAGGTAGTCGCCCAGGCCCTCGACCTCCATGAAGACCGAGACGCGCTGGCCGTCGAAGACGGGGCCGTTGACCAGCTTGTAGCCCGGTACGTACTTCTGCACTTCCCTGATCATGTCGTGCACGCTCTTGGTGATGGCGGCCTCGTCGGGCTTGCCTTCGACCAGGCAGTGCACCGTGTCGCGCATGATCAGCGGTGGCTCTGCCGGGTTGATCACGATGATGGCCTTGCCCTTTTTCGCGCCGCCCACCTTCTCGACCGCGCCGGCCGTGGTGCGGGTGAATTCGTCGATGTTCTTGCGCGTGCCGGGACCGACGGATTTGGACGACACGGTGGCGACGATCTCGCCATAGCTCACGGGCTGAACCCTGGACACGGCATACACCATCGGAATCGTGGCCTGGCCGCCACATGTCACCATGTTCACATTCATCTCGCGCTGGCCGACGTGCTGCTTGAGGTTCACGGGCGGCACGCAATAGGGGCCGATGGCTGCGGGCGTGAGGTCGATCATCATCGCGCCCTGTTCATTGACCTTGCGCGAATTCTCGGCATGCACATAGGCGCTGGTGGCGTCGAAGACGATTTGCACGCCGTCGGCCTTCATGTGCGGGATCAGGCCGTCCACGCCGTCTGCCGTGGTTTTGATGCCCATCTCCTTGGCGCGCTTGAGGCCGTCGGAGTTGGGGTCGATGCCGACCATCCACACGGGTTCGAGCACCGGGCTGCGCTGCAGCTTGGCCAGCAGGTCGGTGCCGATGTTGCCCGGCCCGATCAGGGCGCATTTGATCTTCTTGCTCATGGCTGTTCTTTCGTTGAAATGAAAACGATCCGGCGCCGGGCCGCCCCAAGCCGGATCAGCCCCCTCGGGGGGCAGCGACCCGAGAAGCGGCGGAGCGTGGGGGTCAGACGAAACGGAGGCCGGTGCTGCCCATGCCCTGGACTTTGAGCGTCACCGAGTCGCCCGCAGCGACGGACACGGCCTCGGTGATGCCGCCGGACAGAATCAGGGTGCCGGCAGGAATCTCTTCGCCGCGCGCACCCAGGTGGTTGGCCAGCATGGCGATGGCGGTGGCAGGGTGGCCGAGTACTGCGGCGCCGGCCCCGAAGGCCACGGGCTGTCCGTTCTTCTCCATCACGATGCCGGTGGTGCGCAGATCCTGTCCGTCCACCTTCATCGGCTGGCCGCCGACCACGAAGCGCGCGGCCGAGGTGTTGTCGGCGATCACGCTCTTGAGGTCGAATTTGAAGTCGCGGTAGCGGCTGTCGATCACCTCGATGCCGGGCAGCACGAAGTCGGTCGCGGCCAGCACGGTGCCCATGTGGCAGCCCGGGCCACTGAGCGCGCGCTTGAGCACGAAGGCGATCTCGGGTTCGACCTTGGGGTGGATGAGTTCGCTGGTCGTCACTTCGCCGCCGTGCGGCACGGCGTAGTCTTCGGTCATGAAGCCGAACACGGGCGAGCTCACACCCATCTGCTTCATCTTGGCGAACGAAGTCAGGCCGGCTTTCAGGCCCGCCAGCTTCAGCCCGCGTGCCTGCTTGCGCGCCAGGATGGCGGCCTGGATGGCGTAGGCGTCGGCCCAGTCCATGTCCGGGTGTTCGTCGGTGATCTTGGTGGTGTCGCGGGCTTGCAGCTGGCAGTTTTCCAGGTGCTCGGCCAAGGCGTCGATGGTCGCTTGCTTGAGGTTCATGGTGTTGTGCTCCGCAGTTCAGTTGAAGCGCACCGAGCATTCGCCCAGTCCGCCGATGGAGACACGGAAGAAGTCGCCTCTGGCGGCCGGGAACATGGCTGCCAGCGCGCCCGAGAGAACGACCTCGCCAGCCTTGAGCGGAATGCCCAGGCGGCCCATGGTGTTGGCCAGCCAGGCCACGGCATTCAGCGGCGACCCCAACGCCGCAGCGCCCGCGCCGGTGGCGACGACCTCGCCGTTCTTCTCCAGCACCATGCCGCAGGTCTGCAGGTCCAGCGCCAGGGGGCTGACCGCGCGATCGCCCAGCACGAACACGCCGCAGGACGCGTTGTCGGCCACGGTGTCGGTGATCTTGATCTTCCAGTCGCGGATGCGCGAGTCGACGATCTCGAAGCAGGGCATCACGCATTCGGTCGCGGCCAGCACGTCGGCCACGCCCACGCCGGGTCCCATCAGGTCGCGTTTGAGCAGGAAGGCGATCTCGCCCTCGGCCTTGGGCTGGATGAGGGTGGCGATGTCGATGGCCTCGCCCTGGTTGACGATCATGGCGTCGGTCAGGTAGCCGAAGTCGGGCTGGTGCACGCCCAGCATGTTCATTACAGCGGCCGAGGTCACGCCGATCTTCTTGCCCACGATGCGTTCGCCGTCCTGCAGGCGGCGCTGCAGCATGCGCTCCTGGATGCGGTAGGCCTGCTCGATGGTGATGTCGGGGTGGCGGTTGGACAGCGGTTCGACGACCTGGCGGTCGCGCAGCGCGGTGTAGAGCTCGTCGCCCAATTGTTCGATGGAGATCATGGTCAGAGTGCCTTAAGTGGAAGTCGTGTGGGCCGTGTCGTCTGCTTCCTGCAGGAAGTTCGCGACCAGCTGCGCGAAGCGCGTGGCGTGTTCGATCTGTGTCCAGTGGCCGCAATGGCCAAACACGTGCAGCTGGCTGTTGGGAATCCACTGGCTGAGCGTCAGCGAGTTCTGCAGCGGGATCACCTGGTCCTCGCGGCCGTGCACGATGAGGGTCTCGTGCGGCAGAGTGCGGATGGCCGCCTCGGGACTGGCCATGGCGTCGACCCAGCGCTGGCGCGGGGCGGGGAACATGGCCGAGAACGCTTCCTGAAAACCGGGGCGGATGCTGGCCTGGTAGCGCAACTCGGCCAGTTCGTCGTTCACCAGGGCGCGGCTGTAGGCAAAAATGTCCAGCAGGCGTTTCATGTTGTCCAGCGAAGGCTCGTAGCCCCACACGGCGTCGAGGCCCGGCGTGATGGGGAAGGGCACGCCGACCGATCCCATCAGGACCAGGCGGCGCACACGCTGGGGCGCACGGATCGCCAGCGCCAGCGAGAGCGCGCCGCCGAAGCTGTTGCCGACCACGTCGGCTTGTGCGATGTTCATCGCATCCATGAGGTCCAGCGCCTGCTGGACCCAGGTGTCCATGGTGTAGGCGATGTCTGCGGGCCGGTCGGTGTAGCCGAAACCCACCATGTCGGGCGCGATCACCCGGCGATCCTGCGCGATCACCGGCATCGCCAGGCGCCAGTTCGCCCAGGCGCTCACCCCCGGGCCGGAGCCGTGGATGAACAGCACTGGCGGCTGGCCCGGCTTCGACGAACCCAGGTCGTGCACGTTGCTGTGGAAGGCGCCGGTGCGGACGCTGCGGGCGATTTCGGGGTTGTGCGGCGCGTTCACAGTTTCACCATGACATTTCTGAGTTCCGTGTAGAACTCGAGCGAATGCACGCCGCCTTCGCGGCCGATGCCCGAGGCCTTGCTCCCGCCGAAGGCCGTGCGCAGGTCGCGCAGGAACCAGCTGTTGATCCAGCACAGGCCGACTTCGATGGCGGCGGCCATGCGGTGGGCCTTGCCCAGGTCCTGCGTCCAGACGGTGGTGGCCAGGCCGTAGTCGGTGGCGTTGGCCAGGGCGACGGCCTCCTCTTCGGTGTCGAAGGGCGCGATGTGGCAGCAGGGGCCGAAGATTTCTTCCCTGATGATGGGCGAGGACTCCGGCAGTCCGGTCCAGATGGTGGGTTGCACGAAATGGCCGTTGGTGTATTCGCCGTCCATTGTGGGGGCTCCTCCGCCGGTCACCACGGTGGCGCCCAGGGCCTTGGCCTTCTCGTAGTAGCCCGTCACCTTCTGCTTGTGCTCGGCCGAGATCAGCGGGCCGATGCCCACGCCGGGCGTGTCGGGGCCGCCGATCTTCAGGCCTTCGGCCTTCTCCTTGAGCGCGGCGACGAACCGGTCGAAGATGGGGCGCTGCACATAGACGCGCTCGGTGCCCAGGCAGACCTGGCCGCAGTTCTCGAAGGCGCTGCGCGTGATGCCGGCCACCGCCTTGTCAAAGTCGGCATCGGCGAACACGATGCCGGCGTTCTTGCCACCGAGTTCGAACGAAACCGGGCGCACCCCCTTGGCGGCCGCCGCCATGATGGCCTCGCCGGTGCGCGTCTCGCCGGTGAAGGTGATGCCGTTGACACCCGGGTGCTTGGTGATGAATTCACCGGCCGAGCCGGGGCCGAAGCCGTGCAGCACCTGGTACACCCCCTTGGGGATGCCGACGGTGTTCATCACCTCGCCCAGCAGGGTCGCGGTGGCGGGGGTTTCTTCGGACGGCTTGACGATCACGGTGTTGCCACAGGCCAGCGCGGGTCCGACCTTCCAGGTCATCAGCAGCAGCGGCAGGTTCCAGGGGCAGATCACGCCGACCACACCCAGGGGGGTGCGCACGCCGTAGCTGATGGCCGTTCCGCCGTCGGGCGTGGTCATCTGGAAGCTCTCGGTCGGCACGTTCTTGACGATGTCGGCGAAGATCTTGAAGTTGGCAGCGCCGCGCGGAATGTCGATGTGCGAGGCCAGCGAACGCGGCTTGCCGGTGTCGGCCAGTTCGGCGGCCAGGAAGTCGTCGAAGCGGCGGTTGATCTCGTCGGCCACGGCGTGCAGCAACTCGGCGCGGCGGACCACGCTCATTGTGCCCCATTCGCCCTTGAGTGCCGCTCGGCCCGCAGCGACGGCCGCATCGACCTCGGCCTGGCCCGCTTCGTGCACCAGGCCCACCACCTCGTTGGTGGCCGGGTTGCGGTCTTCGAAGGTCTTGGCGGTGGCGACGAACTCGCCATTGATGAAATTGTGGAACTGTTTCATGGTGCGTGAGTGAAATGAAAAGTCAGTCGAGACCCAGCGCTTGCAGCCCGGCGCGGGCGCAGGCTTCGTCCTGTTCGGCCGAGCCGCCAGACACGCCGATGCCGCCGATACGCTGGTCCTCGACCACGATGGGCAGGCCGCCGCCGAACAGCACCAGGCGCTGGCGCTGGTTCAGGCCGATCCGCAGCAGTTCGTCGTTGCCGATGACGCCACCCCACTGCGAGGTGGGAAAGCCAAAGCTCGCCGCGGTGTAGGCCTTGTCGATGGCGATGTCGATCGAATGCAGAAAGGCATTGGGCATGCGCAGAAAGGCCGCCAGCGTGCCCGACGCATCGGTCACGGCCACGTTGATGCGTATGCCCAATGCCTCTGCGTGCGCAACCGCAGCCTGACAGGCCAAAGAAGCCGCCGATGCGGTGATGACAGAAGAGGGAACAGAAAGAGCGAGTGACATGAATGGAAGCGCTGTAGGCGTGAAGTGACTTCAACCGATGGGCACCGAGGAACCGGCTCAGCCGGGCCTCAGGTGCCGTCCCCCCTCCAAGCGCCGCAGGCGCGCCAGAGAGGGGGGAAGCCGCGTCAGCGGCGCAGGGGGGAGATCACGTGTACACATCCGTGAAGCTGGGAACAGCTTCACCGGTGTGATAGAAGATGCCGTTCCACAGTTGGTCTTCCGTCCAGGTCGTCACCGGCCGGTCGCGCTGCGCCAGGTAGCCCAGGCCGGCGAAGGTCTCGTTGCGGTTGCCGCTGGGGTCGAAGAAGTAGATCGTCTCGCCGCGTGTGATGCCGTGACGCGTCGGTGCGACGTCGATCTTGGTCTTGTTCTTGGCCATCACGTCGGCCGACTTGAGCACATCGTTCCACGAATCCAGGAAGAAGGCGATGTGGTGCAGGCCGCTCTTGGCGCCGCCCACGAAGGCGATGTCGTGCGGCGTGGTGGTGCGGGCCATCCAGGTCGCGGCCTGGATGCTGCCTTCGGGTCCCACAACGACCTGTTCGGTCAGGAAGAAGTCCAGCGCCTCGGTCATGAAACGCGTGTTGTCCGCGACGGTGTTGATGCCGGCTTCCGGGTTCATCTCGCACATCAGCAGGGTGTGGTCCAGCCAGTGCACGCCCGAGCCCTTGAGGCCGTCGGGCCACGGGTCGGGGTTGGTGGTGCCCACCTCGGTGCCCACGTATTCCTTCATGGCGTACAGCCGCATCTCGTGGCCGCTGGGCAGATTGAATTGCAGCATGCGACCGGTCGACGGCAGCGTGCCTTCGGGCAGCATGGTGGTCTTCACGCCCCAGGCTTCGATCTTCTGTTGCAGTTCGTCCAGATCGCTGTCCTTCTCGACCTTGTAGGCCACGTGGTTCAGGCCCGCCTGGTCCGAAGGCGTCAGGATGACCGAGTACTTGTCCCATTCATCCCAGCACTTGAGGTAGACGTTGCCGGCCTTGTCCTGCATGGTGATCTTCAGGCCGAGCACGTTCTCGTAGTGCCTGACAGCGGCGTCCATGTCCATCACTTTCAGGCTTGCGTGCCCGATGCGCATCACACCCATGTTTGTCTCCTAGGGGTTGGTTACTGCTGTGGTGTTGACGGAAGGGCAGTTGCAGGGGCTGCCTTTCCCTTTGAAAACGGTTTGCTCAGCTTGCCGGCCACCTCCAGGTGCACGGCGGTCTGCGGGGCCACGCGGCAGGCCAGCGTGTAGCCCTGCGCCTCTTCGTCCCGCGTCACATGGGCGCGGCTGATCGGGCCCAGCGCCTGGATCTGTCCTTCGACGATGCGCACCTTGCACACGCCGCAGCCGCCGTTGACACAGCCCACCGGAATGCCCTTGCGGCCCAGACGAACCATGCCGGTGAGCAGGCTTTCGTTGGCAGCGCAGGGAAAGGTTTCGTCGGTCTGGGCGACGTGCACGGCGAACTTGGGGCGGGTGTCGAATATCGACATGGCGTTCAGACCCTCTGGAACAGCGGGCTGCGCGTGGCCTTGGCGTCGGCCGCCGAGAGGAACTTCTCGGTGTAGATGTCGCGCTCGAACAGTCGGCCCTGCATCAGGGTGGAGATACAGGCTTCGATCATGGGCGGCGGTCCGCACAGGTAGGCTTTCTGGCCTGCAAAACTGCCAGCGAAGTGCGTCTTCGCTGCATCGTGGACGAAACCGCGCAGACCGTCCCAGTCAGACCCTTCGGCTTCGGCCGACAGCGCGGGCACGTAGGTGAAGTTCGGGTGTTGCTGCGCCAGCGCACGGAACTCCGCGTCGTAGTAGAGCTCGTCCCGCGTGCGCTGGCCGTACACCAATGTGATGGGACGTGTGCAGCCACGCGCGAGCAGGTCCAGGATCATCGAGCGCGGGCTGGACAGGCCCGAGCCACCGGCCATGAACAGCATGGGCTGCTGCGCCGATTCGCGCACGAAGAAGCGGCCATACGGACCGGCCACGCGCAGGCGGTCGCCGACCTTGAGCTGCTCGTGCAGCCAGGTCGTTCCTGCGCCGCCGGGCAGCTGGCGCACGTTCAGCTCGATGCTGCCCGTGGCGGCCACGTCAGCCGGTTCGTTGGCGATCGAGAACGCGCGGCTCCCGACGCCCGGAATCTCCACCTGCACATACTGCCCCGCCTGAAAGTCGATGGCCTTGTCCAGCTGCAGGCGGATTGCCTTGATCGTGGGTGTCAGGTTCTCGATCCGCGAGACGGTGGCGGCGAAGTCGCGCACCGGGATCACGCGTGCATCGGGCTCTTCGTCGATCTCGGCCTCGATGGTGGTGTCAGCCTGCAGCGTGGCGCAGCAGGCCAGGGTCTTGCCGTCGTCGCGCTCGAAGTCCATCAGCGCGAACGGGTTGGCTGCGCCATGGTCCACCTCGCCGTCACAGACCTGCACCTTGCAGGTGCCGCACAGGCCGTGGCCGCAGGCGTGCGGCAGGTAGATGCCCTGGCGCAGCGCCGCGTCGAGCACTGTCTGGCCGTCCTCGACCTCGATGGTCGTGCCCAGCGGTTCGATCGTCAGTTGGTAGCTCATGGCCGGATCAGCTGAAGGATCCGCCAATGCCGTTGAGGCCCGGCGTGCGAAAGCGGATCACGTCCTTGTGCTGCAGGCCGTTCTCGGCGAGGGTCTTCGCCGGATCGGGCGTCCACGGCTGGCCCGACTTGAGCCACTCGACCTGGTTCCAGTCGATCTTCGCGAAGTCGGGGTGGTAGCCATAGATGCCGGGCAATACGGCCGTGGCCAGCGCGCCAAACGGCGTGTCCGGCGGCAGCGGCAGGCAGAAGGGCGCACAGAACATCAGGTGGTCTTCCCAGCCGATGTAAAGCAGGGGGGCAGGGAAGTTCTCGCGCACGTCCTGTGGCTTGAACTCGTACGGTGCGAGGGCGACGACGCTCATTTCTGCTCTCCTTGTGTCAGGGACTGGCCCGTCCAGGCGGCGAAGTTCTTCTGGTCTTCCGACCCTTCGAAGTCGAAGTTGTCGCGGCCAACCTCCATCTCGTAGTACTTGAGCACGGCCAACAGCGGGTCGAAACCCTCGGCGGTCGGATCCGTGCCTTCGGGGAAGCAGTGGCCCTGGTAGATCTGGTGCACCGGCAACCAGCTCTGTACGTACTTTTCCGGTTCGTGGTCGAAGATGCTCTTGCAGTGGTCACTGCAGAAGTGGTACTTGTAGGCCTTGTAGTCGCTCTCGCGGTAGCAGATCTTGGTCGGGTCGCCCTCCTCGGTGAACAGCATCGGGATCTGGCAGGTGGTGCACAGCATCGGCAGCGTCTTGTTGTAGAAGCGGTTGCCGGCCTGCTGCTGCTCGCGGAAGTACTCCAGGCGCGGTCGGTGGTACTTGTCGAAGGACTCGGGATACTTCTCCGACAGCCAGGCCATTTCCTCGTCGCTCGGAATCCAGGTGTGGAAGGGCGCAGCGGCGTTGTAGTTGTAGAAGGTGTTCCAGGCCTGGTGGCTGATGTGGTCCTTGCCCTCGCAGGCCTGCTTCCAGCCTGCAGGCTCGCGGATGCCGTAGCGCGCGAGGTCCTTGAACAGGGCGCCGCCGTTTTCTTCGGCATACATCTCCCAGGCTTCCTTCCAGCTCATCACGCGCTTGGGCAGCATGTAGTCCTGCATCATGGCCACCAGGGTCAGCAGGCGGTAGCCGCGCCAGAACCACTTGTCGATCCAGCGCTGCACGATGGGCACGTTGTCCGGGTCCTGCTCCAGCAGGAACTTGATGCATTCGATGCCCAGCGTCATGTGGCGGCTCTCGTCGGACTGGGCCGAGAAGCCGAAGGTCACGGTGGACATGTCGCCGTTGTGCGCCGCGCCGCTCATGAAAGGCACGAACAGCAGGTTGGTCAGCACGTACTCGAACGAGAAGCTGACGGCGGTCAGGAACTCGAACGGGCCGCCGGTGCAGGCGTCCTCGAAGAAGCTCTTGGGCACCGACAGATACCAGACGCGATCGAACCAGTGGTTCGAATGGTGCATGCCGTTGAAGTATTTGTTGTAGTGGCTGATGGCGTGCGTCTCGGTCTGGTAGTGGCGCAACTCGTCGATCGACTGCATCTGCGCCGCCACGCGCGCGCCCTCGCCGGTGAACTGGCGGCCCACGTGGGCAAAGCCCCGGTGCGCGTAGTACTCCAGCGGCGTCACGCCCTGGATGAACAGCTTGAGCGCGTTGACGTAGCGCGCGTCGGCCACGCCAAGCTGGCCGTTGTTCTGCGCAAACGCCTCGATCACGGCGTAGAGCTTCTTCTCCTTCTCGCCCTGGTACTTCCAGTAGGCGTCCATGGTCAGGCGGAACGGGTCCTGCCATTTGTCCCAGTCGTGAATCTTGATGCCCTCGTACTTGTCGTACGGGAACACTTTGTCCATCGGCTGGTACGTCGTTTCCCAGCCCAGGCCGCGGGTCATGGCGGCGTAACGTTCCTTCAGGCCGAGCTTCTTGCTCGCAACTCGCGTGTCCATCTTGTCTCCTTGGGTGAATCAGGAAATCTCAATCGCTTCGCGCACTACGACCGTTCCAGTCGCACCACGGAACCGGCTTTGCCGGGCCGTGGGTGCGGTCCCCCTCCCGAAGGAGAGGGGGAAGACGCGAAGCGGCGCAGGGGGTGCTTTCAGTGCCTCCAGCTGAGGGTCAGCTGGTCGTCGTCTTCGTCGATGTGGCCCGAGAGCGTCACGAGGTTCACGTGAATGGCCTGCAGGTCATAAGGGCGGCCGGTCAGCTCTTCGATGGTTTCGCGCCGGATCGTCAGGCTGCCGGGCGCGTTGATCTTGACCAGACCGGTCGGGTGGGTCAGCACCGCGTTCGGGTTGTCGGCGACGATGGCGTCGATCACCGGGCGGGATTCTTCGTTGGCCTGGAAGGCAATGAATACGTCGGACATGCTGTGGTCTCCTGTTCAGGCCGGGTCAGGCGTTTGCGCCGGCCTTGGCCAGGCGTGTCTGCAGTTGCTCACGGGCGTCGCTCAGCACGGCTTCACCGGACTCGCCCAGGGCCAGACGGGCGACCGGCGAGAGGGCGGCCTGGGCGCGGTCCATCCAGTGGCCGGCCCAGTCGCGCAACAGCGTGCGGTTGGCCTCGGATTCGGCAGCGGCGGCCTTGATGACGGCGTCGATCCAGCGTGCGCTCTCGTCATGCCACTCGGGCATGAAGCTGGTCAGCATGGCCACGGCGGTACCGCCTTGCAGGGCGATGTGGTCGTCGACGAAGCCGCCGTAGATGAGCGGGTACAGCAGGCCGTCAAGCGCGAAGTTCTGCGCCACGAACAGCTCGAATGGGTCGCTCACCACCAGGCTGTCTTCCACCAGGCGGCGCAGGCCCTGCCATTCGGGTGCGTCCAGCCAGCGCTGCTTGCCGTCGTCCAGCGATTGCGGCTCGCCCAGTGCCAGACCCAGGCGGGTCAGGTACTGCGCCACGCCCAGGTTGTCCATCGCGTGGAACATGGCCGGGGCGGTGAACGCCGTACCGTAGCCGTAGGCGCAGATGGACGCGTTGTTCATGTTGGCGCCCCAGGCCGCGTGGCGCAGCGGCATCAGCACCGTCAGCGCCTTCTCGCGCACGGCGTCGGGCATCTTGCCGACCATGCCGCGCTGCTCGACGAACTGGAAGTTGGCCTCCATCGCATCCTGCTGGCGGGCGCGGGTCATGGTCCAGGTGGCGTAGTAGAACTGGCGCGGATCCTTGAGCACGTACCAGTCGGCCAGCACGATCTGGCTGCGAGCGGCGTCAAACAGCTCGTGGCCGGGGTCCCAGGTCGGGCGGTAGTGGAAGTTGACCATCGGCTGGGCGCCGAAGGTGGCCTCCTGGTAACGGCTGGCGGTCTTGTCGCCGCCGATGTATTTCGCCACGTGGGCATAGGTCTGGCGCAGCGGCGTGATCTCCCGCGCCTGCAGGTCGATGTTCATCGGTGCTTGTCTCCGTGGAATGGTTGTCGAACGGCTCTGGGGAACTCAGGTGTCCAGGCGCTGCACCTTGTTGCTGGCGCAGAAGGCCTCGAAGGCCGGAGCGGGCAGCATCAGCTCCACCGCCAGCTCGGGCCAGCCAATGGAGAACTCGAAGCTCACCAGGCCGTCCGGCCGCTGCTCCATCACCCGCACGAATCGCAGCGAGGTATCGCAGGCGGGCAGGTCGGGGGCGTCGGTGGTGGTCATGGCGTTCATGCGGGTGGTCTCCTGGATGGCGACCCTTTTGCAGAGGTCGTGCCAGTTTTCGGGCGGTCCGCCGAAAATCTCGATATTTCAGGGAAATCCCCTAGCCAAATGACCCGATGCAGTGCAACATCCGTATCAGGGTGGCGAGACCGATAGCCACAGATTAGGGTGGTTGACGGTCAAAATTCACGATTTGATGAGACGGCGAAGCGGCAATTTGATGAAATGATCAAATCCGGACCCGGTAAATGGCCTCTTGTGGTCAGAGCCGCTTTTCCAGAAAATATCGAGATTCAAGAGGGCCACCAGAGCCCGAGCCACGGAGACTTGTTTGGAACCGAACCTGACCTATCCCCCGGACAAAGACCTTCGCCAGCTGCTGCGTTTCGAGCCCGACAGCGGCGCCATCTGGCTGGGCGAGCGCCGCATGGTGTTGCTGCACACTGCAGCCCTGACGTCGCTGCGGCACGACCTGATCACCTCGGTCGGCAAGGACCAGGCGCGCCGCCTGCTGACCCGCCTGGGTTATGCCTGCGGCCTGCACGATGCCGG
The DNA here is from genome assembly GCA_041396505.1 of Burkholderiaceae bacterium. Taxonomy (GTDB): domain Bacteria; phylum Pseudomonadota; class Gammaproteobacteria; order Burkholderiales; family Burkholderiaceae_C; genus Hydrogenophaga. The sequence goes on from JAWKYL010000007.1 coordinate 206,749, forward strand.
CTTTGCCGCCAAGACGAGGGGGTCGCGCACCCTGGAAGACATGTTCCTCGTGGGTCCGCAGTTGCACATGCTCGAAGGCGCGGCCCGGGTCACGCCCGTGGTGCTGAAAATGAACGCCGAGGCCGGCGAGTTCGAAGGCGAGTTCCGCTGGGACGACTCCTGGGAGGCCCATGCCCATCGCCTGAGTTACGGCGTGGTTGATGAACCGGCCTGCTGGACCCTGCTGGGCTATGCCAGCGGCTACACCAGCGCCTTCATGGGCCGGCACATCCTGTTCAAGGAAACCCTGTGCGCCGCCTGTGGCCACGACCACTGCCACATCGTTGGCAAGCCGATCGACGATTGGCCCGACGGGCAGGCCCACCGGCAGTACTTTGAAGACGACTCGCTGCTGGAGAAGATGGCCGCGCTCAGCCAGCAGGTCGAGGCGCTCAAGAGCAGCCTGCACCCGGCTGAATCGGGCGGCATGCTGGTGGGGGCCTCGCCTGGCTTCCAGCGCGCCCACGACCTGATGCTGCGCGCCGCCGCCACCCAGGTCTCGGTGCTGCTGACTGGCGAAACCGGCGTCGGCAAGGAGCGCTTTGCCCGCGCCCTGCACGAGCACTCGGACCGAAAATCCGGCCCCTTCGTTGCCGTCAACTGCGCCGCCCTGCCGGCCGAACTGATCGAGGCCGAACTGTTCGGGGTGGAGAAGGGCGCCTTCACCGGGGCACACGCCGCGCGTGCCGGACGCTTCGAGCGCGCCGACGGCGGCACCCTGTTCCTCGACGAAGTGGGTGACCTGCCCCTGCCGGCCCAGGCCAAGCTCTTGCGCGTGCTGCAGGAGGGCGAGATCGAACGCCTGGGCAGCGACGGCGCCCGCCGGGTGAACGTGCGCCTAGTGGCGGCCACCAACGTGCAACTGGAAGACGCCGTCGAGCGGGGGCTGTTTCGCCGCGACCTGTTCTACCGGCTCAACGTCTACCCCATCTGCATTCCACCGCTGCGTGAGCGCCAGACGGACATCGAACCCCTGGCCCAGCACCTGTTCGCGCGGTTCACAGCCTTGCACAACAAGCGCCTGGGCGGGTTCAGTGATCGCGCGCTGCAGGCCCTGGCCCGGCATGACTGGCCAGGCAATGTGCGCGAACTGGAGAACCTGGTCGAGCGCGGAGTCATCCTGGCATCGCAGGGCGCCATGATCGAGGCCGAGCACCTGTTTCCCAACCAGCCTGATGTGGCCCACCACGGCCTGGACGCCCGGGGCCGGCTGGCGCCACAGGCACCGCAGGACGAGCAGATCCTGTGCGAGCGCGTGCTCGACAGCGGCGTGCCCATCGAGGCGCTGGAGGCGCGCGTGCTCGCCCTGGCGGTCGAACGCAGTCACGGCAACCTCTCCGGCGCAGCGCGCCTGCTGGGCCTGAGCCGCGCGCAGCTGGCCTACCGCCTGAAACGTCAGCAGGAACCCGACAGCGTCTGAGCAACACCATGTGGCAAGAACTGCTTCAACCCCCACAAGCGGCCGGCCCCGTCGCGCGAAGCGATGAGCCCGAACCCCGCACCCTGACCGAACGCGCCTACCGCGTCCTGCGCCATGACATCGTCTGTGGCGACCTGGAGCCAGGCCAGCGCCTGCGCGTCGAGCACCTTAAGGACCGCTACGGTGTTGGCGCCGGTACGCTGCGGGAGGCGCTGGCGCTGCTTGTCTCGGACGCGCTGGTGACGGTGGAAGGGCAGCGCGGGTACCGCGTCAGCGGCATTTCCCTGGACGACCTCAGGGACCTGACCGACACGCGCGTGAGGCTGGAGACCGAAGCCCTGCGCCAATCCATCCGCCTGGGCGGTCAGGCATGGGAAGCGTCGCTGAAAGCGGCCTTCGCCCGCCTGAGCGAGGCCGATGCCGGCGGCGCCGGACGGGACCCGGACCAGTGGGAACGCGCCAACCGCCGGTTCCATGAAACCCTGATCGCCGGCTACAGCTCGCCCTGGACGCGGCATCTGCTCGACATCCTCTACCGCCACGGCGAACGCTACCGCCACGTCGCCATTCGCCTGGGGGCCACCCCCGGCTTTGACCGCGATGTCCACGCGGAGCACGAGAGCATCTTCAATGCCGCCATGGCGCGGCAGGAAGCGCGTGCGGCACTGGCGCTGGAGGCGCATATCCGCCTGACCTGCGACATGCTGCTGCGGCACGACAGTGCCGGGCAGGGCGGCCTGTTGTGAGGCGCGCTGGCGCGCTCGCCCGCGCCGGCGCCTTCGCTGCTGCATCCTGCGGGTCTTCCCGCTGGACAGGCGTGCCGTTCACTGTCGAGAATCGGGCGCATGCCCCAACTCTGGACCTTTGAATCGGCCGGCGCCGGCACTGTGTTGCCGGCCGGGACGGTCTCCGCTTTGCTGGACGTGGCCAGTGCACCGGCCGATGCTGGCCGCTTGCTGCGGGCGGTCCGGACCGTGGTGCCGGCTGCTTACCTGTCGCTGGTGCGCGTCCGGCGTGACGCCCCCGAGCTGGTCGAAGGGTGTGCCTGTCGTCCGCAGGACGATGCTGTGGTGTCCCAGTGTTTTGCCATCTATCGCCGCCGGTACTACCGTCAGGACGCCATGCTGCCGCTCGCCGCCGAGCTGGCCAGCCAACGCTCGTCCGGCATGGCTGTCCTGCACTGCCGTGCCGACGAATTGCCCGACGCAGGCTGGCGATCTGACATCTACGAGCGCGAGCGCCTGGCGGACCGCTTCACGCTGCTGCACGCGCCGACGGCCGGGCAGGTGCAGGCCATCCATGTGTACCGCGACGACCGTCTGGGCCCCCTGCAGCCCGACGAGCTGGAGCGGCTGCTCGGCCTGGCGCCTTTGCTTGGGCAGGCCCACGCGGCGGCCTGGCGCGTTCAGGGGGCGCGTGAAGATCGCGACCAGCACGTCGCCGAGAGGGAGCAGCGCCTGCGGCGCCTGGCGCCGGGGCTGTCGGCACGCGAGCGTGCCGTGTGCGCACGCATCGCCCAAGGCATGAGCGCTGATGGCATCGCCGTGGACCTTGACGTGGCACCGTCGACCGTTGTCACGCTGCGCAAGCGGGCCTACCTCAAGCTGGCCGAAGCCGGACTGCCGGCCGAGCGCCTGGGGCTGGCGCGCCTGTTGCACTGAACCAATCCCCACGCTGTCCCCTTTGAGGGGGACGCCGGCACGCAGGGCCTTTTCTAGCATGGACGTTCAATGTCCATGAAGGAGAAGCGCCATGTGGCTGCGCAATTGCTGGTACGTCATCGCCTGGGGTCACGAGATCCCGCCGGCGGGTGACAGCCGTCTGTTCACGCGAACCGTACTCGGTGAACCAGTTCTGGTCTACCGCACCGAAGCGGGCGGACTGGTCGCACTGGAAGACCGATGCTGCCATCGCCACGCCCCATTGTCGGTGGGGCGGCGCGAGGGCGACTGCATCCGTTGCGGCTATCACGGCATGAAGTTCGAGCCTTCCGGCCGCTGCATCGAGATTCCGGGCATCGACCAGGTTCCGCCCAAGGCGCAGGTGCGGGCCTACCCGGTGGCTCAGAAAAACAACTGGGTCTTCGTCTGGATGGGTGAGCCGGATAAGGCCGACACCGCTCTGCTGCCCGACAACTTCTCCTGCGAAAGCCCTGACTGGAAGCACAAGCCGGGCTACCTGCACTACGACACCCCCTACCTGCTCATCTGCGACAACCTTCTCGACTTCTCGCATCTGAGCTATGTGCATGAGAAGAGCCTGGGCGGTTCGACCCGGATTGCTCAGGCGCGGCCCGACATTGAACCGGTGCCAGGGCCGGTGCCCGACTGGCCGCAGACGGGCATCAAGGTTTCGCGCCACATCCAGGACGTGCCGGCTCCACCCTTCTACCAGCGCTTTCGCCCGTTCGACACCCACCTGGACCGCTGGTTCGTCTACGAATTCCTGTTGCCCGGCACCCTGCTGATGCACTCGGGCGGGCGGCCCACCGGTGCGGATCCATCGGCACCCGGTCCGTCGGTGCGGCTGCACAGTTGCCAGACCCTCACCCCCGAAACCGAAACCACCACGCACTATTTCTTCCAGCAGTCGCACCCGGTGGACGAGGGCGACGACACGGTCACCGAGAGCATCTACAACAGCCTCATCGGTGCCTTCAACGAAGATCGCGACATGATCACCGCACAGCATCGCAACATCGCGCTCAAACCCGAGTTGCCCATGCTGCCGCTGGCCATGGACTCGGCACTCATCCAGTTCCGGCGCCTGCTGCGATCGCGCTTCGATGCCGAGCAGGCCAGCCCGACACCGGCCTGAGCCGAAGCCGCCCCATTTGCCCTCACCACAACAGGAGACACCATGAAACTGTATTCCGCCCGCCTCGTCCCCATGCTGGCCGCTGCCCTGGTGGCCAGCGCCGCCCACGCACAGACCGTGCTCCAGGTCTCCACCTGGCTGCCGCCCGGCCATGGCGCCACCATGGCCCAGAACCAGTGGTGCGAGGCCGTCGAGAAAGGCACCAAGGGCAGCGTCAAATGCAACCTGCTGGCCAAACCGGTGTCGGCCCCGCCGGGCACCTTCGATGCCATCCGCGACGGCCTGGCCGATGTGTCCTACACGGTCGACGGCTACACCCCCGGACGCTTTGTCTTCACCCAGGTGGCCGAGTTTCCGTTCCTGGGCGACTCGTCCACCGCCACCTCGGTGGCCTACCAGCGCATCTACGACAAGTACTTTGCGCCGCTGGGCGAGCACCGGGGTGTCAAGGTCCTGGGTGTCTTCACGCACGGGCCCGGCATCATCTTCACGGTGAAACAGCCCGTCTCCAGCGCGGCCGACGCAGCGAAACTCAAGTTCCGAATCGGTGGCGGCAACATCAACGAGCTGTCCAAACTCATGGGCTGGAACACCACACTCAAGCCGGCCACCGACTCGTTCGAGCTGCTGTCCACAGGGGTCATGGACGGCACCTTCTTCCCTGATGAATCGTTGCAGTCCATGCGCCTGTCCATGGTCAAGTACGCCACCACGTTCCCGGGTGGCCTCTACAACACCAGCTTCGTCTTCATGATGAACCCGGCCAAGTACGACAGCCTCAAGCCTGAGGAGCGGGCCGTGATCGACAAGGTCTCCGGCGAGGCGGCGGCGAAACTGTTCGCGGCCGGCTGGGACCGGACCGATGCCGCTTCCCGAGACATCCAGAAGCAGACCGGCGTGCAGCGCCAGATGGCCAGCGAGGCCTTCGTCAATGAGGTCAAGGGCAAACAGGCTGCGCTGGAGGAGCGGTGGGTGAAGGCCGCCGAAGCGCGGGGCCTCAAGAACGCCCGCGCCGTCCTGACGGAATTCCGTACCGAAGCCCAGAAGCTGCGCTGAACCGGGTTCCAGTCCGGAACGTCATGCGGCTCCCAAGGCCGGGAACAGCTTGGTCAGCCCGGCCGCCATCACCTCCACCGCCAGCGCCGCCAGAATCAGGCCCATCAGCCGGGTCATCACATTGATGCCGGTCTGTCCCAGCGCGCGCGAAATCGGCTTGGCTGCGGCAAAGCACAGGGCCGTGGCCAGCGCCACCACCACGCCATAGCCCACCAGCGCCGCGTGTTGCAGAAAGGTCTGCGCCTGATCGGCGTAGATCACCACGGTGGACATGGACGCCGGCCCCGTCAGCAACGGGATTGTCAGCGGCACCACCGCGATCGAAGTCTTGGTGCCCGCGTCATCCACTTCCTCTTGCGTCACCTTGGCCTCGGCCGGCTGTGCATTGAGCATGGACAAGGCCGAGGTCAGCAGCAACATGCCGCCGCCCACCTGGAAGCTCGCCAGTGAAATGCTGAAAAACGCCAGCACCTGCAGGCCCACCAGCGCGCAGGTGGCAATCACCGCAAACGCGCTGAAGGCCGACACGAGAATCGTGCGCTTGCGCTGGGCCGAACTGAAGCCCTGCGTGTAGTGAATGAAGAAAGGGACGATGGCCAGCGGATTGACGATCGCCAGCAGTGTGATCAGGGGCTTGAAGTCCATGGTTTCCGTCAATCCAGTGGCAACGCGCTGGTGCACTTGAGCTCGTTCAGGCAGATGCTCGAGCGCACGCCGCTCACCCCCGACAGCTGGGCCAGCGTGCCCAGCAGGAAGTCCGACAGGCCCTTGAGGTCGCGGGCGATCACCTTGCAGACGTAGTCAAAGTCACCGGTCACCGCGTGACATTCCAGCACCTCGGGCATCCTGGCCACGGTGCGCTGGAACTTCAGCACTTCCTTGTGCTGCCCCCGCTCCATCGACACATGCACGAACGCGGTGACACCCAGTCCCAGCTTGCGTGCATCCAGCGCGCCTCGTAGCTGGATGTAGCCGGCGCTCTCCAGGCGCTTGTGGCGCCGGTTGCATTGTGCAGGTGACAGGTGCACCGCCTGGGCCAGTTCCTGGTTGCTGATGCGTCCTCTGGCCTGCAGCACCGACAGGATGCGGCGGTCCAGCCGATCCAGCGTCGAAGGATGCAAGGAATCCTCGCCAATGTCATCAATCATGAAAGGGTTTCCAAAAATAGCCGCACCGCTGTGATTTACATGAGAGCAATTGTCTCCGAAGTGGCGCAAACTGCACGCTTCAATTCGGGTCAACAACAATGGCCGAGCGGCAGAACAGGAAGAATGCCATGACACCCCTCGATACCCAGGCGACGCGCGACCAGATGGCCGACCTGACCGAATGGACGGTTGCACAGGAAGGCGGCGCCATCCGACGCACCTTCCGGTTCCATGACTTTGCCGAAGCCTTCGGCTTCATGGCCCGCATGGCGATCATCTCGGAAAAAATGGACCATCATCCCGAATGGTTCAATGTCTACAACCGTGTCGAGGTCACACTGACCACCCACGACGCCGGGGGCCTGTCCTCGCGCGATTTCACGTGGGCCCGCCAGGCCGACGCCGCCTATGGCCAGCGGCCCACGCAAGGAGCCTGACCATGGACGCTGTCAAGCCCGACACCACCAAGCACGGCCTGGCCGCCGGCGCCGACATCCGGCCCGAGAACGCCGACACGGACCATTGCCAGGGGTGGGAGCACTACAGCAGCACTGACCATGCCACCTGGAAGACGCTGTTCGAGCGCCAGACAAAGCTGTTGCCCGGGCGCGCCTGTGATGAACCGTCCCAGGGCATGCGCGATCTGCCGATCGGTGCCGACGCCATTCCCGACTTCCGGCGCCTGTCCGAGGTGCTGATGAAGCGCACGGGGTGGCAGGTGGTGGCGGTGCCCGGACTGGTGCCCGACGACGTCTTCTTCGACCACCGAGCCGGCGATTCCGGCCGGCAATTTCATGCAGCCCGAACTGGACTATCTCGAAGAGCCCGACGTGTTCCATGACGTCTTCGGTCATGTGCCCATGCTGGGAACCCGGCCATCGCCGACTTCGTCAGGCCTGCGGCCGGGGCGGTCTGCGCGCGCAACAACTGGGCCGGCTCACCGAACTGGCGCGCGTGTACTGGTACACCGTCGAGTTCGGACTGCTGCAGCAGGAGGTGGCTTGCCTGTATGGTTCGGGCATTGCATCGTCCTACACCGAGTCGCGCTTCTGCCTGGACGGCCTTCGCCCAATGCACATCCGCTTCGAGCTGGAACGCGTGATGCGAACCAACCCTACCGCATCGACGACTTCCAGAACCTACTTCGTGCTGCGCGACCTCGATGAACTGCTCGAGTTCGCCCGCGTCGATTTCGCACCGCTGTACGAACGCGCCCACCGGGCGCCCCAACTGCCAACCCGGTGACGTGCTACCTACCGACCAGGTGTTCAGCCGGGGTGACGGCAGCTACCCCTCGCACGCCGCCTGAACATCCCGTAGCCCTCCATGTGCAGCACTTTTCGCCCTTCTGGTTGAACATCTCCCAGACCGTGCGCACCAGTCCCACATCCAGCCGCTTGCTCATGGGACGCTTCTCGGTGATGGTGTGCTGCAAGGCGCAGCACGTCGCCAGGCCAGACCGGCTTGGTCCACTTCAGGCGCCAGGCCAGGCGAACCCAGGCTGGAACTCTCGTTGCAGGAAGTTCGTCACCATCAGCCGCATGGCCATGGCGCAGGTGTGCCAGCCACTGGCACTCAGCGCGCCGAAGACCGAGGCCTTGCCGCCTTCCTCGCTCAGGTGAAATGGCTGCGGGTCGAACTGGCTGGCAAAGGCGATGATCTCCTCCTTCGTCGGCGAGATCGAACCCAGGTCACGCGTCTGGCCCACTTCCAGATCTTCCCACCAGTACTTGATGTGGGGACTTTCCTCAGGCGTGGTGGCTGTCATGCTTCATCCTTTCTGAAATTCATCGTCCGCCCGACACATCCAGCAGACTCATGGTCGTGTAGCTGGCCGCGTCCGAGAGCAGCCAGACAATCGCCTGTGCCACCTCGTCGGCCGTTCCTCCGCGCAGCATGGGCACCTGGTGCTTGAGATCGTTGACGCGGTCAGGCAATCCGCCCGAAGCGTGGATCTCGGTCTCGATCAGGCCAGGGCGCACGGCGTTGACACGGATGCCGTCGGCCGCCACCTCCTTGGCCAGGCCGATGGTGAAGGCGTCGATGGCCCCCTTGCTGGCCGCATAGTCCACATACTGCCCCGGCGATCCCAGGCGCGATGCCGCGCTCGAGACATTCACGATCGCGCCACCCTCGCCGCCATGGCCGGTGCCCATGCGCCGCACCGCCTCGCGGGCGCACAGGAAGCTGCCGAACACGTTGATGTCGAACATGCGCTTCCAGCGCGCCGCTTTCATAGCGTCCTCTCGGTTCAGTATGCGTGCTGCCGCAGAGCGGTTGTTTCACCAGGCCAGACGACCGACCCATCGTCGTCTTCCCTCGGGCTGTGCAGCGCTGGCGCTCGATCCGGCTTGGCGCGTCCACCTGCACCATGGGCGGTGCCACCCGCGCCGGCGCGGATGGACCCCGCAGCAGCATCGTCATGGTGGTTGCCGCACGCCGTGACCCAGCCGCTGGCTGCCGACGCCTGGAGGCCGCCGGGCGGGCCGTGTACCCCTGCCCCGGCTGCCGCCAGTGACGAAACAGATATCCACGTTGTCCGTGTTCATGTCCTGTCTCCTGCATGGGATGCCGTCTCGGGTTACAAACGGCTCTGGCACACATTACATCAACAACAGGAGACCGCCTTGAGTCGCACAGTGGACTACTACTTCGCTCCCCAGAGCCCCTGGATGTTTCTGGGACATGACCGGTTCCGCGACCTGCTGCAACGCGTACGGACAGCCGCGTCCGGGTCCTGCCGGTCGACTTCGGACGCATCTTCCCCGTCTCCGGCGGCCTGCCGCTGCCGCAGCGGGCGCCCCAGCGCCAGGCGTACCGCCTGGTCGAGTTGCGCCGCTTCAGCGAGCACCTGGGCATCCCCCTGAACGTGCAGCCACGCCATTTCCCTGTGGCAGGCGACCCGGCGGGACTGCTGATTACCGCCGTGGCCCAGGCCGATGGTCCGCTGGCCGCACTCAAGCTGACCGGGGCCGTGGGCAGCGCCATCTGGCAGCGCGAACTGGATGCCGCCGATCCCGCTGTGCTCGGACAATTGCTCCAGGAACTGGACCTGCCAGCGCAGCGCCTGGCCGAATCCGGCACGGCGCCGGTGCGCCAGGCCTACGACGCCAACACGCAGGAGGCCATTGACGCCGGTGTCTTCGGTGCGCCAAGCTACGTGTTCGACGGCGAAATCTTCTGGGGCCAGGACCGCCTGGAATTGCTGGAGCGCCGCCTCCTGACATGAGGGGTGCGGCAGCCAGCCGTTATCCTGTTCACACCGAATCGAAAGGAGACTTTGCATGGGACAGTTTGTCAACCTCACCGCTGCTGACGGTTTCGAGTTCCCCGCCTACGTGGCCCAGCCTGCGGGCAAGCCCAAGGGCGGCCTGGTCGTCCTGCAGGAGATCTTTGGCGTCAACAGCCATATCCGGTCGGTGGCCGACGGCTATGCCGCCGATGGCTATTTCGTCGTGGCTCCGTCGACCTTCCACCGCGTCCAGGCTGGCGTCGAGCTCGGCTACGCCGAGGCCGACATGACGGCCGGCTTTGGCCTGAAAACCGCCGTCGAGGCCCTGCCGGCGCCCGGTGTCATGGCCGACATCCAGGCCGCCATCGCCCATGCGGCGCAAGCCGGCAAGGTCGGCATCCTCGGCTACTGCTGGGGTGGGCTGCTGACCTGGCGCTCGGCCTGCCAGCTTGACGGCCTCTCGGCTGCCGTACCCTTCTACGGCGGTGGCATGACGGGCGAGGGCGAAGCCATCCGCCAGCCCAGGGTGCCCGTGATGGCCCACTTCGGCGACCAGGACCACTGGATTCCGCTCGACACCGTGCAGGCATTCCAGAAGGCACAGCCAGCTGTCGAGGTGCATGTCTACAACGCCAACCACGGATTCAACTGCGACCAGCGCGGATCGTATGACGCCAGCGCCGCGAAACTCGCGCGCGAGCGCACCCTGGCCTTCCTGGCCAGCCATCTGGGCTGAACGGCCTTGATCCAGCTGCACTTCTTCCCCAGCACGGCCAGCATGGTGCCGCACATCCTGCTCGAAGAGCTGGGTGTGCCTTACGAACGCGTCCTGGTCGATCGCACCCAGGACGTGCAGAAGACCACCGCCTACCTCAAACTCAATCCGAACGGGCTGATCCCTGTGCTGACCGACGGCGATCTCGTGCTCTACGAAACCGCCGCCATCTGCCTGCACCTGTGTGACACCCATCCCCGGCAGGGCCTGGCGCCACCGCTGGGCACTCCGGCCCGGGCCCATTTCTACAAGTGGCTCATGTGGTTGACGAACACCCTGCAGAGCACCCTGATCGTCTATTTCTACCCCGATCGCTGGGTCAGCGCCGGCAACACCGCAGGCGTGGAGCAGGTGCGCCATCACGCCGAACTGCGGGTGCGCAACCTGTTGCGCCAGCTGGACACCGAACTGGCGCGCCATCAGGGGCCCTGGTTCATGCCCGAGGGCTACTCGGCGCTGGACCCGTACATCTTCACGCTGTGCCGCTGGACGCGCGGGTTCGCCGGCGGGGCCGCTCGCGACAAACCCCACCTGGGGCCTTACCTGCAGCGCATGCTCGGGCGCCCCGCCGTGCAGCGCGTCCTGGCCAGCGAAGGCCTGTCACCCCCCTACAGCGTCCTGACGGCCCGGTTTCCAGCGTTTGAACGGGCCAGGTACCGCTGTGCCAGAAATAGGCACTCAGGACCAGACCGATCAGGGCCATCACGCCCATCGCCCACCAGAACCCGCCGCGGGCATGCAGCAGCGGAATGAACTCGAAGTTCATGCCGAAGATGCCGGCAATCAGGTTCAGTGGCAGGAAGATGGCGGTCAGTGCCGTGAGCGCTCGCATGATGTCGTTGGTGCGGTTGCTCTGGACCGAGAAGTGCATCTGCACCGCCGTCTCCGAGTTCTGCTCCAGACGCCGGACATGGTGCATGACGCGTTCGATATGCTCCAGGACGTCCCGGCTGCGCACCTTCAGCAGTTCCAGGCCCCGATGGCCGCCAAAGTGGTCGTCATGGCCTTCCAGCACTTCCCAGCCCGCCAGCGCCTCGATCCAGTCCTGGATGGCGGCGCGCTGGTCCTCGCAGATCTCGTCCAGCTGGTGCAGCGCGTTGCGCGCGTCCAGCAGCGACCCCCAGTTCGAGAAGCGCGCGCGCGGGTTCAGCAGTTCCGACTGCCAGTGATCCAGCTGGCGCGTCAGCTCGCGGCGCAGGTCCAGGTAACCGTCGACCATGTGATTGACGATGCGCAGCATCAAGTCGGCCGAACCCAGGGGCAACTGCACACCTGCTGCCCGGGACGCAGCCGATGTGCTGGCCAGCAGGCGCGCCGCAAACTGTTCCAGCACCGCGCAGCCGGCCGGATGCACGGTCAGCAGCACCCGGTCGAACACCGCAAACCCCACCGGACTGGTGTCGATGCGCCACGCTTTCGGCGGCCCCCCGCGCCGGTTTGGCTGGGTCAGGATCGTTCCGGGCCGCTCCAGGTCGGTGTCGCTGTGGCCGGCAGCCAGGCGACGGATCACCAGGATGTCGTACTGGGACGTGTAATCGAAATGGGATGGCAACTGGTTGTTCAGCAAGTCCGACAGGTGCAGGTCCACCAGGGTGACGCCGCACAGCTTGTGCAGCATCTGCTGCAGTGGCTGCTGCTCCAGTTCGAACTCGCGCCGGCTGCAGGCCACCCAGACGAAGCCCCGGTCCTGCCGGTGCTCGGGCAGTTGCGCAGACTCCGTGACCGCGCCTGACCGGATGCTGAAAATGCGCATCGCCGGGACCGGTTCGGGTCAGGACGAGCGCAGCAGCCGGGCCGCATCCCGGGCGAAGTAGGTCAGCACCCCGTCCGCGCCGGCGCGCTTGAAAGCCATCAGGCTCTCCATCATCACGGCATCGTGGTCCAGCCAGCCGTTCTGCGACGCGGCCTTGAGCATCGCGTATTCGCCACTGACCTGATAGGCAAAGGTGGGCATCCGGAACTCGTCCTTTACCCGCCGCACGATGTCCAGGTACGGCATGCCGGGCTTGACCATCACCATGTCGGCGCCTTCGGCGATGTCCAGAGCCACTTCGCGCAGCGCCTCGTCGCTGTTGCCCGGATCCATCTGGTAGACCTTCTTGTCCGCCTTGCCCAGGTTGGCGGCCGAGCCGACGGCATCTTGGAATGGGCCATAGAAGGCGCTGGCGTACTTGGCGCTGTAGGCCATGATGCGCGTGTGCACCTGGCCGGTGGTCTCCAGTGCGCTGCGGATGGCGCCGATGCGCCCGTCCATCATGTCGCTGGGCGCCACAATGTCCACGCCCGCCTCGGCCTGTGTGCGGGCCTGCTTGACCAGGATGTCCACCGTCGGATCGTTCAGGATGTAGTTGTTCTCGTCCAGCACGCCGTCCTGGCCGTGGCTGGTGTAGGGGTCCAGCGCTACATCGGTCATCACGCCCAGCTGCGGAAACGCCTGCTTCAGCGCCCGGACCACGCGCGGCACCAGCCCGTCCGGGTTGGTGGCTTCGCGGCCGTCGGGCGTCTTGAGCTGCGGGTCGATCACCGGAAACAGGGCCATCACCGGAATGCCCAGGTTCACGCAATCCTGCGCCACGGGCAGCAGCAGATCCAGACTCAGGCGCTCCACCCCCGGCATGGAGGACACCGCCTCACGGCGTCCCTCGCCCTCATGGACGAACACCGGATAGATCAGATCGGACGGCGCCAGCCGGTGCTCCCGCACCAGGTCGCGGGAAAACGCATCCCGGCGCAGGCGTCGGGGGCGGGAGAGAGGGTAGGGGGCGGGATTGAGCATGCCGTATTGTGGCAAATCGCCGCCGCCGCGTCTTGCTGGCCGGTGCTCAGGCGGGCCGCCCCGGCGTGTGGCAAGGCGTAACAACTGCGGCCATAATGAAAAAAAGACCGGGCGTGTGCTGAACTCCACGGTAGGAAGAAATCACTGCATACATGCCGGCGCTCTTTGGGTGTCCGCCGGTGCTATTTTCAGAAGAGTCCCGATCCGGGAGGACGCTGGCCGTCAGGCTCGTCAACATGCCCGGGTGCCCGTCGCACAATCTGTTGTCCAAATCGAACCGTCTGTCATGCAAGCTCCCAAGAAGCCCGTGTCCATACCCGTCACCACCCGTGGCGGCCCGGAACCCGAGTCCTGGTCACTGGACGAGCACTGGGCAGACCTGGTCGGCGATCTCGCCAGCCACCTTACCGAGGGCATCAGCGCGCTGCATGGCGTGGCCGACCAGTTGCTGGCCAAGGGACGCATCAGCAAGATCGAACACCGGGCCTTGAGCGTGCCGTCCGAGCGGATCAAGCAGGCCGGCGTCACGGCGCAGCAGATCCTGCGCTTTTTCGGCGGGCGCATCCGCCAGTCGCACGAAAAAGTCAACATGGGCGGCCTGGTCGAGGGCGTGCTGCAGGAGCGCAAGGCCGAGCTGGGCATCCTGGGCATCGCCGTGCGACGCAAGCTCAAGCCGGTCGAGGTCCTGATCGATCCGACCGTCGCGCACACCTTCGTCAATGCCGTGCTCGACTGGGGTCTGCCCTTCGGCTCCCGCATCGACCTGCGCATGGACCTGAACAACTGGCCTGAACACGCCCGGCTGCAGATGCGGGTGGCCAACGATGGCGTGCCACCGTCCAGCCATGCGGCCACCGATGGACTGAGCTGGATGCTGATCCGCCAGATCGCCCTGGTCGGCGGCGGCATCGACATCGACCGGTCCATCACGGACGAGGGTGTGTCGTTCACGGCCCTGTTCACCCGCACCGTCCAGGCCGTCGACGGCATCACGGCGGTCGACCTCTCGGACGACCATTCGTCGATGTTCAAGTCGCTGTCCGGCACCTATGTGCTGACCATATCGCCCAGCCTGCAGATCCGTGCCGATGTCCGCGATTCGTTGCGCGAGATCGGTATTGTCTCGGACAGCGTGGTCGATTTCGGCCAGGCGCGAGATGCCATCCGGTCGCGCATGCCCAACCTCATCGTGATCGACGCTGAGATCAAGGACGAAGGCTTCGACGCGTTCCGCCGCGAGCTCATGCGCGAAGTGCTCGACTTCCCGTTTGTCGAGATCTCGCCCGACGACAGCTCATTCGACATGTCCGGATTCGGCGAGTTTTCAATGGCCAAGGTGGGCAGGGGCAATATCCGCGAGGCACTCGGAACAGCCGTCATGTTCGAACTGGCCAAGATGATGTGACGGCCCGGGCGCCACCGGATCCGGTCCGGATAATTTGGCGCGCCTACCATATCTGACAAAAATTTTCATCCAACCACCTGTCAGAAATGACAGGTTTTTTTGCTTGGCAACGCGTAAATTTCGTGTAACATTTGGATTGAGCAACCCGAAAGGCGCGCTCCCCGCTTTTCCTCCCTGAGCGGGTGCCTTAGTGTGTGACAGCAAAAAGGCTTCCAACCCGACCCCTTGAGGTCGGGTTTTTTTTGCGCGTGCGGAAACCGTCCCCTCCGGGGCGAGGGCTACACTGCGGGCATGCTCTGGGTCAAAGCCTTTCACATCGTCTTCATTGCCAGCTGGTTTGCCGGTCTGTTCTACCTGCCACGGATATTCGTCAACCTGGCCATGGTGCCACCCGAGAGCGTGGCCGAACGCGAGCGCCTGCTGCTTATGGCTCGCAAACTTATGAGATTTACCCATATGCTGGCCGTGCCGGCGCTGGTGCTCGGCCTGTGGTTGTGGCTGGGGTACGGCATCGGCAAGGGCGCCGGCAACGGCTGGATGCACGCCAAGCTGCTGGTGGTGGTGCTCATCCTGGGATACCACCACGCCTGCTCCCGTTTGCTCAAGCGTTTCGAGCGCAACGAAAACCGCCGCAACCATGTCTGGTACCGCTGGTTCAACGAAGCGCCGGTCCTCATGATGCTGGCGGCTGTGTTGCTGGTGGTGGTCAAACCCTTCTGAGCCGCGTGCGCCAGCGCCCGCGTCGCGTTCCCTGGCCATGAAAAACCGCTCGTCGGCCTGGACCCTGGCCCTGCTGTTCGCTGTGCTGGTGCTCTACGCCAGCCTGTATCCGTTCGCCGGCTGGCGGGCGCAGGGCGGCTTGACCTGGGACTGGGTGCTGGCCCCGATGCCCCGCTACTGGACGGCGTTCGATGTCTGGTCCAACCTGCTGGGCTACATTCCGCTGGGCTTCCTGCTGGCCATGGCCATGCTGCGCACCGGATGGGGCGGTGGCTCCTGGGTGGCGGCCAGTGCGGCCTGTGCCACCCTGTCGCTGGTCATTGAACTGGCCCAGACCCTGCTCCCGGCCCGGGTTCCCTCCAACCTCGACCTGGCGCTCAACAGCGCCGGCGGCGTCATCGGTGCCGGCCTGGCCTGGACGCTGCACCGGCTGGGTGCGCTGCGTCGCTGGAGCCAGTGGCGCGCCGACTGGTTCGAATCGGATGCCCATGGCGGTCTGGTCCTGCTGGGTCTCTGGTTGCCCGCGCTGCTCTATCCCGCGCCCTTGCCGTTCGGTCTGGGGCAGGTCTGGGTGCGTGTCGAAGCGGCCCTGCAGGACTGGCTGAGCGGCACGCCGTTCGCCCTCTGGCTGCCCGAGGCCGCCGTGCCCGCGCCGCCGCTGAGTCCTTTGTCGGAGGCCTTGTGCATGGCGTTGTGCCTGCTCGCACCACTGCTGCTGGGTTTCTCCCAGATCCGTTCCATTCCCCGGCGCCTGTTCCTGGTTCCCGTCATGCTGTTGGCCGGTGCCGTGGTCGGTGTCTCCTACGCACTGACCTACGGTCGGAACGCCTGGGCCTGGGTGGGACCCCAGGTCCTGCTGGGCGGCGGCCTGGCCTTGCTGGTCGCCCTGGGGCTGTCCATGCTGCCACGCCGCCTGTGCCTGGTCCTGATGATGCTGTGCCTGTCGGTCGCCCTGACCCTGCTCAATCGCGTCCCGGAGACCCCGTATTTCGCCCGGTCGCTTCGAAATCTGGGAGCAGGGCCGCTTCATCCGCTTCCACGGCCTGTCACGGTGGCTGGGCTGGTTCTGGCCCTGGGCCGTCCTGCTGTTTGGCCTGGTCACGGTGTCCCGATCTGCGGCCACAAGCAGCAAGCTAATTCCCCCATGTCCGACCGATCGTCCTATTACGAACGCCATATCTTCTTTTGCCTGAACGAGCGAGCGGAAGGCGAAGCCTGCTGCGCCCGCCTTCAGGCCCAGTCGGCCTTCGACCGGTGCAAGTCGCAGGCCAAGGCCATGGGCCTGCTCGGCCCGGGCAAGGTGCGCGTCAACAAGGCCGGCTGCCTGGATCGATGTGCCGGCGGACCGATCGCCGTCGTCTACCCCGAGGCGGTCTGGTACAGCTATGTCGACGAGAGCGACATTGACGAGATCGTCCAGTCCCACCTGCGCGACGGCCAGGTCGTCGAACGCCTGCTCACCCCGCCCGACGTCGGTCGCTGACGCCAGGCATGCCGGGCGCAGCCCGCCTTTCGTCTTCATGAACGCCCAGACCGAATACCTGATGCAGACCGGCCCGGCCGGCCAGCTCGAAGTGGCCATCGACCGCGCCAGCGGCACCGCGCGCGGACACGTCGTCATTGCCCACCCGCACCCCTTGTTCGGCGGCACCCTGACCAACAAGGTCGTCCAGACACTGGCCCGTGCTGCCGTGCAGGCCGGCTGGAATGCCGTCGCTGTTTCCGGGGCGTCGGTCGCAGCGAAGGCACGTACGACGACGGCCGGGGCGAACTCGAACCTGCCCCAGGTCGTGGCCGCGCAGGCGCCTACCGATTGCCCTGTGCCTGGCAGGCTTTTCATTCGGGGCGTTCGTCACCGCCCATGCCGTGGCCCGCCTGCAAGGGCAGCGCGCCATCGAGCGGCTGCTGCTGGTCGGTACCGCGGCAAGCCGGTTTCAGGTTGAAACCGTGCCAGCGGAACTCCATGCACGCACCCTGGTCATTCACGGCGAATCTGATGACACGGTGCCGCTGGCGTCGGTGATGGACTGGGCCCCAGTCGTTGCCGGTGCTGGTGGTCCCCGGTGGTGGTCATTTCTTCCATGGCCAGCCCTTCTCAAGGACTGGCGCTGCGCCATCTGGCGCCCGGCGCTGGCCCTTCTTCTTTCAGTCTGCGCTTCGGCGCCCATCAAGGACCTGTCTTGCTTCGTCGCGTATTTTCCTTGTCTGGCCGGCTGGCTGCTTCCCTGCTTGCCTTGGGTGCCATGCCCGCCTGGGCCCAGATGCCCTCGTCGCCCGAGATTGCTGCCCGGGCCTATCTGCTGCTGGATGTCACTTCGGGTCAGGTGCTTGCCACCAAGGATGCCGACCAGGCCGTCGAGCCGGCCTCGCTGACCAAGCTCATGACCGCCTATCTGGTCTTTGACGCCCTGCGCGCCAAACCTGACGCTGGACCAGAAACCGTCGCGTGAGCGAGCGGGCCTGAAAATGCCGGAGTTCCGCATGTTCATCGATCCGCGCATGCAGGTGCCCGTCGAGAGGGCCTCCATCAAGGGCATGATCGTCCAGTCCGGCAACGACGCCACCGTGGCGCTGGCCGAAGGCGTGGGTGGCAGCGTCGAGCGCTTCGTCGAAATGATGAACAGCCAGGCCCAGGCCCTGGGCATGACGGCCAGCCGGTTTCGCAACCCGGAAGGCCTGACCGAGACCGGACACACCACGACGGCGCAGGACCTCGCCGTCCTGGCCACTCGCCTGATGAAGGATTTCCCGGAGTACGTCTCGTACTACGCCATCCAGCGCTACCGCTACCCCGGCACGCCGGCGGCCAACGACACCAACCGCAACCTGCTGCTGTTCCGCGATCCGTCGGTCGACGGCCTCAAGACCGGCCACACCGCCGCAGCCGGGTACTGCATGGTGACCACCGCCCGTCGGGATGCGCCCGGCGTCGGCCAGCGCCGCTTGCTCAGCGTGGTTCTGGGTGCTGCCAGCGAGAACGCCCGTGCGGTCGAAAGCCAGAAACTGCTGAACTGGGGCTTCACCGCCTTTGAGGCCGTCCGCCTGTCCGAACCCGGCAAGCCGGTGGCCTCGCCCAAGATCTGGAAGGGCAAGGCCGACCAGGTGGCCCTGGGCCTGCCTGAGGGCGTGGTCGTGACCGTCCCGGCCGGTGAGGGCGCCCGCCTGCAGACCGAGGTGTTGCGCACCGAGCCGCTCGTGGCCCCCTTGCAGCGCGGCCAGCAGGTCGGCACCCTGCGGGTCCGCATGGCCAACGGCAGCACCGTTGTCGAGCGGCCCTTGACGGTGCTGGAAACGGTCGAGGAAAGCGGCATATTCGGTCGCGCCTGGGACGCCATCCGCCTCTGGATCCGGTGATCTGAAGCCCCCACGCTCCGCCGCTGCGCGGGTCGCTGCCCCCCGAGGGGGCTGACCTTGCTTGGGGCGGCCCGGCGCTGCGGTCGCTGAAGCCCCCACGCTCCGCCGCTGCGCGGGTCGCTGCCCCCCGAGGGGGCTGACCTTGCTTGGGGCGGCCCGGCGCTGCGGTCGCTGAAGCCCCCACGCTCCGCCGCTGCGCGGGTCGCTGCCCCCCGAGGGGGCGGGCCTTGCTTGGGGCGGCCCGGCGCTGTGGTCGCTGAAGCCCTCACGCTTCGCCGAGCGGGATTTGCTGTTTTTCTGGCTGCGTGCTACAGTAGAGGGCTTTTCGGAATTTTCCGAAGGGTTTACTTTTTTCGTTTCAAACGTTTAGGGACGTTTATCAATGCCAACCATCAACCAGCTCGTGCGCCACGGCCGGGAGGTCGAACAGACCAAATCCAAGAGCCCGGCCATGGAAAACTGCCCGCAGCGTCGTGGCGTGTGCACCCGCGTGTACACCACGACCCCCAAGAAGCCGAACTCCGCTCTGCGTAAGGTCGCCAAGGTGCGCCTGACCAACGGATTCGAGGTCATCTCCTACATCGGCGGTGAAGGCCACAACCTCCAGGAACACAGCGTCGTGCTGGTTCGCGGCGGTCGTGTCAAGGACTTGCCCGGTGTGCGTTACCACATCGTCCGCGGTTCGCTGGACCTGCAAGGCGTGAAAGACCGCAAGCAGTCGCGTTCCAAGTACGGTGCCAAGCGCCCCAAGAAGGCCTGATCGGGTTTTCTTTGTTCGGTGCCGCCCGGTTTTGACGAGCCGGTCCGGCGTAGTGACCCGATCCTGGGTCGAGTAAGTGCAGATTCCCGATGAATCTGCGGGGTGTCCGGAAAAAAGGACGTTCCGGTCATCAACTGAAGCAAGAGGTGAAACATGCCACGTCGTCGCGAAGTCCCTAAACGTGAAATCCTGCCGGATCCCAAGTTCGGCAATGTCGAGCTTTCCAAGTTCATGAACGTGATCATGGAAGGTGGCAAGAAAGCGGTTGCCGAGCGCATCATCTATGGTGCGCTTGAAACCATGGAGAAGAAGACCGGGAAAGACCCCCTGGAGCTCTTCACCACCGCCATCAACAACGTCAAGCCCATGGTGGAGGTCAAGTCCCGCCGCGTGGGTGGCGCCAACTACCAGGTGCCCGTTGAAGTCCGCCCCGTCCGTCGCCTGGCCCTGTCCATGCGCTGGATCAAGGAAGCGGCCCGCAAGCGCAGCGAGAAATCCATGGCCCTGCGTCTGGCCAACGAGCTGCTCGAGGCCAACGAAGGCCGTGGCGGCGCCATGAAGCGCCGCGACGAGGTGCACCGCATGGCCGAAGCCAACAAGGCCTTCAGCCACTTCCGCTTCTGATGTCCGCAGGTGCCCCTGGCGCCTGCACGATCCGAAGCCAGCCCGCCGGCCCCATGAGGGCAGCGGGCTTTGACGCATCAAACCCGGAGAATTTTCATGGCACGTACCACGCCACTTGAGCGCTACCGCAACATCGGCATCTCGGCCCACATCGATGCCGGCAAGACCACCACCACCGAGCGCATCCTGTTCTACACCGGTGTGAACCACAAGATCGGTGAAGTGCACGACGGCGCCGCCACCATGGACTGGATGGAGCAGGAGCAGGAGCGGGGCATCACCATCACTTCCGCTGCCACGACCTGCTTCTGGAAGGGCATGGAGCTCAACTACCCCGAGCACCGCTTCAACATCATCGACACCCCCGGCCACGTGGACTTCACCATCGAGGTGGAGCGTTCCATGCGCGTGCTCGACGGCGCCTGCATGGTGTACTGCGCCGTGGGTGGCGTTCAGCCCCAGTCCGAGACCGTCTGGCGCCAGGCCAACAAGTACAAGGTGCCGCGTCTGGCCTTTGTCAACAAGATGGACCGCACCGGTGCCAACTTCTTCAAGGTCTACGACCAGATGAAGCTGCGCCTGAAGGCCAACCCCGTGCCCATCGTGATTCCGATCGGCGCCGAAGACAACTTCAAGGGCGTGGTCGATCTCATCAAGATGAAGGCCATCATCTGGGACGATGCCTCCCAGGGCATGAAGTTCGACTACGTCGACATCCCGGCCGAACTCGCCGAGTCCGCCAAGGAGTGGCGTGAAAAGATGGTCGAGTCCGCAGCCGAGGCCTCGGAAGAGCTGATGAACAAGTACCTCGAAGAGGGGGACCTCTCCGAAGACGAGATCAAGCAGGGCATCCGCACCGCACCATCGCCACCGAGATCCAGCCGATGCTGTGCGGCGCGCGCGAACAAGGGTGTCCAGCGCATGCTCGACGCCGTGATCGACTTCCTGCCCTCGCCGCTGGACATCCCTCCGGTTGCCGGCACCAGCGAGAAGGAAGAAGTCGACTCGCGCAAAGCCGACGACGAGGAAAAGCTCTCCGCGCTGGCATTCAAGCTCATGACCGACCCCTACGTCGGCCAGCTGACCTTCGTGCGCGTCTACTCGGGCGTGCTCAAGAAGGGCGACAGCGTCTACAACCCGGTCAAGGGCAAGAAAGAGCGTATCGGCCGTATCGTGCAGATGCACGCCAACAACCGCCAGGAAGTCGAAGAGATTCGTGCCGGTGACATTGCCGCCTGCGTGGGCCTCAAGGAAGTGACCACCGGCGAAACCCTGTGCGATCCCGATGCCGTCATCACGCTCGAGCGCATGGTGTTCCCCGAGCCCGTGATCGCACAGGCCGTCGAACCCAAGACCAAGGGCGACCAGGAGAAGATGGGCATTGCGCTGCAGCGCCTGGCTTCCGAAGATCCGTCCTTCCGCGTGCGTACCGACGAAGAATCCGGCCAGACCATCATCGCCGGCATGGGCGAGCTGCACCTGGAAATTCTCGTCGACCGCATGAAGCGCGAATTCGGCGTCGAAGCCAACGTCGGCAAGCCGCAGGTGGCCTACCGCGAGACCATTCGTGGCACGGTTGAAGAAGCCGAAGGCAAATTCGTGCGTCAGTCGGGCGGTAAGGGCCAGTACGGTCACGTGGTGTTCAAGATCGAACCCAACGAGGCCGGCAAAGGCTACGAATTCGTCGACGCCATCAAGGGCGGTGTGGTTCCGCGTGAATACATTCCTGCCGTGGGCAAGGGTGTCGAAGAGGCCCTGAACACCGGGTGTGTAATAAAATATCGGTGGTGGACGTCAAGGTCACCCTGCATTTCGGTTCGTACCACGATGTGGACTCGTCCGAACAGGCCTTCAAGATGGCCGCCATCTTCGGCTTCAAGGAAGGCTGCAAGAAAGCCCAGCCCGTCATCCTCGAGCCCATGATGGCCGTGGAAGTCGAGACCCCCGAAGACTACGCCGGCAACGTGATGGGTGACCTCTCGTCCCGTCGCGGCATGGTCCAGGGCATGGAAGACATGGTCGGTGGCGGCAGGCCCGCTCAAGGCCGAGGTCCCGCTGTCCGAGATGTTCGGCTACTCGACCACGCTGCGCTCCATGTCGCAAGGCAATGCCACCTACACGATGCGATTCAAGCACTGGCGAAGCACCCCGCAACGTGCAGGAAGCCATCATTTCCGCTCGCGCCAAATAAGGCCCACCCCTGCGCGGCTTTGCCGCCTGCCCTCAAGGGGGTGCCACCTGCGGCCCGGCAAGGCCGGTTCCGCGGTGGCCGCTGGCAAGTGTGCAGGTTTTTGAAATTGTCTTGTCTTCGGCGCCGCCTTGTGCGGTGAGCCAGCTGCCGTGGCGGGCTCGGGCCGGAGACGTTAAACACACACGGGTCTTGTTCTTTTACAGAGGTATTTGCAATGGCAAAAGAGAAATTCGAGCGGACCAAGCCGCACGTCAACGTCGGCACCATCGGTCACGTGGACCATGGCAAGACGACCCTGACGGCTGCCATCACCACCGTGCTGGCGACCAAGTTCGGAGTGGTTCGGCCAAGGCCTATGACCAGATCGACGCGGCTCCCGAAGAGAAGGCGCGCGGCATCACGATCAACACCGCCCACGTCGAGTACGAGACGGCCAATCGCCACTACGCCCACGTGGACTGCCCCGGCCACGCCGACTACGTCAAGAACATGATCACCGGTGCCGCCCAGATGGACGGCGCCATCCTGGTGTGCTCGGCCGCTGACGGCCCGATGCCCCAGACCCGCGAGCACATCCTGCTGTCCCGCCAGGTGGGCGTTCCCTACATCATCGTGTTCCTGAACAAGGCCGACATGGTGGACGACGAGGAGCTGCTGGAGCTGGTCGAGATGGAAGTGCGCGAGCTGCTCTCCAAGTACGACTTCCCCGGCGACGACACCCCATCATCAAGGGAGTTCGGCCAAACTGGCCCTCGAAGGCGACAAGGTCCCCTGGGTGAAGAGGCCATCATGAAGCTGGCGACGCCCTGGACAGCTACATCCCCACGCCCGAGCGCGCTGTGGACGGCTCCTTCCTGATGCCCGTGGAAGACGTGTTCTCCATCTCAGGTCGCGGCACCGTGGTGACCAAGCCGTATCGAGCTGCTGGCATCATCCAGGTCGGCGAAGGAAATCGAGATCGTCGGTATCTCCGACGCACCCAGAGAACCACCTGCACCGGCGTGGAAATGTTCCTGCAAGCTGCTGGACCAGGAGGTCAGGCTGGCGACAACGTCGTGTCCTGCTGCGCGCGGCACCAAGCGCGAGTGCAGCGCGGCCGGGTGCTGTGCAAGCCCGGCTCCATCAAGCCGCCGCACCCACTTCACCGGTGAGGTGTATGTGCTGTCAAGGACGGGGGTGGCCGTCACACGCCGTTCTTCAACAACTGCAATCCGCAGTTCTGCTTCCGCACCACCGACGTCACGGGCTCCATCGAGTTGCCGAGGGCAAGGAAATGGTGATGCCGGGCGACAACGTGTCGATCACCGTCAAGCTGATCGCCCCGATCGCCATGGAAGAAGGCCTGCGCTTTGCCATCCGCGAAGGCGGCCGTACCGTCGGCGCCGGCGTGGTTGCCAAGATCATCGCGTAACCGGATCCGGAGAACCGCATGTCCACCAAGCAGAAAATCCGCATCCGCCTCAAGGCGTTTGACTACAAGCTGATCGACACCTCGGCTGCCGAGATCGTTGACACCGCCAAGCGCACCGGCGCGATCGTCAAGGGCCCCGTGCCCCTGCCGACCCGCATGAAGCGTTTCGACATCCTGCGTTCGCCGCACGTCAACAAGACCAGCCGCGACCAGCTCGAGATCCGCACCCACCAGCGTCTGATGGACATCGTCGACCCCACCGACAAGACGGTCGACGCCCTGATGAAGCTGGACCTGCCGGCCGGCGTGGACGTCGAGATCAAGCTCCAGTAATCCTGGAGCCAAGTCCGGCGACAGCCGGACTTGCACAAAAAAAGCCCGCTGGTTATACTGGCGGGCTTTTCAGGCTTTTGCCTGAGAGATATTCGTTTGTCGGTGGTGCCAGTCTCTGGTATTGCCTTAACAACCGTGCTGCTGTGGCGTCGAAAGGCGTTGCGGGCACACCATCAGCCCCGGCCAATTGAAGTCGGGAACGGAGAAAACAATGAGTCTGAGCAACTCCCTCGGGTTGTTGGGCCGCAAGGTGGGCATGATGCGCCTGTTCACCGAAGACGGGGACGCAGTGCCCGTCACGGTGGTCGACGTGTCGAACAACCGTGTGGCACAGGTCAAAACCCAGGCCAATGACGGCTACGACGCCCTTCAGGTGGCGTACGGCAAGCGTCGCGCCACCCGCGTGACCAAGCCGGAAGCTGGTCACCTGGCCAAAGCCGGCGTCGAAGCCGGTGAAATCCTCAAGGAATTCCGCGTCACCGCCGACGTGGCTGGCAAATATGCTGCCGGTGCGGTGCTGCCTGTGGCCGAGCTGTTCGCAGCGGGCCAGAAGGTCGACGTGCAGGGCACTTCGATCGGTAAAGGCTTCGCCGGAACCATCAAGCGCCACAACTTCTCCTCGCAGCGTGCGTCCCACGGCAACAGCCGCTCGCACAACGTGCCGGGTTCGATCTCCATGGCCCAGGATCCGGGCCGTGTGTTCCCTGGCAAGAAGATGACCGGCCACATGGGCGACGAGACCAAGACCATCCAGAACCTGGATGTCTTCCGCGTCGACGAGGCCCGTCAGCTGCTGATGATCAAGGGTGCCGTCCCCGGCGCCAACGGCGGTTTCGTGACTGTCCGTCCCGCCGTCAAGGCCAAGAAGGGAGCTAACTGATGCAAGTTGAACTCCTGAACGACCAGGGCCAGGCCGCGTCCAATGTGGACGTGCCCGAGACCATCTTCGGTCGTGACTACAACGAAGCGCTGATCCACCAGCTGGTGGTGGCCTACCAGGCCAACGCCCGTCTCGGCACCCGTGCCCAGAAGGACCGCGAGCAGGTCAAGCACTCCACCAAGAAGCCCTTCAAGCAGAAGGGCACCGGCCGCGCACGTGCCGGTATGACGTCCTCGCCGATCTGGCGTGGAGGTGGACGGGCCTTCCCGAACTCGCCCGACGAGAACTTCACCCAGAAGCTGAACAAGAAGATGTACCGCGCCGGCATGGCCTCCATCTTCTCGCAGCTGGTCCGTGAAGGCCGTCTGGCCGTGGTCGATTCGATCAAGGTCGATTCGCCCAAGACCAAGCAGCTGGCCGCCAAGTTCAAGGCCATGAACCTGAACAACGCGCTGGTGATCGCCGAGGAAGTGGACGAGAACCTGTACCTGGCCTCGCGCAACCTGCCCAACATCCTGGTTGTCGAGCCGCGTTACGCCGATCCGGTGTCGCTGGTGCACTACAAGAAGGTGATCGTCACCAAGGGTGCCATCGACCAGCTCAAGGAGATGTTCGCATGAGCGTCGCAAAATTTGACGAAGGCCGTCTGATGCAGGTGCTCGTGGCACCCATCGTGTCGGAAAAAGCCACCATGGTCGGCGAGCAGACCAACACCATCCTGTTCAAGGTGTTGCGCGACGCCACCAAGCCCGAGATCAAGGCTGCAGTCGAGCTGCTGTTCAAGGTCGAGGTCGATGGTGTTACCGTGTCCAACCAGAAGGGCAAGACCAAGCGCTTTGGCCGCACCGTCGGTCGTCGTGACCACGTGCGCAAGGCCTATGTGACCCTGAAGCCGGGTCAGGAACTGAACTTCGGCGGGGAGGCTGTCTGATCATGGCTGTCATCAAGATGAAACCCACTTCACCAGGCCGTCGCGGCATGGTGAAAGTCACCCGGGATCACCTGCACAAGGGTGCCGGATTTGCACCGCTGCTTGAAAAGCAGCACCAGAAGTCGGGCCGCAACAACAACGGCCACATCACCGTTCGCCACAAGGGCGGCGGTGCCAAGCACCACTACCGCGTGGTCGACTTCCGTCGCAACAAGGACAACATTCCGGCCAAGGTCGAGCGCATCGAGTACGACCCGAACCGCACGGCGCACATCGCGCTGCTGTGCTATGCCGACGGCGAGCGCCGCTACATCATCGCCCCGCGTGGCGTTGAAGTCGGTGCCACCCTGCTGTCCGGTGCCGAGTCGCCGATCCGCGTGGGCAATACCCTGCCGATCCGCAACATCCCGGTCGGTTCGACCATCC
The DNA here is from genome assembly GCA_041396505.1 of Burkholderiaceae bacterium. GTDB lineage: Bacteria > Pseudomonadota > Gammaproteobacteria > Burkholderiales > Burkholderiaceae_C > Hydrogenophaga. The sequence goes on from JAWKYL010000007.1 coordinate 233,047, forward strand.
ACTGCATCGAGCTGCAGGTCGGCAAGGGCGCCCAGATCGCCCGTTCCGCTGGCGCTTCGGCCGTGCTGCTGGCCCGCGAAGGCATCTACGCCCAGGTCCGCATGCGCTCCGGCGAGGTCCGCAAGGTCCACGTCGACTGCCGTGCCACCATTGGTGAAGTGTCCAACACCGAGCACAGCCTGCGTCAGCTGGGCAAGGCCGGTGTGAAGCGCCACATGGGCATCCGCCCGACCGTCCGTGGTACCGCCATGAACCCGATCGACCACCCGCACGGTGGTGGTGAAGGCAAGACCGGCGAGGGCCGCGCACCGGTGGATCCGTGGGGCAACCTGACCAAGGGCTACCGCACCCGCAACAACCGCCGCACGCAGAACATGATCGTGTCGCGTCGCAAGAAGTAAGGGGTTGACGAAATGACTCGTTCTCTCAAAAAAGGTCCCTTCGTTGACCATCACCTGCTCGCCAAGGTCGAGAAGGCCGTGTCCACCAAGGACAAGAAGCCGGTCAAGACCTGGTCGCGCCGCTCCATGATCCTGCCCGAGTTCATCGGTCTGACGATCGCCGTTCACAACGGCAAGCAGCACGTGCCTGTGTACATCACCGACCAGATGGTCGGCCACAAGCTCGGCGAGTTCTCCCTGACGCGCACCTTCAAGGGCCATCCGGGTGACAAGAAAGCCAAGAAGTAAGGATCACCATCATGACTACTGAAACCCGCTGTGTCGTCCGCGGCGTGCGCCTGTCGGTGGACAAGGGCCGTCTGGTGGCTGACCTGATTCGCGGCAAGAAGGTCGACCAGGCCATCAACATCCTGACCTTCACCCAGAAGAAGGCTGCCGGCATCGTCAAGAAGGCGCTGCTGTCTGCCATCGCCAATGCCGAGCACAACGATGGTGCCGACATCGACGAACTGAAGGTCAAGACCATCTACGTCGAGCAGGGCGCCACGCTCAAGCGTTTCGCGGCACGGGCCAAGGGCCGTGGCAACCGCATCAGCAAACCCACGTGTCACATCTATGTGACGGTCGGCAACTGAAGAGGTCACTGGAACTATGGGACAGAAAATCAACCCCACCGGCTTCCGTCTGGCCGTTTCGCGCAACTGGGCCAGCCGCTGGTACGCCAGCAACCGCGACTTCGCGGGCATGCTGGCCGAAGACATCAAGGTGCGTGAGTACCTCAAGGGCAAGCTGAAGAACGCCGCCGTCTCGCGCGTCGTGATCGAGCGCCCCGCCAAGAACGCACGCATCACCATCCACTCGGCACGTCCGGGCGTGGTGATCGGCAAGAAGGGCGAGGACATCGAGAAGCTGAAGAAGGAACTGGCCGCCAAGCTGGGCGTGCCGGTTGCTGTCAACATCGAAGAAGTGCGCAAGCCCGAGATCGATGCCAAGCTGATCGCCGACTCCATCACCCAGCAGCTCGAGAAGCGCATCATGTTCCGTCGCGCCATGAAGCGTGCGATGCAGAACGCCATGCGCCTGGGCGCCCAGGGCATCAAGATCATGTCCGCCGGCCGTCTGAACGGCATCGAGATTGCCCGTACCGAGTGGTACCGCGAAGGCCGTGTGCCGCTGCACACCCTGCGCGCCGACATCGACTACGGCACGTCCGAAGCCAAGACCACCTACGGCGTCATCGGCGTCAAGGTCTGGGTCTACAAGGGTGACACCCTGGGTCGCAACGATGCACCCGTGGTCGAGACCCCGCGTCCGGAAGAAGAGCGCCGTCCCCGCGGTCCGCGCCGTGAGCGTCCGGCTGGTCCGGCCGTGCGCGCCGCCGTGCGCCGTGGTGGCAATGCCGCTCCCTCCGATGGCAGCGACAAGCCCGCCGAGGCCACCGACAAACCCGCCGTTAAGCGCGTTCGCAAAGACGCACCCGCAGGGGCACCTGCGGACGGCAAAGGAGAATAAACATGCTGCAACCTGCACGTCGCAAGTACCGTAAGGAGCAGAAAGGCCGCAACACCGGTATCGCCACCAGCGGTGCCTCGGTGGCCTTTGGCGACTTCGGTCTGAAGTCCACCGATCGTGGCCGCCTCACCGCGCGCCAGATCGAAGCCGGCCGTCGCGCCATTTCGCGTCACGTCAAGCGTGGTGGCCGTATCTGGATCCGCGTCTTCCCGGACAAGCCGATCTCCAAGAAGCCGGCCGAAGTCCGTATGGGTAACGGCAAGGGTTCGGTGGAGTACTACGTGGCTGAGATCCAGCCCGGCAAGGTCCTCTACGAGATCGTTGGTGTGCCCGAGCAGCTCGCTCGCGAAGCCTTCGCCCTGGCAGCCGCCAAACTTCCCCTGCGCACCACGTTCGTGACGCGCATGCTGGGTCAGTGATTCAGGAGAACATGAGATGAAAGCTACTGAACTGCGCCAGAAGGATGTGGCCGGCGTCGAAGCTGAGGTGAAAGCCCTGCAGAAGGCCCATTTCGGCCTGCGCATGCAGAAGGCCACGCAACAACTGAACAACACCGCCACGCTGGGCGATACCCGCCGTGCCATTGCTCGCGCCAAGACCATCCTGGCCGAGAAGCAGCGCGCCGACGCCAAGCAAGGAGTGACGAAATGACCGAAGCCAAGACAACCCGCACGCGTACCCTGGTCGGCAAGGTCGTCAGTGACAAGCGCGCCAAGACCGTGACGGTTCTGGTCGAGCGCCGGGTCAAGCACCCGATCTACGACAAGATCGTGATCAAGTCCAGCAAGTACCACGCCCATGATGAAAACGGCGAGTACAAAATGGGCGACCTGATCGAGATCGCCGAGAGCCGTCCGATCTCCAAGACCAAGAGCTGGGTCGTGACCCGCCTGGTGCAAAAGGCTGGCATCGTGTAAGCCTGTTCATGCCGCCTGCCGGCATGCAAATGAAAAGCGACCGACAATCTCGGTCGCTTTTTTCATTTCCGGACGTCCACGCGGTGTCCGGTCCATCGCCCGGTGGGGCATTCAGACGAGAGAGGAAACAGACATGATTCAGGTTGGTGACAAGATCCCCGCCGTGACCTTGATGGAATACGTGGAGGTCGAGGGCAATGGCTGCAGCATCGGACCCAATCCGGTCGACACGGCCAGCGCTTCGGCCGGCAAGACCATCGCCCTGTTCGCCTTGCCGGGAGCCTATACGCCGACGTGCTCCGCCAAGCATGTGCCGGGCTACGTCGAGCAGTTCGACGCGTTGAAGGCCGCCGGCGTGGACGAGATCTGGTGTGTGAGTGTGAACGATGCCTTCGTGATGGGTGCCTGGGCGCGCGACCAGAAGACGGGCGACAAGGTGCGCATGCTCGGTGACGGCAGTGCCGATTTTGCGAAGGCCACGGGTCTGACCCTGGACCTGACCGCACGCGGCATGGGTCTGCGCAGCAACCGCTATTCCATGCTCGTCAAGGATGGCGTGGTCAAGGCCCTCAACGTGGAAGGTCCCGGCAAGTTCGAAGTCAGCGATGCCGAAACCCTGCTGGCTCAGGCCAAGGCGGCCTGAACAGGCCCATGACAATGACCATGGCGCTTCGCCGTGGTCATGGTCTGCCGCTCAGAGCTCGACCTTGAGGTAGTGGGCTCCGGGCAGCGGATTGTGATAGTAGGGCGCCACTTCAATGAAGCCGGCCTCCTGATAGAGCGCGCGGGCCGCCTCCATGTCGCTGAGCGTATCGAGCAGCATGTTGCTGTAGCCTGCCAGGCGCCCCAGCGACAGGATTTCGTCGACCAGCAGGCGTCCGAGTCCGAACCCGCGAAACGCTGGCCGGACGAACAGCCGTTTCATTTCGCAGGCGTTGAGGTGGTCACTGTTGACCAGGGGGCGCAACGCGCAGCAGCCGGCGGCTGCCCCGTCCACAAACGCGAGTACCAGTGCCCCTGAGGGTTCGGCGTACTCACCGGGGAGGGTTGCCAGCTCGTTTTCAAAGTCCTGGAAGCACAGGTCAATTCCCAGGTCGGACTGGTAGTCTTCAAACAGTGCGCGTGCCTGCAGCAGGTCTTCCTGGCTGCTGGCGCGGCGCAGGTCCAAATGGGGGCCGGATTCTTCGGTCATGCATCAAGGGCCGGAAAGCGATGTCGCAGTCTATACCAACCCATATCCGTGCCATCCGGATCAGCCCGGCCCCGCATCCGGCGAGGCGCTGTTCCGGATGCCGCAGGGAAAGACCCGGCCTCAGGTCTGGGCCAGCAGCTTCTCGATCAGCTGGTGCAAGGCTTCAGGTTCGGGTTCACCCACATAGCGCTTGACGATCTGCCCCTGCTTGTCGAGCAGATAGCTGGTCGGCGTCAGGTTGACGTCGCCCCAGGCCTTGGCAATCTCTCCGGTGTTGTCCAGTGCCACCTTGAAAGGCAGTTTCCGGGTCTGCGCGAAATTGACCACCCAGGCCGGCGGATCGTAGCTCATGGCCACGGCCACGGTTTCGAACCCGCGGTCCTTGTACTTGTCGAAGGTGGATGCCAGCATGGGCATTTCCTTCACGCAGGTCACGCAGGTGGTGGCCCAGAAGTTGACCAGGGTGACCTTGCCTCGCAGATCCGCCGTACGGGTGCTGCTGCCGTCCAGGAGCACAAAGGTGGATTCAGGGGCTGCCTGGTTCCCGGAGCAGGCCGTCAGACCCAGGGTGGAGGTGGCCGCCAGTCCAGCAGCGGCGGCCAGCAGGTGGCGGCGCTGGAGGATAAGAGGGTGCTTGTCGGTCATGGTGTGTCTGTGGGCATGGCGCCGCGGTCAGGACCTGCAGGCCACCGGGGCCAGCCAGAGAAAGGCGCCCGGCCAGGGTGCGACCGCGAGATACATGTGAAGATGGATTGGCCAGGGACTGAAAAGTTCGCTCCGGGTATCAGGCTTTTCGCAGCCGTGACCGGGCCTCGTCCAGCCGGCCATCGAGGTAGCCGCCATACAGTTCCGGAACGGCCATCCCGACCAGCCTTTCGGCCAGTTCCTGTCCGCCCGGACCGAGAAACAGCACGGTCGGCGCAAAACGAGCCTTGTAGCGGCTGGCCTGCTCTGCGGGCGTGCTGGGTCGTCCCTGGAAATCGTCCAGCGCGGTCTGGCGGTCGCGGATGTCGATCTGGACGGCGTGCACGCGTCCCTGGTCCCGCATGGGCACCAGGTGCTGGCGCACCAGGTCACAGAACGGACAGCCATCCAGCGTGGTCATGACCACCAGCGGTTCACCCTGTCGGGCGGCCACGGCCGCCGATTCACGCAGGGACGTCGTGGTAGGCAGGGCGCGCTGGCGCAGGGGGGTGGCGGTTGTCATGGACGGGCAATGAAGGCGAGGCTGAATCCAGCTTTAGACGATACCCTGCGCACGCAGTTCCGACAAGCGTCGCCGACCCTCCTGCGGGGTCAGTCCCAGCCAGTCAACCAGCACGTCTTCGGTATGCTGGCCCAGCGTGGGCGGCGGCAGGTCGTTGCGCACCGGCGTCGCGCTGAGCTGTAAGGCACGATGTTGGCGTGGGCATTGCCCGCCCGCCCCGGTACATGGCCTTCCTCGTGACCGCGCACGAGGTCGTTGGCGCCCAGGTCGGCGAGGGTCTGCGTGCACCAGGGTCCGGCCAGCACGCCCGAGAGATCAAGTATGCGGATACCATCCAGAGCGTTCATGCCGCCATCGTGCGCGCACCGGCGAGCCCGTGCAGCAGCCCAAGCCATCCTTGTACCGTTCTCCATGTCCATGTCTTTCAAGCCGTTTCCATGGCTGTTCCTGATGCTGGCCCTTACCGGCTGCAGCCCCACCTTCAACTGGCGCGAACTGCGCGACGATGCGGTGGAACTGCAGGCGGTCATGCCCTGCAAGCCCGAGCAGGCTGAGCGGCAGGTGCCGATGGCGGGCCAAATGCTCGCGCTGCACATGCACAGTTGCGAGGCCGGCGGGCTGAACTTTGCCATTGCGTGGATGCGCCTGCCGGATACCGCGTCGGCACAGGCTGTGCTGGATCCCTGGCGCATGGCCACCCTGGCGACACTGCAGGTCGACCGTGCGAGTGCGGCCGACCCGGCCCTGTCCTGGTCGGTCCAGGTTCACGGTGACGATCTGGCCCGGGGTCTGCAGGCGCAGGGCGTGGCGCCGACCGGACAGGCGATCCAGGTACGGGCGGCCTATTTCACGAAGGGTGCGCACGCCTACCAGGCCGCGGTCTATGGCCCGCAAATCGATCACGAGGTGGCGGCCAGCTTTTTTGAACCCTTGCGCCTGCCATGACCGTCCGGGCTGAACCTGTGGCGGAGCAACTGGGTGCCCGCGAGGCGGTGCGGGTCTTCCTGGCCTTCGCCTTTGCCTATTTTCTGTCGGCACTGGTCCGTGCCGTCACCGCCACGCTGTCGCCCACCCTCAGTGCCGAGCTCGATCTGGGGGCCGGCGATCTGGGTCTGCTGGCGGGCGGCTACTTCTTCGGTTTTGCCCTGACCCAGTTGCCGCTGGGACGCTGGCTCGACCGTTTCGGCCCGCGCCATGTCGTGCTGGCGTTCCTGGGCGTGGCCGTGCTGGGCTGTGCCCTGTTTGCCATGGCCAGCAGTTTTGCCGGCCTGCTGGCCGCACGGGTCCTCACGGGCATGGGCGTCAGTGCCTGCCTGATGGCGCCTTTGACGGGCTACCGCCGTTGGCTGTCGACGCCGACGCAATTGCGCGCCAATGCCTGGATGCTGATGACCGGTTCGCTGGGCATGGTGGCCGCCACCCTGCCTGTGCAGTGGCTGTTGCCCCTGACCGGCTGGCGGGGGCTGTTCTGGGTGCTGGCGGCGGGCGTGGGGCTGTCCATGCTGCTGATCCGCCTGATCGTTCCGCGCTTGGACGCCATGCCACAGGTGATCAGGGCCGACGACGAAGAGCCGGCCGGCGCGCCTACGGGTTACCGGGCCATCTGGCGCCATCCGTACTTCCGCCAGATGGCGCCTCTGGGGTTTGTCAATTACGGCGGCATGGTGGCTGTGCAGACCCTGTGGGCTGTGCCCTGGATGGTGAGTGTGGCCGGTTACACCACGTCCGATGCCGCCGCCGGCCTCTTTGCCATCAACCTCTCCATGTTGTGCACCTTCTGGCTGTGGGGGGTGATCAACCCGGCCCTGGCGCGCCGTGGACTGACACCCGAACGACTCATCCGGTACGGCTTGCCGGTGAGCTTCGTGCCGCTGCTCCTGATCGTGCTCCTGGGTGAACAGGCCGGATGGGGCATGTGGGCCTGGTTCTGTGTCAGCAGCACCTTTGTCTCGCTGTCGCAGCCGGCAGTGGCCATGGCCATGCCGTCCGGGTCGGCCGGCCGTGCCCTGTCGGCGTTCAACCTGATCATCTTCTCGGGTGTGTTTGTCGTCCAGTGGGGCATCGGACTGGCCATCGATGCGCTGTCGCTGTTGTCGTGGAGCGAGCCGATGCGCTTTCGGGGTGCCATGGCCTTGTTCGGCCTGTGCTGTGCGCTGGCCTACGTGGTATTCCTGCGCGCAAGTCGACATGTTCCCAAGCCACCGGGCCCGAGGCCCGCTAAACTGCACTCATGAACGGCATCCTGATCATGGCCCATGCACCGCTGGCTTCGGCCTTGCGTAGCTGTGTGCTTCATGTTTTTCCGGACTGCGCAGATGCGGTGGCGGCACTGGACGTCCAGCCCAATGTGCCACCGGAAAAGACCCTGGCCCAGGCCAGGGCCATGGTCAGGCAACTCGGGATGCCCAACACCCTGGTGGTCGCCGACGTGTTCGGGGCCACGCCGTGCAACGTGGCGCAGAAGCTGGTCGATGGCGTGCATTCGCGCCTGATCGCCGGGGTCAATCTGCCCATGCTGCTGCGCACCGTGTCCTACCGCCACGAGTCCATGGACGCACTTGTCTCGCGCGCCATGGTCGGCGCCACCCAGGGAGTGATCCAGGTTGCCGTGACAGCCCCCCAGTACCAGGCCCGCAGAGCCCATCATGATCAAGACCACCGTGACCATCAGCAATAAGCTGGGCCTGCATGCCCGCGCCTCGGCCAAGCTGACCAAGCTGGCGGGCAGCCATGCCTGCGAGGTCTGGATGGCGCGGGGTGAGCGCCGCATCAATGCCAAGAGCATCATGGGCGTCATGATGCTGGCCGCAGGCATCGGCTCGCAGGTCGAGATCGAGACCGACGGTCCGGACGAGCAGCAGGCGATGGATGCGATCGTGGCGCTGATCAACGACAAGTTCGGGGAAGGCGAATGACGCACTTGCCCCCACGCTCCACCGCTGCGCCGGGGGGGAGTGCATGAGCTTTGCTGTCCACGGTCTGGCGGTGTCCCGGGGTATTGCCATCGGGCGGGCGGTGATTGTTGCGTCGAGCCGGGTCGATGTGGCGCACTACTTCGTCAAGCCGGAGCAGATCGAAGCCGAGATCGAACGGTTGCGCAATGCGCGCAACGCGGCGATCGACGAGATCGTGCGTGTGCAGCACGGCCTGCTCGAGCAGGGGCCTCAGGATGCCCACCCGGAGCTCATGGCCCTGCTGGATGTCCATCTCATGCTGCTGCAGGACGAACAGCTGACCCATGGTGTCAAGCACTGGATCGTCGAACGGCACTACAACGCCGAGTGGGCCCTGACGGCCCAGCTGGAGGTGATCGCCCGCCAGTTCGACGAAATGGAAGACCCGTACCTGCGCGAGCGCAAGTCCGACCTCGAGCAACTGGTCGAGCGCATGTTGCGGATGATGCGGGGGGTGGCCTCGCCCGTGGCGGCGCCATCGGAAGCGGATCTGTCCGGGCAGGAGCCCTCGCCTGAGACTGCAACGCCGCTGGTCCTGGTGGCACACGACCTGTCCCCGGCCGACATGCTGCAGTTCAAGCAGAGCGTGTTTGCCGGATTCGTCACCGATGTCGGGGGCAAGACCAGCCACACGGCCATTGTCGCCCGCAGTCTGGACATCCCCGCAGTGGTCGGAGCCCGCTCCGCCAGCCATCTGGTCCGTCAGGACGACTGGGTGATCATCGACGGCGACGCCGGTGTCGTGGTGGTCGACCCCTCGCCAACCCTGCTGGAAGAATACAGCGCCAAGCAACGCCAGGGTGGCATCGAGCGCGAGCGCCTGGCCCGCCTCAAGAACACGCCGGCCGTCACGCTGGACGGGCAGAAGATCGAACTGCTGGCCAACATCGAACAGCCGGCCGACATTCCCGCTGTCCTGCGGGCAGGTGCCGTGGGTATCGGCCTGTTCCGGACCGAATTCCTGTTCATGGGGCGGGAGGGCAAACTGCCGGATGAAGAGGAGCAGTACCAGGCGTATGCCCAGGCCGTCGAAGGCATGCAGGGCCTGCCCGTGACGATCCGGACCGTGGACGTCGGAGCCGACAAGCCGCTGGACCGGGGCGTTCGCGAAGACTACCTCAATCCGGCCCTGGGGCTGCGCGCGATCCGCTGGAGCCTGGCGGAGCCCTCAATGTTCCTGATACAGCTGCGGGCGATTCTTCGCGCGGCTGCGCATGGCTCGGTGAACATGCTCATTCCGATGCTGGCACACGCCAGCGAGATCCGCCAGACTCTGGCCCTGATTGCCCGCGCGCGCGAGCAGCTGGACCAGCGCGGTATCGTCCACGGTGCGGTGCGCCTGGGAGCCATGATCGAAGTGCCGGCAGCTGCGCTGACCATCCCGCTGTTCCTGCGCCATTTCGATTTTCTGTCCATTGGCACCAACGACCTGATCCAGTACACCCTGGCCATCGACCGGGCCGACGAATCGGTGGCGCATCTGTACGACCCGGTGCATCCGGCGGTGCTGCATCTGCTGGCCAGCTCCATTGCCCAGGCCCAGGCGCAGGGCAAGAGCGTCAGTGTGTGTGGCGAGATGGCGGGCGACGTGGCCATGACCCGTCTGCTGCTGGGCCTGGGCCTGCGCAGCTTTTCCATGCACCCGTCCCAGATCCTGGCGGTCAAGCAGCAGATCCTTCGTTGTGACACGAGCAAGCTGGGGGCGTGGGCCCAGACCGTGCTGGTCGCCGAGGACCCGGCGGCATTGATGAGCGACTGACCTGCGCCCGGCGGTGGCTGGCGTCAGTGGGCCCGGTCCGGCCATTTCTTGATCCATCGCAAAGCCTGGGTCCGGCATCATGATTGATACTCCACAGGGTATTCAATCTCTGCAAGGATCCGTTCAGTGAGCACCTTCAACCACAACGACCTGATGCGCGACATCAATGCCAGCCTGGCGCCGTTCCGAAAGACACAGGGAACCGCCATGGCCGGGTTCGGCCAGCTGGCCAAGGCCGCCATCACCGACGGGGCGCTCAGCGCCAGACACAAGGAGTTGATTGCCCTGTCCATCGCCATCACCCAGCGCTGCTCGGGCTGCATCGGTTTTCACGTCAAGGCGCTGGTGCAGCTGGGCTGCACACGGGCAGAGCTGGAAGAGATGCTGTCCGTATGCGTCTACATGGGCGGCGGTCCGGCGCTGATGTATGCGGCCGAGGCCATCGCCGCCTGGGAAAAGATGGCGCCCGCCGAAGCGGGCTGAACCCGGTTAGGTCCGTTCGTCTCAGGACCGGGCCGGATTCAGCACACCGTGCGCCTGCTGGTCGGCATGGTAGCTGCTGCGCACCATGGCGCCGACTGCGGCGTGCGTAAACCCCATCTCGTAGGCTTTCTCTTCGAACATCCGGAACGTGTCCGGGTGCACGTAGCGACGCACCGGCAGATGGTGCCCGCTGGGGGCGAGGTACTGGCCGATGGTCAGCATGTCGATGTCGTGCGCGCGCATGTCGCGCATGACGTCGAGGATCTCCTCGTCCGTCTCGCCCAGTCCGACCATCAGTCCGCTCTTGGTGGGAATGCCGGGGAAGCGCTGCTTGAACTTCTTGAGCAGGTTCAGACTGAACTGGTAGTCCGAGCCCGGGCGGGCCTCCTTGTACAGGCGCGGCACGGTTTCCAGGTTGTGGTTGAGTACGTCCGGCAGTCCGCTGGCGAGGATGTCGAGGGCCTTCTCGTCGCGCCCGCGGAAGTCCGGCACCAGCACCTCGATCTGCGTGCCGGGCGAATGCTCGCGTGTGCGCTGGATGCACGCCACGTAGTGCCCGGCGCCGCCGTCGCGCAGGTCGTCTCGGTCCACGCTGGTGATCACCACGTACTTGAGCTTGAGCTGGGCGATGGTCCTGGCGAGGTTCTCCGGCTCGTCGGTATCCAGGGGATCCGGGCGGCCGTGCCCCACATCGCAGAACGGACAGCGACGGGTGCACTTGTCACCCATGATCATGAACGTGGCCGTGCCCTTGCCGAAACACTCGCCGATGTTCGGGCAACTCGCTTCCTCGCAGACGGTCACCAGCTTGTTGCTGCGCAGGATGTCCTTGATTTCGTAGAAGCGCGTGGTGGGCGAGCCGGCCTTGACACGGATCCACTCGGGCTTTTTCAGCACTTCGGCGGGCGCGATCTTGATCGGGATGCGTGCCGTCTTGGCCTGGCTCTTCTGCTTGGCGGTCGGGTCGTATGCGGCGGCGGGCTGGGCCTCGCGGACCGTGCCGGGCTCACTGGCCCTGGGGGTGTCGGTGCGGTTCATGGCGTAAGGTGCCGGGGCGCGGCAAGGGGCTGGGAGGTGTCGCTCAGGGCGCCAGTGTGGCAGACAAATGGCGGGAAAGCACCTGCGACACTTCATCTGGTGAAACGTGAATCCCTATTGTAAAAAGATCCACGGTTCGAAGACCCTGATACCCACACGGATTGATAAGGGTAAACGGCGTCAGGTCCATGGCGACATTCAGGGAAACGCCGTGGTAGGTACTGTGGCGACTGACCTTGATGCCCAGCGCGGCAATCTTGCCCAGGCCGGTGAAATCGGGCTCGGGCGCAGGGCTGCCCGGTGTCTGCCGCATGGGGCGCTGGGGAATGCGGGCGTGACTGCCCGGATCGTCCGGACGGACGTAGATGCCCGGTGCGCCCGCCACGCGATGCCCGGTCACCCCCAGGCCGGCGAGCGTCCGGATCACGGCTTCCTCGATCCGGAACACGTATTCCTTGACGTAGTAGCCGGCGCGCTGCAGGTCGATCAGGGGGTAGGCCACGACCTGACCGGGGCCGTGGTAGGTCACCTGTCCGCCGCGATTGGTCTTGACCACGGGTATGTCGCCCGGCGCCAGCAGATGGTCTTCCCGGCCAGCCAGCCCCTGCGTGAACACGGGGGGGTGCTCGCACATCCAGAGTTCATCGGCGGTGTCCGCCCCCCTGTCGGCCGTGAAGGCCTGCATGGCCTCATAGGTGGGCAGGTAGTCGACCTGGCCAAGCCAGCGCGTCTGCATCACAGCACGTACTTGACCAGTTCGTGGGTGGTCAGCGTCCGGTACACCTCGTCCAGCTGTTCGCGGTCCGTGACAAAAATGGAGATGGTCAGGCCCAGGTAGTTGCCGGCCCGGCTGGGTCGGTGCTCCAGCGAGGCTTCGTCGAACTCGGGTTCGAACGCCCGGGCGATGACCAGCATCGCCGATACGAACTCGGCGGTGTTGGCCCCCATCACCTTGATCGGGAAGCGGCAGGGGTATTCGATGAGCGATTGCTCCGGGGGGATGTCGGGTGGCATGGACATGGGAATTCGCGATTCAGATTGATTCGGTGGCTTTCAGGCCCTGGTAGGCCTCGTACAGGCGCCGGTAGACCGGTCCAGGCTGGCCGGCGCCGTTGCCGCGACCGATGGGGCGGTCGTCCAGCAGGGTCACCGGAAGGACTTCCTTGGTGGCGGAGGACAGCAGCAGTTCGTCGGCGTCGGACACCTCATGGCGGGCAACGTGACGCAACTCGAACGGTATGCCGAGCGTACGGCACAGGCGCTCCACGAGACCGAAGCGGATGCCTTCAAGCACCAGATGGCTGGCGGGCGGGCCCATGACGCAGCCGTCCCGCACCACCCAGACATTGCTCGACGAGGCCTCGGACAAATGGCCGTCACGGAACAGGATGGTTTCCGCCAGGCCGGCGTCGGCGCTGAGCTGGCGGGCAAACACCGCACCCAGCAGGCTCGTTGCCTTGATATGGGCCTTCTGCCAGCGGAAATCGTCAGCGCTCAGGCAGGCAACGCCCCTGGTGCGCTGTTCGGGTGTGGGTGGCTTCATGGGGGTGACCATCATGAAGACGGTCGGCACCAGGTCGGTGGGCATCACGTGGTCGCGCAGTGCCACGCCCCGGGTGATCTGCAGGTAGACCAGCAGATCGGCATGTCCGCGCGCCTGCATGGCGTCGATGAGCTCCCGGGCCATGGCCAGCCAGGCTTGCGGCGCATGCGGATTGCGCATTCGCATCTCCCGCAGCGAACGGTCCAGCCGGTCCATGTGCTGCCCGAAGCAGAAGATGCGACCTGCATAGACCGGCAGCACCTCGTAGACACCATCGCCAAAAATGAAGCCCCGGTCGAGCACACTCACCCGGGCCTGATCCAGGGTCGAAACAGCACCGTTGATGTGGCAGGGCCAGTCGGGAATGCCTGGTTCGGAATGGGCGCGCGTGTCCATGGCGGAATTATCGACCTTGCATCGGCCGCCTGTGCTGACCGGGGTGCAGGCGCGATCGTGCCTGCCCGGCTTGACGGGCCCATGGGGTTTCTACGTATAATGGGCGGCTTTGCGAACCCGCCGAACTGTTTGTAACCCACCTGTAATCTGCCATGTCGACAATGCCCGGGCCTGCTCCCAGACCCTCGCAGACGACACCGACAGACCTGCAGGAGGCCGATGAATGGGAAGATGGGGCGCAGGAACCCGAATTCAAGCCCCTGACGCGTGAACAGGCGCAGCAGTGGCGGGCCAGCCAGCCAGACATATCACTCTGGAAGCTGGTCTGGGTGCAGACGCTGGTGGGCATCGTCTCCGGAGCATTGGCCTGGCTGCTGACGCAGCGCTTGCCGGTGGCCTGGTCGGTGCTGTACGGCGCGGCAGCGGTGGTTGTCCCTTCGGCCCTGATGGCCTACGGGTTGACCTCCAGTGCATTGTCCCGGCTGTTTGCGGGTTTTGCACAGGCCGCGTTTGCCGGCTTTCTGCTGTGGGAAGGGATCAAGATTCTTCTGGCGATGGCCATGCTGTGGTCCGCGCCGAAGGTGGTGCCTGAACTCAGTTGGCTCGGCCTGCTGGCCGGGCTGGTGTTGACTTTGAAGGTTTACTGGTTTGGATTCTGGATCCAGACCCGCAAACCCCAGTAATCCGTTGATGGGCAAAACGAACATGGCTGCAGAAGGTATCGGACCGACTCCTGGCGAATACATCCGCCACCACCTGACCCACCTGACGAATCACGGTGACAAGCAGAAGGGCATCGTCGACTTCAGCTACATCAACATCGATTCCGTCGTGATCGGTCTGCTGCTGGGCATGATCACGCTGTTCTTTCTCTGGCGTGCCGCTCGCAGCGCCACCTCCGGCGTTCCCGGTCGTTTCCAGGCCGCGGTCGAGATGCTGGTCGAGCTGGTCGACGGCCAGGCCAAGTCGGTCATCCACAACGCCCAGAGCCGCAAGGTCATTGCTCCTCTTGCGCTGACCGTGTTCTGCTGGATCTTCATGATGAACTTCATGGACATGCTGCCACTGGACCTGCTGCCCAAGCTGTGGGAAGGTACCTATGCCGCGGCCGGCCATGATCCCCATCACGCCTACCTGCGCGTCGTGCCCACGGCCGATCTGTCGACCACGCTGGGCCTGTCGGTTTCCGTGCTGCTGCTCTGCCTGTTCTACAACATCAAGATCAAGGGTCTGGGCGGCTGGACGCATGAACTGGTGACGGCGCCTTTCGGTACCAGCAAGAACCCGGTCTGGGCGCTGCTGCTGGGCGTGGTCAACTTCCTGATGCAAATGATCGAGTTCGTGGCGAAGACGGTTTCGCACGGCATGCGGTTGTTTGGCAACATGTTCGCGGGTGAGCTGGTGTTCATGCTGATTGCGCTGCTGGGTGGTTACGCCGCTCTCTCGCTCAGCGGTGGCCTGTTCTTCGTCGGGCACCTGATCGCCGGTACGGTATGGACCTTGTTCCACATCCTGGTCATTACCCTGCAGGCGTTCATTTTCATGATGCTGGCCCTGATCTATCTGGGGCAGGCGCATGACGCTCACTGACGCGAACCGGTAGGCCGCGCTCGGGTTTCTTTCGTTACTTTCCTTTTCTCAACCCTTTTCTCATTCAACTAGGAGTCATCATGGAAAACATTCTGGGTCTCGTCGCTCTGGCTTGCGGTCTGATCGTTGGTCTGGGTGCCATCGGCGCCTCTATCGGTATCGCCCTGATGGGTGGCAAGTTCCTCGAGTCTTCTGCTCGCCAGCCCGAGCTGATGAACGACCTGCAGACCAAGATGTTCATTCTGGCCGGTCTGATCGACGCTGCCTTCCTGATCGGTGTGGCCATCGCCCTGCTGTTCGCCTTCGCCAACCCGTTCGTCCTGGCTTAATGGGTTTGCTGCCGGGCCCGGCGGCGCTTGACGGACCGGCCGATACATCCCGGTCCGCGCGTACCTTTTCCGTCGGCCACGCAGCAAGTGCGTCTCCACTCTTGTCAACACACAGAAAGGCGTTGCGATGAACATCAATGCAACCCTCTTCGCACAGGCCATCGTCTTCGCGATCCTGGTGTGGTTCACGATGAAATTCGTGTGGCCGCCCATCGCCAAGGCACTCGATGAGCGTGCGCTGAAGATTTCCGAAGGCCTGGCTGCGTCCGAGAAGGCCAAGGTCGAGCTCGCCGCTGCCAACAAGCGCGTGGAAGAGGAGCTGAGCCAGTCTCGCAACGAGTCCGCGACCCGCCTGGCCGACGCCGAGCGTCGCGCCCAGACCGTGATTGAGGAAGCCAAGGCCCGTGCCACGGAAGAAGCTGCCAAGATCGTGGCGGCCGCCCGCCAGGAGGCTGAAGCCGAAGCCTTCAAGGCCCGCGAGACCCTGCGCGAAGAAGTGGCCGCCCTGGCTGTCAAGGGTGCCGAGCAGATCCTGCAGCGCGAGGTGAACGCCAGCGTGCATGCCGAACTGCTGGGTCGCCTCAAGACCGAGCTCTGATCCCGTTCCACCCATCAGGTAGACCATGGCCGAAATCGCAACCATCGCCCGTCCCTACGCAGAAGCGCTGTTCAAGGCGGCAGGCACCGATGCCGCTGCCGCCAGCGCCTGGCTGGACGATCTGGCCGCTGTTGCTTCCAACGAGCAGTTGCGCCAGTTCGCCGACAACCCCAAGACCTCCGCCGAGCAGGTGTACGGCGTCGTCACCGGCGTGCTCAAGTCGGCCCTGCCGGCCATGGGCGAGAACTTCCTGCGCGCCGTGATCGACAACGGTCGCCTGGCGGCTCTGCCCGAAATCGCCGACCAGTTCCGGGCGCTCAAGAACGCCCAGCTCGGATCGTCCGACGCCCTGGTGTACAGCGCCTTCGAGATCGACCAGGCTGCCCTGGCCGACCTGGCGGTCGTGCTCGAGAAGCGCTTTGGCCGCAAGCTCAACCTGCAGGTTCACCTGCAGCCCGAGCTGATCGGCGGTGTGCGCGTGGTCGTGGGTGACGAGGTGCTCGACACCTCCGTCAAAGCCCGTCTGGAACAAATGAAAGTGGCCCTGACGGCCTGAGCCCCTCCGGACTCGCCCCGCCAGCCCGCATCCCATCAATGAAAGAAGGAAAGAGTCATGCAACTCAATCCCGCTGAAATCTCCGAACTGATCAAGTCCCGCATCGAGGGCCTGGCAGCTTCCGCCGACGTGCGCAACCAGGGTACGGTGGTCTCCGTGACCGACGGCATCTGCCGCGTGCATGGCCTCTCCGACGTGATGCAGGGCGAGATGCTCGAATTCCCGGCCAACAAGGATGGCGTGCCTTCCTTCGGTCTGGCTCTGAACCTCGAGCGCGACTCCGTCGGCGCCGTGATTCTGGGTGAGTACGAGCACATCTCCGAAGGCGACACCGTCAAGTGCACGGGCCGCATCCTGGAAGTGCCGGTGGGTCCCGAGCTCGTGGGCCGCGTGGTCAACGCCCTTGGCCAGCCGATCGACGGCAAAGGCCCGATCAACGCCAAGATGACGGACGTGATCGAGAAGGTGGCTCCGGGCGTGATCGCCCGTAAATCGGTGGACCAGCCGGTGCAGACCGGCCTGAAGTCGATCGACTCCATGGTGCCCGTCGGCCGTGGCCAGCGCGAGCTGATCATCGGTGACCGCCAGACCGGCAAGACCGCCGTGGCCATCGACGCCATCATCAACCAGAAGGGTCAGAACATGACCTGCGTGTACGTCGCCATCGGCCAGAAGGCGTCGTCCATCAAGAACGTGGTGCGCGCCCTGGAACAGGCCGGCGCCATGGACTACACCATCGTCGTGGCTGCTTCGGCCTCCGAGTCAGCCGCCATGCAGTACCTGTCGGCCTACTCCGGCTGCACCATGGGCGAGTACTTCCGCGACCGCGGCCAGGACGCCCTGATCGTGTACGACGACCTGTCCAAGCAGGCCGTGGCCTACCGTCAGGTTTCGCTGCTGCTGCGCCGCCCGCCGGGTCGCGAAGCCTACCCCGGCGACGTGTTCTACCTGCACAGCCGTCTGCTCGAGCGTGCCGCCCGGGTGAACGCCGACTACGTCGAAGCCTTCACCAAGGGTGAAGTCAAGGGCCAGACCGGTTCGCTGACTGCGCTGCCGATCATCGAGACGCAAGCCGGTGACGTGTCCGCCTTCGTTCCGACCAACGTGATCTCCATCACCGACGGCCAGATCTTCCTGGAAACCAACCTGTTCAACGCCGGTATCCGTCCCGCCATCAACGCCGGTATTTCCGTCTCGCGCGTGGGTGGTGCCGCCCAGACCGACCTGATCAAGAAGCAGTCCGGCGGTATCCGTACCGACCTGGCCCAGTACCGTGAACTGGCCGCTTTCGCGCAGTTCGCTTCCGATCTGGACGAAGCCACCCGCAAGCAGCTGGACCGTGGTGCCCGCGTGACCGAACTGCTCAAGCAGGCTCAGTACGCCCCGCTGTCCATCGCCCTGATGGCCGCCTCGCTGTTCGCCGTGAACAAGGGTTACCTCGACGACGTCGATGTCAAGAAGGTGCTGTCTTTCGAAGCTGGCCTGCATGCCTTCCTGAAGGACAAGCACGCGGCCCTGCTGCAGAAGATGGAAGGCGGCAAGGCGCTGGACAAGGACAAGGAAGCCGAAGCTCAGCTGGCCGCCGCGATCGCCGACTTCAAGAAGACCGGAACGTACTGATCCGCCCATTGACCCGATAAAGGAGAAGCAATGGCAGCAGGCAAGGAAATCCGCGGCAAGATCAAATCGGTGGAGAACACCATGAAGATCACCAAAGCCATGGAAATGGTGGCCGCTTCCAAGATGCGCAAGGCGCAGGACCGCATGCGTGCGGCCCGGCCTTACGCCGACAAGGTGCGCCAGATCACCGGTAACCTCAGCCGGGCCAATCCGGAGTACACCCACCCGTTCATGCAGACCAACGATGCCAAGGCCGTTGGTTTCGTGGTCGTCACCACCGACAAGGGCCTGTGTGGCGGCATGAACACCAACGTGTTGCGTGCCGTGACCAACCAGCTCAAGGACCTCCAGTCCAGGGGCATGGCCATCGAGAGCGTGGCGGTGGGCAACAAGGGACTGGGCTTCCTGAACCGGATTGGTGCCAAGGTGGTGTCCAGCGTCACGTCGCTGGGCGACACGCCGCACCTGGAAAAGCTGATCGGGCCGGTCAAGACCCTGATCGACGCCTACACCGAAGGGCGCGTCAGCGCCGTCTACGTCGCCTACACCAAGTTCATCAACACGATGAAGCAGGAGGCCGTGGTCGAGCAGCTGCTGCCCCTGTTGGCCAGCGACCTGAACGAGGGTGCAGGCGGTCGCGACTGGGACTACCTCTACGAACCGGACGCACAGACCGTGATCGACGAGCTGCTGGTGCGCTACGTCGAGGCGCTGGTCTACCAGGCGGTGGCCGAGAACATGGCGTCCGAGCAATCGGCGCGCATGGTGGCCATGAAGGCCGCCACCGACAACGCCGGCAACGTGATCAACGAGCTCAAGCTGGTCTACAACAAGACCCGCCAGGCCGGCATCACGAAAGAGCTGTCGGAAATCGTGGCCGGCGCTGCCGCGGTCTGACCCGGCGCCCAACTGAAATCTAGAGAAACTCAAAGGTATTCATCATGTCTCAAGCACAAGGCAAGATCGTTCAGTGCATCGGCGCCGTCGTGGACGTGGAATTTCCGCGCGACCAGATGCCGCGCGTCTATGACGCCCTGAAAATGGAAGGCTCCGCCCTGACGCTGGAAGTCCAGCAGCAGCTCGGCGACGGCGTGGTGCGCACGATTGCGCTGGGCTCCTCCGACGGTCTGCGCCGTGGCATGCAGGTGACCAACACCCACGCCAACATCACGGTGCCGGTCGGCAAGGCCACGCTGGGCCGCATCATGGACGTGCTGGGTTCGCCTATCGACGAGCGCGGCCCCGTGGACCAGTCCCTGACCGCTCCCATCCACCGCAAGGCGCCCGCCTATGACGAGCTGTCGCCCTCGCAGGAACTGCTCGAAACCGGCATCAAGGTGATCGACCTGGTGTGCCCGTTCGCCAAAGGCGGCAAGGTGGGTCTGTTCGGTGGTGCCGGCGTGGGCAAGACCGTGAACATGATGGAGCTCATCAACAACATCGCCAAGGCGCACTCCGGTCTGTCCGTGTTCGCCGGCGTGGGCGAGCGTACCCGTGAGGGCAACGACTTCTACCACGAGATGGCCGACTCCGGCGTCGTGAACCTGGAGAACCTGGGCGAGTCGAAAGTGGCCATGGTCTACGGCCAGATGAACGAGCCCCCGGGCAACCGTCTGCGCGTGGCCCTGACCGGCCTGACCATCGCCGAGTCCTTCCGTGACGAAGGCCGTGATGTGCTGTTCTTCGTGGACAACATCTACCGTTACACCCTGGCCGGTACCGAAGTGTCCGCCCTGCTGGGTCGCATGCCTTCCGCCGTGGGCTACCAGCCGACGCTGGCCGAGGAAATGGGTCGCCTGCAAGAGCGGATCACGTCGACCAAGGTCGGCTCGATCACCTCCATCCAGGCTGTGTACGTGCCGGCCGACGACCTGACCGACCCGTCGCCTGCCACGACCTTCGCCCACCTGGACTCCACCGTCGTGCTCTCGCGTGACATTGCTGCCCTGGGTATCTACCCGGCCGTGGATCCGCTGGACTCCACCAGCCGTCAGCTCGACCCGCTGGTCGTGGGCCAGGACCACTACGAAACCGCCCGCTCGGTGCAGGGCACGCTGCAGCGCTACAAGGAACTGCGCGACATCATCGCCATTCTGGGCATGGACGAACTGGCACCGGAAGACAAGCTGGCCGTGGCCCGTGCCCGCAAGATCCAGCGTTTCCTGTCGCAGCCGTTCCACGTGGCCGAAGTGTTCACGGGCTCGCCCGGCAAGTACGTGCCGCTGTCCGAAACCATCCGCGGCTTCAAGATGATCACCGCTGGTGAGTGCGATCACCTGCCCGAGCAGGCCTTCTACATGGTCGGCACCATCGACGAAGCCTTCGAGAAGGCGAAGAAAGTCGCGTAAAGCGCCGTACCCGGGCGACCGGCCTTGCGGTCGTGCCCGATGTGCCCTGCACATCCGGGCCGCCGCCTGACCGGACACCTGTCTACCTGCTTTCCTTCGACTTTTTACAGGAGAACATATGAGCACCATCCACGTCGATGTGGTCAGCGCCGAGGAGTCCATCTTCAATGGCGAGGCCAAGTTCGTGGCCCTGCCGGGTGAGGCTGGTGAGCTCGGCATCCTGCCGGGTCACATTCCCCTGATCACCCGCATCAAGCCTGGTGCCGTGCGCATCGAGAAGGCCGATGGCGGCGAGGAGTTCGTCTTCGTGGCCGGCGGCATTCTGGAAGTGCAGCCCAACCGCATCACCGTGCTGTCCGACACCGCCATCCGCGGCAAGGACCTGGACGAAGCCAAGGCCACCGAAGCCCGCAAGCAGGCTGAAGAGGCGGTCAAGAACGCCAAGAGCGATCTGGATCTGGCCAAGGCCACGTCCGAGCTGGCCGTCATGGCCGCCCAGATCGCGGCGTTGCGCAAGTATCGCCAGAAGCGTTGAGCAGCGCGAACTGCCCGAAAAATGGACCGGCCTGCCGGTCCATTTTTGTTTGAGCTTCGACTTTCGGGCGCACAATGGGGTCAGCAACGACGCGCCCAGCATGACATCCATATTCGAGAATCCGGAACTTGAGCCCGAAGAGGTGGCGGCTCGAATGCTGGTCACACCCACCGCGCTGGACGATCTGACCCTGGCCGACGCCATGAAGGTGGTGGCCTACATGCGCCCACAGCGCATTGCGGCGGGCACCGTGTTCATCCAGGAAGGGGAGACCCGGCGCAACGACTACATGCTGCTCATCCTGGAGGGCGACATCGCGGTCGAGAGCGACATGCCCGGTCTCAACGGCAGCATGGTGGTGAACATCCTGGGTCCTGGGCATCTGATCGGCGAAATGGGCCTGCTGGACGGCGCGCCACGCTCGGCCACCTGCACGGCCAGTACCGATATTGCGGCTGCCGTACTCTCGCGGACGGCCCTGATGCGACTGCTCAAGGATCACCCGCGCGTGGGGTCGAAATTTCTGCTGGCCCTGTCCAAACGTCTGGCGGACCGTCTGCGCGAGACGACCCGCAAGCTCAAGACCTTTGCCCAGATGAACAAGGCTTTGCACGAGGAGTTGTCGATCGTCATGAACAACCGGACCGGTGCACCACCCAAGACCGGCAAAGCGACGTCGAAATCCTGATCAGACGCGCACCACCACGTCAGGCAGTTCGTTGCCGGGGCCGCCGGCCCCGCGACTGGCCGGAAAGTGTTTCACCAGCAGTGCAGACACTTCTTCCAGCGCAGCGGTGATGCCGCCCTCGAAATCCTGACTGCCCAGGTGAAGCGCCAGCCGTTCGACAATGCCTGACCATTCGTGTTCGCCGACCCTGTCGTTCAGGCCCCGGTCGGCGACGAGTTCGATGGCGTGCTCGGCCATCATGAGGTAGATGAGCACGCCGTTGTTGCCGGCCGTGTCCCAGATGCGCAGCCGGCCAAACCAGGTCATGGCCCGCTGGCGAACCACGGTGCCGATGGGCGTGCCGCGGGCATGCCGCCAGAGATAGCTCACGGGCAGCGCGCCCTCGATACAGATACGGATCTCGCCGGTGTGGCGCAGTTCGCTGGCAGCGATATAGCCGGACAGCCGTTCGGCCAGCCGGTCAGGAATCGCATCGCGGCTGCTGGAGGACGCTTGCCAGAGGTGGCGGAACAGTCGAAACCATGCGTTCATGCGGGCACCTTCACCAGCTGCCGGAGGCACCACCGCCCCCGAAGTCGCCGCCGCCACCCGAGCCGAATCCGCCCCCGCCGCCGCCTCCCCAGCCACCGCCGCCGCCCCAGCCGCCCGGGGGGCCACCCCAGGGGCCGTGACGGCCCGAGCGGCCCGAGCGAACGGCCGCTGGCAACTGCCGCATGAACAGCGCTGCGGCCATCCCAAGCAGACCGGCACCGATCGCGATCCAGAATACCTGCGTCAGCATCCAGGCGATACCGCCAGCGCCCACGCCCGTCAGCAGGGTACCGAGGCGCTTACCGAAGAGTTGCCGCAGCACCGTGGAGAACAGAGGCACCGCGAAGACCAGGAAAATGAGCAGATCGGCGAGGGGAGTGTCGGTATCGGGCGCAGATCCGCCGTCCTCCGGAAGCGGCAGCGCCTCGCCGGCAATGCGGGCCAGGATCTGGTCGAGTCCGGCTTCGATGCCCGCCGCATAGTCGCCGCGCCGGAAAGCGGGGGCTACAACGCCATCCAGGATGCGCCGGGCCAGGATGTCGGGTATGGCCCCTTCGAGGGTCTTGGCCGGGGCAATGCGCATGCGCCGGTCGTCTTTTGCAATGACGAACAGCAACCCGTCACCGATGCCGGCGCGACCGACTTTCCACTCGTCGCCCAGTCGCTGGGTGAAGTCGGTGATGTCCTCCGGTCCGGTGGAGGCCACCATCAGCACCACCACCTGAGTGCCGCGGTCGCGTTCGAACCCGGCCAGGCGCTTTTCGATGCGCGCCATCTGGTCGGCGTCCAGGGTGCCCGTCTGGTCCATGATCCGGGCCTGCAGGGCAGGCACGGGCTGCGGCGACTGGGCCAGCACCGTGACCGGATGGACGAGCAGGAACAGCAGCAGCCAGAACACCAGCCACGTCCCGCCGGGCGAGGCAGGATGGCCAGGCCGGCACTGCGTGGGCATGGACCCTGCCGGTGTCACGGGCGGCTAAGGTTCACGGCCGGCGGCTTGGCCAGGGCGGCTTCATCTTCCACCTGGAAGCCGGCCTTGGGGCTGTAGCTGAAGAGCATGGCGGTGAGGTTGGTCGGGAAACTGCGCGTCAGGACGTTGTAGTCCTGCACGGTCTGGATGTAGCGGTTGCGAGCCACGGCAATGCGGTTCTCGGTGCCTTCGAGTGCGGTGGTCAGGTCCCGCACCTGGTCGATCGACTTGAGTTGCGGATACTGCTCGACGACCGCCAGCAAGCGGCTGAGCGAGCTGCCCAGCTGGCCTTGCGCGGCCTGGAACTGCTGCATGGCCTGCGGGTCGTTGACCATGTCCGGGCTGACCTGGATGGCCGTGGCCTTGCTGCGGGCCTCGACGACCTGGGTGAGAATGTCCTGCTCGGCATCGATGGCCCCCTTGATGGCTGCCACCAGGTTGGGGATGAGGTCGGCGCGTCGCTGGTACTGGTTGAGCACTTCCGACCAGGCGGCCTTGCTGGACTCGTCCAGTCGCTGGAAATCGTTGTAACCGCAGCCGGTGAGCGAGGTCGCCAGCCACAGGGCGCCCAGCAGGGCGAAGAAGCGGGAGCGGGTCAGGGCGCGCAAGAGGGTCATGGCAACTCCGGATGGTCGAACGGACACGGACAAAAGCACTATACCCCGACCCATGTCCGGGGAAGATGTCGGCCTTGCTGCGAGGAACGGGTTGCCTCGCGGCACAATACCGGCCATGCGAAAGCCGAAGATGCCACCAGGCAGCGCCAACGACACAGAAGCGGCCTTCTACGAGGCCATGCACCAGGGCGATGTCGATCGCCTGATGGCCTGCTGGGCCGACGAGGACGAGGTCGTCTGCGTCCATCCGGGCGGGCCGCGCCTGGTGGGGCACGCGGCGGTGCGTACCGCCTTCGAAGCCCTGTTTGCCAACGGCGGGGTCATGGCGGTGCCCGAGCGCGTGCACCGCGTGGACAACGCCCACAGCAGTGTGCACAGCCTGGTGGAACGGGTGGAGGTCATGGGGGACGATGGCGTGCAGGTGGCCTGGGTGCTGGCCACCAATGTCTATCAGAAAACGGCGCAGGGGTGGCGCATGGTCATGCACCACGCCAGCCCGGGCTCGCGCACCGAACCGGTCGAGGTGGCCCAGGCGCGGCCGCTGCTGCATTGAGACGGGCGTCATGACGCAGATGCCGGTCGATACCGCTGTTCCGGTGCCCGTGGTGCATCCGTCCGGTCCGGGCATGGACTACCGGGCGCCCTGGTGGCTGCCTGGCGGCAACCTGCAGACGATCTGGAGCGCCCTGTGGGCGCAGCGGCATTTCGGGGATGCGCCCCGCTGGCGGCGCGAGCGGTGGAACACGCCCGATGGCGACTTCATTGACGTCGACCATGCGGTGCATCCAGTCTCGCCCGGCGCGCCGCTGATCGTGCTGTTTCACGGTCTGGAGGGGTCGTCGGCGAGCCAGTATGCGGTGGCCTTTGCCGACTTTGCGGCCGAGCGCGGCCTGGCGATGGCCGTGCCGCACTTCAGGGGCTGTTCCGGCGAGCTGAATCTGGCGCCCCGGGCCTACCACTCGGGTGACTTCCAGGAGGTCGACTGGATCCTTCGCCGGTTCGCAGACGACTGTGCGGGCAGGCCGGTGGTGGCGGTGGGCGTGTCGCTGGGGGGCAATGCGCTGTTGCGCTGGGCGGCGGAGTTGGGTCATGAAGCGGCCCGGAGCGTGGCCGCGGTGGCCGCCGTGTGTTCGCCGCTGGATCTGGCTGCTGGAGGGTATGCCATCGGGCGCGGTTTCAACCGGCTGGTGTACACGCGCATGTTCCTGTCCACGATGGTGCCCAAGGCCCTGAAGAAGCTGGAGCAGCATCTCGGCCTGTTTGATGGCGATGCCCTGCGGGCCGCGCAGGATCTGTATGCCTTCGACAACCTGTTCACGGCGCCGTTGCACGGCTTCAGGGATACCGAGGACTACTGGGCCCGTGCGTCGGCCAAGCCGCTGTTGCCTGCCATCCGGATTCCTGCGCTGGCGCTCAATGCCCGCAACGATCCCTTCGTTCCGGCCGACTCGCTGCCGCAGGCGGGCCAGGTGGGCGCCCATGTCCAGCTGTGGCAGCCCGGGCAGGGGGGGCATGTGGGTTTTCCGGTGGCAGACAGGCACTCCCGCCTGCCGGGTCATGTGCGCTACATGCCTCAGGCTGTGGGAGACTGGTTGCTGCGCCACATCTGATCAGACGGGAGACAGCGTATGGATGACATCGTCAAGGCGGCCATGGCCAAGTGGCCCAATGTGCCGCACTGCTACGGCTGGCTGGGACTGGATGCGCGGGGCCAATGGTTCATGCGCGACGACCGGACGCAGGCGGCCGGGCCCTTCGCGCCAGGGGCAGGTGATGCCAGGGCGGCGAGCAAGGGGTCCTGGCTGCGGCATGAAAAGCTGATCGAGTTCATCGGGCGCAACTATGCCGCCGACGAAGACGGGCAGTGGTTCTTCCAGAACGGGCCGCAACGGGTGTATGTCGAACTGGAGGCTTGCCCCTGGGTCTGGCGCCTGCTGCCGGATGGTTCGGTGCAAAGCCATACGGGCCGGCCGGCGGCGGTGCAGCGCAGCCTGCTGGACCAGCACGGCCACCTGTACCTGGTGACGGATCTGGGGGTGGGGCGGGTCCACAGTTCGGACATGGATGCCGCGGCCGACAGGGTGGAGCAGGGTCAATGGACGCCCGAAGACGTGGACGCGGCGAGCTTGCCGGCGCAGTTCGGCTTTGAGCCCAGCCCGCAGCGCCGCCGCGACGGATCCGGCTGAGCCAGAACCGGCCAAAGAAAACGCTAAAGAAAAGGCCAAAGAAAAAGCCCGCGCGGGGCGGGCTTTCGGGGGTGTCCTGCGGGACCTTGGTTATTTCACGCTGTTCAGCATGTATTGCACGGCGGCCTGGATCTCGGCATCGGATGCCGTGGAACCGCCTTTGGGCGGCATGGCGCCCTTGCCCTTGATGGCGCTGGCGGTCAGGCCGTCGACGCCCATGCCGACGCGGGGCGCCCAGGCGGCCTTGTCACCGAACTTGGGGGCACCGGCCACACCGGCGACGTGGCACACAGCACAGGTCTGCTTGTAGAGCGCTTCGCCGTTCACGCTGGCTGCTGCCGGCGCAGCGGCGGGTGCGGCTGCCGCGGGCTGGTTGTTCTCGCCGGCGGCCGGCATGGCCGGAGCGGCTTCAGCGGCGGGCGCGGCGGCGGTGTCGGCCGCCGGGGCTGCCTCGGTGGCGGCGGCGGCCGGTGCGGCGGGCTCTGCCAGCTTGCCACCGGCGGCGTTGGCCATGTGAACGACGGCGCGACCGATTTCGAGGTCGCTGAAAGCGCCGCCGGCCTGGGCACCCATGGCGCCCTTGCCCTTGAGGGCCGAGTTCAGCAGGGCGTCGTAGCCGGTGGCGATGCGAGGTGCCCAGGCGGCGGCATCGCCGAACTTGGGTGCACCGGCCAGGCCACTGCCGTGGCAGGCCACGCACTGGGCGTTGTAGACGGCATCACCGGCCTGCAGTGGACGGTTGGCGTCGCGCAGCTCGACGGTACCCACGCGCTGGATGCGCATGGCGGTCGCCATTTCCTGGTCGACGGCGCCGGCAGCCGGCTTGTCGCCCGAGGTGACGTACTTCACCAGGCCAATGATGATGAACACTGGCACCACGAACGCGAAGAACGAGGTCCACAGCAGCTGGGCTGGGGTCTTGATGGGGCCGGTATGGGAATCGTGCGCGTGGTCGCTCATGTTGTCCTCGGGTTGGCGAAGCGGTGCCGTCAGTGGGAGGTTCGGTGCCGTCCGGGGAAGAACGGACAGCCTTCAATTATAGCGGCCACCCATTCATCAGCCTTTCAGGTTCTGGCGCCTGATAGAATGCGAGCTGTTGCGGCTGTAGCTCAGTGGATAGAGTATTGGCCTCCGAAGCCAAGGGTCGTGGGTTCGATCCCCGCCAGCCGCGCCAAGTCTCCATATCAACATTGATCTCGTTGGTATTTCTGGAGCAGGCGCCCCCAAGCGCAGCACCCTATCCCAAAGGGTGTTTCATGGACCATCTCCATCGCAGGCCTGGCGGCATCTACGTCGCCCGCCTTCACATTCCCGCTCGGATTCGTTGGATAAGAGATCTTTCATTCAGCGTGTGCGCTTGCGGTTCCGGCCCGTTGGTCAGCCGCGCGCTCATTTGTCCGCGAACAGGTCGCTGATCAGTTGTCTTAACCACATGTTGTCCGGGTCTCGGTTGTACTTGGCGTGCCAGAACATGTTGATGGCAATTTCAGGCAGCTTGACGGGGTGTGGGGATACGATCAGTTCAAAAGGACCTTTGCTGCGGTCGGCAAACCGCTCGGGCAGCGTGGCGATCAGGTCGGTGCTTTGCAGGATGTGACCTACCGCGATGAAATGAGGCACCACCAGTCGAATGCGACGGGTCACACCACGCTTCGGTTGATCCTTTCAGTCGGTGCAAAAATTTACTGATCATGTCACAATCTTTCCTTGGAAAGAAAAAGGGCTGCTTATGAATCCGCAAGCCGTGCACCAAGCTGACCCGGCATTCGTGTTGGGCAAGGCCACGGGCCGTGCCAGTGAGCTACTGGGCCTGTCCGGGGCAGCGCTGGCTCGCGTCATTGGTGTGAGCGAGCCCACCGTCTCGCGCGTGCTCAAGGGCCAGCGCGGTCTCGACCCCCATTCCAAGGAGGGGCAGCTCTCGCTGCTGCTGGTGCGCGTCTATCGCTCGCTCGATGCGCTGGTGGGCACCGATGGCGAGAAGCGCCTGGCTTGGATGAACAGCCACAACAAAGCGCTGGGGGGCATGCCGGTCGAGCTGATCGAGAACCCTGAGGGCCTGGTGGCGACCTTGGGATACCTCGACGGGATGCGGGCACCTGCATGACCGAAGCCGTGTGGAGCCCCGACTGGTTTAACAGCGGGGTAGGGTCCAAGGCCATGAAGGCCTGGCGCGGTGTTGAGGCGCAGCATGTGGTCGCCACCATGCGACTGGTGGACAGCCGTGACGAACAGGACGTGCTGGAAGCACTGCTGGAAGGCAGCAAGCCGCCCGCACCGTCCATGAAGGCGCCCAAGCACTTCCTCATCTTCACCCCGTTCCGATACCGACCTCGCCACCCGAGCCGCTTTCGCAAGGGCGGAACGCTGGGCCTTTGGTATGGCGCCGAAGAGCTCTTCGCGGCGTGCGCCGAGGTCGCTTACTGGCGACACCGCTTTGTGATGGACAGCGCGGGCCTGACAAAGGGCGACGTGATGACCGAGCACACCTTCTTCCAGGCCGCCATCGACGGCGCTGCCATCGACCTGATGGCGCCACCATGGGTGGCCGCACGCACGGCCTGGACCCATTGCAGCGACTACATGCACACCCAGGCGGTTGCCGAGGCCGCAGCAGAACGGGGCGTGCAGTGGATATGTTACGAGTCGGTCCGAGCCCCGGACCATCGCTGCGCCGCAGTGCTGGACGTGGACGCACTGAACATCGTGGCCAACGGCACCACCCAGCAGACGTGGCGGTGCAAGGCCAACCGCCATGCGGTCATGATGGTGCACGACCAAGACTGCTACGTCTGGGAGTTTTAGGCCCACGCGTCCTGCCTGCTACAAAGGTCTGCTACAAACGAGGCTTTTAAACCGGCGTTGTAGAGGGGCGGTAGGTATTGGGTTCGATCCCCGCCAGCCGCGCCAACATCAATGACTTACGTGGGTTTTCATGGCCCATGCGATAGTCAGATTGTTTCGACCGACGCAACAAGCGTAGTCGCCATGGGCCAGCAAGGGCCCTGGGGCACAGTCAAACCCTCAAGTGAGCAGGCTTCTCGGCCCATCCGTGGGCCACGAGTAGCCCACGGCTTTCGGTCGCCTGCAGTCGACGTCGATGAAGCGCTTTCAGTGGCTGCTTTGCACCCAGTTCTCCAGCTCCAGTGCAGGCACACGTTCGAACTCGGACGTGTTGTTGGTGACCAGCACCAAGCCTTCGCTGCGCGCGTGCGCTGCAATATGTAGGTCGTTGACGCCGATCGGACGACCCCATTTTTCCAGCGCTGCCCGAATGGCGCCGTGGTGCTGGGCCGCCTTGGGACCGTAGGGCAACACTTCCAGGCGGCTGCAAAAGTCTTCGACTGCCGCCAGGTTGTCGGCGATGCGTGCGCTCTTTTCGGCGCCGTGCATGAGCTCTGCCAGGGTGATGGCCGAAATGGCCATTCGATTGGCGTTGGTGTTGAAGACCGAGAGCACCTCGATCGGTCGCCGCTTGAGGACGTAGATGACGATATTTGTATCCAGCAGGTAGCGCAACATGAGGCTCAGAGGCTTTCTCGATCGGTTTGTTGCTGGCTGGCGCGCTCGCTCAGAAAGTCGTCACTGACGACGGGGCCGTTCAAGAAAAAACTGTCCCACGTCTGATCGACGGGTGCAATGATCCGCTCGTTGCCTCTGACGCGTATGTCCACCTTTCGAATGCCTTCTGGCAGGCGGACTTCGACAGGCAAGCGAATGGCTTGGGTGCGGTTGTTGATAAAGACAGTGCCAATGGCCATTGAAACCCCCATGTCGCAGTGAATGGCTTGCTTGAGCAAACAAGTATATAGCATCTGTATATGGCGCACCACGGTAGTGGTCAAGAGACGCGGTGGCGTCATCGCAGACCGCGCGCCGCTGCAGGGCGAGGCGCGGGTTTGGCCTGGTGTCGAGTCGGCCTACCGGTGTCGCCGCCATTGACCACCTCCCGGTGCGAACCTCACCGCGCCTTCATCGACGCACAGTTGCGCCTGGGCCGCAACGCCACAGCGATTCTTTCTCATGGGCCCCGCGCAGATTGGGATCGAACTTTCTAGAAATCAATGGTCCGAATAACCCGAGTAGGTCGCCTACTGAATTCCGCGTCAAACAGAGGCATCTCAACTAGCGGCGATGGACAGGCATGCCAGCGTGGCGGCCAAAGCAATTCCACCGACCAGCGGCAGACATACGTCGATCGATACTGGGCGTGGTACGTCGGCTGAAAGCTGCTTTCTCCGTTTGCAGGTAGCAAAGTAAACCAGAAAGGTGACACCCACCACGAGTATAGACAACCCTATCAATATGGGACGTGGTTGCACAAAAGACTGACGCACAATCAGCAGGCAGTTGACCGCCATCGCGAAAAATGTGCGTGACCACGCCAGCGCGGTGCGTTCAGGTTGAAGTCCCGCGTCACGCATGGTTAACCGCTGTGCAACATAAATACAGCAAGGCCAGATGCGCAAAGCACCAACGCTAGCGACAAGGCTGGCATCATGGCCGATGGTGGCAGCGGTTGTTCCATACGCATTGCGCGCTCATTGACCTGCCAGCGAACATAGGCGAATGCGCACAGACATGCGGCGACGGCGGCCAGCATCAGGGCCAAACCCAGAACCATCGGGTTGGGGCCGTTCCGAATCGTGAGTTGATCCAGCAACACGCCGCCTGCCAGCAGCGCCAAGGCTGTTCGTATCCACGCCAGAAATGTGCGCTCATTCGCGAGCGAGAAACGGTAGTCCGGTTCGCGTCCTTGGGTTTGCCAATGTGGTCGTTTCATGACGTCGGTACCTCGTTCGGTTGTGACTCACGCATCATTCGAGACAAGGTGTGTGAAATCAAGTCCCGATCAAGTCTCGTGGATAGATGTAGTCGTTGAGTGCGTTGCAGTTGAGCCAATTGTGTTCGACGTTTTCCCTAGCATCGCAGATAGACGCTATCGAAGGTTCGAAGGTTCGAAGGCATCCGGCGGGGTGAAACTCAAGAAGATGCCCATCTCAACAGGATCCAGGGTGCAATGAGGCCTCCGTTTGAGCCAAGGCCCTGGCAGGGTAGGACAGTGATGCTTGACGGTAGCGCGTGATAGAAACGCCGACGTAGCGGCATTCCGGAACCACGCGAATCTTTCTGCATTGCAGCTTCACCCAAGATGCGCCAAATTCTTCCAGCACGAGATTTGCCATCTGTTCGGCCAGGTACTCCACTAGGTTGTAGTGCCTGCAGGTTGCCAGGGCGCGCAATCGATCAGCGACCACCGCGTAGTTGATGGTGTCTTCGATGTCATCGGACTCGAAGCAGCTTGTGCTGGGCAGACCAAACTCCAGATTCACGCAAACGGTCTGCTCTCGAAGTCGTTCGTGATCAAGGATACCCAGGCGAGCGGGCAATCTCAATCGTTCGATCACGATGCGATCGAGTCCTTCGTTGTCCTGTTCATCGTCATATCTAGGCATGATGAGTCCCTGTTAAAGGATGGCTGCCGATGTGCGTGCCAGGGCTGCCATGACGCGTCGGGTAACTTCTGCGATCAAGCCGGCATCGCGGCTAAGGTCGGGCAGCTCGGCAACGACAGCTGCAATGGCATTCGCGATGCAGGGTTTGTCAGCCGATGCGGGTGCTGGTTTCGTCGGTGTTGCAGAGGAGGCAGTGGCCGCGGGGCATGCAGGTTTCGCGTTCTCAACCCGCATGCCCAGGGAATAGGCCAGCTCTCGTGCTTCATCTGTGACGGTGCACAGTCCGTCCAGCGTAATGGCATGCAAGCCATTGGCCGCAGCTTGACGTACGTCTTCGCTGGTGATGAAGTGCCTTTTAGGGTGCTGCCGGACGTCAGACATGGCGATAGACTCCTCAAGCAATCGAAGGGTGGGCTGCGGGATTTGAGCGGACCGCTCGTACTAGCAACGAAACGCGCGAATCACTGCCTCGCGAAGTGGGCGAAGCTGTCTGTGCCGCGGGCAGCGATCCTTGACGGCGGATCGCCGCCACTAGGGCTGACGGTCCAGTGTTCTTTGCAGGATCTGGTGTGACTGGCGCGGGCTTGGTACCAGGTGCTGCCGTCACGCCCGAATCGGCTGCAGGTGTTTGCGCTGCTGCTGCAGGGCGTGCAATGGCGTTTGCTGGTGAAGGGGGGCTGGGCTGCACGATGCGAACACCCAAATCGTGCGCAACCTCGCGCGCGGCATCGGTGATCACCAGGTCAGACTCCTGGATGATTGACGTGCCTCCGGTGCGGGCCAGATCCTCGACCTCGCGAGCGGTCAGGAAACGCTTGACAAGACGGGGACGTTCGCTGGGGGGGCGGTGATATGACATGGTTCAGGTGGACTGGGTGGCACCCGTTTTGGGCTGAGCGCTCAAACGTGCGAGCACGCGAGCCACGATGTCGTCGATGTTGGTTGTCGACGGCGCGACGGCGTTTTCCGTGGTTCCGCTTTGGGAGGTGCCCCATGAATTGAGTTCCCAGGCCACACGTTTGCGATTGATTAGGTGCGAGACCGTGATGTTGTCGCTGCTGACGGCACCGCCGATACCACCGGTCCCCAGGGTGAACGAAGGTGCAAAGCCGCAGGTGAATCCCACGGCGCCCAGGGTGGACATTGAGTTCACGACGATGCGATACGCTGGCAGTCGCGCGGCCATGTATTCCACCTGCTTGGCGTCAGCACTGTGCAGAACGGCAGAGTGTCCATCGCCGCCAAAACGCAGCATCTCGATGCAGCAGCGCAACCCTTCTTCCGCGCCTTCGACCGCCATGAATCCCATCACTGAAGTGAGCTTCTCTCGAGAAAACACGTGATCGCGGCCCACGCCGGCGAGCGGCACCACCAGCACCCGTGTACCGGCAGGTATGGGGAACCCCGCAGTGCTTGCAAGGGCCTGTGCCGATTGCCCTACAGAACTGGCATTGATCGCCCCATCTGGATGGAATAGCAGGCGTCCCAGCTCGGCGTGGTGCTCCTGCGGTACCCAGTAGGCGCCTTCGGACTCCATCAGGCGTCGCAGTTCGTTGGCGATTTGCCGGTCGGCGAATATGGCTTGCTCGGTGGAGCACAGCAGGCTGCAGTCGAAGGAGCCACTGTTGACCAGATCTCGGGCTACCTTGGGCAAATCGGCCGATCGATCAACCCAGGCAGGCACATTGCCAGGGCCCACGCCATAGGCGGGCTTCCCAGTACTGTGCGCGGCCCTGACCATTGGGCCGCCGCCAGTGGCAAGGATCACGTTCACCGCGTAATGCTTGAGCAACTCCTGGGTGCCGGCGTAGGTGGCCAAATCGAGGCAACTGACCAAACCTTTGGGTGCGCCCGCGGCCTCGGCGGCGCGCGCAATGATTGCCACCGTCTCTACAGTGCTCCGGGCGGCAGACGGATGAGGCGACACCACGATGCCGTTGCGTCCCTTCAGGGCAATCAGTGACTTGAAAATGGCTGTTGATGTGGGGTTGGTAGACGGTGTGAGTGCCGCCACCACGCCTACTGGTTCGGCCATAGTCATCATTTTTCGAACTTCATCTCGTTCGATGACACCCACGGTCTCGATCTCACGGATGTATTCCCAAACCCGCCTCGAAGCAAACTGGTTTTTCATCAGTTTGTGTTCGGGGTTGCCATACCCGGTTTCGGCGTGGGCCATGTCGGCAAGACGCTTGGCTTCGTCATAACAGGCTTGCGACACGGCTTCGCAGACGCGGTGCACCTGTTCACGGGATGCGCTGGCAAACTCACGCTGGGCCGCGCGGCAGCGCTCGGCCAGGGTGCGAGCCTGCTGTATGGACTGCAGATCCTTGTCGAGCGGTGCATTCATCCTTGGCTCTCCTTCGCCTTGTTGTAGAGAAATTTGCCTGTAGCCGCAGTCGAATCCACAATGCCAATGATGGTGGCATCCACCGGTGCGCCTTGTGTGGATTCGGTTTCTCGTGCTGCACTGCCCAGGGATACCAACACAAGTTCGTCTTCCCCGGCGCCAATGGCGTCCACCGCGACAAAGGCATCACCCATTGGCTTCCCGTTCGGCGACACCGTGCTCACCAGCAGGAGCTTTCGACTGTGCAGCCGCTCATGCTTCATCGTCGATACAACGGACCCGATGGTCTTGCAGATTAGCATCTGGTGCTCCTGAGGGTTACTTGTCGACGCCGCTGATCTTCTCGATCGCGGCTACCGAGGCGAGTTGGGCGGTGCGTGCTTCGGCTTCGGTGCCTGCCATGAACAGGCGGCCGAACCTGCCCACGTCGCGCACGTCGACAAGGCGAACATTGGCGGCCTTCTCGGCTTCGTTGGCGGCTACGTCGATGTAGGCGGCGGGCGTGACCTCCAGAACGAAAAGCGCTTCACCGGGCACGAGCATGCTGCCCCGGCGTGAACGATTGATGAGCTGTGCCTGGTAGGCCGATACGTTGGTGATCACCTGAACTGACGCAACCCGAGGGCGAATGCGCTCCTCCTCCTTCATCCCCAGCCGATCGAGAATCGCGCGGCCGGCCTCGCGGACAGCTTCCTGCGATTCCGAATGAACTTCCAGCATGCCGAACTCCCGCTCGACGATCTGTACGCCTGGTTTAACTTCGGTCGCCTTGACCGCCATGTCAACCACGCGGAACACCTCGTTGCCAGGAGCCAACTCGACGTAGAGCTGAGACATTCCGGCAACCGGAATGTCGCCTGCGGTCACAGTGCCGATATAGGCTGCGAACTGTGGCTGCATGCGGTCGATGAAGAAGAAGGCCCGCAACTGCAGGCCGTTGGAGTTAGACATGCCGCCCCCTTATTTCGATGCGCGGGCTTCGGCGACGCGGTTGGGCAAAATTGCCTGGAGATCCCCATGGGGGCGGGGGATGACGTGCACCGAAACAAGTTCGCCCACGCGCTTGGCAGCGGCGGCACCTGCATCGGTGGCTGCCTTGACGGCGCCCACGTCACCGCGAACCATGATCGTGCAGTAGCCGCCACCGATCAATTCCTTGCCCAAGAGTTGCACATTGGCCGCCTTAACCATGGCGTCGGCCGCTTCAATGGAACCTACGAAACCGCGCGTCTCGACGAGACCGAGGGCAATGCTTTCAATGGCCATTTTTTTCATCCTTCAATTTAGGATTGAGGTAAGGTGCTTCCGGAAATCACTATGGATTGCCCGTAAAGCTACTGGGTGGTGCCGTTGCCGGCACCGTTGATCTGCGCCACGATGGCGTCGAGGACGTGATCCTCGATGCCGAGCGTGTGCGCAGTGCTGGGGAACGTGCAGGATTCGACGCTGTGCTTGAACTGACGAAGACCGTTGCGGGCCTCTTCGCCAAGCGCCGCGAACTTCTGCACGAATTTGGGGGTGAATTTCTCAAACAGGCCCAGCATGTCCTGCGTAACCAGGCCTTGTCCGTCGCAATTGGGGCCCGCACCAATGCCGATGGTTGGAACCGATACGAGTTCGGTAATGGCCGCAGCAATGCGATCGGGGATGCATTCCAGAACAATCGCAAACGCGCCTGCATTGGTCAGCGCAATAGCGTCGTTGATGATGGCAATGGCGGAATCAGGTTCTTGCGCCTGCGATCGATAGCTGCCGGTGCGAGAGGCAATCAGACGCGTGAGTCCGACGTGAGCTACTACGGCAATGCCGGCTTGCGTGAGTGCTCGCACTACCGGGACCACATCCGAGTTGCCTTCGATCTCGACAGCGTCGGCCCCGCCTTCCTGGATCATCCGGCCGGCATTGCGGACGGCGTCTGCAGGTGTGGTGTACGACAGGAATGGCATTGAGGCAAGCAGTAGGCTGTTGCTTACGGCGCGCCGTGTTGCCTTGAGGTGGTAGACAACCTCGTCAACGGTGACAGACAGCGTGTTGTCACGTCCCAGACCGACGCTGGCAAAGGCGTCGCTGACGAACACGATGTCGATGCCTGCCTGCTCGGCGAAGCTAGCAAATGGGAAGTCATAGGCGGTGGTCAGAGTGATCTGTGGCCCTTGGCTTTTTCGCCCCATCAGCGCGGTGGGGGTGACCTTTCGCCTGGGCGTCGTAGACGTTGCAGTCATATGTTGTTTTGGTCTCGCTGGTTTTTCCATTGACGATGTGGAGTTAGCGTATCAGTGCGTCATCCAATTTCCCAATGCATTTGAGGAGGTCCAACGTTGCGCCAGATGCATCGCATCGGGGATTGCAGGCGGCGCATCGACATTTGCTTCACAACGCATTGGATGTGTGTGCCATGCACTGCTAGTCTTCATGGCGTCTTTCAACAACCCTATATGGAGAATCCATGAGTAACGAGCAGGCAAGCAAGCGCAAGAAGGTGACGATCAGGGGCCTTCAGGAAAAGAAGGCACGCAACGAACCGATCGTTGCACTGGGCGTGTATGACTCGCCAATGGCGGCTATCGCCGACGAAATTGGCTTCGACATGTTGATCAACGGCAACGCAGGTCCGATGTCCCTGTTGGGACACAAGACGCCGATCGATGTCCGCTTTGAAGAGCAGCTGGTGTTGACGCAGGCGGTCAGCAGGGTGGCGCGCTATGGCATGGTGGTGGGCCACATGCCTTTCATGACGTACCACTTCTCAACTGAAGACGCGATTCGCAACGCATCGAAGCTGATCGCAGAAGGCGGTGCTGACGCTGTGAAGTGCGAAGGTAACAAGCACACCGCCAAGGTTGTTGCTGAGATTGTTCGTGCAGGTGTCCCGGTGATGGGGCACATGGGCATGCAGGCCTCACGCAAGCTTGAGCAAAGCGGCTATGGCTTCAAGGGACGTACGGCCGAAGAGGCCGCAAAAATCGTGGAAGATACGCGTGCATTCGCCGAAGCTGGTGCTTTCGCCGTGATCATCGAGTACGTGCCCGTCGAGATCACGCAGTACCTTGCCAAGACGCTGCCTATTCCCGTCATCAGTGTGGGCGGTGGCCCCTCGCCTGACGGCATCTATCTCATCAGTGGCGATGCAGTGGGTTACAGCGCTTTCCCCAAGCCCAAGCACGAAGGCAGCTTCGTCGATGTGCGCCCGATCATCCAGCAGGGCCTCATCCAGTACAAGGATGAGGTGCTCTCGAAGAAATACCCCTACGCAGAGTACACGCAACACATGGTGCCGCAGGAACATGAAAAGTTCCTGGCCCTGGTTGATCGTTCCTGATTCCAATCCAAAGGGGGTGGCCCTTGAGATTCGAAGACCAAATGTCCTTAGCAGACCCATTGCGAAGTGTTCCTGCCCAGGCCGATGGAAAGAGCATCGCAGGCATTGGGGGTAACGCCATTAAAAGAGCTCTCGCCTCCGGCAGTTTTCTTTATACGCTGGAGTACGTACCCGATTTGTCAGCCAATCGTCATCGGGCACTCGACGAGCTGGCGCGCAATGCCGAACTGGTCGGCCGGGATCCGCGCATTGCCGCAGTGAATATCGGCGATCGCGTCAAGTCGCTCGACAGCGTCTCGACTGTGGAGTGCGGCCGGGTGGCGGCAGAGGCAAGCGGAAAGACACCTTTGCTGCATCTTGCCGGCAAGGATCGCCTACCTCACGAGGCGCGCGATGTCATCGACAGCGCCCTGGCGTTGGGTCTGGACAACCTGCTGTTGCTGACCGGAGATGGCATCACCGAAGAACGGGCCGAGCGCGTTCGGTACCACGAGTCGGTGGTGGCGATCTGTGAAACGCGGGAACGGGCACCCGATGCGGTGATTGCGGCCGCTGTGTCGCCCTTTAAGTATCGTGAAGAAGAGCTGGCCAATCAGTATTTGAAGATGGTCAAGAAAATTGCATCAGGCGCCAGCTACCTGATCACAAATTGCGGCTGGGACATGCGCAAGCTGCAGGAGTTGATCTGGTACCGAGATGCGCGCGGCTTTCACACCCCTATAGTGGCCAACCTGTTACTGCCTTCCATGGGCTGGGCGCGAGGCATTCACTCCCGGAGACTGCCGGGGGTGTTCATGTCCGACGATCTGTTTGTGAAGATCTCGCAGGAGCATGAGCAGGGCAAGACGCGCGCGCGAGAACTGGCGTGGCAACGGCTGGCACTGCAGATTGTCGGTTCGCGCCTCATGGGGTATGCGGGTGTGCAGCTCAGTGGCATTGAGGTATACGAAGACTTGTGTACCGCCATCGAGATGGCGCACGATGTCGGTGCTCGCCTGACGTCGCTGGACGAGTGGCAATCGGCGTGGGACGACGTCAACCGTCTGCCAGGCGGTCGCGTGGTGGACTTTGCACCGCCCGGCGGGGCCTATTTGTTCGAGTCCCGCCCGGCACACGGAAGTCTCGATCGCTTGCCCGAGATATCCGGCGTTGCGCCATCCGAACAGGAGAAGGCGCGTTATCAGCGCCTGAAGCGCACGCATGATCTCGTGTTTGACCAGGAGGGTCCGTTCACGTCCCTGTTCTCCGGTGTGGTCAAGCTTGGCAATCGACTGCCCGGAGGGCGCGACGCGTTGCTCTCGCTGGAGAAGTTAACCAAGCACACTGTCTTAGGGTGCGAGACCTGCGGTTTTTGCCGGACAGAGTATCTGTTCTACAACTGCCCCGAGACCTGTCCCAAGGGTTTAGCCAACGGACCGTGCGCCGGTACAGATGAAAATACTTGCGAGTTCAAGGATCGCGAGTGTATACACAACCGCAAGTACCGGCTGGCCAAGCAACTGGGGCGACTCGACGAGCTTGAGTCGGTGTACGTTCCCCCTGTTGAAGGCACACGTGGCAGTTCGTCCTGGGCAAATCACTTTGCCGGGTCGACGCCCAAGATCGTCTGGATCCAGCCCGCCCCACCCACTATCTAGGATCGTCGTGAACAAAGCAAACGCTGATGCCGATATTCCGGCAGATTCCCTAGGTGCGCCGGTGCCAGTGGGACAAAGCCTGTCGGGTGATTTCCTGCGATCTGAAGGTGGCACCGAGGCGGAAGCGCAGTACTTGAGCCTGCTGGAGCGCATCGTTACTACGGGCGACCGAAAGATCGATCGAACCGGCGTGGGCACCTTGTCGACATTCGGCGTTCAGATGCGCTTTCCGTTACAGAACCAGTTTCCACTGATGACCACCAAACGGCTTCACTTGAAGTCGATCATCTACGAACTGCTCTGGTTTCTGCGTGGCGAGACCAATGTCCGCTGGCTGCAGCAACGAGGTGTGTCGATTTGGGATGAGTGGGCGCGTCCGGATGGAGATCTGGGGCCGGTCTATGGCCGACAGTGGCGTCGCTGGAAGGCCCCGGATGGTCGTGAGATCGACCAACTGGCAGGAGTCATCGAATCCTTGCGAAGCGCCCCGAACTCGCGTCGTCATGTGGTGGTGGCGTGGAATCCGGCCGACATAGCTTTCATGGCGCTACCGCCGTGCCACGCACTGTTCCAGTTCTATGTGTCCGATGGCCGCCTCTCTTGCCAGCTGTACCAGCGAAGTGGTGACATGTTCCTTGGGGTGCCTTTCAATATCGCCTGTTATTCGCTTTTGACACTGATGATGGCTCAAGCCGTTGACCTGAAACCTGGCGACTTTGTGCACACCTTGGGCGACGCTCACGTCTACCTCAACCATGTCGAGCAAGTGAGACTGCAGCTCTCCAGGACTCCTCGCCCGATGCCGGTCATGCGTTTGAACCCGGAGGTCCAGGATTTGTTTTCGTTTGGCTTCGATGACTTTCATCTCGAGGGGTATGACCCGCACCCTAGCATCGTGGCGCCTGTGGCCGTCTAAGGTTTGCTCTACGTTTCCCTCCCATCGCCCGCGGTATGAATACAGCACCTACCAAATGCACCGCCGTCACGCGCATGGAAAGTTTGTCTAACTGGGAAGTTGGCGCGCGCACGCGCATGAAGCCCGAACTCGCCCCGATGGTCGACCTGATGCTCAGGCTGGACAATCCTCACCGCCGGTTTCGGGCCATACATGTTACTGGTAGCAAAGGTAAGGGCTCTGTATGTGCCCTGTTGGAGGCGGCCATCCATTCAGCGGGCTGGCGTGTGGGACGATACGCCTCGCCGCACCTTGAATGCATCAACGAGAGGGTGATCGTTCGGCGCAATCCGATCGCGATGGATGCGCTGGAAAAGGCGATCGAGACGGTTCTTGCTGCGCGCGATGAGGCCAGCCTGTCGGGGACGGCTGCTGCCGACGCGACCTGGTTCGATGTTATGACAGCGGCTGCCTTCCTGTGCTTTTCGCGGCAGAGCCTGGACTGGGTGATTGTCGAGGTTGGCCTGGGAGGGCGCCTGGATTCGACCAACGTGGTCGACGGCGCGATCGCCGTGATCACCAACATCGGTCTTGAGCACACCGACGTGCTGGGTCCGACGATTACACACATTGCCTTTGAGAAGGCGGGCATTATTAAGCCCGGAGCTTCGGTTGTTACAGGCGTGTCCCCGGATTCGCCGGCTTTCGAGGTGGTGCAGGCGGCAGCCTACCAAGCCGACGCACATCTCATTCCGGTGCCCTGTGATCTGCCCGGCGTTAGTGAACGCAATCTGGCCTTGGTGCGATCGGTACTTGACGAGATGGGCGCGCGCGGTGAAACGATCCGCAACACGCAGCAGCTATTCTCCGCCGAGCTTTTGAGTGATAGCCTGGTCCGTTCGGTGCAGTTGCCAGGCCGCCTGGAAAGGATGATCCTTCCTGCGGGAAAAGGCCGCTCTAGGGCAGTTAGCGTGGTGTTCGACGGAGCGCACGTGCCGTTTTCCTTGGATGCCGTGCTGGCGGAGCTGCAAGAGCGTCCGAAGGTTGCGTTGCTCGCGCTGTCAAGCGATAAAGACGCTGCTGGGATGGTCGAATGCTTGGCCTCAGGTGTGGACCGTCTGGTGGTGGTACCTTTGCA
This sequence comes from Burkholderiaceae bacterium, assembly GCA_041396505.1. Taxonomy (GTDB): domain Bacteria; phylum Pseudomonadota; class Gammaproteobacteria; order Burkholderiales; family Burkholderiaceae_C; genus Hydrogenophaga. The sequence continues at coordinate 273,809 of JAWKYL010000007.1, forward strand.
TAACAGGGCTTGCTGGGCTCCACGCGCATTGGCCGATCTGGCTGTTCATCGTGGATTGCCTTGCGAGGTGTTCGATAGCATCGCATCAGGTGTTCGAGCTTGCCTCAAAGGCTGCGACCCGGGCACGGTCCTGGTAACCGGTTCATTGCACGTGATTACCGAGGCGCGCGCCGCCGTTGCTGCCTGGGCAGAAGAAACCGCATAAACGGCAAAGCGAGGGCCCGGCGGCCAGAGTTACGTTTCTGCTTTTACGTGGCCGCTTCAACGATGGACAAAAACTTTTCGTGCTCCTGCGGTGCCATGTGTTGTGTGAATTCGGTATAGGGATACTGCCTGTTGAGGACCTCTTCCTTGTATTGGGTGAGCCCTTGCTGGATGATGGTTCGCGCATCCACAAAGCTGGCTTCATGTTTGGGCTTGGGGAAGGCGCTGTAACCCACCACGTCACTGCTGGCGATGTAGATACCATCCGGCGAAGGACCACCTCCTACGCTGATGATGGGAACCGGCATCGTCTTGGCGAGGTATTGCGTGATCTCGTTGGGCACATACTCGAGGATGATCCCGAACACCCCGGCTTCGACAAACGCGCGAGTGTCTTCCACGATTCTGGCGGCCTCCTCGGCCGTACGCCCCTTGAAGCCATAGCCGCTTTGCTCAAGCTTGCGCGAAGCCTGCATTCCCATGTGGCCCATTACGGGGATGCCGGCCCGCACGATCTCGGTCACCACCTTGGCGGTGTGTTTGTTGCCCTCGCACTTTACAGCGTCAGCACCGCCTTCTGCGATCAGCTTTGATGCGTTGCGGATCGCGTCTTCGATCGACCGGTGGTAGGTCATGAAGGGCATATGGCCTACGGTCAAGCCGTACCTGGCCGTGCGTGTGACGGCCTGCATTAACACCAGTTGTTCCTCGAAGCGAACTGTCATGGGGGTCGGATGCCCCAGCAAGGACATGGGCCCGGCGTTGCCATTGATCAGCAGGTCGAAGCCAATTTCGTCGGCAATAGCCGCCATTGGAGCGTCATAGACGCCGAGCGCGACGATGATTTCTCCCCGACGTTTCTTCTCCAGAAGCGTTTTGCAGGTGACTTTTCGGCGGGTCTCGCGGGTTGGATTCATGGGTTCTCCAGTGGGTGGATGCCTCTTTGATGAGGCTTGCAGAAGAGAGCTTCAGACTAGCAACTATGGCGGCAAACATCTAATGCAAGCTGTGTCTGAGAACCATGCATGTGATGCATCCAGTGATGCAGTGCAAGCACACAGCGCGCGTCGTTCACGCCGAAGCGATAGTTTTGGTTTCGAGCGGCGTGGCGCGTAGCGCGCCGCGTAACGAGCTGCATAGAACGATGCCCTCGCACTCGCGCAGTTCCGCGCGCGAGATCACGCGCTCCGTGGCACCCCAGCGCACATTGGCGAGCAACACTGCCCGCATGACACCGGGTAGCGCACCGCACTTGATTGGCGGCGTGTACCAGCGGCCACGGAGTTTCACAAACACGTTTGTGCGTCCACCTTGGGCGAGGTCACCTCTTCGGTTGAAGAACAGGCAGTCGAATGCACCTCGCGATTCAGCGTCTTTCCAGCCTCGATCGAGTTGGTCGCGAATGGTCGTCTTGTGCGCGAGAAACACATCGGACTCATCGAGCGTGTCATCGGAAAAGCTCACGTGTATCTCGCCGACAAGCGGCGGCAGGACGGATGCGTGAATAGTCCAGATGCCGGACGGTTGCAGGGCAACGCGTAAGCGCCAGGAACTGTCCGCGGAGAGAATTGCCGCCGCATGACGAAGTTCTGCCGCGAGCGCGGCGGAATCCAGCGGGATGCCAAAGTAGGCCGCGGACGCCGCAAGGCGGGTCAAGTGCAGCTGCAGGTGAATACAACCGTACTCGCGTGTTGCGCGGAACGTTTCGATGAGCTCAAACTCGTGCGACATGCTGGTGAGAAACTTCGCCTTGAGTCGACCCTCCTCCCACTCGCTCGCCGGCTCACTGTCAGCCACGATCCCACTTCCGACGCCCATGCGTCCATGGCGGACGCCGCCACAGGGTGGGTCCAGAGTCAGGGTGCGAATGGGAACGGACAGGCAGAAATCGCCCAGGGAGCGTCCGGCCGCGGGCGGGTCGAACCATCCGATGCCCCCCGTGTAGATGCCGCGCAGCGTTCTTTCCAATTCGTTGATAATCTGCATCGTTCGACGCTTTGGCGCACCTGTGATCGAGCCACAGGGGTACAGTGCACCGAAGACATCGGAGAGGCGGCACCCCGCATCCAACTGTGCCTTCACGGTGGAGGTCATCTGGAGAACTTCGCCGAAACGTTCCACCTCGAAGAGCGCAGGTACTTTCACGGTCCGGAGCACCGCAATGCGGCCGACGTCGCTGCGCATCAAATCTACGATCATCACGTTCTCGGCGCGATTTTTCGGATCCGCCGCAAGTGCTCGCGCACGGTCCGCGTTCTCGGCTGTGTCGGCGCACGCGGATGCAGTACCTTTCATGGGTTTTGCAACGAGTTCGCCTGCTTTGTGGCGCACGAACAATTCTGGCGACAGAGACAGTACCGTGCCACCGCCGGGGAGCTCAATGAATGCCCCGTACGGCACGCGCTGACGACGGCGAAGTCTCGCATATAGGTGAGCCGGTTCGCCGTACGTGTCGAATTCAAGCCGCCAAGTGTGGTTTACCTGGTAGGTGTCGCCGGCTGCGATGTATTCCCGGATCCGGCGTACGTCCGCCTCGAATTGCGCCTGTGTCACACCAGAGCACAGGTTCACTATGCCGGCCGGGCCGGAGCCGTGGCGTGAGCGCAGCCACTCAACAACCTCCGCTTCCTGCAAGCTGCTGCACTCGCGGAAAAGAATGAATCGGCCAAGTGGATCGCCATTGGAAACAGCGTCCACGTCACACATGCGAGCTCCGAGCTCGTACGACAACAAGCCCACTGCGTGAAGTCCGCGCGCCAGTAACTTCTGCAGCTCGTCCATTACTGCGGGCGCCGCGGTCTCGTCCATGATCGATAGCGTGCCAGCGTGTCCGGTGTACAGCCTCGACGCAGCGCCTTGCGACATGTCGTCGAGCAGCGCCACGCAGCCCGAGTTGATCGGCGCCGGCTCGAGGCACACCGCATTCTCCTGATGGGCCTCCTGACGTAGCGACTTAAGCATGTTGGCCTGAAGGTCGACGAACTCGCTGCTGCGCAGTAGTGACGACTTGGTCAATACAGCCGTTCTTAAGTGCGGCGAGCAGTGACGCACCGCTTGTAATCCAGTGTGCTTTTGGGTTGAGATCGTGCTTCAGAAATAGCCCCTGATGGTCGACGGCGTACGTCGTGAAGTAGCGCGCGCTTGGGCCGCCAATGTTGATCTTGATCTGGTCTTTCGTTGGTGGCATCTGCGCAAGCGAGGCGCCGGCAGGGAGGAGCACGCTAAGCAGTACGCGGGGTATGCATGCCAAGCTCATGGATGTCTCCGGTGCCCTGAACTTACAAATACGGCGCATCATTCTTCTATGCGCAGCACAAGACTAAGCGGAGACCGGTGGCTTCACAAATGCATATTGCGGCTAGGATTGTTGCAACACGTGCAATGGAGCCTTCACGCTCCAACTGAGCGTGATGTTGAATTCATCGGCCACCCTAGGGTTCTAGTGTGGCGATCACATCCCGAACCACGTGCTCTATCGCATCGTCGCCGCGGTGCTGATCGAAGTGGGTTCCTGGATGCTGGTGGGCCTTCTATGGTGACGCCGGGTGAGGGTCATTTCACTGCGATTGCATGTTTGCTGGGTTGGTGAACTAACACGTCAAAGGCCATGCTAATGATGAGCTCGGCACCGGGTGACAGCATTCGGTCGCGCATGCGGACCACACCGAAGTGAGTATTGAGCCGAAGAGGACGGGTGAGCTCCACACGGCAGAGTCGTTGCTGGGCAATGACATCCTGGAAAGCCAGACTGGGGCCAACAATAATCAGGTCACTCGCCAGTGCCACCCGTTCAAGAGTGAGCATGTTGTCGCACTGAACGGCTAGCAGCGATCGAGGGTCACCTTCGAACTCGAGCAGTTGGGTGAACTCTGCCATCGTGATGTCTGGAAACTTGAAAGATCCCAGGGCGTGGTTGAGCACAATGGACGGGTCGATCGGTCCCAATGACAGAATCGGATGGTGGCTTCGGCAGTAAAAGGCCATTTCGAACTCGGGCATGAGCTGGATGGCGAGTTTCTCGCTCGAGAGCAACTCGCGTACATCGGCAATGAAAAAGTCGAGTTCGTCGGTTTCGAGCTTGTGCAGGAGGTTGCGCCAATGGGTCATCTCGATACGCGTTCTGATGCGCGGATGCTCTCTGCTGAGCCGTGTGAGAACGGGCTCCAGCAGCACGGCCGCAGGAATTGGCCCAACTCCCACGGCGATCTCGCCAAACTCATGCGACTTCATGCGGCGAATGTCGGCGGTCAGTTGCTTCGATTCCTGAAGCATGCGATGACCCCGTTCAACCACGAGTTTGCCGTATGGCGTCGGAGTGATGCGGCGTTGGCCGCGGCTGAACAGTTCAACCCCAAGCTCCTCCTCCAGCGACTGAATACTTCGGCTGAATGCCGGTTGGCTAAGGTGTACCGCCTCTGCAGCCTGGGCAAAACTGGCATGCTCTGCGAGAGCCACAACATGCCTCAATCGACGAAGATCCATACAGCCTCAGTCACTCGATAACGACAACAAGAAGAGACTGAATCATTGTCCACGGCAAGTGGTCTGTGAATCAGCGTTCGCCCTAGCCTGTGATATCAATCGCCGCCACGTTGTCGCTTCAGCCGGCCACTGCCTGTGCGTCATACGCGTTGGCACATGTTTCGTAGAGGATGGCTCACACCCTGTCAAGGGACTGCGTCATGCATCGAACTGCCGCAAAAAATGCATTGGCAGGTACAGCGGAGGGGGGGGTAACGTCGATACGGTCACAGAACAAGTGGCACAAAACCATATCGCACCGACGCCAATACGGGTTTACCCGAACGAAAGGAGACAACGTTGGACACCACAAATCTCAAGCACCGACCTGCTGATCGACGCGCCTTTCTCGCGATCGCCTCAAAATTCGGTCTGACCGCCGCGCTGGGCGCCAACGCGCAGTTGCTTCAAGCGGGCGAAGTGCCCACTGCAGCGCGTCTGGAAGACAAGGCACGCGGTGTCTTGCTCGCACAAGCCAAGACCACGAAAAAGAGGGAATTCCTCATCCGCATGGGCGTGTCTGGCGCCAGTCCTGAAATCGAGAAGGGCTTTCCTGCGGGCTATTGGGAGTTCGCCGAAGATCTGCGGCGACGTACCGAGGGTCGCATCGAAGTACAGCTCATCGGTCGAAATGGCCTGTGCACGGAAATCACCTGCGCGCAGAAGTTCTCGTCCGGAACTTTACCTGCGTTCGGGTCGTCGTCACAGAACGCAGCGTTGACGTACCCTTTCTTGACCGCGGTCGACTTTCCATTCTTGTTCCCGAGCCGGGCGGCTATGTACCATTTCCTGTACAGCGCCAAGGGTGATCAGGTGTTCCGCAAGCCGCTGCGGGAAAAATTTGACTACGAGTTTCTATGGACATTGGCTGAGGGCCGTTCCATCTTTCTGGGAAAGAGTTGGCGCGACAAGCCGGCTGCTCGTCGTCCCGATGCGATCAGTAAGGCGAAGATCCGTGTAACAGGCTCACCCATGGGTCGTATCGCGCTGGATCTCCTCGGCGCGAACCCGATCCCTCTGGATTGGGCGGAGACCTTTGAAGGATTGAAGTCTGGTGTCGTAGACGGGATGGAGAACTTCCCCTCAGCCGCACCGGCGTACGGGATGACGTCCGCGCTGTCACAGGTGATTGGGATTGAGTTTTTTGCCGGTTTCGAGCACGCGGCCATCAGCCGCCGCTACCTGGAAAAGCTGCCTGATGACTTGCGCGAGGCGGTCATGGAGTCAGCTTTCCATACGCAGCAATGGACGCAGCGTGAGCTGGAAACGTCAATGGTCGAGGTCAATGGATTTACCGATCCACCCAAACCGGGGACAACCTTCGCTAAGGATGAGATCAAAGTGATCCTGCCGACCGTCGAAGAGCGCAAGGAATGGATGGAGCGCGCGTCTCCGGAGTTCAAGCCCAACCCCTATGCCGAATGGCGCGATAAGGTCGGGAAAATGGCCGGAAACGTGGATGTCTACAGTGAGATCTTCAAGATCGCCCGGGAGATCCCTGAGAACACCTCACCGCTGGATGTCAAGCCGCGGCGCTGGTGGAAGAACGAAGCCTGAATTCTGTATCGGAGGCCTTCATGCAAACCGGTCTGAGCATTCAGAGTCCGCCGAGAGATCGGCGGGCGATCACTTCATCGAGCTCTCTACCAGAAGGAACGCACATGCCGTTGGCCCGAAGAGTCTTGTCCTGGCTGGATGACAACACGGAGCGCTACCTGATGGTGGCGTTCTATGCCGCCCTTGCGCTGATCATCAGCGTCGAGGTCGGCCGCCGGTACATCACGGGGCAGCAGACACAGTGGGGCTCCACGGTCAGCATTTACTGCTTCATCTGGCTGAGCTGGCTGGGGTGTGCCTATCACGTCAAGCACCGAACGCATTTGCGGTTTGATGGGGTGCGCGCAAAAATGCCCCGGCTCGTACAAGCCCTCCTTTACTGGTTCGATGATCTGCTGTGGTTGTTGATGGCATCGATCGTGCTCACGGCTTCGCTGCACTTGGTACAGACCCAGCTGGAACTGGGCGGCATGATCGAGGGAACTAACGTGATTCCGATGGCTTTCGCCACGGCCGCTGTGCCGGTTGGCTGGTCGCTGATCGTGATCAGGTCGCTGCAAGACATGGCGAAGGTGTGGAAGGCCTACCGCGACGGCGACCCTTTCAAGGTCGATATCAACGATGGTTCCGTGGGTGGCTGAACACCTGGCGCCAAAGGAGACATTCATGGAATTGCATTCGATCGTGCTCATCGTAACTGCTGCAGCAGCCGTTCTGTTTACCTTGGGGGTTCCCGTCATTTTGTGCATGGGTGTGTGGGCCTCTGCGGTCCTCTACTACACGGAGGCCTTCCCGCTTGCCAACATCGGACAGAGTGCCTTCTTTGGTTTGAAGTACTTTGCCTTGCTGGCCATGCCCCTGTTCATTCTCACCGGAGATTTGGTGAGTGCGGGCGGCATATCACGCCGACTGATCGATTTTTCAAACGCTGTGCTCCGTCGCGTGCCAGGTCGCACGTCGGTGTCGACGGTTGGCGCTTGTGGCCTCTTTGCGGCCATCAGCGGGTCCAATGCGGCCACCACCGCTGCGATTGGACGCATCATGATTCCCGAGATGAAGCGCCGGGGCTATTCCGGCGCCTACGCGGCGGCCATCTCCGCTGCCGGGGGCACCGTTGGGGTGATCATTCCGCCCAGTCTGGTGTTCATCCTCTATGCGGTGCTGATGAATCTGTCAGCCGGCGATCTGTTCATTGCAGGCCTGCTGCCCGGGGTACTCATGATGGTGGCGATGATGGTGGTGGCCGCACTGATGGCCCGGCGCAATGGCTGGGATACGATGCAAGTTCACGAGCATTCCGCCCCATCCGTGTTGCGCACCGCGTGGGACGCACGCACCGGGTTTCTGGTCATACTCGCGGCACTGGGAGGTATCTACGCAGGCATCTTCTCGCCTACTGAGGCGGCGGGTGTTGCCGTCGTGTTGTGCCTGCTGTCAGGATTGCTGTTGACTCGCGAGCTCAAGGTCCGGGCGATCATTCCCACGATGTTCTCCAGTGCAGCGATTGCCGGCCTGATTGCTCCCATCGTGGCCGTTTCCATGACCTTGCAGGAAACGCTAACCGTGATCGGAATTACCGAGTCGGTCAACGCGCTGGTTGCGGACGTCACCACCTCGGCCTCCGGGAGTGCTTATGCTGTCCATGGCCGTGGTGTTCATTGCGGAGTGTGTGCTTGAGTCAGTCCCGGTGGTGATCATTTTTGCCCTATCCTGGCGCCCATGGCCGTGGCTGCGGGTGTGGATCCGATTCATTTCGCGGTGGTTTTCGTGGTAGGCAGCACCATAGGATTCATCACGCCACCTTACGGTCTCAACCTCTACATGGCGGCTGGGATCTCTGGCGAAAACTTCCTGAAGATCGCGATAGGTGTTATACCCTATCTGATCGCCCTCCTCGGTGTATGGCTTGCGATTGCTTTCTTTCCCCAGATTAGCCTTCTCATTCTGCAGATGCTTTGAGGACGGCTTGGTCGGCGGATTGGTGTCGCCGCCACTCACAGTCTGTCTACCTGTGGTGCCCTCGGGCGGATGTTCCCGTTGTCAGTCTTTCTGGCTGACCTGCGATCTCGGTATCCTGCGACCTTGAGCATCACGCTCCCCGCTCACCCCTCCCGGTACAGGCGCCCGCGCCGCACCAGCCACTTCTCTGCCTCCACGGCCCAGAACACCACGCTGGACAGCAGCAGGCACAGCAGCAGTTCGCCCCATGGCAGGGGCGTCGTCTTGAAGATGGGGTTGAGGGCTGGCACGTACAACACCATCATCTGCAGCACGAAGCTCAGGATGACTGCCGCCAGCAGTGCGGGGTTGGAGCCCGGTCCCAGCGTGAACAGGCTGCACCGTTCCGACCGCACGGCCAGTGCATGCCCCAGTTGTGACAGTGTGAGTACCGTGAACACCATGCTTTGCCAGTGTTCGCTGCCGGTGTGCAGTGCCCAGGCGAGCGTGAGCAGCGACACGCCGCCCATCAGCAGCCCCATCCATACGATGTGCTGCCACATGCCGTGGGCGAAGATGCTCTCGCGCGGTGGCCGCGGCGGGCGCTGCATGACATCGGGCTCGGCCTTCTCCAGTGCCAGCGCCAGGCCGGGCAGGCCGTCGGTCACCAGATTGACCCACAGGATGTGTATGGGCAGCAGCGGGATCGGCAGGCCCAGGAACGGCGCAAGGAACAGCGTCCAGATTTCGCCGGAGTTGCTCGTCATGGTGTATTTGACGAACTTGCGGATGTTGTCGAAGATTCGCCGGCCTTGCTGTACCGCGTCGACGATGGTGGCGAAGTTGTCGTTGAGCAGTACCAGGCTGGAAGCCTCGCGCGCCACGTCGGTGCCGATCTTGCCCATGGCCACGCCGATGTCGGCGCGCTTGAGTGCCGGTGCGTCGTTCACACCGTCTCCGGTCATGGCCACGAACTCGCCGCGGTCCTGGAGTGCCTGCACGATGCGGATTTTCTGCGCCGGATCGACACGGGCGTACACCCGCACATCGGCCACCACCTGGCTGAAATCGGCATCGGTCAGCTGCTGCAACTGCGGCCCGGTCATCACCAGGCCATCGTCCAGTATGCCCAGTTCGCGTGCAATGGCGGCGGCCGTGGCCGGGTGGTCGCCGGTGATCATGACCGGAATGATGCCGGCGCGGCGGCATTCGGCCACGGCGTGTCTGGCTTCGCGCCGTGGCGGGTCCACCAGCCCCACCAGGCCCAGCAGTGTCAGGCCGCTTTCCAATGCGTCGGGTGTGAGAGTGTCGGGCAGGGTCTGCAGGTGGCGGTGCGCCAGCGCCATCACCCGCAGGCCACCTGCTGCCATGCGTTCGGCTTCCTCGGCCATGTGCGCGGGAACGTCCGTGCAGAGCGGCAGCATGGATTCGGGCGCACCTTTGACCAGCACCCAGTAGCCGGCCTGGCCTTCACCTTCGACGCCGGTCGGGTGCACCGTGCTCATCCGCTTGCGTTCCGAGTCGAACGGCAGCTCGGCCACGCGCGGACAGGTTCGGGACAAGGTCCGTTTGTCGCAACCGGCTTCTTGCGCGGCCTGCAACAAGGCCACCTCGGTCGGCTCGCCCTGGGGGTGGCCGGCACGGCTGTACACGCTGTCGTTGTTCAGCGCCATGACCCTGTGGCAGGCCGCTGCGGCGTCGGGTCCGGCGGCGGGATTGGGCTGCAGTTCCCGAACGTGCATGCGGTTCTGCGTCAGCGTGCCGGTCTTGTCGGAGCAAATGTAGGTGACCGAGCCCAGTGTTTCCACCGCCGGCAGTCGGCGCACCAGGGCGTGGCGGCGGACCATGCGGCGGGCTCCCAGCGCCAGGGACACGGTGATCACCGCTGGCAGCGCTTCTGGAATGGCCGCCACCGCCAGGCTGACGGCGGTCATGAACATCAGCGTGACCGGTTCGCCACGTAGCACGCCGGTGACGAACAGAATGGCGCAGATGGCCAGCACCGCCCATGCCAGGTGGCGACCAAAGGCGGCCAGGCGTTTCTGCAGCGGTGTCTGGCTGTCGCCCTGGTCGGTCAGCAGCTGGGCAATGCGTCCCAGCTCGGTTTCGCGCCCGGTCGCCACCACCACACCGGCGGCACGCCCGTGTACCGCCACCGTGCCCTTGTAGGCCATGCTCAGCCGGTCGGCCAGCGGCGCCTGAGGGTCAGGCACCGGTGCCAGCTGCTTGTCCATGGGGTGCGACTCGCCGGTCAGCGCCGCTTCGTCTGTGCGCAGGCTGGCCACTTCGGTCAGCCGGACGTCGGCCGGCACCAGGGCGCCGGCATCCAGCGCCACCATGTCACCAGGCACGAGCTGCTGCGCAGGCATGTCCTGCCAGCTGCCGTCGCGTAGCACCCGCGCTGTGGGTGCCGACAGCTGCTGCAATGCCGCCATGGCCTGCTCTGCCCGGTACTCCTGTACGAAGCCGATCACCGCGTTCAGACACACGATGACCAGAATCGCGACACTGTCCGATGCCTCGCCCACCAGGCCGGCAATCACCGCCGCGGCGATCAGCACCAGGATCATGAAGTCGCTGAACTGTGCCAGCAGCATCGCCAGGCCGGTGCGCCGACGCGCTTCGGGCAGGGCATTGGGGCCGTGCTGCGCCAGCCGGTGTGCGGCGTCTGCCGCGCTCAGGCCCCGGTCCGGATCGGCCTTGAGGTCGCGAGCCACGTCGGGTGCAGGCCGGGCGTGCCAGTCATTGGCCATAGAGGTAGATGCTGAAGGTATTGAACAGGTAGACCGCCAGCAACAGCAGGCTGGTCCACCCCACGGTACGCAGCACGCGCTGGCGGGGCCGGTAGAACAGACCGACGATGGCGATGCCGCTCATGACCATGGCAGACAGCGCCGAAACTGCGTGTGCCGGAGAGACCGCTGCGAGGAGGGGGCCGGGGCGGTAGAACAGGTCGTCCACCGCCAGCACCACCATGTTGAACAGGTTGCTGCCGAACAGATTGCCCAGCGCCATGTCCAGCGCGCCCAGCCGCAGGGCCGCCAGCGCCACCACGGCTTCCGGCAGCGAGGTGACGGCTGCCACCAGCAAGGTGCCGACGAAGCTCTCGCCCCAGCCCATGGCCTGTGCGATGGCTCGACCCACGAACGGCAGCCACAGGCCTGCGGCGACCACCAGCGCCGCAGCCAGCGCATAGCCCCGCACCGCCTGAGTCAGGGTGGTCTGCTGGTAACGCGGGGGCGCCACCTCGGCGGTGGGCAGGTCCTGCATCTGCTCATAGCGGTACAGGGTGCGCATGGCCAGGGCATAAACCAGCAGGATGATCGGGGTGTACAGGCCCACATGCCCGATTGCCGGCAGGGCGCCCTGCGCCGGCATCAGCAGGTTCATGGCGACAAAGCCGATCAGGATTACGCCGAAGCCGGCCGACAGCGTGTGGCCGACGCGAGCCCGGGTGTAGACCGACTCCTGCTGGTGCAGGAAGTCGATGATCACGATCAGCAGCAGATTGAAGGCGCAGGAGCCGAACACGTCACCGGCGGCAATGTCGGGTGCCTGCGCCAGGCTGACGGCACTGACGCCGGTGACCAGTTCGGGCAGGGAGGTGACCGAGGCCACCATGGCCACGCCCATCCAGCTGCGCGACCACCCCAGCTTCTCGGCAATCATGTCGCCGTACAGGGACAGCCGGTAACCGGCCCAGCCGATGACGACCAGGCAGACCAGCAACTCCAGCCAGACGATCAAAGGTGCTTCCCCCGTGGCACTGCGCGGCCCCCGATGGCCGGCGCTGGGGTCATTCTAGGGGCGGCGGTTATCGCGAAGGGTCTGTGGACGCCAGCAGTCCGCCGAGGAACACGCGATACAGCTCGTCAAACGCCTGCTCCAGCGAGAGGCCTGTGGTGGCCAGGAAGGCCGGGGTGCGTAATCGAAAAGCGGCGCTCAGCAAAGCCTGGCTAACCACCTGGCCGTGGCAGGGCACGAAGACGCCCTCTGACACCCCTTGGTCGATCAGCAGGCAAATCCGTTGGGACCGGATTTCCTGGTAGCGGTCGAAGATGGCCTTGGCCTGGGCCGAGGCTTCGACATCCTGAAGAAAGGCCAGGCTGAAGTGGGCGCTGGCCTTGGCACCCACTTCCAGAGAGGCGCGCAGGGCAGAGGCTCTGTCTTTCGCTTCGGCTACCTTGCGTTCGGCCAGTTGCAATGTCTCGTCAAAGAAATCCTGAACCACCTTGCAGAACAGGTCTTCCTTGGTCGTGGCGAATTCATACAGGCGCCTGCGGGAACAGTGCAGGCGGGCCGCGATAGTGGCTACCGTGAGACTGGAAATGCCCTCCTGCAGAAGAAGTGTCGTGAGCTGATGGAGGAATTCGCTGTCACTGAGAGTCTTCTTCATGGGGTGATTGTCATGGAAGGGGTGGTGTATCCGGCCTGATCGTGATCAGCCCCTGTTGTCTAGGGTATACCCTTGTTTGGTACCAAATTTGTTGACTCGGTACCGATGCTCTGATTGAATGGTACCAATATTTAATATTTGGTACCGTATGAGCAATTCTTCAGCATCCCGGCAAGACTGCAACCCGCAGGACAACTGGTGGACAGGACGGTCGCCGGAGGACCTTCTGGGGGCGGCCTTGCTCGCCATCCTGATGCTTCTCACGCTGGGCAATGTGCTGGTCAGGTACTTCACACATCAGTCGTTTGCGTGGACCGAAGAGCTGTCGGTCTTCCTGATGGTTGTGATGACACTGGCCGGATCGGCAGTCGCGGTCACGCACGACGCGCATTTGCGGATCGAGTACTTCTACTCCGGGGGTGGGCAGCGGCGCAGGCGGATGCTGTCCATCCTGTCGGCCGTAGCGATGGCGGTGCTTTTTGCGTTGTTGGCGGTGCTGTCGATGCGAAGCGCATGGAGCGAGCTGGAGTTCGGAGAGACCACCGTCGGTCTTGGCCTGCCTCGGTGGTGGTACACGGCCACGCTGGTGCCCATGGCGCTGGCTGTCTCGCTGCGGGCGAGCATGTCGGTTGTCCGCCAGCTTCGGGCCAAATGTTCGGATGAGGTTGCTGGAGCAGACGAATGAGTGGCCTCACCCTCTTTGTGCTCTTCTTTGCCCTTCTGCTGGCCGGTGTGCCCATTGCCGCAGCCATGGGCCTGAGTGCCGCCGTCGTGATCATGCTCATGGGCGCGGACATGCCATGGTGGGGCTTGTTCACCCTGCAACAGAGTTTTGACTCGGGCATTGCCAAGTACCCCCTGCTGGCTTTGCCGATGTTCGTTCTGGTCGGTTCGGCGTTCGACCGGTCGGGCGTGGCGGAACGGATGATCACCTTTGCCACGGCCGTGCTCGGCCGCGGGCCGGGCAAGTTGCCTCTGGTGGTGATTCTGGTGGCCATGCTGCTGGGTGGCATATCCGGCTCGGGGGCCGCACTGGCGGCGGCCATCGGGGGCGTCATGATCGGTGCCATGCGCCGGGCGGGTTATCCGCCGGCGTTTTCGGCTACCGTCATCGGATCGGCCACAGCCACGGATGTCCTGATCCCGCCTTCGCTGGCCTTTGTCATCTACAGCATCCTGGTGACCGGAGTTTCATTGCCGGAGCTGTTCGTGGCGGGAGTGGTTCCGGGCGTGCTGGCTGGTGTAGCGCTGATGGTGCCCGCATGGCTGCTCTCTCGCCGGCATCGATTTGGCCAGGTGGAGGCACAACTACCCAGACCGCCATTCTGGAAAAGCCTGCGGGAGGCCGCATGGGGCCTCGTCACGCCGGTGGTCATCCTGGGCGGCATGCGGGCAGGGTGGTTCACGCCCACCGAAGCCGCTGTCGTGGCTGCGGCCTGGATCCTGATGGTGGGCATGTTCGTGCATCGGACGATAGGTCTCAGGGATCTGCTGGACATCTTCGCGGAAAGCGCCCGGACGTCGGCCGTGATCATGGTGGTTCTGGGTTTTGCCGCGGCCTTTGCCTACTGCATTGACACCCTGGGCATTGCCCATCACATCGTGAATGCGCTGTCCGATCTGGACCTGGGCCGGCTGACGGCACTCTTGCTGGTGCTGGTGGTACTGAAGCTGGTGGGCATGTTTCTCGATGGCGTGTCCGTCTTCATGATCTTCGTTCCCATCCTGGCGCCCATGGTCAAGTTCTTTGGCTGGGATCCGGTCTGGTTTGCCGTGCTCTTCACGATGGTGGTGGCCCTCGGGCAGTTCACCCCGCCGCTGGCGGTCAACCTGCTGGTGGCCTGCCGCTTTGCGCAGGTTCCCATTGAAAAAACCATTCCCTGGATCGGTTGGTTTTTCCTGAGTTTCGTCATCGCCATTGCCCTGGTTATTGCGGTTCCCGATCTGGCGCTGTGGCTTCCCCGGGTTGCCGGCTACTGATTCACCTTTGTTCAACACACCAACGGAGACATTCATGATCAACAGAAGAGACCTCATCATTTCGTCGGCCCTGGCCGGCATGGCGGGCGTTGCAGGTGCCCAGACCAAGTACAAGTCCGAGTACCGGCTCTCGCTGGTTCCGGGCCCGGGTTCGACCTGGTACTTTGCAGCAGACCGCTTCGCTGCGCTGGTGCGGGAAAACACGGGCGGCCGTATCAACATGCGGCTGTTCCCCGGGTCGAGCCTGGTTCAGGGTGCGCAGGATCGCGAGCTGGTCGCCCTGCGCCAGGGTGTGATCGATGTGATCGTCGGCCCGACGATCAATTACGCCGGCACCGTCAAGGATTTCGTCGCATTGCACCTGCCTTTCCTCATGCCCAGCCAAAAGGCGGTGGATGCGGTGCTGGCCTCAGATGCACTCCAGAAAGACTTCTACGGTATCGTGCGCCGGTCCGGCATGGAGCCGCTCGCGTCGGCCGAATACGGCTACTTTCAGCTGGTCAATTCCAAGCGCCGCGTGGCACGCCCAGGCGATGCCGAAGGCCTGAAGATCCGGACAACGGCCACGCCCATGCAGCAGGACATCATGAATGCCTTCGGGGCCAACCCAACGACTATGAGCTGGGCAGACGCCCAGCCTGCACTGTCGTCCGGCGCCATCGACGGCCTGACGCTGACGCTTGAGCAGATGATTGCAGCCAAAGTGCCTGTCCTCGGGCAGAAGTACGTCACGAAATGGAATGCGTTCAATGAACTGATCCACTTCTGCGTGGCCAACCCTGTCTGGTCGACCTGGACCGCTGCGGATCAGGCCATCGTGCGCGATGCCGCCAGACAGGCGGCTCAGGAAACGACGGCGCGCGTGCGGCAGGTCCAGGCGGCGGAGCAGGCGCTCAAGCAGCAGGGGGTGGAGATCTATACGCCGTCGGCAGCGGAGATGCAGGAATGGCAGATTGCGGCGCGCCGTCCTTATGCGAAATGGAAAGCCACGGGAAATCCTGAGCTGATCAGCCGACTGGAAGAGGTGGTCGCGCGTGCACTCAAGGGTTGAACATGGCCGTCATTGATTTCTTCGACCGCGGCTGGCGCATCAACCCGAACGGTGTGGCCTATATCCAGGACGACAGGTCGGTCTCCTACCAGGAAGCCGGCGAGCTTTCTTGCCGGGTCGCCCATGCGCTGCTCTCCAGCGGTCTTCCGTCCGGCACCAAGGGCGCCGTCTGGGCCAACAATGACGTGACGGCCTGGATCTGCACGCTGGGACTGTGGCGGGCCAACATGACCTGGATTCCGGTCGGAGCACGCAATGCCGCAGATGAGAACCGCGCGGTGCTGCACGCCATGGACTGTGAGGTCCTGTTCTTCCAGGCCTGCTACGGCGAGGCGATTGCTGCGCAGCGAGACCAGCTCCCGAACATCAAACACTGGATCTGCATCGACGGCATGTTCGACTGGGCAATGTCGCTAGACACCTGGACCCGGGACCAGCCAGCGGCGCCCCCCGACGTCGCCGTGGACCTCGATGATGTGGTGTGGATGGGCTCGACAGGCGGGACCACAGGTGTGCCCAAGGGGGTGATGAACACGCATCGCAGTGTTCAGAGCTTTGTGGCCGCCTTCATGATCAGCACGCCCTATATCAACGGCCATCGGCCGGTCAATCTTGCCGCGGCGCCCATGACGCACACGGCAGGTGTGCTCTCGCTGCCTTGCACGGCGCGGGGTGGCACGGTGGTTGTTGTCACCAAGCCGGAGCCTCAGCTGATGCTCGATGCCCTGGTGCGGCACAAGGTCACCGAGCTGTTTCTGCCGCCGACGGTCATCTACCGCCTGCTCGACGTTCCGGGGCTGAAAGACCGTGTGGATTTCAGCGCGCTCAAGTATTTCTGCTACGGCGCCGCGCCCATGTCGGTAGACAAGCTCAAGCAGGCGCTGGCGGTCTTCGGCCCCTGCATGATGGGTGGCTATGGCCAGACCGAGGCGCCGGCGGCCATTTCCTACCTGCAGCCTGGCGAGCACTTTGTCGATGGCCAGATCGCCAGCGACGGGCGCCTGTCTTCGGTGGGTCGGCCCAATCCGCTGATTCGCGTGGAGATCATGAACGATGCCGGACGGATCCTGGGGCAGGGGGAGACCGGTGAAATCTGCGTGCGAGGCGACCTGGTCATGCGGGGCTATTACAAGGCACCGGACAAGACCGCAGAGGTGTTGGTCGATGGCTGGCTCCACACCGGCGATGTCGGTCACATCGACAGCGAGGGCTACCTGCACATCACCGATCGCAAGAAGGACATGATCATCTCGGGCGGATTCAACGTCTACCCCAGCGAGGTGGAACAGGTGCTGTGGAGCCATCCCGCCGTGCAGGACTGTGCGGTGATTGGCGTGCCCGACGACCAATGGGGCGAGTCCGTCAAGGCGGTGGTCGAACTCAACCAGGGGCAGAGCGCCTCGGCGCAGGAGCTGATCGCTTTGTGCAAGCAAAGGCTGGGTTCGGTCAAGGCGCCCAAGTCGGTGGATTTCATCGATGCTCTGCCACGAAGCACGGTGGGCAAGGTGCTCAAGAAAGACCTGCGAGCGCAGTACTGGCGGGGCATCGATCGCAACATCTGAGCATGCCCGCTTCACCGGGCCCAGGAGACTCCTACGTGAACCATATCTATATTGCCGGCATCGCCATGACCGTTTTCGGACGTCACCCGGGTCGCGAACTGCATGACCTGGCCGGTGAGGCGTTGCAAGGCGCCATCAAAGATGCGGGTTGTTCTGCCAGCGACATTGGCAGTGCCTACTACGGCAGCATGACCAACGGCAGCCTGCAAGGCCAGTTTGGCATTCCCGGCCAGGTCGTGTTCAGCAAAATCGGCCTGGAAGGCATACCGGTCTTCAACGTCGAGAACGCCTGTGCTTCGGGCAGTTCAGCATTTCACCTGGCTGTTCAGAGCCTGAAGGCCGGCGCCACGGATTGCGCACTGGCCATCGGGGCAGAGAAGATGAACATCGCGGACAAGGCCAAGGCGTTTGCCGTCTTCGATGCCGGCTGGGATGTCTCCCGTGCCGAGGAGAACTACCAGACGTTGGTCCGGATGGGCGAGGGGATCGTGCCACCGCCCGGCTCGGAGTCCACCCGTCCCTACAGCCGGTTCATGTCGATCTACGCGGCGATGTGCCGCCATCACATGAAGACCTACGGGACAACCCAGCGGCAGATCGCCGCTGTGTGCGCGAAGAACCACCAGCATTCCGTGCACAACCCGTATTCGCAGTTTCGGCAGGCGTTCACGATCGACGAGGTCCTGGCGGCACCGCCCATCACGTATCCGCTCACGCTGCCCATGTGTGCGCCGATCTCCGATGGTGCGGCGGCGGCCATTGTCTGTACCGAGGCCGGTCTCAAGCGACTGGGCATTGATCGGAAGCGCTGTATTCGGGTGGCTGCGAGCGTGGTCCGCAGTTTCACGCATCATCCTCTGGATAAGCCCGAGCGCGCGATCGGCTATCTGGCGGCGCAACAGGCCTATGAGATGGCCGGGATCGGTCCACAGGACATCGATGTGGCCGAGGTGCACGATGCCACGGCCATGGGCGAGATCATCCAGGCGGAAAACCTGGGCCTGGTGGCGCGTGGTCGGGGCGGCCCTGCGGCCGAGCGCGGGGAGTTTTCCCTGGGCGGCAGGCTGCCGATCAACCCGTCCGGCGGACTGGAGTCCAAGGGGCACCCTCTGGGGGCCACGGGCATCGGTCAGTTGTATGAGCTGGTTACCCAGTTGCGCGGCGAGGCCGGTTCGCGCCAGGTGGCCAATGCCCGCTGTGCCATCCAGGAAAACGGCGGTGGCATGCAAGGTGTCGAGGAGGCGGCACTGGCGGTGCACATCCTAACCCGGTCCTGATCCGGGGGCGCCCGCATCCCAGGGCAGCAGTCTGCTGCCGTCGTCCTGGCGACCGGCGTATGCCGGGTTGCCACCCTTGGTGATCTCTGCTTCGATATGTATACTGAGTACGGTATTTTTCGAAGGAGACATGCACCATGCCTACCCATGACACGGCGGCCGGACACCGGCCGGTCAAGCCTTTCTGGAATCCCCTGGTGGCCGGTGTCCTGCTGGGGCTGGTTCTGTTGCTGACCTTTGTCTGGACCGGTCACGGACTGGGTGCCACGGGTGCATCGACCCGGCTGGCGGCCTGGCTGGGTCATGAGGTCGCTCCAGTGGCCACGGAGGCCAATGAGTATCTGGGTGCCATGGTGGAGGACGGCGCCAATCCGCTGCCGTCCTGGATCACCTGGCAGGTGATCGGTGTGGGTATCGGCGCGCTGGTGGCCGCCTTCCTGGGCGGACGTCTTCGGGTGCAGCTGGACGGCGCGCGCAGTGTGGGTTCGGGCCGGCGCATCGTGACCGCGCTGGTGGGTGGCCTGCTCTCGGGCTTCGGTGCCCGTGTGGCTGCGGGCTGTACCAGCGGCCTGGGTCTGTCGGGGGCGGCCACGCTGGGCATTGCGGCCTTCGTGTTCCTGGGGATGTTCTTCGCATCCGGGCTGGTCGTCAGCCGTATCGTGAGGGGGCTCTGACATGTGGCCGCTCAATGACGCCGGTGCGATGTCCGGGCTGGTTTGTGGCGTGCTCTTCGGCTATGTGCTGGAGAACGCCGGGTTCGGCAGCCCCTGCAAGCTGACGGCCCAGTTCTCGATGCGCGACTGGTCGGTGTTCAAGGTGATGTTCACCGCCATCGTGGTGGCGGCCACCGGCATGTACCTGCTGGAGGTGGCCGGGTTGCTCGACAGCGAAGCGGTCTTCGTGCCGACCTCGCTGGTCATGGCCTCGGCCATTGGTGGCCTGCTGGTCGGCAGCGGCTTTGCCATTGGCGGCTATTGCCCGGGCACCTCGGTGGTCGGCTTCATGTCCGGGCGTCTCGACGCTTTCGTCTTCATTGTCGGTCTGCTGCTGGGCACCTGGGTGTTTGCCGGTCTGTACGGGCCGGCCATCGAGTCGGTGATGGCCATGTGGGAGGTCGAGACTGGCGACACCTTCATGGATGCCTATGACATCCCGCAGCTCGCCATGCTCGGCATCCTGTTTGCCGCGCTGATCGGCGTGTTCTACGTGGGCGCCTGGTTCGAGCGCCGCAGCCGTGGCCCGGTGTCTGCCGAAGAGGCGGTGGCCGGCGCCAAGGGCCCGGGCGCCGC
Organism: Burkholderiaceae bacterium; assembly: GCA_041396505.1. GTDB lineage: Bacteria > Pseudomonadota > Gammaproteobacteria > Burkholderiales > Burkholderiaceae_C > Hydrogenophaga. The sequence goes on from JAWKYL010000007.1 coordinate 293,584, forward strand.
CTGACGCCTTCTGTTTCTCATCTTCATCAAGGACGCTCACATGACCCGCAAGACCCGATCCACTGCCTCGCTGGCACAGACGCTTTCGGCGTTGCTCGTCGCCAGTGCCCTGGTGGCGCCGGCGGCCCAGGCCGTGGCCGCCGACACCACGCCGCCGGCCAGCGACAGCGCCACCACCTCGGCCGGCAACCCCTGTGGTCCGAGCAACCCCTGTGCGCCCGTCAAGAAGAAGAAAAAGAAGAAGGCCGCCGACGGTGCAAACCCTTGCGCGCCGGGCAATCCCTGCGCACCGAAGAAGTGACCGTGTGATGGTGCGCGCCGCGGTGCAGGTCCATGCGCAGACCGCGCTGGCGGTGCCGCTGCGTTATGCCCAGGCCGGTACCACCCTGGCCCACGCCGCACTGGCGGGTGCCGGCACGTTCCAGACCATGCGCCACTATCCGCAGCGCGATGTCGTGGATGCGGGGGCGGGGACGCGCTTCTACTACCACGCCCATCGCGCCGGGGTGCCGGAGCATGGGCATTTCCACCTGTTCGCGCACGGGCGGAGACCGGACGATTTCATGCACCTGGTGGCACTGTCGCTGGACCAGCGGGGGCAGCCGCTGCGCTGGTTCACCACCAATCGCTGGGTCACGGCCGGACGCTGGCGCCCGGCAGACCAGGTGTGGCCGGCACTGCGGCGGTATCGGGTGCGCACGCACGGGCGCCTTGCACCGGTCGCAGGCTGGTTGACCGCCATGGTGGCCCTGTTCGCTGACGATCTGATGGCGTTGCTGCAGGAGCGGGACCGCCTGCTGGCGCCCAGCCTGGCGCGGCGCGAAGCCGAGGCGGTGTTCGAGGACCGCTCGATCGACGTGCTCAGCGAATGTCCGGCCGACTTGCGGACCCGGATCGAACAACTGGTCGCGTGAACCCGGCATGGGCACGCGGCGCCGACATTTTTTCAACCAGAGGAGCAAACCGATGAAGATGTGGAAACAAGTGGCTTCGGTCACGCTGGCCTGGAGCGTTGGCGCTGCCGCCGCTCTGGCACAGGGCCTGCCCGGCCCCGTGGTCGACAGTGCCTGGCTGGCCGCCAACCTGGACAAGGTGCAGGTGGTGGATGTGCGCGGCAACGTGAAGTCCTACGTCACCGAGCCGGAGTTCGAGACCGACGCCAAGAGCGGCAAGAAGATGCTCTCCGAAGTGGGCGGCCATATCGCGAACTCGGCACTCATCGCGATGAAGACGATGCGTACCGAGCGCAAGGTGGGTGACATGACGGTCAAGTACATGATCCCGGAGAAGGCGGCGTTCGAGAAGCTGATCCAGGATGCCGGCGTGCAGGCCGACAAGCCCATCGTGCTGGTGCCCGTGGGGGCCGAGGTGACCGATGTGGACGACGCCCTGCGGGTTTACTGGCAGTTCAAGGTCTATGGCGAGGACAACATTGCCGTGCTCGACGGTGGCATGGCCGGGTGGCTGGGTGAGGGGCGTCCCTATGTGGTCGAGGCTGCCGCGGCGAAGGGCGGCTCCTGGGTCGCCAGGGCCGACCGCAGCGCGCAGTACATGGCCAGTTCCGAGGACGTGGCCAAGGCCATTGCCGACAAGAAGGCGTCGCTGATCGACTCGCGCGATGCGCGCCAGTTCAACGGCCTGTCCAAGCGCGACTACGTGTCGGCCTACGGACACCTGGAAGGCGCGAAACTGTTCAGCCCCGAGCTGATGACCAAGACCTCTGGTGGCGCGGTGAAGTTCATGAGCGCCAATACCTACCGCGCGCTGATGTCCGCCCAGGGTATCGATCCGGCCGCACCGTCCATTTCGTACTGCAACAGCGGGCACCTGTCGTCCGGACCCTGGTTCCTGATGTCGGAGGTGCTGGGCAACAAGGAGGCCAAGCTGTATGACGGTTCGCTGCACGAGTGGACCGTGGTCAACAAGCAGACGCTGGTGGGCGCCGTGCCGCTGAACTGAGGGCGGCTCAGCCCTGCTGTCAAGACGCGCAGGCCGGCTGGACCTTGTGGGCCTTTTTGTTCACGAACTCGCCCAGCCGTTCCTGCACATCCTGGCCGGTCTGCACGACAGCGGCCATCAGGCCTTCGGCAAACAGGCCTTCGGTCGGTGCCATGTCGGCAATGCGGTTGACGGAACTGACGATCGCATAGTTGGACAATACGGCATTGCCGGCGATCTTGCGGGCCAGTTCCAGCCCCAGGTCGTGCGCTGACCGGGGGTTGTCTTCGGTGTTGCAGACATAGTGGGCCAGGCCCCAGCGCTCGCCTTCGCGGGCGTCCAGCACGCGCCCGGTCAGCATCATTTCCACCATCCGGTTGGCCGAGATGATCCTGGCCGTTCGAACCGTGGCGCCGCCCCCGGTGAAGATGCCCCTGGTGCCTTCGGGCAGCGCAAAGAAGGTGCTGCTGTCGGCGATGCGCACATGCGCCGCACTGGCCAGTTCGAGGCCCCCGCCCACCACGGCCCCCTGCAGACAGGCAATGACGGGAATGCCGCCGTGCTGGATCTTGTCGAAGGCGCGGTGCCAGCCCTGACACACGCGCATGAAATCGACGGCGCTGCGCGCCTTGTCGTGGTGCTCCTTCAGGTCCAGGCCGGCGCAGAAGTGATCGCCTTGCGCGGTCAGGAGAATGGCCCGGATGTGGCACGGGACGCCGGAGAAATAGGCGTCGATCTCGGCCACGGCCTCCTCATCGAGCGCGTTGCGCTTGTGAGGCCGGTTCAATGTCACGAGGCCGATGTTGCCGGATTCGGATGTCAGCAGAAAGGGGTGGGCCATGGTGTTGCTCCTGTAGGGGTGGTTATGCGGGACGGGGGGCATCTTCAGAAATATGCGAACATCGCCATATCCGGCGGTCCACTGAGGATGGCTGTCGGGTGAAGATTTATGGCATCTGTTCGATGGCGAATGTCGTCAGATCATGTTCGAATAGTTGTATTTATCGATGGATGTCTGAATGTTAGGCTTGCTGGATGACTGGTCCAATCGCCAAAATTGCCTGTCAATATGCAAAAACTGCCATATACGGCGGAGTTGACCGATGGCGGGTCGGTTGAGGGCAGTCCTGTGACCTTGCTCTCGCCGACGGCCACCGTGTCGCTGGCACTGGTGCAGGACTGGTTGCGCAGCCTGCGCAGCGTGTGCACGGTGGACGTGCTGGATCGCTGTCTGGAGCAGGCGGGCATCGTCCGGGCGTTCCTGGATCGGCCTGGTGCTCGGCTGACGCACGATCAGCTGGTGGCGCTGTACCAGCGGGCCGCGGCGGTGACGGGCGACGAGATGATGGGTTTGTGGAGCCGGCCCATTCGCACCGGCTCCCTGAAGTACATCGTCCGGGCGGTCATGGACGCGCCAACGATCCGCGTCGCGCTGTACCGGTTCACACAGGTCTGGAATCTGCTGCTGGACGACTACCGCGTGGATCTGGTGACCGAGGGATCCGTCCTGAGGCTGGAGCTGGTGCCGCGTTCAGCGGACACCACCGTGAACCGCTTTGGCCATATGCTGATGCTCAAGCTCACGCACGGCATCGTGTCGTGGCTGGTGGGCCGCGAGGTGCCTGTGCACAGCGTCGGGTTTGCGTTTGACTGTCCGCCGTTTGCGGCCGACTATCCGGTCCTGTTTCCCGCACCGGTCCGGTTCGGGGTCATGTCCTCCCGGATCGCGTTTGACGGGGAACTGGGGCGCATCCGGCCGGACCGGAAGGCCGCCGATGTGCGCCAGTTTCTGGTTCGGGCGCCGCGCGACTGGATCTTCACCTCGTACCACGAACATGCCATCCGGCTGCAGGTGCGCGGCCTGCTCAATGCCGATCTGGAGCGGACACTCGATGAGGTGTCGGGACGTCTGCACATGTCCTCGCGCACCCTGATCCGGCGGTTGAAGGCAGAGGGTCTGTCCTTCCAGGGCATCAAGGACGAGTTGCGTCGCGACCTGGCGATCCAGGACCTGGTGCGTGGCGACGTTCCCCTGGCCGAAATCTCGTTTGCCCTGGGCTTCAGTTCGCCAGCCGTGTTTCATCGCGCATTCCGGCACTGGACGGGCATGACGCCGGGCCGGTACCGGGCCGCGCAGCGAGGCCTGCTTTCCGGAGTGGCTGCTAGCGGGCCGATGGCGCCGGATAGCGTGGATCCGGTCAGTGGGCGTGACGCCACTGCGCCACCAGGGGCTGAAGGCCTGACAGATGCTGCACCGCGCTGATGCCGGTCAGTGGCCACTGATACAAAGCGGTGCAGGCGCCGCCCACCCACAAGGCCGTGGAGGCGGGCAACCGGTTGCGCAGTTCGCGCAGGCTGGCGTGCACGGCGGTGGCCTTGTGGACGTTGCTGAAGCTCAGGGCGACCACATCGGCATGGTGAGCGTCGCTGGCCTGCACGATGTCGGTTGCCGGCGTCTGTGTGCCCAGTGACACGCAGGCGCAGCCTTCCAGCACCAGCAAGGCCTCGACCATCAGCAAGCCCAGGCTGTGCAGTTCCTGTGGCACGGTCGTGAGCAGCACCTTCGGCCCCCGGGGTGCGGGTCGGGGCGACAGTGATGCGATGGCGCTGCGCAGCACGCCCGTGACCACCTCGGTATAGAGGTGTTCCTCGAAGACCTCGAAGCGTCCCTGGGCCCAGGCATCGCCCACGGCTGTGTTCAGCGGTGCGACCACCTCGGTCACGAAAGCGGCCAGCCCCAGTCGCAACTGGGCGTGGCTGAGTTCGTGTCTCAGTGCGACGGGGTCGTGCTCGCCAATCCGGTCCAGCAGTTCGTTCAGGGTTGGATTGGCTTCGACGGATTCTGATATTGTCCTGGACAAAATGCCGGATGTCGCCTGTGCTTTGCTCGCCAGCAGGGCCTGCAGCTGCGTGCCGTCCAGGCCCACCACCTTGCCGGGGCGCATGCCCAGATCCAGCAACCTGGCGATCAGCCTGAGCTGCTGGACCTGCGCCGGACTGTAGACCCGGTCACCCGCAGAGTCCCTGTCAGGGAGCGGGAATCCATAGCGTCTCTCCCAGACGCGCAGCGTGTCTTTGCCCAGGCCGGTCTCACGTTCCACGGCGGCGATGGGGAGGCCGCTGTCACCGGCGGTATTCGGTTCGGATGGGGAGGCCGAAGCAGGGGTGTTCATGGGTTGGGGTGTGAGTTGGATCAAGTTGTCTAGGACAAAAATCGGTTTGTCTATTACATTACGCCACAAGCGCTGTCCATCTTTCCACAAACGCACATCACGCCCAACGTTCATGACCCAGAAGATCGCCGTCATCGGATCGGGAATTTCAGGCCTGGCTGCCGCCCGCCGGCTCAGGGGGCATGCGCACGTCGTGCTGTTCGAGGCCGGCACCTACTTTGGCGGCCACGCCCATACCGTGGACGTGACCCTGCCCGGTGCGAACGGGATGGACGTCACCCATGGGGTGGACACCGGTTTCCTGGTCCTCAACGAGCGCACCTACCCTGGGCTGATGGCTTTGTTCGGCGACCTGCAGGTGCCCCTGGCGCTGTCAGACATGTCGTTTTCCGTCCAGGTGCCCGGGGCCGGTTCGTTCGGTGCCGGCGCGCTGGAATGGAGCGGTTCCAGCCTGACCACGGTGTTCGCCCAGCGGCGCAACCTGCTGCGTCCGCGCTTTCTGGGCATGCTGAGCGAGTTGCTTCGGTTCAACCGCCTGTGCACGGAGTTGGCGCAGAGCGGACGGGATGCCGCCATGGTGCAGCCGCTGGGGGACTTCCTCGACCAGCATGGCTTCGGGGCGGCCTTCCGCCACTGGTACCTCCTGCCCATGTTGGGCTGCATCTGGAGTTGCCCGACGGACCAGATGCTGCGCTTTCCGGTCGCCACCATGCTGCGTTTCTGTCACAACCATGGCCTGGTCCAGGTGCAGAACCGGCCGAGGTGGTACACGGTGGCCGGGGGCTCGCGAAGGTACGTGAAGGCCATGCTGGACGGTGTGGATGCGCGGGTGGCAACGCCTGTCCGGCGGGTCCAGCGCAGCGCCGCAGGGATCTTCATCCGCACGCCGGATGCGATTGAACGCTTTGATGCCGTGGTGATGGCGGTGCACAGTGACCAGGCGCTGCACCTGCTGTCACAGCCTACCGATGTCGAGCGGGCAGTGCTCGGTGCCATCCGCTACCAGTCCAACCGTGCCGTCCTGCACACCGACCAAAGCGTGATGCCGGGCCGGCGCTCTGCCTGGGCCGCCTGGAACTACGAGCGCGCCGCCAGTACGGCACAGGAGTCGGCGCGCGTCTGCCTGCACTACTGGATCAACCGTCTGCAGCCCTTGCCATTCGGGCAGCCGGTGTTCGTGTCGCTCAACCCGGTGCATGCGATCGATCCGGCGAAGGTGCTGGGTGAATTTGACTACGACCATCCGGTGTTCGACCTGAATGCCATGAGGGCGCAAGGCCGGGTGCAGGACCTGCAGGGCCACCTGGGCACCTGGTATGCTGGTGCCTGGACCGGCTACGGATTTCATGAGGACGGCCTGCAGTCGGGTTACCGCGCCGCCGACGCCGTGCTGGAACACCTGCGACGCCAGGAGGCGGCATGAGCCTGCCAGTCGATGGTCCCACGGTGAAGAGGAACATTCCGCTCATCGGATTCGGCCATGTGTGGCACACCCGCTTGCGTCCGGCCCATCACCGGTTCATCGTCCCCACGTTCTTTCTGATGCTGCCCATGCGTACGCTGGGCGCGCATCCGCCGTCGGCCGGCGTGCTGGCGCTCAACCGGAGCGGCGCACTGTCGTTCCACGACGCCGACCACGGCGCCGGGGCCGGGCCGCAGCAGGGCGGCGCGCTGGCCTGGCTGGATGCCTTGCTGGCGGCCGAAGGCATTGCCGATGCGCAGGGCGAGATCTGGCTGCAGTGTTACCCCCGCGTGATGGGCTACGTCTTCAAGCCGGTGAGCTTCTGGTACTGCCACCGCACGGATGGCAGCCTGCGTGCCATCGTGGCCGAGGTGAACAACACCTTTGGCGAGCGGCATGCGTATGTGCTGGACGGGCCGCGCATGGGCCAGGAGATCTGTGCCCGAAAGGTCTTTCCCGTATCGCCGTTCTGCCGTGTCGAGGGCGGGTACCGGTTCGAGTTCCGGCGTGGCCCGATCGACGAGCAGGCGTTCGCACGGGTGCGCATCCGTTATCACGACGACGAGGGTCCCGTTCTGCTCACGGGGATGACGGGCCGCCTGGAGCCGCTCGATGCGACCACCCGAAGGCGGGCCCTGATCCGCTATCCGCTGATGACCCTGGGCGTGACGGCACGCATCCTGTGGCATGCCTTCCTGCTGTGGTGCAAGCGGGTGCCTGTCCAGGCCCGAACCCCGACCTGTGTTTCACGTTCTTCAACCTCGAACACCTGAACATGAGTTCCACGACGACCTCCCCGTATGCGTTCCATCTTCCGCCGGGTGTGCCTGCCGCGGCCCGCACCGGACTGCGCCTGCTGCAGCGCTTGCGCCATGGCACGCTTCATCTCGAGTTGCCGGACGGCCGAAGGCTGGATATCGAGTCCGGCGGTCACCCCAAGGCTGTCCTGCGTTTGCACCACTGGCGTGTGTTCGGCGCGGTCCTGCGCTCGGGTGACATCGGTCTGGCGGAGGGCTACATCGGCCAGGATTGGAGCACGCCGCACCTGGCCGACCTGCTGCGCCTGCTGATGGCCAACCGGGAATCGCTGGAGTCGCTGGTCTATGGCGCATGGTGGGGCCGCCTGGCCTACCGGTTGCGCCACCTGCTGCGCCGCAACACCCGCGCCGGCAGCCGACGCAACATCCACGCCCACTATGACCTGGGCAATGACTTCTACAGCCTCTGGCTGGATCCCGGCATGAACTACTCGTCGGCCTGGTTCCAGGGCAATCCGGACGGCGACCTGAATCTGGCGCAGCAGGCCAAGATGCGCCGGGCGCTGAGCAGCGCAGGCGTTCAGCCCGGGCAGCATCTGCTGGAGATCGGCTGCGGCTGGGGCGCGCTGGCCGAGATGGCCGCCAGCGAATGCCAGACCCGCGTCACGGGGGTGACCCTGTCCACCGAACAGCTGGCCTGGGCCAGCGAGCGCATGCGGGCATCGGGTCTTGATGGGCAGGTCGACCTGCGCCTGCAGGACTATCGCGACATCGAGGACGGGCCGTTCGATGCCATCTGTTCGATTGAAATGGTCGAGGCCGTGGGGCAGGCCTTCTGGCCCGACTACTTTGGCACTGTGGCGCGATTGCTGAAACGGGGCGGGCGCGCCTGCATCCAGAGCATCGTGATCGACGACCGCCTGTTCGAGCGCTATGTGCAGGGTACGGACTTCATCCAGCAGTATGTCTTTCCCGGTGGCTGCCTGCCCAGTCCCGCACGCTTTCGTGAGGCTGCACAGCGGGCCGGCCTGCGCGTGGAAGAGACGTTCGCTTTCGGTGGCGACTACGCGGAGACCCTGCGTCGCTGGCACGGCCAGTTCATCCAGCAGGCGGCACAGATGCAGGCGCAGGGATTTGACGCCGCCTTCCAGCGTACCTGGGCGTTCTATCTGGCCTACTGCGAGGCCGCTTTCGACACCGGGAGCATCGACGTGGTGCAGTTCACCCTGGTGAAGGACTGAGCAGGCGGCAGCCTGTGCGTGGCGCCATGGTCCCGGTTTCGATGTCGGCCCTGAAACGTTCTGGCGGTGCCGGATGGCGCGCCCTGATGCTGGCTCTCGCCCTTGCCATTGCGGGGCCTGTGGTGGCGCAGATGTCAGCACCTCCCGCGTTCGTCGACCAGGCACTGACCGGAGCCACATTGGCCGGTGAGGGCCAGTTGCGTTTTCTCGGATTGCGGATCTACGACGCCCGCCTGTGGGTAGGGCCCCGTTTCCAGGCCACCACGTTCGACGCCCATCCACTTGCCCTGGAGCTGACCTATCACCGGGCGTTCACGGGGCAGGCAATCGCGGAGCGTTCCCTGCAGGAGATGGGGCGTCAGGGCGACCTGGCGCCGGCGATGGCACGGCAGTGGCAGGCGGAACTGGCCACGCTGCTGCCCGATGTGCAGTCCGGCGACCGGCTCACCGGCCTGTACCAGCCGGGGCAGGGCATGCGGCTCTGGCTGGGAGCGCAAGCCTTAGGGGCCATCGCGGACGTTGAGTTGGCGCGCCGCTTCTTTGGCATATGGCTGTCGCCGCAGACGTCCGAGCCAGGCCTGCGCAGGGCCCTGCTGGCGCGCAGCCCCGGGGCCGGCTCATGAAACCTGTCAGGCCATGGCTAGCCCAGACGGCCTGGACCTGGCGCGCCGGGCTCGCCTACGGTGCGCTGGGCCTGCCGCTGGCCTTCGCGGCGCTGCCACTGTATGTGGTGCTGCCGCACCTGTACGCCAGCGAACTGGGGATGCCGCTGGCGACGGTCGGGGCGTTGCTGATGCTGGTCCGCCTGATCGACGCGGGCGTCGAGCCCCTGCTGGGCCAGTGGTGCGACGCCTTGTACCGCCGGACCATGCGCGTCGTGCTGTGGTCCATGGGCGTCTCGGCGCTCATGCTGGCCGTGGGCATGGCGTGCCTGTTCTTCCCCGGCGTGCAGGGAGGTGCCGCCCTGGCGGCGTGGATGCTGGCGGGCTTGCTGTTCACCTGTCTGGCCCACAGCCTGATGGTGATCGCGCACCAGGCATGGGGTGTGCGCCTGGGGGGAGACGTCGTCCAGCGAAGCCGGATCGTAGCCTGGCGCGAAGGGTCGGGTCTGGTGGGCGTTGTCACGGCCAGCGCGCTGTCGGTGACCTGGGGCGCGCACAGCCTGCTGATGGTGTTCTCGCTGGCCCTGCTGGCCGGCTGGCTGATGTTGTGGCGAGCCCCGCGCCCTCCGGTGGCTGCACCGGAACGGGCATCGGGGCCGGGCCTGTCGGCGCGGTCGCTCTGGTCGCCGCTGGTCGATGCGATGTTCCGGCGCTTGCTGGCGGTGTTCCTCTGCAACGGTATCGCCAGTGCGATTCCGGCAGCGCTGATGCTGTTCTTCGCACAGGATCGCTTGCGGGCCGGTCCGGCCGACATCGCGCTGTTTCTGACTCTGTATTTCTTGAGCGGTGCGCTTTCGATGCCGGGCTGGCTGCGCGTGGTGCGTCGCCTGGGACTGGAGCGCGCCTGGCTGGCGGGCATGTTGCTGTCCGTCGCCTGCTTCGGGTGGGCAGCGGGCCTGGGCGCCGGCCAGGTGACGGCATTCGCGCTGATCTGTGTGCTATCGGGCGTGGCCCTGGGCGCCGACCTGGTGGTTCCGGGTGCGCTGCTGGCCCTGCAGATCGAGCGCCACGGGGCCCAGGGCGCGCACGACGGCGCCTACCTGGGCTGGTGGAACCTGGGCACCAAGCTGAACCTGGCGCTGGCGGCTGGCGCCACCTTGCCGCTGCTGCAATGGCTGGGCTATGCGCCAGGCAGCCAGGACGCAAGGGCCCTGCAGCATCTGGCCTGGACTTATGCCCTGTTGCCCTGTTGTCTCAAGCTGGTGGCGGCGTGGCTGCTGCGCCGGCTGCTGATCAACACCGATCCATCCATTCAAGGAGCGACATCATGACCACACGGCGCCTTGCCCTGTGTTCCCTGCTGGCGGGACCCGCCGTGCTGGCAGGGTGCGCCAGCCACCAGGTGAGCGACTATGCCCGGCAGCGACCGGAACTGAAACTCGAGAACTACTTCAACGGGCGTGTGCATGCCCATGGCCTGTTCCAGAAACGGGGCGGCGAAGTGGTACGACGCTTCACCGTGGTGATGGACTGTCGATGGGACGGTGACCAGGGGGTGCTGGATGAAAGCTTCACGTACCTGGATGGCGCCACCGAACGCCGTGTCTGGCGTCTGACCCGGCACGAAGGTGGACGCTACACGGGTCGCGCCGATGACGTGGTGGGCGAGGCCGAAGGGCAGGTCTCGGGCAACGCGTTCCGGTGGAACTACACCTTGCGCCTGCCGGTGGATGGCGACGTGGTCGAGGTGCAGTTCGATGACTGGATGTTCCTGGTCGATGACCGCGTCATGCTCAACCGCGCCACCATGAGCAAATTCGGCATCCGGCTGGGTGAAGTCCTGTTGTCCTTCACCAAGGCGTAGGGCGATGCCGCTCAATCCTCCCGTCCAGGACTGGCGCGGCAAGCGCGTGTGGCTGGTTGGCGCGTCCAGCGGCATCGGCCGGGCCGTGGCCAGCCTGCTCCATGCGCGGGGGGCTCAGGTGTGTGTCTCGGCACGCCGGCAGGACGCGCTGGACGCGTTCGTGCGGGACCACCCCGGCAGTCTCGCCCTGGCACTGGATGTCACGGACCCCCGGGCCACGGCAGAGGCGGCCCGATGGCTGCTGGCGCATGAGTCCATCGATCTGGTGTGTTACTGCGCGGGCCACTTCCGGCCCATGACAACCGATGCGCCCGATCTGCCGGAACTGCTGCAGCACCAGCGCGTGAACGTCGAGGGTGCGCTGCATGTCCTGGTGGCCGTGCTGCCCGCGATGCTGCGACAGGGTGCCGAGGGTCGCACTGCGCATGTGAGTCTGGTGGCCAGCGTGGCTGGCTGGCGTGGCCTGCCGCGGAGCCTGGCCTATGGCCCGACCAAGGCGGCCCTGATCAACCTGGCCGAGAACCTGTTTCTGGAACTGCGTCCGAAGGGCGTCGGCGTCAGTCTGGTCAACCCCGGCTTCGTCGACACACCGCTGACGGCGCAGAACGACTTTCCCATGCCTGCGCTGATCACGCCCGAACTGGCGGCCGCCGACATCGTGCGTGGCTGGGAGCGGGGTGCATTCGAGATGCACTTCCCCGGGCGCTTCACATGGGTGCTCAGGTTGATGCGCTGTCTGCCGTACCGGTGGTACTTCGCCCTGGTGCACCGGATCACCGGGCTCTGACACATGGACCATTCACCCTTGTCTGCCAGTGACGGCACGGCCGACCCTGTGGACTCGCTGGTCCAGTGGTTTGAACAGCTGACGCCCGGGCACCTGTCCCGCCTGGATGCCTACTATGCGCCCGATGCGCATTTCAAGGATCCCTTCAACGACGTGCGGGGTGTGGTCGCCATCACGCAGGTGTTCGAGCACATGTTCGCGGTGCTTGAGCGACCGCGTTTCGTGGTCACCCAGCGCATCGTGCAGGGCAGCCATGCCATGCTGGGCTGGGAGTTCCACTTTCGCATGCGGCGCCTGGGAAAGCCGGTGGATCAATGCATACGTGGGATCTCGGTACTGCACCTTGACGGCCACGGGCGCGTGGCGCTGCACCGCGATTACTGGGATGCGGCCGAGGAACTGTACGAGAAGCTGCCTGTGCTCGGCAGGCTGATGCGCTGGCTGAGAAGGATGATGTCGGCCACGGCCTAGGTTGTCCGTCCGGGGCAGCCCTCCCCGGCGATGAAGGGGGGTGTGCAGAATATTGTTATTGAATTGAACTAATTGCGGGTCGTTCACTCCATTGCGGATCATGACCCTGTCCCGACGTCACATCTTGCACCATGCCGCCCTGAGCGCCTCCGTTGGCGCGCTGGGCAGCCTGGCCCTGTCCCTGCGCGCCGAGGCTGGCTCGCCACCGGCTGCGCCGGTGGAGCGCATGCCTGTGCTCTTCATCGGACACGGTAGCCCGATGAATGCCATCTCCGAGAACGGCTTCACCCGCGCCCTGAACCAGTGGGGACGGAGACTGCCGCGGCCGACCGCCATCCTGGTGGTCTCCGCCCACTGGCTCACCGATGGCGTGACCGGGGTGACCGTCAACGAACGGCCGCCGACCATCCACGATTTCGGCGGATTTCCCAAGGCCTTGCACGAGATGCAATATCCGGCCTCGGGCCACCCGGCACTGGCCCGGAAGACGGCCCTGCAGATCCGTTCGGGGCGTGCCGTTGCGACAGATGCGTGGGGGCTGGATCATGGGACGTGGACGGTGCTCCATCACCTGTATCCGGGCGCGCCGGTGCCAGTGTTCCAGGTGTCCATCGACTACAGCCGCGATGCGGCCTTCCACCACGCCGTCGGCCGCGAACTCGGTGCCCTGCGCGAGCTGGGTGTGCTGATCGTGGGCAGCGGCAACGTGGTGCACAACCTGCGGGCGACGGATCGGGGCACGCCAGAAGCGGCCACGGCCAGCAGACCCTGGGCCTGGAACTTCGACGCGGCGGTCAAGAAAGCCCTGGACGGGGGCGACACGAGGGCGCTGCTGGCCTATGAACGTCTGGATCGGGACGCGCAGATGGCCGTGCCCACGCCCGATCACTACTGGCCGTTCCTGTATGCGCTGGGCGCGAGCGGTGGACGGTCGGCGCCGACCCATGTGTTCGAGGGATTCCACAGCGGGACACTGAGCATGCGCTGCCTCCAGTGGACATGAGGTGACGCGACGGTCGGGGTGATTGGCCCGCACAATCGGAGGGTCTGTTCACCTGCATCCGTCTGTCCCATGAGCCAACTCAGTTTTGAATTCGAACCGCCGAAGGCGCCATCTCCTGCCGTTGCGGCGCGTGCGGTCGCGGCACCGATGGCACCCGAGGACATGGCCCGGGCGCTGGAGGCGCATCCCGACTACCGCGTGTTGCGGCGGCTGGTGCCGGTGTCTGACTACGGGGGGCTGCCGGATCCGGGCGAGGCCGCGGTGGCTGCGCCGGACCTGCGGCAGGTGCTGATCCTGGACACCGAGACCACCGGCCTGTCCCACGCCAGTGACAGGATCATCGAACTGGCGATGTTGCGGGTGTCGGTGGATCTCGCGACTGGCCTGCCTGTGGGGCCGGTCGGGACGTTCGAGGGATTCGAGGACCCGGGCATGCCGATCCCGGACGTGGCGAAGCAGGTCACGGGCATCAGCGACGAGATGGTCCGCGGACAGCACCTGGACGATGCGCAGGTGGAGGCGATGCTGTCGCGAGCCGACCTGGTCATTGCGCACAATGCCGGCTTTGACCGGCCTTTCGTGGAGGCGCGCTTCCCGGCTTTTGCCGGCAAGCCCTGGGCCTGTTCCTTTGCCGATATCGACTGGAAGGCGCAAGGGGCCGAATCGGCCAGGCTGGGTGCGCTGGCGCAGGGGCAGGGGTGGTTCTATGATGCGCACCGCGCCCTGGTGGATTGCCATGCCCTGCTGCAGGTGCTGTGCGCGCCGCTGGCCGATGAGGGAACGAGCGGACTGGCCCGGTTGATGGCGGTGGCCCGGCAACCGGGCTACCGGCTGCGCGCCACCGGGTCGCCGTTCGAGAAGAAAGATCTGCTCAAAGCCCGTGGCTATCGGTGGGATGGCGATGCGCGTGTGTGGTACTGCGCCCTGGCCAGCGATGCCGCGCTGGAGAGCGAGCTGCAATGGCTGAAGGTGCAGGTCTATGGCGAGCGACGGGCCCAGGTCGAGGTGGAAGTGCTCGATGCGCTGACGCGTTACTCGGCCAGATCGGGTGAGGTTCAGGGCCGGGCGCTCTGACGGAGAGGGGCGTGAGGACGGGATCTCTCTGGCCATGGGCGTTGCCGGGCGCTTTGTTCCACCTGCTGTTTGTCTACCTGTCCAGTGGGTTCATCGAGGGGCGCCGGTATTTCACGCTGTTCGACGATGCGATGGTCTCGCTCGCATACGGGCGCACGCTGGCCCAGACGGGCGAGTGGGTCTGGTTTGCGGGGGCTGACCGGGTTCAGGGTATTTCCAGCCCGCTCTGGTCCCTGTACATGGCCGGGTTGCACTGGCTGGGTCTGGAGGGCTCCTGGGCATCGCTGGCGGTCAGCCTGACGGGTGTTGCGTTCCTGGCGGTGACGGCGTGGGTGATGGGCGACGTCACGCGCCGAATGACCCGGGGGCTGCCCGGGTCGGACGCCGCATCGAAGGCGGTCGTTCTGGTGGTGTCGCTCTGCTTTCCGCTGGCGTTCTGGACGCTGAGGGGCATGGAGGTAGGGCTGGTGGCCATGCTGGGGACGCTGATGCTGCGGCAACTGAGCTTGCTGCTGCCGTCGCCGTCTTCCGTTACGTTGCAACAGGACCGACGGGTCCTGGGGCGCATGGCCTTGCTGCTGGGGCTGGGGGTGCTGGCCCGCATCGATTTTGCCGTGGCGGGGGGCGTGCTGGTGTGCGCGGCCTGGTGGTTGATGCGCCTGGGCGGGCGAACCGGCCTGGTCTGGCAACTGGCCATCCTGTTGCCCTTGCCCATCGCGGTGGCGGGGCTGCTGGTTTTTCAGGCCGTCTATTGGGGCGACCCGCTGCCCAATACCTATCATCTGAAGATCGGGGGCTACCCGCTTGGCGAACGCCTGCGCGCGGGTGTTGCGGCCGGGGTGAAGTCGCTGCCTTTGCTTGTTCTGTCCAGTCTGGCCGTCGGGCTCCTGTCCCGATACGTGGCGGGGCCGGCCCGATGCCTGTTGGCTGCGACGTTTGCGGTCGTCGTGGCCATGCTGGGTTACAGCGTCTGGACCGGGGGGGATGCCTGGGAGTACGGGCCAGTGTTGAACCGGTATGTCAGTAGCGTCCTGCCGTTTGCCGCGGCGCTGATCGTTGCCGGCCTGGCCGTGGCCGGGGCCAGTCTGCAGGGCCGCGAACGGACCGCGTTGGCGGTGGTGCTGGCTGGCCTGGTGGCCTGGTGGCCTGCGAGCGGGACATCGACCTGGCGGTGGCTGGGGTCCGTCGCCCGCGATCCTGGGCAGGGGCGCGAGTTCTTTGCCGGGAACGATCTGGACATGACGGCCAGAAGCCGGGCCATCGCCGGCATTGTCCGGCCCGGCGGTGTGGTGGCGACGGTGTGGGCGGGAGCACCGGGCTACTACGCCGGACGCCACATGGTCGATCTGCTGGGCAAGAGCGACCGGCGCGTTGCGCGCTCGCCTCCGAAGGGTCGCTTCGGGCCAGGCCACAACAAGTGGCTCTACGCGTACGCCATCGGGGAGCGCAGGCCGGAGATGGTGATGGGCCTGTGGCGACCGACACGCGTCGACCTGCGGCACATGCAGGACTGGGGCTATGTCCGCCTCTGCCACGATGTCCTGGGGCCGGCGTTCTACCGGGCCGGCAGCGACCGGGTGGAGTGGTCGGTGCTCGGGCCTTGCCCGGACGGTCCCTGATGCCGGGGGCCTCAGGAGGTGAAGACAGCCTCGAGGTCCACGTCGTCCGCGCTGCTGTCCAGCGACAGGCTGTGCTCGATGTGATCGAGGTGCGCCAGCATCAGCTTTTCGGCGCGGGCGGCATCGCGTCGGCTGATGGCTTCGATGATCTCCGAGTGTTCGTCGGCGCGGCAACTCATGGCGGTGGGCGCGTCGTAGAGAAAGATGATCAGGCAGGTCAGCGTGGAGAGTTCGCGCAGGCTGCGCAACAGTGAGCCGTTGCCGGCCAGTTCGGCCAGGAGCACATGGAACTCGCCCGAGAGCCGGACGACGGAGCGCTTGTCATCACGCCGGCGGGCGTCGAGCTCCAGTTCCTGGTGCTGGCGCAGCCGGGCCACCTTGTCGGGGGTGAGGTGGGAGATGAGCCGCCGGAGGACGGCGGGCTCGATCAGACGGCGCGCCTCGAACACATCCATGGCCTGCTGCGGCGTCGGCCTGGCGACGAAGGCGCCTCGCTGCGGGTACAGGTCGACAACCTGCTCATGTGCCAGGCTGCCGAGCACTTCCCGCACGCGGGCGCGGCTGACCCCGAAGATCTTGGCCAGTCGGTCCTCGCCGAGCTTGGTGCCGGGAGGCAGCCTGTGCTCCAGGATGGCAACGTAGATGCGTTCGTGGATCTCGTCGTGGGCGTTCTCGCGGGCCAGCAGGCTGGGCGGCTCGGAGCGGGCTTTGCGTGGCATGGAGGGTGGGTTTGCCTGAAAAGGATGCTGCGCGGCAGTTCGGTGGCTCGATTCTATCGAGCGGGGTCCTATGCTGACGGGGTGACCCATGCGGATCTGCACCGGGCTCACCATCCGTAAAGCTGCCCCCATCCCTTGACCGCCTGCGGCGACACACCGGCGGCGCGCAGCATGCCCCAGACCGTCGTGCTGACGGTGTCGAGCAGGGCGATGCCGCTGCGTGCCTCGAAGTCCTTGGCCAGTTGCGCGGCATGCAGGTTGGTGCAATAGGTGGCGATGGCCTGCGGGCTGGCCTGTGCGACCTCATCCAGCAGGGCCTCGATGCGTTGCGAAGGCACCAGGCCGAAGGCGTGGTTGACGGTGATGTCCAGGTGGCGCTCGGCCGCGACCTCGATGCCGCAGGCCGCGTAGTTGGCCACGATGCGCTGCTGCACGTCAGCGGTATAGGGCGTGACCAAGGCGAGCCGGCGAATGTCCTTCAGGGTCATCAGCTCATTGAGTGCCAGCACCGCGGTCGTCGCCACGATGCCGGTGCGTTCCCGGATGCGTTCGACCAGACGCTGGTCACGGTCGAACCCCATCCAGCCGGCGGCTGTGCCGCTCCAGCCAATCACATCGACTTTGGCGTCGGCCAGCAGCTCGGCGGCTGCCAGGATTTTGCTGTCGTCGAACTGCCCCAGCGCCTGGTCGCTCAATGAAATCTCGGTGACCCGAAAGCGCGAGAAATGGGCGCTGACACCGGGAAGAGTGGCCACGATCGCGCTGGTCAGGGGCTCCAGTGCCGTGTTGGAGGAGGGCGTCAGCACGCCCAGTCGGATGGTTGGATTCATGTGCGGGGTCTCGCTTGGGGTCGTCTGGAGGGCAGGTTCAGTTCATTCTGTCAGCAACATTGTTGACAGAAACTGGGTTGCATAAATTCATTGAGGATATTCAAGCAATGCTTGCATGAGTCGTGCCAGAAAGGGGTTGGCATGACGTTTGCATGCTGACATTGGTGCAGACAGTTATGAACCATTTTGTTGACAGTATCGTTGACATACCGGACCCACCGAATGACCGCCTCTCTCGATCTCGTCGTGCGCCATGCCCGTGTTGCCACGGCCAGCGACTGCTTTGACGCCGATATCGGTGTGCACCAGGGACGTATCGTCCAGATTGGTGCGACTTTACCCAAAGGGGTGCGGGAGATCGATGCGCGGGGTCGTGTGGTGACGCCGGGCGGGGTAGATGCGCATTGCCACCTCGACCAGCCGATGGCACCTCCCGTGCGGATGGCCGACGACTTCGATACCGGTACCCGCTCCGCTGCCTGCGGTGGCACCACCACGGTCATTCCGTTCGCGGCGCAGGTGAAGGGGCAGTCGCTGCGGGCGGCTGTGGACGACTACCACCGCCGCGCCGCCGGCAAGGCCCATGTCGACTATGCGTTCCACCTGATCGTGAGCGATCCGTCGCCAGACGTGCTGGCGCATGAGTTGCCTCAACTCATTGCCGAGGGCTACACGTCGTTCAAGATCTACATGACCTACGACGACCTCAAGCTGAAGGACGGCCAGATTCTGGATGTGCTGTCGGTGGCCCGCGAGCACGGAGCCATGGCCATGATCCATGCCGAGAACGCGGACTGCATCGAGTGGCTGACGCGCCGGCTGGAGGCCGCGGGCCGGACGGCTCCCCGGTTTCATGCGGTTTCCAGGCCCATGCTGGTTGAGCGCGAAGCAACCCACCGCGCCATTGCCCTGGCCGAACTGGTCGACGTGCCGATCCTGATCGTGCATGTGTCGGGGCGTGAAGCGGTTGAGCAGATTCGCTGGGCGCGCGCGCACGGCATGCAGATCTATGCCGAGACCTGTCCGCAGTACCTGTTTCTGACGGCCGAGGACCTGGGCATCGATGACAGCTACCACGGCGCGCGGTGTGTGTGCAGCCCACCGCCGCGCGACCGCTCGAACCAGGACGTGATCTGGAACGGCCTGCGCGATGGGCTGTTCACGGTGTTCTCGTCTGACCACGCACCGTTCAACTACGGTGGCGTCGAGGGCAAGCACCCTGACGGCCAGGAGGTGGCGTTCCGTCACATACCCAACGGGATTCCGGGTCTGGAGACGCGCATGGCGCTGCTCTATTCGGATGGGGTGCTCGGCGGTCGCATCACGCTGGAGAAGTTTGTCGAGCTGACGGCCACCAATCCGGCCAAGGCCTATGGCCTGCATCCCCGCAAGGGTTCGATCTCGGTAGGGGCCGATGCGGACCTGGTGATCTGGGACGAAGGCGAGCGCGTCATTCGCAACGTTGACCTGCACCACGCGGTCGATCACACCCCTTACGAGGGCCGGCGTCTTCGCGCCTGGCCTGCACTCACCCTGGCCGGTGGCGAGGTGGTCTGGGACGGACAGTTCCACCCCCGTCACGGTCAAGGCAGGTTTCTTGCATGTCAGGCGCCCAGTCTGTGGCCGCGCCCTTGATCCTGTGTTTCCAACCACCCACCAAGGAGTCTCACCATGACATTGACCCGTATCGTCACCCGCAGCCTGCTGCCCCTGGCATCCGCTGCCGCCCTGTTGCTGGGCGGACCGGCGCATGCCCAGGAGCGCATCACCTTCAAGGTGATTGGTCAGCCCGCCGCCACCGGCATGG
This sequence comes from Burkholderiaceae bacterium, assembly GCA_041396505.1. Classification (GTDB taxonomy): domain Bacteria; phylum Pseudomonadota; class Gammaproteobacteria; order Burkholderiales; family Burkholderiaceae_C; genus Hydrogenophaga. Next base: position 312,932 of record JAWKYL010000007.1, read on the forward strand.
TGCAGAAGAACAAGGAGAAGCCCTTCTTTGACGAGTTCGCCAAGCGGACCGGCCTGGCCATCGATGCGGACTACAAGGCCATCGATCAGCTGGGCATCAAGGACACCGAGCAGCTGCGCGTGATGAAGGCGGGCCTGTTCGACATCGTGTCGCTGCGCGTCTCGCAGAACTCGCGCGACGAACCGACCCTGCTGGGCCTGGACCTGGTGGGCGCCGCGCCCAATTTCGAGACCGCACGCAAGGTCTACGAGGCGTACTTCGACACGCTGGACCAGCGTCTGCAGAAGCAGTTCCAGGTCAAGCTGTTGGGCGCCTGGCCTTTCGGACCGCAGATCCTGTTCTGCAAGAAGCCGGTCAGCAAGCTGGCCGACCTCAAGGGCATGAAGGTGCGTGTGTACGACCAGAATCTGGCGAAGTTCATCGAAACGGTGGGCGGTGTGCCGGTTCCCCTGTCGTTCACCGAGGTGCACCAGTCGCTTTCGCTGGGCGTGGTCGACTGCGCCATCACGGGTCCGAGTTCGGCGAACAGTTCGGGCTGGCCGGAAGTCACCACCCACCAATACCCGATCGGCTTCCAGATGGCCGTCAACGGCTACGCCATCACGCTCAAGGCCTGGAACCGCCTGAAGCCGGACGAGCAGGCCAAGATGCAGGCCGCCTTCAAGACGCTGACCGATGACATCTGGGGCTACTCGGAGGAACTGACCAAGGATGCCATGAACTGCAACGCCGGCAAGGAGCCGTGCACGACGGGCAAGAAGTACAGCCTGGTGGATGTGCCGGTGCAGCCGGCCGACCTGACCACCCTGCGTGAGGCCGTGGCTGCCATCTCGGTGCCGACCTGGTCCGAGATTTGCGACAAGTCCAACCCGGGCTGCTCGACGGCCTGGAAGGCCACCGTCGGCAAAGTGGTCGGCATCAAGTGATGTCTGCGGGCGCGCCACACGGTGGCTGGTGCGCCCGCGTTGCTTCCCGGGAAGGAATGTTCATGAAAGACACCCTAGAACGTTGGCTGGGCACGGTCTTTGGCCTGATTTTTGTGGCCCTGTCGCTGGTTGTGGCGGTCGAGACGGCCATGAGAAAGCTGTTCAACGTCTCGCTGCAGGGCGCGGACGAACTGGGTGGCTATGCGCTGGCGGTGGGCGCCACCATTGCATTCAGCCTGGCCCTGCTCGGACGCAACCACATCCGGGTCGATGTGGTCCATGAACACCTGCCCCGGGGACTGCAGACCTTCCTGAACTGGCTGTCGGCCCTGTCCATGGCCAGCTTTGCCGGTCTGATGGCGTGGCTGGCCTGGTATGTGATCCAGGACTCGCGTGCTTACCAGAGTGTCTCCCAGACGCCCTGGGCCACGCCACTGGTCTATCCGCAGACAGCCTGGCTGGCCGGCCTGATCCTGTTCGGCGTGCTGGCCATCGGCGTGGCCCTGGTGGCCACATGGCAACTGCTCACCGGAAGAGGCGCAGCCCTCAACGCGATGCTGCACCCACGTTCCACACGCGAAGAACTCAGGGAGGAACTGGACGACCTGCAGCAACGAAGTCAGCAGGACGTGGCGGGCGAGCGCGCCGCAGTTTCCCATCCGATCCGCACAGGTGCCGCATGAGCTTGCAGTTTGTTGCCATTGGCTTTTTCGCCATGCTGGGCATGATGCTGATCGGCCTGCCGATTGCGACGTCCATGGCGGCGGTCGGTATCGTTGGCGGGCTGTTTGCCTACGGCGTGCCATTCATCAATTCCATCGCACCCGTCGTATGGGGTGTGCACAACGACAACCTGCTGACGTCCATCCCGCTGTTCGTGCTGATGGGCGAATTGCTGCTGCGGTCCGGCATCGCAGACCGCATGTTCGGTGCGCTGGCGGCCTGGCTGGGGCGCTTGCCGGGGGGCTTGCTGCACACCAACATTGGCTGCAGTGCCCTGTTTGCCGCGACCTCGGGATCGTCGGTGGCCACGGCCGCGACCATCGGAACGGTAGCCCTGCCATCGCTGCACAAGCGGGGGTATTCGATGAACATGTCCCTGGGGTCCATTGCGGCCGGGGGCACGCTGGGTATCCTCATTCCTCCGTCGGTCAACATGATCGTCTACGGTTCGCTGACGGATACCTCCATCGGCAAGCTGTTCGTTGCCGGCATCGTGCCTGGTCTGCTGCTGTCGGCCATGTTCATGGGATTCATCGTGGTGCATGCCCTGCTCACCGGCGAGGGCCGACGTGAAGAGAAAGTGCCGCTGGCCGAGCGGCTGAGGCTGCTCAAGGACCTGATTCCGCCCGGTGTGGTGTTCCTGATCGTGATGGGCAGTCTCTACAGCGGCATTGCCACGACCACCGAATCGGCCGCGCTCGGTGTGGTGGCGTCGCTGGGGTTTGCCTGGTACAGCCGCAAGCTCAGCTGGACGCTGTTGCAGACCTGCTTCGTGCAGACGGCCAAGACCAGCGGCATGATTCTGCTGATCATCACGGCCGCCTTCATTCTCAACCTGGCGGTGGGCCTGACTGGCGTGGCCGAGATGATGACGGAATGGGTTACGTCCTTCGGCCTGTCCGCCACGCAGATGCTGTTCATCCTGATCGTGTTCTACCTGCTGCTGGGCATGTTCATGGATGTGCTGTCCATGATGGTGGCGACCATACCGATCACATTCCCGATCGTGGTGGCGCTGGGCATCGATCCGGTGTGGTTCGGCATCTTCATCGTCCTGATGTGTGAGCTGGGGCTGATCACGCCACCGGTGGGCATGAACCTGTTCGTGGTGCAGGGCATCCGTCCCGATGGCGGTTCGATCCGGGATGCCATCGCGGGCGCCATTCCTTATGTGCTGATGTTGCTGGGATTTGCCGTTCTGCTGATCGCCTTTCCGGCCATCGCCATCTGGCTGCCGGGACAAATGTGACGGCCATGACCGACATGCCGCTGTGGCAGTGGTCGGCGACCGCGCTGGCGGGCGCCTACCGGGACGGGCGCGCCACACCGCTCGATGCCGCGCGCAGCTGCATGGAGCGCATGGCGCAGGTGGATCCGCTCATCAATGCCTTTGTGGTCGTGCGCGACAGCCTGCTGGAGGACGCACGGGCGAGCACCGAGCGCCTGCGCAGCGGCCAGCCGCTGTCGGACCTCGATGGCATTCCGGTCTCGATCAAGGACAACCTGTGCACGGCCGACATGCCCACGCTGTGGGGTAGCCCGGCCCTGCGTGCGCACCCGCCTGTCCCGCGTGACGAGTGGCCGGTGGCGCGCCTGCGCGCCAGCGGTGCCCTGATTGTTGGCAAGACCAACGTGCCCGAGTTCACGCTGGAGGGGTATACCGACAACCCGGTGCATGGCGTCACCCGCAATCCGTGGGACACGGCGCTGACACCGGGCGGCTCCAGTGGTGGGGCGGTGGCCAGCGTGGCGGCGGGCTGCACGCCGCTGGCACTGGGCACCGATGGCGGGGGGTCGATCCGTCGCCCGGCCTCGCATTGCGGGCTGGTGGGCTTCAAGCCATCGATCGGGGCGATCGCGCGTGGCGATGGCCTGCCGGGCCTGTTGCTCGACTTCGAAGTGGTGGGGCCGATGGCCCGGTCGGTGGCGGATGTCCGTCTGCTGTTCGAGGTCTTGCGCGGTCCGGTCGCGCAGGACCGTGCCTCGCTGGCCTGGCCATTGGCAGGCCGGGTGTCTGGCGAAGCACAGCGTCCGCTGCGGGTGCTATATGTGCCCACGCTGTCGGGCGCGCCAGTGGATACTGACATTGCACGCACGTGCCTGGCGGGCGCGCTTCGCCTACGGGATCTGGGGCATGTAGTCGAGGTGGGCGACCTGGCCCTGGGGGTCGATGCCATGGCACAGCAGTGGGGAAGGGTCGGACAGGTCGGTCTGGCCGCCATGTTCGAGGCCCATTCCGAATGGCTCGGGCTGGCATCCGCCAAGTACAGGCAAATGGCGGAGGACGGGCGTTCGCTGGGCGCACCGGTGCTCTGGCAGTTGCTGGAGACAGTCGACCGGCTTCGGCGGGACTGTGCGGACTTCTTTGATCGGTATGACCTGATCGCCATGCCCAGCGCCGCCGCGTTGCCCTGGCCGGCGCGGGAGGCTTTTCCGGTGGAGATCGCCGGTCAGGCCGTCGGACCTCGTGGTCACGCGGTATTCACCGGGTGGGTCAACGCTGCCGGTCTGCCAGCGGTCTCGGTGCCGGTGGAGCCGGCCGCAAACGGTCTCCCTGTCGGATTGCAGCTGATCGGGGCTTATGGTGCTGACGAGCAGGTGCTGGCGGTGGCCGAGTCGTTTGAGAACCTGTATCCGTGGACCCATCGGCGTCCGCCGATATGAACGGGTGTGAACACATGCGTGCAGATGATGCATCAATCGCACAGGCCCTGATGCGGTCCCGGCGCACGGGGCAGTCGCTGGATGCCGAGGCGTTCAAGGTAGCCGACGCGGCACAGGCCTATCGCGTGCAAGCCTTGGTGGCGGATGGGATGGGCTGGTTTGACGAGGGTGTGCCCCGGTTCTGGAAGTCGGGCGGACCTGGCCGCGAGGCTGCGCTGACACATGCACCCCTTCCGCCGTCTGGCATTCACCAGAGCGTGTTTCAGCGCGTGTCGGAGAACCCTGACTGGCTGGGTGTGGAGGCCGAGATGGCCTTGCGGATCGGTCAGGACGTGGACGGGCGGATGGCGCAAGCCCTGTCGGAAGAGCAGGCGCTGGCGCTGGTCGATGCGATGGCGGTCTCCATTGAACTGGTGGCATCGCGATGGCACCAGGGCATGCTGGCACCGCCATGGCACAAGCTGGCCGATCAGCAATCTCACGGGGCGCTCGTGCTGGGCGAATGGCAGGCCATGCGCGCGGTGGACTGGAGCAGGCAGGGGTGCCAGGTGATCATCGGTGCACAGACGCGGACATTCGTGGGCACCCATTCGCTGCGGGATCCCACCTGGCTGCTGACACGATGGCTGCGACACGCGACCGCCAGCGGCGACGTACTTGCCGCCGGGTCTGTCGTCACCACAGGCACATGGTGCGGCCTGCTGGCGGTCCGTGCGGGTGATGCAGTACAGGTGCGCTTTGACGGCATAGGGCACGCGCAGGCCCTGTTGTGACGCGGGGCGTCAGGCTGACGGAGGCGGATCGCCTTCCAGCAGGTCGTCCACAGTTAACCCGTATTCCGCCATGGTGCGCCGGATGTCCTCGATGACGGCGGCCCGCTCCGCTACGGTGTCGTTCTCTGCGGCCGCAAAGAAACTGCCCGCCGCCCGCATGAGCATCTGGAACCGGTCGTCGGACAGAGGATCGGTCCTGGTCGGGGAAGGCGGTGTGCGGGTGGATGGCGTGCGCCTGGGCTGGTCGCGGTGCGGCTTGTGTTTCATGGACAGTCCCATTATCGGTCCGTACGGTGGATGTATGAACGGCACGTTCCGGGTGGCGAACGGACGGGGCAGGGGCGTCGGATTTGCCAGAATCCGGGACTCGCACTGCGGGTCCAGGCTGTTGCTCCGGCAGACCCGCGTCACATCTTCGCGTCACTCCCGTTCCTCCATGAAAATTTCCCGCGTTCGCGTCAGGATGCTGGCGCTGGTCTCCTTGGTCGCCGTTTCGCTGGCCGCCAGCGCCCAGCCGGTCGAGGTGACCGGCACGGGTGCCACATTCCCCGCCAAGGTCTATGTCCAGTGGGCGGCCGACTATGCCGCGCAGACGGGGGCGCCCCTGAGCTACAAGCCGGCGGGATCGTCCGCCGGCGTCAAGGCCATTTCCGACGGCAGTGTCGACTTCGGCGCGTCCGATGTGCCCCTGTCGCAGGTCGACCTGGACAAGCGGCGCCTGTTCCAGTTCCCGACGCTGGTGGGCGGCATCGTGCCGTTCGTGAACCTGCCAGGGATCGGGGCGGGTGAGCTGCGCCTGGATGCGGCCACGCTGGCGCGCATCTGGTCCGGTGACATTGCACGCTGGAACGACCCTGCGATCCGGGCCCTGAATCCGAAGCTGGCCTTGCCGGGCCTGCCGATCCAGCGAGTGGTGCGCAGCGACGGCTCGGGCACGACGACGGTGTTCGTGCAGTACCTGCGCCTGGCGGCGCCGGCCGAGGCGCAAGCCATTGTGGTGGAGGGCGGGCGTGCCAGCTGGCCCGGCACACCCATCGGCGCCGACGGCTCGGGCAAGCTGGTGGCCGCGGTCAAGGCCACGCCGGGCGCGATCGGTTATGCCTCGTCCGACTACTCGCTCAGGGACGGGGTGGCCGGCGTGTCGCTGCGCACGCGCCGTGGCGAGTTTGTCGCTCCTGTCCTGCCTGCCTTCAAGGCGGCGATTGTCGCCGGTGGCCTGTTCAAGAACTCGCTGAAGCCGACGTCCCTGCTGGATGTGGATGGGGCCGGCGTCTGGCCCATCGTCACGGCGACCTATGTCCTGGTGCCGCGTGAGCCCCGGTCGCTGGAGCGTGCTGCCCGCACACTCAACTTCTTCTACCGATCCTTCCTGCTGGGTGACCGGGCGGTGGCCGGCACGGGCTTTGCCCCCTTGCCCATTGCGACCCAGGCCCGCATCGTGGGCCTGCTATCGAACTTCCGGACACCCGCCGGGGAACGCATACCGGTGATGGGCGCAGCACCCCGCCACACGGCGGTGGCACTGGCCGGGCAGTAGTGACGGGGCCGGCCTGTGGCCCGGCGGTCACAGGCGACGGTGCGGGCTTACGGGTGGTTGGTGTGGTCGGTCCGGGTCAGGTTGCCGTCGTCCATGTGGTAGACGGTGTCAAAGCCCTCGATCATCCGATGGTCGTGGGTGACGGTGATCACCGCCGAGTTGCGTTCCCGTGCAATCTGGCGCAGCAGGCTCATGACCCGGGTGCCGCGTTCGGTGTCCAGCGCGGCCGTCGGTTCGTCGGCCAGGATCAGGGCCGGCTCGTTGGCCAGCGCGCGGCCGATGGCCACGCGCTGCTGTTCGCCGCCGCTCAGGCGGGCCGGCAGGGCGTCGGCGCGATGGCCGATGTCCAGATAGTCCATGAGCTCGCGGGCACGGCGGTGCGCCTCGCGCCGGCTGGCGCCGTTGAGTTGCAGCATCAGCGCGACGTTCTCCAGGGCCGAGAGAAACGGGATGAGGTTGTGCTGCTGGAAGATGAAGCCGATCTTGCGCAGGCGGAAGGCGCGCTCGTCGATGCCGGTGGCGCCGTTGTCATAGAGCGTCTGGCCGCCAATGGCAATGCGGCCGGTGGTGGGCGGCTGGATCAGGCTGATCGCCAGCAACAGCGTGCTCTTGCCGGAGCCGCTGGGTCCGAGCAGGGCCACCAGCTCGCCGGCCCGCACACTCAGGCTGGTGGGCTTGAGGGCCTGCACCGCCAGTTCGCCTTCACCGAAGGTCTGCGAGACGTTTTCGAGTTCGACGACGGTGGCGCCGGAGCGCGAAGCGGGTGGGTTCATCCTAGCCTCCCAGTGCCAGCTGGGGCGGTGTGCGAAGTGCGTGCCAGATGGCCATGAAGCTGGCCACCAGGCCGCCAGCGAGCATGACGGCGAAGGTCACCGCGGTCTCCTGCGTGGTGAAGGCCAGCGTGCGCGGGAAGCCGGGTGCGATCAGTGTCCGCAGGCCATAGGCCAGCAGAAAGCTGGCCAGGGTCAGCAGCAGGGACTGTGTCAGGATCAGCTTGACAATGACGCTGTTGGGGGCCCCGATGAGCTTGAGCGTGGCAATCGACTTGATCTTCTCGATGGTCAGCACGTAGACGATGAGGGCGATGATGACGATGGACACCAGGATCAGCAGAGCGCGAAACAGGCCGAGGACGGAGGACATGCGGGCCAGCCGGCCTTCGAGCATGAGATTGCGTTCCTCGTCGGTGGTGTAGACGTTGAAGTAGAGCCAGTCCCGGATGTGCTGTCCCACTCTGGCCGGATCGGCGCCAGGCGCCAGCGTCACCAGGACGGCGTTGATGTTGCTGGTGCCTGAAGACAGCAGCGGCAGCAGGCGCTGGGCCTGCTCTTCGCCGTAACCGGCTTTCAGCAGCCGCTGCAGGCTGGCGGCTCGGGCGGACTCCAGTGCGCGGGCGTCCTGTTCGTATTGCACTTTCTGGGCGTCCGGCAGGGACAGGTAGACCAGCGGGTTGCCGCCGGAGTCGACGGCGCCCCGGGTCTGTCCGACCACGGTGTACACGTCGCCACCGAGCGTCACGCGGCTGCCGGTGGGCAGGTTCAGCTTGCGATCGGCCACCATCTCGTAGCGGGGCGCGGTGATGGTGCGACCCTCGACCAGGCGGCCTGGCCCGCCGGCGCCGCCAAACACGTCGTAGCCGAGCACCGTGAACTGCTGGGAGCGCCCGCCCAGCTCCCGTTGCGCGGTGTAGAGGACGAGGGGGCTGGCACGCAAGACGCCGGGTGTGGCGGCCACGCTGCGGTAGCTGTCGAGCGGAATGCGCGAGGGCTCGTTGAAGGGGCCGCCGCGATCGCGCTCGACCACCCAGAGATCGGCGCCGATGTTGTCGATCAGCCAGACGCCGTCTTCGATGTTGCCGCGGTAGATGCCGTTCATGACCAGGACAATGGCCAGCAGCATGGCGACACCGGCAATGGTGGCGATGAACTTGCCCAGATGCCGTCGGATGTCTTTGAGTGCGAGGTCCATGGCGTGCGCCCGTCTGGCGGTGACTCAGGGCTGGCCGGTGACGCGCACGGCCTGGTTCGCGCGTGCGGTCGAGCCGGTGTCGATCACGAGCTCGCCCTCCTTCAGGCCATCGGTGACCATCACGCGATCCTGGTCGGCGGTGTCGGTGATGACCGCACGAAAGTGGGCACGCCCGTCGGACACCACCAGGACGCCCTGCTGCCCACTGCGATCCTTGACGAGGGCCGTCAGCGGCACCACGAGGCCGTTGCGCGATCCGGTGTCGATGCTGACATCGGCTTCCTGGTCGATGGCGAACTGGGCCGGCATGCGGTCCAGTGCGACGAACACATCCCGCTCGCGCGTGGCGGCGTCGCTCTTGCGGGCGATGCGGGCCACCGTGCCGGTGCCGGTTTCGCCGCTGCGCAGGCGGACGCTGGCCTTCTGGCCCAGTTGCACACGGCCGACCACCGATTCGTCGACCCGCGTGGCGACCCAGAGGGTGTCGGGGTCGGCCAGCTGCAATACGGGCGAGCCGGGCATGACCGTGCTGCCAGGTTCTACCAGGCGCTGGATCACGATGCCGTTGAAGGGGGCGTGCAGCCGGGTGTAGGTCAGGGCCACGTCGGCCGCGCGTGCCTCCTGCTTTACCACGCCGGATTCGGCCTGGCGCGACGCCAGGGTGGCCACGGCGGCATCGAGGCCGGCCTGGGCGCTGTGCCATGCGGCGGTGCTGGCATCGACCACGGACTGCGACACAAAGCCCTGGCGTTGAAGTTCGGTGTCGCGCCGGTGTCTGGCCTGCGCCAGCGACAGCTCGGCCCGAGCCCTGGCCACGCTGGCGGCGGCGGACTCGATGTTGCGCGAGACCGCGGTTTGCTGGCCGCGAATCGCGCCCAGGCGGGCGCTGGACTCGCGGTCGTCCAGCACCACCAGCAACTGTCCCTGGGTGGTGGCGTCGCCCTCGTCGACCCGGACCTCGACCACCTGGGCGCTGATGCGTGATGCCAGCGTGATTGTGCTGCGGGCCTGCACGGTACCAGGGCCCAGCACCCGGACGGCAATGGCGTCCTGCCGGGCCGGGGTGGCCTGCACCGGCTGCGCGTGTCCGAAACGCCACCAGGCCAGGGCAGCTGCCACCAGAAGCAGGACGAGGAGAACAATCACCCAGTTGCGTGTGTTGTGGTTCTTGGTCATGGTGGCGGACTCGGAAATGCCTTCGGAAGAATTCGTCAGCTATTGTGCGCCAATATACCCCTACCTGTATGCATCAGGCAATCGGAATGTCTTCCGGGCGCGACAGCACATACACCTGAGACAATGGCCCTTTGCCCCCGAAAGCCCATGGAAGTCGCCCTGCTCGTTGCCCTGATCGTCCTCAACGGCCTGTTCGCCATGTCGGAGATCGCCCTGGTGACCGCCCGCAAGGCGCGTCTGCAGAAACTGATCGACGAGGGGGACTCGGCGGCGGCGGCGGCCGTCAAGCTGGGCCAGGACCCGACCCGCTTCCTGTCCACGATCCAGATCGGCATCACGTCCATCGGGGTGCTCAACGGCATCGTCGGCGAAGCGGCGCTGGCCGGGCCGCTGGCGGGCTGGCTCGGCGAGGTGGGCATCCCTGACAGCTACCGCGAACTGCTGGCCACCGGACTGGTTGTGGTGCTGATCACCTATTTCTCCATCGTGGCCGGCGAACTGGTGCCCAAGCGCATCGGACAGTCGCATCCCGAGACCCTGGCCCGCCTGTCAGCGCGCCCCATTGACTGGCTGGCCAAGGCCACCAAGCCCTTCGTGCTGCTGCTTTCGGCGTCGACCACGGGCCTGATCCGGCTGCTGGGCGTGAAGGAAAACGACGCCAGCGCCGTCACCGAAGAAGAGATCCATGCCTTGCTGGCGGAAGGGCGCACGGCAGGGGTCATCGAGTCTCACGAGCACACCATGGTGCGCAACGTGTTTCGCCTCGACGACCGGCAGATCGGTTCGCTGATGGTGCCGCGAAGCGACGTGGTGGTGCTGGATCTGGCCTTGCCATTCGAGGTGAACATGGCCCGCCTGGAGACGTCGGACCATGCGCGCTTTCCTGTGGTTCGAGGTGGCTGGAAGCAACTGGTGGGCGTGGTCGATGCGCGACGCTGGCTGGCCGGCGCGGTGCAGGGCAAACGGCGGGAGCTGTCGCAGCAGGCGCTGGCCGAACCGCTTTACGTGCCCGAGACCATCACTGGCATGGAGCTGCTGGAGAACTTTCGCCTGTCGGGCGTCGAGATGGCCTTTGTCATCGACGAATATGGCGAGGTGCAAGGCATCGTCACGCTCAAGGAACTGGTCCAGGCCATCACCGGAGAGTTCACGCCGAGCGACCCCGGGGAAGCCTGGGCGCTGCTGCGCGAGGACGGCAGCTGGCTGCTCGATGGCCACATTCCGGTGCCGGAACTCAAGGACCGCCTGTCACTGGCCCAGGTTCCGGATGAAGCGCTGGGGCGCTACCACACGCTCAGCGGCATGCTGATGCTGCTGATCGGGCGCATGCCCCACGTGGCCGACCAGGTGCTCTGGGAAGGCTGGCGCTTCGAGATCGTGGACATGGACGGGCGGGCGATCGACAAGGTGCTGGCGACGCGGATGCCGGAAGGCGTGGCGGAGGAGGCGCTGGGGGGTGTCGGGGACGCTTGAGTGGGGCGGCGATCCAAACGGACATCGCAGAGAGAAAGCGGGCGAGAGGCGGCGCAGCCGCAGCCGTCAGCGCGCCAGGTGCACTGGCGGCGTTCGGATCGCTACACATTGACAGCTTATGTGACGACGAAGCCCTGGGTCGTCATGTGCATCTACCCCGGAGAGGTGGGGAGAGCTGAATTCTTGCCGCAGCGGAAAACGGTGTCTACCATCTAGGGCAAGCCGCGGCAGGGATGATCATCAGATTTCTAGCGAGGAAGTGGCGCGACTCGCATGGCTTGCGCAATTCCTCAGCCAACCCCAACCAGCATCATCCCTCTCAGGCAACGGTACGCACCAGCCAATCCAGCAGGAGCCGGTTGACAGCCTCGGGCCTCTCCTGCTGCATCCAGTGACCGCAGTCCGGCACGGTGTGGCGTTCGAGCCGGGGCACGATCTGCTCCATGCCCTGGGTGGTGGCCGGTGGCAGGAAGACGTCGTCGGCAGCCGACAGCATCAGGGCCGGTACGTCGACGCGATCCGGGCTGCCTTCGGTGTCGAGCCAGTTGCGGTGCAGGTTGCGATACCAGTTCAGCGGGCCGGTGAAGCCGTTGCGCCGGAAGGCTTCCGTGTAGAGGGCGATGTCTTCCGGTGAGAGAAAGGCCTCGCCCATCAGTTCGGGCAGGCCTGTGAAGGCGGCGACCGGCAGGGCGCGTGCGTGGACCGAGGTGCGGTTGAAATCGGCCAGCGACTGGCGGGGCGCCGCATGAGGCGGTCGAACAGGTGGTCGAGGCTGGCGTCGAGCAGGGCCTCGCCAACGCCGGGTTCCTGGAAAGTGACCATGTAGTTCGATGGCCCCCGGGTGCGTCGCATGGTCTCGGCCAGGTCGCAGGCGGTGCGCCGGGTGTAGGGGGTGCACAGGGAGGCGACGGCCAGTAGCCTGTCGGCGTGGTCGCGCGCCAGGGTCCAGGCCAGGGCCCCGCCGAAATCGTGTCCGACGACGACCGCGCGAGCCACACCCAGGGCATCCATCAGGCCGAGCACGTCCTTCGCGAGGTGGGCCATGCGGTAGTCCTCGACGCTGCCGTGCGGGCCGGTGTCGCCGTAGCCGCGCAGGTCCGGGGCAATCACCCGGTAGCCGGCCTGCGCCAGGGCCTTGATCTGGTGCCGCCAGGAGTGGGCCAGTTCGGGGAAGCCGTGCAGAAGCACCACCGTGGTCGCCTGCGGCGGGGCTTCGGCCGGGGCCAGGTGGACGGCCTGGACGATGCCGTGGGCCGGTATCGGTGTCATGGAAAGTGCGGTCATGGCGGGAGCGTTGGGGTCGACCTTGCGGCCGGATCAGGTGGTGGCCAGCAGTTCCTGCGCCCTGGCCAGCAAGCGCTTGAAGTCGATCTTGCCCTCGGGCGAGGTGGGCCATTCGCCCTCCCAGGGGAGAAACTCTCTGGGCACCTCGTAGGCTGCCATCTTGCCTTTGCAGGCGTCGCGAAGCGCTGCCACTCCGGGCATGGGCAGACCGGATTTCATGCGGATGAAGCTGACCACCTTGGCGCTCCCAGTAGGGATCGTCGACGCCGAGGGTTTTCACATCGTCGACGGTATCGGCGAAGATGTCCAGCACCTGGGTGGTCACCCGCGGTGGAGACGTTCTCGCCGCCGGACTTGACGACGCCGCCCAGCCGGCCGAGGTAGGTGACATAGCCATTGTCCAGGTGGCCGTAGTCGCCACTGTGGAAATAGCCTTCGTCGTCGAAGGCTTTGGCCGTTTCGTCGGACTGGGCGTGGTAGCCGCGGAAGAGGTAGGGGCTCTTGTAGCAGATCTCGCCGGGCTGGCCCTGGGGCGGCCGTGCGCCGGTCTCGATGTCCTTGATGACGACCTGTACGCCCGGCAACGGGCGGCCGTGGGTGTATTTATTGATGTCTTCGTCGACGCAGTCGTGGTCGGCCAGCGACACCAGCGGACCGTTCTCGGTCTGGGCGTAGAGGTTGTTGATGGTGGCCCCGGGCGGGCACATGGCGCGCACCAGGTCGTAGGTGCGCGGCTCGCCGGCCAGGATGGCTTTGGTGATGCTGAAGCGGTAGCGTTCGAAGTCGGGAACGCGGCGCATGCCCTGCCAATGGGCGTCAAAACCAAAGGTGCTGGTGCAGCCGTGGCGCTCGATGAGCCTGAGGGCTTCCTGGGCTGGAAGCCGTCCATGAGGACCAGCGTGGTGCCGCAGTAGGCCAGGTTCATGGTCAGGGCGAAGATGCCGCTGTTGTGATAGAAGGGCGCGAGGTTGATGTAGCGGTCGTCTTCGGTCAGGCGCAGGTTGCGGGCGCCGAAGTGGGCGGTGGCCAGCGGCGGGCGGTGATCCCACAGGGCGCTCTTGGACAGCGAGGTGGTGCCCGAGGTCTGGCACATGAACTGGATGTCGGTGGGCTGGCCGGCGTCGACCAGAGGGCCTGCAGCCGCGCATGGTCGACGGCGCGTGCCGGGTCGAGCAGGGTGTTGAAGTCGAGGTAGCCCGACGGGACCGCGCCGGCGTGTCCGACGCAGATCACCTGCTCCAGCGAGGGCAGCGAGGCGGCGCGCATGCGGCCGTCGTGGCAGGTCAGGTCGGGCAGGGCGCCTTGCAGCAGGGCCAAGCACGTCGCGCGGACCCTGGCGGTCGACGGCGACGATGAGCCGGGGGCGGTTGCGCTGCAGCACGCCCTGCAGTTCGTTGGTGCCCCAGAGCAGGTTGAGCGGGTTGACGACGGCACCGATCTGCAGGGTGGCGAAGTAGAGGGCAGCGAACTGCGGAATCGGGCCGGGCAGGGTGGAGACCACGTCGCCCTGGCCGATGCCCAGTTCGAGCAGACCCTGGGCGATGCGCTGCACCTGTTCGTGCAGCTCGCGGTAGCGGATCTCGCGTTCTTCGAAAACCAGGGCCACGTGATCCGCCCTGAGGGCGCAGGTCTGGCTGAACAGCTGGGGGATGGTTCGGTGGTACCAGCCGTGCGAGTGCAGGCGTTGGGGCAGCATGATGGACCTCTCTGTGGTCAGAAAAGACAAGGGAGGGCCGCGAAGGGCCCTCCGGGATCCTGGCATCAGGGGGATGTTCAGGCCATCACTTGGCCATGCCGTGTGCCTTGACGTCGACCTTGGAGTAGACCTCGTTCCAGTAGAGGTCGGCCAGGGCCTCGGCGCTGTTGACCGGTTCCACCAGCTTGGTCCATTTGTCGACCAGCGGCCGCATGGCGGCGATCAGGGCGTCGGCGCGCTTGACGTTGTGCTGCTTGGCGTAGGCGGCGGCGATGCCCGGGATGTCGGCTTCGATGGTGGCGCGCGAGGCCTTGAGCAGCGCGGGATCCGCCTGGTGCAGCTTGGCGCCCTTGGCCGTGATCTGCTCGAGGTCACGCTTGGCGTAGCTGTAGTAGCGGTAGGTGACCTGGGCTCCCATCACCGCACCGGCGTGCAGCATGCCCTTGCGCTGGGCCTCGTTGAGCTTGCTCCAGGCTTCCTGGTTCATGTTGGTGGTGGCGCCGGTGAACACGCCGCCGGGCAGCGTGGCCGTGATGTCGGTGGTGACTTCCTTGAGGTTCAGACCACTGAGTTCGGGGGCGGAAATGATGGCGCACTCGATGACCTTCTGTTTCATGGCTTCGAAGATCTCGTTGCCCGGCAGCGAGGTGGGGGTGGCACCCATCTGGCGGGACCAGCGCGCCCAGGCGGCGCCGCCGGCGCGCAGGCGTGCGCCCTTGAGATCGTCCACGGTGCGCATGGGCTTGGTGCACAGCAGCATGTAGGGCGAGCTGCCACCGGTGCCGGTGTAGACCTGGCCCTGGCGGGCGAAGTCGGTGTTGCATTCGGTGCAGTGGTTGAAGATGAAGTCGGCCATCGCGCCGGCGTAGGCCATGCCGGCCTTGTCGCCGGGCTTGTCCTGCAGGGCGAGCATCATGGACAGCTCGGAGGCCATGTTCACGTGCGGGTATTCGGCGGGCGAGTAGGGCGTGAGCACGTAGCCGATGTCGGCGATGCCCTTGCCCAGACCCGATGACATCTCGGCCAGGTTCAGCAGGGAGAGGTCATAGACCTTGAGGTTGATGGTGTTGTCCGTGTATTTCTTGACCGCTTCGGCGTAGACGCGGGCCGACTCGGGTGCGGCGCCGGTCGGGAAGCCGACGGCGTAGCGCAGGGTGGTCTGAGCCAGGGTCGCGGTCGCCGTGAGGGTGCCGGCGGCCAGGGCTGCGGTGGCGAGCAGGGTGCGGACGGGTTGCATGCTTCTTTGTCTCCAGGGTTGAATGCCCTCGGGTGGGGCTTGGGGTGGGAAAGGCGGTCTCAGTCGCGGAACACGGGCGGGCGCTTTTCTCGGGCGGCGGTGACGGCTTCGTCGAGGTCCTGCGAATACAGCATGGCGGCGTTCCAGGTGGCCACGTGATCCAGGCTGTCGGCGATGCGGTGGTCGCGGGCGTGGTTGAGCATGTGCTTGGTGCCGCGAAGAGCCAGCGGTGACTTGGCCGCGAGGCTGCGCGCGATCTCGGTCACGCCGTCGGCCAGGGCCTGGTCGCTGTCGAAGCAGCGGTTGACCAGGCGCATGGACTGGGCTTCAGGGCCGTCGACGCGCCGCCCCGTGAGGGCCATTTCGCGCGCCAGGCCTTCACCGACGAGGCGGGGCAGTCGCTGCAGGGTGCCCACATCGGCCACCAGACCGACGTCGATTTCCTTGACGCAGAACCAGGCATGGGCACTGGCATAGCGCAGGTCGCAGGCCGCGATGATGTCAATGCCACCACCGACGCAGGCCGCGTGCACGGAGGCGATGACGGGTTTGGTGCAGCGCTCGATGGCCGTCACCGTGTCCTGGATGTCCAGGATGTGCTCGCGCAGGCGCTCGCGCGCGCGGCCTTCGCAGGGGTTGTCGGTCAGCTGCCGCAGCTCGGCGAAGGTGCCCAGGTCCAGGCCGGCACAGAAATGGCGGCCGCGGGCCTCCAGGATACCGACGCGTGCGGCATTGGTGCGCCCGAGCCAGCGCATGGCCTCGCGCAGATCTTCCCACATGCGCAGGTTGATGGCATTGGCCTTGTCGGGCCGGTTCAGGGCGATGCGGGCCACGCCCTGGTCCAGGCTGATGGCCAGGGTCTCCAACCGGGGTGTCGTCATGCCGATGGCTCCGGTGTGCCGGCGAAGCGGGCCGGGCGTTTTTCCATGAAGGCGCGCACGCCTTCGCGGGCATCGGCACTGGCGCCACAGGCGACCATGCCCAGGTGCTCCATGGCCAGTTGCTGTTGCAGGGTGTGGCTGGCGGCCTGGTCCACCAGCGACTTGACGCGGGCGAGCGATCCGCTGGCGCCGCGTGCCAGGGCACGCACCAGGCTCTCGGCTGCGGGTATGAGGTCGTCGTCGGCGTGGACTTCGGCGACCAGGCCGGCCGCCTGGCACTGGGCTGCGTTCATGGGCTGGTTGGTGAACAGGATGTGCTTGGCGCGCATGGGGCCGACCAGCCGGGTGAGCGCCCAGGAGACGCCGACGTCGGGGCTCAGGCCGATGGCCGAGTAGCCGCCGCGCAGTTTCATGGAGGCGCTGGCCAGCACGATGTCCGCGCACAGGGCCACGCCGATGCCGCCTCCGCCAAGCGACCCGTTGACCGCGCTGACCACCGGCACGGGCAGCGTGCTGAGGGCGAGAATGGCCGCATGCAGGGGCGGGATGGTGCGGTCGAGCAGGGCGGCCACGTTGTCCGAGGCGACGAAACCCCGGATATCGCCACCGGCACAGAAATGCGGGCCGCAGGCGGCCAGCAGAACCGCACGAACGGCGCCGCTTTGCTGGGCGAGCACCAGTTGCTGCGTCACGTCGATGAAGGCCTGGCCCATGGCTTCGTCGAGCACATTCGCCTGGTCAGGCCGGTTGAGGGTGACGCGGGCGACGGCGTCCTGGATGTCCAGCAGGATGGGGGGTGTCATGGCGATCTAGTGTGGAAGACGGTGTCCTGTGCGTCTTGCGTCGACTGGCTGCGCGGTCTGGGCGGAGGGGGAGGCACTAGAGGCTGGCGGCCAGGCGGGTGCCTTCGTCGATGGCCCGAGTCGCATCCAGCTCGCTGGCCAGGCGGGCGCCGCCGACGGCCGTGACGGCCTGGCCCGTGGCCTGCAGTGCGGCCAGCAGGCGGTCTTCGGGCTCCTGTCCGGCACAGACGACGATGGTGTCCACGGCGAGCGTCCTGGGTTCGCCCCTGACTCGCAGGTGCAGCACCAGGTGCTGCCGCGTGCCGTCGCGTTCGATGCGTTCGTACTCGACGCCGGCCCACATGTGCACACTGCGCCGTCCGAGCAGGGCGCGGCGGATCCAGCCGGTGGTCTTGCCCAGTCGCTTGCCCAGGGCTTCATCCTTGCGCTGCAGCAGCCAGACCTGGCGCGGCGGGCAGGGTGCCTGGGGTCGGGTCAGGCCGCCGCGCTCGGTGACGGTGAAGTCGATACCCCAGGTGGCGGCGAAATGCTGGCGTTCGTCGCCCGTTCCCAGGTCTTCGTGGGTGAGCATTTCGGCGACATCGAAGCCGATGCCGCCGGCGCCGATGATGGCCACGGTCGGCCCGGCGGTGCAGCGGCCTTCGATCAGGCTGGCGTAGTCCACCACGCCGGGCAGGTCGATGCCGGGAATGGCGGGCTGGCGAGGGCGAATGCCGGTGGCCAGGATCACCTGGTCGAAACGCGCGGCCGACAGGTCGTTCACCGTGGCGACGGTGTTCAGGCGGGTTTGTACGCCGGTGTCCTGCAGGCGCGAGGCGAAGTGGCGCAGCGTCTGTGCGTACTCTTCCTTGCCGGGAATGCGTTGCGCCAGGTTGAACTGGCCGCCGATGCGGGGCGCGGCGTCGAACAGTGTGACCTCATGGCCGCGCTCGGCGGCGGTTGCTGCAGCGGCCATGCCGCCCGGGCCGGCGCCCACCACGGCGATCCGGCGGCGGCTGCTGGCCGGTGCGATCACCAGTTCGGTCTCGCGGCAGGCGCGGGGGTTGACCAGGCAGCCGGTGACCCGGCCGGAGAAAGCGGCGTCCAGGCAGCCCTGGTTGCAGGCGATGCAGGTGTTGATCGCGTCGCTGCGGTTCTGCCGTGCCTTGGCGACGAAGTCCGCATCGGCCAGCAGGGGCCGGGCCATGGAGATCAGGTCGGCATCGCCGCGGGCCAGGATCGCCTCGGCATCTTCCGGCGTGTTGATGCGGTTGCTGGCGACCACCGGAATCCGCAGGGCCTGCTTGAGACGGGCGGTCAGTTCGACGAAGGCGGCCCGGGGCACCAGGGTGGCAATGGTGGGGATGCGCGCCTCGTGCCAGCCGACATAGGGGTTGATGATGGAGGCACCGGCATCCTGGATGGCCTGGGCCAGCATGACCACCTCGTCCCAGGTGCAGCCGCCTTCCACCAGGTCGAGCATCGAGAGCCGGTAGATGAGGATGAAGCGGGGCCCTGTGGCCTGGCGGACCCGGCGCACGGCCTCGACGGCGAAGCGCATGCGGTTGGCGGCGCTGCCGCCCCAGTCGTCGGTTCGCTGGTTGGAGCGGGGGGCGGCGAACTGGTTGATCAGGTAGCCCTCGGCGCCCATCACCTCGACACCGTCGTAGCCGGCGCCCTGGGCCAGTTGCGCGGCGCGGGCGTAGTCGTCCAGCGTGCGCTGGATGTCCGCCTCGGTCATGGCGCGCGGGGTCTCGGACGACAGGGGTGACTTCAGCGCCGAGGGCGCGACACCCTGGCCGTGCCGGGCGTAGCGTCCGGCATGGAGCAACTGCATGGCCACGAGCGCGCCGTGGGCGTGCACCGCGTCGGTGATGGCGCGGTGGGGTTCGGCGTCGGCGGCATTCGACAGGGTCCGCATGCCGGGGAACATGTTGCCCTCGACATTGGGCGAGAGTCCGCCGGTGACGATGAGGGCCACGCCGCCGGCGGCGCGTTCACCGTAGAAGGCCGCCAGGCGCTCCATGCCGTCCGGCTGCTCTTCGAGTCCGGTGTGCATCGAACCCATCATGACGCGGCAGGGCAGTGTCACCTGGCTGCCATCGGCATGGGTGATGGTGAACGGCGAGAGCAGCGTGGGGCAGGACGGGTTCATGGATCGGAATTTTCAAGGGGGTGGTGCACGGGTCTTGCGGAATCTGGTCGCATCGGCTCGGTGTTTGCCCGGTGCTTCGGGTCGCCATTCGGCGCAAGACAGGTGCGCCGTTTGCCTGCGTTTGACGGTCCACCGGTCGGCGCAGCCCTGGCCGTTTCTCAGCCCGGCTTCTGCCCGTAGCTGCGCGACATGCCGGCCCGCACGTCCATCTGCACGCCATAGGGCGGTATGGGGTAGCGCAGGCCGTTGGCGGACAGGCTCTCCAGTCCCTGGATCGCCTGTGCCAGCTGCGCAGGCTTTAGCGCCAGCAGCAACTCGTCGTCGGCGACACCCCCGTAGCGCCTTTCGGGAAAGCAGGGAAGCGACAGGCTGGGTTCACCCGTGGCCAGCGCCCGACCCCATGAGTCGGCGCAGGCGGATTCGCCAACGGCGCCCCATTCGAGTTTCCGGTAGCCTGCCCACTGCAGGCCGTTGATCAGCAGGATCATCTGGGCCGGGTTGGCGTAGACCAGAACGATGTCGGGACTGACCAGGCGGGCGGCAGACAGTGGCGAGACGGCCATGGCCGTGTAGCGACCATGAGGCACGCAATGCATGGCACGCTGATGGGCGGATGCGTCCTCGGCGGTGGCGAACCACACGCCCACGAAGGGTTCGCCTCTGTCGAATGCCTCGTCCCGGGGCGTCAGGCCGAGCACCGCGCTGCACTGGGGGCCGACCAGGTCGTCGGCCGTGATGCCGATGGTGTAGCCCATGCGGGCGGCTTGCCCCACGATCTGGTCGGCGGTGTGGATGGCGGAGGGGCGCCGTATGCGGGGGACGGCCAGCATGTCGTCCACACGCTCGAACAGTTTCATGGCCACGGGGGTGGTGCGCAGCCTGAGCAGGCGAAAGAGGGCGTCGGTCAGCGCGGCGCCATCGTCGGCGGTGAGGGTCTGGAGCGGTGGGCGGGGCGATCTGGACATCAGGTCAGTCTAGGTGGCGTGCGTCCGGCCGGTCTTGCGCGCAGTGGCTACCGGAGGCGATCGTCCTGGCCCGATGCCGGTCGTCAGGTGATGCACAGGTGACGCAGGCCGGCCCTGGCGGAAGGCCGGCAGCCAGTTGGCACAAGACCTGGTCCGGGGCTGTCCCTAGGATGGCCCGCAAGACATGATCAACGGAGACAGGCCTTTCATGAGCAGCAAGAACACGATGACGGACGGGCAGACGACGTCGGCCCTGGATATGAACCTGATCGAACGGGTCTGCGTGGGCGATATCGTCCAGCGCAGTGCGGATGTGTTCCCCGACCGGGTGGCTGTGGTTGACGGCGAACGGCAGGTCACTTACCAGGCCTTCAACGGGCTGGTGGACCGGTTGGGGCATGCCCTGCTGGGGCTGGGGCTGCAGCACCAGGACGTCGTGGCGCTCGCCTCGCGCAACACGCTGGAACTGCTGGTGACCTACTTTGCCTGCGCCCGTGCCGGGCTGATCTGCATGCCGGTGAACCTGGGACTGCGGGCGCACGAGATTGCGTTCTGCCTGCGCGATGCCAAAGCCCGGGTGATGATTGCCGAAGGGGCGCTGGACGAGGTGGTGCGCTCGGCGCTGAAGGAGGGGCCGCCGGAGTTGCAGCGCGTGTTCTGGTTCGGTGCCGAAGGTGTCGCACCGGCAGAAGACTTCGATGCCCTGCTGGCGTCGGGCCGTGACGCGCCCCTGGAGGTTCTGGTGGGTGACCGGGACATCGTGCAGCTGCTCTACACGAGTGGCACGACCGCCCATCCCAAGGGCGTGCTGACCAGCCATCTGGCGGTGACCATGGCCGGCCTGGCCAATGCCATCGGGCATCGCTGCGACCACGAGGCCGCGACGCTGGTGGCCCTGCCGTTGTTCCATTGCGCGATGCTCAATTCGATCACGGTGCCGTTTTTCATCGTCGGCGGCAAGGTGGTTCTGGCCAAGGGCTTCGAGCCGGCGGCGACGGCCGAACTGATCGACCGGCACCAGGTTCATGTCACGGTGCTGCTGCCCATGATGTATGGGATGTGGCTGACGGACCCGGCTTTCCAGGGTCGGACCTTCCCGTCGATGAAGCGTGCCATGTACGCCATGGCGCCGCTGCCGCCGGAACGGCTGAAGGCCATCCACGAGATGTTCCCGAACGCCGACGTGGTGCTGGGTTCGGGCCAGACCGAGTTCACGCCGGCCACCTGCATGCAGCGTCCCGAACACCAGTGGTCCAAGGCGGCCACCTGGGGCACGGCGACGGCCATGACCCGCGTGGCCATCATGGGCGAGGACGGCCGCCTGCTGCCGCGCGGCGAAACTGGCGAGATCGTCTACCGCGGGCCCCAGTGCATGCAGGGCTACCTGAACCTGCCGGAGGAAAACCGGCAGAGCTTCCGCCATGGCTGGTTCCATAGCGGCGACGTGGCCCACATCGACGAGGACGGGGCGATCTGGTTCAAGGACCGCTACAAGGACGTGATCAAGTCCGGTGGCGAGAATGTGACGTCCATCGAGGTCGAGCGCTGCCTGTTGCAGCACCCCGCCGTGGCCGAGGCCGCCGTGGTGGGCGCGCCGCATGAGCGCTGGGGCGAGGCGGTGGTGGCCAGCGTCATCCTGGCGCCGGGGCAGGAGGCCGACGAGGCCACGCTGATCGCCCACTGCCGCGAGCGCCTGGGCGGCTTCAAGGTGCCCAAGGCCATCCGCATCGTGCAGGCGTTCCCGCGCACCGGCACCGGCAAAATCCAGAAGCACCTGATCCGCACCGAAATGCGTGACCTGTTTGCGAACACCTGAACCCGCCAGCCGGAGCGAGCCATGAGCACTGTGGATTTTGATGCCCTGTTCAACCTGCGCGGCAAGACGGCGCTGATCACCGGTGCCTCCAGCGGCATCGGCCTGCACGTGGCCCAGCTGTACGCCCGGGCCGGTGCGGCGGTCGCGCTGGCCGCGCGTCGCGTCGACCGGATCGAGGCGGCGGCGCAGGCGCTGCGCGAGGAGGGGCACCGCGCCTGCGCCGTGCCCATGGACCTGCTGGACGATGCCTCCATCGTGAGTGCCATGGATACCGCCGAGGCGCAGCTGGGAGCGCCGCTGAATTTGCTGTTCAACAATGCAGGCGTGCTCTATGCCGCCCGCTTCGTCGACCAGGACATGGCCGAGGTGGACAAGATCTTCGATACCAACCTGCGGGGCAATTTCCGGGTGGCGCAGGAGGCGGCCCGCCGCATGAGCCAGCACCGCGACGGTGTCATCGTCAACGTGGCGTCGACGGCGGCCTTCGGTACCGGCGCGCACCTGTCGAGCTACTGTGCCTCCAAGGCGGGCCTGGCGCACCTCTCGCGGATCATGGCACTGGAGCTGGCCTCGCGTGGCATCCGTGTCAACGCGCTGTGCCCCGGCAATTTCGAGACCGACATGGCCGACACCTTCCGCGACAAGGGATTTGACCAGGGCCTGATCGCGCGCACGCCGATGCGCCGGTTCGGCCAGTTGCCCGACCTGGACGGTGCGGCACTGCTGCTGGCGTCGGACGCCGGGCGCTACATGACCGGTGTGGCCCTGACGGTCGACGGCGGTCAGTTGCTGGCCTGGATGTGAAGCGATGACAAACACCGCCCCACCTTTCGACGTCGCCGCCCTGCAGCGCTACCTGCAGGCGCAGGTTCCGGATCTGGGCGCCGACCTGGCGGTCACCCCATTTGCCGGTGGCCAGTCCAACCCCACCTACCTGGTCAGCGATGGTCGCCACCGGCTGGTGTTGCGCAAGAAGCCGCCGGGCGAGCTGCTGCCGTCGGCCCATGCCGTGGACCGGGAGTTTCGCGTCATCAGCGCCCTGCAGGGCACTGGCGTACCCGTGGCCCGGCCGGTCTGCCTGTGCGAGGACCCGTCGGTCATTGGCACTGTTTTCTACGTGATGGACTTCGTGGAGGGGCGCATCTTCTGGGACCCGGCCCTGCCGGAGCTGTCCGGACCGCAGCGGCGGGCGCTTTACGACGACATGAACCGGGTGGTGGCGGCCCTGCACGCCGTTCGCCCCGAGGCCGTTGGTCTGCAGGACTATGGCCGGCAAGGCCAGTTCCTGGCGCGCCAGGTGGCCCGCTGGTCCAGACAATACCAGGCCTCGGAAACCGAGCCGATCGAGGCCATGCACCGCCTGATCGACTGGCTGCCGGGACACATTCCCGACAGCGAGGCACACGGCATCGTCCATGGCGATCTGCGGCTGGACAACATGATTTTTCATCCGGACGAGCCGCGCGTCATTGCCGTTCTCGACTGGGAGCTTTCCACGCTGGGCGACCCGCTGGCCGACCTGGCCTACCACATGCTGCCCTGGCATCTGACGGCGCAGGCGTTCCGCGGCATGGCCGGGCGCGACCTGCAGTCGCTGGACATTCCGTCCGAGCGCGACTACCTGGACCTGTGGCTGCAGCGCACCGGCCATCCACCGGTGTCGACGGAAACCTGGACGGTCTACCTGGTCTACAACCTGTTCCGCCTGGCGGCCATCCTGCAGGGCATCGCCCGGCGGGCGCTGGACGGCACCGCCGCCGCCAGCAACGCGGCCCAGACCGGCGCCAAGGCCACCCTCATTGCCGATATTGCCTGGCAGATGGCCCGCCACCGGCTGGGCGCTGCCTGAAACCCATTCACCTTGAAAGAACACCATGGCTTTTGAACCCACCCCCCGTGTCGTCGAACTCCAGCAGCGCCTGAATGCGTTCATGGAGGCGCACATCTATCCGAACGAGGAGCGCCATCTGCAGGAGGCCGAGACCCTGGGTCCCGGGAAGGTGCTGCCCGTCGTCGAGGAACTCAAGGCCATGGCGCGCGCGGCGGGGCTGTGGAACCTGTTCCTGCCCGAGAGCGATCATGGGGCCGGCCTGAGCAACCTGGAGTACGCACCGCTGTGCGAGATCATGGGCCGCTCGCTGCTGGCCCCGGAAGTCTTCAACTGTTCGGCGCCGGACACCGGCAACATGGAGGTGCTGGCCCGCTACGGTACGCCCGAGCAGCAGGAGCGCTGGCTCAAGCCGTTGCTGGCGGGCGAGATCCGCTCCTGCTTTGCCATGACCGAACCCAAGGTGGCCTCCAGCGACGCGACGAACATCGAGAGCCTGATCCGCCGTGAAGGCGACGAATACGTCATCAACGGGCACAAGTGGTACACCACGGGTGCCACCGACCCGCGCTGCAAGATCTCGATCTTCATGGGCAAGTCCGACCCCGACAACGCCAACCGCCACCTGCAGCAGTCCATGATCCTGGTTCCCATGGACAGCCCGGGCATCCAGATCAAGCGTTCGCTGCCGGTGTTCGGCTTCTATGGCATGCCCGACCGCGCCTCGGAGGTGATCTTCGAGAACGTGCGCGTGCCCGCCAGCAACATGCTGCTGGGCGAGGGGCGCGGGTTCGAGATTGCCCAGGGTCGGCTGGGGCCGGGACGCATTCACCACTGCATGCGCCTGATCGGCCTGGCCGAACGCACGCTGGAGAAAATGTGCCGGCGTTCGCTGGAGCGCGTGGCCTTCGGCCAGCCGGTGGCCACCCAGGGCGTGACGCTCGAACGTATCGCCCAGGCCCGCATCCTGATCGAGCAGACCCGCCTGCTCACACTCAATGCGGCCGAGCGCATGGACACGGTGGGCAACAAGGCCGCCAAGGCCGAAATCGCCATGATCAAGGTGGCGGCGCCCAATATGGCCTGCCAGGTGGTGGACTGGGCGATCCAGGTGCACGGCGGCGGTGGCACGAGCAACGACTTCGGCCTGACCCACGCCTACGCCATGGCCCGGCTGCTGCGGCTGGCCGACGGTCCGGACGAGGTTCACCGTAACCAGATCGGCAAGCTGGAGCTCAGAAAACACCGTGTTCCAGCATGAAACCAAGGGTTTACCCTTGTTTTTGACCCGCCCAACTGTCCGGCAGGTGTCACTTGGGACGACCAAGGCCGGCTAAGGTAGCCAAAAGACACAAGACGGGGGTGGCACCTCTGTCTACACTGGTATCCAGACGACAGAACAACAGGCCAACGGCAGCCAGCAACCGCCGCGCGATGTGTCGCCGAACGGCGCCGAGTTGACTTCCAGGAGACAGAGATGCGTGTTGAACAAGACAGCCCTGGCGCCATCCCCGTGCGCCGGACTGGCAGTACCGAGCGGGTGATGTGGATCACCCCGGATCGCGTGTTCTATGTGGGACTGCTGGGCGTGCCCTCTGCCCGCAGCATGGGTGCCATTTCGATGTACGTGGCGCTGGACGGCGAGGTGCGCATCAGCGTCGAGGGTGGCGAGTGGCAGAGCGGCCAGGTGGCTGTGGTGCAGCCCTACGTGAGCCACCGGGTGGCCTGCGACGCCCGCCAGATCGCGGTGATCCACGTCGAGCCTGAGTCGGTGGATGTCGACAGCCTGCCAGCCATGCTGCGCCAGTCCAGCGGCCCGCTGGAGGCCGAGGACTTCCGGGCGCGCGTGCTGCGCTGCCACGAAGCCCTGATCCGCAACGGCCAGCAACCGGATGCCCCGATGTTCGACTTTGACGAACTGGTGTTCGGTGGCCGCCTGTCGGCCCGCAACGTGGACTCACGCATTGCCCGTGTGCTCGACCGCATCCGAAGCGATCCGTCCAGCCAGGCGCTGGCGCAGGACTGCGCCGAGCAGGTGCACCTGTCATTCTCGCGTTTCCTGCACCTGTTCAAGAGCGAGGTGGGGGCGTCATTCCGCAGTTTCCGCACCTGGAAACGCGCGCGCAGCCTGCTGCACTACGTGGTGGACCAGCGCACCACGCTGACCGATGTGGCTCTGGGGGCGGGCTATCCCGACTCGACCCATTTCAGCCACTCCATCCGGCAGGTGTATGGGCTCAAGCCCAAGGACATCTGGGCCGGTTCGCGCAAGCTGCGGGTGATCGACCCGTCGCAGCCTCAGCCTCTGGCACAACGCCAGTACGCCTGAGGGCTTCGGGTTCCGGTCCGGGCTGACCGGGCCGCCACCAAACCAGTGAGAGCATCGGCCGCGCAGCGGCCGGGCCGGGATGGCGCACGCCTGCAGGCCGGCGCCCGTGTTGTCTGCAACCTGTTTTCCGGAGGTCTTCATGCCCGCACCAGCGTCCCCGTCCGTCGATGTGCTGCGCAGCCGCGTGCAGGCCTTCATGGCCGAGCACATCTATCCCAATGAGGCGCGCTACGCCGAGGCGCTGAAGTCGTCGACCAACGGCCATGTGCCTGCCCTGCTGCAGGAACTCAAGGCCCTGGCGCGGTCGCAGGGCTTGTGGAACCTGTTCCTGCCCGGCCACCATGGCGCCGGCCTGAGCAATGCCGAATACGCCCCCCTGGCCGAACTCATGGGTCGCGTGTTCTGGGCTTCGGAGGTGTTCAACTGCTCCGCGCCGGACACCGGCAACATGGAAATCCTGTCGCTGTTCGGCACCGATGAGCAGAAGGCGCGCTGGCTGGCGCCGCTGATGGCGGGCGAGATCCGGTCGGCCTTCTCGATGACCGAGCCGGCCGTGGCCTCCAGCGACGCGACCAACATCCAGTGCGAGATCCGGCGCGACGGCGACGACTACGTGATCAACGGGCGCAAGTGGTACACCTCGGGAGCGATGAACGCGGCCTGCAAGCTGCTGATCGTGATGGGCAAGACCGACCCTGACCATCCGGACCGGCACCGGCAGCAGTCCATGATCCTGGTGCCGATCGGAACGCCGGGGGTGCGCATCGTGCGCAACATGGCGGCCTTCGGCTACGAGGACCATCCTGGCGGCCACCCCGAGGTGGTCTACGACAACGTGCGCGTGCCGGCGGCGAACCTGCTGCTGGGCGAAGGGCGGGGCTTCGAGATTGCGCAGGGCCGGCTCGGCCCGGGCCGCATCCACCACTGCATGCGCCTGATCGGCTGTGCGCAGCGCGCCCTTGAAATGATGTGCCAGCGGGCGAACAGCCGCTCGGCCTTTGGCAAGACGCTGGGCGAGCACGGGTCGGTGCGTGAAGACATCGCGCACTCGTACTGCGAGATCGAGCAGGCCCGCCTGCTGACGATGATGGCCGCAGAAAAAATGGACCGCGAAGGCAACAAGGCCGCGCGCGACCTGATTGCCGCGGCCAAGATCGTCGTTCCGGCCATGGCCGCGCGCGTGATCGACCGGGCCATCCAGGTGCACGGCGCGGCCGGCGTCTCACAGGACACCTTCCTGCCCGAGGCCTATGTGTATGCCCGCTTCATCCGCATCGGCGACGGACCCGACCAGGTGCACCTGTCGGCACTGGGCAAGCAGCTGCTCCGTCGCCACGGAGCGGTGGAGGCCGCGTGAGCAGCGTGGTCAGCGCGCCGGCGCTGGACCTGCCCCGGCTGGAGCGCCACTTCGACCGGCATGTGCCCTGGGTCGGACGCATTGCGGATGCGCAGCGCATCGTCGGCGGCAACTCCAACCCGATCTGGCTGCTCAGGAGTGCCGGAGGCCGCTTCATCCTGCGCACCCAGCCGGCAGGCGCCCTGCTCAAGTCCGCCCATGCGCTCGACCGCGAAGTGCGGGTCATCCAGGCCCTGGACGGGACGCCCGTTCCCGTGGCGCGCATCCACCACCTGTGCAATGACCTGGAGGTGATCGGTGTGCAGTTCTACCTGATGGACTGCGTCGATGGCGAGGTGCACCGCGAGGTGGCCTTGCCGGGACTGTCGCGTGGCCGTCGCACCGAGATCTACCGTGCGGCGCTGGACACGCTGGCGGCCATCCATCGCACCAGCCTCGAGGCCACCGGACTCGCCGATTTCGGGCGTCCCGGCAACTACTTCGAACGCCAGCTGCACCGCTGGACGCAACAATACCGCACCGCGCTGCCCGACGGGCTGCCCTCGGTCGATACGCTGATTGACGCCCTGACGCCGCGTGTGCCGCAGGGCCCTGCGCCGACCGTGCTGCTGCACGGTGACTGCCGGATGGACAACCTGATGTTCGAGCAGGGGACGGCCCGTGTGCGGGCCGTGCTGGACTGGGAGTTGTCGACACTGGGGCATCCACTGGCCGATCTGGGGCAGTTCCTGGGGGTGCAGGCCCTGCCGCCGGACTACCTGCTGCCTGGACTGGCGGGTGTGGACCGGGCGGCACTGGGCATTCCCTCGCAACGCGAGATGGCGGCCTATTACCTGGCCCGCATGGGGATGGATCCGGACACCGATCTGCGCTTCTACATGGCCTTTGCGCTGTTTCGCCAGGCGGCGATGTCCGCAGGTCTGTTGCGACGGGCCCGCGAAGGCACGGCGGTGGCCGAGAGCGCACTGGCCTTCGGCGAGACCACCGAAGTTTTTTCCACCGCAGGCCTGGCCGTACTCGACGGCCCGCCGGTCTGCTGAACCGTACCCGCAGGAGTCGCCTTGTCTCGCCTGTTCACGGACGACCGACTGCGCGAACTGTCTCGGCCGGCCGAGTCGCATGCCATCGATGCACTGCACCGGGGCGATATGGACGCCCTGGACCGGGCCCTGACCGACATGGCCCAGGGTCACGCCGGTCTGGACGCCCTGTCGGTCCATGCGCTGGCGCGCAAGGCGGGCAAGTTCCGGGCGGACCTGGGTGAGCCCGCTGCCCGCGAGGCACTGGAGCGCATCGGCCGCCAGCTCATGGCCACCTGGGTGGCGGACTGGCGCCAGGGGACGCGTCAGTCCCTGCGGCGGGGTATTGGCGACCTGGTCGCCGTGTTCCGGCACCAGGTGGGCGCCGAACTGGAGCCCCTGACCGAGGACGATACCCATGTGACCCTGTGCCTGCGCGTCTGCGGCAGCGGCGGCCGGGTGGACCGGCAGAAGCTGGCCGGGCGGCATCCGCAGGCCTACGGCCAGTGGAGTGACGGGGTCAACAGCTTCTGCCAGGGCTGCAAGGCCCAGCAGCGCGCGCTCAACGAGGCCGTCGGACAGGCTGCCTGGACCACGGAGAAGCAGGCCGACGGCGCCTGCGTGCTGCGTTTCCACAAGGGGGCCAGCCAGGGGCAGGCCCTGTTCGATGCGGACGAGCGCGAGGCGATGACCCGTACCCGCGTCCAGGAAGCCCGCCTTCGGCTGGGCAGGGGCGACACCGACATCGGCCCCTTGTTGGATGGCCAGCGCAAGGACTGGATGCCCTGGCACGACTTCGGTGTGGTGTGGCTGGCACATTGCTATGCCGTGGCGCTGGCGCACGGTGGGCAGGCCTATCTGGACGAGGTGCTGGCGCAGACCTACGAGCCGGCCTTCGTGGCGGGTTTCCCGCACTATGCCTCGCTGGACGATGAGGCCATGGTGCGCGAGATCGCGCGCACCTGGAACTACCACTGCGCCGACTTCCGCCTGCACGAGGAAGACGACCGCTTTGTCTTCACCCTCGACCCCTGCGGCAGCGGCGGGCGCCTGTTGCGTGGCCAGATGTGGCGTGACCTGTTCCGTTACGGCAGGCCGCTGTCGCCGACGATCGCCCAGCCGGACCCGATCAACTTCATGCGGCGCGAGGCACCGTCCTACTGCACCCACTGTGCGGCGTCCAACCGGGCCCAGCTGAGCCGCGCCGCCGATCCGTCTGTGCCCCTGTTCTTCGTGATAGACGGCCACGCCCAGTCCGCACCGGGCATGCCGTGCCGCACCTTTGTCTACAAACGCCAGGCCGATCGGCTTCGTATCGATCCGGCCCTGTTCCACCAACTGGGCCTGCCCGGGCCCTCTGCACCTTCTGGAGAATCAGCATGAGTTCGTCCGCACCGAAGCACCCCTTCGACCTGACCGGCAAGGTGGCGCTGGTCACCGGCTCCACCATGGGCATCGGCGAAGCCACGGCGCGCGCCCTGGCCCGCGCCGGCGCGCATGTTGTCATCAGCAGCCGCAAGCCCGACGACTGTGAGCGGGTCGCCGGCGAATTGCGGGCCGACGGCCTGAGCGCCGAAGGCAGGGCATGCCACATTGGGCGGATGGAAGACATCGCCGCCATGGGCGAGCATCTGCAGGCCGCGCACGGCGGGGTCGATGTCCTGGTCAACAACGCCGTGCTCAGTCCGCTGCGCAGCATCGACGATACCGAGGAGGGGCTGTTCACCAAGACCGTGGAGGTCAACCTGCGTGGCTACTGGTACCTGTCGCTCGAAGCCACGAAGCGCATGAAGCCGCGCGGGGGCGGCAGCATCGTCAACATCGCCTCGATCGCGGCCCTGCATCCGGATCGCAACCTGGGGCTGTACTCCACGCTCAAGACCGCGCTGATCGGCATGAGCCGCAGCTTTGCGCTGGAGTACGGCGCGCACGGCATCCGCGTCAACACGGTCATGCCGGGACTGATCAGGACCAAGCTGGCCGATGCCTACGACCCCGAGCAGCAGGCGCGCACCATCGCGCGCACGCCGGTGGGCCGGCTGGGCGAAGGGGAAGACATCGGCCATGCCGTGCTCTACCTGAGCAGTCCGGCTGCGGCTTTCGTCACCGGGGCCAGCCTGGTGGTCGATGGTGGCCTGACCATTTCATCCTTCTGAAAGGACGCCCATGAAAGCGGTGCTCTGCAAGCAATACGGGCCGCCCTCCTCACTGGTGGTCGAGGACACGGCGTCCCTGCAACCCGGACCGGGCGAGGTGGTGGTGGCGGTCCACGCGGCCTCGGTGAATTTTCCGGATGGCCTGATCATCGAGAACAAGTACCAGTTCAAGCCGGAACTGCCGTTTTCGCCCGGGGGCGAGGTGGCCGGCACCATCAAGGCCATTGGCGAAGGTGTGAG
Organism: Burkholderiaceae bacterium; assembly: GCA_041396505.1. Taxonomy (GTDB): domain Bacteria; phylum Pseudomonadota; class Gammaproteobacteria; order Burkholderiales; family Burkholderiaceae_C; genus Hydrogenophaga. Next base: position 343,917 of record JAWKYL010000007.1, read on the forward strand.
CGGCTGGACGGTGGGCGAGCGGGTGATTGCGGTCTGCGGCTGGGGCGGCTTTGCCGACGAGGTGCGCGTGGCGGCCAGCAAGCTGATCCGCCTGCCCGAGGGCATTGCCATGGATGCGGCTTCGGCCCTGGTCATCACCTATGGGACGACGCACTATGCCCTCAAGCTGCGCGGCCATCTGCAACCGGGTGAGACCCTGCTGGTGCTGGGTGCGGCTGGCGGCACCGGCCTGTCGGCGGTGGAGCTGGGCAAGGTCATGGGGGCTCGTGTGATTGCCGCGGCCTCCAGCGACGAGAAGCTGGCGATGTGCCGGGCGGCCGGTGCTGACGAAGTCATCAACTACGCCACCGAAGACCTGCGCGAAGGCATCAAGCGTGTGACCGGCGGCCGTGGGGTGGATGTGGTCTACGACCCGGTGGGCGGCGACTACACCGAAGCGGCTCTGCGCAGCATGGCCTGGGAGGGACGTCTGCTCATCATTGGCTTCACCACCGGCACCATCGCGCGTCCGCCGCTGAACCTGCCCCTGCTCAAGGGTTGCTCGCTGGTGGGCGTGTTCTATGGCGCCTTCACGGATCGTGAACCGGCCCGGGCCGACGCGTTGATGCAGGAGTTGCTGGGCTGGCTGCGCGAGGGACGTATCCGTCCCGTCATCAGCGAACACCTGCCGATCGAGGCTGCAGCCCAGGCCATGGAAACCGTGGGTCAGCGCAAGGTGCGTGGCAAGATCGTGCTCACGACGGCCCTGGGCCGTCAGGCGGGACTGCCATGAAGGTCGCCGGTTCGGTGGTGGTGATCACGGGTGGCGGCAGCGGTCGAGCGTCGCTGCGGGCCGTTCGACTTGTTCTGTGCCAATGCTGGTGTCAGCGTGCGGGGTGGAGTCGAACGGCCCGATGCAGACTGGCAGCGCCTGTGGCAGATCCACAGGTGCGGGACTACATGCGTCGCCGCGGGCAGGACCACGAGCGCTGGCTGAAGGCGATGCGGCCGTTTCACGCGCAGGCGGCCCGTGGCTGATGCCCGTGCGCGGGTGCGCGTCATGCTGCTGGCCACCACCATGCTGTGGGGCTTGAACCTGTCGGTGCTCAAGTGGCTGACCGGCGCGTTCGATCCGGTGCTGCTGTCGGCGGTCCGCATGGTGTCGGCCATCCTGCCGATGCTGGTCCTGGTGCGGTACTGGCGCAGCTGGCAGTCGCCCGATCGCGGGCAATGGCTGCAGATGATCGCCTGCGGCGTGCTGATGGTCTATCTCAACCAGTGGCTGCTGGCGGCGGGGCTCTCGCGCAGTTCGGCCACCAACGGCGCACTGATCACCGCCCTGAATCCGCTGATGTCGGCCATGCTGGCCCTGTGGCTGCTGGGCGAGGGCATCCATGGGCGGCGCCTGCTGGGCGTGGTGCTGGGGCTGGCCGGCGTGGCAATGGTCATCCTGAGTCGCCCGGGTGCCCAGCTCGTCCAGGGGGGCGTCGGCGATGCCCTGGTGGTGCTGGCGGTGCTGGTGTTCACGCTGGGTGCGGTCATCATCCAGCGGCTGGCTGTCCGGCTGAACGCGGTCGTCATCGGCATCGGCATCCATGTGGCAGGGTCGACCTGCCTGATGCTGCATGCATTGCTGCAGACGGCCTGGACCGGCGAGATGCCGGTGATGTCGGATTCGGCCGCGATCTGGGGCATTGCCGTGGTCTCCGGCATGCTGTCCACCGGCATCGGGAACCTCATGTGGAACCGCGCCATCGGCCTGGTGGGTATGGCGCGGGCCGCAGTCTGGCTGTACTGGGTGCCACTGTTCGGCGTGGCGGCGGCAGTCGGACTGCTGGGCGAACCCCTGACGGCATGGCACCTGGCCGGATTGCTCATGGTGTTTGCCGGCACCTACCTGGGCACGCAGCAGGGACCGGCACCGCGTGCCGTCGATCAGGTCTAGGGGAATCCTCGCGGCCACTGGCCACTGGCCAGTGGGCGCGCGCCCTCAAACGCCCTCTGCAACAGTTGCCGGATGTCGCCGCGCTGCTCCGGGCCAAAGGCACGCGGGTTCCAGTAGGGCATGCTGACAGCGATATCCGCCGCGCGGTCGAGATCGGCCTCCAGCATGCCGATGTCCTTCAGTGACGTGGGTGCACCGTTGTCATGGGCCAGATCGTAGAGCCCCATCGCGGCCGTGCAACCCTTTTCCAGGCCCAGGGCCCGTTCCATGCGCTGCATGGCGTCGGGTGCGGCCATCGCATTGAAGGCAATGGCATGTGGCAGGACAACGGTGTGTACGTCGGCGTGTGGCAGGTTGAAGCTGCCACCCAGCGTGTGGCAGAGCTTGTGGTGTAGCGCCATGCCGACGTTGCCCAGAACCGACCCGCACAGCCAGGCGCCATACTGGGCGTTGCTGCGGGCCTCCATGTCGCCGGGTTGTCGACGCAGGATGGGCAGGGCACGCGCCAGTGCCCGGATGCCTTCCTCGGCCATGAGGCTCATGACGGGGTTGCGGTCCTGGGCATAGAGACCTTCGGCCGCATGGGCGATGGCATTCATGCCGCTGACGATGCTCAGTCCGACGGGCAGGGACAGCGTCAGTTCCGGGTCGTAGATGACCGTGCGGGGAAGCACACGTGCGTCGCGGCCTGTGCGCTTGAGGCCGTCTTCTGTCAGCCCGTAGATGGGCGTCATCTCGCTGCCGGCATAGGTGGTCGGTATGGCCAGAATGGGCAGTCCCGATTCCATGGCAATGGCCTTTCCGAGGCCGATGGTGGATCCGCCGCCGATCGCAATGGCGCAGTCAGCTCCCAGACGATGCGCCTCATCGCGGGCCCGTCGGGCCGTCTCGATCGGCACATGCATGACCGCCTGTGCAAAGATGCCGGCGGCGCGTGTGCCCAGTCGCTCCGCCACCATGGCCGCCTGTCCTGCATGGCCTGGTGTCGAGAGTACCAGGGCGCGTTGCGCGCCGATCCGTTCAACCTCGCGCTCCAGGTGGCTGAGTGAACCGGGCCCGAAGACCACGCGCGATGCCTGTCCGTTGTAGACGAATGCGTCCATGCTGGAAGCTCCTGACAAAGATCCTCAGCCGGCTCAGGACCGGCCTTTGCCTGGGTTCGGGTTGAGCACGAAGTCGTATTCGAGCAGGTAGCTGCCGTCGGCCTGTTCTTTCCAGTCGGACAGCAGGGATTGCCGGACGCCGAACACGGCGTCGGAGTCGATGTGTTCGCTGTCGCTTCGAAAGACGTGTGTGATCAGGGTCTCGTGACCGGCTGCCTCGATCATGAAGTGCAGATGGGCCGGGCGCCAGGGGTGGCGGCCGACCGCCTCCAGCATCTCGCCGACGGGGCCGTCGTGCGGGATGGCATAGGGTACGGCCAGGATGGACCGGAAGTGGAAGTGTCCGGACGCGTCGGTGTGCACGATGCCTCGCGCCTGGGCGTGGTCCAGGCCGTCATGCTGCACGTCGTACATGCCGTCCTCGTCGGATTGCCAGACGTCCAGCCGGGCGTTGGGTATGGGGCTGCCATCGAGGCTTCTGACCGCACCACGGACCAGGCACGGAACGCCTTTCGCGCCGTTGGCAATGTCACTTCCCAGTTCGTACCGGGGCGCGCCCTCGACATGAAACGGACCGAACACCGTGGCTTCGGTGCAGCCGGGCGGCTTGTCATTGTTCAATGCCACGGTCAGCATCGACAGGCCCAGCACGTCCGACAGCAGGATGAACTCCTGCCGGCGTTCATCGGTGATATGGCCGCAGCGGGTGAGAAAGTCGATGCCTTTGAACCACTCGTCTTCGGTGAGCTTCACATCGCGAGCGAAGTCGTGCAGGTGGCGCACGAGACTGGTCATGATCTCCTTGAGCCGCGGGTCCGGCGTCCCGGCAAAGCTCTGGATGACGGCCTGGGTGATGTTGTCCTGGTTCAGATTGCGCATGGGATGTCTCCTGGGGGTGGATTCGGCGGGATGGTGCCCTTGCTCCATAATTTCGGATCACGCAGACGGGCCGGATGCCCAGGCTGCAGATGGACGGAATCAGACCCAACATGGACCGACTTGCCGAACTCGAACTGCTGGTGAAGGTAGCCGATTGCGGCAGCCTGACTCAGGCGGCAGAGGCGCTGGGGCTGTCCAAGCCGGCGGCGTCGCGGCACCTGGCCGCGCTGGAGGAACGTCTCAACACCCGGCTGGTCGAGCGCAATACGCGGCGCCTGTTCCTGACCGAAGAGGGGCTGGTCTACCTGGAACGGGCGCGGCACATCCTCGGCGAGTTGCGCGAGGCGGATGCTGTCATCTCCAGCAAGACGATCAACCCGACCGGCGTGCTGCGTGTGAGTGCATCGCTCTCGTTTGCCATGCAGCAGATTGCACCCCGGCTGGCACGGTTTCGGGAGCGCTATCCCCAGCTTCGCGTGCATGTCGAGGTGTCCAACCGCTACCTGGACATGATCGACAATGACATTGATGTGGCGATTCGGACGCGCGAGTTCGAGCCGGACAGCAGCATCACCATCCGGCGCCTGGCGGCGACGCGCCGTGTCCTCTGTGCGTCCCCGGCCTATGTGTCGCGCAAGGGAACGCCGAGAACGCCGGCGGACCTCGATCAGCATGATTTCCTGCTGTATGTGCTCGCCAACCGAAGCAACGAACTGCGTCTGTCGCGTGGTGGCGAGATGGAGCGGGTGCAGGTCCAGGGGGTCCTGACCTCCAACGACGGCCAGGTGTTGCGTGCCGCGGCCCTCAAAGGCATGGGCATCCTGGTGCAACCGAGCTACATCGTCTATGACGACATCGTTTCCGGCAGGTTGATCCCGATCCTCAACGAGTGGGATTTGCCGCGATTGCAGATCAACATCGCCTATCAGAGCCGTCGGTATCCGTCTGCCAAGGTGCGCGCGTTTGTCGACTTTCTGGCCACCGAGTTTGCCGCGGGCGATTTCGAGCGCAGATGGACAGGCTACATGGGACTGCAAAGTGCAGATCGCCCCGGCTGAGTGATGCGGCCTGGCGTTCATGTCACACATGCACGCCCAGAACCTGGTCCAGGATGAGCGCAGCATCCACCGGTCCATGGCCTCGCCATGCCACGATCTGGTCAGGCCGGATGAGGACCAGGGGCGACCCGTAGAGCGAGCGGACTTCTTTCGAGTCGATCGACACCACCTTCAGCTGAATGCGTCTGGCTTGCGCCTGTTTCTCGAACGCCTGTACGCATGCATCCGAGCCGCCCAGATCGAGCAGGGTCCAGTCGCTGCCAAATCGGTCAAACAGGGACTCATCGTTATCCAGCCATGCATGGGGCGGGCGGCCGCCCGGACAGGCCGTTGGTGTGTAGCTGTTGGCCGCATCGGGTGGTGGTTCGGTTCCATCCCCGACGATGATGCCTGATCCGTCGTAACGCCCACCGAAGGTCACGCCGGGAATGTTGAACTCCATGCGCACGTGGGCATTGAGGTGTTCGGATGCGGCTGTGCGCGCTGCCTGGCCGATGCTGCCCTCCTGTTCCAGCGCAGGGGTGGCCTGGAACAGACCTACGGAGTCGGCAAACTGCCTTGCATATCCCGTGTTTCGACGGGCCAGCGGCTGACGTTCCTGTTCGTAGGTGTCCAGCAAGGCCGCAGGTGCCTGGCCGTGAATGACGCTGGCGAGCTTCCATCCCAGGTTGACCGCATCTTCCACGGCGGTGTTGTACCCCAGGCCGCCGGTGGGCGTGAACAGATGCGCCGCGTCACCGCCTATGAACACGCGCCCTTTCCGGAATCCGGACGCATACAGCGCATGTCCGGCCGTCCATGTGCAGACGGACAGCACCTCGATGGGCAGATGGACGCCCATCGCCTCGTCGAAGATGCGCTGCGCGTCCTCAGCCGTCCATTGATCGCCGTCTTCTCCGTCGTGGATGGCAGCGTGAAAGGCGAACTCACCCTGGCCGTCCACCGCCACCATGAAAGCGCGGCGCTGGGGATTGACCGTGACATACATCCAGGCGCGATCATGGGTCACCTGCTGGTAGAACGCGGGTGCGCGCAGATAGACGGCGAACATCTTGCCGCCCATGAACTCGCGGCGGATGCCCGTGGCACCCTCCCACCCGAATCCCAGCTGCCGCCTGACCAGGCTGCGGGCGCCATCGGCGCCGACCAAGTAGCGGGCTTTCACGTTCAGGCAAGCACCGTCGATCGCCGAGTGGATCGTCGCGCTGACGTGGTCTCCCTGGTCCTCGAAGGCCTGGAGTTCGTGCCGGTAGCGCGCATCCACGGTATCGAGTGCCTGTGCGTGGCGCAGCAGCGTGGCCTCGACAAACTTCTGCGACACCCTGTGTGGCAACTCCGCCGCACTCCAGGAGCCCCCCATTCGCTTGATGGCTTCGGTGGCCTGCCGGGCTGTGGGGAGCGAGAGCCGAGCAAGCTCGTGGCCCGCGTATCGGGTGAAGTAGGCGATATCCGTCGGGTGGTCGGGAGGCAGGCCTTGCTCGCGAATCTCGCGCGAGAAGCCCAGACGGCGGAAGTGTTCCATCGTGCGGGCCTGGGTGGCATTGGCCTGCGGGTTGAAGGCCGTGCCCGGCTTGGGATCCACCAGCAGACATCGGATGCCGCGCCGGCCCAGTTCGATCGCCAGCATCAGGCCGCAGGGACCACCACCGGCAATCAGCACGTCCACGTCCACCGTCTGACTGCAGTCGCTCATTCTGTCTCCGTCGATCGCCGTGCAACGGGGGTAGCCCCGTTCACGCGGTTTTTTCTGATGGAGTGATTGTGACGACGGATCTGGTTCCGAGTGTTGCGGTTTCTGGAAAAGTCAATTTCGGCGCCTGTCTGGCGTCAGCGAAACCGCCTTCAGGCCGACACACCCAGCTCGCGGGCCAATGCCGCCGGCACGCGCACCGGCATGTCCAGCAACATCTGCCCCATGCCCTTGCCCAGCGGATCCATGCGGCTGGACGCGGGGCCGCCGCCGTCCAGGGCGTCGTTCATGGTGATGTTCATGGCGTGCAGGCCAGGCAGGTAGAAGCGGCGGACCTCGCCCTTGACCAGGTGCGCGAAGTACGCCTTGACGGCCTGGGGCGTCAGGCGGCTCCAGATCAGCGGCATCCAGGCCGGGTCGCGGGCGATGATGCCGATGTTGGAGATGTCACCCTTGTCGCCGCTGCGCGCCCAGGCCAGACGCACCAGGGGCACTTCCACGGTCTCGCCGGCCGGCTCGTTCCAGTCGGCCGGTGACAGTGGCGCCGGCGGCTCGGCGCTGCCGGTCCCGGCCGGGATGCGGGCCGGTGCCGCCACGCCATCGACCACCACGCTCACAGGCACCTCGCTTTTTTTCACCAGCAGCGACAGCGGCTTGATGTTGGGCGAGGCGCTCGGCCGGCCACTGCTGGGGCCGGTGGTGCCCGGCGACCATGATGTGCCCGAGGGCGCGATTTCGCGCGCGAAGATCTCCAGTGCCTGCTTCATCGGATGGGTGACCGCGATGCGCACCATGACCTCGCGCGAGGCGCCGGTCCGCGCGTGGGGGCCATAGAGCGTTTCAGCACCGAGCAGGGCGACGTTCGCGCTGGTGTAGTCGGGCATGCCCAGCGACTTCAGGATGTGCCGCGTGCGGGCGATGACGGCCTCGCCGGTGCGCTGCGCCTTGCCAGCGGCGTCGATGCCGATGATGACCATGGTGCCGGCGCAGCGGTAGCCGTCCAGCTGGGTGGCCGAGACCTTGTAGCTGTCGGTGGGTGCGCGGCCGAGGGCGCCGCTGACGCGGACGCGATCGGTGTCCACCTGCTCGATGAGCACCGAACGGAAGTCGCAGGTCACGTCCGGCAGCAGGTAGGCGCCGGGGTCGCCAATTTCGTAGAGCAACTGCTCTGCAACAGCGGCGCGTGCGATCAGGCCACCGGTGCCGGCGGGTTTGGTGACATCGAAGCTTCCGTCGGACCGGCATTCGATGATCGGGTAACCGATGTTGGGCCAGTCCTCCACGCGTTCCCAGTCGGTGTGCAGGCCGCCGGTGGCCTGGCAGCCACACTCGACGATGTGGCCGCCCAGGCTGCCACCGGCCAGCTGGTCGAGGTCGTCGGGTGTCCAGCCGAACTCGTGGATCAGCGGACCCAGCGTGGCGGCACTGTCCACGCCACGGCCGGTGATGACGATGTCGGCACCGGCGGCCAGTGCCTGTGCCACCGGGAAGGCGCCCAGGTAGGCGTTGGCGCTGATGATCTTTTCGGGCAGGGCCTCGCCGGTGAACATGTCTCGCGTGCCCTGCTCCCGAAGGCGTGGCATCTGGGCACTGATGTCGTCTCCCAGCACGACGGCGATCCGGGGCGACAGCCCCAGGGTGCCAGCCAGCGCCTTGAGCGCATCCGCGCAGCCCTGCGGGTTGATGCCGCCGGCGTTGGCCACGACCTTGATGCCCCGGCGCATCACCTCGGGCAGCACCGCTTTCATGGCGATGTCCACGAAGTCGGTGGCATAGCCCATCTCGGGGCGTTTGCTGCGGGCAGCGGCCAGGATGGCCATGGTGGTTTCGGCCAGGTAGTCGAACACCAGGTAGTCGATCTGTCCGGAATTGACGAGTTGCGGTGCCCCCACCATGCTGTCGCCCCAGAAACCGGAGGCGCCGCCGATGCGGACGATCTTGTCTTGTTGAGCCATGCGGGTCTCCATTGATTGCATTGCCCCGCCAGCGTAGCAGCCCGGCTGTGCCGGTGGCTTGCGAGAAGTGGCTGGCCGGGGCCATGTCGGGACATACCCTGATCCGGGCGAGGTTTGACCAATTGGCACAAGACCCGATGCCGGGCGTGCACGAAACTGCCTTCGCCGGTGCCCTGTGGCCCGTTTTTCATTCTTCAATCAGGGACCCACGCTGGTCATGACGTCTGCCCGTCTGCAGGGACCTCCGGACGGAGGTGTTCCCGCTTCTTTCTGTGTGCTCGGCCTGGGGGACGAGGTGCACTGGGTGTCGCTCGCCCTGATGCATGCCCTGAGGGGCAAGGGCTTTCGCGTCACCGGACTGCTGCCCCGGGCCGACGATGTGCACTGGCACCGCGGACGCTGGCGCAGCGAGCGCGTCCTGCAGCTGCAGGGCGCAGGTTCATTCGCCTTTCCGGTGTCTGCGCTGTGTCCGTCGGTGCAGGGCGGTCGGGCTGGCGGCTCGGTGCCCCCGGTGGATGTCGAGGCGGTGGTCGACAGCTGCGCGGTACTGGCCACCTGGGTCGATCTGGTCGTCGTGGATGCCCTGGGCCTGTCCGACGGTCGATCCGGGTGCGACGTTGGTGAAGCGGACGACATGACCGACGTGGCGCAGGCGCTTGGCCTGCCGGTGGTGATCGCGTGCGAGGACAGCGAACCGGGCCTGCGCGACGCCTGCCGTCTGGTCGCCCGCCTGCGCGGCCGCGGGCTGCGCGTCGTGGCCTGGGTCCAGTCGGGCCTGACACCCATGGCCTGCGCGGCGGGCCTGGGCTGTGTGGGGGCCATCCCGGCCGATGTGCTGGGCGATCCGGCCCAGGCTGCCCGCCATGTCGATGTGGCGAGGCTGATCGGTCTGTTGCTGCCTGACATGGGGGATCAGGGCTCGGCCGCCTCAGCCAATGCGCACAAGACAGCCGGCCGCGCGTCCTGAACAATCGGGCCGAGAACCTTCAACCGGGCTGACGTCGGCCCTGATGAGAACATGAGCTACCGAGACACCCTCGACTTCCTGCTGCTGGACTGGCTGCACGCCGACCGGCTGACCGACCGCCCCCGATTCGCCGACCACTCGGCCGAAACCTTTGCTGCCGTGCTTGACCTGAGCGAGCGGCTCGCGCAGGACAAGTTTGCGCCGCACAACCGGCTGGTCGACACCGAAGAGCCCCACTTCGACGGCGAACGTGTGACCCTGCCCGCTGCCACGCGCGAGGCCGTGCAGGCGCACGCCGAGGCGGGCCTGCGCGCGGCCGGGCAGGATGCCGAAGTGGGTGGCATGCAGCTGCCGTATGTCGTTGAAGCGGCTTCGCGCACCTTCTTCATGAAGGCCAGCATCGGCATCGATGCCTATGCCATGCTCACCACGGCGAATGCCAACCTGCTCATGGCCCACGGCACGCCGGCGCAGCGCGAGGCCTTTGCCCTGCCCGAGCTGGACGGCCGGTATACCGGCACCATGTGCCTGAGCGAACCCCAGGCCGGATCCAGCCTGGGGGACATCCTCACACGGGCTGTGCCGGACGGCGACGGCGCCGACAGCGACCCGCTGGGTCCGCGCTACCGGCTGACCGGCCACAAGATGTGGATCTCGGGTGGCGAACACGAGATGGCGGACAACATAGTCCACCTCGTGCTGGCCAAGATGCCCGGGCCTGACGGTCGCCTGCCGGCCGGTGTCAAAGGCATCTCGCTGTTCATCGTCCCGCGCGTCCTGGTCGGACCCGACGGACGTCCGAACGGGCAGCGCAACGACGTTTCGCTGGCGGGGCTCAACCACAAGCTGGGCTACCGGGGAACCGTCAACACCCTGTTGAATTTCGGTGAAGGTCGCCATCCGGTGCAGGGCCGGGCGGGCGCCGTGGGCTACCTCGTGGGCGCGCCCGGCGACGGCCTGCGATGCATGTTCCACATGATGAACGAGGCCCGCATCCAGGTCGGCCTGGGGGCCACCATGCTGGGCTATGCGGGGTACGAGGCCTCGCTCGACTATGCGCGCCAGCGTCCGCAGGGCCGGCCCGGCGGGCCCGCTGGCAAAGATCCGCATGCGCCGCAGCAGGCGATCATCGGCCACCCCGATGTGCGTCGCATGCTGCTGGCCCAGAAGGCGTATGCCGAAGGGGCGTTGGCGTTGGGCCTGTACTGCGCGCGCCTGGTCGACGAAAAAGCCACGGGCGAGGCGGGCCTTGCTGCCGACGCGTCCGCCCTGCTGGAACTGCTAACGCCGGTGGCCAAGAGCTGGCCCAGCGAGTGGTGCCAGGAGGCCAACAGCCTGGCCATCCAGGTGCATGGGGGTTACGGCTACACACGCGATTTTCCGGTGGAGCAGTATTGGCGCGATAACCGGCTGAACATGATCCACGAGGGTACCCACGGCATCCAGGCCCAGGACCTGCTGGGCCGCAAGGTGCGTGCCGATGGCGGCCGGTCGCTGACGCTGTGGCTGGGCCGGGTACACGAGACCGCCGCCCGCGCACGCCAGGTGCCCGACCTGCGCCTGATGGCCGATGCGCTGGAAGATGCAGCGGCGCTGATCGGCTCGGCCACGCAGGCCGCCTGGCGCCAGGAGCGGGCCGACGTGGCTATGCACAACGCCATGGGCTACTTGCGCGGCTTCGGCCACACGGTGCTGGCCTGGCTGTGGCTGGACCTGGCCGAGACGGCGGCGCGTCAGCAGGCCGGCGGCTCGGGCGACGGGCGGTTGCTGCGGGGCAAGCTGGCGGCAGCGCGCTACTTCTACCACCACGAGCTGCCCCTGGTGCAGGCCTGGCTGGCGCCGGTGATCGACGGCGACGACCAGTTTGCCGCACTCGACACGGACGTGCTCTGAGTCTTAGGGGGCAGCCAGTTGGCACAAGCCGCAGCCAAGCCCCGATCCTAGAATGAACCACAGCCGTCGGCCGGGTGCCGGGCGGCCGACACAACCCGAGACAGTCATGTTCGACTTTCCATCCGCTCCCCACTATTTCACCTCCGAGCACGACGCATTCCGCGACGCCCTGCGCGACTTCGTGGCACGGGAGATCACGCCCTTCGCTGCCGACTGGGATGAGGCCGAGACCTTTCCGCGGGAGCTCTACCGCAAGGCCGCAGACCTCGGCATCCTGGGGGTGGGCTACGACGAGGCCTATGGCGGTACGCCGGCCGACGTGTTCTACCACCTGATCGTCTCCGAAGAAATGGCACGTTGTGGCGTGGGCGGCGTGGCCGCGTCGCTGCTGTCCCACACCATCGGCCTGCCGCCGGTGGCGGCCCATGGCAGCGCCGAACTGAAGCAGCGCGTCATTCCCCAGGTGCTCAGCGGCGAGAAGATCGCCGCCCTGGCGGTGACCGAGCCCGGTGGGGGCTCCGATGTCGCCGCCCTCAAGACAACGGCGGTGCGCGACGGCGACGACTACATCGTCAACGGCGAGAAGGTGTTCATCACCTCCGGCATGCGCGCCGACTACATCACCGTGGCGGTGCGGACCGATCCGGCCATGAAGGGGCCTGCCGGCATTTCGGCCCTGCTGATCGAAGGCGACAGCGTCGGGCTTTCGCGCAGCGCCCTCAAGAAAATGGGCTGGTGGGCCTCCGACACCGCGCACCTGCGTTTCGACAACGTGCGGGTGCCGGCCAGTCAGCTGCTGGGTACCGAGAACCAGGGGTTCAAGGTGTTCATGAACAACTTCAACAGCGAGCGGCTGGGCATGTCGGCGCAGGCCTGCGCCTACGCCCAGGTGTGCCTGGAAGAAGCGGTCGAATGGGCGCGCGAACGCAAGACCTTCGGCATGAGCCTGTCCGAGCGCCAGGTCATCCGCCACAAGCTGATGGACATGTTTGCCCGCATCGACGCGGCACGCAGCCTGGTGTACGACCTGGCCTGGCGCCTGCGCGAGCGCGTGGGCGATCCCAACCAGCTGGTGGCCCGCACCTGCATGGCCAAGGTGCTGTCCACCCAGGCCATGCAATACTGCGCGGACCAGGCGGTCCAGATCCTCGGGGGCATGGGATTCATGCGCGGCACCCGCAGCGAGCGTATCTACCGCGAGGTCAAAGTCATGATGATCGGGGGTGGCTCCGAGGAGATCATGAAGGACCTGTCCGCACGGCAACTGGGCATCTGAGGACCGACAACCATGCAAGAAACCTGTCGCGACCTGCTGGACGAGTACCGCGCACTGGCCGACTTCTGTGCCACGCTCTCACCTGAGGACTGGCGTCGCCAGACCGACTTCTACGGCTGGACGCCGTGGGACGAGGTGGCGCACCTGCTGTATTTCGACCAGACCGCGCTGCAGTCGGTGAACGACCCCGAAGCCTTCATCGCCGGTGCCCGCGAACTCGGCCAGCTCATGGCCTCGGGTGGTCAGATCAGTGCCGTTGCCCGCGAGACCTTCGGCGAACTGGACGGGCCGGCCCTGCTCGAACGCTGGCGAGGCGCCTTCGAGCCGCTGGTGGCGGCGCTGGCGAAGCAGGACCCCAAGGCCCGCCTCAACTGGTATGGCCCGACCATGAGCGCCCGTTCGTTTGCCACGGCCCGCCTGATGGAAACCTGGGCCCATGGGCAGGACATCTGGGACGTGATGCGCCGTCCGCGCCCCGGCAGCGTGCGGCACAGGGCCATCGCCCACATCGGCGTCAGCACCTTTGGCTGGACCTTCGTCAACCGCCAGTTGCCCGTGCCCGCCGTGCAGCCCTACGTCGAACTGCTGGCGCCCGATGGCAGCGTGCTGGCCTGGGGCGATCCGTCGACCACCGATTTCGTTCGGGGCAGCCTGCAGGACTTCTGTCTGCTGGTGACGCAGCGCCGCAACCGGGCCGACACCCGCCTGCAGTGGGCAGGCGAGGCGGCCGAACAGTGGACCCGCTTCGCGCAGTGCTTCGCTGGCCCGCCGGCCGATGGGCCTGCGCCAGGGCAGCGTCCCGCGCTCTGAACCGGATGCCCGAACCGCAGGACCTGGATCGGCGGCATGCCGCACGGGTGGCGTTCCTGATCCGGTCCCTGACCGAGGGCTCGGGCGAGCACTGCCTGTCCGAGTACGCCTTTGCCAACCTCTGGCTGTTCCGGCGCGAGCACCGTTACCGGTTCACCGACGGTCCCTGGCCCTTCATCAGCGGGCTGACCTACGATGGCGAACACCATGCCATGCCGCTGTTCCGGCTGGACCAGGCACCGGATGACGTGCTCGACGATCTGCTGGCGCAGCACGACTGCCTTTATCCGGTGCCGCTGGCGCAGGCCCGGCAGCTGGATCCGGAACAGTACCGTCATGAGGCCCGGCGTGACGACGCCGACTACCTGTACCCGGCCGATCACTTCCGGCATTACCGTGGTGCGCTGCTCAACAAAAAGCGCAACCTCATGAAGCAGTTGCTGAGGGATCATGCCGTGGAAGCCGTTCCCTACGGTCCCGGCTGGCAGGCGCAGGGACTGGCGGTGCTTGCGGGCTGGATGGCCGAGAAAGGCAAGCCGGCAGGCGGCGCCGACGAGCAGCCCTGCCGCGACGCGCTGGCCGATGCGCCGGCGCTGGGCTTGCAGGGGTTCGGCTACCTTGTGGACGGCGAGCCCGGCGGCTTCGTGCTGGCCGAGGCCTTGCAGCCCGGCGTTCATGCCATGCGCTTTGCGAAAAGCCTGGCGCGCTGCAAGGGGCTGGCCCAGTACATGTTCCATCACTTCTGCATGGCCAATGCCGAGGTCCGGTGGCTCAACTTCGAGCAGGACCTGGGTCTGCCCAATTTCCGCCAGACCAAGCAGTCCTACCAGCCCGAGACGCTGCTGGACAAGTGCCGCGTGCGCGCGGCCGGCTGAGCGACCAAGGGACAACCCTTGTCCCGCTCAGCCAATTCTCGCAAGACAGACACGGACCACTTGCCTACGATGCATGTCACACCGGACAAGCCGGCTTCAGGCCGGATCCGGGCGGGGCTGCAGCGCCATGGCGCACCGCAGCATCGAGGGAACCAACCGAGCACAACATGGCAAACATCGAGTCTTCATTGTCTGTGGCCAGCGACGCCTACCGCGCCAACCGCGATGGCATGCTGGCCTTGCTGGATCGCGTCCGGCTGTACGAGACGCGCACGCACCAGAAATCGGCGGCATCGCGCGAGCGTTTTGAAAAGCGCGGGCAGATGCTGCCGCGCGAGCGGCTGTCGCTGCTGCTCGATCCGGGTGCACCCTTCCTGGAGCTGTCCACGCTCGCGGGACTGGGGCTGGACAACCCGGACCTGGACAAGAGCGTGCCCGGCGGCGGCGTGATCACCGGCATCGGCTTTGTCAGTGGTATCCGCTGCATGGTGCTGGCGTCCGACTCCGGCATCGACGCGGGCGCGCTCCAGCCCATGGGACTGGACAAGCTGCTGCGGGCGCAGGAAATGGCGCTGGAGAACAATCTGCCCTACGTGCAGCTGGTCGAGAGCGCGGGTGCCAACCTCATGGCCTATCGCGTCGAGGACTTCGTGCGCGGTGGCAACAGCTTCCGCAACCTGGCCCGCCTGTCCGCAGCCGGCCTGCCGGTGGTGACCGTCACGCACGGCTCGTCCACCGCTGGCGGCGCCTACCAGACCGGCCTGTCCGACTACATCATCCTGGTGCGGGGACGCTCCCGCGCCTTCCTGGCCGGCCCGCCGCTGCTCAAGGCCGCCACCGGCGAAGTGGCCACCGAGGAAGAGCTCGGCGGCGCGGTCATGCACACCTCGATCTCGGGCCTGGGCGACTACCTGGCCGAGGACGACCGCGACGGCCTGCGCATTGCCCGCGAGGTACTGGGCCAGATCGACTGGAACCACGGCATGCCGGCCGACGCACCCCGCGCATTCAAGCCGCCCCGTTACGACAGCGAGGAACTGCTGGGCATCATGCCGATGGACCACAAGCGTCCGGTCAACATGAAGGAGGTCATTGCCCGCATCGCCGACGACTCCGAGTTCCTGGAGTTCGGCGAGAACTACGGCAGTGCCACCGTCTGCGGCCACCTCAAGATCGAGGGCTGGCCGGTGGGCGTGATCACCAACAACGGCCCGATCGACCCGGCAGGCGCCACCAAGGCCACGCACTTCATCCAGGCCTGCTGCCAGTCGCGCACACCCATCCTCTACCTGAACAACACCACCGGTTTCATGGTGGGCAAGGCCTACGAAGAGGCCGGCATCATCAAGCACGGCTCCAAGATGATCCAGGCCGTGACCAGCGCCACCGTGCCGCAGATCACCATCTACTGCGGCGCCTCGTTCGGCGCGGGCAACTACGGCATGTGCGGCCGGGGCTTCCATCCCCGCTTCTGCTTCTCGTGGCCCAACGCCAAGACGGCCGTCATGGGCGGCGAGCAGGCCGCGCAGACCATGGCCATCGTCACCGAGGCGGCCATGCGACGCAAGGGCGAGGTCGACCAGGGAAAGATCGACACCCTCAAGCAGAACATCATCGACCGGTTCGACCGCCAGATGAGCGTGTTCACCACCAGCGCGCAGTTGCTGGACGACGGTGTGATCGACCCGCGCGACACCCGCGCCGTGCTGGCCAACGTGCTGGCCGTCTGCCGTGAAGCCGCCGACCGCCAGCCCCAGCCCATGCAATTTTCCGTTGCCCGTCCCTGAGGACAGAGGAACCCACCATGCAATTCACGCACGAACACGAGCAGGTCCGAGCCACCATCCGTCGCTGGATCGAGGAAAAGGTCAATCCCCATGTGGACGAATGGGAGGAGGCCGAGATCTTCCCCGCCCACGAACTGTTTCGCCAGATGGGCGACCTGGGCCTGCTGGGCCTGAACAAGCCAGCCGAGAACGGCGGCATGGGCCTGGACTATTCCTATGGTGCCCTGCTGGCCGAAGAGCTGGCGCAGATCAACTGCGGTGGCATCCCCATGGCCATTGGCGTCCAGACCGACATGTGCACGCCGGCCCTGGCCGAGCGCGGCAGCGCCGAACTGCGCGCCGAGTTCCTGGCTCCGGCGATCGCGGGCGAATATGTTGGCTGCCTGGGCGTCTCCGAGGTCGGCAGTGGCTCTGACGTGGCCTCTATCAAGACCACGGCGCGCAAGGACGGTGACGACTACGTCATCAACGGCGGCAAGATGTGGACCACCAATGGCACCCAGGCCGACTTCTGCTGCGTGCTGGCCAACACCTCCGACGGTCCGGTGCACAAGAACAAGTCGCTGATCGTCGTGCCGATGAAGACCCAGGGCGTCGAGGTGGCCAAGAAGATCCGCAAGATCGGCATGGACTCGTCCGATACGGCCCAGCTGTTCTTCGACGAGGTCCGCGTGCCGCAGCGCTACCGCATTGGCGAGGAGGGCATGGGCTTCATCTACCAGATGGAGCAGTTCCAGATCGAACGCCTGTGGGGTGCGCTCAACACGACCGCCTTTGCCCAGCGTGCCATCGACATCACCATCGAGTACACGCGGGAACGCAAGGTGTTCGGCAAGCCCCTGCTGGACAACCAGCTGGTGCACTTCAAGCTGGCCGAATTCCAGGCCGACGTGGAGGCGGTGCGCACCCTGTGCTGGCGCGGGGTGGACATGGTCGTGCGCAAGGAAGACGCCACCCACGTCGCCACCATGGCCAAGCTCAAGGCCGGCCGCCTGGCACGCCAGGTCATCGATGGCTGCCTGCAGTACTGGGGTGGCATGGGCTTCGTCAAGGAAAGCCTGATCTCGCGCCTGTACCGCGATATGCGTCTGCCCTCCATCGGCGGGGGTGCGGACGAAGTCATGCTCCAGATCCTGTGCAAGAACATGGGCATCTTTCCCAAGGCCTCCTGAACCCGATGTCCGACATGAGCGCATCCACTCCTTTCCACAAGATTCTCGTCGCCAACCGTGGCGAGATCGCCCTGCGCGTGCTGCGCAGCGCCCGCGCCATGGGTTACCAGACCGTGGCGGTCCACTCCACCGCCGACGCCGGCGCGCGCCACGTGCACGAGGCCGATCAGGCCGTGTGCATTGGTGAACCGCTGCCGGCGCAGTCCTACCTGCGCATCGACGCCATCATCGAGGCCGCGCGCCTGACCGGCGCCGACGCAGTGCACCCGGGCTACGGATTCCTGGCCGAGAACGAGGACTTCGCCCGGGCCTGCCGCGATGCCGGCCTGGTGTTCATCGGCCCTTCGCCGGAGTCGATCATTGCCATGGGCCACAAGGCCGGTGCCAAGAAGATCATGATGGATGCCGGCGTGCCCTGCATTCCCGGTTACCAGGGCGAGGACCAGAGCGAAGAACGCCTGCTGGCCGAGGCCGAACGGGTCGGTTTCCCTGTGATGATCAAGGCCACGGCCGGTGGCGGTGGCCGCGGCATGCGCCTGGTGCACAGCGCCAAAGAGTTTCCCGATCTGTTGCGCAGCGCGCAGTCCGAGGCCCGCAACGCCTTCGGCGACCCCGAGGTGATCCTGGAGCGCGCCATCATGGAGCCGCGCCACATCGAGATCCAGATCTTCGCCGACCGCCATGGCAACGCCATCCACCTGGGCGAGCGCGACTGCTCCGTGCAGCGGCGCCACCAGAAGGTGATTGAAGAGGCGCCGTCCCCGGCGGTCGACGCCGCGTTGCGCGAGCGCATGGGCGCCACCGCCGTGGCTGCTGTCAAGGCCATCGGCTACGAAGGCGCGGGCACGCTGGAGTTCCTGCTGGATCAGCAGGGCAACTTCTTCTTCATGGAAATGAACACCCGCCTGCAGGTCGAGCATCCGGTGACCGAGGCCATCACGGGCCTGGATCTGGTGGAGCTGCAGCTGCGCGTGGCCGCCGGCGAACCACTGCCCCTGAAACAGGAGGATGTGCGGTTCCAGGGCCACGCCATCGAAGTGCGTCTGTGTGCCGAAGATGTGGGCAAAGGCTTCATGCCGCAGAGCGGCACCATGCTGCTGTGGCACTCCGCCGAGCAGCTTCGTGTGGAGCAGGCCCTGCGCACCGGCGCCGAGATTCCGCCGTACTACGACTCCATGATCGCCAAGGTGATTGCCCACGGCAACTCCCGTGACGAGGCGCGCCGGCGCCTGCTGCTGGGTCTGCACCAGACCGTGGCCCTGGGTGTGACCACCAACCAGGTCTTCCTGTCGGCCTGCCTGCGCCATCCGGTGTTCGCCGCTGGCGGAGCCACCACGGCCTTCATCGCCAGTCACCAGGACGAACTGCTGCAGGTCGACGCCGTCATCAGCGAACGCGCCGTGGCGCTGGCGGCCCTGCTGCTGTTCGAGACCGCCAACGCCACGCCCACCCGGGTGGGATTGCGCAGGCTGGCGCATTCGCTGCCGATCGGCATGCGGCTGGAGATCGACGGCGCCAAGCACAACGTCCAGTTCACGCAGAGCGGGGCGCACCGCTTCGACGTGCAGGTCGATGGCCGCCAGCACGCGATCGACCTGGTGGAGATCACGCCGAATCAGGTTCGCGTGGTGTTCGACGGCGTGATGGAGAGTGCCGTGTTCCTGCGCGACGGACCGCAGCTGCTGATGCACTACCGCGGCCAGCCGGTGACGGTCAACGACCATACGCGCAGCGCCAGCGAACGTGCCAACGAAAGCGGTGGCGACGGCAAGGTGCGCGCGTCCATGAATGGCCGTGTGGTGGCCGTGCTCGTGGCCGAGGGCGACCAGGTCGAGGCCGGTCAGCCCATGGTCACGCTGGAGGCCATGAAGATGGAGCACGTTCACCTGGCACCGGTCAGTGGCCGTGTCAGTGCCGTGGGTGTGGCCGTGGGCGAGCAGGTCACCCTGCGCCGTGTCCTGGCCGAAATCGAGGCGCCCGCCGCAACCTGACCCAGGAGAGACCCTGACCATGAGCGATACCGATGAAGTCCTGCTTGAACGCCGGGGACAGGCGTTCTGGATCACCATCAACCGGCCCGAGAAGCGCAACGCCCTGCATGCGGGTGTGATCGAGTCCATGCGCGAGGGCCTACGGCGTGCCCACGCCGACCCCGAGGTGCGGGCCATTGTCCTGACCGCCGTGGGCGACAAGGCCTTCTGTGCCGGTGGCGACCTGCAGCCGGGCAAGGGCTTTGCGTTCGACTATTCCAGGCCAAACATCGACTACGCCGACCTCCTGCGGGACGCGCAGAACGCCACCCTGCCCATCATCGCCCGTGTCAACGGCACCTGCATGGCCGGCGGCATGGGCCTGTTGTGCATGGTCGACATGGCAGTCGCGGCCGACCACGCACTGTTCGGCCTGCCCGAGGTCAAGGTGGGCGTGTTCCCGATGCAGGTGCTCAGCCTGCTCAAGGACCTGATGCCCCGCCGCCTGGTGCGCGAATGGGCACTGACCGGCGAACCCGTCAGCGCGCAGGACGCGCTGGCGGCCGGCCTGCTCAACCATGTGGTGCCGGCGGCCGAGCTTGATGCGAAGACCGACTGGCTGATCGCCCGCCTGGTGGACAAGTCGCCCACCGCGATTCGGCGCGGCAAGTACGCCATGCGCGCCATCGACGCCATGTCGTTTGACGAAGCCATCGCTTACACCGAAAGCCAGATCGCCCTGCTGGCCATGACCGAGGACGCGAAAGAAGGCCTGGCCGCCTTCAACGAGCGCCGCAAACCGGTCTGGACCGGCCGCTGATTCTGGCCTGACCCTGTCCGGAGCCTTTCCATGACCTCACAACCCCAGTGGCCCGGATCCCGGGCCGCCGTGCCCAGCCCGGTGCTGGGCCTGGCCGTCTGGCTGCGCCGCGTGGCCGAACGCTACCCGGCCCGCGCCGCGCTCACCTGTGACGACACCACCTGGACCTACGCCGAGTTGCAGAACCGGATCGAGGCCATGGCCGCCGTGCTGGCCGGCCACGGCGTGCAGCCCGGCGACCGCGTGGGCTACCTGGGCTTCAACGATCCGCTGTTTCTGGTGTCCCTGTTCGCCTGCGCACGCCTGAACGCGATCTTCGTGCCCCTGAACTTCCGGCTGACGGGACCCGAGATTGCCTTCATTGCCGGCGACGCCGGTGTCAGCGTCATGCTGGCCGACGTCCATCACCGCCCCGTGATCGACAGCATTCGCGAGGGCCTGGACTGCCGGAACTATGTGTCGGTCGACGGCGATGCCCAGGGCTGGGCGTCGCTGCCCGCGCTGGAGCGGACACCGGCCAGCGTGCCACCTGAAGAACAGGTGCAGGCCGACGAAGTGGCCCTGATCATGTACACCTCGGGCACCACCGGCCACCCCAAGGGCGCCATGCTCACGCACGGCAACTTCTGGACCAACAACCTCAACGGCATCCTGAGCAACGGGCTGCGCTGCGAGGATGTGGTGCTCAACTTCGCACCGCTGTTCCATGTGGGCGGTCTGTGTTCGGTGTCGCTGCCGGCCATGCAGGCCGGCGGGCATCTGGTGCTGCACCGGGCCTGGGATGCGGAGGTCGTCATGCGGGACATTGCCCGGTACCGGGTCAGCGTGACCTTTGCCGTGCCGTCCATGCTGCTGTTCATGAGCCAGCATCCCGGCTTCGAGGCTGCCGACCTGTCGAGCCTGCGGACCATCGCCGTGGGCGGTGCGCCCATGCCGGTTCCCCTGCTGCAGCGCTTTGCCGACCGCCACATCCCGGTGAACCAGGGCTTTGGCATGACCGAGACGACGGCCACGGTGAGCCTGCTGGTGCCCGAGCGCGGCATCGACAAGCAGGGCTCCTGCGGCACGCCCGCCCTGTTGACCGAGGTGTGCCTGAAAGACTACGAAGGACGCCCCATCACCGAACCCCATGTGAAGGGCGAGCTCTGCGTGCGGGGCGGCAACATCATGAAGGGCTACTGGAACCGTCCGGACGCCACTGCGGCCAGTTTCGACGCCGAGGGCTGGTTCCACAGCGGTGATGTCGCCTACATCGACGAAGACGGCTTCTACTTCATTTGCGACCGCCTCAAGGACATGGTCATCAGCGGCGGCGAGAACGTCTACCCGGCCGAGGTCGAGAGCGTGCTCTACCGCCACCCCGCCGTGGCCGAGGTCGCCGTCATCGGCGCTCCCGACGAGCGCTGGGGCGAGCGCGTGGTGGCGGTCGCAGCGCTGCGGCCCGGCGCCAGCCTGACGCTGGAAGAGCTGCAGAGCTTCGCCCGCGAAGGCCTGGCCGGCTACAAGGTGCCGCGCGAACTGCGCCTGGTCGACGCCCTGCCGCGCAACCCCACAGGCAAGGTGCTCAAGGGGCGGCTGCGCGAGCTCAACGCCGCGACTTGAATCCGTTACGCCAGATAACACCCAGGAGACAACATGACTGCCATGACTTCCCCCGCGCTGGCCGACGGCTTCGGCGGCGTGCCTGCCCCGCAGCCCAAGATCGGCATGGGCCAGTGGTTCACCGAGCGCGCCCTGCGCGACGGCGGCCGCCAGGCGCTCACCTTCGAGGACGAGACCTGGACCTATGCCGACATGCTCGAACGCATCGACCGCATGGCCGGCGCCCTGCTTGCCGGTGGCGTGCAGTCGGGCTCGCGCGTGGCCTATCTGGGCTTCAACCACCCGATGTTCTTCGTCACGCTGTTCGCGTGCTCCAAGATCGGCGCCATCTACGTGCCCCTGAACTTCCGCCTGGCCGGACCGGAGTTCGAATACATCATCAACGACGCCGGCGTCCACACCCTCATCGTCGACAAGGACCATATGGCCGTGATCGGCCCGGTGCGAGAGCGGCTGACCTGCACGCGCTACCTGTGCGCATACGGCACGGCCGATGATGCCGCGCTCTGGCCTTCAGCCGAAGCAGCCATGGCCGCCGCGACGCCGGTGCGCCAGGCCCACCAGCCCCACCAGGACGACGTGGCGGTCATCATGTACACCTCGGGCACCACCGGGCGCCCGAAAGGCGCCATGCTCACGGCAGGCAACTTCTGGTGGAACCACATGAGCGAGCTGGTCATGCTCGACATCCGGCCCGACGACGTCCTGCTCACCTTCGCGCCCATCTTCCACATCGGCGCGCTCAATGTGCTCACGCTCACGACCTTTCTCAAGGGCGCGCACATCGTGCTGCACCGCAGTTTCGATCCGGCGCTGGCCCTCAAGGACATTGCCCGATACCGGGTGAGCACCTTGTTCGTGGTGCCGGCCATGCTGCTGTTCATCAGCCAGCATCCGGACTTCGCGGCCGCGGACACCAGCACGGTGCGCTTCATCATGTGTGGAGGCGCCCCCTGTCCCGAGCCGCTGCTGCACCTGATGGACCAGCGAGGCATCCTGGTGCAGCAGGGGTACGGCCTGACCGAGACGGCGGCCATGGCCACCGCACTCTCATCCGAGTGGGCCGCCAGCAAGATCGGCTCGGTCGGCGTCTCGCCGCTGCTGACCGACGTGCGCATCGTGGCCGGCGATGGACGTGTGGTCGACACGCCGCACGAACGCGGCGAAGTCTGCGTTCGGGGCATGAACGTCACCCGCGGCTACTGGAACCAGCCCGAGTCCACCCGTCACGCCATCAGCGATGACCACTGGTTCCGTACCGGCGACGTCGGCTATTTCGACGAACAGGGCTTCTTCTACATCTGCGACCGTGTCAAGGACATGATCATCAGCGGTGGCGAGAACGTCTACCCGGCCGAAGTCGAGAGCGTGCTGTACGCCCACCCGTCGGTGGCGGAGGTCGCCGTGGTCGGTGCACCCGACCCGCAATGGGGCGAGGCCGTGGTGGCTGTGGTGGCCCTCAAGCCGGGCACCAGCCTCACGCTGGACGAGATGCGCGACTTCACCAGTGAACGGCTGGCACGCTACAAGGTGCCCAAGCAGCTGCGCATCGTCGAGGCCCTGCCGCGCAACCCGACCGGAAAAATCCTCAAGTACAAGTTGCGGGAGCAGGCTGCCTGAGCCCGGGCGACAGGTCGCCAGGAGGCCGCGTGGCGGTCCTGGCGACGCGGGGGGTCAGCGCCCCCGCCACACCGGCGCCCGCTTCTCCGCAAACGCCCGCGCCCCTTCCATCGCATCCTCCGAACGTCCGATCGGGTCGGCCAATGGCGCCTGCCGATCGAACATCTCGTCGGCAGGCCAGGTGGCCGACTGCACCACGATCTGTTTGCTCATGCGCACCGCCATCGGTGCCTGGGCGGCGATCCGTTCGGCCAGTTCCAGGGCCTGCTCCAGTGCCTGCCCGGGTGGCGCGAGGCGGTTGACCAGACCCTGTGCCCAGGCGCGCTGGGCCGGCAGCAGGTCGCCGGTCAGGGCCATTTCCATCGCCAGGTGGTAGGGCAGGCGACGGGGCAGGCGCATCAGGCCGCCGGCCGATGCGACCAGTCCGCGCCGGACCTCAGGCAGACCAAACTGGGCGTCCTCGGCTGCCACGATCAGGTCGCAGGCCAGCGCCAGCTCGAAGCCGCCGGCCACCGCATAGCCTTCCACCGCTGCGATGACGGGCTTGGCCGGTGGGCGCTCGGTCAATCCGCCAAAGCCGCGAACCGGATCCCAGGGCAGCTCGCCCCGGGTGAAGGCCTTGAGGTCCATGCCGGCGCAGAAGTGGCCGCCGTCACCAGTGACAATGGCGACCCGCCATTCGTCGTTGCGTTCGAACGCGTCCATGGCCGCCGCGATCGCGCGCGCCAGGGTGCCGGTCATGGCATTGCGTGCCTGCGGCCGGTACAGGTGGAACACGCGAACGTGACCACGCGATTCAAGCCGCAGTTCGTCGCTCATGGTCGGGTCTCAGGCCACTTCGAACAGACCGGCAGCGCCCATGCCGCCACCCACGCACATGGTCACCACCACGTACTTCGCACCCCGGCGCTTGCCCTCGATCAGCGCATGGCCGACCAGGCGTGCACCGGTCATGCCGTAGGGGTGGCCGATCGAGATGCCGCCGCCGTCCACGTTGTACAGCTCAGGGTCGATGCCCAGGTGGTCACGGCAGTAGATGGCCTGGCAGGCAAAGGCCTCGTTGAGTTCCCACAGGCCGATGTCGCTGACCTTGAGGCCGTTGCGCTGCAACAGCTTGGGAATGGCGTAGATCGGTCCGATGCCCATTTCCTCGGGCGCGCAGCCGGCCACGGCCATGCCGCGGTAGATGCCCAGCGGCGCCAGACCGCGCTTCTCGGCCAGCGCGCGCTCCATCACCACGCAGGCCGACGCACCGTCGGACAGCTGGCTGGCGTTGCCCGCCGTCACGACGCCGCCGTCGAGCACCGGCTTCAGGCTTTGCAGGCCTTCCAGCGTGGTCTCAGGGCGGTTGCCCTCATCGCGCGAGACGGTGATCTCGCGGTAGCTGACCTGCTCGGTGGCCTTGTCCACCACCGCCATCTGCGTCGTCATGGGAACAATCTCGGCATCGAGCCGGCCGGCCTGCTGGGCGGCGGCGGTGCGCTGTTGCGACTGCAGCGAGTAGGCGTCCTGCGCCTCGCGGCTGATACCGTACTTGCGCGCCACGAACTCGGCGGTCTGCAGCATGGGCATGTAGGCATGCTCGGCCCGGGCAATCACGGCCGGATCGGCCTCGGTCGCGACCCACTTCATGTAAGCGTTCTGCACGGCAGAGATGTTCTCCTGGCCGCCGGCGGCCACCACGTCCATGCCGTCCACCATCACCTGCTTGGCTGCGGTGGCAATCGCCATCAGGCCCGAGGCGCACTGGCGGTCCATGGTCTGGCCGGCCACCGTCAGTGGCAGGCCGGCAGCCAGCAGGGCGTTGCGGGCCAGGTTCATGCCGGCGGTGCCGGCGCTCAGCACCGAGCCGATGACGACATCCTCGATCTCGGCAGCGTCGATGCCGGCCCGGTCCACGGCATGGCGCAGGGCATGCGCCATCAGGGTGGGCGACTTGGTGTGGTTGAACGCGCCCTTGAACGCCCGTCCGATGGGGGTGCGGGCGGTGGATACGATGACGGCTTCTCTCATGTTGGCTCCGGAAACAGGTTGCAGAAAATGGGGGTGGCGTGTCGGCTGGCGTGTCAGACGGTGTATTGCGACAGACGCCCGCCCTCGCTGGCCAGGCGGCGCAGCAGCGGACTGACGGTCCAGTAACCGAAGGGGTTGCCGCGCGTCGCGGCGTAGTGGTCCAGGCGCTCGACCACATGGGCCAGGCCGCGTTCGTCGGCCAGGAACATGGGGCCACCCTGGTGGTCGGGGAATCCGTAGCCGGCGGTCCAGACCACGTCGATGTCGCTGCCCCGGTACGCGATGCCTTCGTCCAGGATGCGGGCGCCCTCGTTGACCATGCTGTAGATCAGCCGTTCGACAATCTCCACGTCACTGATGTCGTTGCGGCGGGTGATGCCGTGTTGCGCCGCGAGCGCATCGCAGGTGGCCTGCGTCTCGGGATTGGACAGGGGCGTGCGGCCCTCGTAACGGTAGTAGCCGGCGCCGGTCTTCTGGCCGAACTGGCCCTGCTCGAACAGCTTGCGCACGACCACGCGGTAGGTCGGGTCGGGTGGCAGGCCGCCGGCCTTCTCATACTCGATCACGGTCTTGGCGCCCACGTCGATGCCGGCCATGTCGAGCATGCGGCAGGGGCCCATGGCCAGGCCCAGGCTTTCGATCGCCTGGTCGATGCGTGCCGGCGTGGCGCCTTCGAGCAGCAGGAACTCGGCCTCGCGCATGTAGACCTCGGCCATGCGGTTGCCGATGAAGCCATAGCACACACCCGAGACAGCGGCCACCTTGCCGATTCGCTTGGCCAGATGCATGACCGTGGCCAGCACGTCGGGCGCGGTCTTCGCGCCGCGCACCACTTCCAGCAGGCGCATCACGTTGGCCGGGCTGAAGAAGTGCGTACCCAGCACATCGGCGGGGCGGCCCGAGGCCAGCGCGATCGCGTCCACATCCAGGGTCGACGTGTTGGTGGCAATGATGGCTCCCGGATGGCAGATCTCTCCCAGGCGTTTGGCAATCTCCTGTTTAAGGGCCATGTTCTCGAACACGGCCTCGATGACGATGTCACAGCTGCCCAGGTCCGTATCCTTGAGTGACGGTGTCAGCCGGGCCAGGCGGCGGTCGCGTTCCTCCGCGCTCAGGCGGCCCTTGCTGACCGTGGCGTCGTAGTTCTTGCGGATGATGCCCATGCCGCGCTCGAGCGCTTCGGCCGAGGCCTCGACCAGCACGGTGTCATAGCCTGCGTTGGCAAAGCACATGGCAATGCCACCGCCCATGGTGCCGGCCCCGAGGACGCCCACCTTGCCGATCGGGCGCGGGCTCACGCCCGTGGCCAGACCAGGGATCTTGTCGGCGGCGCGCTCGGCAAAGAACAGGTGGCGCATAGCCTTGGATGTGCCTGAGCGCAGGACACGCGCAAACCAGTCGGCCTCGACCTGTTCACCCTGGGCAAAGGGCAGGGTGGCCGCTGCCTGCACGCAGGACACGATGGCTTCGTGGGCCGGGTATTGGGGCTTGGCCTTGGCGGCTGCCATGGCCTTGTCGATGAGGCCATCGGGCAGGGTGGCGGGGTCGACGCTCAATGCGCTGGACCGGCGCGGCGCGGTGCCAGCCTCCACCAGCGCCCGGGCCCGGGCCAGGGCGGCCTGCAGCGGTGGCTGGTCGCTGATCTCGTCGACGATGCCGGCATCCAGGGCCTCCTGGGTGCCCACCATGCGACCGCTGAGCATCATCTCCAGCGCGCGCTCGGCCCCGGCCACGCGCGGCAGGCGCTGGGTACCCAGCGAGCCTGGAATCAGGCCCAGCTTCACCTCGGGCAGGCCCACGCGCGTACCCTGGGCGGCCACGCGCCAGTGGCAGGCCAGGGCCAGTTCCAGCCCACCGCCCAGCGCGGTGCCATGCAGGGCTGCCACCACAGGGCGCGAGCCGGCTTCCAGTCGCGCCAGGAAGCTGTTGTAGGGCGCCGCGCTGAAGTCCGGATCTTCGAACGACGCGATGTCGCCGCCGGCCACGAAGGTGCGGCCTTCGCAATGCAGCACCAGTGCCTTCAGGTCGTCGCGCGCCTCGAAGGCGGCCAGGCCGTCGATCAGGCCCTGAACCGTGGCGGGCGAAAGCGCATTGACGGGCGGATTGTTGATGACCAGGACGCCGATGGCGCCTTCAGATTTCAGTGTGACGGGTGATGAGGACATGAATGTTCCGGTCAAGGTTGTGGATCGAGCTTAGGTGGCCGTGCGTCCGGTGTCTTGCGCCCAGTGGTCGGCGCGCGCCAAGAGTCCCTCCGGTAAAACCCGGCCCACGTCCAGCCAATAAACGCAAGACGAATGGTGAACGTGGCGAGCACCATTGTGGTGTGTCAGAAGCAGGACGGGCTGTCCTGTTTGTGATTGATCACGGCCGACAGAACCTGTCGGCATCCCGATAGGAACTTCCATGCAACTGATGAAAAAATTTCTGGTGACCGGGGCCGTGGCGGCCTCGCTGGTGGTCGGCGCCATGAGCGCCCAGGCGCGCGATCTGCGCTACGCGATGGGCTTCCCGCCCGGCTCCGATTCCGACAAGGCGGGCCAGGAGTACGCCGCCACGCTCAAGAAGCTCACGGGTGGGGAGCTCAACGTCAAGGTGTATCCGCTGTCGCTGCTGAACTTTGCAGAGACCTCGGCCGGCCTGCGCGACGGCATCACCGACATTGGCTACCTGCTGGCGCCGTACTTCCCGTCCGAGTATCCGCACTTCAACCTGCTGGCCGAGTCGTCCATGCAGCTGTTGAACATGGATGAGCGCGTGCGTGGCAAGGAAGGCATGGCCTACGTGGGCGCGCTCACCGAGTTCGTCTTCACCAAGTGCCCCGAGTGCATGAACGAGTTCAGCAAGCAGAACCAGGTGTTCACCGGAGCCGCCGGCAGCTCGCCCTATTACCTCAACTGCACCAAGCCGGTCCGCAACGAAGCCGAGCTCAAGGGCAAGCGCCTGCGCGTGGCCGGCTCCCACTGGTCGCGCTGGGCCCGCGCCATGGGCGCCCAGCCGGTGACGATGTCGTCCAACGAAGCGCTCGAAGCGCTCAAGCAGGGTGTGGTCGACTGCGTGGTCGTCTCGATTCCCGAGCTGACCAACCTCGGGTTGATGGAAGCCGTCAAGGACGTGACCGTGGGGGCGCCTGGTGGCATCTTTGCCGGCACCGGCATCTCGCAGGTCAACACCAAGGTCTGGCGCAGCCTGAGCAAGGAGCATCGCCAGGCCATGCTGCGTGCAGGCACCGTCATGCCGGCCTATATCCCGTATGTCTACCACCAGCGCGAAAAGGAAGTGCTGGCCCTCGTCACCAAGAAGGGCGGCAAGGTCCACCAGGCCGACCCGGCGCTGCTGCAGAAGACCCGCGAGTTCGCCACCCAGGACATGAAGACCATCGTCGAGTACTTTGCCAAGACGCATGGCATCAAGCGGGGCGAGGAGATGCTGACCCAGTTCAAGCCGGTGCTGGAGAAGTGGGTTGGCCTGGTCCAGAACGTGGACAGCCGTGAGAAGCTCTCCGACATCTACTGGAACGAAATCTTCTCCAAGGTGGATGTGAACACCTACGGCATGTGACGACCCGTGGGCGGCCCGTGCTCAGCGGGCCGCCCAGTCCCATTGCATTGGCTGCCCGACAGATACCGCTATGAAATCCCTTGGCAGGCTGCTCTCCTGGTTCATTGACTCGATGACCGTGATCTCGGGTCTGGCGATCGCGCTCATGATGGTCCACATCACGCTCGACGTGGTGATGCGCAACTTCTTCAATTACCCGTTGCCGGGCACGATCACCATCGTCTCCTACTACTACATGGCGATCGCCGCGTTCATGCCGCTGGCCTTTGCCGAGCAGAAGTCGGCACACATCTCGGTCGAGGTCGTCACGGAAATGATGCCCAAGGGCGTCCAGCGGCACCTGGCGGGCTGGATGCTGCTGTTCTCGGCCGCGGTGTTTGCGCTCATGACCCTGCGGTCCTGGGAGGAGGCGGTCAGCAAGTACGGCATCAAGGCCTCCATCGTCCAGGGCGAAGACAGCCTGCCCGTCTGGCCAACCTACTTCCTCCTGCCGCTGGGCTGCCTGCTCATGTTCCTGGTGGTGGCCTACAAGTTCGTCATCTATCTCACCCGCCAGGAGTCCGGTCTGGACACCGAGCGTGCCGCGCCCACCTCAGACGCCGACTGATCGATCCGGAAAACTCAACATGTCAGACGTACAAGTCGGCCTCATCGGCATCGGACTCCTGCTCACCCTCATCGGTCTGAGGGTGCCCATCGGGGTCTCCATGATCACCGTCTCCTTCACCGGCATCTGGTACCTGATGGGCTGGAATGTCGCCTGGGGCGCCCTGGGCGTGATCCCCTACCAGTTCTCGACCAACTGGGTCCTCAGCTCGGTGCCCATGTTCCTGCTGCTGGGCTTTGTCTGCTATCACACCCGGCTGACCGAAGGCCTGTTCCGCGCCGCGCGGATGTGGCTGGCCGGTGTGCCGGGCGGCCTGGCCATCTCCGGCATTCTGGGGTGTGCCGGCTTTGCGTCCGTCTGCGGTTCCTCCGTGGCCTGCTCGGCCGCCATGGGCCGCATTGCGGTGCCCGAGATGATGAACCAGCGCTACAGCGCGGAACTGGCCACCGGCACCGTGGCCGCCGGAGGCACCATCGGTGCGCTGATTCCGCCGTCGATCATCATGATCCTCTACGGCATCATCGCGCAGACCTCGATCACCGAACTGTTCCTCGGTGGCGTGACCATCGGCCTGATCACCATGCTGAGCTACATCGTGATGATCATCCTGCGCGTCAAGCTCAATCCCGGGCTGGCGCCTTCGTCCAGCGAGTCGGTTCCGCTGGCCGAGAAGCTGGCGGCCCTCAAGGACGTCTGGCCCATCCTGCTCGTCATGATCGGCATCTTCGGTGGCCTGTTCAGTGGTCTGTTCACGCCCACCGAGGCCGGCGCCATCGGCGCGCTGCTGTCCTGCGTGGTGGCGCTGATTGCGCGCTCCATGACCTGGGAGCGCTTCAAGAACGCCATCCTCGAGACCCTGCTGACCACCACCGGCCTGCTCATCATCGGCATCGGTGCCAGCCTGTTGCAGCGCTTCCTGGCGCTGTCCGGTGCCGGCACCTACATCTCGGAGCTGATCATCGGCCAGAACGCCGACATCGCCTGGGTGCTGGCCGGCATCGTGCTGATCTACCTGCTGCTGGGCATGTTCCTCGAACCCATCGGTGCCATGCTGCTGACCCTGCCCATCGTCCTGCCCATCATCAACTCGGCCGAACTGAGCCTGGTGTGGTTTGGCGTGGTGCTGACCAAGCTGCTGGAGATCGGCATGATCACCCCGCCTGTGGGCATGAACGTGTTCGTGATCAAGGGGGTGGTCGGCAACCTCATCTCCACCACCGGCATCTTCAAGGGCATCCTCTGGTTCCTGGTGGCCGACGTGATCGTGCTGGCCTGCATGATGGTGTTCCCCGAGATCGTGCTCTTCCTGCCCAACCTGGGCAAGTGAGGTGTGGGCGGCTGGCGCCGCTGGCGGTCACGCCGTCGCGCCGACCGCCATCACCGCTGCCGCCAGGTCTTCCAGGGCCGTGCCCACGGACTTGAACACCGTGCGCTCGGCCGCCGACTTGCGGCCCGTGGCCACACCCTTGCACAAGGTGCCCAGCGTGCCACGCACATCATCCTCGCGCAGCACGCCCCGCTTGAGCGGACCGATCAGGTCGCCGCTCTTGGTCAGCGCTTCTTCCGTATCGACGAAGACGCGGGCATCGGTCCAGCAGCTGTCGTCCGCCTCGCGCATGGCCGGGGTGAAGCTGCCGATCAGGTCCAGGTGGGAGCCGGGGGCCAGCCAGGTGCCCTGCACCACGGGCTCGGTGGCCATGGTGGCGCAACTGACGATGTCGGCTTCGCCACAGGCGCCGCGCAGGTCGGTGCTCGCCTGGGCAGGCAGGCCTTCGGCGCGCCACTGGCCGGCCAGGCGTTCAGCCTCTTCGGGGCGCCGCGCCCAGACCGTGATGCGGTCGATCTCGCGCACACAGCGGTAGGCATGCGGCAGCAGGGCGGCCACCGCGCCGGCGCCGACAACCACCAGGTGCCGGGCGTCCTCGCGGGCCAGGAACGAGGCCGCCAGGGCCGATGCCGCCGCCGTCCGGCGCGCCGTCAGTTCGGTGCCGTCCAGCGCGGCCAGCGGCACGCCGGTGGCGCCGTCGAACAGCAGGTAGCTGCCGTGCAGGCCGGGCAGCCCCCGGGCCGCATTGCCCGGCGCAATGTTGATGATCTTCACCCCGTAGTGCTGCCCGGGTTGCCAGGCCGGCATGATCAGCGAGGTGAAGCGCGGGCCGCCAGGGGCGCCGATTTCGTGCACATGGCGCGCAGGCACCTCGCAGGTGCTGCTGCGAAAGCGCTCGCGCAGGGCGGCAATCAGGCGCTCCAGGGGCAGCGCGTCACGGGTTTGTCGGGCATCGTAGGCAAGCATGCCGCCGATGGTATCGCGCCGCCGTGGCGCCTGCATGTCCCTTCAGCGTTGCGGCATGTCCTTGACCGAGTAGCCCTGACTGACCGTGGCGTCATCCGGAATGGGCGGCATGGTGCCGTTCCAGGCCAGCCAGCGTTCGCGCATGGCCTCCAGATGGCCGGGGTGCCGCCCGGCCAGGTTGGCGCGCTCGCGCTCGTCGGCCGGGATGTTGAACAGGTACTCGTTGCCGTCCACCATCAGGTACTTCCAGTCACCCTCGCGCAGGGCACGCTGGCTGCGGTGGTTCATGCGCCAATACAGCGGGCGCCTGAAGGTGGTGGCCGGGTCCTGCAACACGGGGCGAAGGTCGATGCCGTCCAGCGGGAAATCCGCGTGGGGCGTGCCCTCGCCCAGATGCAGCATCGTCGCCGACCAGTCCATGGTCATGCAGTGCTGGCGCGTGGTCGTGCCGGCCGCAATCGCGGCTGGCCAGTGCGCGATCCAGGGCGCCCGGATGCCACCTTCGGTCAGGTCCATCTTGCCGCCGACCAGCGGCCAGTTGTCGGAAAAGCGCTCGCCACCGTTGTCGCTGGTGAAGACCACCAGTGTGTCCTCCGTCAGGCCGTGCTCGGCCAGCGCCGCCATGAGCCAGCCGATGCCCTCGTCCATGTGGTGAATCATGCGCCGGTATCTGTGGATATTGCTGCCGTCCAGGTGGAACAGGTTCCTGGCCACTTCCGGCGCCACGTGCGCATCGTCCCGGGTTTCCCAGGGCCAGTGCGGGGCCGTGTAGTGCAGGCTGAGGAAGAACGGTTTGCCCGCCTTGGCGTCGGCCGCGTGGCGGTTCACGTAGTCGACCGCCCGCTTCGAGAAGACATCGGTCAGGTAACCGACTTCCTTGTGCGACTCTTCACCGACGTACAGGTCGTGGTCTCCGTTTGACGAGCAGTGGGTGAAGTAATCCACCCCGCCGGCCATGATGCCGAAAAACTCCTCATAGCCCGAGCGCAGAGGCCCGAAATGGGGCGGATAGCCCAGGTGCCACTTGCCCACCAGCCCGGTGTTGTAGCCGGCATCGCGCAGCAGCGAGGGCAGGGTCGGCATCTGCGGTGGCAGTCCCAGCGTGGCGCTGCCCTTGCTGCGGCTGTTGATCGGCTCCTCCATGGCACCGCGCAAACGGTACTGGTAGCGCATGGTGATCATGGCAAAGCTGGTGGGCGAACACACCGGCGAGTTGGCATAGCCCTCCGTGAACCGCAGGCCGCCCGCGGCCAGTTTGTCGATGTTCGGAGAGACCTGGCCGAACTGCGCTTCGCGACCGCCATAGCAGCCCAGGTCGGCGTAACCCAGGTCGTCGGACACGATGTAGATGATGTTGGGTCGTTTCATGATGGTTGTGTTCCCGTCAGGCAGGTGCCCGCTGCCAGCCATCCTAGGCAAAGACCATCAATTGCAGAAATCAATCACCGTGCGCGTTTACCCTGAGAATTCTGCCAGGACAAGGGTAATAATGCCCTGCCGAGTACGGTGTTCAATGGCTATGCTGGCTGTCAGCCTCATCTGTCACCGACCCGGTCGACGGATTGTCCAGATTTTTCGGGATCCAGCCACATGAAGCAGTGCGTCCTGTCATTCCAGACGGTTTGCCGCGACGGTTGGTGCATGCCGGCGTCGTGTCGGCGTCCTGCCGGAGCCTGAGCGGCCCATGACCCACACGCGCCGCCTGATGCTGCTGGTGGCCGTCATGGCGGGCCTGGCGCTGGCCGGACTGTGGTGGCAGGGCGAAAAGGCCCGGTCCCAGTTGCGGGCTCAGGCGTTTGCATCCGCCCACCAGCGCAGTTTGCAGCTGGCAGACGCCATGGCCGGCCAGGTCGACGGTCTGCTGGCCTCAGTCGACGCGGCGCTGCTGCGCCTGCGGCGCGAATGGGTGGTGCATGACGACGGGACAGACTTCGATGCCCAGGTTCGCGAAGTGCTCGATGCCCTGCCTGACGGTATGGCGGACTACATCTCGGTGGTGGATGCCAGTGGTCACGTGGTCTACAACAGCCTGGGCGTGGCGACGGGCACCTACGTGGGTGACCGACCGCACTTCGTGGTCCAGCGTGAAGGCGGCGACCGGCTTCGGGTGGGCGAGCCGGTGCAGTCCCGCCTGACCGGCCACTGGGTGTTTGTCGTCAGTCGGCCGGTGCTGCGCGACGGCGTGTTCGATGGCACGGTGCATCTGCTGGCCTCGACCGCGTTTCTGTCGTCCCGCCTGGCCGCGCTGACCCTGTCGCCCGTGGACATCGTTTCCCTGGTGCACCGCGATGGCCGCCTGCTGGCCCACAACACGCAGAACGAGAAGGCCATGTCCCAGCGCGTGGCAGCCGACCGGATCTACATGGCCGATCGGGAGACCCCGAGCGGCACCTACCGCTTCGAGAGCGAATTCGACGGCCGCTGGCGAACGGCCGGCTGGCGACGTCTGCCGGTCAGCGGCATCGTGACCGTGGTGGGTCTGGCCGACGACGGCGTTCTGGCGCCACTGGAGCCCGCGCTGCAGCGTTCGCGGGTGAGGGATGTCGTGCTGTCCGGCCTCACGCTGCTGGGCGCTGGCGTCGTCATCGTCCTGCTGGGTCGCATGGGGCGCAGCCAGCAAGCGCTGGAGCGCCTGACCGGCGAACTGGAACAGCGCGTCGACCTGCGCACCCACGAACTGGCGCTGCTCAATGCCGAACTGGAAACCTTTGCCTACAGCATCGCACACGACCTGCGCACGCCGCTGCGCAGCATCCACGGATACGCCAGCCTTCTCGAAGAGACCTGTGCCGAGTCCGTCGGCGAGGCCGGGCGCACGCACCTGCGCCGCATCCAGGCCGCCGCCAGGCGCATGGGACAGCTCATCACCGACCTGTTGTCCCTGACCCAGTCCAGCCGGGCGGACCTGAACGTGGCGGCTGTGGACCTGAGCGCCATGGCACGCGACATCGTCGCCGAACTGATGCAGGGCGAGCCCGGTCGGAGGGCCCATTGGCACATCGACCAGGACATGCAGGTTCAGGCCGATCCGGTCCTGATGCGGGCGGTGTTGCAGAACCTGCTGGGCAATGCCTGGAAGTACTCCGGGCAACGGGATGAGGCCCGCATCACCTTCACGCGGGAGTCGGCGGCCGACGGGCTGCAGACCTTCTGTGTGCGCGACAACGGTGCCGGCTTCGACATGGCCTTTGCCGAACAGCTCTTCCAGCCCTTCAGGCGCCTGCATGCCAACGACCAGTTCGAAGGCTCCGGCGTCGGCCTGGCCACGGTGCGCCGCATCATCGAACGGCACGGCGGCACCGTCAGCGGCGAAGGCCGGGTGGGCGAGGGGGCCGCGTTCCGGTTCAGCCTGCCCCAGGCCGGACGCTGACGCCGCTCAGACGGTGAACGCCGCGGTCAGGTCCAGCGTGCTGCGCTGGCCGATGTGTCGCCGGTTCGCATGCAGCCAGCGGTCGGCCGCTTCCAGTCCGTGCTCGAACAGCATCGACAGGAACGGCCATTGCGTCTGGGTCTTGGATCCGGGTCCCTGGGCGGACAGCCGTTCGCCGCCTTCGACCCGGTGTATGCGCAAGGCCTGGATGCGCGCAAACAGCGGGTTGCGGTACTGCCTGCCTGGCCGGCCCTCGTCGGCAATGAGCTGCTGCATCAGGGCGATGGAGCGCATTTCCTTGAGCAGGCTGGCGTTGAAGGTGACCTCGTTGATGCGATCCAGGATGGCATCTGCCCGGGTAGGCACGTCGTCGCGCAGGCTCGGGTTGATCTGGACCAGCAGCAGGTCGTGCGCCGGGCTTTCGCTGATCAGCGGCTGCAGGGTCGGATTCCCGGCATAGCCCCCGTCCCAATAGGCCTCGCCCTCGATCTCGACCGCCTGAAACAGCAGGGGCAGGCAGGCCGAGGCCAGCACCACGTCCATGCTCAGTTCGTGCTGGCGAAACAGTCGCAACGCGCCGGTCCTCACGTGGGTGGCCGAAATGAAGAGGCGTGTCTTGTTGCAGGCCCGGACCCGTTCGAAATCGATCGTCTCCCGCAGGACATCGCGCAGCGGGTTGAGGTTCAGCGGGTTGAGCTGATAGGGCGAGAACTGGCTGCCCCACAGGTTGGCCGCCTGGCGCCAGGGCTCGGTCCAGGACGCCAGCCAGGGGTTGTGCGGCCCGATGACAGCGCCCATCGGCCCCATTTCCAGCGCGTGAAACGGCGAGGTCTGTGCCACCCGGCGCCAGAAGTGGCCCAGCCGTTCGCGTGCGCCTTCGCGGCCGCCTTCCATCAACCCGGCCGCCAGGGCGACCGCGTTCATGGCGCCGGCGCTGGTGCCGCTGATGCCGGCAATCTCCAGGCTGTCATCCTGCAGCAGGCGGTCCAGCACCCCCCAGGTGAAGGCGCCATGCGACCCACCGCCTTGCAGGGCGAGGTCGATCAGCTGGCGTCGGGGCCGTCTTGCCGCCCGTCCGGCATGGCGGGCAGGACTTGATCGTGGTCGGGAGGAGGGGGCCGATGTCATATGGCCATTGTGCATGCCAGCCGTTTCATCGTGGATCTGTCCACGGCGCGGTGGGCGCCGGCCCGCCAGCGGCGACAATCACCCCTCGCTGTGCAGATTCCACGACCCCATGTCCGACGCCCTGGCCGATCCCGAAAACAACGCCCCCCGTGGTCCGCTGGCCCGTGAGGCGCTGGCGCTGGGTGCCTTTGACCATGTGGTCCGGCACATGCCGGGGTTCCGGCTGCGCGAAGGCCAGCGAGAGATGGCGGCCCACATCGCCGAGGTCCTGTCGGTCGTCGACTGGCCACCCAGGCCCGAAAAGCCCGAAAAAGGCCAGCCACCGCAGCCACCCTCCGAGGTCGGCGAACGGGCCATCGCCGTGGTCCAGGCCGGCACCGGGGTGGGCAAGTCGGCCGCCTACGCCTCGACCGTCATTCCGCTGGCGCTGGCCCAGGGCAAGCGCGTCATGATCTCCACCGCCACGGTGGCGCTGCAGGAGCAGCTGATCGCCAAGGACCTGCCGGCGATCGCCGCCGCGTTGCCCCAGCCCTTTGCCTTTGCGCTGGCCAAGGGGCGGGGGCGCTACGTCTGCCGTCTCAAGCTCGA
This sequence comes from Burkholderiaceae bacterium, assembly GCA_041396505.1. GTDB lineage: Bacteria > Pseudomonadota > Gammaproteobacteria > Burkholderiales > Burkholderiaceae_C > Hydrogenophaga. Next base: position 380,878 of record JAWKYL010000007.1, read on the forward strand.
CCAGCTGGCCGGCGGCGACGCGGCCACCGCCGACCTGTTCGGCGACGAACCGGACGACGATCGGCCCAAGGGCGATGCACTCGACCAGGCCTGGGCCGAACAGGCACGCCTGTATGGCCAGTGGGGCCAGATGCTCGACCAGGGCGACTGGGATGGCGACCGCGACCGCCTCGCCGACCCACCCGAGCCCGAGCGCTGGGCGCCCGTGGCCGCCGAACGCCACACCTGCACCGCCCGCCACTGCCCCAGCTACAACAGCTGCAGCTACTACCAGGCCCGATCCCGTCTGGCCCAGGCCCAGGTGATCGTGGTCAACCACGACCTGCTGCTGTCCACCCTGGGCCTGCACGCCCTGCCGGACCCGTCCGACTGCCATCTGGTGTTCGACGAAGCCCACCACCTCGGCAGCGTGGCGCAGGGACAGTTCACCGAGTCCATGGACCTGATGCACGGCACCTGGATCGAACGCCTGCCGCGCGTGGTCGGCGAGGTGGGCGGCGCCATCGGCTACACCCCGGGCGTGGATGTGGCCACGCTGGCACGAGAACTCAAGGCCGCGCAGGCCGACCTGGCCCGCCGCGCCATGGCCCGCCTGTCCGAGTCACCCGAATGGCTGGCCTTGTCGGGTCGCCAGGGCGGCATGCGACCGCGCAATGGCCGGGACGGCGCTGCCGGGTTCGATTTCACCGTCCCCAGGGCCACCGAGCGCATCGAGGGCGGCATCCTGCCGGCCGACTGGCTGGAGCCGGTCGACCAGCTGTCCTCTCGTGCCTCGGCCCTGCTCAAGGTGTTCGAGCACCTGGCACTCGAACTCAAGTCCCGTGCCCGCGACAACCCTGCTGACGCCGCCGCCCATGCCCGCCTGTACAGCCGGCTCGGCGTGCTGGCACCGCGCCTGCAGCACATGGCCGCCACCGCCGCGCTGTGGCTCCAGCAGCCCGAAACCGGACAGGCGCCAATGGCCAAGTGGCTGGATGCCGGCATCCACAACGGCATGGTCACGCTCAGCGCCAACGCCTGTCCGCTCAGTCCGGGCAGCCTGCTGCGCAGCCAGCTCTGGAGCCGCGTGCGCGCCGCCGTGGCCACCTCGGCCTCGCTGGTCACCTGTGGCGGCTTCGATCATTTCCTGCACGAGAGCGGACTGGCCTTCGACGACGCGGTCCGCGTGCGTGAGGTGCAAAGCCCCTTCGACCATGCCCGGCAGGGCCGGCTGGTGGTGGTTCAGACACGCAGCGACCCGAAAGACGTCGACGGCTACACCCGGGAAATGCTCGACCTGCTGACGGAAGACCTGGAGCAGGTGCGCCGTGGCGCGCTGGTGCTGTTCACGTCCCGCGCCCAGCTCAGGCGTGCCCAGGATCTGCTCGAACAGGGCCGGCACAGCCGCCTGCGCGAGCGTGTCCTGGTGCAGGGCGATGCCTCGCGCACGCAGTTGCTGCGCCGCCACGCGGACCGGGTGGCCAGCGGCGAGGTGTCCATCCTGTTCGGCCTGCAGTCCTTCGGCGAAGGTCTGGACCTGCCGGGCGAGCTGTGCGAGTGGGTGTTCATCACCAAGCTGCCTTTTGCCTCGCCCAGTGACCCGGTCGGCCAGGCACGGGCCGACTGGCTCAAGGCCCAGGGGCGGGACCCGTTCAGCGAACTGGTGGTGCCGGCCACCGGCGCCCGCCTGCTGCAGTGGACAGGTCGCGCCCTGCGCAGCGAAACGGACGAGGCGGTGGTGATCTGCTACGACGCCCGACTGCTGCGCCAGTCCTATGGCCGTCGGATGCTCAAGGGATTGCCACCCTACCGCCTGCAGCGCCGCGACGCAGCCGGTATGCTCGCCGACGTCAACTGAACGGGCTAGCCCCACCACACAGCCGCCATGTACGAACTTGTCTTTCCCTTCCTGAAACTGCTGCACCTGCTGGCCATCATCGTGTGGATCGGGGGCATGGTGTTTGCCCACTTCTTCCTGCGTCCGGCGGCTCTGCAACTGCCGCCTCCCCAGCGCCTGCCGCTCATGCACGGCGCGCTGCAGCGCTTTTTCTCGGCCGTGCTGGTGGCCGTCATCGTCGTGCTGGCCACGGGCCTGTGGATGATCGGCCGCGCGGCCCGCGAGACGGTGCAGGCTGGACTGGCATTCAACATGCCGCTGGACTGGACCATCATGGCCTCCCTGGGCATCGTCATGATGGCCATCTTCGGCCACATCCGGTTTGCGCTCTACCGGCGCCTCAGCCGTGCCGTCGCCGCACAGGACTGGCCGGCGGGTGCGGCGGCGCTGGCCAGCATCCGCACCTGGGTGGGTGTGAACCTGGCCATCGGTGTGCTCATCGTCGCGGTCACGCTGCTCATGGTCTGACGTTGCGGTCAACGGCCCGGCGCTGCCAGCGCCTGCCCCAGGGGCAGCAGGTCGGCGCCCCGTGCACGCTGCCACAGCCAGGCCAGCGCCTCTGCCGTGTCAGGCCGGCTCGACCGGGTGACGACGGGCGTCGTGTCCACCGCATCGACGGGCCCGACATCGAAATTGAAGACGTAATCCGGCTCCATGCCCATGCGCAGGTCGGCCACCTGCAGCCGACCATCGGGCGTCTGGCGCAGCCGGAAGAAGCCGTGGCTGAATCGGGCAATGCGCTGCAAGGATGCGGCATGACCGTGCTGCGCCATCAGGTCGGCTCCCCGGTCATGTGACGTCCAGCGCAGTTTCGGGTGCCGGTCGAGCAGGCTGTAATAGCCCTCGTGGTACTGCGTGGGACCCATCGCCACCAAGCGCCACAGCACGGTGTTGAACGGGGCGGGCGTCACGAGCAGCCGATCGGCCTCGATGCCCTGCGCCTGCAAGGACGCGCGCGCCTGCGCCGTGACCGCCTGCTGGGCCACCACGCTCCAGGCCAGATAGGCGGTGGACAGCAGCAGTCCGGCCCGGTTCCAGCGCAGCCCCCTGGCCTCGCGCTGAAGGGCCAGTGCTGCCACCACCCCCACCAGCAATGGCACGGTGTAGGCCGGGTCGATGATGAACACGCTGCCGACACCGAACGGATGCTCGGTCAGCGGGTTGAGCAACTGCGTGCCGTACACCGTCATGGTGTCCAGCAGCGGATGGGTGATCAGCACCAGCCACAGGGCCAGCCACCATCGCCTGAACAGCTCGCGCTCGCCGTGCAGGCGCGAGACCAGCCAGGCCAGCAGGGGGGCGAACAGCGTCAGGTAGATGAGCGAATGGCTCTCGGCGCGGTGCCTCACCATGTTCAGGATCGGGTCGCCGTGATCGATGAAGGCGTCCAGATCCGGCAGGGTGCCGGCAATCGCACCCCAGAGCGCGGCCTTCCAGACGGCCGTGCGGCGGCCCATCACGGCCACGCCTACGGCCGATCCCAGGGCAATCTGAGTCAGTGAGTCCATGCATTCAGCATATCAGGGGCTTCCCGACACGCGCCCGCAGGGGCTCAGGCGCCCGGACGCAGCCGTGCTGCACGGGCGTGGCGCTCAGGCCTGCACCACCACCGGATAGGTGGCCTGCAAACCATCAGGGCCGTTGACGAAGGGGCGTGTCAACGCCGCCTGTCCCTGCGCGCCCAGGCGCCGCCAGAGCCCGTCGCGCGGGTTGCCCGGGTCATCCTGGACATAGAACTGGGTGGTCAGCAGCTCCATCCCGTCAAGCCGGACCTTGACATGGATGTGCGGCGTGCGCCCGCTGTAGGGCGCGGGCTTCAGTGTCCGGAATCGGAACCGGCCGTCACGCCCCAGTGTCACCTTGCCGAATCCCTGGAAGTCCGGGTCGGCCCGGTCGCCGTCGCCTGGGTGGTGGTAGTGCCCGTCCTGGTCGCACTGCCAGATCTCGACCGTGCCCCCGGCCACCGGTGTGCCGCGGGTGTCGGTGACGGTTCCGGTCACCCAGGCTGGCGTCCCCCTGGCATACGTGGCGCTGCCGTTGCGCAGCAGATCGAAATCGGTGTCGGCCGGAAAGCGGACCGGGTAGTACGGGCCCTCGGTCTGGCCCGGCGTGGGACGCAGCGTCTGGCCCTGGGCCAGCGCCGGCATCAGCCAGACCGGTGCGGCCGTGGCGGCCAGAACGCCGGCACTGCGGATCAGCAGGCTCCGGCGGGAGGCGGGAAGCAGAGGCATGGCAGGCTCCTGGCAAGGACCGCAGCGTCAGTCCATCGGCGGGGTGTGCAGATCCAGCCAGATCTGGCGCAGCTCGGGGGCATCGCTGCTGGTCCGTTCTTGGAAGCCCAGGGCGCGTGCAAGTTCCAGCATCGCGCTGTTTTCCCGAAGGACGGTACCGACCATGCGCCGCGTGCCACAGGCCTCGAGATGGCCGATCATCTTGCGCATCAGGCGGTGCCCCAGGCCGCTGCCCTTGAGATCGCTGCGCACGATCACGCCGAACTCGGCGTCCTCGTTGTCCGGGTCGATCGCCACGCGCACCGCGCCCAGCGTCTCCTCACCGTCACCCGGCACCGGCCGGGTGGCAACAAAGGCCATTTCGCGGGCATAGTCGATCTGGGTCAGTCGCGCCAGCTCGCTGTGCTCGATGCTGCGCCGGCTGTAGAACACCCGCAGCCGGATGTCCTCCGGATCCAGGCGCTCCAGGAACGCCCGGTGTTGCGCCTCGTCTTCCGGCCGGATCGGGCGCAGGGTCAGCGTCTGGTCCTGCCAGTCCCAGGTCTCGATGAGGTGTTCGGTATAGGGCAGGATGGCAAAGTGGCTGGCCCCGGCCGGGCGACGGGCCGATACCCGGACCCGTGCATCCAGGGCCACTGCGCCCTCGTGGTTGACCAACAGGGGGTTGATGTCCAGCTCGGCGACCTCGGCCACCTGTGCCAGCAGTTGGGACACGGACACCAGTGTCCGGGCGACGGCCTCGGTGTCGGCCGCCGGCTCGTCGCGGTACCCCTGAAGCAGCCGGGCGATGCGTGTGCGCGCAATCTGCGCCCGGGCCAGCGGCAGGTTCAGCGGCGGCAGCGACAGCGCGCGGTCGGCCAGCACCTCGACTGCCGTGCCACCGGCACCGAACAGGATCACCGGCCCGAAGACCGGGTCCACGCTGGCACCGACGATCAGTTCATGCGCGTGCGCCATGCGCACCATGGGCTGGACCGTGAAGCCCTGCACCCTGGCATCCGGCCGCAGCCGGTGCACGCGCTCCAGCATGGCCAGGCAGGCCTGCTCCAGCTCGGCGCGTCCACCGATGTTCAGCCGCACGCCGCCGACGTCGGACTTGTGCGAAATATCCTCCGACAGGATCTTGACCACCACCGGGTAGCCCAGGGCATCAGCCGCTGCGGCGGCTTCAGCGACGTCCTGGCCGACGGTGCGGGTGGGCACCACAGGCAGGCCGGCCGCTGCCAGCAAGGACTTGGCCTCCGGCTCGGTCAGCAGCTCCCGGCCCTGTGCCAGGGCGGCGTCGACGATCCGGCGGATGCAGGGCAGGTCCGCTGCCGCAGCGCCGCCGTGGGCGGGTGGCGTCTCCAGCAGCTCCTCCTGGTGTTGGTGGTAGGCGCGCAGGAAGCCAAAGGCACGCACCGCCTGTTCGGGGGTGTCGAAATCCGGTACGCCAGCCTGACGGAACAGGCGGCGCGCCTCGGTGACCGCCGTATCGCCCAGCCAGCACCCCAGCACGCGCCGGGGCGGCTGCGTCACCAGGGGCAGCATGGCCTGCGCAATGGCGGTGCTCGGGACGATGGCGGTGGGCGCGTGGATGAACAGGATGGCGCTGTCCCGGTCCTTCGACAAGGCCCTGACCGCGTCCACGTACCGGGGCGCCGGCGCGTCGCCGATGATGTCCACCGGATTGGCGTGCGACCAGTTGGCCGGCAGCACCGCGTTCAGCTCATCCAGGGTGGCCGGCTCCAGTGTTGACAGCGGCACGCCCTCCGCCGCAGCCGCATCCGCAGCCATCACGCCGGCGCCACCGCCATTGGTCAGCACCACCAGGCGCTGCGACGGCCCGTCGCGGAAACGGGCCAGGGTTTCGGCCGCCAGGAACAGGTCCTGCAGCGTGCCCACCCGCAGCATGCCCGCACGCGCGATGGCCGCGTCGAACACCGCATCGGACCCGGCCAGGGCACCGGTGTGGGAAGCCGCTGCCTGCTGCCCGGCCGCCGAGCGGCCCGCCTTGACCACAATCACCGGCTTGTTGCGGGCCGCCGCCCGGGCGGCCGACATGAACTTGCGCGAGGCCTCGATGCTCTCGATGTACAGCAGGATGGCCCGGGTGTGCGGATCGCTGCCCAGAAAATCCAGCATGTCCCCGAAATCGACATCCGCATGTTCGCCCAGCGAGACAAAGTGCGAGAAGCCGATGCCACGCGCCCCCGCCCAGTCGAGCATGGCGGTCACCAGGGCGCCCGACTGCGAGACAAAGGCCAGTTCGCCGGGCCTGGCGCCCATGTGGGCAAAACTGGCGTTCAGACCGATGTGCGGCACCAGCATGCCGATGCAGTTCGGCCCCAGTATGCGCAGGGTGTGTACCCGGGCCGCGTCCAGCATGGCCTGTTTCTGCGCCTTGTCCAGCCCCGCGGTCACAACCACGGCCGCCCGCGTTCCGCGCTGTCCCAGTTCGGTGATCAGGGGGACGATGGCCTGCGCCGGGGTGCAGAGGATGGCCAGGTCCGGTGCTTCCGGCAGGTCGGCCACGCTGGCGAATGCGGGCACGCCGTCCAGTTCTCGGTGGCGCGGATTGACCGGATACAGCCGTCCGGCGTAGCCGCCGGTGCGCAGGTTGTGCCAGACGGTGCCGCCCACGCTGGCGGGTCGCAGCGAGGCACCGAACACCGCCACCGAGGCGGGCGCAAAAAGGGTGTCGAGATGGCGGATGCTCATGGGGCCATTGTGACCCCATGTGCGTCAGTTCCGTGACGCCTCGCTGTCCTCATTTGGGGCGCCGCCCGCGCGATCGTCCTCCTGCCGGCTGGAGGCCATCCAGGCGATCAGCGACGAGCGCATGGCCTCTTCCACCGAGAGGTCGATCGGCGTCACCCAGGACCGGGGCACGAACACCGTGTAGCCGCCGATCATGTAGCCCATGGGCAGGTAGACCGCCACCTGGTCGAGCTGGCCCAGGGCGCCGGGCAGGCCGCGCAGGTTCTGGCGCGTGACCAGACCGACCATGTTGAGCGCCTGTCCGGGCACTTGCAGCAGGACCACCTGCTGGCTGTCCTTCTCGTGCGGTGCGAAGTAATCGGCGAAGTTCTTCAGCGAGGTGTAGATGCTCTTGACCACCGGCAGGTTGGTGAAGGGCAGCTCCACCCAGGAGACCAGCCGGGACGTGATCGGCTGCGACACCAGGAAGCCCAGCGCCAGGATCATTCCCACGCCCAGCACAATGCCCAGTCCCGGCAGGTAGAAATCCCCGATGAAGGGGCGGATCAGCCGCATGGCGGTGCTCTCGGTCCAGACAATGAACAGGTAGAGCACATACACCGTCAATGCCAGAGGCAGGAAGGTGAGCAGGCCGCGAAAGAAATACTGGTAGAGAAGCTTCATGTGGGCAGTCTGGCTGTGCCGGTGGCGGGCCCGCGCAGCATAGCAGCGCCCGGTGATGCGGGCGCGACGCCGGGTGTTTGCACCTCCGAAGCTGACCGGCAAATTTCCCCAATCAACCCAGCCCGGGATACCGGCGCCATGGCCGTCTTCAGGCCGATGGTGGCGAACGGCAAGTGGTTGAACCGGGCGGTGAAGGGGTGTGGGAACATCCCGGCTTGTCGTTCACAACAACCGCTTTCAGGGAAGCCGCCATGATCACCACCACGTTCACCGAACACCCACCCGTGCCCAAGGTGCTGCAGGAGGCGCTGAAGGACTATCCGGAGCTGATTGCAGAAATTCAGGATGCCATATCAGACCTCGGGCTTCGCCCCGGCATGAGCAGAGAACAGCGAACCGACCAGTTCGAAATGGCGATTGGCAGTCTCGAAGGTGGCCTGAATCACTTCGTCGGCCTTGCTGCCGCCGAAGTCCGAGCTGCCGAAGCTACAGGTGATGCAGCATTGATCGCCAAAGCAAAGGAAAAAAAGATGCTCATGAGCGGTTGCTGTGGTCGCCGACTGCGAAAAGGCTACGCAGAGTTGTCGGATTTCTTTCGTGTGGACCAAGACTGATTCAAGGGGACACGACCATGGCACGTGAGTACCCCAAGATCGACCCAGCGCTTCACCAGAAAGTCCTCCAAGAAGAAATCCTGCGCGACCCTGATTTGTTCCTCAACGCCACGTCTGTTGATCGCCCACGAGCCATCATCACCGCAGGACAACCCGGTGCAGGGAAAAGCAAAGTCGTTGGACGGTTGGAAGCGGATCTGGATGGCAATGTCGTCACTGTGGACCCGGACGAACTTCGCAAACTCCACCCGCAGGTCGACAACCTGCGCCGCCAACACCCTTACACCTGGTCCGGGCACACCCACGGCGACGCCAGTCAATGGGCGACCGAGTTGCGCCAAGCCGCCGTGGCCCAGCGCAAGAACATCATCCTGGATACCACCATGCCGCGCACTGACCTGATCAAGGAGCTGCAGGCGCAAGGCTATGACGTGGAAATACGGGCCATCGCCACCCACCGCCTGGAAAGCGAGCTGGGTGTGGCTAACCGATTCAGTCGAGATGTCGACAAGTTTGGCCACGGTCGCCATGTTCCCGAAGGAGTGCGCAAGTCGGTCTACAACAGACTCCCCGACGCCCTCGATGACGTGGCCAGGCAGACCGGCGTGCCGATCCGGATCTACGACCGCGAAGGCCGGCTGCATTTCGACTCGCGCTCCGCTCCCAACGCATCGCCTGGACGCGCGCTGAAAGCGGCCCGTTTCAGCCGCCTGACCCAGAGCCGGCTGGACGATCTGCACCAGTCCTCCGGCGCACAGCGCCTGCACAACGAGGTCGGAGGCTACCGCGCCGCGCGCTCCTCCTGCGAGCAGTGGGTACGCGGTGGCGAGGAGGCGGCCAATCAGACCGTCAGGACCGAGGTCACCGGCTTGGCCGCCACCGTGGGTGCCATCCCCGGGGAGGCCAGCGCCGCCTTCGACCAGGGGGCCGAGCGCAACAGCCGCTTCTTCGAGGCCCGGGCGGAGATCAACCAGACCTGGGAGCAGAGCCACGCGAAGTATCCCCAGATCGAGAAGGACGATGTGAACGACGCCCTGGCCCGCCTATCGACGCCGGAAAGCCACCCGCCTACGCGGTGCGCGGGGCCTTCAGTGACGCGGTGCACGAGCGGTACCCGCGCAGCCTGCCTCACGAACCGCCGGAGAACTACCGTGCGCTGGGCGACGCGCAACTGGCACAGAAGCACCGGCAATACGTGAGCGAAGTGTCGCAGGATGAGCGCAGGTTCTCTATTCATACCGAGCGCGAACCGACAACAGTTTGCTGATTATCTCGGTCTACAGTTCATTTGTCACACACCATCGTCCAAGAGTCGGCTATGCCCTTTGTCAACGAGCCCGTTCCCTCCGATTTCATTGCCAGCTTTGACCTACGCCGCCTCAGGGGAGAGGGCGGCCTGGGTTCGGTGCCGAACAACCCCCAGTTTCGCTGGGGACGTTGGACTATCGACAAGGATCTCGATGCAGCACTCATCTTCGTTGGTGACAACGAGATGACACGGCGCACGGTCGACGACACCCCGCCGCGGCGCGACTTCTACGCCCTGTTGTGGAAGGGTCGGGTGATTACCTTTGAAGCGACGACGGGAGCCTACGGCATCGAGGGCTCTGGTGTCGCTCCAGGTACTGAGCGAACTTACGAGATCAAGTACTGGCGCGACACCGACATCTGGCTCGACGACGATCTGATCGAACAGTTGCCCGAGGTGCTGGCAGCGACCAGGGAGGCGTATTACGTTCGGCGCGGATGGTCAGAGCAACCCTGGGTACGAGGAGTAGAAATCCGCATTCGATCAATCAATGACGTGGCTGTGGGCGAGGTCGGATCATGAGCGATTCGTCATTCACGATCAATGCGAACCAGCAACATTTCATTGATTGGCTGAGACAGCAACGCAATGCCGATGTCACCGCCAGTCCTGTGCGGTTTTCTCAGTTCAAGTCCGAGTTCTTACAGCGACTTGACAGACTGTCGCTCACCATTCCAAACCAAGCGCCAGATGCCACCACGCTGTTCTACAGCGGCATGGTGGATGGCCGACAGGCGTGGCAGGTCGCCGAATCGCTGGGCGAGGCATCCAACGGGAAGGTCATCACCATTGGTCAGACTGAGTTGGGTCATCTGGCGAACAACAAGGAGATCTTCAAAGATGCCCTAGATGACGTTATCGACCCAGACTTACATCCCACCCAGTTCGCCGATATCACCCAAGCCATCTGGGATCGCGCCAGCCACCGGCTGGCCAGCGAAGCCCGAGGTGCGGTACACACCATCACCCCGAACGCCAAGGCAGACATGGTCTATGCCTCGGTCGAGTTGCCGACGCTGATGCACAACGACAGGGTGACGCAGATCGACGGCATCGGCCGCACCACGCTGGCGGACGTGCGGGACCAGCTTCAGTCCAAAGGTTACACCCCAGAGCGTGCCATGGAGGTCGTCAGAAGCCGCATCGGCGTGCAATCGGCTATCGACCTGGAGCACAACCATGGCATCCGCTCAGCGATGCACCCTGAGCTGAAACAGGCAACTGAGATGTTGCGGACGGCAGCGGCCGATATGCAAGGCACTGCCCATGGCAAGTTGCTGGCACTGGCGGCTCACAATCTGGACTCGCTGAACTTCCACCCGCGCTCGGTGGCGACGCAAGCAGATCCGGCCCGATCTATCTCGACCCAGATGGACCCGGAAAAAGTGGCCCGAATTCGCACGGCGATCAAAGCCGCCGGCGCACTTGGCACGGCCTACGGCGCCTACGACGCCAAGCACCAGGTCGACGCCGCCATCGACACCGCGCGCTCCTCCCGCGAGCAGTGGGTGCGTGGTGGCGAGGAGGCGGCCAATCAGACCGTCAGGACTGCAGTCACCGGCATGGCCGCCACGGTTGGGGCGATCCCCGGGGCTGCCGGTGGCGCGCTCACCAGTTTTGTCACGGGGCCGGTCGGCCCGATGGTCGGTGGCCTGGCCACGGGCGGCGCGGCTGCCTATGGCGCCGAGAAACTCTATGAAGACTCGCGCCTGCAGCAGTGGAGCAAGACCCTGGGGCGCGAGGTGGGCCAGATGGGCTACGACCACGTCTCCAAAGAAGGCCGCCTGCTGCGCCAGGTCAACGGACTCCAGGAAGACCTGCTGCACGCCACCGACCCGGCCGAGCGCGTGCGCCTGCAGACCCGGCTGGATACGGCCAGCGCCGCCTTCGGCCAGGAGGCCGAGCGCAACGGCCGCACTTTCGAGGGCAGGACCGGCATCGACCAGGGCTGGGAGGCGGTGCACGCGCGCTTTCCCAAGGTGGACAAGGACGATGTGAACGACGCCCTGGCCCGCCACATCGACGCCGGCAAGCCACCCGCCGACGCGGTGCGCGGGGCCTTCAGCGACGCGGAGCACAAGCGGTACCCGCGCAGCCTGCCTCACGAACCGCTGGAGAACTACCGTGCGCTGGGCGACGCGCAGCTGGCACAGAAGCACCAGCAGTACGTGGGCGAGGTGGTGCAGGGCCAACGGGACGTGATGGCGCTGGCCGCCAGCAAGGATTCTCACAACAACATCGACCAGGGCTGGCCCCAGGCGCTGGCACAGCAGCGCCAGGCCGAACGGGTGCAGGCGGGGATGAACGGGCTCTGGCGCGACATCGGCCACCTGGGCGCCATCCGCGAGGTTTACCGGGAGCGAGGCCTGAGGCCGCCCGAGCTGCCGGCCGAACTGCGCGCCAGGGAGGACACGGCCGCGCCGACCCGCTCGGGCCGGAGCGCACTCACGCCGGAGCAGCAGCGCCACCACGCACTGGCCAGAGAGCAGCTTGCGCCGGGGTTGACTGCCCAGGGCCATGGGCCCGAGAACATGGACCGGGTGTGCGCGGCAGCGGTCAGCCACGCGCAACGGCATGCCCACCGGGGCCAGGTGCGCGCCTTCCACCTGAGCAAGGACGGCCGGCAGATCGCGGTGGTGCAGGAGCGCGCACCGATCGGTGAATTCAGTGTGCACCATGCGCTGGCTCAGACCAGCGATTGGCATCTGGCGCAGGCGCATGAGATGGCGCAAGCAGCGGCGAAAAACCTGGCGAACGCGGCTGTACAGACGCAGGCCGGTGCCCCGTCCGGACCCACACCGACGCGTGCGTCCGTATGGGCCTGAGCCATGGATCTGATGGCCAGAACGGCCCAACGGTGCCTCACGGCCGCTTGAAAGCCGCGACAATGGCCCCATGTCGGACCTTGTGATGTCCATTGTCAAGGACCGCCTGCCCGCTCGCGAGCCGGGCCGGCGGAACTCCCGCTGCCCGCAAGGGCTCTGTCCTGCATGAATGCCCTGACCGAAGTCCTAGGCCGTCTGTTGCACGGCGTTTTCCGCATCGTGCTGGCGCTCGCCGGCCTGGTGTTCCTGGTCAGCCTGATGCTGGCCGGCCTCATTGCCGTGGTGCTGCTGTCCCTCTGGTCCCTGCTGACCGGCCGCAAGCCGGCGCCCGCCATGGTCTTTCAGCGGTTCCAGCAACGCGCCCAGAGCCATGCCCAGGGAGCCTGGACCTCGCGCGGACCCGCTGCGCAACGTCCGTCCCGGGGCGATGTGGTCGACGTCCAGGCACAGGAAGTGCCCGATCCGTCGAACGAGCGCTGAATCAGTCCGCCTGCCGCAAGGTCAGGGCCAGGGCATAGAGGTCGTTGCGCGGCTGGCCGGTGATCTCCGCCGCCAGCCGGACAGCGCTCTTGACCGGCAATTCCTGCAGCAGCAGGCCCAATGTACGGCGGGCGGCTGCGTCCACACCTTCCTCGGCGTCGGCCGGCGCCCGCGCATGGATCACCAGCACGAATTCGCCGCGCCGTCGCTGGGCATCGGCCTGCAGCCAGGGCGACAGGTCGCAGGCCGGCATCTGCACCACATCCTCGAACTGCTTGGTCAGCTCGCGGCCTACCGTCAGGGGCCGGTCGCCCAGGGCGGCCAGGTCGGCTGCCAGGGCTTCGATCCGGTGCGGGGCTTCCAGCACGACACAGGCCCGGGCATCTTCGGCGATCCGGGCCACTTCGCGCTGGCGCTCCGCCCCCTTGTGCGCCAGAAACCCGGCAAACACAAACCGGCCCTGCGCCAGCAGATCCTGTGCGGTGAAACCCGTGACGCTGAGCAGGGCCGTCACGCTGCTGGCGCCGGGTACCGGAACGCAGCGCAGGCCGGCTGCGCGAGCGGCCGCCACCAGGCGTGCGCCGGGGTCGCTCAGGCCGGGCGTGCCCGCATCGCTGACATAGGCCACGCGCTGGCCCTGTTGCAGCCGTTGCACCACGGCCTCGGCGGCCGACGCCTCGTTGTGCTCGTGCAGTGACAGCAGGGGCTTGTGCAGTCCGTAGGCCTGCAGCAGGCTGCCGGTGTGGCGGGTGTCCTCACAGGCCACGGTGTCGGCCAGCGAGAGCACGTGCAGGGCACGCAGACCGATGTCGGCCAGGTTGCCGATCGGTGTCGCCACCATGTACAGCGCCCCCTGCGGATAATGCTGGTGCGCCGCCGCTTCGTGCGCGGCGCTCAGCAGGGAAGGGAGAACATAAGCCAATGTGCAATTCCGCAAAAGGCCGGACGACAGCCGGCCCGAACGCCTTGGTGCGTACCAAGGACCTCGGCGACCGGGCCGAACAACTCGCACTGGAGCACCTGCGCCGCCATGGGCTGGCGCTGGTGCGTCGCAATTTCCGCACCCCCGGCCGGGGCGGAGGCGAAATCGACCTGATTATGCGCGAGCCCGACGGAACGCTGGTGTTCGTGGAAGTGCGCCAGCGGGCGGGCCAGTCGCGTGGCGGCGCCGCGGCCAGCATCACCGGCCTGAAGCAGCGCCGGATCGTGTTTGCGGCGCGGCACTTTTTGCACGCAATCCGGTCAGAGCCGCCATGTCGCTTCGATGTCGTTCTGGTCGACGGGGTGCTGGGTCCGGCTGCCCGGGGGGCCGGCAGTGCCGCGTCAGAGGTCCAGGTCCGGTGGCTGCAGGCGGCATTTGATGCATCAGCTACCTTTTGATACCGCCTGGGTGGTGTCCAATAGGGGTGACGGCAGGCGGCTTCAGGGCTGGCGCATGCCGGACCCGCGTACCGATATGATTCCTCCATGCTTCTGCAACGCATACAGCAACAGTTCATCGACAGCGCCGACCTGAAATACCAGTGCGCCCAGGTGCTGGCGCCCCAGGTCGAGGCCGCCACCCAGGCGGTCCTGGCCAGCGTCACCGGTGGTGGCAAGGTCATGACCTGTGGCAATGGCGCCTCGGCATCGGCGGCCCAGCAGTTTGCCGCCAGTTTTGTCGGGCGTTACGACCGCGAGCGTCCCGAGCTGGCCGCCATGTGCCTGTCGGCCGACACCGCCGTGCTCACCGGCATTGCGGCCGATTTCGATGCCCGCCTGGTGTATTGCCGCCAGGTCCGGGCGCTGGGGCAGGCCGGCGACGTCCTGCTGGCGCTGTCCACCTCGGGCAATTCGGCCAGCGTGCTGGCCGCCGTGGAGGCTGCACACGAACGCGACATGACGGTGGTCGCTCTCACCGGTGGCCGTGGCGGCCGCCTGGTGCAGATGCTGCGCGACACCGACGTCCAGGTCTGCGTACCCCACGAGCTGCCCGCCAGGGTCCATGAAATCCACCATCTGGTGCTGCATTGCATCTGCGACGGCGTGGACGCCCAGCTGCTGGGTCTGCCCGACAACTTGAACCCCGAACAGGAGATTGCCACATGAACACTTCCCGTCCGAGCACCGGCCGCCGCTGGCTGGCCCTGGGCCTGACCGCCCTGACCACCACCCTGGTGCTGCCTGCCTGTGCACCGCTGCTGGTGGGGGGCGCCGCTGTCACCAGTGCGGTTGTCATCACCGACCGCCGCACCTCGGGTGCCCAGCTGGAAGACCAGGGTATCGAACTGCGCGCCGGCAGCCGCCTGCGCGACGAAGTCGGCTCCCGTGTCCGGGTCAATGTCACCAGCTACAACCGGCGCGTCCTGCTGACCGGCGAGGTGGGCAACGAGCGTGACAAGGCCCTGGTGGCTGAAATCGTGGGCAAGGTCGAGAACGTGAACGAGGTGCTCAACGAACTGGCCATCGTCAACAGCCCCTCGCTGCGCGAACGGGCGGCCGATGCCGTGATCACCGGCCGCATCAAGGCCAGCATCGTCGATGTCAAGCAGTTGCCGGTCAACGCCTTCAAGATCGTCACCGAGCGCAGCACGGTCTACCTCATGGGACGCGTCACCCAGCGCGAAGCCGACCAGGTGACACAGATCGCACGCACGACGCAAGGTGTCCAGCGCGTGGTGCGCATCATGGAAATCATCTCCGAGGAAGAACTGGGGCGCCTGCAGTATCCGCCGGCGGACACCAACACCCCGTCCCGCTGACAGCCCCGGCCGTCACAGGCCCGCCCGTGCCGCGCGCCGGGCGTCCTGTGCGCCTCAGCGCAGGCGACGGACCAGGCTGGACGTGTCCTGCCGACGGCCATCCATGGCCTGGATGTCGGCGTAGAACTGGTCCACCAGGGCCGTGACGGGCAGCCGTGCACCGTTGCGGCGGGCCTCTTCCAGCACCAGGCCCAGGTCCTTGCGCATCCAGTCCACCGCAAAGCCGAAGTCAAACTGGTCGGCCACCATGGTCTTGCCCCGGTTGTCCAGCTGCCAGCTCTGGGCCGCGCCCTTGCCGATCACGTCCAGCACCAGGTTCATGTCCAGCCCGGACTTCTGGCCAAAGGCGATGGCTTCGGCCAGGCCCTGCACCAGCCCCGCGATGCAGATCTGGTTGACCATCTTGGTCAACTGTCCCGCGCCGCTGCTGCCCATCAGGGTGAAGGCGCGGGAAAAGGCCATGGCCACGGGCCGGACCGTCTCGAAGGCGGCGGCGTCGCCCCCGCACATGACGGTCAATGCCCCGTTCTGGGCGCCCGCCTGACCACCGGAGACCGGCGCATCGACAAAGTTCAGCCCCAGGGTCCTGGCGGCGCCATGCAGATCGCGTGCGACATCGGCCGATGCCGTGGTGTGGTCGACAAACACCGCGCCTTCCTTCATGCCGGCAAAGGCCCCGTCGGCACCCAGGGTGACCGAACGCAGGTCGTCGTCATTGCCCACACAGCAGAAAACCATGTCGGCGCCCATGGCCGCCTCGCGCGGTGTCGACCGTTCGGCTCCCCCGAACTCGGCCACCCAGTCGCGCGCCTTGGCGGCGGTGCGGTTGTACACGGTCACCGTGTGACCGGCCTTCGCCAGGTGTCCTGCCATGGGAAAGCCCATGACACCAAGCCCCAGAAAAGCCACCTTGCGGGTCGCCACCGGGTCGTAGGATTTGGCCGTAACGCTACTCATGGAAAAAGTCCTGCAGAAAGGAGGGGAGGTCGGTCAGAGATGCGGTGGAACCGGCTTGGCCGGGCCACTCGCATCGCCCCCTTGAGGGGGTGACGCGCCGCAGGCGCGGCGCGGGGGTGGTCAAACGATCGTGAGGTGCTCGGTGCCGGCGGCCAGGTCCTGGGTACGAGCCCGCTGGCTGTTGAGCTTGATCTGCAGGCGCAGGTCATTGAGCGAATCGGCGTTGCGCAGGGCATCTTCCAGCGTGATGAGGTTGGCCTCGAAGGCATTGAACAGCGACTGGTCGAAGGTCTGCATGCCGATGTTGGTGCTCTTTTTCATGATCTCCTTGATCTCGGCGACTTCGCCCTTGAAGATCAGGTCCGAGATCAGGGGCGAATTGAGCATCACCTCGACGGCCGCGTGACGGCCCTTGTTGTCCTGGCGCGGCACCAGGCGTTGCGAGATCAGCGCGCGCAGGTTCAGCGACAGGTCCATCAGCAGCTGCGGCCGGCGCTCCTCGGGGAAGAAGTTGATGATCCGGTCCAGCGCCTGGTTGGCGCTGTTGGCGTGCAGGGTGGCCAGGCACAGGTGGCCCGTCTCGGAAAACTGGATCGCATGCTCCATGGTCTCGCGGTCGCGGATCTCGCCCATCAGGATCACGTCCGGCGCCTGCCGCAGGGTGTTCTTGAGCGCGGCTTCCCAGTTCTCCGTATCCAGCCCGACCTCGCGCTGCGTGATGACGCAGTTCTTGTGGGCATGCACGAACTCGATCGGGTCCTCGATGGTGATGATGTGGCCGAAGGTGTTCTCGTTGCGCCAGTCGACCATGGCGGCCAGCGAGGTCGACTTGCCCGATCCGGTGGCGCCCACCAGGATGCACAGGCCGCGCTTGGACAGGGCCACATCCTTGAGTACCTGCGGCAGACCCAGGGTGTCGATCGTGGGCAGGGTGGCCGGAATCGTCCGCAGCACCATGCCGATCTTGCCCTGCTGGACGAAGGCACTGACGCGAAAACGGCCGATGCTCGGTGGCGCAATGGCGAAATTGCACTCCTTGGTGCGCTCGAAATCGGCGGCCTGCTTGTCGTTCATGATGGCCCGCGCCAGCGCCAGCGTGTGCGTGGCGTTCAGCGGCTGAGGCGAGACCTTGACCACGCGCCCGTCGACCTTGATGGCCGGCGGAAAATCGGCGGTGATGAACAGGTCGCTGCCACTGCGGCTGAGCATCAGCTTGAGCAGGTCGTTGATGAATTTCGATGCCTGGTCGCGTTCCATGAGGACGTTTCCTTTTTATGTCTAGCCAGGGAAGTTCTCGGGGATCTTGGCCTTGCTGCGTGCCTCGGCCGCGCTGATCACGTTGCGCTTGACCAGCTCGGTCAGGTTCTGGTCCAGCGTCTGCATGCCCACGTTGTTGCCGGTCTGGATCGCCGAGTACATCTGCGCCACCTTGGCTTCGCGAATCAGGTTGCGGATCGCACTGGTGCCGATCATGATTTCGTGCGCCGCCACACGGCCGCTGCCGTCCTTGAGCTTGCACAGCGTCTGCGAAATGACGGCCACCAGGGATTCGGACAGCATCGCCCGAACCATGTCCTTCTCTTCGGCCGGGAACACGTCGATGATCCGGTCGATGGTCTTGGCCGCGCTGGACGTGTGCAGCGTGCCGAACACCAGGTGGCCGGTCTCGGCCGCGGTCATCGCCAGCCGGATGGTCTCCAGGTCGCGCATCTCGCCAACCAGGATGGCGTCCGGGTCTTCGCGCAGGGCCGAGCGCAGGGCGTTGGCAAAACTCAGGGTGTGGGGGCCGACTTCTCGCTGGTTGACCAGGCACTTTTTGGATTCGTGCACGAATTCGACCGGGTCCTCGATGGTCAGGATGTGTCCGTACTCGGATTCGTTCAGGTGGTTGACCATGCCGGCCAGGGTGGTGGACTTGCCCGAACCGGTCGGGCCGGTCACCAGCACCAGACCGCGTGGGCGCAGAGCCAGGTCAGCGAAGATCTTGGGGGCGTTGAGCTGCTCCAGCGTGAGGATCTTGCTCGGAATGGTCCGGAAGACGGCGCCGGCGCCGCGGTTCTGGTTGAAGGCGTTGACCCGGAAACGGGACAGGCCCTCGATCTCGAACGAGAAGTCGACTTCCAGGAACTCCTCGTAGTGCTTGCGCTGGGCATCGTTCATGATGTCGTACACCATGGCATGAACGGTCTTGTGGTCCAGCGGCTCGACGTTGATGCGGCGCACGTCTCCGTGCACCCGTATCATGGGCGGGAGCCCGGCCGAGAGGTGGAGGTCCGAAGCCTTGTTCTTGACGCTGAAGGCAAGCAGTTGGGTGATGTCCATCCCGTGGTTCCGTGCGCGGTAGCTGTGACAGACTGATTATGACGACGATTCAAGCCAATCTCCACCAGGTGCGCGACCGCATGGCGCACGCCTGCGACCGCTCAGGCCGCGACGTGAACGAGGTCACGTTGCTGGCGGTGTCCAAGACCTTTGATGCCGACGCGGTTCGGGAAGCGCTGGCCGCCGGCCAGCAGGCCTTTGGCGAGAACTACGTGCAGGAGGGGGTGGACAAGGTGCTGGCCCTGCGCGCGCAGCCGCCGGCCGATGGCGGCTTGCCCGTGTGGCACTGCATCGGGCCGCTGCAGAGCAACAAGACCCGGCTGGTGGCTGCCCACTTCGACTGGGTGCAGTCGGTCGACCGGCTGAAGATCGCCCAGCGCCTGAGCGAACAGCGTCCGGTCGGGCTGGCGCCCCTGCAGGTCTGCCTGCAGGTGAACATCGATGGCGGTGCCAGCAAATCAGGCGTTCCGCCGGACGAATTGCCGGCTCTGGCTGACGCGGTGGCGCAATTGCCGGGCCTGCGTCTGAGGGGGCTGATGAGCATTCCGGACCCGGTCGAGGGCTTCGAGGCGCAGCGTGATGTCTTTCTCCGGGTGCGCGAGGTGTACCAGGACCTGCAACGGAGGGGGCATGGCATCGACACGCTCTCCATGGGCATGAGCGAGGACCTGGAGGCCGCCATCGCGGCCGGCGCCACCCTGGTCCGGGTGGGCCGTGCGATTTTCGGGAGCCGGGGCTGACGCCGGGCGTGGTTCAGCGAACCGGCTTGATGCTCCCGCAGTCGGCAGCCAGCCATTTGCCCTGACCATTGAGGGTCACCGACTCGGGCTTGCCGTTGCGCACGGTTTTCATTTTCATCTGCATGGTGTACCCGGTATCGCCCTGGAAGGTGTAGGTGCCATCGCCGGATGAAGGCGGGTTCTTGCACTCGAACTGGACCTTCATGGTGTTGCCACTGCGCGAGACCACCGAGGTCGTGCAATCGCCTTCGGTCTGCGTCGGCATTTCCTGGCGGGCCGCCATCTCGGGCGAGATGCAGATGCGCAGGCTCATGCCGCCGCCTTCCCCTGCCTTGGGCAGCGACACGCCCTGCTTGGCCAGCATGTCTTCCATAATCTTGCGCTGCGCGGGTGGCATGGATGCCATCTGCTGCTGCATCTGGGTCATGGCGGCATCCATCTGGGCGTTGCCGGACATCTTGTTGTTGATGTCCCACAAGCCGGGGCGGGTCGACTGGGCCCAGGCGGCACTGCTGGCCAGGGCGACGAGGGCAAGGGTCGACAGACGCATGAACGTACGCATGGGCTTCCTTTCTTCAACCAGGTTTCTTCAGGCGGGTGAATCGTGCCTGCATTGTGCGCCGGGCGACAGCCCCTGACCATCCCCCATTCGGGGCGTCAGATGGCCAGCCGGCTGCTGTTCTTGACTTCTTCCATGACCGCGTAAGTGCGCGTCTCGCGCACGCCTGGCAGCTGCCAGAGGACCTTGCCGGCAAAGTCCCGGAACGCTGCCATATCGGTCATGCGGGTCTTGAGCAGGTAGTCGAAGCCGCCAGCCACCATGTGGCATTCCATGATGTCGTCGTGCACCTGGACCGCGGCCTTGAACTCGTCGAATGTGTTGGGTGTGGTGCGGTCGAGCAGCACCTCGACAAACACCAGCATGCCGCGGCCAAGCCTGAGTGGATTCAGGCGCGCTTCATAGCCCAGGATGTATCCGTCGCGCTGCAGCCGCTGGGTCCGGGCCAGCACGGCCGTGGGCGACAGGGACACCGTCTCGGCCAGTTTCAGGTTGGAGATGCGGCCGTCGGCCTGCAGCACCCTGAGGATGCGCAGGTCGATCCGGTCCAGATCGTCGGGATTGGTGTGCATGGGTGTGAATTATCCGGCAAAACTATAAAAAAACAGACAAAAATTCATCGAAATAGAGATCAGACTTCTGACATTCTCTAATTTGGCTGAAGCAGGACACACCATGCCGCGCACTGTCGATCGACTGCCGTTTCCCTACCGACCCGAAGCCGAGACCGTTGCCCGGCAGCTGGTCTCGCTCCAGCAGGCGCTGGACTGGGCGGCCGCTGCCAGGGTGGCTGCGCCGTGGGTGCGCGCAGTGCGCCAGAACCCGCCACCCTTCTGGGCCATGGAAAGCCTGCTCAGGGAATACCCCATCTCCAGTGCCGAAGGGCTGGCCTTGATGCGGCTGGCCGAGGCCTTGCTGCGTGTGCCCGATGCGCCAACCGCGATCGCCCTGACGGCCGACCAGCTGGGGCGGGCCGATTTCGAGAGCGCGACCGACGCCAGCCTGGCGCGCCTGTCTTCGGCTGCGATTGCCATGTCCAAGCACTTCCTGCCTGATGCACAGCACAAGTCCAGTCTGATGGCCAAGCTCGGTGCACGCACGGTGGTGGCCGCCACCTTGCGCGCAGTCCAGTTGCTGGGTCGCCAGTTCGTGCTCGGCCAGACCATTGAAGAGGGCATGAAAGAAGCGGCTGGTACGCGTCGGAAACAGCCCAACCTGCGGTTCAGCTACGACATGCTGGGCGAAGGCGCCCGCACGCAGGCCGACGCCCTGCGCTACCTGGCCAGCTACGAGAACGCCATTGCCGCCATTGCCCAGGCGGCCGACCCGGCGCGCCATCCGGCACACAACGACGGTATCTCGATCAAGCTCAGCGCACTGCATCCGCGCTACGAAGACGCCCAGCATGAACGGGTGATGGCCGAACTGGTGCCGCGCGTGTGGACCTTGTGCCAGGCGGCAGCGGCCGCGAATCTCAACCTGACCGTGGATGCCGAAGAAGTGGACCGCCTTGAGCTGTCACTGGACGTGTTCGATGCCCTGGCGCAACGGGTGGCCGAGCACTGCCCGCAGTGGCAGGGCCTGGGCCTGGCCCTGCAGGCCTACCAGACGCGGGCCGTCGAGCTGGTCGAGCACGTCGCCGCGCTGGCCCGTCGCTACCGCATCCGCTTCATGTGCCGGCTGGTCAAGGGGGCTTACTGGGATGCCGAGATCAAGCGGGCTCAGGAGCTGGGCCTGCCGGGCTATCCGGTGTTCACCCACAAGCACCACACCGATGTGAGCTACCTGGCCTGTGCCAGGGCGCTGCTGGCTGCGCCCGACGCGATCTATCCACAGTTCGCCACGCACAATGCCGCCACCGTTGCGGCCATCCTGCAGATGGCATCCAGGCAGATCGGCGCCGATCAGTCCGGGGCGCTCGTGTCCGGTTTCGAGCTGCAGCGGCTGCATGGGATGGGGGAAGGCATCTACCGCGAGGTCCTGAAGAACCCGCTGGTGAACTGCCGGGTCTATGCCCCCGTGGGTGCCCATCGGGACTTGCTGGCCTATCTGGTTCGGCGCCTGCTGGAGAACGGTGCCAACTCGTCTTTCGTGCACCAGCTGGCCGACGAGTCCGTGGGCATGGATGCCCTGCTGGCTTCGCCCCTGCGA
Source organism: Burkholderiaceae bacterium (assembly GCA_041396505.1). Taxonomy (GTDB): domain Bacteria; phylum Pseudomonadota; class Gammaproteobacteria; order Burkholderiales; family Burkholderiaceae_C; genus Hydrogenophaga. Next base: position 403,046 of record JAWKYL010000007.1, read on the forward strand.
CTGGAACCGATGGGTTCACTGCCACTGCCGCCCGACCTGTATGGCGCGGGACGACCCAACAGTCAGGGGCTGGATCTGTCGGTGGTGGCCATGCGGGACAGCCTGCTGAGCGCCCATGCCGCCTGCGACGTGCCCGTGGTGCCCGAGGCAGCGGCTGCCGATGCCACGGCAGCGGTCGGTCGTGCCATGGCTGCGTTTCCGGGCTGGAACGGGTTGCCGGTGGCACATCGTGCCACGGTGCTGCGATCCGCTGCCGACGCGCTGCAGGCGCAATTGCCGCAGTTTGGCGCACTGATGGTCCGGGAGGCATTCAAGACCTGGGGCGATGCGGTGGCGGAGGTGCGCGAGGCGATCGATTTCCTGCGCTATTACGCCAACGAGGCCGAGCGCATCCAGGCGCCCCAGGTGCTGCCGGGACCCACCGGCGAGAGCAACAGCCTGCGCCTGCACGGGCGGGGTGCCTGGGTCTGCATCAGCCCCTGGAACTTTCCCCTGGCCATCTTTCTGGGCCAGGTGGCGGCCGCCCTGGTCACCGGCAACACGGTGCTGGCGAAGCCGGCCGAGCAGACACCCGCCGTGGCCCAGGCGGCGGTCCGTCTGCTGAAGGCCGCCGGGGTTCCCGACGCGGCATTGCAGCTGCTGCATGGCCCTGGAGACACGGTGGGTGCGGCGCTGGTCGCCGCTCCTGGCGTGGCTGGCGTGGTGTTCACCGGATCGACACAGGTGGCCCGGCTCATCCAGCGCGCGCTGGCCGCCAAGGACGGTCCCATCGTTCCCCTCATCGCCGAGACCGGTGGCATCAACGCCATGCTGGTGGACAGCACGGCGTTGCCCGAGCAGGTGGCCGACGCCGTCATCCAGAGCGCCTTCCGCAGTGCGGGCCAGCGCTGCTCGGCCCTGCGCCTGCTGTGTGTGCACGAAGGCATTGCTGACAGCGTGATCGAGATGATCCGCGGCGCGGCCGGCGAACTGGCGGCGGGCGATCCGTCCCGCTTGTCCACCGACCTGGGGCCGGTGATCGATGCGGAGGCGAGCGAAGGCATCTGGCGCCAGGTCGAGCGTCTGCGTGGCAGCGCCCGCTCCTGCCTGAGCGAGGGGCGTCACCACGCCGGATCGCCCAACCTGGTGACGCCGCAGATGTTCGAAGTGGATTCGATCGCGGACGTGACGCAGGAGATCTTCGGGCCGGTGCTGCAGGTGGTGCGCTGGCACGGTGACCCGGCCGAGGTCATCGGCCAGGTCAATGCCCTGGGCTACGGCCTGACCCTGGGCATCCAGACGCGCATCGACAGCCGCGCCCAGGCGCTTGCCACCGCAGCCCAGGTAGGCAACGTCTACGTCAACCGGAACATGATTGGAGCCGTCGTCGGCGTGCAGCCCTTTGGCGGCGAAGGCCTCAGTGGCACCGGGCCCAAGGCCGGTGGACCGAACTACCTGCCGCGCTTCTGCGCCGAGCAGACCCTGACCATCAACACCACCGCGGCCGGCGGCAACGTGGCCCTGTTTGCGGGCGGCTGAACCGGACCGTTTCGGTCTTGCTCAAGCGGATTGCTCGCAAGGGGCGGTTCGGGCGTACAGTGCGGTGCATTGCAACAGCCATAGACAGGCCATGGTCCAAACGTCCGACGACAGCGTCCGCCAGATTCAGCAGTGGCTGGACGACCATCGCATCACCGAGATCGAATGCCTGGTGCCCGACATGGCGGGGCAGGCCCGTGGCAAGGTGGTGCCGCGCCACAAATACGACCCCCGGGTCGGGCTGCGCCTGCCCGAGGCGGTGCTGACCATGACAGTCACCGGCGACTACCCGGAAAAGGACTTCACCTCGGTGGCCGACGGCGACATGGTGCTGCTGCCGGATGTCGGCTCCCTGCGTCCCGTGCCCTGGGCCAAGGAGCCGACGGCCCAGATCATCCACCATTGCAACCGCTTTGATGGCAGCGAAGTGCCGCTGTCGCCACGCAGTGCGCTGCGCCACATCATCGGGCTGTACGAAAAGGAGGGCTGGCAGCCGGTGGTGGCGCCCGAGATGGAGTTCTACCTGGTACAGGTCGAGCCGGACGAGGACATTCCGCTGCGGCCGCCGGTGGGGCGCACCCGCCGGACCGAGGCCGGCATGCAGGGCTTCTCGCTGGACTCGATCAACGAGTACGACGACATCTTCGACGTGATGTACGACTGGTGCGAGGCGCAGGGCATACAGCTGGACACCCTGATCCACGAGATGGGAACGGCGCAGCTGGAAATCAACCTCGATCACGGCGATCCCCTGGCGCTGGCGGATCAGGCCTTCCTGTTCAAGCGCACCATCCGCGAGGTGGCCATCCGCCACCAGATGTACGCGACCTTCATGGCCAAGCCCATGCAGGGGCAGCCCGGTAGCGCCATGCACATCCACCACAGCGTGGTCGACAAGACCACCGGCAGGAACATATTCAGTCGCGACGACGGCGAGCCGACCGACGCCTTCTTCCACTATATCGGCGGTCTGCAGGCTTTTCTGCCGGCGGCCACCGCGTTCTTTGCGCCCTACGTCAACTCGTACCGGCGCCTGTCGCGCTACACCTCGGCCCCGATCAACCTGAGCTGGGGTTACGACAACCGCACCTGTGGCCTGCGCGTGCCGCATTCGGGCCCCCAGGCCCGCCGGGTCGAGAACCGGCTGGCCGGCGTCGATGTCAATCCCTATCTGGCCATTGCGGCCAGTCTGGCCTGCGGCTACCTGGGCATGAAGCAGGGCCTGCGTCCGTCCGATCCGCTGGTGGGCAGCGCGTACGAACAGCCGCACCAGCTGCCCCGGCATCTGGACATGGCGGTCGAGAAGCTGATGGCCTGCGACGACCTGGTGCAGGTGTTCGGCCGCCACTTCATCGACACCTACAGCGCCATCAAGGAAGCCGAGTACAGCGAGTACTTCGACGTCGTCAGCCCCTGGGAGCGGCGTTTTCTGCTGCTCAACGTCTGAGCCCGGCAGGCGGGTTGCCTGCAGCGGTTCAGTTGGTGACCAGCACCATCATGCCCGAGGCCGGGTTGCGCAGGAACCGGTCCAGCGTCTCCACCGGCAGGGGCGGGGCGAACAGGTAGCCCTGGAACTGGTCGCAGCCCTGGTAGGCCAGGAAGTCGCGTTGCTCCTGGGTCTCGACGCCCTCGGCCACCACCTGCAGGTTCAGGCTCTGCGCCAGCGCGATGATGGCGCGTGAAATGGCGGCATCGTGCGGGTCCGTCAGCACGTCTGCCACGAAGCCCTTGTCGATCTTGAGCTGGTCCAGCGGCAGCCGCTTGAGGTACGACATGGACGAATAGCCGACCCCGAAATCGTCCAGCGACAGGCTCACGCCCAGGTTTTTCAGGCGTCCCATCTTCTGGATGGCCACTTCCATGCGCTCGGCCAGCAGGCTTTCGGTCAGCTCGAGCTTGAGTTTCTGCGGACGCACGCCGTAGCGGCGCAGCGCATCGACCACCATCTCGACAAAGTCGGGATGCCTGAACTGGTGGACGCTGACGTTGACCGCAATGCTCAGGCCGGCCGTCTGTGGCCAGTCCGCCCAGGCCGCCAGCTGTTCGCAGGCGGTCTCGATGACCCACTTGCCCATCGGCAGGATCAGTCCCGTGTCCTCGGCGACGGGAATGAAGTCGGCCGGCGTCACCAGGCCGCGCTGGGGATGCTGCCAGCGAATGAGTGCCTCCACGCCGGTGATCACGCCTTGCCGGTCGACCTGGGGCTGGTAGTACAGGACGAACTGCTGTTCCTGCAGGGCGATACGCAACTCGGCGCTGATGGTGGCGTTGGCGCTGACCGTCGCCTGCATGGCCGGGTCGAAGAAGCACACCGTGTTGCGGCCCAGGCCCTTGGCCTGGTACATCGCCAGGTCGGCCTGCTTGAGCAGTTCGCTGACATCGGTGCCCATGCCGACAAAGGGCGTGACCCCGATGCTGGGCGTGGCGAAATGCCGGTGGTTGTCAATGATGAAGGGCTCGCGCAGCATGTGCAGCACCTTCTCGGCCAGCACGCGCGCCTTGTAGGCGGCCGCGGCCGGATCGGTGCTCAGGTCGTCGACCATGACCACGAATTCGTCGCCCCCCAGCCGGGCCACCGTATCGGTCTTGCGCACGCTGCGCGACAGGCGCGACGCCACCTTCTGCAGCAACTCGTCCCCCACGTGGTGCCCCAGCGTGTCGTTGAGAATCTTGAAGTTGTCCAGGTCGATGAACATCAGGGCGCCATGCTGGCCGCTGTGTTCGCTCTGACCCAGGGCACGCTGCAGCCGCTCGACCAGCAGCTGCCGGTTGGGCAGGTCGGTCAGCGGGTCGTACAGCGCCATGTGGCGGATCATGTCTTCGGCCGCCTTGCGCTGGGTGATGTCCCGTCCCACAGCCACCCAGTGCGATTGTTCGCCGGTTTCCGCCTGCACGCCCACGACCTCCAGCTCCACCCAGAACATGGTGCCGTTCTTGCGGTGCATCAGGAGCTCGGTGCGGGCCTGGCGCCGGCTCAGGTGCTCGTTGCCCTGGTCACGCAGGCGCTCCAGCGCGGGGGCCACGTCCAGCAGCATCTGGGGCGCCCGGCCCAGCACCTCGTCGCGCGCATAGCCTGTGTGGCGTGCGAAAGCGTCGTTGACGAACACGATAGCCGCATCCTGGGCGTCGCCATTGTGGATTTCCGCGATCAGGACGATGTCGTTCAGGCGGGCCACGCCTGTCTGCAGCAGCATCAGCTGCTCCTGAGAGTGCCGTCGCTCGGTCACGTCCCGGAAGTACACCGCCAGCCCCTCGGCAAACGGGTGCACGCGCAACTCCAGCCAGCGGTTGAGCGAGGGGAAATGGTGCTCCTGCTCTTGCCGGTGGTTGTCCGTCAGCGCTGCCTGCACCTGTTCGCGAAGCCGCTGCGACAGGTTTTCGTCATAGCCATCCCAGATCGGCAGGCCGAGCACGTCCGAGGTGCTTTTCTGCAGCAGTCGCTCGCTTTCCTGGTTGAGGTAGGTGAAATGGCCTGCGCGGTCCAGCGTCACAAAGGCTTCCGTGATGCTGGCCAGGGTGGTGGTCAGGCGCATCGCCAGGCGCAGGGTTTCCTGCTGGGCCTGCTTTTGCGCCGATATGTCCTGGACGGCGCCCTGGATGCGGATGATGTGCCCCTGTCCGTCCCGCACCGGGGCGCCCACGGCCCGGACCCATTTGGGGCCTGCATCGGGCACCGGAACCTGCAGCTCTTCGTCGAAAGGATGCCCTTCCCGGGCGCAGCGATCCAGGTGCCGGCGCATGCCGGTGCGCCATTCGGGCGCATAGCAGGCGCACAAGGCGTCCAGCGAGTCGATCTGTCCGGGATGCTCCACGCCCAGGATGCTCGCGCATTCGGCCGAGACGAGCATGTCGCCCTCGGGGATGCGGGAGGACCAGCTGCCCACACCCGCCGTGCGCTCCGTGAGTGCCAGCCGGCTGTCGCGCTCCTGCAGGTCGGCATCGGTGCCGGGCGCTGCAGCGGGGGCGACGACCGGAAGGGGCAGGGTATCGTCCCGGACCTGGGCGGCCGACGGGGTACGGGCCGGGGAGTCGGGTGAGGCAGGGTGCGAAGACGTTGTCATCCTGGGAGGCGTGCAAGATGGTCGGAAGGGGCGATGGCGCATTGTCGCGCGGCGCCGGCCGGCATTCGAGGCTTCCGGGCGCCGGGACGCCGGGCTGTTTCCGGCGATTTGTAACAGCGGGCCCGGGCTTCGTCATCACAAAGTAATAATCTTCTCTTCGTTTTGAGGTGATTCTTGTGACATATTCCCCAAAAAAGATGTAACCCGAACCGCTACATTTTGTAGCCTGTGGTTTAAGATAGACCTTGTCCCGGCCATGTGCCGGACCATCAGACCGAAGGCCGCCGCCGGCTGCCGACCGGTCTTCACCGGGAGCTGGATGTGAGCGCACTTGCCGACCTGAGGGAGCACACCGACGTGTCCAGCCTGAAGTCCGCCTTGCATCAACTGTGCAGCGAGTTCGGACGCATCACCCGGCTGGACATCCTCACCGCCATGCACGAAGGTACCAAGCAGGCCATCTGCTTTCTTCGCATGGAGCGGCCCGAGCAGGAGTTGCAGCTCATGAAGACCCTGGGCGTCGGCCGGTTCGGCGGCGAAGTGGTGTTCGTGCTCAAGCTCAACGTGCCCGAAGTCGCGCTCGCCGGCCCGTCCTCCCAGTGGGCCGATTCCGACCTCTACGACTGAGGCTCCGATCCGCGATCCAGATGCCCCCGGACCTGCCGGGCGCAAGGGTGTCTCCTGATTGACCCGCCATGGCGCGGGCACGACCACACAATCCGCGCATGATTGACGTGCGCGCTCCCATGGTGTCCCATCTGGTCGAATGCCGGGTCCAGCCCGGTGATCGTGTGCAGTCCGGCCAGGTGCTGCTGGTTCTCGAAGCCATGAAGATGGAGCACGAGGTGCTGGCCGGCCAGGCCGGACAGGTTCAGGCCTGCTTCGTGGCGGTGGGTGACCAGGTGGAAGAGGGCGAGACCCTGCTCCAGCTGGAGCCACTGGCTGGCGAGTCCGTGGCGCCTGACCCTGTGCCGCCGCAAGCCGGGGGTGCGCCGGCCGCCGTGCGTGCCGACTTGGAGCGCCTGCGCACCAGACTGGCGCTGACGCTGGATGCCGCCCGGCCCGAGGCCATGGACAAGCGGCATGCGGCCGGCATGCGCAGTGCCCGCGAGAACATCGCCGACCTGTGCGACGAAGGCAGCTTCATCGAGTACGGTGCGCTGGCCGTGGCGGCGCAACGGCAGCGACGCAGCGAGGAAGATCTGATGGCCCGGACACCGGCTGACGGCATGGTGACCGGTATCGGTTCCGTCGACGGCGAACGTTGGGGCGAGCGGGCAAGCCGGACGGTGGTCATGGCCTATGACGCCACCGTCCTGGCCGGCACCCAGGGCGCCCGCAACCACCAGAAGACCGACCGGATGCTGGGCATTGCGCTGGAGCAACGCCTGCCGGTGGTTCTGCTGGCTGAAGGCGGTGGCGGGCGACCTGGCGACACGGACATGCCCATCGTGGCCGGTCTGCATGTGCCGACCTTCGCGGCCATGGCCCGGCTGTCCGGTCAGGTGCCGCTGGTCGGCGTGGTGGCTGGACGCTGCTTCGCCGGCAATGCCGCGTTGCTGGGCTGCTGTGACGTGATCATCGCCACATCCGGCAGCAACATCGGCCTGGGCGGTCCGGCCATGATCGAAGGTGGCGGGCTGGGCGTGTACCGTCCCGAGGACATCGGCCCCAGCCATGTGCAGTCCGCCAACGGGGTCATCGATGTGCTGGTGACGGACGAAGCGGCGGCGGTGGCAGCGGCGCGCCAGTATCTGGGCTATTTCCGCGGGAGCCTGCCGTACGGCGATGCGCCGGACCCCCTGGCCTTGCGTGATGCGGTGCCCGAGAACCGGGTTCGCTCCTACGACAGTCGCCGGATCATGGAGGGGCTGGCCGATATCGGCAGCCTGATGCCGCTGCGCAGTGGTTTCGGGGCCGGAATCCACACTGCGCTGGCCCGCCTGGGTGGCCGGCCGGTGGGCTTGATGGCCAACAACCCGCAGCACCTGGGTGGCGCCATTGATGCCGATGCCGCCGACAAGGCCGCGCGCTTTCTGCAGTTGTGCGACGCCCATGGACTTCCGGTCGTCAGCCTGGTCGACACCCCCGGCTTCATGGTCGGCCCGGATTCGGAGGCCCAGGCCCATGTCCGGCACGCCAGCCGACTGTTCGTGGTCGCTGCGGCGCTGCGGGCTCCGGTGTTCAGCGTGGTGCTGCGCAAGGGCTATGGGCTGGGCGCCATGGGCATGACCGCGGGGGGCTTCCACGCCACGTCGTTCACCATCGCCTGGCCTTCGGCCGAATTTGGTGCCATGGGCCTGGAGGGTGCGGTGCGCCTGGGTTACCGCAAGGAACTGGAGGCGCTGCCGGAAGGACCACAGCGCGACGCCCGCTTCGAGTCGCTGCTGCGGCAGCATGTGGAACAGGGCTCTGCCGAACGCATGGCGGCCTGCCTGGAGATCGATGCCGTGATCGACCCGGCCGAGACCCGCGGCTGGTTGCTGCGAGGGCTTTCTGCCTGTCCCGAATCAGCGTCCCTGGCGTCGCACCGGTTTGTCGATCCGTGGTGAAGGATCTGTGACCGGGACGACGCTGCCGTTCAGATCAGTTCGCCGAACTGGGTGCTGCGTACGCCGGCGCCGGGTGTCTGCGGGGCGGTCTGGTTGATGTTGATCCAGAACTCGCACACGTGCTTCATGGCGTTGAGAAACTGCGAGAACTCGGTCGGCTTGGCAATGTAGGCATTGGTGCCGGCATCGTAGGCGCGCTGCAGGTCGCTCGGTTCGGTGGACGAGGTGAGAACCACCACCGGAATGTTGTGCAGTTGTTCGGAGCCCTTGATTTCCTTGAGCACGCCGATGCCGTCGAGCAGGGGCATCTTGAGGTCCAGCAGCACCAGGACCGGATTGCCGCCCGGGCGGTCGGCATAGGCGTCGCGCCGGTACAGGTAGTCCAGTGCCTGGATGCCGTCGGAAACGTGGGTGACCCTGTTGTCCAGGCCGTGGCGGGCCAGGGCCAGGCGCGTGAGTTCAGCGTCGTCGGGGTTGTCCTCGACGAGAAGTATGGTGTCTGCGTTCTTGTTCATGGTTCAAGCACGGAGGGTATCGAATCACGGAGTGCGTCGTTACAGTCCATGCCTTCAAATGGTAGCGAGAAGTAGAACACACTGCCCTCGCCAAGTTGGCTCTCGGCCCAGATGCTGCCGCCGTGGCGCTCCAGGATGCGGCGCGTCAGTGCCAGTCCGATCCCGGTTCCCTCGAACTCGGAAGCCCTGTGCAGGCGCTGAAAGACCCCAAACAGCTTGTTCGCGTATTTTGTATCAAAACCGACGCCGTTGTCACGGACATGGAAGGTGTAGCCCACGGCGGGGTCGACGCTCCAGCCAACTTCGATGCGGGTCCGTTCGCGCGGCCGGGTGTACTTGTAGGCGTTGCCCAGCAGGTTGGCCCAGACCTCGCGCAGCAGCAGCGCGTCACCCTGCACCACCGGCAGGTCGGGCGCCACGACCCAGTCGATGACGCGGCCTTCGGTGTCGTGGTCGAGCTGGTTGACCACGGCGCCGACCAGCAGCCCGAAATCGACCGGCGTCACGTTCACCGCCGCACGGCCCAGGCGCGAGAACGCCAGCAGGCCGTCGATGAGTTGGCTCATGTGGCGGGCCGAGCTGGATATGGTGCCCAGGTACTTCTGGCCCGTGTCGTCCAGCTTGTCTTCGAGGTGCTCTTCCAGCAGGCTGACAAAGCTGGAGATGTGGCGCAGCGGTGAGCGCAGGTCGTGCGAGACGGAATACGAGAAGGACTCCAGGTCCTTGTTGGCCGCCACCAGCTGCTCGGTGCGTTCGGTGACCCGGTTCTCCAGCTCGTCGTTGATGTTGTGCAGCAGGTCGTCCAGGCGCTTGGCGTCGCTCATGTCGCGGTTGATGCGTGCATAGCCCAGCAACTGGCCGCCGCTGTCGCGAAGCGCGATCAGGACCGAGTGCGCCCAGTAGCGCGAACCGTCCTTGCGCCTGAGCCAGCCGAGGATCTCGTGCTGGCCGCGGGATGCCGCCAGGCGCAGCATCTGCGTGGCCTGCTCCTGCCCTCGCGCCTCGTCTTCCGGATCGAGCAGCACGCTCAGGTGCTGACCGATCATTTCGGTGGGTGTGTAGCCTTCCAGCCGCTGGGCGCTGTCGGTCCAGTCGGTGACCAGGCCGTTGGCATCCAGGAAGAACATGCTGTAGTCGCGCAGGTTGTCGACCATCAGGCGGAAGCGGTGCTCGCTCTCCAGCAGTTCGACCGAGCGTTCGCGGATGCGCTGCTCGAGGTCTTCGTTGAGGTCGTGCACCCGCTCTTCGGTGCGCTTGCGTTCGGTGATGTCGATGATCTGCACGAACAGGCCGACCACCTGTTCGTCCACGATGTCCGGCAGGTAGTCGGCGCTGACGTAGATCGGGGTGCCGTCGTGCTTGCGCCGCCAGGCCTCGAAGTGCTGGGGCTCGCCCGCCAGCGCACGCTGCATGCGGGGCCCGGCGTCGGCCCAGATGTCGGAGGCCACACATTCGCTCAGGTGGCGTCCGACGGCTGTCTGGGGGTCGATGCCGAAGACGCGCTGATGCTCCGCGTTGATGAAACGGAATCGCAGTCCGGTGTCGAAATAGGCCATCACGCCCGGTACATGGTCGGTGATGGCCTGCAGGAAACGCTGGTTGTCCTTGAGCGCCCGCTCGGCGAGCTTGCGCTGGGTGATGTCGATGACCGTCGTGTTGCTGCGCAGGAAACCGCCGGCCTCATCGCGGACGGCCGTGGAGGACAGCAGCACGTCGATGAGGGAACCATCGCGGCGGCGCAGCGTGTATTCCACGGCTTCGACGAACCCGTCCCGCTGCAGGCGACGCATGCGTTCCTCGAAAACGACACTGCGGTCGGTGCAGTTCAGGAAGTCGGTGGCGTGCATCTTGCCGACGACTTCGCCTCGGCTATAGCCGAGCCAGTGCAGTTCGGTGTCGTTGATGTGGATGAAGACGCCGGCCGCATCGATGGAGTGATAGCCGCAGGGCGCTTCGTTGTAGAGCGACTGGGCCTGCCGCAGGGCACTCTGGAGGCGGGTGTTCGTCGCCTGCACCGAGAGTTCGCTGCGCTTGCGTTCGGTGATGTCGAGCACTTGGATGAAGATGCCTTCGACTTTTCCGTCACGCCAGTGGGGGGTGTACTCGATACTGGCGTGGAAGGCGGAGCCGTCGGCGAAGGCGCGCTCGCCTTCGAACTTCTGGGGCTGCCCCTCCAGGGCCGCCTTGAGGGCGGGCTGCGCGGCGGCAAAGTCCTGTGGCCGGGCCACAGCGCTCAGGTGCTGCCCGATCAGTTCACGGGCATCGAGCCCCAGCCAGCGCGCATAAGCGGCGTTGGCGAAGTGGCAGACCAGATGCCGGTCGTAGAAGGCCAGTTGCACCGGCACGCTGTCGGTGATGTTCTGGATGAAGTTGCGCTGGGCGATCAGTTCATCCTGTGCCCGCTTGCGCTCCGTGATGTCGACCAGGGTGTTGTTGGTCCGCACGAACTGGCCGGTCTGGTCATAGACGGCGGCACTGCTGAGCAGTACCGTGAACTCGCTGCCGTCCCGGCGGGCCAGACCCACCTCGATGGCTTCGACCTTTTCGCGGCGTTTGAGCCGGTCCAGGCGGTCGAGTACCAGGTGGCGGTAGGGCGGACGCACGAAGTCCCGGAACCGCAGTTTGCCGACGACCTCACCCCGTTCGTAGCCCAGCCAGTCCAGTTCGGTGTGGTTGATCATGACGAACACACCGCTGCTGTCGACCGAGTGGTAGCCGCAGGGGGCTTCGTTGTACAGGTGGCGAAACGACGACAGGGCCTGGCGCAGGTCGATGTTGGCGCGGTCCAGTTCGGCGGTGCGCTCGCCGACGCGCTCCTCCAGTTCGTTGTTGAGACGGGCCACCTCTTCCTGGTGCTGGTGTTGTTCGGTGACGTCGCGCGACGATGCCAGCAGCAGCGAGACCTGTCCCTGGCTGTTGCGGATCGGGGTGACCACCGTGTCCCACCACTTCGGGGTTCCCTTGAAGGTGTAACCGAAGGCCACGAACCGTCCATGCTGCCCGCCGGCAGCGGCCGACAGGGCCTGCCTGACCAGTTGCTGGCCCTCGTCGGGCCACCAGTCGGACCAGGCCTGACCACGGACCCGCTCGAAATCGTCCAGTTCGACCAGCTGACAGCCCTGGGCGGTCATCTGGAGCACCTCTCCCTTGAGATTCAGCACCTTGGTGCAGTCGGGGCTGCTGGCGATGATCTGACGGTTCAGCTCGTCCTTCAGCCGCAGGTCGGCCTCCAGTGTGCGGACGTGGGAGATGTCCTGCACAAAGCCCTGGTGACTGCACAGTTGCCCCATAGGGTCGAAGCGTGGAACGCTGCGGGCGAGCACGTGGCTGATCTGGCCATCGGGCATGCGCAGGCGAAATTCGATGCTGCTGCCGCTGTCCTGGCGCATCGCGTCTTTCCAGAAGCGGTGCACGCGTTCGCGGTCGTCCTCATGGACGCGGCGCAGCCAGCGCATGCCGGTGAACTCGTGCCGCCCGAGGCCGAAGATGTCGCAGAGCCGGTCGTCGACGTGCGTGAGCTGGCCATGGGCCTTGACACGGAACATGCCGGTGGGAAAGACACCCGCCAGTGCCTCGTACAAGGCCTCGAAATCCAGCCGGGCATTGTTGTCCGGTCCGGTCCCGTGGGTCGGTGATGGCGGGGTTTCGTCGAGCGGTGGACTGGCGTCCGCTCCGGCCGGGCCCACCGGGCGCAACTGCAGGCGCCGGCGCAGGCGTTCGTTTTCGGCGCGCAGGGCCTCCAGTTCGCTGCGCAGTTCGCGCTCGCGTGCAGCCGGCAACGCTTCATCCTGAGCGTTGCGAGGCAGCTCCTGCTGGGGGTGGGCGGCATTCATCAGTTGCCACTTTACCCCAGCGGGCCGGTCAGGCAGTGTGATATATGACCGTCAGAATCTGGGCAATTCCGGGAATGGCATCTGCCCCGAGCGCACGAGCATCTTGCCGTATTCGGCACATCGTTGCAGTGTGGGAATCACTTTGCCCGGATTCAGTAGTTCTTTGGTATCAAATGCGCGCTTGACGGCGAACATCTGGGCGTTTTCCTCGGCTGAGAACTGGACGCACATGCTGTTGAGCTTCTCCACCCCCACGCCGTGCTCGCCGGTGACGGTGCCGCCCATGGCCACGCTGGTCTCCAGGATGTCCGCGCCGAACTGCTCGCAGCGGTGCAACTGGTCGGGGTCGTTCGCATCGAACAGGATCAGCGGATGCAGGTTGCCATCACCGGCGTGGAACACGTTGGCACAGCGCAGGCCGTACTTCGTCTCCATCTCGCCGATGGCGATCAGGATGTCGGCCAACCGCTTGCGCGGGATGGTCGAGTCCATGCACATGTAGTCGGGGCTGATGCGGCCGCTGGCCGGGAACGCATTCTTGCGCCCGCTCCAGAACTTCAGCCGCTCGGCCTCGTCGCGGCTGACGGCAATGGCGGTGGCGCCGCAGGCGCGCAAGACTTCGCTCATGCGACCGATTTCCTCTTCCACCTCTTCGGGGGTGCCATCGCTCTCGCACAGGAGAATGGCCGCCGCGCCGAGGTCGTAGCCGGCATGCACAAAGTCCTCGACCGCAGCGGTCATGGGCTTGTCCATCATCTCCAGGCCCGCCGGAATGATGCCGGCCGCGATCACGGAGGCCACGGCATCGCCCGCCTTCTGGATGTCGTCGAAACTGGCCATGATGCAGCGGGCCAGCAGCGGTTTGGGCACCAGGCGGACCGTCGCCTCCATGGTCACGGCCAGCATGCCTTCGCTGCCAATGACCAGCGACAGCAGGTCCAGGCCTGCCGTGTCCAGCGCGGCGCCACCCAGGGTGACCGGCTCGCCCTCGATCGTGAAGCCGCGCACCTGCAGCACGTTGTGCACGGTCAGTCCGTATTTCAGGCAATGAACGCCACCGGAGTTCTCGGCCACGTTGCCGCCGATGGTGCAGGCGATCTGGCTGCTGGGGTCGGGGGCGTAGTACAGGCCATGGGGCGCGGCGGCTTCGCTGATGGCCAGGTTGCGCACCCCCGCCTGGACCACGGCGGTGCGCGAACGCGGATCGATCGACAGAATGCGGTTGAACCTGGCCAGCGACAGTGTCACGCCCATGGCGTGGGGCATGGCGCCACCCGAGAGTCCGGTGCCCGCGCCGCGGGCCACCACCGGAACGCCCAATGCGTGGCAGGCCTTGAGCACGGCGGCCACCTGGGCCTCAGTCTCGGGCAGGGCCACCACCAGTGGTCGTTCGCGGTAGGCCGTGAGTCCGTCGCACTCATAGGGGACGGTATCTTCCGTCTGCCAGAGCAGGGTGTGGCCGGGCACCACGGCCTGCAGCGCCCGGACGACCTCGGCCTGGCGGCTGGCGCGCTCGGCGCGGGTGACTTCGGCAGGGGCGGCAGCGGTGTTCATGCGGCGCAGTGTAGGACAAGGCGGGAGCGGGCGCGTTGAAGTTTCTTTCAATCGTTCGTGAGGGCGATTGATGCGGTTTGATCCTGGTCAATGGCCGGGGCTTGAAATGACCCGGCCGAACGCCATGTAATTGCGGAGGGCGCGAGTGGAGAACTCAGCCCCAAAGTCCAACTCGATTCACAGGAGATCCTGTCATGAACAGTCTGATTGCCCGCTCCGGTTTGTTTGACGACTTCTTCAAGGATGTCGCCCCCGGTTACTTCGTCAAACCGCTCCATGGCGACCCCTTGCCGGCGCCCTCGTCGATCAAGATCGACGTCAAGGAAGCGGCCGATGCCTATACCGTCCAGGCCGAGATTCCCGGCGTGAACAAGGAAGACATCCATGTGGTCATCGACGGCCCGGTGGTGACGCTGCGCGCCGAAGTCAAGCAGCAGGACCGCCAGGGTGGTGACGAGAAGGTGCTGCGCACCGAGCGCTACTACGGCTCCGTGGCCCGCAGCTTCCAGCTCGCCTCCGACATCGACAACGAGAAGTCCAGGGCCCGGTATGAAAACGGTGTGCTGACCCTGACGCTGCCCAAGAAAGCGTCACTGGCTGGTCAGCGCCTGAGCATCGAGTGAGTGAGCGGTGCGCCAGCCTCAGCTGAGTGACTTGCGCAGCCACTCGGCAAAGGCGGTGCATTCCCACCGTTCCATGGTTCCGGTCCGCCAGCACAGATAGTGCGCGTGCGGGCTGGGCACATGGCGTTCGTACAGCGGCACCAGGGTGCCGTGCTCCAGCCAGGGCGCACCCAGCTTCAGCCGGACCAGGGCGACGCCCATGCCGGCAGCGGCCCCGTCGCACATGAGGCCGATGTCGTTGAACTGCGAGCCTTCGGCAGGTTCCGGCCAGTCCAGGCCGTTGGCGGCAAACCAGGTGCGCCAGGGTTCCAGCGGACTGCGCAGCAGGGTCAGGCCTTCAAGGTCCTCCGGGGTGTCGAAGGGGCCGTGCTCCCGCACGAAGGCCGGCGAGGCCAGCGGCGTGACCTCGTCTTTCATCAGGCAGACGTGCTCGACATCGGCGTAGCGTCCGGTGCCGAACCGGACCATCAGGTCGGCGTCTTCGGCCACCACATCGAGCAGCGGAATGCTGACCTGCAGCGTCAGGTCGATCTCGGGGTAGGCGTCGCTGAAATGGCGCAGGCGTGGCAGCAGGATGGAGCGGGCGAAGGTCGGCGTGACCGCCAGCCGCAGCTTGCGCCGCCCCGGCGTGGCCTGGTGGCTGGGAAATTTCTGCAGAGAGGCCAGGCCCTCGCGTACCTGTGCCAGGTATTCGCTGCCCTCGGTGGTGAGCGAAAAATCCGCCCGGCCGAACAGCTTGGTGCCCAGGATCTGCTCCAGCTGCCGGATGCGGTGGCTGACCGCGCTGGGCGTGACGCACAGCTCTTCTGCGGTCTGCGTGACGCTGCGCAGGCGCGCCAGTGCCTCGAAAGTCAGCAGACACTGGATGGGTGGGATCCGGATGGTCATGGTGTCGTGGGAAAGCGACCTGCCGCCGGACCGCCGTTCACTTGAACACCACCGTCCGGTGCCCGTTGGGCAGCACGCGGTGTTCGCTGTGCCACTTGACGGCGCGGGCGAGGACCTGGCTTTCAGTGTCGCGCCCCAGGGCCGTCAGGTCTTCCACGGTGTCCGTGTGGTCCACGCGGGCCACGTCCTGCTCAATGATCGGACCTTCGTCGAGGTCGGCGGTCACGTAGTGGGCCGTGGCACCGATCAGCTTGACCCCGCGGTGGTGCGCCTGGTGGTAGGGCTTGGCACCCTTGAAGCTGGGCAGGAAGCTGTGGTGGATGTTGATGGCCTTGCCGGAGAGTTCTTCGCACATGCCGTCGCTGAGGATCTGCATGTAACGGGCCAGCACCACCAGTTCGGCACCTTCGCAGCGGATGATCTCCCGCTGGCGGTCCTCGGCCTGGGCCTTGGTGGCGCTGGTCACCGGGACATGGTGGAACGGCACGTTGTAGCTGGCGGCCAGCTGGTAGAAATCCCGATGGTTGCTGATGATCGCACGCAGGTCCAGACGCAAGAGACCGCTTTTCCAGCGGAACAGCAGGTCGTTGAGGCAGTGTCCCTCCCGGCTGACGAACAGCACCGTGCGCATCGGCTGGGCCAGCGGGTGCAGGCTCCAGCGCATGCCAAAGGGTTCGGCGAACACCCGCAGATGCAGCTGCAGGTCGTCTTCGGTGAGCTGGCTGCAGGTGAACTGCACGCGCATGAAGAACAGGCCGGTGTCGTGGTCGTTGAACTGGGCGGCTTCTTCGATGTTGCCACCGTGCTCCAGCAGAAAACCGGAGACGGCGTGCACGATGCCCGGGCGGTCCGGGCAGGAGAGGGTGAGGACGTAGGTGTGGTTCATGACACGCACATTGTCGCAGCGCCCGGGGCGCACGCAAATTGGTAGGATGTTCGCACGGCCGGGTCGGCTGCCCGCGCGGTCACATCAACGCACCCCATTGAAAGGAGGCTTCGCATGGCCATCATGGATTTCCTGAACCGCCAGTTCATCGACGTCATCGAGTGGGTCGACGACTCGCGCGATACCTTGTCGTACCGGTTTCCGGATGACGACAAGCAGATCAAGAACGAGGCCCAGCTGATCGTGCGCGAGAGCCAGGTGGCGCAGTTCGTCTACGTGGGGCAGTTTGCCGACACCCTGGGGCCGGGGCGTCACACCCTGACCACCGAGAACATTCCCATTCTGGGGGATCTGCTGGGCTGGAAGTACAAGTTCCAGACCCCGTTCAAGGCCGATGTCTATTACGTCACCACCCGGGTCTTCACCGGCAACAAATGGGGTACGGCCAATCCGGTGATGATGCGTGACGCCGACTTTGGCGTGGTGCGCATGCGGGCCTTCGGCACCTACGACTTCAAGGTGGTCGATCCGGTGAAATTCCTGAAGGAAGTGGCGGGGACCGATCACCATTTCCGACTGGACGAGTTCACCGATGTGATGCGTTCGCGCATCGTGAGTGTGTTCAGCGAGACGCTGGCGGCCGCCCGGGTGCCGGCACTGGATGTGGCCACCCGCTACGGCGAATTGGGGCAGGCACTGCTGGATCCGCTGAATGCGGCCATGCGCGAGAAGTACGGTCTCGAACTGACCGCCTTTGTGGTCGAGAACGTGTCGGTGCCGCCCGAACTGGAGCAGGCCATCGACAAGCGTGGCGCCATGACCGCCATCGGCAACCTCAACGATTACGTCAAATACAACATGGGCAATGCCCTGGCCGAGGGCAAGGCCGGCGCTGCCGGTATCGGTGCCGAGCTGGCGGCGGGCCTGGCCATGGGGCAGGCCATGCTCCAGCAGGGGGCGGGCCAGGGGGGGGCGCCTTCACAGCCTGGCTTCGTGCCGCAGCCGCAGGCGCCGGCCGGTGGCGCGCCGGGCCTGCCAGATCTGCTGTCACCCGAACAGGTGGCCCAGGCGCTGGCGGTGAGTCCGGCCGATGTGTTGCAGGAGCTGGAAGCCGGCAACCTCAAGGGGCGCCGCATCGGCAGCCAGTGGCGCATCACGCGTGCCGCACTGGACGAGTTCATGCAGGGATGAAGACGTCACCAGGTTCATGGTGCTCGACGGGAGAGTGCGTTTGAACGGACCGGACACAACGGATGGCGCCGGGGCGGCGCACCGGGCGCAGCAGAAGTTCACCTGCCCGGCCTGCGGGGGCGAGGCGCAATGGCATCCCGGCAAACAGGCGCTGGTGTGCGCCTATTGCGGTACCGAGTCGCCCCACGAACTGGCCACCGGTGGCGAGATCGTCGAGCACGACCTGGTGGCCGCCCTGCAGGCCGTGCCGGCCCAGGATCGGGGCTGGCAGGCGCAGCGGCGCCAGGTGCGTTGCCAGCATTGCCAGGCGATCAGTTTTTTCGACGCCCAGCAACAGGGTCGGGCCTGCGACTTCTGCGGTTCCACCGCCCTTCTGCCGTTTGATGAGGGCACGGACGTCATCCGGCCGCAAAGCCTGCTGCCTTTCAGACTGGACGAGGCCCAGGCACGGGACCGGCTGCGCCAGTGGTATGGCAGCCGGTTCTGGGCGCCCAATGCGTTCAGGCGGCGGGTACTCACCGACACCTTGCATGGTGTGTACCTGCCCTACTGGACCTTCGATGCCCAGGCCAGCGCGGACTACACGGCCGAGGCCGGTACCTTCTACCGCGACAGCAACAAGCGCCAGCAGGTGCGATGGCGCCCGGTCGCCGGATCCGTCGCGTTCCATTTCGACGACACGCTGGTCTGCGGTTCCCGTGGCGTGCACCCCCGGCTGATGCGCGCCGTCGAACCCTTTCCCACCACCAGCGATCTGATGCCCTATGACGCCGGTTACCTCAGTGGCTGGACGGTCGAGCGCTATGCACTGGATCTCAAGGGCGCTGCCGGACAGGGACGCCAGCGCATGCTGCAGACGCTGGAGCGCCTGTGCGTGCAGGACATGCGCGCCGACACGCGCCGGAACCTGCGCATGGACACCCATTTCACCGGCCAGACCTTCAAGCATGTGCTGCTGCCGGTCTGGCTGGTGAGCTACCGCTATGGTTCGAAGGATTTCCAGGGTGTGGTCAACGGCCACACCGGGCAGGTGGCCGGCGAGTATCCGAAGAGCTGGGTGAAGGTGGCGGCGGCGGTGTTGCTGGTGCTGCTGGTGCTCATCATCCTGGCGCGTTTCGACTGAGCGGGGAGGCGCTGCCGCGCGGCACGGTCGCCTGCGCGCGTCAGCGTTTCATCTGCTGCCTGAGTTCGGCGCAATAGTCCCGCGGAGGGAGGGGCGGGGTCAGCCAGGTGAGGTCCGCCAGTCCGTGTGCCCCGCCAGCGCCGGCACTCGATACCCCAGTTGCCGCCGCGTCCCGTCCACGGCTCTGGAGGACCAGGATCGGCACGTCGGCCGGCAGGTGCCGGGGGACACCCAGGTCGCGCCGGACGTGCTCGTTGCCGGCGATCAGCAGAACGGTTTTTCCCGGCCGGATGGCCTGCAAGACGACGCCGGCCATGGACCGGTCACGCGCGAGCTGGATGCGGGTCATGGGTGCGATCTGCCGGTCAGGCAGCAGCATGCAGTGGCCTTCGCGAACCAGGGCCTGCTGGCGGGCCAGGCTGGCGGCGTCCAGCAGGCGGTCCAGGCTGTCGTCCGCCATGGCCTGGCGCTGGCGGTCACGGGGCAGGTTGCCGCCCAGGACCGGGACGCCCGCCCGAACGGCCGACAGGATGGTCGGGCCGTAGCGGTCCCAGGGCCAGCCGGCATCGTTGCGTTCATCCGTCCAGCCCAGCACCTGGCGGACCTGTGCCTCGCCAGCGTCGGCTGACAGTCCGGCGGTGCTTTGTCCGGCTTCGGCCATTTCGATCACCAGGGCGGCCAGCCGGTGTCGCCCGGTCAGGAAACGGACCACGGCGTCCTGCATGGCCTGATGTTCCGGCGCATCGTGCTGTTCGCCGATCAGCCACACAGGGTGGGCCGGCAGCCGTCCGATGTCCGCCGGCAGGACCGGTTCGACGGCGGAACCGACCGGATCGGGCACCACCGGCCGGGGTGTCTGGCAGGCGCTGAGCAGGAACACCGCACAGACAGTGAGCAAGGCCGGGATGCGCATGGGGGGATACTACGCGGTTCCCGTGAACGCCTGGCGCGCCGGGCCTTTCCAGGCGTGCCGTCCCATCGTCTTCATGTCCCTTCCGTTGTCTCGCTTCACTGTCGTCAGGCGCAGTGCCCTGACCCTGTGCCTGGCCCTGGCCGCCGCGGCCCTGTGTGTCTGGCTGCGTACCCCCATCCCGTGGATGATCGGCCCGTTGCTGGCCACCTCGGTTGCCTCGGTCGTGGGCGTGCCGACATTCAGCGTCCATGCCCTGCGCAACACGGGCCAGTGGGTGATCGGTACCGCTCTGGGCCTGTATTTCACGCCAGCCGTGGGGGCCCTGGTGGCCAGTCTCTGGTGGGTGATTGGCATGGGGATTGTCTGGGCGCTGGCGATGGGACTGGCGTTTTCGTGGTGCCTGTACCGGCTGCACCGGGACCGGCTGCCTGGCGTGGCGCCTGCCCAGTGGCTGACGACGGCCTATTTCTCGGGCGCCATTGGCGGCGCCTCCGAAATGACACTGATTGCCGAACGCTGGGGCGCTCGCACCGATCTGGTGGCCGCCGCCCACACCTTGCGCGTGCTGCTGGTCACCGTGACCATTCCGTTTGCCATGCAGATCTGGGGTGTCCACGACCTGGATCGCAGCCTGCCCGGCGTCCGGGCGGTCGACCCGGCGGGCCTGGGCCTGCTGGCCGTGCTGACACTGGCCGGTGCCCTGGTGATGCGGCGTACCGGTCGTGCCAATCCGTGGTTCATGGGGGCCTTGCTGGTGGCCATGGCGCTGACCTTGTCCGGTGCCGAGCTGTCGGCGATTCCACCGTGGCTGTCGAATGCGGCCCAGCTGGTGATTGGCGTGAGCCTGGGGGTGCGTTTCACGCCGGCCTTTGTGCATACGGCGCCGCGCTGGCTGGCCAGTGTGGCGGTGGCGACCGTGGTGATGATGGTTCTGTGTGCCACATTCGCCCGTCTGCTGGCGGACCTGACCGGGTTGCCATGGGCGACGCTGGTGCTGGGCACGTCTCCCGGCGGGATCGCGGAAATGGCCATCACGGCCAAAGTCCTGCAACTGGGGGTGCCGGTGGTGACGGCGTTTCAGGTCTGCCGTCTGGTGGCGGTCCTGGTGCTGGCTGAGCCGGTGTACCGGTCCTTCCGGCGTCGGTTGCAGACCGCCTGACAGCGCCACGCGATGCCGGGCTGTGGCGCCCGGCGGGGCGGTCAGTCAGTGCATGACCACCGGCATCTGGGCCAGGGTGGCATACCCCTCCAGGGTGTCCTCCACCTCTTCCTGCGAGGGCGTGCTCTGTTGCCAGGCCTGGATCTGGGACTGGAACATCTCGGCCCACGAGCCGTCGAGGTAGACCTCTTTGCCGGATCGCTTGTCCACGATCTCGAAGCCGTGCCTCGGGATCTGGGGACCGGCCGCTTCGGGCTGCTCCCCGTCCATCGGGGCGTTGGCCAGGATGTGGACCACCGCAAAGGAATCCGAGTCGTAGAGCATGTTCATGACTGAAATGTCCTTCAAATGGAAAAACCTGAACGCTTGCAGACTTTATATCGGCCATATCGCCAACTTCTGCAGCGGGTATGTCTCGATAGCTGGGGTTCCGGTCAAAAAATTCAAGAACCGTGCCAATTCGGCGACAGTGTGAATGCACCAGATAGGTGCTTTCCATTCAGGGCCGCTGACTGAGGGCCTGTTCCAGGCGGTCTCCCTGCGCCTGCAACAGCACCAGCCGGACCGGCAGGTGGCTCAGTTCGGGGGCCAGCCACACCGTCATCCGGTCGCCGTCGCGGGCCACCCGCTGCACCGGCCAGGCTGGAAACGCACCTGCGGGGACCTGCACCACGGTCTTGGCCAGAACCTCGAACGCCCAGCGCTCGGTGCCCGACGGGCCTGCCACCTGGAGGTTGATCCGCTGGCCCTCGGTCGGTGATGAGGCGTTGAACCGGGCCGCCAGTTGCAGCATGACGCTCAGACGGTCCTGCGCCCCGGGCTGCAGCGGGTCCTGGTGGGCATGGCCACGGTACGAGATCAGGCCCGTCTGGTTGTCCAGGCGGGTTTCGCGCTCGCGCCGGCTGATGTCGACAAAGCGGTCCGGGTGCAGTCCAGTGCCGTCGATCCGGCCGCTGCTGCGCTGCGTTCGGCTGCCCAGCAGGAACGCACTGACCTTCATCTGGGCCTGAAACGTCTGTCCATCGTGCCACCAGTCCAGGGTACCGCTGGCCTGGTAGTTCATGCCCTTGGACTGGCCGGTGACGTCGTATTCGAGTTGTGCGCCCGGTGGTGGGATGGCCGGGGGCAGTCCCTGGGTGCGAAAGGCGGGGACCGTCGTGGCCTGAGCCAGGACAGGAGGCGGTGGCGGATGATCTGGTGCTGGTGCTGGTGCTGGTGCTGGTGCCGCGGCGGCCACCGGGACGGAGGGGGGCGGCGCGGTTTCCTGGGCCTGGACCGGTGGCGCTTCTGCCGCAGCGTCTGCCGCTGGTTCCGGCGTCGCGGCTGTCTCGGTGGGCACCACAACGTCGGGCGTCAGCGGTTCGGCGGGCCGCTCGGGAGCCGGTGGCGGCGGCGTTGCAATGGCCGGGGCGGGCGCCCGCGCGGATGGGACCGGACGGGGTGGTGGCGCCGGCGCGGGGGGCGGTGGGGGTGGCGGGACCAGCAGCCAGCGCACGGTGCTGCGGTGGCTGGCGGGGGTGGCCTGGGTGTCGCCCGGGGAGGCCGCTGCGTCCGTCCCGGCGGCGGGTGTGTCCATCGGCGCCTGTGCAGGGTCCCGTCCGGCTGACCGGAAGCCGTCCTGCCAGCCCGACCAGTCCGTCAGGAGGGCCAGGTGCAGGACCAGCACCACGGCCGTCAGCAGCCCCAGCCGCCCGGCGGGGGGGCTGTCGGGCGGCAGGTGCAGCGTGGTGTTCACCTGGAATGGGCGTCCGCGCGGAAGCCCAGGTCGGCACTGAGGCGGCGGGCACACCGCAAGAGGGCGGTGGCCGGCTGTCCGTCCCAGTCGGTGTCGAACGTCGCTACCGACCCCAGCACCACCAGGCCCAGCACCAGGCGTCCCTGGATGTCGAAGACCGGCGCGCAGAAGCCGGCAATGCCGGGAATCAGGCTGTGTACCACCCGGCCCATGCCGCGGCGCCGTGTCTCGGCCAGGACCGCCTGCACCTCTTCCATGTTGCGCGGAATGTCCTGCAGCCATACGTCGTTGACCGGTAATTGCTTGAGCTTGGTCAGCTCTTCCCGGATCATGGGCCCCACCCGTTTGGCGTCCCGGCCCTCCTGGTCCATGAAGGCCGCGAAGCATCGTCCGGTGGCGGATGTGGCCAGCGGCATGACGTCGCCCAGCCGGAGCGTGACGGGAATCGACAGCGGGGCCTCGGCCCAATGGACCATGGTCGGACCGTGATTGCCCCAGACCGCGATGGCCAGGGCGTGGCCGGTCTCGGTCAGCAGCCCGGGTATGCGTTCGCGGGCCAGCCGGACGGCATCAATGCGGTTGAGGCTGGCCAGTCCGAGCCGCAGGGCGACCGGTCCGAGGTCGTAGCGGGTGCTCAGCGGGTCCTGGGCCACCAGACCCATGCGCTGGAAACTGACCAGGTAGCGGTGGGCCTTGGCGGCACTCATGCCGGCTGCGGCGGCCAGGTCGCGCAGCATCATCGGGCCGCTGGCCTCGGCCATGGCGTTGAGCAGTTCGAACCCCACCTCGACCGACTGGATGCCCGCACGCGAGGGCGTGTCGTCGTCGGCTGGGTCGGAGACAGGGCTGGTGGACATGGAGCGGCGGGGGACAGATGGGTCGGCCATGGTGAAATACGGACGGTGACGCCCTGCCGGTCAAATCCTTCCGGCAGGGTTTACGCAGAGGTTAATCTGTTTCACCCATCGTAATCAATCAGGCCTTGCCAGTGGCAGGGTCGGACAAGGTCCGGTGCACGACCGGCAGGAGATGCAATGAAACTCGCCACCTATAAAGACGGAACGCGCGATGGCCAGCTGGTGGTCGTGTCGCGCGACCTGTCGACGGCGCATTATGCGACCGGCATCGCCAACCGCCTGCAGCAGGTGCTGGACGACTGGAACTTCCTGGCGCCGCAGCTGGAGGACCTGTACCTGACCCTGAACCAGGGCAAGGCCCGTCACGCCTTTCCGTTCGATCCGGCCATGTGCATGGCACCACTGCCCCGGGCCTATCAGTGGGTTGACGGATCGGCCTACCTCAACCACGTCGAGCTGGTGCGTGCGGCGCGTGGTGCGGACATGCCGGCCCGATTCCACGACGACCCGCTGATGTACCAGGGGGGCAGTGACGATTTTCTGGGGCCATGTGACCCGGTGATCCTGCCCAGCGAGGACGACGGCATCGACTTCGAGGCCGAGGTCGCCGTCATCGTTGGCGATGTCCCCATGGGCGCGAGTCCGGAACAGGCGCTGGATGGCGTCCGGCTGCTGATGCTGGCCAACGATGTCAGCCTGCGCAACCGGGTGCCGGCCGAGCTGGAGAAGGGTTTTGGATTTCTGCAGAGCAAGCCGGCCACCGCATTCAGCCCGGTGGCTGTGACGCCGGATGAACTTGGAGAAGCCTGGCGCGGCGGTCGCGTGCATCTGACCCTGCAGAGCACCTGGAACGGGCGCCGGGTCGGCATGTGCGACGCCGGGCCGGACATGGTGTTCCACTTCGGGCAGCTGGTTGCCCATGTCTGCCGCACCCGCAACGTGCGGGCCGGCACCATTGTCGGTTCCGGGACGGTAAGCAACCCGTCGGTCGAGACGGATGGCCGCAGGGCGTGGCCCAAAGGGTATTCCTGCATCGCCGAGAAGCGGGCCATGGAAACGTTGCTGGACGGGCAGCCCGGCACCGGCTACATGAAGTTTGGCGACACCATCCACATCGAGATGAAAAACCGCGACGGACAGAGCGTGTTTGGCGCCATCGACCAGGCCATCGCGCCCCTGCACCCGGTGGCACAGGCCTGAAAACAAGTGTGGCCTGGCGCAGAGCGCGCCAGGCCACCAAAAACTCCCAATGACAGCAAGGTGCTGTAAGTGGATGCTAGGGCGCTTGGCCCTTCAGGAACAGGTCATACGGACCGTCCAGCCGACCGCCTGTCGCGTGACGGGCCATCGCCAGGGGCCAGCGGCAGCGCTCAGTGGGCGTAAATGTCGCCGGTCGAGGCGTAGCCCTTGACCTCCAGCGGGTTGCCGAAGGGGTCGCAGAAGAACATGGTCCACTGCTGGCCGGGCTGCCCTTCGAACCGGACCTGCGGCGGCAGGACGAAGTCGATGCCGGCCTGTTCCAGCCGCTGGGCCAGGGCCTGCCACTGCGGCAGCAGGAAGACCAGTCCAAAGTGCGGCATGGGCACCAGGTGGTCGCCCACCTTGCCGGTGCGGGCCGTGGCCAGCGGTTCACCCAGGTGCAGCGACAGCTGGTGACCGAAAAAGTCGAAATCCACCCAGGTGTCGGTGCTGCGCCCTTCGGTGCAGCCGAGCACGCCACCATAGAAGCGGCGCGCTTCATCGAGGTCGGTGACGTTGATGGCCAGGTGGAACAGGCTGGGTGAACGCAGCCCCGGATCGTCTGTTGTGCTCATGTGCCCAGCATACGGCAAACAGGGTGGTCCGATCCCGTGCCGCAACGCGGCATCAGCGGCTGGCCGGATCGCTGGCGGTCTGGTCGTACTTCAGGAAGTACTTGCGCGCCAGCGCCACCAGCTGGGCGTCGGTCGGATGGTCGGATCCCACCACATCGACGATGGCCTTGTCCACGGCATGGGCGTGGTGCCTGCAGTGGTCACGAAACTCGATCTTGGCATTGGCCGGACCCGTCACCAGGACCTCCGAAACGCCTTCCAGCGATTGCGCGATCTGCTGGAAAAAATCCTTGTCGGCGCCCACATGGCCATGCTTTGGCGTGTGTTGCTGGCGCGCCTTGACGCGCTGCGATTCGACGTGCTCGCGGTCGAACATCAGCACGTGGGCCTGGGTGTGGTCCATCCAGACGACGGCGTGGAAGGTGGTCATTCGTGTTTCTCCTGTTTGTTCAAACGATGAATGGATGGGATCAGAGGCGGGGCGCACTGACGCCGCCCTGGGATTTTTCGAGCTTGCCCTGGCAGTCCACGCATCGCAGGGCGGTCGGATTGGCGTGCAGCCGGGCGGTTGCGATGGTCACGCCACAGTCGATGCACAGGCCGTAGCTGCCATCGGCCACGCGCTTGAGTGCCTCGTCGATGGCCACCAGTTCGGCCGATTCGCGCTCTTCCAGCGCAAAGTTCAGGTCGCGTTCGGCATCGGCTTTTGCCCAGTCATCGCTGGCTTCCTCCCGGGCCTGCGCGGCCGACTCGGCGCGTCCCACCTCGCCGCCCCGCTGGGCCTTCAGTTGCGCCAGCAGGGTGGCGCGCATGTCCTGCAACTGGGTTGCGAAGGTGTCCGAAATGTTCTGGCCCATTGAATCTGCTCCTTGGATTTCGGGGCAATCGCTGATCGAACTGCCCATATGCGCATGATGCGCCTGACGCTGCCGGCGTGGCTTGACGCATGTCAAGCACAATCGGTGGCACTGCAGCGAAGCATCATCAATGAAGGAGACATTCATGCCAAGTCCCGACTACACCCGTTACCAGACCCTGGACATCACCCGGCGCGGCCCGGCCGTCGATGGCGTACCCAGTGTGCTCGACATCCGCATGAAGGCCGACGGCCCGGGGGGCAATGGCAAGCTGCCCACCGCCGGGCACGACGGACACTGGGAACTCTCGGAAATCTGGCGCGACGTGGGTCGCGATGACAGCGTTCGCGTGGCCGTGCTGCGTGGCAGCGGCATGGGATTCTCGGGGGGCGGCGACCTGGCCCTGGTGCAGGACATGGCCACCGATTTCGAGGTGCGCACCCGGGTCTGGAAGGAGGCGCGGGACCTGGTCTACAACGTCATCAACTGCGACAAGCCCATCGTCAGCGCCATGCACGGGCCGGCCGTGGGTGCCGGCCTGGTCGCCGGTCTGCTGGCCGACATCTCGATTGCGGCCCGCAGTGCCCGGATCGTCGATGGCCACACCCGGCTGGGCGTGGCCGCCGGTGATCACGCGGCCATCGTCTGGCCGTTGCTGTGTGGCCTGGCCAAGGCCAAGTACTACCTGATGCTGTGTGACCCGATCAGCGGCGAGGAGGCCGAGCGGATCGGACTGGTGTCTCTGGCGGTGGACGATGATGCCTTGCTGGACAAGGCCTACGAAGTGGCCGACCGCCTGGCGGCAGGCAGCCAGACGGCCATCCGCTGGACCAAGTACTCGCTCAACAACTGGCTGCGCCAGGCCGGACCGGCCTTCGATACCTCGCTGGCCCTCGAATTCATGGGTTTTGCCGGACCCGATGTGCGCGAAGGTGTGGCATCCTTGAGGGAACGCCGGTCGCCACGTTACGGAATCGACGAATGACCCGCAGGCGCCGGTCGGCGGGCACGACACCTGAGCAGGTCCACCAGGAGAACGTCATGAGCGAGACATCGGGCAGCGGGTTCGGCAAATTTGTACCAGGATTCGATTTCCTGCAGAGCCTGGCGGGCCAGGCGGCCGATGGCGTGGTGCAGGGACTGGGCAAGAGCATCCCCCAGTTGCCGAACCTGGGCAACTGGGTCGCGCCCACATTCAATGTGGAAGACCTCGAAAAGCGCATCGATGAACTCAAGGCGGTGCATTTCTGGCTCGATCAGAATGCCAAGGCGCTGGGAGCGACCATTCAGGCCCTGGAGGTCCAGAAGATGACCCTGGCCACGCTGCAGACCATGAACTTCAGCCTGGGCGACGTGGCCAATGCGCTCAAGCTCAAGGCGGCCGATACGGTGGCCGGGTTCACCGGTCGACCGGGTCAGGAGCCGACAGAGCCCGAAGCGGCGCCCGCCACGCGGTTCGCCGGCCTGGAGATTCCTCCACGCACCTATGGAGCGGCTGAAGCCAGGGCCGAGCCCGAGCCCGAACCGGACGACGAGCCGGAACCGGAGGCCGCGCCCCGTCCTGCCGCCAGGCCACGCAAGGCGCGCTCGGCGAAGGCCGAGCCTGCGGCTTCTTCGAATGGCATGGTGGACCCCATGCACTGGTGGGGCGCGCTGACGCAGCAGTTCCAGGGGATCGCAGCCAATGCCCTCAAGGATGTGGCACGGCAGGCCACGCTGGACACGACGCGCCAGGTGGCCAGCGGGGTGACCGAACAGGCGGTCAGGACGGCGTCCGGGGTGGCTGGCAAGGTCACCCGCCAGGTCGGCCAGGCTGCCGGCGCAGGCAAGGCGGCTGCACGGGCGGTGGGGCGTGGTGCGGCCAAGGCTGTGCCCGCGCGGCCCAAGGCCAAGGCCCGGTCGGGTGGGACAGGCAGCCGCAAGGCGGCTGCACCGGCGCCGGTGATCGCGCCCACCACCCTCAAGGCCGGCGACTGGCCTCTGCCCGGCGGGTTGTTCCAGGTGCCCGGCTTTCTGGGCGGGGCCACTGCACCGGCGTCCGCACCAGCGTCCGCACCGGCTGCGCCTGACAAGCAGGCCAGGTCACGCGCACAGGCCACGTCCGGTGCCAGGAAGACCGCCGCTGCGAAGCCGGCCAGGAAGACCGGCCGCCCTGCCGCCGGCAAAGCCCCGGCAGCGAAACCGGGCAGCCGGCGTCGCGCCTGACCGTCTCCAGCGAGCGCAAGGCCATGCAGCGATTTCCCAGTGCCCATGCCACCCACCCGCAGTGGCGCATGGCCGCCGCCCTGGTGCTGGCGCAGTTGCGCGCCCAGATGGATCTGCCGGACCACCCGCGTTCGCCGTCGCTGGGCCTGCTCTACATCACCGATCACTATGCCGCCGAGGCCGAAGCGCTCGTGGCCTTCCTGGGTGAAGCCCTGCCCGAAGTGGCCGACTGGGTCGGCACCGTCGGTGTGGGTGTTGCCGGCAGTGGCGTCGAATACTTTGACGAACCGGCCCTGTCCGTCATGCTGTGCGACCTGGCGCCCGACAGCTATCGGGTGTTCAGCGGGGTGGCCCCCTTGCCGCCCAGCGGCCGGCACGGTCGTTTTGAGGCCCACACGGCCCGGGTTCACGCGGACGGACATACCCCCGAACTGGCTGAACTCATCGTGGAGGTGGCCGACCGCACCCGCAGTGGCTACCTGTTCGGTGGCCTGTGCGCCAGCCGGGGGGCCTCGGTGCAGTTTGCCCTGAGCAGTCGGGGGCACTTGCAGGGCCAGGGAGGCGCCGGTGGCGTGTTCCATGGGGGTCTCAGTGGCGTGGCCTTCGGGCCCGACATCGGTATCGTCTCGCGCGTCACGCAGGGCGCCCAGCCCGTGGCTGCGGCCTGGACGGTCACCGAGGCCGAAGGTCATCTGGTGCTGGGTCTGGACGGACAGCCGGCCATGGAGCAGGTGCTGGATTCCCTGGAGGTGTCGCTGGAACAGCCACAGGAGGCCATCGAACGCCTGCGCCGCACCCTGGTGGGTGTGACGCCGCCCGATGGACAGGAGGCGGAGGCAGGAACCCAGGACCGGGAACGCCGGGGGCAGTTCGGCCCGGAGGTGCTGGTGCGCCACATCATCGGACTGGACCCCGCGCGTCAGGGCGTGGCCATTGCCGACCAGGTAGCGGAAGGCAGCCGCCTGGCCTTGTGCGAACGTCATGTCCAGGCAGCACGGGCCGATCTGGTCCGCATCTGCACCGAGATCCGCGAAGAACTGGAACCCCAGGTGCACGATCTGCCGCTGGGTCATCCCGTCATGGCAGACGCCATGGCCGATCTGCCCGCCGACGTCACGGAGCGGATCGCAGGGGCGGTGTATGTCAGCTGTTCAGGCCGGGGTGGTCCGCACTTTGGCGCCCCCAGTGCCGAGTTGCAGATTGTCCGGCGGGCGCTCGGCGATGTGCCCCTGGTGGGCTTCTTTGCCGGCGGCGAGATCGCTCACCACCAACTCTACGGCTACACCGGCGTGCTGACCGTGTTTGTGCGGCCGGAGCACTGAAGCGCGCCGATACCTCTGCCGCCTGGGCTGTCAACCCGCGTCGGCAGTCGGCTTTGTCGTGGCCTGTCCGAGCGTGCGTCGGGCTTCCGCCGGGCTCAGGCCGTACATGGCGGCAAAGCCTTCCAGCGATTGACCGCTGGCGGCAAAGGCCCGGCGCAGGGCCTGCGCACGGGCCAGGCGTACGGCGGCATCGGCCAGTGCCTCCCGCGTCAGTTCGTTGATGGTTTCGTCGCGGCCTGCCACGCGCGCGGCATAGTCCATGGCCTCCAGGCCGGAGGCCTCGAATGCCCGGCCAATGCGTTCGCGCAGCCGGGGGCGCAGGTCTTCCGGGCTGCGTGCGGCGCGGCGCCTGAACACCTCGACCAGCGCATGGTGCACCTGCTCGGGCGTTGGCGATTCCACCGCTTCGCCTGCCAGGCTGTGCCGCTTCTGGCCTTCAGCCACGGCAGCCAGATAGCGTGTCGAACGGGTGTGGCGCGCCAGGGCGTCTTTCAGTGCCTGGGGCTCCAGGCCGTCGCCGTGTGCCTCGATCAGGTCTTCGTAGATGCCGCGCTTGAGGGGGCGCGGATGCTCGCCAAACAGTTGCGGGTAGTGCTGGGCCAGCCAGTCGAGCAGTGGCGGGCGCTGCGCTGTGGTGGTCGCGGCGCCTGTGCGCCGGGATGCGCCTGGCGACGGCGTGGCTGGCTTCTTGCGGCGCGGTCTGGGTGCAGTGGCCTGTGGGGTGTCTGGACGGTTCATCGGCAGTGCAGGATGGTGCAAAAAGCAGGGCAGGATTCGGGCGGCCGCAGGACGGGCTCAGGGACCGCATCATGCCACCCTTGGCGGAGCAGGGTCGCCTTCAGCGCCTCAGCCGGGCAAAGCCCTGCGCCACCCGTTGCAGCCGTTCCAGGAACACGGGTGCCAGCGCGCGGCTGATTTCATCGACCCGTGAGGGTGGCATGTCCGGCGGCGGGACATGCGGCAGAATGCGGCGCAAACATCGACAGACCCACAGGGACGCACAGGAGGAACTTGCATGAACACCGTTGTCACCCGCGCCGGGCCGCCGCCCCACGGCAATCAGTTTTCATTGCTGTTGCAGCGCCGGTTCGGCCCCTTCTTCTGGGTGCAGTTCCTGGGGGCGGGCAACGACAACGTGTTCAAGTTCGCCTTCACCGTGCTGGTGACCTACCAGCTGCAGCTGCAGTGGTTGCCGGCTTCCATGGCGGGGCTGGTGATCGGCGCGCTGTTCATCCTGCCCTTTCTGCTGTTCTCGGCCACGGCCGGGCAACTGGCCGACAAGTACCCCAAGGAGGCGCTGATCCGCGTCCTGAAGAACCTGGAGATCGCCATCATGCTGCTGGCCGGATGGGGCTTTCTGCAGTAGAACGTGCCGGTGCTGCTGCTGTGCATATTCCTCATGGGGTTTCAGAGCACGCTGTTCGGGCCTGTCAAGTTCGCCTACCTGCCGCAGCACCTGACCGAGCGTGAACTCACCGGTGGCAATGGCATGGTCGAGATGGGCACCTTCGTGGCCATCCTGCTGGGCAATGTGGCCGGTGGCCTGCTGATCGCCTTGCCCCTGGTGGGGGGCAGCTATGTGGCCGCCGCCTGCCTGCTGCTGGCTTTGCTGGGCCGTGCACTGGCGCAGCGGGTGCCGGTTTCTCCTGCCACCGACCCGGGACTGAGCATCAACTGGAATCCATTCACCGAGACCTGGCGCAACCTCAGGCTGGCGTACGACAACGTGGTGGTGTTCCGCTCGCTGCTGGGCATCAGCTGGATGTGGTTCTTCGGTGCCGTGTTCCTGGGCCAGTTTCCCAGCTTCGCGCACGACGTGCTGCACGGCAATGAACAGGTGGCCTCGATGCTGCTGGTGGTGTTCTCCGTGGGCATCGGGGCGGGTGCGCTGCTGTGCGAACTGCTCAGCCGCCGCCATGTGGAGATTGGCCTGGTGCCCATGGGCGCCATGGGCATGACGGTGTTCTCTGTCGATCTGTACTTCGCTTCGCGCGGCTTGTCGCCGCACACCGTGGCGCTCACGCTGGGCCAGTTCATGGCCGAGGCCGCCCACTGGCGCGTGCTGGCCGACCTGGCGCTGCTGTCGCTGTTTGCCGGCATCTACAGCGTACCGATGTACGCGTTGATCCAGATGCGAAGCCAGCCCACGCACCGCGCCCGCATCATCGCGGCCAACAACATTCTCAATGCCCTGTTCATGATCGTCAGCTCGCTGGCAGCGGGCGCCCTGATTGCGGCGGGCTTCACCATCAGCGAGTTGTTCCTGGTCATCGGCCTGGCCAACGCGGTGGTGGCCGGCTACATCTTCCTGCTGGTGCCGGAGTACCTGTTGCGCTTCGTGGCCTGGATCGCCTCGCGTTGTGTCTACCGCTTCAAGGTGCAGGGCGATGAGCGCATTCCCACCGAAGGCGCGGCCGTGCTGGTGTGCAACCACGTGAGCTTTGTGGACGCGGTGCTGCTCATGGCGGCCAGCCCGCGACCCATCCGGTTCCTGATGGACCACCGTATCTTCAGGGTGCCGGTGTTGGGCTGGCTGTTCCGGCTGGCCAGGGCCATCCCGATCGCCCCCCGCAACGAAGACTCCGCCGCCTATGAAGCGGCCTTCCGCAAGGCAGTGCAGGTGCTGCGCGACGGCGACTTGCTCGGCATCTTTCCGGAAGGCGGCATCACCCACGACGGACAACTGCAGCCTTTCAAGGGCGGTGTCATGAAGATCCTGGCGCAGGCACGCGCCGACGGTCTGAGGGTGCCGGTGATCCCCATGGCGTTGACCCACCTGTGGGGCTCCTACTTCAGCCGCATCGAACTCAGCGGCGGACAACCCACCGCCATGGTCAGGCCCTTCCGGCGCGGGCTGTTCAACCGGGTCGGGCTGAATGTGGGCGAGGCGGCAGACGCGGCCGCCGTGTCACCCGAAGGATTGCGGGAGCGGGTGGCGGGGTTGATGGCGGGGTGATGGCGGGGTGATGGGGTGTGAGGTACAGGCTGGTTCCAGGCGGGTTGCTGTCACTCCGACCTGAGGTCGGCGCCGCGACAGCCGGCCCTTTGATGGGGTACACAATGACAGCCAACAATTGGAATTCAAGGGGAAGACGATGAGCAAGTCCTTGCGACTGTCAGAGAAGTGGTTTCGCCGTGGCCTGTGGCTGGTGGCGTTCCTGTTTGCCTGGTTCCTGACGGGCCTGGGCAGCACCATCGTGGGCGACTTGCCGCGGGTCGAGCAGCGGCAGACGCTGGAGGACTTCATGGATCCGGCGCGCACGTCACAGTTGCGTGACGAAATCGCCCGTTTCAAGCAAGCGGCCGACGACGCACAGGCAGAACTGGAGCAGGCACGGTTGCGCCAGCAGGCGGCCCAGGCCAGCAACCGGGCAGCGCGCGAAACCTTCAGCAACTGGCTGGCCACGCGTCAGGTCACGAAGCTGCCAGAGCAGGACAGCGAGCTGATTGAACGCAGCAAGACGCTGGACCAGTTGCGTCAGGCCGAGCGCGATGCACTGGCTGCGGTCGAGCGGCAGCAGCAGGCTGCCCTGGATGCGCGGCAGGCGCGCCAGCGTGCCCAGAATGAATGGCAGGCCCTGGAGGACGCGGCCCGCGACGCGTTCAGGTCGGCGCGCCAGGCCCAGGAGATGCGGGTGTTCGGCTACCGGCTGGCCCTCACGCTACCGCTGCTGGCCGTGGCCGGCTGGTTGTTCCGGCGCCATCGCCAAGGCAGTTCATGGCCATTCGTCTGGGGTTTCATCTTCTTTGCGCTGTTTGCCTTCTTTGTGGAACTGGTGCCCTACCTTCCCAGTTATGGCGGCTACGTACGCTATGTGGTCGGCATCGTGCTGACGGTGGTCGGCGGTCGCTATGCCATCGCGGCCCTGCAGCGCTATCTGGAGCGGCAGAAGCAGGTCGAGTCGCTGCCGGATAACCAGCGCCGCCAGGGTATGGATTACGACCTGGCGCAGGCCCGGCTGGTCAAGAACGTCTGTCCGGGCTGCGAGCGCCCGGTGGACCTCAAGGATGGCAAGACCGACTTCTGTCCGCATTGCGGTCTGTGCCTGTTTGACCATTGCGGCCATTGCAGCACGCGCAAGAGCGCCTTTGCGCGCTTCTGCTTTGCGTGTGGTACGCCTGCCCGGCGCGACGGGACTCAGCGGCCGCTGGATGCGGCCGCCGAAGCGCCAGCGACCTCGGCACCCGCCTGACGTTCAGGCCGGGCGGCGCTCGGCCTGCACCAGCGGGCGCAGGGACCAAAGACCCAGGGCCGGGCCGATGGCCAGCCAGGGAATCAGCGATCCCAGCGCCACATGGTCGGCCAGCGACACGAACAGCAGGATGCTGATGATGGAAATGCCAAAACCGATGCTGTTGGTCAGGGTCAGCACACTGCCCACGGCCTGCGGCGGCGCATTGCGCGCCGTCAGGGTGGAAAACTGCGGTGAATCGCCCGCCACCGTGATGCCCCAAAGCACCAGCCAGCCATAGAACAGGGTGTCGGGCGCCTGGATCAGCCAGGGTGCAGCCAGGCAGCACAGGCCGCTGATGCCCAGCTGGGTGCCGGCCACGCGGGCGCTGCCCCAGCCCAGGGCCAGCCAGCCGCCACCGGCGCAACCCAGGGCGCCAGCGCCCAGCACCCAGAATGCGGCCCAGGACAGGGCAGGGCCTTCCAGGCGGGTGGCCAGGATCAGGGGTACCAGCACCCACATGGTGTAGAGCTCCCACATGTGGCCAAAGTAACCCAGCACCGAGCTGCGCACCTTGCGGTCGGTCCAGACCGAGGCCAGTGCTCGCCACTGCAGTGTGCTGACCCGGGCCACGGCGGCGGGCGCCTCGCCCACCAGGGCGTAGAGCAGCACGCCACCGGCGGCCGCCAGTGCGGCCACGCCCAGCATCAGCGTTGGCCAGGGCAGGTTGTCACCGATGGCCCGCAGGGCATGGGCACTGGCGGAGCCGATCACCAGTGCACCGATCAGCAGTCCCAGCGCCGCGCCCAGGCCGCGTGAATACCACTGGGCTGCGATCTTCATCCCTACGGGGTAGATGCCGGCCAGGAAAAATCCGGTGGCAAAGCGCCAGGCCATCAGGGCTTCATACTGGCGCACCATGGCCCAGGCCGCGACCGTGCAGAGAGCGCCGGCCAGCGAGCAGATCAGGAACACCAGCCGCGGCGACAACCGGTCGGCGATAGCCAGCAACGCAAACACCAGGGTGCCCAGGATGAAGCCGAACTGCAGGGCCGATGTCAGCGTGCCCAGTGCCGCCGTGGGCCAGCCCAGTTCGCGCTGAAGGTCCGGCATGACCGCGTTCACAGCAAACCACAGCGAGGTGCCGGCAAACTGGGCCAGCACCAGCACCGGAAGGACGTGGGTGGGGGGGCGCTTGGGCGTCATGGGCCGCAGCTTAATCGTTGCTGCGGATTCCTCGATGTCCGCGTTGGCGCCAAGGTGTCAGACGCCGCGCTGGCGGTCGGTCCTGAACTGCGCCCGGAAGGCCTCGAATGCACCGGCATCCAGCGCGTCGCGCACCTCCTGCATCAGGTTCAGGTAGTAGTGCAGGTTGTGGATGGTCGCCAGCATGGGGCCCAGCATCTCGCCGCAACGGTCCAGGTGGTGCAGATAGGCCCGGCTGAAACCCTCGCGTCCGCCTTCGGCGTAGCTGACGCCGCTGCGACCGGCGCAGGCGTAACAGGTGCAGGTCTCGTCCAGCGGACGGTGGTCGTCCTTGTGGCGGGCGTTGCGGATCTTGAGGTCGCCGAAGCGGGTGAACAGATGGCCGTTGCGGGCGTTGCGCGTGGGCATCACGCAGTCGAACATGTCGACGCCGCAGGCCACGCCCTCGACCAGGTCTTCCGGTGTGCCCACGCCCATGAGGTAGCGCGGCTTGTGGGCCGGCAGGCGATGCGGGGTGTGGGCCATGATGCGCAGCATTTCGTCCTTGGGCTCCCCGACGCTGACGCCGCCGACGGCGTAGCCGGGAAAGTCCATTTCCACCAGGGCATCCAGCGATTCCTGACGCAGGTGTTCGAACATGCCACCCTGCACGATGCCGAACAGCGCATTCGGGTTGTCCAGCCGCTCAAACTCAGCCTTGGAGCGAACCGCCCAGCGCCGGCTCATTTCCATGCTCTTGCGGGCCTCTGCTTCGGTGGTGATGTGGCCCGTGCCTTTTTCGCCCTGCCAGTAGGGCGTGCACTCGTCCAGCTGCATGACGATGTCGGAATTGAGCACGGTCTGGATCTGCATGCTCACTTCAGGCGACATGAACAGCTTGTCGCCATTGACGGGTGACGCAAAGTGCACGCCTTCTTCGGTGATCTTGCGCATGTCGCCCAGGCTCCAGACCTGGAAGCCGCCCGAGTCGGTCAGGATCGGCTTGTTCCACTTTTCGAAGCCGTGCAGGCCGCCGAAGCTGCGCATGATGTCCAGCCCGGGGCGCATCCACAGGTGGAAGGTGTTGCCCAGGATGATCTGGGCGCCCATGTCCTCCAGGCTGGCGGGCATGACACCCTTGACGGTGCCGTAGGTGCCCACGGGCATGAAGATGGGAGTCTGGATCACGCCGTGGTTGAGCGTGAGCCGGCCACGGCGTGCGTGGCCTTCGGTCTTGAGCAGGTCGAATTGGAGCATGGACCGCATTGTCTCAAAGCGACCCGCGCAGCGGTGGAGCGTGGGGGTCACCGATCCGGCGCAGGGCCGCCCCAAGGCGGATCAGCCCCCTCGGGGGGCAGCGACCCGCGCAGCGGCGGAGCGTGGGGGCCTTTTACTGCCCAGGTTGCATCCCCAGGATCCAGGCCACGAGTTTGGCCGCGTTCTCTTCGGTGATGGCCACCTTGTTCGGCGGCATCGCCAGTCCGCTGACCTTGTCTTTCCAGTGGCTCTCGTAAGGGCTGGATCCGCTCATGACCGTGCTGGTCAGCTGCTGCTGGGCCCCTTTGACCGACTTGTAGCGGGCTGCCACATCCTTCCAGGCGGGGCCAATCGGGGGCAGGCCACCCGGCCCCTTCGCGCCGGGTTCGATCTGGTGGCAGGTCATGCAGCCGCTGGCATTGGCCAGTTTGAGCATGTCGTCGTCGCCTGGTGCGGCCAGTGCGGTGGTGGCGGCCAGGGCCAGGGGAAGGATCAGGAATCTCATTTCGGTCTCCAGTGCAGTCGATAAACTGCCGCCAGTGTGATCCGGCCACTGGCACCGAGATTGACAAAGATCAAGGCCGAGAGGCGTCGTCTCAGATTGAGACAGGCCGGCCGATGACCGGCCGTTTCACTGCAGGACGGTGGCTGCGGTGGCCTCGACCAGACGGGGTGCGTCGGTGGGTGGCGGATCGGAGCGGTCCCAGCCCCAGGCCAGCAGCACGGCGAGTCCGAGTGACAGGGTGAGGGCCAGGCCCAGGCGCACAAACATTTCGATCACAGTGGCAGTTCCAACGACAGTTCTTCTGGAGGGATGGGGTCGCATTGTGCGGGCAAGTGGCGCCCCCCGTGGTTCGAAGACGTACCAAGGTGTTACGGGTGTGTACTTTCGGACGCGCTGACGGTGCGTTTGTCGCACTTTTGCTGCACGGACGCCCGCTTGCACGCTGACGCCCGTTTCAGGTGGGCATTTCTGGCGCTGCCGGTGCCTGCCGCCCGAACAGATCCACCACCTGGTTGCGAAGCCACTGATGGCCTGGGTCTCGGTGCAGGTGGGTGTGCCAGTGCTGGGCAATTTCGCTCTCGGGCAGGTTCAGCGCCAGCGGTCGGGCCTGAAGGCCGAAGGGCTCGCAAACACGCTCGGCAAAGCGCTCGGGGACCGTCGCGATGAGGTCGGCGTGGGCCAGGACCTGGCCCAGAGCCACGTAGTGTGGCACCGTCAGCGCCACGTTTCGCTCAAGGCCCAGTTGTGCCAATGTGTCTTCCACGATGCCATGTCCGGTTCCAGCGGACTGGACCCGCACATGTGCCGCACGCCGATAGCGCGCAGCACTGATCGAGCTCTGGCTTGCCAGGGGATGGCGTTGGCGCAGCAGGGCAACATAACGCTGGCGGAACAGCGTCTGGCGAAAGAAACCGGCCTGCAACTGGGGCAGCGTGCCCAGTGCCAGGTCGATGCGACCGGCGGCCATGTCATCGCGCAAATCAGCGTCCGCCACCGGGACGGCGCGCAAGGTGACGCCGGGGGCCACGACGGCCAGGCGGTCCATCAGCACGGGCAAGAAGTAGATTTCACCGACATCGGTCATGGCCAGGGTGAAACAGCGCCGGCTGGTGGCCGGGTCGAAGCTGGCGCGCACGTTCAGGGCTTCCTGCAGGATTTGCAGGGCCTGGGCCAGAGGAATGGCCAACTGCTGGGCATAAGGCGTCGGCGCCATGCCCTGCGGACGGCGAAGAAACAGCTCGTCGTCCAGCAGTTCGCGCAGCCGGCGCAATGCATGGCTGACCGCAGGCTGGCTCATGCCCAGGCTCTCGGCCACCCGAGACACACGGCCTTCACGCATCAGGCGGTCGAAGACCAGCAGCAGGTTCAGGTCGATGTCATTGAGTTTCATGGCTGCATTTTTCTCTTGGCGGTGACGGCAGATGGTCTGGAAATTCTTCCGGGCAAGGCGCGAGTATTGATGGGTTGGTGGATGGTGGATGGGTCGTGGACAATCGATATGCTGTATTCGTGTGACGAATACAGCATATTGTCTTTGTTGACTTGCCGAATGATGTCCTGCGGCCGATGATCGGGCCACAGAGGTCCATGAGTCGCGACTGGCGCAGGCTCGCAGGACCCCGGCCCGAATCACCGCGGAGACACACCATGACCAGCCCCATTCCTGCCGACGCCCTGCACTGGGAGGCCGGCGGCACCAGCCGAATCCCCTTTGCGGTCTACACCGACGAGCAGCGGCACAAGCGCGAGCTCGACCGTTTTTTCTACCAGGGCCACTGGTGCTATGTGGGTCTGGAGGCCGAGATTCCCAACCCTGGTGATTTCAAGCGCACGGCGGTCGGGGAGCGCTCGGTCATCATGACCCGTGCCGCGGACGGCCAGATCCATGTGGTCGAGAACGTCTGTGCCCACCGGGGCATGCGCTTTTGCCGTGAGCGCCATGGCAACAAGAAAGAGTTTGTCTGCCCCTACCACCAGTGGAGCTACACGCCAGACGGCTCGCTGCAGGGGGTGCCTTTCCGGCGCGGTGTACGTCAGGACGGCAAGGTCAATGGCGGCATGCCGGCTGACTTCAACCCCAAGGATCATGGCCTGACGCGGCTGAAGGTGGCCGTGCGCGGCGGTGTGGTGTTTGCCTCGTTCGACCACGACGTGGAGTCGCTGGAAGACTACATGGGGCCGACCATCCTGCGCTACTTCGACCGTCTGTTCAACGGCCGCAAGCTCTCCATCCTGGGCTACAACCGCCAGCGCATTCCGGGCAACTGGAAGCTGATGCAGGAAAACATCAAGGACCCGTACCACCCGGGTCTGCTGCACACCTGGTTCGTCACCTTTGGCCTCTGGCGGGCCGACAACAAGAGCGAACTGCGCATGGATGCACACCACCGCCACGCCGCCATGATCTCCACGCGTGGCAGCATGGGTCAGGCCAGCGGGCAGGCGGCGCAGGTGACCCAGGTGTCCAGTTTCAAGGAAAGCATGCAGCTTGAAGACCCGCGCTTCCTGGACATCGTGCCCGAGCCCTGGTGGGCGCTGGAAGACAAGATGCCGACAGCGGTCATGACGACCCTGTTCCCCAGCGTGATCTTCCAGCAGCAGGTCAACAGCGTGAGCACGCGCCACATCCAGCCCGATGGCCATGGTGCGTTCGAATTTGTCTGGACGCACTTCGGTTTCGAGGACGACACGCCCGAGATGACGCAGCGCCGGCTGCGCCAGGCCAACCTGTTCGGACCGGCCGGCTTCGTCAGCGCCGACGACGGCGAGGTGATCGAGTTCTCGCAGCAGGCCTTCGAGAGCAAGCCGCAGCACCGCGCGCTGGCCGAGCTGGGCGGGCGGGATGTGGGCGAGACGGACCACATGGTCACGGAAACACTGATTCGCGGCATGTACGAGTACTGGCGCAAGGTCATGGAGCGTCCGCAGAAGGACGCAGGAGCGACGGCATGAGTGCAGTTGACTTCGATACCTGGCAGGCGCTGCAGCAGCTCTACAGCGACTACGCCTCGGCCGTGGACAGCGGCAACTGGGACCTCTGGCCCACCTTTTTCACCACGGACTGCGTCTACAAGCTGCAGCCGCGCGAGAACCACGAGCGCGGCTTTCCGCTGTCGACCCTGGCCTTCGACAGTCAGGCCATGCTGCGCGACCGTGTCTATGGCATCCGGGAAACGCTGTTCCACGACCCGTACTACCAGCGACATGTCGTGGGTGCGCCGGTGATCCGGCAGATCGACGAACAGGGCCGCCTGCACTGCGAGGCCAACTACGCCGTGTTCCGCACCAAACTCGATGGGCCGAGCACGGTGTTCAACGTGGGGCGTTATCTCGACATCGTGGACAGGACGTCCGACGGCCTGAAATTCGCGCGGCGTCTGTGTGTCTATGACAGCGAGATGATCCCGAATTCCATCATCTACCCCATATAGGCTCACACCCGCGCCGCTTCGCGTCACCCCCATCAAGGGGGCGATGCGAGTGGCCCGGCGAAGCCGGTACCACCGCATCCTTGAATCAGACATGTCGCGTCGGAGGCGTCGCGCAAATATCGGAGCATCTCATGAGCAACTGGACCGACGTGGCCGCGGAGGCCGATCTGTTTGAAGGCGCGGGTATCCCGGTGACGCCCGCAGGCCGCGACATCGCGATCTACCTGCAGGACGGGCAGGTGTTCGCCACCGACAATGTCTGCACCCACGGCAATGCCAAGCTGTGTGATGGCTTTCTGGAGGGCTTCGAGATCGAGTGCCCCTTCCATCAGGGGCGGTTCGATATCCGCACCGGTGCGCCCACGCTGGAGCCTTGCACCGAGGCGGTCAGGAGCTGGCCGGTGAAGCTGGAGGGTGGCCGGGTGTTTCTGGACCTGGGCGCCTGAGTCTCAATTGCTTCGCTGCAGCAGCATTGCATCCCCATAGCTGAAGAAGCGGTAGCCCTGCGCGATCGCATGGCGATACAGCGCCATCACGTGTTCGTACCCGGCGAAGGCACTGACCAGCATCATCAGCGTGCTCTTGGGCAGGTGGAAATTGGTGACCAGCACGTCGACCACGCGGAACTCGAATCCGGGCGTGATGAAGATGTTGGTGTCGCCCTGAGTCTGGCCGCTCCTGGCCCAGCTCTCCAGCGTGCGCACGGTGGTCGTTCCGACCGCGACCACACGGCCGCCGCGCGCGCGGCAGTCGGCAATGGCCTGCACGGTCGCGGGCGGGATGGCGTAGCGCTCATGGTGCATCACGTGTTCTTCAATGCGCTCGGTCTTCATGGGCGCAAAGGTGCCGGCGCCCACGTGCAGCGTCACGTTGGCGCGTTGCACGCCGCGTGCCTCCAGCGCGGCCAGCACGCCTTCGTCGAAGTGCAGCGCGGCGGTGGGGGCAGCCACGGCGCCGGGCACTCTGGCGAACACGGTCTGGTAGCGGCGTTCGTCCTCGGCGTCGTCGCTGTGGGTGATGTAGGGCGGTAGCGGCACATGTCCATGGCGGGCCATCAGCGTGTAGGGGTCTTCGCCCGCCGGTCCCTCCAGCCTCAGGCGGAACAGTTGGCCCTGTTCATCGGGCCAGCGGCCGATGAACAGCGCGTCGAAGCCGCCACCCTGCAGGCCACCGGCCAGATGCAGCCTTCCGCCGGGCAATGGCTTCTTGCTCACGCGCAGATGCCCCACCACTTCGTTGGCCGAGCCATCCAGCGCCTCATGCGGCAGCAGCACGCGCTCGATCAGCAGTTCCAGCTTGCCGCCGGAGGCCTTTTCGCCAAACAGGCGTGCCTTGACGACCTGTGTGTCGTTGAACACCAGCAGATCACCTGGCTGAAGCTGGCCGGGCAGCTCCCTGAAGATGCGGTCCACCGGTTGCGCGTCAGTGCCGTCCAGCAGGCGAGACGCGCTGCGCTCCGTGGACGGATGCTGGGCAATCCGTTCGTCGGGCAGTGGAAAGTCGAAGTCCGCGACGGTGTATTCGCGGGCCGGGATGCGGTCGGTCATGGTGCTTGAGGGCCGGACAAGGCCCGTTCCAAGGAGGGCGTGAAAGTCTTCGCCCGAAGGGGTGGATAAAAATACAGGAAATGCAGGCAGAATTGTCCCATGCCCGCCGAAGCTGCTGCTGCCCCGTCCAACAAGCCCCTGTCGGCGCGCCAGAAGGCCTTGCGCAAGCTGGGGCTGGTTCGCGACATCGACCTGGCCTTGCATCTGCCACTGCGCTATGAGGACGAAACCTGCATCACCACGCTGCGCGAGGCGCGCGATGGGCAGGTGGTGCAGCTTGAAGGCACCGTCACCCACCAGGACATTTCCTACCGGCCACGGCGCCAGCTTCTGGTCACCCTGGACGATGGTACCGACACCTGCACCCTGCGCTTCTTCACGTTCTACCCGTCACACCAGAAAGCGCTGGCGGTGGGCGCCCGGGTACGGGTGCGGGGCGAGGTCCGGGGCGGCTTCCTGGGCCGGACCATCATGCATCCGGCGTTTCATGCCGCAGGTGGCGAGCTGCCGGATGCCCTGACGCCGGTCTATCCCGCCAGTGCACAGCTGCCTCAGGCCTACCTGCGCAAGGCGGTGGCTTCGGGGCTTCGCCATGCCGATCTGGGCGAAACCTTGCCGCCCGCCGTGCAGCGCACACTTGAGGATGCCTTGCGCGGACTGCGGGCTCCGCTGATGGGTTTGCGCGAGGCGCTGGACTTCCTGCACCATCCGGGGCCGCAGGTTTCGATGGCGGCGCTGGAAGACCGCAGCCATCCGGCCTGGCAGCGGCTGAAAGCCGAGGAGTTGCTGGCGCAGCAGCTCTCCCAGCAGACCGCCAAGCGCGAACGCGATGCGCTGCGTGCACCGGTGCTTGCCTTGCGTCCTGGGGGTTTGCACGAGGATTTGCTGGCTGCCTTGCCGTTCGGCCTGACCACGGCGCAGCGCAGGGTCGGTGAGGAGATTGCGCGCGATCTGGCGCGGCCGGTACCCATGCACCGCCTGTTGCAGGGCGACGTGGGGTCGGGCAAGACGGTGGTCGCGGCCCTGGCTGCCACCGTAGCCATCGACAACGGCTGGCAGTGTGCACTGATGGCGCCGACCGAAATCCTGGCCGAGCAGCATTTTGCCAAGCTGGTGGGCTGGCTGGAGCCGCTGCTGGCCAAGCTCGGCAAACGGGTGGCCTGGCTGACCGGCAGCCAGAAAAAGAAGCAGCGTACCGAAATGCTGGGACTGATTGCCAGTGGCGAGGCGGCGCTGGTGGTCGGCACCCACGCCGTGATTCAGGAGCAGGTCCAGTTCCAGCGACTGGCCCTGGGCATCATCGATGAGCAGCATCGCTTCGGCGTCGCCCAGCGTCTGGCGTTGCGCAACAAGATGGGAAGGGTCGATCCAACCCCCTCGCCTGAGCCCGCCACCGGTGCAGAACCGCATCTTCTGATGATGTCTGCCACGCCGATCCCGCGCACGCTGGCCATGAGCTATTACGCCGACCTGGACGTGTCCACCATCGACGAGCTGCCGCCGGGGCGCACGCCCATCGTGACCCGCGTCATCTCCGACAGCCGGCGCTCAGAGGTGATCGAGCGCATCCGTGCCCAGGTGGCCGAGGGTCGGCAGGTGTACTGGGTCTGCCCGCTGATCGAGGAGAGCGAGGCCATCGACCTGTCCAACGCCACCGCCACCCATGCCGAGCTGAGCCAGACGCTGAACACCCATGCGCCACCGGGGCACGGGTCGCTATCCGGCGATGGGAATGGTCTGCCTGGTGTGCTGGTCGGCCTGCTGCATTCGCGCATGCCGGTGGCCGAGAAGAAGGCGGTCATGTCCCTGTTCAGCGAGGGGCAGATGGCGGTGCTGGTCTCGACCACCGTGATTGAGGTTGGCGTGGATGTGCCCAACGCTTCCCTGATGGTGATCGAACATGCCGAGCGTTTCGGGCTGTCGCAGCTGCACCAGTTGCGCGGCCGGGTCGGCCGGGGTG
Source organism: Burkholderiaceae bacterium (assembly GCA_041396505.1). Taxonomy (GTDB): domain Bacteria; phylum Pseudomonadota; class Gammaproteobacteria; order Burkholderiales; family Burkholderiaceae_C; genus Hydrogenophaga. The sequence goes on from JAWKYL010000007.1 coordinate 446,709, forward strand.
CGGCGGCATCGGCCTGCGTGCTCATGTACACCCCGAACGAGGGCGGACGGCTGGGTGAGACCGCGCGCGAGCGCCTCAAGGCCATGGCCGAGACCAGCGACGGTTTCGAGATCGCACGCCGGGACCTTGAAATCCGGGGGCCGGGAGAGTTTCTGGGAGCTCGCCAGTCGGGGGCGCCCTTGCTGAGGTTTGCCGACCTGGCGACCGATGCCCATCTGCTGGAATGGGCGCGCCTGGCGGCAGCCGACATGCTGTCACATCACCCGGAGGCCGCAGAAAGGCATGTGGCCCGGTGGCTGGGCAACAAGGCGGACTACCTAAAGGCCTGATTGAAGGTCTGATCAGGCCATGACCGGGCCGCGCCCGGGTGAGGGTCTGTCCGCTCGGGCGTCAGATCCGGCTCCAGGGGCGGGTGGCATGGAGGAGCGAGGGATAGCCGTCGGCGGTCACGCTGCCGCTCTGGCCACGGTAGAGCACGTTGCCGTCGGTCCAGAGAATGTCGTAGAGATTGCCGATCTCGCCAGTGGTGGCGTGGAACCGGACCCGGTCGACCGTGCGGTCGCCGATGGACTTGACGCCGTCGAACACCGCTTCCCCGCGGCTGAAATAGGCCGCCACGCGCGTGCCGGTGCAATCGGCGGTTTCGTACTCGTTGGTGGTGATGCTGAAGCTCATGGTGGTGGCCGTGAGCTTGTTCAGGACCAGGCCGGTCAGCTGTGACTTGCCGTCCGGATAGGCCGGGTTTTCGCCTGGGGCATAGTCTTGCAGGCAGTTGGTCAGCCAGCTGCCCTCGTAGCGGTCGGTGACATCGGTCGGTGCGTCCGGCGACTCGAAGTCGGTGTCGCCGGTGCTGTCGCCCGAGCCCCCACCACAGGCCATCAGCAGGCTGGTCATGCAGGCGCAGGCGATGGCGGAATAGCGTCGTTTCATGAAGAGTTCCTGTCTCTGGCGGCCGGAAGGACGACCCGGCAAACGTCGCCAGTATAGAAGACCTCTCCGGTGCTCCGGGGTGAAGAATCGGTGCCCGGGCGCATCTGGCGCAAAATAGCCGCATGACGCTGACCGAACTCAAGTACATCGTGGCCGTGGCCCGCGAAAAGCACTTTGGCAAGGCCGCCGAAGCCTGCTTTGTCTCGCAGCCCACGCTGTCCGTGGCCATCAAGAAACTTGAGGAGGAGCTGGAGCTCAAGATCTTCGAGCGCAATGCCAGCGAGATCGCCGTCACGCCGCTGGGCGAAGAAATCGTCCGCCAGGCGCAAACGGTGCTGGAGCAGGCCGCAGCGATCAAGGAGATCGCCAAACGGGGCAAGGATCCGCTGGCGGGCCCGCTGCGACTGGGTGTCATCTACACCATCGGCCCCTACCTGCTGCCCAACCTGGTCCGCCAGGTGATCGAGCGCACGCCCCAGATGCAGCTCATGCTGCAGGAGAATTTCACGAGCAAGCTGCTGGAGCAGCTGCGACTGGGCGAGATCGACTGTGCCATCCTGGCCGAACCCTTTCCCGACACTAACCTGGCCATCGCGCCGCTGTACGACGAGCCTTTCCTGGCGGCGGTTCCGGTCCACCATCCGCTGGCTTCCCAGACCCACATCACGGCCGAGCAGCTCAAGCGCGAAACCATGTTGCTGCTGGGTACTGGCCATTGCTTCCGGGATCATGTGCTGGAAGTCTGTCCCGAGTTCGCGCGGTTTTCGAACGACGCCGAAGGCATACGCAAGAGCTTCGAAGGCTCGTCTCTGGAAACCATCAAGCACATGGTGGCGGCCGGCATGGGCGTGACGCTGGTGCCTCGCCTGTCCGTGCCGACGTCGGCCCTGGAGGGGGTATCCGACAGTGCGCCGGATTTCGGTGATTCGTCCTTTGTCCGCTACCTGCCGTTCGAGGGGGATGCGCCGACCCGCCGCGTGGTGCTGGCCTGGCGGCGCAGCTTCACCCGCTACGAAGCCATTGCCGAACTGCGCAATGCCGTCTATGCCTGCGAATTGCCCGGCGTCAAGCGCCTTTCCTGAACGCCGACCTGTGTCCGAACGTCCCTCCCGCCTCTCCCTTTACCTGGATCTGATCCGCTGGAACCGCCCCGCCGGATGGCTGCTGCTGCTGTGGCCCACGCTGGCAGCGCTCTGGCTGGCTGCCGGTGGCTATCCTGGCACGCACCTGTTGCTGGTCTTCACGCTGGGCACCATCCTGATGCGCAGCGCGGGCTGTTGCATCAACGATGTGGCCGATCGCGACTTCGACCTGCATGTCAAGCGCACCGCGCACAGGCCGGTGACCAGCGGACGGATCGGCCCTGGCGAGGCGCTGGCCGTGGGGGCCGTGCTGGCCGTGCTGGCGTTCTTGCTGGTGCTCACCACCAACCTGGTGACCATTGCCTGGTCGTTCGCTGCGCTGGCGGTGACCCTGGTCTACCCGTTTGCCAAGCGGATGGTGTCCATGCCGCAGGCCGTTCTGGGCGTGGCATTCAGTTTCGGCATACCCATGGCCTTCGCCGCAGTTTCGGGGGGCGCACCCTGGGAACTGCTGTCCAACGCCGGACGCATGGCCATGCCGGGCTTTCTGGCGGCAGTCTGGCACAGCGTGCCCTGGCAGGCCTGGGTCCTGATGGCGGGGAACCTGTTCTGGGTGGTGGCCTATGACACCGAGTACGCCATGGTCGACAGGGACGATGACCTGAAGATCGGCATGAAAACCTCGGCCATCACGCTGGGGCGCGCCGACGTGCCTGCCGTGATCACCTGCTACCTGGTCTACCTGGGCATCTGGACGGGGGTGCTCTGGAGCCAGGTGAATCAGGCGGTCTGGATCCTGACCCTGGTCGTGGCCCTGGCGCAGGTGGCCTGGCACGCGCGCCTGATACGGGACCGCAGCCGCGAAGGCTGCTTCAAGGCCTTCCGGCTCAACCACTGGCTGGGGTTCACCCTGTTTGCCGGGGTGGTGGCCGGGCTGGTCTGACCGGGCACCTGCAGGCCTGTGCTCAGGCGCCGAACTCCCGGCCCAGTTCGGCGGCGCGAAGGCGCGCGGCTTCCAGGGCCTGGGCAAACCGTTCCTTCATGCCGGATGCCTCCATGGACATGAGGGCGGCGTACGTGGTGCCACCTTTGGAGGTGACCCTTTCACGTAGCACCTGCGGCGGCTCGCTCGCCCGCTGGGCCAGCGTCGAGGCGCCGACGAAGGTGCCCACGGCCAGCTGGTAGGCCACTTCGGGCTGCAGTCCCATGGCCGTGCCCGCGTCGCGCATGGCTTCCAGGAAATAGAAGACGTAGGCAGGTCCGGACCCCGACAACGCCGTTACGGCGTCGAGGTCCTGCTCGGTTTCCACCCACACCAGTTCGCCCGTGGTGCGGATCACGGTCTCGACCTGTTGCCGGTCGGCCTCCCCGATGCCCTCGCGTGCGAACAGCCCGGTCATGCCCAGGCCCACCAGGGCCGGCGTGTTCGGCATGGCGCGCACGATGCGCTGGGTACCCAGCCAGGCGCTCATGCTGTCACTGGTGATTCCGGCGGCGACGCTCAGGTGCAGGGCCTGTCCCAGGTGCGGCGATGCCGCCTGTGCGGCTTCCTTGAATGTCTGGGGCTTGACGGCCCAGACCACCATCTGTCCCTGGCGCAGTTCGCTGCTGGCCACCGGCAGGACGGCCATGCCCGGAAACTGCTCGCCCAGGCGCTGGCGCTGCTCGTCCCAGGGCTCGACCACCTGCAGGGCGCTGACAGGATGTCCCTGCCGCAGCAGGCCGCCAATGATGGCGCTGGCCATATTGCCGCCGCCGATGAAGGTGATGAGGGGGTGCTGTTGCGTGCTCATGTGGATCGTCCTGACAGAAAGGTCCGCTATTGTGCGACGCCGGGCACCGTGCTGGCCTGCATTTGGCTGGCAGGTACCTGACAGGCCGGAGCCTGTGCGGATCAGGGCGCGACGGTCTGGCGCACGGCATGCTCCCACGCGGCCATTTTCTCGGCCGCGCAATCGCGCGAAAGCGTGGGATGAAAGACCCGCTCGGCTCGCCACTGTGCAGACAGTTCGTCCAGGCCCGCATACATGCCGGTCTGCAGACCGGCGAGGTAAGCAGCCCCCAGTGCGGTCGTCTCGATGACCGCAGGACGCACCACGGGAATGCCCAGCAGGTCGGCCTGGATCTGCATCAGCAGGTCGTTGACGCAAGCACCGCCGTCCACCCGCAGTTCGGACACCGGCACGCCACCCGCCGCGACGGCGTCGCGACTCATGGCCGCCAGCAAGGCGGCGCTCTGGAAGGCAATGCTCTCAAGGGCAGCCCGTGCAATGTGGGCCAGGGTGGTGCCTCGTGTGAGTCCGACGATGCTGCCCCGGCAGTCCGGTTGCCAGTAAGGTGCACCCAGCCCGGTGAAGGCGGGGACCAGGACCACGCCGCCGGCGTCGGGCACGCTCTCGGCCAGTGCCTGGACCTCGCTGCTGGATTCGATGGCCCGCAGGCCGTCGCGCAGCCACTGGACCACCGCGCCGCCGATGAACACGCTGCCCTCCAGGGCATATTGCGGCGCCCCCGGAGGTTGCGCCGCCGCGGTGGTGATCAGGCCGTTCTGGCTGGTCTGGAACTGCTCGCCGGTGTGCATGAGCATGAAGCAGCCGGTGCCATAGGTGTTCTTGGCCATGCCGGCCGAAAAACAGGCCTGACCGAAGAGGGCGCTCTGCTGATCGCCGGCGACACCGCCAATGACCAGCGGGGCGCCCAGCCAGGCGGTGTCGACCTCGCCGAAACAGGCGCTTGACGGGAGCGAGCGGGGCATCATGGCTGCGGGAATGCCCAGCACATGCAGCAGGTCGCGATCCCAGTCCTGGGTGTGGACGTTGAACAGCATGGTGCGCGCCGCGTTGCTGTGGTCGGTGACGTGCGCGGCGCCCAGTGTGAGCTGCCAGATCAGCCAGGCATCGACCGTGCCGAACGCCAGTTCGCCCGCTTCCGCCCGGGCCCGGGCACCGGGAACGTTGTCCAGGATCCATTTGAGCTTGGTGCCCGAGAAATAGGCATCGATGCGCAGGCCGGTCTTCTCCTGTACGGTCGCCGCCAGACCGGCCTCGCGCAGTGCCGCGCAGGTGGCTTCGGCACGGCGGTCCTGCCAGACGATGGCGTTGTAGACCGGCTCGCCGGTGCGCCTGTCCCAGACCACGGTGGTCTCGCGCTGGTTGGTGATGCCCACGGCCCGGATGTCGCGTGCCGTCAGTCCGGCTTTCGCCAGGACTTCGCGGGCGGTTTCCAGTTGCGTGTTCCACAGGTCACGCGGGTCGTGCTCGACCCAGCCCGGTTGCGGGTAGATCTGTCGGAATTCCCGTTGGGACATGGCCACCACGTGACCGTCACGGTCAAAGACGATGCTTCGGGAGCTGGAGGTGCCCTGGTCCAGGGCCAGCAGGTAACTCATGGCAGATTCGGCAAATGAAAGGATTCAATGGGCAGGATGCGTGGCCACCACGCATTCCACATGGCCTTGCGCCAGCAGGCTGTCAAAAGGGTGGGGCGGCGGTGCGTCGGTGAACAGGACGTCGATGTCGTCGACGTGGCCCACTTCCACCATGGCGGGCCGGTTGAACTTGCTGTGATCGGCGGCCAGCCAGACCTCCCGCGACTGTTCGATGATGGTGCGGGCCACCTTGACCTCGCGGTAGTCGAAATCGCGCAGGGTGCCGTCGGCCTCGATGCCACTGATGCCGATCAGGCCGATGTCCACCTTGAACTGGCGCATGAAATCGACCGTGGCCTCGCCGACGATGCCCTGATCCGAGGCCCGTACCTGGCCGCCGGCCACGATCACCTCGCAGTCCGGGTTGGCGCTCATCAGGGCGGCCACGTGCAGGTTGTTGGTGATCACCCTCAGTCCGCGGTGGTGCATCAGCTCACGGGCCACCGATTCCACGGTGGTCCCGATGTTCAGGATCAGCGAACAGCCATTGGGCACGCGGCGGGCAATGGCGCGCGCAATGCCGTTCTTGGCGTCGGACTGCATGGCCTGCCGTTGCCGGTAGGCGATGTTCTCCGTCGTCGACCCGGGCAGGCGCACGCCCCCATGAAAGCGGGACAGCAGGCCGGCCTCGGCCAGTCGCTGAACGTCCCGGCGCACGGTCTGCAGCGTGACGCCGAATCGTTCGGCCAGGGCTTCGATGCTCTGGGGACCCTGCGCGCGCACCAGGTCGAGCATTTCCGTGTGTCTGGGAGCCAGGTTCATGCGTGGGGAGGTTCGGAATCTCGGTCACCCGAACATAACGGAAAACGACAAATGGAGAGTAAGGGTAAATACCGAATAAAAACGAACATAAACGAACAATAAAATCACTCAAACGAACGAAATAGCAACGGCTACGCGCCACTCCCTGGAAAACGAATGCAGCTGACTCTGGAGCAGGTGGGCAAGACGGTGGGGCCATCGGTTCACCTCTATCCCATGAGCCTTTCTCCCACCCCCGGCGCCGTCACGGTGCTGCTGGGTGCGACCCAGGCTGGCAAGACCAGTCTCATGCGCCTGATGGCCGGTCTGGATGTCCCCACCCAGGGACGTGTTCTGGTCGACGGGCACGACGTGACGGGCATACCCGTGCGCGAACGCAATGTCGCCATGGTCTACCAGCAGTTCATCAACTACCCGTCGATGACCGTCTACGACAACATTGCCTCGCCACTGAAGCTGGGGGGACGACCGAAATCGGAGATCGACCAGCGAGTCAACGAACTGGCCTCGCGCCTGCATATCGATGTGTTCCTGAAGCGGCTGCCGGCCGAGCTGTCGGGCGGCCAGCAACAGCGCGTGGCGCTGGCACGCGCGCTGGCAAAGAACGCACCCCTGATGCTGCTTGATGAACCCCTGGTGAACCTGGACTACAAGCTGCGCGAGGAACTGCGCGAAGAGCTCAGCGCCCTGTTTGCCACCGGTGGGGCCACCGTCATCTATGCCACCACCGAGCCGGCGGAGGCCTTGCTGCTCGGTGGCTACACCGCCGTCATGGATGCGGGCGAGCTGCTGCAGTACGGCCCCACCGCCGAGGTGTTCCATCGACCCCGCTCGGTGCGTGTGGCCCGGGCCTTCAGCGATCCGCCCATGAACCTGGTCGATGCCGTGCGCGGTGATGGCGGCATCCGCCTCACCGGCGGCGTGACCTTGCCGCTGGCCTTGCCCGAGGCCACCGCCCGGACACTCACCGTGGGCATCCGTGCCAGTGCCATGCGGGAGGCTGCCCGACCGGGCGATGTCGACATGGCCGGCGAGGTCGAACTGGCGGAGATTTCCGGTTCCGACACGTTCGTGCACGTGAAGACCGCGCAGGGCGATCTGGTGGCGCAGCTCACCGGTGTCCATGAGTTCCGTCTGGGTGAGCACATCACCCTGCACGTCGATCCCGCCCAGGTCCACGTGTTCAGCGAAACGGGCGATCTGCTGCTGGCCCCGCATCGCCAGGAGGTGAAGGCATGAGCCGCATCGATCTCGACCTGGCCCACTCCTACCGGCCTGACCCCCGGCAAGACAGCGACTACGCGCTGCTGCCCCTGAAGATGTCCTTCGAGGACGGTGGTGCCTACGCGCTGCTCGGACCTTCGGGCTGCGGCAAGACCACCATGCTCAACATCATGTCGGGGCTGCTGGTGCCTTCGCACGGCAGTGTCCGATTTGACGGACAGGATGTCACGCGGGCCACGCCCCAGGCTCGCAACATTGCCCAGGTGTTCCAGTTCCCGGTCATCTACGACACCATGACCGTGGCCGAGAACCTGGCCTTTCCGCTGAAGAACCGCAAGGTGCCAGCCGACCAGATCAGGCAGCGGGTCGGTCAGATTGCCGAGATGCTCGAGATGAGCCATCAGCTCGACATGCGGGCGGCTGGTCTGTCCGCCGACCAGAAGCAGAAGATTTCGCTTGGCCGCGGCCTGGTGCGGCCCGACGTCTCGGCCGTGCTGTTCGACGAACCACTGACCGTGATCGACCCGCATCTGAAGTGGCAGTTGCGCCGCAAGCTCAAGCAGATCCATCACGAACTCAAGCTCACGCTCATCTATGTGACGCACGATCAGGTCGAAGCCCTGACCTTTGCCGACCAGGTGGTGGTGATGACGCGCGGCAAGGTGGTGCAGCTGGGTGCACCGGATGCCCTGTTCGAGCGACCGGCGCACACCTTTGTGGGCCATTTCATCGGATCGCCAGGCATGAACTTCCTGGATGCCGAAGTCCGCGGCGGGCAGTTGCGGGTCGCCGACCAGTCGCTCGCCCTGCCCCGTGCCCTGCCCGACGGCCTTCTGCGGCTGGGGATCCGGCCGGAGTACCTGGCGCTGGTGGCACCGTCGGAGGCCGACAGCCTGCCGGCAACGGTCACGAAGGTACAGGACATCGGCACCTACTTCCTGGTCACGCTGGACCTGGGCAGTGCCCACGCCAAGGCGCGACTGGCCATCGATGGCCAGGCCCCGGCCGTAGGAGACTGCGTCGGCCTGCGCGTGATCGACGAGCACACCTGCTTCTACCGCAACGAGGAGCTCGTCGCATGAGCGCCACCACCAAACCCGTCAACCAGAAAGCCTGGTTCCTGATCCTGCCCGTGTTCATCTGCGTGGCCTTCTCGGCGATCCTGCCGCTGATGACCGTGGTGAACTACTCGGTGCAGGACATCATCAGCCCCGAACGCCGGGTCTTCGTCGGCACCGAATGGTTTGCCGCCGTCATGCGCGACGAAGACCTGCATGCCGCCCTGTGGAATCAGATGAAGTTCTCGCTGGCGGTGCTGCTGGTCGAGATACCGTTGGGCATTGCCCTGGCCCTGGCCATGCCGGCGCAGGGCTGGAAGGCCTCCGCCACCCTGGTCATTGTGGCGTTGTCGCTGCTCATTCCCTGGAACGTGGTGGGCACCATCTGGCAGATCTTCGGCCGTGCCGACATCGGCCTGATGGGCTACAGCCTGGAGCGCCTGGGCATCGAGTACAGCTATACCGGCGACGCCACCCAGGCCTGGCTGACCGTGCTGCTCATGGATGTATGGCACTGGACACCCCTGGTCGCGCTGCTGGCCTACGCGGGCCTGCGCAGCATCCCCGATGCCTATTACCAGGCCGCGCGTATCGACGGCGCCAGCAAGCTCGCCGTGTTCCGCTACATCCAGCTGCCCAAGATGCGCGGCGTGCTGATGATCGCCGTGCTGTTGCGCTTCATGGACTCGTTCATGATCTACACCGAACCCTTTGTGCTCACCGGCGGCGGTCCGGGCAATGCCACCACCTTCCTGAGCCAGTACCTGACGCAAAAGGCGGTCGGCCAGTTCGACCTGGGACCGGCAGCCGCATTCTCCCTGATCTATTTCCTCATCATCCTGCTGTTCTGCTTCGTGCTCTACAACTGGATGCAAAGCCTCGGCCAGGCCGAGAAGGAGGGCTCGCATGACTGAGCGCCGTTTCCAGAAGCGATCGCTGTTCCTGGTCGCCTATCTCGTCTTTGCCCTGCTGCCCATCTACTGGATGGTCAACATGAGCTTCAAGACCAACGAGGAAATCCTCTCGTCCTTCAGCCTCTGGCCCCAGGCCTTCACCTGGGACAACTACAAGACCATATTCACCGACGAGAGCTGGTACTCGGGCTACATCAACAGCCTGATCTACGTGGCCATCAACACGGTGATCTCCATCACCGTTGCGCTGCCTGCGGCCTATGCCTTCAGCCGCTACAGCTTCCTGGGCGACAAGCACGTCTTCTTCTGGCTGCTGACCAACCGGATGACGCCACCGGCCGTGTTCCTGCTGCCTTTCTTCCAGCTCTACACGACCGTGGGGCTGATGGACACGCACATCGCGGTGGCGCTGGCCCACCTGCTGTTCAACGTGCCACTGGCGGTGTGGATTCTGGAAGGCTTCATGTCGGGCATTCCGCGCGAGATCGACGAGACCGCCTACATCGACGGCTACTCGTTCCCGCGCTTCTTCCTGACCATCTTCCTGCCGCTCATCAAGGCGGGCGTGGGCGTGGCCGCCTTCTTCTGCTTCATGTTCAGCTGGGTGGAGCTGCTGATGGCCCGCACGCTCACCAGCGTCAATGCCAAGCCCATCGTGGCCACCATGACGCGCACCGTCAGCGCCAGCGGCATGGACTGGGCCACGCTGGCCGCGGCAGGTGTGCTGACCATCGTGCCGGGAGCGATCGTGATCTGGTTCGTCCGGCACTACATCGCCAAGGGCTTCGCCATGGGGAGGGTGTGATGTTCGATTGGATGGCTTGGACCACGCCGGTGGCCGTTTTCTTCACCTGCATCGTGCTGATGCTGATCGGCATGACCGTCTGGGAGATCCGGTCGCCCACCACGCTGCGCAAGGGCTTCCTTCCCATGGCCACCACCCGTGGTGACCGCCTGTTCATCGGCCTGCTCGCGGCCGCCTACGTCAACCTGGTCTTTGTCGGCGGTGCCGGCTGGCTGGCCGAAGTGCTGACGCTGGAGGAAGAACCCAGCGTGTGGATCAGCTTCGTGGCTTCCATGCTGGCGCTGGCGCTGGTCATGCGCAAAGGCTGATCGTTCACTGCAGGGAAAACGGCCCGGCGCTGCCCCGGGGCCGTGGTCACCCACAAATCTGAGGGGCAGCGCCCACTTCAACCCTGAGAGAAGGAGACATCGATGAAATTGCGTTACAACGCCCTCGCGCTGGCCGCACTTTGCGCCCTGGGCGCGCAGGCGGCCTGGGCCGATGAAGCTGCGGCCAAGCGCTGGGTCGACAGCGAATTCCAGCCGTCCACTTTAGCCAAGGACCAGCAGATGGCCGAGATGAAATGGTTCATCGACGCAGCGAAAAAGCTCCAGGCCAAGGGCGTCAAGGGGATCTCGGTGGTGTCCGAAACCATCACGACCCACGAGTATGAGGCCAAGACACTGGCCAAGGCCTTCACCGAGATCACCGGCATCACCGTCAAGCACGACCTGATCCAGGAAGGCGACGTGGTCGAGAAGCTGCAGACCTCCATGCAGTCGGGCCGCTCCATCTACGACGGCTGGATCTCCGACTCCGATCTGATCGGCACCCATTACCGCTACGGCAAGGTGCTCAACCTCACCGACTACATGGTCGGGGCAGGCAAGGATTACACCAACCCGGGCATCGACCTGAAGGACTTCATCGGGACCAAGTTCACCACCGCGCCCGATGGCAAGCTCTATCAGTTGCCCGACCAGCAGTTCGCCAACCTCTACTGGTTCCGTGCCGACCTGTTCGAGCGCAAGGACATCAAGGACAAGTTCAAGGCCAAGTATGGCTATGACCTGGGCGTGCCGCTGAACTGGTCCGCCTACGAGGACATTGCCGAGTTCTTCACCAACGACGTCAAGACCGTCGACGGCAAGGCCATCTACGGGCACATGGACTACGGCAAGAAAGACCCGTCGCTCGGCTGGCGCTTCACCGATGCCTGGCTGTCCATGGCCGGCACGGCGGACATTGGCGCACCCAATGGCCTGCCCATTGACGAGTGGGGCATCCGCGTGGCCGACGACAAGTGCACCCCGGTGGGTGCCGCAGTCGAGCGCGGTGGTGCCACCAACTCGCCGGCAGCTGTCTATGCGCTGACCAAGTACGTCGACTGGATGAAGAAGTACGCGCCCAAGGAGGCGACCGGCATGACCTTCGGCGAGGCCGGTCCGGTGCCCGCCCAGGGCCAGATCGCCCAGCAGATCTTCTGGTACACCGCCTTCACGGCCGACATGACCAAGCCGGGCCTGCCGGTGGTCAATGCGGACGGCACGCCCAAGTGGCGCATGGCCCCCGGCCCCAACGGTCCGTACTGGAAGCAGGGGATGCAGAACGGCTACCAGGACGTGGGCAGCTGGACCTTCTTCAAGGACCACGACGCCAACAAGACCGCTGCCGCCTGGCTCTATGCCCAGTTCGTCACCGCCAAGACCACCAGCCTGAAGAAGACCCTGGTCGGCCTGACACCCATTCGTGAGTCCGACATCCAGAGCAAGGCCATGACGGACATGGCGCCCAAGCTCGGCGGTCTGGTGGAGTTCTACCGCAGCCCGGCCCGTGTGGCCTGGTCGCCCACCGGCACCAACGTCCCCGACTACCCCAAGCTGGCCCAGTTGTGGTGGAAAAACGTGGCACAGGCCGTCACGGGCGAGAAGACCCCGCAGTCCGCCATGGACAACCTGGCCAAGGAGATGGACGACGTGATGGCTCGCCTGGAGCGGGCCGGCATGGCCAACTGCCCGCCCAAGCTGAACAAGCGCACCAGCGCCGACAAGTGGCTTTCCGACAAGGCAGCCCCCTGGAAGAAGCTGGCCAACGAGAAGCCGAAGGGCGAGACCATCAACTACCAGGCCCTGCTGGACGCCTGGAAGGCCGGCAAGGTGCGCTGATGCGCATCTGAACGACCGATTCCCAACTTCCGTGCGCGCCTTCGGGCGTGTGCGGTCTTCCTTCCCCTTCATGAAACGCGCAGAACTGCTCCAATCCCTGGCCCAGGCCTCCTTTGACCTGGTGGTCGTCGGCGGAGGCGCATCCGGCCTGGGTGTGGCCCTGGATGCCGCGCTGCGCGGTTTCTCCGTTGCACTGTTTGACTCGCACGACTTTGCGGGCGGCACGTCCTCGCGTTCGACCAAGCTGCTGCACGGCGGTGTGCGCTACCTGGCGCAAGGCAATGTGGCCCTGGTGCGCGAAGCGCTGGCCGAACGTTCGACGGTCCTGAGCGTCGCCCCCCATCTGGCCCAGCCATTGCCCTTCGTCATGCCGTCCTATGCGTGGTGGCAGACCCCTTTCTATGGCATCGGCCTCAAGCTGTATGACCTGATGGCCGGCCAGGCGGGACTCGGGTCGACCGAATTCCTGGACCGGCAGGCCACCCTGCGGGCCTTGCCCGGCGTCTGTGACCGGGAACTCAAGGGTGGCGTCCTGTACTGGGACGGGCAGTTTGACGATGCCCGTCTGGCCCTGGCGCTGGCACGCAGCGCCGAAGCAGCCGGTGCCCGTGTGTTCAACCACCTCAAGGTGGCGTCGGTTCATGCCCTCCCGGACGATCAGGCCGCATCTCCGAGGTTTTCATTGAAAGTCAGTGACCACTTTACGGGCGAGCAGATCGAAGTGACTGCCGGGTGCGTTGTCAATGCCACCGGCGTCTGGGTGGATGCGCTGCGCCGCCAGGCGGCTTTGCCCGGACAGGCTCCCTCGCAGATGGTCAGCCCCAGCCAGGGCGTTCACGTGGTCGTCGACCAGTCCTTCCTGCCGGGGCGCCATGCATTGCTGGTGCCCAAGACCCGCGACGGTCGGGTCCTGTTTGCCGTGCCCTGGCTGGGCAAGCTCATCCTGGGCACCACCGACACGCCCCGCCAGGACCTTCCCCGGGAGCCGGAGCCCTTCGCGGACGAATTGCGGTTTATCCTGGACGAGGCGGCCAATGTCCTGCAGCGCCCGGTGCAGCCCGGCGACGTTCGTAGTGTCTGGGTCGGGCTGCGTCCGCTGGTGGCGCCTGCCGAGCAGCAGGGCGGGGCCACGAAATCCATTTCCCGTGAGCACACCATTGTCGTGGACCCCAACGGTCTCGTGACCGTCACCGGGGGCAAATGGACCACCTACAGGGCCATGGCCGAGGACGTGCTCGACCGCTGCATGGCATCCGGCCTCCTGCTCAGGCGGGCGGGCGGTCGAACGGCCCGGCATCGCCTGTATGGAGCGCCCGACGGGACAGCCGTGCCGGTTCCCCTGTACGAGCCGCCGGGCCTGCACCTGTACGGTACGGCCGCCGCCGACGTGCTGGCCTGCCCGGGTGCCGACAGAGAGCTGGGCATGGGGCTGACCGAGGCCATGGTCCGTTACGCGGTCCGAAGCGAATACGCCTGTACGGTCGAGGACGTCCTGGCTCGCCGCTGGCGGGCGCTCTTCCTCGATGCCCGGCAGGCAGCCGACATGGCGCCGTCGGTGGCGCGCATCCTGCAGGAGGAGGGCGCGCCGTCGCCCGGGCTGGAAGCGTTTCTCGACCTGTGCCGGCACTACCTCCCGTCGTCGGCCTTCAGCAGGGCTTGACTTTTTCTGACGCCTGCGTAAAAATAGCGGGCTTCGCTGTCAAAAGGCGAAGATATCTGCCCACCGAAGCGGGCCTGAAAGCCCTGGCGGCAAGCCGGGAGTGCATTCAGGTGTGCAACGACGGGCCCAAGACTGATCGTGCCTGGCCATGGTGGCGGGGCAGATTCAAGTTGGGACTAAATTCATATGATCCAAACGCAATCTCGACTCGATGTTGCTGACAACACGGGCGCCAAGTCCGTGATGTGCATCAAGGTGCTGGGTGGTTCCAAGCGCCGTTACGCCAGTGTGGGCGACATCATCAAAGTCTCCATCAAGGAAGCTGCGCCCCGCGGTCGCGTCAAGAAGGGCGAGGTCTACAGTGCCGTCGTCGTGCGCACTGCCAAGGGCATCCGTCGTCCTGATGGCGCTCTCATCAAGTTCGACGGCAATGCCGCCGTGCTGCTCAACTCCAAGCTGGAGCCTATCGGCACCCGCATCTTCGGCCCGGTCACGCGCGAGCTGCGTACCGAGAAGTTCATGAAGATCGTGTCCCTGGCCCCCGAGGTTCTCTGAGGATTCATCATGAACAAGATTCGTAGTGGCGATGAAGTCATCGTGATCGCTGGCCGCGACAAGGGCAAGCGTGGCAAGGTGCTGCAGCGCGCCGACGAGAGCCGTCTGGTGGTCGAGGGCGTGAATGTGGCCAAGAAGCATGCCAAGCCCAACCCCATGAAGGGTGTGACCGGCGGCATCGTCGACAAGACCATGTCCATCCACCAGTCGAACGTGGCCATTTTCAATGCGGCCACCGGCAAGGCGGACCGTGTGGGCATCAAGCAGCTGGCTGACGGCAAGAAAGTGCGCGTCTACAAGTCCAGCGGCGAAGAAATCAAGGTGGCATGAGCATGGCACGCTTTCAAGAAATCTACCGCGACAAAGTTGCGCCCGAGCTGACCCAGAAGTTCGGCTACAAGTCCTCCATGGAGGTGCCCCGCATCACCAAGATCACCCTGAACATGGGTGTGGGCGAGGCAGTTGCCGACAAGAAGGTGCTGGAAAACGCTGTTGGCGACCTGACCAAGATCGCAGGCCAGAAGCCTGTGACGACCAAGTCGCGCAAGGCCATCGCCGGATTCAAGATCCGCGAGCAGCAGCCCATCGGCTGCATGGTCACCCTGCGTGGCGCCCGCATGTACGAATTCCTGGACCGTTTCGTCACCGTGGCGCTGCCTCGTGTGCGTGACTTCCGTGGTATTTCGGGCAAGTCCTTCGATGGCCGTGGCAACTACAACATCGGCGTCAAGGAACAGATCATCTTTCCCGAGATCGAGTACGACAAGGTCGATGCCCTGCGTGGCCTCAACATCAGCATCACGACGACCGCCAAGAACGATGAAGAGTGCAAGGCTCTTCTGGCTGGTTTCCGTTTCCCGTTCAAGAACTGAGGTGGCGTGTGGCTAAACAAGCACTACTCCAGCGTGAACTCAAGCGCGAAAAGCTCGCCGCCAAGTTCGCCAAGAAATACAACGAGCTGAAGGCAACCGCCAACGACGCCAAGCGCAGCGACGAAGAGCGCGACGTGGCACGTCTGGCTCTCCAGAAGCTGCCCCGCAACGCCAACCCGACCCGCCAGCGCAACCGCTGCGAGATCACCGGTCGCCCGCGTGGCACCTTCAACCAGTTCGGTCTGGCGCGTGCCAAGGTGCGCGAAATGGCCATGGCCGGCGAGATCCCCGGCGTCACCAAAGCCAGCTGGTAAGCCCTAGGAGAACCCCACATGAGCATGAGTGATCCTATCGCCGACATGTTGACCCGCATCCGCAACGCACAGATGGTCGAGAAGGCCAGCGTTTCGATGCCGGCTTCCAAGGTCAAGGCCGCTATCGCCCAGGTCCTGAAGGACGAGGGCTACATCGACGGATTCCAGGTCAAGAACGCCAACGGCAAGTCCGAGCTGGAAATCGCCCTCAAGTACTACGCCGGTCGTCCGGTCATCGAGCGCATCGAGCGCGTCAGCCGTCCTGGCCTGCGCGTCTACCGTGGTCGCAACGACATCCCCCAGGTCCAGAACGGCCTGGGCGTGGCCATCGTCACCACGCCCCGTGGCGTGATGACCGACCGCAAGGCGCGCGCCACCGGTGTCGGCGGCGAAGTCCTGTGTTTCGTGGCCTGATGCGGGCATCAAGGAGCGACTGAACATGTCACGTATCGGAAAACTGCCTGTCTCCATCCCTGCTGGGGTGGAGGTGGCCGTCAATGACGGCATCATCAACGTCAAGGGCGCCCTGGGAGCCATGGCGCTGAACCAGAACGCACTGGTCAAGGTCGAGAACAACGGCGGCACGCTGTCGTTCAGCCCTGTCGACGAGTCCCGCGAAGCCAATGCCATGAGCGGCACCATGCGCCAGCTGGTGAACAACATGGTCGTCGGTGTGAGCAAGGGTTTCGAGAAGAAACTCAACCTGATCGGCGTGGGCTACAAGGCCCAGGCCCAGGGTACCAAGCTCAACCTGAGCGTGGGCTTCTCCCACCCGGTCGACATCGAGATGCCTGCCGGCATCAAGGTGGAAACACCCACCCCGACGGAAATCGTCATCAAGGGTGCCGACCGCCAGCGTGTGGGCCAGATCGCTTCCGAGGTGCGCGCTGTGCGCCCCCCTGAGCCCTACAAAGGCAAGGGCATCCGCTATGCGGATGAGAAGGTCGTGATCAAGGAAACCAAGAAGAAGTAAGGATCAGGATCATGATGACGAAGAAAGAGCAACGTCTCCGTCGGGCCCGCCAGACGCGCATCCGCATTGCGCAACAGGGTGCCGTGCGCCTGACCGTGAACCGCACCAACCTGCACATCTACGCCAGCGTCATCTCCGACGACGGCGCTCGCGTGCTGGCCAGCGCATCCACGGCCGAGGCCGAAGTGCGCGCCCAGCTCGGTGGTGCCGGCAAAGGTGGCAACACCGCAGCCGCTGCCCTGATCGGCAAGCGCATTGCCGAGAAGGCCAAGGCCGCTGGTATCGAGAAGGTGGCCTTCGACCGCTCGGGTTTTGCCTACCATGGCCGCGTCAAGGCCCTGGCAGACGCGGCCCGCGAAGCCGGCCTGCAGTTCTGATCAGACGGGATACACAAAATGGCTAAATTTCAGGCAAACGTGAAGAACGAAGGCAACGACGACGGCCTGCGCGAGAAGATGATCGCGATCAACCGCGTGACCAAGGTGGTCAAGGGTGGTCGCATTCTCGGTTTCGCCGCCCTGACCGTGGTCGGTGACGGCGATGGCCGCGTCGGCATGGGCAAGGGCAAGGCCCGCGAAGTGCCCGTGGCTGTCCAGAAGGCCATGGAGCAGGCGCGCCGCAACATGATCAAGGTGTCGCTCAAGAGCGGTTCCCTGCACCACGAAGTGCATGGCGAACACGGCGCCTCCAACGTCATGATGCTGCCGGCCGCCAAGGGTACCGGCATCATCGCCGGCGGCCCGATGCGTGCCGTCTGCGAAGTGCTGGGCATCACCGACGTCGTGGCCAAGAGCCATGGCTCGAGCAACCCCTACAACCTGGTGCGCGCCACGCTGGACGCACTGAAGAACTCGACCACGCCCGCCGACGTGGCTGCCAAGCGCGGCAAGTCGGTCGAAGAGATCCTGGGCTGAAGGGAGCGACCATGACCACGCAGAACACCATCAAGGTCCAGCTGGTGCGTAGCACCATCGGTACCAAGCAAGCCCACCGCGACACCGTGCGCGGCCTGGGTCTGCGCAAGCTCAACAGCGTCAGCGAACTTCAGGACACGCCCGCCGTGCGCGGCATGATCGACAAGGTCGCCTACCTGGTCAAAGTTCTCTAAGCAGGGACGAACAGACATGGAACTCAACACCATTCAACCCGGTGCAGGTGCCAAGCACGCCAAGCGTCGCGTCGGTCGCGGCATCGGCTCCGGCCTTGGCAAGACCGCCGGTCGCGGCCACAAAGGCCAGAAATCCCGTGCCGGTGGCTACCACAAGGTGGGCTTCGAAGGCGGTCAGATGCCGATGCAGCGTCGCCTGCCCAAGCGTGGCTTCAAGTCGGCCCGCCTGCAGTTCAACGCCGAGATCACGCTGGCCGACCTCAATGGTCTGCAGGCTGCCGAAGTCGACGTGCTCGTGCTGAAGCAGGCCGGCCTTGTGCCGCAGCTGGCCAAGCGCGTGAAGGTCATCAAGACCGGTGAAGTCTCGCGCGCCGTGACGCTCAAGGGCATCACCGCCACCGCAGGCGCCAAGCTGGCCATCGAGGCTGCAGGCGGTTCGCTGGCCTGATCGGCCGGTCCACAGACGGAAAGACGGCTTCGTGGCAACCGCAGCTTCTACCCTGGCCAAGACAGGCAAGTTCGGCGACCTCCGTCGCCGGCTGGTGTTCCTGTTGCTGGCTCTGGTGGTCTATCGCATCGGGGCGCACATCCCCGTGCCAGGCATCGATCCCGAGTTCCTGGCCCGGATGATGAACGATCAGAAGGGGGGCATGCTCGGTCTGCTGAACATGTTCTCCGGCGGTTCGCTCTCGCGCTTCGCGGTGTTCACCCTGGGCATCATGCCCTACATCTCGGCTTCCATCATCATGCAGCTGGCTTCGTACGTGATTCCCACGTTCGAGCAGCTCAAGAAGGAAGGCGAGGCCGGGCGACGCAAGATCACGCAGTACACCCGCTACGGCACGGTGGTGCTGGCTGTCTTCCAGGCGCTGGCCATTGCCATCGGTCTGGAAGGATCGCAAGGCCTGGTCATCGAACCGGGTCTGGCCTTCCGCGTGACGGCCGTGGTGAGTCTGGTGGCGGGCACCATGTTCCTGATGTGGCTGGGCGAGCAGATCACCGAGCGCGGACTGGGCAATGGCATTTCCCTGATCATCTTCTCCAGCATCGTGGCCGGTCTGCCCAATGCGATCGGCGGTACGCTGGAGCTGGTGCGCACAGGTGCCATGAACATCCTGGTGGCCTTGCTGATCATTGCCCTGGTGGTGCTGGTGACCTACTTCGTGGTCTTCGTCGAGCGCGGCCATCGCAAGATCCTGGTGAACTACGCGCGCCGGCAGGTGGGCAACAAGGTGTATGGAGGCCAGTCCTCGCACCTGCCGCTGAAGCTGAACATGGCCGGGGTCATTCCGCCCATCTTCGCCTCCAGCATCATCCTGCTGCCGACCACCCTCGTGAGCTGGATCAGCACGGGTGAATCCACCCGCTGGCTGCGTGACCTGGCTTCGGCACTGTCCCCTGGACAGCCGATCTACGTCTCGCTCTATGCGGCTGCCATCATCTTCTTCTGCTTCTTCTACACAGCCCTGGTCTTCAACAGCCGGGAAACGGCAGACAACCTGAAGAAGAGTGGTGCATTCATTCCCGGCATCCGGCCGGGCGACCAGACGGCGCGCTACATCGACAAGATCCTGTTGCGCCTGACCATGGCCGGTGCCATTTACATCACCGCGGTCTGTCTGCTGCCCGAGTTCCTGATCCTGCGGTACAACGTGCCGTTCTACTTCGGTGGAACTTCATTGCTGATCATTGTGGTGGTCACGATGGATTTCATGACCCAGGTGCAGAACTATCTGATGTCGCAGCAATACGAATCGCTGCTCAAGAAAGCCAACTTCAAGACTTCACCCGGCAGCTGAGTTCAATCATGGCCAAGGATGATGTGATCGAGATGCAGGGCGAGGTCATAGAAAACCTGCCCAACGCAACATTCAGGGTCAAGCTCGAAAACGGGCATGTGGTCCTGGGACACATTTCCGGCAAGATGCGGATGCACTACATCCGGATCCTGCCGGGCGACAAGGTCAAGGTCGAGCTCACACCCTACGACCTGAGCCGGGCACGAATCGTGTTCCGGTCGAAGTGAAGAAGACGGTGTTTGAGAGTTATCGGAATACTTAGGAGAAAACTATGAGAGTTTCGGCTTCGGTCAAGAAAATGTGCCGTAACTGTAAAATCATCAAGCGTCACGGCATCGTGCGGGTCATCTGCACCGATCCGCGCCACAAGCAGCGTCAAGGCTGATCGACAGGTTCAGAGGTAAAACATGGCTCGTATTGCAGGCATCAACATTCCGCCGCACAAACACGCCGAGATCGGTCTGACGGCCATCTTCGGTATCGGTCGCACCCGCGCTCGCAAGATTTGCGAAGCCTGTGGCATCGACTACAGCAAGAAGATCAAGGACCTGAGCGACGCGGAGCTCGAGAAAGTGCGCGACCAGGTCGGCGCATTCACCATCGAGGGTGACCTGCGCCGCGAGACCACGATGAACATCAAGCGCCTGATGGACATCGGCTGCTACCGCGGCTTCCGCCATCGTCGCGGTCTGCCGATGCGTGGTCAGCGCACCAAGACCAACGCACGTACCCGCAAAGGTCCGCGCAAGGCCGCACAGTCGCTGAAGAAATAATCGGATAGAAGGAAGTCCATGGCCAAGCAACAGTCCAGCGCCGCCGCCCGCGTTCGCAAGAAGGTTCGCAAGAACATTGCGGATGGCATTGCCCACGTGCACGCGTCGTTCAACAACACCATCATCACGATCACTGATCGCCAAGGCAATGCCCTGTCGTGGGCGTCCTCCGGTGGCCAGGGTTTCAAGGGTTCGCGCAAGAGCACGCCCTTTGCAGCCCAGGTGGCCTCCGAGGTCGCTGGTCGTGCTGCCATCGAGCAAGGCATCAAGAACCTCGACGTCGAGATCAAGGGCCCCGGTCCTGGCCGCGAGTCGTCTGTTCGCGCGCTCGGCGCCCTGGGTATCCGCATCACCTCCATTTCGGATGTGACCCCGGTGCCCCACAACGGATGCCGTCCGCAGAAGCGTCGCCGCATCTGATGCGTATGCCGCGTTTCGCGGTATAATCAAAAGCTTTTTGCTGTTGCCACCGCGGCTTGCTGCGGTGGCATTGCGTGTTTTAAGCCCACCGCCAGCCCATCTGCGGGCCGGCTCCCGCAATGCACCCTGCCGGTGCTGGTTGCGGCAGTAACTTCAAGGAAACCAACGTGGCACGTTACCTCGGCCCCAAGGCCAAACTCTCCCGTCGTGAAGGCGCCGACCTCCTGCTCAAGAGCGCACGCCGCTCGATCAGCGACAAGGCCAAATTCGATTCCAAGCCCGGCCAGCACGGCCGCACCTCCGGCCAGCGCACGTCCGACTTCGGTCTGCAGCTGCGTGAGAAGCAGAAGGTCAAGCGCACCTACGGCGTTCTCGAGCGCCAGTTCCGTCGCTACTTTGCCGAAGCCGACCGCCGTCGTGGCAACACCGGTGCCAACCTGCTGTTCCTGCTCGAAGCACGCCTGGACAACGTCGTGTTCCGCATGGGCTTCGCCTCGACCCGCGCCGAAGCGCGCCAGATGGTTTCCCACAAAGCCATCACGGTCAACGGCCAGTCGGTGAACATTCCTTCCTTCTCGGTCAAGGCCGGTGACGTCATCGCCGTGCGCGAGAAGTCGAAGAAGCAGGCCCGCGTCATCGAGGCGCTGGAACTGGCCAAGCAGATCGGCTTCCCGGGCTGGGTCGAAGTGGCGGCCGACAAGGCCGAGGGCGTCTTCAAGAAGACCCCGGACCGCGACGAATTCGGCTCCGACATCAACGAATCGCTGATCGTCGAACTTTACTCGCGTTAATTTCGTTCCCGGCACAGGCCTGCGCGGCCGGTGCCGGGCCATGCTCCGTCTGCCTTATCGGTGTAACGAGCCGAGGGAACTGAAGGAAGTTTGAATGCTGAACAATCTGCTGAAGCCCAAGACCATCAATGTCGAGCAAGTCTCGGCTCATCGAGCCAAGGTCACGCTCGAGCCTTTCGAGCGTGGCTATGGTCACACCCTGGGCAACGCGCTGCGGCGCGTTCTGCTGTCCTCCATGGTTGGCCATGCACCGACCGAGGTCACGATTGCCGGTGTGGTGCACGAGTACTCCTCGATCGACGGCGTGCAGGAAGACGTGGTCAACCTGCTGCTGAACCTCAAGGGTGTGGTGTTCAAGCTTCACAACCGCGACGAAGTCACCCTGAGCCTGCGCAAGGACGGTGAAGGTGTGGTCACGGCCGCCGACATCCAGACGCCGCACGATGTCGAGATCGTCAACCCCGAACATGCCATCGCCACGCTGTCTGCCGGCGCCAAGCTGGACATGCAGATCAAGGTCGAGAAAGGCCGTGGCTACGTGCCCGGCACGCTGCGCCGCAACGACGAGCAGTCGCGCTCCATCGGTCGCATCATCCTCGATGCCTCGTTCTCGCCCGTCAAGCGCGTGAGCTACACCGTGGAGAGCGCCCGCGTCGAGCAGCGCACCGACCTGGACAAGCTGGTTCTGGAAATCGAGACCAATGGTTCGATCGGCCCTGAAGAAGCCGTTCGCGCATCGGCCAAGATCCTGGTGGAGCAACTGGTTGTCTTCGCGCAGCTGGCCGACCTGGATCCCGTCAATTTCGACACGCCGAACCAGTCTCAGCAGCGCCAGTTCGACCCGATCCTGCTGCGTCCGGTCGATGAACTCGAGCTTACCGTGCGTTCGGCCAACTGCCTCAAGGCCGAGAACATCTACTACATCGGTGACCTGATCCAGCGCACCGAGAACGAGCTGCTCAAGACCCCGAATCTGGGTCGCAAGTCGCTCAACGAAATCAAGGAAGTGCTGGCTTCGCGTGGCCTGACCCTGGGCATGAAGCTGGAAAACTGGCCGCCCGCCGGCCTGGACAAGCACTGATTCATCTGTTCCCCGTCAATACGTCTGACGACCCCTCCCAGTACCTGATACGGCTGGGGGCAAAACACTGAAAGGAAACTGAAAATGCGTCACGGACATGGTCTGCGCAAACTCAACCGCACCAGCGAGCACCGCCAGGCGATGCTTCGCAACATGATGAATTCGCTGCTCACGCACGAAGTCATCAAGACCACCCTGCCCAAGGCCAAGGAGCTGCGCCGCGTGGTCGAACCCATGATTACCCTGGCCAAGGAGCCGACCGTCGCCAACCGCCGCCTGGCGTTTGACCGCCTGCGCGACCGCGATGTGGTCGTGAAACTGTTCAACGAACTGGGCCCGCGCTTCAAGGCGCGTCCGGGCGGCTACACCCGCATTCTGAAGATGGGCTTCCGCGTGGGCGACAACGCCCCCATGGCCCTGGTCGAACTGGTGGATCGTGCTGAAGAAGCGCCGGCCGCTGACGGCGCTGAAAAAGCGTGATATAATTTAAGGCTTGACGCGGAGTGGAGCAGCCTGGTAGCTCGTTGGGCTCATAACCCAAAGGTCGCAAGTTCAAATCTTGCCTCCGCAACCAACAAAATCAAGCACTTAGCTTGTCATAGAACCCGCCGCAAGGCGGGTTTTTTGTTTGTAGCTCACTTTTAGCCCATCCGTAGCCCATTTCTAGCCCGCCGTAGACACCGAGGCTTTTGGGTCGCTGTTTACGACCGGAACTCCAAGCTTTGTTGTTGTTGGGCGATTGGCTGTGCCGAGCTTTGTTGACCCAGATACAGGCGGTCCACCCTCAGGCAATTTGCGATGAATTTCCCGATAGGAACATTTGGCGTCTTCACCCGTCACAAGGACGATTGAATTTCCCTTTCAGGAAATTTTCTTGCCAAGGGGCGGGTTGGGCACCTTAATGACCCGATCAGGAAATTTTCATGGTGTCCCGCATTCAAACCCCGGAATCCCTTGGCCAGGTCGTACGAGCTGCACGCAAGCAACTGAAGCTCACCCAGCCTCAACTGGCGTTGGCGGCTGGTGTGGGGGTGTGCTTCATTGTTGAGTTGGAGGCCGGCAAACCCACCGTCCGCCTCGAAAGCGTGCTGCGCGTGTTGCAAGCCCTCGGTGGCGAATTGCAGGTCGATGGCTTGCCCACGCCGGGCGTGGGGGCCTGACATGGTCCGCCAACTCGACGTCTGGTTGACGGGCTCCCATCCGGGAGCCCCCATCGGCATGCTCGCCCAGGCCGAAGGGCGCCTCCCGCCAGAACGGCTTTGCCCTGCTGGATGGGATTGGCGGTGAGTGCGCGGGCGCTGTCACCCTGCTGGAGCCCGGGCAGGTGCCTGCCGATGTAGCAGCTCCGAACGCCGTGCGCTGGCTGGATGATGCGGACCTGCTCAAGCTGCTGGCCGACATGCCCCGTCGACCCATGTTGGCGGGCGACGGGGATCTGCGCCTATCCCTGGCTGGCGCGCAAGACAAGTTGCCTGTGGTGGTGCAGGGCGAGCGCATCGGCCTGCCCCTGTTCGGTTCCCCAAGCACCCACATCCTCAAGCCCACCATCCAGGGCATCGAGGGCAGCGTCTACAACGAGGGCTTCTGCATGGCGCTCGCGCGGGCCATGGGGCTTGATGTCGCACGCACCGAGATCCGCCGCGTGCAGGGAGATCCCTTTCTGCTCGAGCAGCGCCATGACCGCCTGTCTACCCAACCGCCCAATGCTGCTGATTCGCCCGGCGTCACCCAGCGCCTGCACCAGGAAGACTTCTGCCAGGCCCTGGGCGTGCCGCCCGAACTGAAATACCAGAACGAGGGTGGTCCCGGCCTGGCGCAAGCCTTTTCCTTGGTGCGCAGCGCTACCCGCCCGAGCGCCCCCCCAGCTCATCAAGCTGCTGGACTTCGTGCTGTTCAACGCCCTCATCGGCAACCACGACGCCCACGCCAAGAACTTCTCGCTGCTCTACACCCCGCGCGGCGCGGTACTCGCGCCTCTGTACGACGCGCTCTGTACAGCCGCCTACCCTGAGCTGTCCAACTGCATGGCCATGAACATCGACAGCAAGTACCGCTTTGCCGATCTCTACCACCGGCATTGGGCGCAGTTCGCCAGTGAAGCCGGGTTGTCGCCCGCACAGGTGAAAAAGGCCCTCAAGCGTGCCGCCGAGCGCTTGCCCGAGCTGGCCCGTCAGACCCAGGCCCAGCTGGCCGGCCAAGGCCACCAGCACGCCGTCATCACACAAATCAGTGAGCTGATCGATGACCGCTGCGCCACCACCCTGCGCCGTCTGGCCATGCCCGACCCCGATGGGCCATAACGGCAGCGCCAAGACAAGCCCAACGGTCACTTACGCCGCGGCACGTTGCGGGGGGGCGTTCAGAGCTCACGTGTGACAAGACGACATGACTCGAGCTCACGGCGTCTCGGAAGGCGTCACACGGTGTCATGTGATAATGATCAGAGGCAAGTAGTTGATTTCCAAGGGTGTTGGCGGAGATGCCCCCGATTGACGACGGCAGAGGCCAAGGCAAATCGCTGTGTATACGCAGCCAAATTCTTAGCCTCATAACCCAGCCCGCTGCAAGGCGGGCTTTTTGTTTTGGCGCCACGCCCTTGCTGTAGTGGCGCGCGCATGAAGGGAGCCCCATGCCATCGGCCGACATGCATTGGTTTGACGAGGCCTACTATGAGCGCTTCTATTTCAACCCGAAAACGCGCGTGGTGGACCGGGAGCATTTTGAGCGCCTGGGCAACTTCATCTGTACGTATGTGAAGTACCTGGGCGTGCCAGTCAGGCGGGTGCTGGATGTCGGCTGTGGCATCGGCTTGTGGCGCGATGTCGTGTACGCGAACTTTCCGCAAGCCCGTTATCGCGGCGTGGAGCTCAGTCCGTACCTGTGTGGGCGCATGGGCTGGGAACAGGGGTCCGTGGTCGACTACCGGAGCCAGAGCCCTTTCGACCTGGTCATCTGCCAGGGGGTGCTGGGCTACCTGAACCCCCCGGATCTTGCGCTGGCTTTGCGAAATCTGGGCGTTCTGTGCCAGGGTGTGCTCTACCTGGAAGTCGCCACGCGGGAAGACTACGAGCGCGACGTGATTGACGACACGCTGTCCGATCCCCGTCTGTTCCGCCACCGGGCGCAGCTCATCCGTGACGGCCTGCAACCGAATTTCCGCGAAATGGGTGGCGGTCTCTGGCTCAGCGACCGATGCGACGTGCCGACCTATGAACTTGAAGGCCTGCGCGCAGCGGGCAGGGCAGGCGAGTAGCGCGTCCGTTCTGTCAGCGGGCCACCCTCATCATTGCCTATGACTACCCGATAAGCATTCGCATTAACTATCTCGTCCTAAAGTTTGGCGCACATTGCTCCGATATCGTTACAAACGACAGTGAAATCAGGAGCTGATGATGGCTTTGTTCGGTACAGGTTTGCGTTGGGTCAATTGGAGCATCTGGCGGCCCGCGGCACGTCTGATGCAGCGCATGCGGTTCCCCGGGAAGATGGCACTGGTCACCTTGCCCGCTGCATTGGCGACACTGCTGCTGCTGGGCCTTGTGGTGGCGTCGGAGCGGGAAGATCTGGCGTTTGTCGCACACCAGAAAACGGCGTTGGCAGACACGCGTGCTGCTGTTGCTGCCTTGAAGCAGGCTGACCCCAGCATGACGCGCTCCTTTGATGCCGCCACGGACGGACTGGATCGCCTGGACGGCTTGCTGGCCTCACGCGAGCGCCGGCTGATGCTGGATGTGGGCGTGGCCCTGGGTGTGGTGGCCCTGAGCCTGGTTCTGGTTGTCTTCCTGGCGATGGGGTTCTACCGCGCCATGCATGGCGGCTTCAAGTCGTTGCGACGGCAGCTGATGCGGGTGGCGATGGGCGATTTGCGCGAAGACATTCATCCGCGTGGCCGGGATGAGATCAGCGACCTGATGCGAGAGATCGGCTACATGCAGGAGTCTTTGCGGCAGACGGTTCGTCAGGTGCAGGAGGCCAGCGACACGGTGGTGCACGCCAGCGTGGAGATTGCCAGCGGCACGATGGACCTGTCGACCCGGACCGAGGCAGCGGCTGCCGCGCTGGAGGAGTCGTCGGCGGCGCTGGAGCAGACGAGCTCGTCGGTGGCCCATACGGCGGAATCGGCGCGTCAGGCGTCGGGCATCGCGGTCGACAATGCCTCGGTGGCGCAGCGCGGTGGCGAGGTCATGCACAACGTGGTGCATACCATGGAACGGATTCAGCAGGCTTCGCGCAAGATCCACGACATCATCGGCGTGATCGACGGCATCGCTTTCCAGACCAATATCCTGGCGCTCAATGCGGCGGTCGAGGCCGCGCGTGCCGGCGAGCAGGGGCGCGGGTTCGCGGTGGTGGCGGGAGAGGTCAGAAGTCTGGCACAGCGCAGCGCGGAGGCGGCACGCGAGATCAAATCGCTCATTGGCACCAGCGTCACGGAGGTCGAGGGCGGCATGGGAGTGGTGCACAGCGCCGGAGAGACCATGAAGGAGATCGTGCGGCATGCGGACCAGGTCCGCGTACTGTTGCAGCAGGTGGCCGACGGAACGCGCGAGCAGAGCATGGGCATCAGTCAGGTGGGGCAGGCGGTCCAGGATCTGGATCGCAACACCCAGGCCAACGCGGCCCTGGTCGAGCAAACGGCCGCAGCCGCCACATCGCAGCGGCAGGCGGCGGTGCGGATGGCGGCACAGGTTGACGAGTTCCGGCTGCCCGGTCACGGCGAACGGCAGGCGAGCATGGTCGAGGGCATCAATGTCGACAGCTTCATCGACGCGCACCGCCAGTGGAAGGTGAAGCTGCGCGACGCGATCGAGAACCGGGAGACGGTCGATGTGGCGACGCTGTCACGAGATGACTGCTGCGCGCTGGGCAAGTGGCTCCATGGCGACGGCCAGCGCCTGGCGGCGCGTGCCAGTTTCTCGGAATTGGTCGATCGTCACCGACACTTCCACCAGGTGGCCGCAGGCGTCGGCGAACTGGTGAACGGCCGCCGCTTTCAGGATGCCACCGATGCCCTGGCCCCGGGAACGCCGTTCTCGACGGCCACGACCGACGTGGTCATGGTGCTGTCATCGGCCAAGCGCCTGGGTTTCTGAGATCGTTCTGCCGGTGGATGGCCGGTGGTTTACCGGTGGCTTGACGGCGATCAGCCGGCCTGCTCGGCCGGCACGTGCACGACCAGGCCTTCGAATTCGGGTCGGACCGTGATCTGGCAGGCCAGGCGAGAGCCCTCGCCGGGATCGAGGGCGAAATCGAGCGTGTCGCGTTCCAGTGCCTCGATGGCCGGCAGACGGTCCCGCCATTCGGGCGCCACCTGGATGTGGCAGGTGGCGCACACACAGGCGCCGCCGCATTCGGCCACGATGCCGGGAACACCCTGGTTCACCGCGCCTTTCATCAGGCTCCAGCCGGTGGGAATGTCGCACCGGTGCACGGTGCCATTGGATTCGATGAAGGTGATGTTGGCCATGGTCAGGCTGGTTCCGGGGGATGTGTCGTTTCAGCGGTCACGGACAGCAGTCCAGCCTCGTGCAGTACCACTGTCTCGTCCCAGGCGCGCCGGATGAACCGGGCCGCCTCGATGTTCTGCTCCAGCAGGTTGTAGCGGGCGCCGAGTCCGTAGTCGGGCAGGTTGATCATCTCCGTGGTGATATAGCGCAATGGGCTGTCCGGGTGGGTGATGTGGTAGCGCAAGGCCAGGCGAATGGCTTCCCTGGAGGGTTCGAGCTGCCAGGCACTCCAGGGCGAGTGCCATTCACCGGGCGCCGGTCGGACGATGGGGTACTGGATGCCGCGCGCATATTGCGCATCGTCGTCGGGCACGGTGGCGGGAAACGGTGGCTCGCCGTCCGGCGCGGTGCTGTCCAGCCGGTGCCAGAGGTTGGGCGGCTGGCTGGGGGCGACGGTGCGCAGCTGGGTCCAGCAGACCATGCCCATGTCCAGCCAGCGCTGGCAAAGGTTGCCGGACTCGAACGGGTCGAGGATCACGTCACCGCGCTCGACGGCTTCGCGAACGCCGGACCGCTCCAGCTCCCTGGGGTTGCCCATCTTGAAATTGACGTGGCTGTAGTCCAGCGTGAAGTGGAACGGTATGCCGCGTGACTGCACCGATCGCGCCACCCGTTCGACCATGAGGAAGTCTTCCGTCCACATGTTGACGTGCAGTTCGAAACTGGGCATCACGCCCAGCGACATGCCGGCGTCGTAGACCTGAAGGTAGTGCGCCACCACCTCGTCGTCGGTCAGTGCATGGCCGTCCGCGTGGTGGGTGAAGGTCATGATGTTGTGAACCTGGGCGCCCACCTCGCGGCAGAGCTTCAGGTTGTCCTGCAGCTGGGCCTCGTCGGCCGGGTCGCCCAGCCGGTAGAACCAGCTGCAGGTATGGACTGGCAGGTCGAACTCGGCGATGGCCTGTTCGTACTCGTGCAGGTTGCTGCGCAGGGGCAGACGGTCGAAATAGTCGAACACGCCGGCTTCCCTGACCAGGCGGAACTGCTCGCGGATGGGAAGCTCCTGCAGTCCGACCGGATGTGCGAGGGAGGAGGGTTGTACGCCCCGTCCGTTGCAGCCGATCAGGAAAGGCGGGCGGGTCCTCATGTCGCGCTGGCCTCTGCGGTCTTCATGTCGTCGACCATGCGGCGCATGCGCCGTGGCGATGCATCGATGGCGATCTTGACGGTGCGTCGACCGGGCATGCGCTGCTCGTTGCGGTGGATGGCTTCCAGGATGGCCTTGTCCTCCGAAAAGGCCGTCCTGAAGTCGGCCGACAGCGCGGCGTTGATGTCGTCGCTGGCCTCGAAGTTCTTCACATGCAGCCAGTGGTCGATGCAGGTGTCCTGGTCCACCGGGGTGATGAAATGGCAGGCGAAGATCTGCATGCCGTTGTCGCGACGGCCCTCGGGTGCGCCGGTGCCGGTGTCGGCCGATCCGAAGTCGATGATGGCGATGCTCGGGGCGTGGTAGTGGTAGTAGTGCCAGCGGTCCACGTGACCCTTGAAGTTGCCGTACTTGGCGAACAGCGGAATGGCCGGGGCGTCAATGATCCAGCGCCAGGTCAGCACCTTGCCTTCGTGTACTTCGCTGTGCACCGGTACGCCCTCGCTGGCGGCATTGCCCAGGGTGCTCAGATGCACGAAGCTGACGTGCGACGGGTCGCACAGGTTGTCGGCCAGGTTGAGGTAGTGGGTGCCGATCTCCAGTGCGTCGCCTTCCACGGCGGTCCAGCCCGGGTCATGGTATTGCGGCAGATCGAACACCTTGGCGGGGTCGGCCAGGGCCGGGTCGCCCATCCAGATCCACACCAGTCCCATGTTCTCGTGCGTGGGATAGGTGCGCACCACGGCGGTGTTCGGTATCTGGGTCTGTCCCGGAATGCGAACGCACTGGCCGGAACAGTCGTAGGTCATGCCGTGGTAGCCACACTCAACGGCGTTCCCCTTGAGCCGGCCCATGGACAGCGGCATCAGCCGGTGAGGGCAGGCGTCTTCCATGGCGACGACCTTGCCGGCCTCGGTTCGGTAGACGACCACCTGCTGTTCGACAATGCGGTGGGCGCCCAGCGAGCGGCCCACGTGGCGCGACCAGGTGAGCGGGTACCAGGTGTTGAGAACGTAGGGATGCATGACAACCTCACTTGTTGGGGCGCAGGCGGGCGATCTCGCTGTCGGGCAGGGTCAGCTTCGCTCCGTCGATGTACGTGCCGGTCTTCATCACGCCCTTGCCGTTGACCAGGGTGGTGCGCCCGACATAGATGCCCAGGGTCGACTGGTTGTCCTGGGGGCGGAAGGTGACGGGTCCGAAAGGCGAGTCGAAGCCCAGACCCTTGAAGGCCGCGATCAGCTTTTCGGTCTCGACCGATCCGGCCTTGCGGATGCCGGCGGCCAGCGCCTGCATGGTGGCGTAGCCCACGACCGAGTTCAGGCGGGGGTAGTCGCCGTACTTCTTCTGGTAGGCATCGAAGAAGGCCTTGTGTGCCGGGGTGTCGATCAACTGGTAGGGATAGCCGGTCACCAGCCAGCCCTCGGGTGCGTCGTCTTTGAGCGGGTCCATGTATTCGGGCTCGCCGGTCAGCAGGCTGACCACCAGGCGATCCTTGAACAGGCCGCGGGTCTTGCCTTCGCGGGCGAACTTGGTCAGGTCGGCGCCAAACAGGACGTTGAAGATGGCATCGGGCCTGGCGTCTTCCAGTGCCTGAACCACGGCGCCGGCGTCGAGCTTGCCGAAAGGAGGGGCCTGCTCGGCGACGAACTCGACGTCGGGCTGGGCTTTCTTGAGGGCGGCCTTGAAAGTGGCCACGGCGGCCTGGCCGTACTCGTAGTTGGGATACACCAGCGCCCAGCGTTTCTTGCCGGCCTTGGCGGCTTCTTCGACCACCGAGGCTGCAAGGGCGTGGGTGCCCGAGCGCAGGCGGTAGGTGTAGCGGTTGCCGTTGTCCCAGACGACCTTGTCGCTCAGGGGGCCCGATGCCAGGTAGAAGGTCTTGCGCTGCAGCGCGAAGTCCGCCACGGCCAGACCGACGTTGGACAGTGTGACGCCGGCCAGCACGTCGACCTTTTCGCGTGAGACCAGTTCTTCGGCGGTCCGGACCGCGTCACCGGGGTTGGCGTTGTCGTCGCGGAAGATGGTCTCGACCTTGCGGCCCAGCAGGCCCCCGCTGGCGTTGATCTCGTCCTGGGCCAGTTCCCACCCCTTGCGGTAAGGGCCCATCAGCGCAGGCAGGACCTTGTAGCTGTTGAGTTCGCCAATCTTGATGGGCGGCTGCTGTGCGTGGGAGAGACCGCTGGTTGCGGTCCAGAGTGAGGCCAGCAGGCCGACGGTGCTCAGGATGCCTTTCATGTACGTACTCCTTAGTGGGTAGGAATCGGAAGGGAACTTGATCTGCCTCAAGGATGGAACTGTCTTTTTGTGGTGAAGTCACTTCATTTATGTAGAGACTACTTCATAACATGGCCCCTGTAAACTGGGAGGGCATCACGCGCCCTGAATTTTTTTGATGGGCCAAGGGGATCACATGAAGAATGACAAGGACGGCGCCGAGACATCGGCCGAGCGCGCGGCGCCGGCACGCAAGCGAGCCACCCGCAGCAGCGAATCCCGAGGAGCAGGCGCACCGACCCGGCCGACACGCCGGCGACGCAGCCCCGAGGAGGTGCAGGCACGCATCCTGCAGGCGGCCACGGCCGAGTTTGCCGAGCACAGTTTCTCGGGAGCGCGTGTCGATCGCATCAGCAAGCGGGCCAAGACGGTGGACCGCATGCTGTACTACTACTTCGGCAGCAAGGAGCGGCTGTACCAGGCCGTGCTCGAGCACGGCTATGCGGAGCTGATCGCTGCGCAGCGCGGCTTTGCGTTTGACGCGAGCGATCCGGTGCAGGGCATGCAGGAGCTGGTGCGCCAGTCATGGCGGCATTACCTGAACCACCCTCAGCTGGTGCGCCTGCTGATCACCGAGAATCTGTTACGTGCCCGGTACCTGAAAAAGTCGGCCAGGATCAAGGGCACGCTCATGCCGCTGGTGGAGCGCGCCAGCAGTGTGCTGGCCGCTGGCCAGCAGGCGGGCGTCTTCCGTCCGGACGCCGATCCCGAGCAACTGCTGATGACGGTGATGTCGCTCGGCTTCTTCTACCTGTCCAACCAGTTCACCACCTCACACTGGCTGGAGGTCAACCTGATGGAGCCTGCGCGTCTGCAGGCCTGGGAAGACCACATCTGCGACGTGGTGCTGGACCACCTGACGCACGGGGTCTGAGCCGGGCCGGCCGGCACGGCTCGCGGATGGATCAGAGCGAACCCACCAGTTCCGGCACAGCCGAGAACAGGTCGGCCTCCAGGCCGTAGTCGGCCACGGAGAAGATCGGGGCCTCGGGGTCCTTGTTGATCGCCACGATCACCTTGGAGTCCTTCATGCCCGCCAGGTGCTGGATGGCACCCGAGATGCCGGCCGCGATGTACAGCTGCGGCGCCACGATCTTGCCGGTCTGGCCCACTTGCAGGTCGTTCGGTGCGTAGCCCGCATCGACCGCCGCGCGGCTG
Source organism: Burkholderiaceae bacterium (assembly GCA_041396505.1). GTDB lineage: Bacteria > Pseudomonadota > Gammaproteobacteria > Burkholderiales > Burkholderiaceae_C > Hydrogenophaga. The sequence goes on from JAWKYL010000007.1 coordinate 479,430, forward strand.
GCGCCGATGGCCGCCCCCAGCTTGTCGGCCAGCGGCGTCATCACTTCGTTGAACTTCTCGCTGCTGCCCAGCGCACGGCCACCGCTGACGATGATCTTGGCCGCCGTCAGCTCCGGGCGGTCGCTCTTGGCGATCTCGCTGCCCAGGTAGCTGCTCTTGCCGTTGCCCGCCGCCGCTGCGGCGCTCTCCACAGCGGCGCTGCCGCCCTGGCCCGCGGCATCGAAGCCGGTGGTGCGCACGGTGATGACTTTGGTCGCGTCCACGCTCTGCACGGTGGCGATGGCGTTGCCAGCGTAGATCGGGCGCTCGAAGGTGTCGGCGCTGATCACCTTGGTGATGTCGCTGATCTGGGCCACATCCAGCTGGGCGGCCACGCGCGGGGCCACGTTCTTGCCGCCGGCGGTGGCCGGGAACAGGATGTGGCTGTAGTTCGAGGCGATGGCCAGCACCTGGGCGGCCACGTTCTCGGCCAGGCCGTGGGCCAGGCCTTCGCCGTCGGCGTGGATCACCTTGGCCACGCCAGCGATCTGCGCGGCAGCCGCCGCAGCGGCGCCGGCGTTGTGGCCGGCCACCAGGACGTGCACATCACCCCCGCAGGCAGCGGCGGCGGTGACGGTGTTGAGGGTTGCTCCCTTGATGGAGGCGTTGTCGTGTTCGGCAATGACGAGTGCGGTCATGACATGAATTCCTTGAAATCGGATACGGATCGAACGAAGTGTCTTGATCGAGGCGCCCGTGGAACCGGCTTGGCCGGGCCACCAGGCGCGCCCCCTGGGGGGTGACGCCGCAGGCGGCGCGGGGGGGGGGTCAAATGACTTTGGCTTCGTTTTTCAGCTTGTCCACCAGGGCAGCCACGTCGGCCACCTTCACGCCGGCGCCGCGCTTGGGCGGCTCCTCGACCTTGAGCGTCTTCAGGCGCGGGCTCACGTCCACACCAAGGTCCTCGGGCTTGACGGTCTCCAGCGGCTTCTTCTTGGCCTTCATGATGTTGGGCAGCGTCACGTAGCGCGGCTCGTTCAGGCGCAGGTCGGTCGTGACGACCGCCGGCAGGCTCAGCTCCAGCGTCTCCAGGCCGCCGTCGATCTCGCGCGTGACCTGGACCTTGTCTGCGGCCACTTCCACCTTGCTGGCAAAGGTCGCCTGCGGCAGGTCGGCCAGGGCCGCCAGCATCTGGCCGGTCTGGTTGGCGTCGTCGTCGATGGCCTGCTTGCCCAGGATCACCAGGCCCGGCTGCTCCTTGTCCACCAGGGCCTTGAGCAGCTTGGCCACCGCCAGGGGCTGCAGCTCTTCGGACGTCTCGACCAGCACCGCCCGGTCGGCACCGATGGCCATGGCCGTGCGCAGGGTCTCCTGGCACTGCGTCACGCCGCAGGAAACCGCGATCACCTCGGTGGCCACGCCCTTCTCTTTCAGGCGCACGGCCTCTTCCACCGCGATCTCGTCGAACGGGTTCATGCTCATCTTGACGTTGGCGATGTCCACACCGGTGCCGTCGCTCTTGACGCGCACCTTGACGTTGTAGTCCACCACGCGTTTGACGGGGACGAGAATTTTCATGTGTTGACCTCGATGTTCAGAGAATGACGGGGATTTCGGTGGCCGGGGGCGTGTTCCGGCTGCGGCCACAGCGCACCAGGCCGTCGATCATGACCATGCCGATGCCCGGAATATCGCCGAGCTGCACGCTTTCCAGCAAGTCCTTGCCAGCCGTGTGCTGGGCCTTGTCCATGAACACGAAGTCGGCTGCGCGACCGACTTCGATCAGCCCGCAGTTGAGGTTGCGGATGCGGGCAGTGTTGCCGGTGGCGAACCCGAACACGACTTCGGCCGGGATGTTGGCGAAGCTGGAGATGAGTGCGATCATGCGCAGCATGCCCAGGGGCTGGACGCCGGAGCCAGCGGGACCGTCGGTGCCGAGGATGACGCGGTGCGGACACTTGAGCTCAATGGCGGCGCGCGCGGCCTCGATGGCGATCTTCTCGTTGCCGTTGTGCACGATCTCGATGGCGCGGGAGGATTTCTCGCACAGCTCGCACACGTGCTTCCAGGGCAGGGCGGTGTGACCACCGTTGATGTGGCCAATGACGTCGGCATCGGCCTCCAGCACCACGTCCTTGTCGATCAGGCCCGAGCCGGGTATGGACGGACCGCCGGTGTGGATGGTGCTCTGGATGCCGTACTTGCGTGCCCAGGCGACCATCTGCTGGGCCTCTTCGCCCGCCTTGACCGAGCCCAGGCCGACTTCGCCCAACAGCTTGACGCCGGCATCGGCCATGTCCTTGAAGTCCTGCTCGGTCATGCCCTTTTCGATGACCGGGGCGCCGGCGAGCACTTTCACGCCGCCCGGGCGGAAGTTGTCGAAGGCGCTGTGCGGTGATGGCCAGGGCCTTGAGACCGACGATGTCCTTGGGTCGCCCGGGCAGGTGGACCTCGCCGGCCGAGATCATGGTGGTGACGCCACCGTTCATGGTCGAGTCGATCCAGCCGAGCTGGTTCTGCCGCGGCGTCCAGTCGCCAAACACCGGGTGGACGTGGCTGTCGATCAGGCCGGGGGCCACGCAGGTGCGGCGGGCGTCGATGGTCTGCCGGGCGCCTTCGGTATCGCAGTCCTTTTCCTGGCCAACGGCCACGATCAGGCCGTCCTGGACGACGATGGTATCGGCGCTCAGGATGGGGTTGTCGATGTCCCCGGAGAGCAGGAGGCCGATGTTCTTGATGACCACCTTGCCCGAGAGTTCAGTGCTTGCGGCTGTTGCCATGTTTCGCTCCTGAAAGGAAGAAGAAGAGGAAAGGGCAGGGCGGGCCTGCCGGAGAGAGAGGTGTCAGCGGCGCACGGCGCGCAACACGGTGTCGATGACGACCTGGTGCCAGTGGCCCAGGGCGTCGGGCTGCTCCAGCTTCTCGCCGAGGAAGGCCGAGAGTGTGAAGCGGTTGGAGAGGTAGAAGTAGTTGAGTCCGGCGATCATCAGGTAGAGATCGCGTCCGGAGAGACCGTCGCGGAACACCTTTTTCCGCACGCCGCTGGCCAGCACCGATTCGAGTATCTGGATGGCCGGAGACGAGTAGTCCTGGGCACGCAGCGACTTGGCAATGTGCTTGCCCCGGTGCAGGTTCTCGTCGTTGAGCAGCGTGATGAACTCGGGGTTGCGCTGGTAGTAGTCCCAGATGAAACTGATGACCGCGACCAGGGCCTCCTCTGGTTGCTCCACGTAGAACTTCAGCCCGGCCTCGGCATCGTTGAAGCGCCGGTACATGCTTTCCAGCACCGCGATGTACAGGCCTTCCTTGCTGCCGAAGTAGTAGTAGATCATCCGGTCGTGCGACTTGGCCGCCTTGGAGATCTGGTCTACCCGGCCACCGGAGAATCCGTGCTTGGCAAAAATGCGCGTGGCGGCACGCAGGATGTTCTCCTGCGTCTCCAGCGCCGCCTGCTCTCGCACACCGGGCTTGCGTCCGGGTGCGGCCAGTTTGCGGACGCCGTTTCGTGGGGCTGTGGTGACCATGGTGGTGTTCAGGCGGTGGCGACGGGGCGTTGCAACGGAAGGGGCTCAGGACTCGGCGAAGGCACGCTCGATCACGAAGTCGCCGGGCCTGGAGGTGTTGCCCTCCTTGAATCCTCGCGCCTCCAGCAGGTGCTTGAGATCCTTGAGCATGCCCGGGCTGCCGCAGATCATCGCACGGTCGACTGCGGGGTCCAGATCGGGGACGCCCAGGTCGCTGAACAGCTTGCCCGATTCCATGAGGTCGGGAATGCGGCCCACGTTGCGGAAGTCCTCGCGCGTCACGGTGGGGTAGTACAGCAGCTGGCTGGCGATCATGTCGCCCAGAAACTCGTGACTGGGCAAGTGGTCCATGAGGAAGTCGTGGTAGGCCAGTTCGTCGACCGTGCGCACGCCATGCACCAGGATGACCTGTTCGAATTTTTCATAGGTCTCCGGATCGCGCACGATGCTCATGAAGGGCGCCAGGCCCGTGCCGGTGGACAGCAGATAGAGGCGCTTGCCTGGCAACAGATAGTCCGTGACCAGGGTGCCGGTGGGTTTGCGTCCGACGATGATCGTGTCGCCTTCCTTGATGTGTTGCAGCCGTGAGGTCAGCGGACCTTCCTCCACCTTGATGCTGAGGAATTCCAGGTGGTCCTCGTAGTTGGGCGAGGCAATGCTGTAGGCGCGCAGCAGCGGCTTGTCATTGACCCGCAATCCGATCATGGTGAAGTGCCCGTTGGAGAAGCGAAGGGCAGTGTCGCGCGTGGTGGTGAAGCTGAACAGGCGGTCGGTCCAGTGACGGACGCTCAGGACGCGCTCTTCGATGAATGCACTCATGTTGGTTTCCTCGTCGGACGGATCAGTCTTTCAGTGTGGCGAGCTTGTCGTGCGCGTCCTTCCATTGCTCGGCATCGGGCAAGGGGTCGTGGCGCTTCGTGATGACGGGCCATTCTGGCGCGCGTTCGGCGTTGATGGCAATGAAGTGGCGCTGGTCGGCGGGAAGGTCTTCCTCCGCATAGATCGCGTTGACGGGGCACTCGGGAATGCAGACGGCGCAGTCGATGCATTCGTCCGGATCGATCACGAGGAAGTGGGGTCCTTCCTTGAAGCAATCCACCGGGCACACATCCACGCAGTCGGTGTACTTGCAGCGTACACAGGCATCGGTGACGACATGGGTCATGGGAACTCCTGGGGTGTCGGCGGCAATTCGCCGTTACTGGCACAGACTTTGCATGAAGCAACTTGTTAAGGATTCACTCCATGAATGTTTAGCGGAGGCTACATGAAAGTGGATGTGTATTGATGTAGGGTTTACTCCATGTTCGTGTAGTGAAGACTACATTAAATTGACGTTGCGTTCAACAGGAACGCGGTAATTACAGGCAAGCAGCAACATGACCGAGCACACCAGAACGGACGGACTGCCAGGGATCGATGAACCCCAGGTGCTGGAACGCGCCCGACCGCGCAGCGAACGCATGTCGGACACCAAGATTGAGTGCAACGCCTGCCCGGTGCTGTGCCAGATCACCAATGGACGCACCGGCGCCTGTGACCGCTATGCGAACCAGGATGGCGTGCTGATCCGCGTCGATCCGGTCGTTCTGCTGCGCCGCACGATCGACGAAGCGGGCGCCAAACTGGTGCAGTTCAGCGGGCGCGTGGTTCAGAACGGTGCGCCGGCTGCGCTGGATGTCTCGGATGCACCGGACTGGAACGGCGACCTGCTGCTGGCCGACGAGGTGTTCGTGACCGGCGTCGGGTCGTCCACCACCTATCCGGACTACAAGCCCGCGCCATTCATCGTCAGTTCGCCGGCGCAGGGCGTGGACATGGTGACCGTCGTGACGGAGGGCATCTTCAGCTACTGCAGTTTCAAGGTGAAGATCGATACCGACCGCTACCTGGGGCCGGAGCAGGCCAATGTGCGCTGCAAGGGCGAAGTGGTGGGCCACGTCACCACGGCCGAATACGGTTCGCAGATGCTCTCGCTCGGTGGCGTACACCACCTGACGGGCGGGACCAAGAAGGAAGGGCGCATCACGGTGGACATGATGGCAGCCCTGGGCAACAAGCAGGCGGTGGAGCTGTCCATCGACGGTGGGGCGCAGATCGTCATCCAGGCCGGCAAGGCGCCCATCGTCAATGGCGTCGAGGAGCAGCGCATGCGTGTGGGTTGCGGGTCGGCCACGGTCGGCATCTTCGCCAAGCAGCTCTTCGGGAAGGTCGACGAGGTGGTGGTGGTGGACGATCACATCACGGGTGTGCTGACCGAGCACCAGGCGGGTCGTTGCCTGGACATGCGGCCATCGGGCATCGCCATGCGGGGGCGCAAGTCCACACCGGGGCGCTACTTCCAGGTGGCCAGTCCAGGCACGGGCTGGGGCGGCACGTCGATCTCCGACCCGATCTCGGTGATCGAGGGCTGGGATCCGGCGGTCGCCTGGCCGGGGCTGCGTTTGCTGATGACATCGACCACCGGTGAGAACGCGGCCTGGTATGTGCTGGACGATCAGCTCGTGCCGCAAGAGGCGCCGATTCCGGCGGCGGTGCAGGCGGTGGTGGATCGCATTGGCGAGAACTGCGAACCCTCGTTGACCACCGTGCTGTTCCTGGCGGGTGCCGGTGGAAGCCTTCGCGCCGGAGCCACCGAGAACCCGGTGCTGCTGACGCGGGGCATCAAGGATGCGCTGGTGAACGTGACCTGTGGCGGCGCGCCCGCCTATGTGTGGCCAGGTGGCGGCATCACGGTCATGGTCGACGTGATGCGCATGCCGGACAACAGCTTCGGCACGGTGCCCACGCCGGCCATCATTGCGCCGATCGAGTTCAGCATGCGTCTGGACGACTACGCCGCACTGGGCGGGCATGTGGATGAGGTGCGTCGACTGGAAGACGTGCTGCGCACCGGTGCCTGGCACAACGACGGCGCGCCCACGCGTCGACTGTGGGTGGGCAGCAGTGAGAACAACCCCTGGCCCCTTGGCCAGAAGCCGCAGATCGGATGAACATGGCTGCGCAATGCCGGCCGCTCGGCGACGGGCGACTCCACTTTCAGCACGGTCCGATGGACATCATCATCGGCGCCGAAGGCGAGGCCGAGGCGCTGCGGCTGGCGCATGCCCAGGCGTGGCAGCGGTTCCAGGGGCTGCTGGACGAACTGGTGGCCGATCTGCCGGCGCTGCGCCGTCCGGTGGACGGGCCGTGCGAGTTGCGTGGCCCCGTAGCGCGCCGCATGTGGGAGGCGGCCCATGTCCATCGGCCGTCCTACGTGACGCCCATGGTGGCCGTGGCAGGCGCCGTGGCGCAAGAGCTGGTGTCTGCCTACGCGCGTCCTGGCATCGCGCGTGCCTGGGTGAACAACGGCGGGGACATTGCCCTGCATCTGACACCCGGGTCGTCGTTCCGGATCGGGCTGTACGCCGACATTGACCGCCTGGCCTGGCTGGATGCACGCGACGGCCTGCCGGTGGACGGCGTGTTCACGGTGGAGCATGACAGCTCGGTGCGCGGCGTGGCGACCAGTGGCTGGCGCGGCCGCAGCTTTTCGCTGGGCGTGGCTGACAGTGTCACTGTCCTGGCGGCCACGGCGGCCGGGGCCGATGCCGCGGCGACCCTCATCGCCAACGCCGTCAACGTGGATGCGCCCGGCATCGTGCGCGTGCCGGCCTGGCAACTGAAGGACGACAGTGACCTGGGTGACATCCCGGTCACGCTGGACGTGCCCGCCCTGACGCCGTGGCAGGTGGCCCATGCCCTGCAGGCCGGGCGAGAGCATGCCCTGGCCCTGCAGGATGCCGGCCAGATCCAGTCCTGTGTCATCACCTGTCAGGGCTGGGTGGCGTCCACGGAACAGGCCATGCAGGCCCACCGCCTGCCGGACCGGTCCATCCGGCACGGCATCGGAGCAACGAGAACCCTTGAGGAGCGAACATGATCGAGATACGAAGAACCCATACCCACGTCGAAGACATCTTCCACGAGTTCGGCCCGGTGGCAGCACAGCCGCTGCGGCGCGGATTCATCGCGGCCGTGCTCACCAATCCGTTTGCCGGCCGGTACGAGGCAGACATCCTGCCCATGATGGAGGCGCTCAATGCCGTGGGAACGGCCATGGCGCACCAGCTGCTCAAGGCCATGGATATCACGCGCGAACAGATCGAGAGCTACGGCAAGGGCGCCATCGTCGGTGCAGCCGGCGAGCTGGAGCACGGAGCCCTGTGGCACGTGCCGGGCGGCTATGCCATGCGCGAACTGCTCGGCTGGAGCGGTGACCGGGCTGCTTACATGGCCGGCAAGGGCGAGGACAAGACCGGGCAGCCTGGGAATGCCCTGTCCATCGTGCCGTCGACCAAGAAGGTGGGGCCGCCGGGCTGCACGCTCGACGTACCGCTGACCCACATCAACGCCAGCTACGTGCGCAGCCACTTCGACGCCATCGAGGCGCGGGTGCCGGGCGCGCCCCTGCCTGACGAGGTGGTGTATGTGCTGGCCATGTCGACCGGCGCGCGGGTGCATGCGCGGGTCGGCGGCCTGAAGGCGGCCGATATCGCCAAATGGGATGGCCTGCGCTGAGTCGCGGCCCGTTGTGTCACTGATTGAACGAGGAAAGCCATGACAGCCAAGATCCGAAAACTGCTGGTCCAGGTCGATGAGATCCGGATCGAGATGGGCCAGACCATCGACCCGCCCACACGGCGTGCCGTCGCCATGGCGGTGATCGAGAACCCTTATGCCGGGCGCTACGAACAGAACCTGGACGAGCTGATGGCCATCGGCGAGGAACTGGGTGGCCTGCTGGGCGACAAGTGCGTGGCGGCTCTTGGCATCGCCCCTGCGCAGGCCGAGAGCTATGGCAAGGCCGCCATCGTCGGCGAGGCGGGCGAGCTGGAGCATGCCGCGGCCATCCTGCACCCGAAGCTCGGTGCACCGTTGCGCAAGGCGGTGGAGAAGGGCGCGGCCCTGGTGCCGTCCAGCAAGAAGCGGGGCGGCCTGGGTACCGCCATCGACGTGCCGCTGGGCCACAAGGACGCGGCCTTCGTGCGAAGCCACTTTGACGCCATCGAAGCCCGCGTGCCGGACGCGCCACGTCCCAACGAGATCGTGGTGGCTGTGGCCGTGACCGACAGCGGCCGGCCGCTGCCGCGGATCGGCGGGCTGCAGGTCAGCGAGATCAAGGGCGAGGACGGCCTGCGTTGAAGCGGCTTCGGCCAGATTGAAGTGTGTGTGAGTGAACTTAACCCTGAAAGGTAGCGACATGTTCAAGTTGAAAGACATCGGTGTGGTGCGCCCGCTGGTGGCCGCCGTGGCCGGCCTGGTGATGGCCGCGAGTGCACATGCACAGAGCGTGCTCAAGATCGGCGAGGTCAACAGTTACAAGGCACAGCCGGCCTTCCTGGAGCCCTACAAGAAGGGCATGCAGCTGGCGGTGGACGAGATCAATGCCGGTGGTGGCGTGCTCGGCCGCAAGGTCGAGCTGATCACCCGCGACGACAACGCCAACCCGGGCGACGCCGTGCGCGCAGCCGAGGAACTGATGTCACGGGAAAAGGTGGATGTGCTGATGGGCGCGTTCCTGTCCCACGTGGGCCTGGCCCTGACCGACTTTGCCAAGCAGAAGAAGACCTTCTTCCTGGCCGGCGAACCGCTGACCGACAAGATCGTCTGGGACAACGGCAACCGCTACACCTTCCGCCTGCGCACCTCCACCTACATGCAGGTGGCCATGCTGGTGCCCGATGTGGCGGCCATGAAGAAGAAGCGCTGGGCGCTGATCTATCCCAACTACGAGTACGGCCAGTCGGCCGCCGCCAGCTTCAAGAAGCTGCTCAAGGCTGCGCAACCGGATGTGGAGTTCGTCGCCGAGCAGGCACCGCCGCTGGGCAAGGTCGATGCCGGCAGCGTGGTGCAGGCCCTGGCCGATGCCAAGCCCGACGCCATCTTCAACGTGCTGTTCGGCGCCGACCTGGCCAAGTTCGTCCGCGAGGGCAACACCCGTGGTCTGTTCAAGGACATCGAAGTGGCCAGCCTGCTGACCGGTGAGCCGGAGTACCTGGATCCCCTCAAGGACGAGGCGCCCGAGGGCTGGCTCGTGACCGGCTATCCCTGGTATGCCATCAAGACGGCCGAGCACGATGCCTTCCGCAACGCCTACGAGGCCAAGTACAAGGACTACCCCCGCCTGGGCTCTGTGGTGGGCTACTCGTCCATCAAGGCCATCGCCGAAGGCGTGAAGAAGGCCGGTTCGACCGACACCGAGAAGATGATTGCTGCCTTCAAGGGCCTGAACGTGACCACGCCCTTCGGGCCCATCACCTTCCGCCCCGAAGATCACCAGTCGACCATGGGTGTCTACGTCGGCCGCATCAAGAAGGAAGGCGGCAAGGGCGTGATGGCCGATCCCCGCTACCTGGACGGCGCGAAATTCCTGCCCTCGGCTGACGAGGTCAAGAAGATGCGTCCCGCCGACTGACGACGTCTCAGGTGAACGAGGCGCTGTATGTCTGACCAATTGCAATCCACAGAGGTGGTATGAACTTCTCGGGCTTTGTCGTCCAGTTGCTCAATGGACTGTCCGGCGCTTCGTCGCTGTTCCTGGTCGCGGCCGGGTTGTCACTGATCTTCGGTGTCACCCGGATCGTGAACTTCGCACACGGCTCCTTCTACATGGTGGGGGTCTATATTGCCTACGCGCTGGTCGACCGGCTGGCGTGGATGGGTTTCTGGGTCGCGGTGCCGCTGGCCGCACTGGCCGTGGGCCTGCTGGGGGCCACCGTCGAGATGGTGCTCCTGCGGCGCATCTACCGCGCACCCGAACTGTTCCAGTTGCTGGCCACGTTTGCGCTGGTGCTGGTCATCAAGGACGCCGTCCTGTGGCTGTTCGGTCCGGAGGAACTGCTGGGGCCACGCGCACCCGGCATGACCGGCTCCATCGGCATCCTGGGACGCCAGTTCCCGGTCTATGACCTGTTCCTGATCGTCGTTGGTCCGGTCGTGCTCGGCCTGCTGTGGATGCTGCTGACGCGCACCCGCTGGGGCACGCTGGTGCGCGCGGCCACGCAGGACCGGGAGATGGTGGGCGCCCTGGGCGTGAACCAGGCCTGGCTGTTCACCGCAGTGTTTGCGCTGGGAGCGGCGCTGGCCGGCCTCGGCGGTGCCTTGCAGCTGCCCCGCGAACCCGCCAATCTGGAGATGGACCTGCACATCATCGGATCGGCCTTCGTGGTCGTGGTCGTCGGCGGCATGGGGTCCATCCCGGGCGCCTTCGTGGCGGCCCTGCTGATCTCCGAGATCAAGGCCATCTGCATCTGGCTGGGCCTGGTCGAGGTGTTCGGTGTGGCGATCTCCTTCTCCAAGCTGACCCTGGTCGCCGAATTCGTGGTGATGGCCGTCGTGCTGGTGGTCAGGCCCTGGGGCCTGATGGGCAAGCAGCAGGCCGCCTCGCGCGCCATGGGCGAAGCCGAGATGCCCATCCGGCCGGCGGACAAGCTGTTCCTCACGGGCGTGGCCGTAGCGGCGCTGGCCATGCTGGTGCTGCCGCCCATGACCGCCGACTCGCCCTACGTCGTGGTGCTGGCGATCGACCTGATGATCGCGGCGCTGTTTGCCGCCAGTCTGCACTTCATCATGGGGCCGGCCGGCATGCATTCCTTCGGTCACGCAGCCTATTTCGGGCTGGGCGCCTACGCGGCGGCCCTGGTCGTCCGTCACCTGGGCCTGTCCATGGAGATGGCGCTGGTGCTCGCGCCGGTGGTGGCGGCCCTGGGCGCGCTGGTTGTCGGCTGGTTCAGTGTGCGCCTCTCCGGGGTCTACCTGGCCATGCTCACCCTGGCTTTCGCCCAGATCGTCTGGGCCGGCGTGTACCAGTGGGACGACTTCACCGGTGGCAGCAACGGCATGACCGGCGTCTGGCCGTCGGAATGGCTGTCGGACAAGTCGGCCTACTACTACCTGACCCTGGTGCTGGTCGTGGCCTCCCTGTGGGCGCTGCGCCGCATCCTGTTCTCGCCCTTCGGCTATGCGCTGCGGGCCGGTCGCGACTCCTTCCTGCGTGCCGACGCCATCGGCATGGACGTCAAGGGCATGCAGTGGGTGGCCTTCATCATTGCCGGTGCCTTTGCCGGCATCGCGGGCGCCCTGTTCGCCTTCTCCAAAGGCAGCATCTCGCCGGAGGCGCTGAACGTGAGCCGTTCGGTGGATGGCCTGGTGATGGTGTTGCTCGGCGGCATACAGACCCTGGCCGGCCCGGTGGTGGGTGCCATCAGCTACACCTGGCTGCACGACGTGATGGCGCGCAGCACCGAATACTGGCGCGCCCTGCTGGGCGCGGTGATCCTGATCCTGGTGCTGCTGTTCCCGCAGGGCATTGCCGGCTTCTTCCGGCAACTGCTGGACATGCGGCGCGCGCAAACGGAGGTGGCACGATGAGCCTGCTGAAAGTCGAGAACCTGGGCAAGTCCTTCGGCGGCGTCAAGGCCGTTGACGGCATCAACTTCGAACTCAAGGCCGGTGAACTGCTGGCCCTGATTGGCCCCAACGGCGCCGGCAAGTCGACCACCTTCAACATGGTCAACGGCCAGCTCAGGGCCGACCGGGGTTCCATCCGGCTCGATGGAGCCGAGTTGGTGGGCCTGCAGCCGCGTGACATCTGGCGTCTGGGCGTGGGCCGCACCTTCCAGATCGCGGCCACGTTCTCGTCATTGACGGTGGTGGAGAACGTGCAGATGGCCCTGATGTCGCAGGACCGAAAACTGTTCTCCATGTGGACGTCGGCCGCCCGGCACCGGCGCAGCGATGCGCTGGATCTACTGGACATGGTGGGGATGGCCCCGCAGGCCGACCGGCCCTGCAGCGTGCTGGCCTATGGCGACGTCAAACGGGTGGAACTGGCCATCGCCATGGCCAACAACCCCAAGCTGCTGCTGATGGACGAGCCGACGGCCGGCATGGCGCCCAAGGAGCGCAACGAGCTGATGGCATTGACCAAGAAGCTGGTGATCGAACGCGGCGTGGCCGTGCTGTTCACCGAGCACAGCATGGACGTGGTGTTTGCCTACGCCGACCGGATGGTGGTGCTGGCGCGCGGACGCCTGATTGCCGAAGGCAAGCCCGACGTCATCCGCGACCACCCCAAGGTGCAGGAGGTGTACTTCGGTTCCGGCAAGACATTCGAGAAGACCCAGGCGGCCGACCAGGCCCCCGAGGAGCAGGCGGCATGACAGCCACACAGACGAGCAATGGCCACAACGTCCTGCTGGACGCACACGGAATCTCCGCCTGGTATGGCGCTGCACAGATTCTGTATGACATCAACCTGCAGGTCCGGCGTGGCGAAGTGGTGGCCCTGATGGGACGCAACGGCGCTGGCAAGTCCACCACCCTGAAGACCCTGATGGGGCTGATGGACCGCCGCAAGGGCACGGTGCGCTTCATGGACAACGACGTCTCCGACAGCCAGCCGCATCACATCGCATCCCTTGGCATGGGGTTTGTGCCCGAGGACCGGCGCGTCTTTGTCGACCTGACCGTGACCGAGAACCTGGAGGTGGGTCGCCAGCCGCCACGCAAGTGGCCCGATGGCAGCGATGCGCCGCTCTGGACGCCGCAGGATCTGTTCAAGCTCTTTCCCAATCTCGGCGAGATGCCCGACCGCCCGGGTGGCCGCATGAGCGGTGGCGAACAGCAGATGCTGACCGTCAGCCGGACGCTCATGGGCAACCCCTTCCTGGTCCTGCTGGACGAGCCGTCCGAGGGCGTGGCCCCGGTGATCGTCGAGCAGATGGCCCACATGATCCTGGAGCTCAAGGCCAAGGGCGTGAGCATCCTCTTGTCGGAACAGAACCTGCATTTCGCGGAACTGGTGTCTGATCGGGCCTATGTGCTGGAGAAGGGCCAGATCCGGTTTGAAGGCAGCATCGACGAGTTGTCCCGCGCCGAGGACATCCGCAGAGCCTACCTGAGTGTTTGAGACGCACACCCCAGAAAGAGAGAGACAGCCATGAGCACATCACAGACCCCCGATGACTACCGCGTGACCGACCAGGTGGGGCACCTGCTGCGTCGCGCCTACCAGCGCCACACCGCCATCTTCCAGTCGGTGGTGCCGGCCAGCAAACTCAGTGCCGCGCAGTTCGTGGTGCTGTGTGCCGTGCGCGACCAGGAAGACGCCACCGTGCGGGACATCGTGCAGGCCACGGCCATGGATGAACCGGCCGTGCGCGGCATCGTCGAACGGCTCAAATGGACCGACCTGGTGACCGTGGTTCACGAACCAGGCGACAAACGCAACGCCACGGTCAGCCTCACGGACCTGGGGCGGGCCATGGTGGAGGACACCTTGCCCCATGCGCAGCAGATCACCGAACTGACGTTTGGCGACCTGGATGCCACTGAACGCCAGCAGCTCACCGACCTGCTGCGCCGCATCAGCGGTGCGGCCAGGGGCTGACGTCGTGGCCTGTGCCGAATGACCGACACCTGGCAACGCGAGCGCCCGATAACGCTCACCGTCAACGGCGCAAGCCATGCGCTCACGGTGGGTGGGCGGGCCACGCTGCTGCAGGTGCTGCGCAACGACCTGGGCCTCAATGGTCCAAAGTACGGCTGCGGTCTGGGGCAGTGCGGCGCCTGTACCGTCCATGTTGACGGCGTGGCCGCGCGGGCCTGTGTCATCCCGGCTGCGCAGGTGCAGGACCGGCGCATCACCACACTGGAGGGGCTGGGTGACCGCCTGCGACCCCATGTGGTGCAACAGGCCTTCATCCAGGCACAGGCCGCCCAGTGCGGCTACTGCCTGAACGGCATGATCATGACCACGGCCGCCCTGCTGGCACGCGATCCCTGTCCCGATCCGCAGGCCGTGCGCGATGCGCTCTCGGGCAACCTGTGCCGCTGTGGAACCCACGTTGAAATCCTCGCCGCGGTGGAAGCCGCCGTGGCCACCTTGGCAGCCCAGGCCCCGACGACCGACGAATCCCGATGAACCGAAGCGATCGCCTGACCCACCTGCGCACACGCGCCGACTTCCTGTCCGCCAGCGGCGTCCTGCTGGTCACCCGGGATCCGCCGCCCGCGCCTGCGCCCGCGCCCGGCCAGCCCCCATCGTCGCTGGCAATCCGGCCGAGGGTGCGGAGATCCTGCTCTCGGTGTGGGACGACGGCTGCGCTCTGGGACTGCACGGTCACGTCGATCTGGGCACCGGCATCCGGACCGCGCTGGGCCAGATCGTGGCCGACGAACTGGACCTGACCATGGACCAGGTCGACATGGTGCTGGGCGACACCGGACGTGCGCCCAACCAGGGTCCCACCATCGCCAGTGCGTCGATACAGATCCACGCTGTGCCCTTGCGCAAGGCGGCGGCACAGGCCCGGGCCTGGCTGCTGGCCGAGGCCTCGCAGCGGCTGGACGTACCGTCGGAGCGCCTGCAGGTGGAGGCCGGCCGAGTCTGCGTCGCCGGTGACCGGGGGCGAGGCATCGCTTACGGCGAACTGCTGCAGGGCCGCCATGTCGAACTTTCGCTGGACCTGGACACACCGGTCAAGGCCGTGGCCGACTACCGCGTGGTCGGCCAGGCACAGCCACGGGTCGACATTCCGGCCAAGGCTTTCGGTGATGCGGTCTTCGTGCACGACATGCGTGTGCCCGGCATGCTGCATGGCCGCGTGGTGCGTCCACCGTATGCCGGGGCCGACCATGGCGACTTCATCGGGAACACACTCGAATCGGTGGACCAGCAGTCCATCGCCCACATTCCGGGCATCCGGGCCGTGGTCGTGATCCGCGACTTCGTCGGCATCGTGGCCGAGCGCGAGGAACAGGCCGAGGCGGCGTGTGCCGCGCTCGTGGTGCGTTGGAAGTCCTGGCCCGGCATGCCTGCGCTGGACGATCTGGCCCAGGCCTTGCGGGACAACCCGGCCCGACCGCGCCAGCTGGTGGAGGAGGGCGACGTGGGTCAGGCCCTCGCCGGTGCCAGCCATGTGCTGGAACGCACCTATGTGTGGCCCTACCAGATGCACGCCTCCATCGGCCCTTCCTGCGCCGTGGCGGACTGGCTGGGCGATGGCGCAGCGCCGGCGTTGCGGGTGTATGCCGGCACACAGAATCCCCATGTGCTGCGTCTCGACCTTGCGCGCCTGATGGGCGTGTCCGACGTGGCGGTCGACGTGGTGCGCATGGAGGCGGCCGGCTGTTATGGCCGCAATGGCGCCGACGACGTGGCCGCCGATGCAGCCCTGCTGTCGCGCGCGGTGGGCGCGCCGGTGCGGGTGCAGCTCACACGCGAACAGGAACACCTGTGGGAGCCCAAGGGCGCGGCCCAGCTCATGGAGGTGCGCGGTGGCATCACCGCCGGTGGCGACATCGCCGCCTACGACTTCCGAAGCTCTTACCCGTCCAATGCAGCCCCCACGCTGGCGCTGCTGCTGACCCGCACCGTGGAGCCGACAGCCCAGGTGTTCGAGATGGGTGACCGCACCGCGCGGCCGCCCTACGACATCGCCGACCTGCGCGTGACCGTCAACGACATGCCGCCCATCCTGCGTGCGTCCTGGCTGCGCGGCGTGTCGGCCATGCCCAACTCGTTTGCGCACGAGTCCTACATCGACGAGCTGGCGACGGCTGCTGGCGTCGATCCGGTCGAGTATCGCCTGCGCTACCTCTCGGATCCGAGGGCTAGCGAACTGCTGCAGGCGACCGCCCGCCGTGCCGGCTGGAAACCCCACACCGAGCCCCAGGGGCAGGGATCGACGGGCGACTGGCTGCACGGGCAGGGCGTGGCTTATGCCCGCTACATCCACAGCAAATGGCCCGGTTTCGGCGCCGCCTGGGCGGCCTGGGTGGCCGACGTGGACGTGAACCGCAAGACGGGCGAGGTGCATGTTCGACGTGTGGTGGTGGGCCACGACGCCGGCCTGACCATCAACCCCGCCGGCGTCGAGCACCAGATCCATGGCAACGTGCTGCAGACCACCAGCCGCGCCCTCAAGGAACAGGTGCGGGTGGATCGCGACACCGGCGCCGTCGCCGCGCGCGAATGGGGCAGCTACCCGATCCTGAGCTTTCGCGAAGTGCCGGTGATCGAGGTCATGCAGATGCCGAGGCCGGACGAGCCGCCCCTGGGCGCAGGCGAGTCGTCTTCGGTGCCGGGAACTGCGGCCATCGCCAACGCCATCTTCGATGCGACCGGCGTTCGCTTTCGCCAGCCGCCTTTCACCGCCGAGACGGTGCGCGCCGCGCTCAACCCCGAGGCCCTGCCCGGACCGGCGCCGGTCGCTGCTGCACCGCTGCCGCAGGCGCCAGCCGATGCGCCGTGGCCGCGCCGCCGGCGGGCCTGGCTCAAGGCGGGTGCCCTGGTGGCCGGTGGCGTCGGCATGTTGCTGGGCCTGGCCGGCTGGCGCTCGGCCATCGCGCCGGTGGCGCCCAGCACCGCCACGGTCTATACGCAGGCGACCATCGAGAAAGGCCGGCAACTGGCGGCCCTGGGCAACTGCGCCCACTGCCATACCGTCGACGACCGCTCGCCCCTGGCCGGCGGCCTGGCCATGGACACGCCATTCGGCACCGTCTACAGCACCAACATCACGCCCGATGTCGCGACCGGCATCGGGGCCTGGTCGTTCAGCGCCTTCCAGCGTGCCATGCGCGAAGGCGTCTCGCGCGATGGCCGGCACTTGTACCCCGCCTTCCCCTACACGGCCTACAGCCGCATGAGCGACGACGACCTGACCGCGCTGTATGCCTACCTGATGAGCCAGCCACCGGTGCGCGCCGAGGCGCCGGCGTCGCAGCTGACGTTTCCGTTCAGCGCCCGCCCGCTGATGGCCGGCTGGAATGCGCTCTACCTGGAGCCCGGCCCGCGCGAGGTGAAGGTCGCTGGACGATCAGAACAATGGCTGCGCGGTGAATACCTGGTGAACGGCGTGGGCCACTGCGGTGCCTGCCACACGGAGCGCAACGCCCTGGGTGCCGAGCGCGATGGTCCGGCCTATCTGGGCGGGGCCATGGTCAAGGGCTGGGAAGCCCCTTCGCTGACGGCCCGCCACCCCGGCCCTGTGCCGTGGACCGAAAACGCCTTCTACGACTACCTGCGGCGCGGGCACAGCCCCGAGCATGGTATGGCCGGGGGGCCGATGGCCGACGTCGTTCGCAACTTGCAGGACGTGCCCGACGCCGACCTGAAGGCAATGGCCCATTACCTCGCCTCGTTTGGTCAGCCGGCGAGCGCAGAGCAGGCCGGCCAGGCCGCTGTCCAGACCGTTGCAACGGCCGCCGCCG
Organism: Burkholderiaceae bacterium; assembly: GCA_041396505.1. Classification (GTDB taxonomy): domain Bacteria; phylum Pseudomonadota; class Gammaproteobacteria; order Burkholderiales; family Burkholderiaceae_C; genus Hydrogenophaga. The sequence goes on from JAWKYL010000007.1 coordinate 497,192, forward strand.
GCGCACCCCTGTTGCAAGGGCCGGCGCAGCGCCTGTTCGACCAGGCCTGCGCGGCGTGCCATCACGATGGCCAGGGCCCCCAGTTGCTGGGCGTCAACGTGCCGCTGGCCCTCAACAGCAACCTGCACAGCGACCGGCCCGACAACCTGCTGCGCAGCATCCTGGAGGGCGTACAGGCGCCACCCAGCCGCGAGGTGGGCTTCATGCCGGCGTTCGGCGATGCATTCGACGACCGGCAACTGGTCGAACTGGCCACCTACATGCGACAGCGCTTTGCGCCCGGCAAGCCGGCCTGGACCGACCTGCCGGCCGCCGTGGCCCGTGCCCGGTCGGCCGCCACCAACCCACACTGATTGTTCAAGGACGATTCACATGCACCACAACCTCATTGCCGGCGAATGGCTGGCCGGCAGTGCCCTGCGCCGCAACATCAATCCGTCGGATACCGGTGACCTGGTGGGCGAGTATTCGCATGCCGACGCCGCCCAGGCCGAACTGGCCATCCAGGCGGCCCGGCAGGCCTTCCCGGCCTGGGCGCGGGGGGTCGGTCCAGGCGCGCGCCGATGCGCTGGAGAAAATCGCCGCCGAACTGCTGGCCCGCAGGGACGAACTGGGCAACCTGCTGGCCCGCGAGGAGGGCAAGACCCTGCCCGAGGCCGTGGGCGAGGTGGTGCGGGCCGGCCAGATCTTCCGCTTTTTTGCCGGTGAAGTGGTGCGGGCCAGCGGCGAACACCTGCCGTCGGTGCGCCCCGGCATCGAAGTCGACATCACCCGGGAGCCCGTCGGCGTGGTCGGCATCATCACGCCGTGGAATTTCCCCATGGCCATTCCGGCCTGGAAGATCGCGCCTGCGCTGGCCTACGGCAACTGCGTCGTCTTCAAGCCCGCCGATCTGGTGCCCGGATGTGCCTGGGCTCTGGCCGAGATCATCAACCGCAGCGGCATTCCGCCCGGAGTGTTCAACCTGGTCATGGGGCCCGGCAGCCAGGTGGGGCAGACCGTGCTGAACCACGCCGACGTCCAGGCCATCAGCTTCACCGGGTCGGTGGAGACCGGTCGCCGGGTGCTGGCCGCCACCACGCAGCGCTTTGCCAAAGTGCAGCTGGAGATGGGAGGCAAGAACCCGCTGGTGGTGCTGGATGACGCCGACCTGTCGCGTGCCGTCGAATGCGCGGTCCAGGGCAGCTATTTCTCGACGGGCCAGCGCTGCACCGCCTCCAGCCGGCTGATCGTCCAGAAAGGCATCCTGCCCCGCTTCACCGAGGCCGTGATTGAACGCCTGCAGGGGTTGACCGTGGGTGATGCGCGCACCGCCGGTGTCGACATTGGCCCGGTGGTCGACGAGTCCCAGCTGCAGCAGGACCTGTCCTACGTCGACATCGGCCGTCAGGAGGGTGCGCGCCTGGCCTTTGGTGGCCGCGTGCTGGAGCGGGAAACCCGGGGCTTCTACCTGGAGCCTGCCCTGTTCGTGGATGCCGATGCCGGCATGCGCATCGCCCGCGAGGAGATCTTCGGGCCCATCGCCTGCATCGTCCCGGCCGATAGCTTCGAACACGCGCTGGAGCTGGCCAATGACACCCCCTTCGGTCTGTCGGCCGGCATCTGCACCACGTCGCTGAAGTTCTCGACCGCCTTCAAGCGCGAGGCCCAGGCCGGCATGGTCATGGTCAATGCGCCGACCGCCGGCGTGGACTACCACGTGCCCTTCGGCGGACGCAAGGGCAGCAGCTACGGGTCACGGGAGCAGGGCCGCTATGCGGCCGAATTCTTCACCACGGTCAAGACCGCCTACACGGCAGCCTGAGGCGTTCCGGCCCGATGGGGGCATCAGTCCCCCCATGGCCGGACCGCGAAGGCCTGGGCCAGAAAGTCCACCAGCACCCGGACCTTGAGCGAGACATGCTTTCGGCTCGGATAGACCGCGTACACGCCCAGTTCCTGCGAGCGATAGTCCGGCAGCAGCTCGACAAGCGCACCCGACTGGAGGTGGTGTCCGACCAGGAACGAGGGCTGGAGCACGACGCCCTGGTGCTGCAGCGCCGCGGCGCAGCAGGTATCGCCGCTGTTGCTGCGCATCAGGGGAGTGACCTTCACGCTGACCGGGCCTTGCGGTCCCTCGAAGGCCCAGGTGTCGCCGGTGGTCAGCTGGGTGTAGGTGAAGACCGCATGCGCGGCCAGCTCGGCGGGGTGCGCCGGAGCGCCGTGGCGTTGCAGATACTGCGGTGAGGCGCACAGCACCAGCCGGGTCGACGTGAGCTTGCGGCTGACCAGCGACGAATCGGGCAGGCGCGCGATGCGCACGGCCAGGTCATAGCCCTCCTCCACCAGGTCGATGAAGCGGTCGGAGAGCGTGATCTCCAGCCGCACCCGGGCGTGCTGTTGCAGGAAGGCCGGCCACAACGGCGCCAGGTGGATCAGGCCAAAGCTCACAGGCACGTTCAGCCGCATCAGGCCGACGGCGGTGTCGGCGCCTGCCGTGACCTCGGCTTCGGCCTCCTGGACACCCGACAGCAGGTCCCGGCACCGACCCAGAAACACCTCGCCCTCGCCCGTCAGCGACAGGCGCCGGGTGGTGCGGTGCAGCAAGCGGATGCCCAGACGGGCTTCCAGGTCGTTGACCAGCCGGGACACGGCGGTCTTGGACACCTGCAGATGCTCGGCAGCCCGAACGAAGCTGCCGGCATCCACCACGGCCGCAAAGGCCTGCATTTCGTCGAATCGGTCCATTCGATTGTCCTGAAATCCGGTTCAAACAAAACCGGAACTCAAAGTTTATCTTTGAACCAGGCTTTTATAAAGTCGCTCCATCGGATCGACACCGACCCGAATTCCATCAACCCTTGCGGAGTTTTCCATGAGCCAATCGCTGTTCAATCGCCTTCTCGCCACTGGTGCGTCGTCGGCACCCCTGCTGCTGCGTGTGCCTGTCGGCGTCATCTTTGCCGCCCACGGCGCACAGAAGCTCTTTGGCTGGTTCGGTGGCTACGGTCTCGAAGGCACCGGCCAGTTCTTCGCCTCGATCGGCCTGGCCCCGGGCTATCTGATGGCACTGCTGGCCGGTTCTGCCGAGTTCTTCGGCGGCGTGGCACTGATCCTGGGCCTGCTGGTCCGTCCGGCGGCAGCGGCGCTGGCATTCACCATGTTCATTGCCCTGGTGTCCGTACACCTGAGCAAGGGCTTCTTCATGGCCACCGGTGGCTACGAATATGCCCTGGCCCTGCTGGCGGCATCGGTGTCGCTGCTGGTCAGCGGCGCTGGACGCCTGAGTGCCGACGGCCTGCTGTCGGCAAACAGCCAGGGCAGCCGCTGATGTCCCGGTTGCCCAGCCTGTTCGTCTCGCACGGCGCGCCGACCTTTGCCCTGGAGCCCGGCCGGGCTGGGGCGCAACTGCGCGCCCTTGGGCAGACCTTGCCGCGACCCGAGGCCGTGCTGGTGGTGTCCCCGCACTGGATGACGCGAAGCCCCCTGGTCGGTCTGGTGGCCCAGCCCCAGACCATCCATGATTTCGGCGGCTTCGATCCGGCGCTCTACCGTATCGAGTATCCGGCGGCCGGGCACCCCCGGCTGGCCGGACGGGCGCTGGCCTTGCTGGAGGCCGCAGGCTGGTCGCCGCAGGGCGACGCGCAGCGCGGTCTGGACCACGGGGCCTGGACGCCCCTGGTGCACCTGTATCCGCAAGCCGACGTGCCGGTGTTCCAGGTCTCGCTGCCGGCACGGCTGGACGCCGGCCGTGCCTGGGCGCTGGGCGAAACCCTGGCACCTCTGTCCAGCGAAGGCGTGCTGATCGTGGGCTCCGGCAGCCTCACGCACAACCTGTACGAATTCCGGATGTACGACGAGGCCCAGGAAGCCTACGTGCAGGCGTTCGTGCAGTGGGTGCGGGAGGCCGTGGCGGCCCGCGATGGCGGGCGCCTGAGGCGCACCTTGCAGGAGGCGCCGCATGCGGCCCGGGCCCATCCCACGGCCGAGCACTTCTGGCCGTTGCTGGTGGCGGCCGGCGCAGCTTCAACCGAGACGCCATGGCAACTGCTGGATGGTGGCATCGAGCACGCGGTCCTGTCCATGGACGCGTACCTGTTCGGCGAGGCGTGAACAGGCGCTAGCCGCCAGCCGACCCGTCGGTATCGGTGGTCAGCGGCATCAGGCCCGAGGTGCCGGACGTTCGCCGGCCACGTGTGCGGCTCATGGATTGGCCCAGGGCGTCGATGGTGCGCTGGATGAAGTACTGGTAGTCGGGATGCCGGTCGTACTCGCAGACGCCCACATGTATGCCGGGCGACAGGGGCGTGATGCTCCCGTTCACGTAAGCCGACTGCAGGCCATGCCTCAGGTGCTCGACCAGCTTGGTGGCCAGCTGGTTGGCGCTCTGGCGGGCTGCCTCGACCGCGATCACCAGGAACTGGTTTTCGTCGAAACGGAAGACATGGTCGGTGGTCCGCACGCATTCGGACAGGACGTGGGCCGCCATGTGCATGAGGCGCGCGTGCAGTCCGACCGACACCTGGATGCCCTGATGCCGCGGCACGTCGATGTCGATCAGCAACAGGCAGAACGGGCGTTCGCTCGCCTGATGGCTTTCCATCGTGTTGGACAGGATGGCGGGCAGGTACTGGCGGTCCGGCAGCTGTGTCTCCGAGTCCAGGCCTTCGTCGCGCATGGTGATGCCAGCAAACAACTCCCCCAGCCGGAACCGGATCATGTCCAGCAACTGCTTGATGGATGACACCGTGGCCTCGATCTTCTCCGGGTTGCCGATGCAGGATCGGAGGCGAGGCAGCAGTTGCCGGTCCATGATGGCAATGGCCTCGCGCAGCTCGATCAGTTCGCCATCGCGGTCGAACAGGACCTGGCCCTTGTGGTGGATCCAGATGCCGAAGGGCGAGTCCCGCAGCGGCACCAGGGCGCCACTGGCCTGCGGTGACCAGGCCCACAGCAGGACGGATTCGACCCACTCCGAAAGCGCGGCGCGGTGGCGCGTCAGCTCCATGCCCGACGTCTTCTTCTGGGCCACCAGGCGGTAGGCCTCGTCATTGCGCACCACATCGGCCGTGTTGCGCAGGTAGCCCAGGTTCATCAGGCTGTCGGCCAGGTGCAGCAGATCCGACACGTAGATCAGGGCCGTGAGCCGGTCGGCCGCGTCCAGCGGGGCGAAGTCCAGCCGGCGGCGCAGAGCCCGCTTGAGCACCCGGATGCCGTCCGAGACCAGGTCGATGGGCAGGCGTATCCGTGCATGCACGACGCCCACCTCGACCTGGCGGCGGATGGCCGGCGGCAGGTCGTCCTCCTGGATGGTGCCGAACAGCTCCACCATCCAGCGCTGCATCGAATGGCGCAGCCGGGTCTGGACTTGGTCCTGGTCCAGAAAGCGGGTGGCGCGCGAGTCCGCCATCATCCGCTGGTAGAACTCGTCCGCCAGCACGGCGGCCCCGTCCCGGACCGCCTGGGCCACCACTTCCCGGATGGGCTGCCGGGTGGTCCTGAAAAGATCGGACCATGCCCGGATGGCCTCCTGTTCCATGAGAGCCCATTCATTCGGGCTGTACGACGTCACCATTTTTTCTGGACCCTACGTTCGAGAAGTGCTTTCCAATACGCGCAGGAGGCCGAAGTTAGCCGGTTTGTCCGGGTCCGCACAGGACAAACACCGCCACCCGTGAAGTGAATCACCCAGGGGGAGCGGAGCATTTCGGCAGAACATGCCGATTGACGTCGTTTTTGAATGAGAGTCGTTCGCGACAAATGCCGCATGCCTGGCGTGAACCGTAGCTGACAGGGACGTAACGGCAGGGGCTTGCGCCCCGTTGCGTCGGCAGCGCGATGCCGGCGGTGCCGAACATAGGTTGATCATGGCGCCAATTCATTGCGAATGAGACGCATGAATTTGGCCTTCAGAGCGCGAAGCTCTGTTGCTGGCCTGCAACAAGCATCCACGCCACGTAGCGCCAGGCCCGGTCTGCACGTGCGGCGGCTGGATGCCATGTGGCCTGCCTTCCGTTAACATCGAAGCTTGACGTAAACGTAAACGTCAAGGCTGGCGGCATCCCGGGGATAGCCCCGCCAGTGCGCCTGTCCGCCACCCGACACGCCTGCCCATCCTATGGCCACTCAGCCTACCTACACCATCGGCGACCTGGCTCGCGAGTTCGACCTGACCACCCGTGCCATCCGTTTCTACGAAGACATGGGCCTGCTGCAACCCCGCCGCGAGGGGCCGGGCGGACGCAACCGGGTCTACAGCGCGCGCGACCGCACCCGCCTGAAGCTCACCCTGCGGGCCAAGCGCCTGGGCCTGTCTCTGACCGAGGCCAAGGACATCATCGACATGTACGACAGCCCGCGCGACACCGGTCCGCAGCTGCGCAAGTTCCTGGCTGTGCTGGCCGACCACCGCCGACAGCTCGAGGAGCAGATGGCCGACCTGGAAGCCAACCTGGACGAGGTGATGACACACGAGAAAGAGGCGCGCGTCCTGCTGGCCCGTCTGGACCGGGAAGGCAGGGCGGCCTGAGTCCGCCTCGCACCATGCGCACTACGGGCCCGTCGAACTCTGCCCTTGCACGCCTGCAACAGTTGCTGGTGCTGGTCGCGCTGGTGCTGGCTGCCGGCTGGGCCGGATGGGCCTGGGATCGCGGGCCGGCATGGCTGGGCGCAGGCCTGGCCGTGGTGTTCTTCGGTCATGCGGCTGTGCTGGCGCTGGAGTTCGTGCTGGTGGCGATGGTGCACGGACACGACCCCGCACCGCGAGCCGCGCCCCTGGCCCTGCTGAAAGCCTGGTGGCATGAGACCCATGTGGCCCCGAGGGTGTTTGCCTGGCGGCAGCCCTTTGCCTGGCGGCGCTGGCCCGATACCGTGGGGCAGGACACCGATCCGGCGTTGCCGTGCGTGGTCCTGGTCCATGGCTTTGTCTGCAACCGCGGGTTCTGGCTGCCCTGGATGTCGGTCTTGCGTGGCCGAAGGCAGGCCTATGTCTCGGTGAACCTGGAGCCGGTCTTTGGCTCCATCGACGACTACATTCCCCTGATCGAATCTGCGGTGCAGGACGCCGAGCGTGCCGGAGGGCCGCTGCCGGTGCTGGTCTGCCACAGCATGGGGGGACTGGCCGCGCGGGCCTGGCTGGCCAGTGCGAGCGGCAATCCGGCCCGCGTGGGGCGCATCATCACCATCGGATCGCCCCACCACGGCACCTGGCTGGGCCACTTCAGCCACGTGCCCAACGGACGCCAGATGCGTCCGGGCAACGCCTGGCTGCAGGCGCTGCAGCAACGCGAGCGGGCGCAGCGCCCGGAAGGCACTTACGCCGCCTTTGTCTGCTGGTATTCCAGTGCCGACAATATCGTGTTTCCGGCATCGACCGCCAGCCTGCCCGGGGCCGACAACCGGTTCCTGCCGGCCACGCCACACGTGGGCATGGCTTTCAAGTCCGTCGTGATGGACGGGACGCTGGCCCTGTGCCGGCCCGAAAAGGCCGGCCTCAGGCCTTGAGCACGCCGCGGCGAACCTGGTCGAGCTCCATGGTTTCGAACAGGGCCTTGAAGTTGCCCTCGCCGAAGCCATCGTTGCCCTTGCGCTGGATGAACTCGAAGAAGATCGGGCCCAGCTGGTTCTCGCTGAAGATCTGCAGCAGCAGTTCGCCCGGCTGGCCGTCGACGAGGATGTTGCGCTGCTTCAGCGCTTCCAGGTCTTCGCCGTGGCCGGGGATGCGTTTGGGCAGCAGTTCGTAGTAGGTCTCGCTGGTGTTGAGGAGCTTGATGCCACTCAGTTCGAGCGCGTCCACCGTGTCATAGAGGTTGGTCGAGCCGAGCGCGATGTGCTGGATGCCTTCGCCGTGGTAGCGGTCCAGGTACTCCTGGATCTGGCCGGCCTTGTCGTTGCCTTCCTCGTTGATCGGAATCCGGATCTTGCCGCAGGGGCTGGTCATGGCCTTGCTCTTGATGCCGGTCTGCTGGCCTTCCAGGTCGAAATAGCGGATCTCGCGGAAGTTGAAGATGCGCTCGTAGAAATCCGACCATTCGGCCATGCGCCCGCGGTGCACGTTGTGGGTGAGGTGGTCGATGTAGGTCAGGCCATGGCCGGCCGGGTTCAGCTCGGCGCCCGGCAGCGGATAGAAGTCCACGTCGTAGAAGCCGATGTTGCCGATGTCGCCCTCGTGGGCACCGTTCTTGCCGCGCCACTTGTCGATGAAGTAGATGATGGAGTCGCCGATGCCCTTGATGGCCGGGATGTTCAGTTCGCCCGGGCCGGCGGCATTGGCATAGCCCCAGGCACCCAGTGAAATCGCACGTTCGTAGGCGGCCTTGGCGTCCTGCACGCGGAAGGCGATGGCACAGACGCTGGGGCCATGCAGGCGGGCAAAGCGTTGCGCAAAGCTGTCGGCCTCGGCGTTGATGATGAAGTTGATGCCGCCCTGGCGGTAGAGCGTCACGTTTTTGTGGCGGTGCCGGGCGATGGCCTTGAAGCCCATGCTCTCGAACAGCCGGCCCATGGCGGCGGGATCGGGTGCGGCGTATTCGATGAACTCGAATCCGTCGGTGCCCATGGGGTTGTCCCAGGCCTGGAAGCCGGCGGCGGTGGCTGACAAGGGTGCGTTCATGGCGGTCTCCTGTGTGCGGACTTGACGATGCGCCACTGTATCGGCGCAGCATGTCACGATTGCTGCAAATTGGGGCGTGCCACTTGTCCATATTGCATGAAACATGCAAAATAGATTCGATGCAAGCACTCGACAAGCTCGATCGGCAGATTCTGCGCAAGCTGCAGGAAGACGGTCGGGCCACCTATGACCAGATTGCGGAGCAGGTCGGCCTGTCGGCCAGTGCCGTGCTGCGGCGCGTCAGGCGGCTGGAGGACAGCGGCGTGATCGATCGCTACGTCGCGCTGGTGCGGCCCGAGTCCGTGGGCCTGGGGCTGACGGCCTACGTCAACGTGCGTCTGGAGAAGCAGGCCGAAGGCAGCAAGCGCAACCCGATGGACGAGTTCCGTGCCAGCGTGGCCGGCTGGCACGAAGTGGTCGAATGCGTGGCGCTGACCGGCGAGATGGACTACCAGTTGCGCCTGGTGGTGGCCGACATGGCCGCGTACTCGCGTTTCATGATGGACACCCTCCTCAAGCACGCCAGCGTACAGGACTGCAAGACCAGCTTTGTCATGGACCGTGTCAAGAGCACCACAGCCTTGCCCCTCTGACCGTCGCCTGAACGGGCATCGGCGGACTTTTGTCACCGTTGGTCATGCCAGTTGACGCCCAGATGACCACTGGCACTTGCAGGTCTAGGGTTAACCCTTATATTCGTCGCATGAACCGCGAATCCGACTGGCAGGATTCGGACTTGTCCGACGTTCAGACGCTGGAGCGTCCACCTGCCCCCCATTCCGTCCATCGCCCGGGCGCCGCCGAGGCCGGGGCGACCGTGCCCATCCGGTCGCTTTCGCGCGCCCATGCGGAGATCATCGCCCGGCACCTGCTGTCGCTCTCGCCCGAGGACCGCTACCTGCGTTTTGGCTACGCCGCCACCGACGAGCATGTGCTGCGCTACGTCGAGCGCCTGAATTTTGAACGTGACGAACTGCTGGGTATCTTCAACCGCCGGCTCGAACTGATCGCCATGGCCCACCTGGCCTTCTCCGCCGATGCGCGCTGTCTCAGCTGCGCCGAGTTCGGTGTCTCGGTCTTGCGCAGTGCCCGGGGCCGGGGCTACGGCAGCCAGCTGTTCGAGCGGGCGGTCGTGCACGCCCGCAACGAAGGCGTGCAGATGCTGTTCATCCACGCCCTGAGCGAAAACACGGCCATGCTGCGCATCGCCCGCAAGGCCGGCGCGACCATCGAGCGCGACGGTCCCGAGAGCGAGGCCCACCTGCGTCTGCCGCCGGCCGATTTCGACTCGCGCATGAGCGAGATGCTCGACCGGCAGGTGGCCTTGACCGACTACCACCTCAAGGCCCAGGCACGCATCTTCTGGCGCCTGATCTCCGGCCTGCAGTCGCTGCCCCAGGACGTGATGCGCCGCATTCGCGCCTGAATGGCGGGGCGCCGGGCTTTGCCCCTGTGGCAGGCCATGGGTTATCCTTGTGCCCTGACTCAACTACCGCCCCCCTTCAGTGGCCGACTCCCCCCCCAGTAGCGGGCCGCAGCGCAGCCTGCGGCAGCCCGACAAGCGTGGTCTGCTCCAGAAACTCGCCGAGTTCCTGCACCCCGGACCCGATTCCAAGGATGAGCTGATCGAGACCCTCGCCGAAGCCGAGGACAACGAGATCATCAACGCCGAGTCGCGCGTCATGCTCGAAGGCGTCATCCGCATCGCCGACATGACGGCAGGCGACGTGATGGTGGCCGCGCCCCGCATGGATGCGCTCAGCATTGACGCTCCCTACGACGAGTTGCTGCACATCGTCATCGACACGGCGCACTCGCGCTTTCCGGTCTATGAAGGCGAGCGCGAGAACATCATCGGTATCCTGCTGGCCAAGGACCTGCTCAAGCTGCAGCGCGCGCCCGAGCTGAACCTGCGGGCGCTGCTGCGGCCGGCCACCTTCGTGCCCGAGAGCAAGGGGTTGAACGACCTGCTGCGCGAGTTCCGCGGCAACCGCAACCACCTGGCCATCGTCATCGACGAGTTCGGACGCGTGGCGGGCCTGATCACCATCGAGGACGTGCTCGAAGAAATCGTGGGCGAGATCGAGGACGAGTTCGACGAGGCCGAAGACGACGGCGACATCTTTGCCCTGGCCGACAGCACCTGGCGGGTCGGTGGCGACACCTCGATCGAGCGCATCAACGAATCGTTCGGGCTGTCCTTGCCCGACGACGAATTCGACACCATCGGTGGCCTGATCGCCCACACCATGGGGCATGTGCCCAGGCGCGGCGAAGTCCACGACCTGGAGACCCTGCGCTTTGTCGTGCTGCACACCAAGGGCGGCGCGGTCAAGTGGTTCAAGGTCATGCCCTTGCAGGCCCAGGACTGAGGGCGGCGAACGCATGGCTGCTGGACGCAGGGACCGCTCGGCAGCCCCGGTGCGCAGCCTGTTCGGACCGCTGCATTCGCCGTCCACGTTTTCGCCCATGAGCGGGCGCCCGCCCGGCCGCCATGGACCGACCGGTGCCTGGCTCTGGGGTCTGGTCTGCCTGCTGGCGGGGGGGCTGCATGCCGCCTCGCTGGCCTGGCCATGGGCAGACGGTCTGCTGCCCGGCGTCGCCCGGGGTCAGGCCTCCGGCGTGTGGCAGTGGATCGCCATGGCCACGCTGGTGCTGGCGCTGCAGTGGTCCGACCGCGCCGGCCAGGCCGCCTGGCGCGCCTTCCTGTTCACCACCGCCTGGCTGGCGGGCACTTTCTGGTGGCTGTTCGTCTCGATGCACACCTACGGCGGCCTGCCCGCCTGGCTGTCCGCCGTGGCAGTGCTGGCCCTGGCCGCGGTGCTGTCGCTGTACTACGCGCTGGCTGCCTGGGGTCTGTGGCTGTGGGCGCCGCGTGCGCGCTGGCTGCAGGCGCTACTGTTTGCTGCCCTGTGGACGCTGGCCGAACTGGCGCGTGGACGCTGGTTCACCGGCTTCCCGTGGGGGGCTGCCGGTTACGCGCAGATCGAGCTGCTGGCCGGCTGGGCGCCCTGGGTCGGTGTCTACGGCATGGGCTTCGTGGCGGCCGTGCTGGCCTATGGGGCCGCCACGCTGCTGACCGTGCTGTTCCGTCTGGCCGCCCTGTGGCTGCAGGCGCCGGATCGTCGCCGTGCCGCACGCGGGCGCCAGGCCTCGCACGCGCTGGTCCGGATGGCCAATGGCCTGGCCTCGCTGGTCCTGTGGGGTGCCCTGATCGCCAGTCTGCCGCTGTCTCAGCGCTGGCTGGACGCCGGTCAGGCGGACACCCTTGCCGTTGGCCAGATCAAGGTCTGGCTGCTGCAGGGCAACATCGCGCAGGACGAGAAGTTCGTGGCCGGAACCGGGGTGGCCGATGCCCTGGCCTGGTACCCGGCCCAGCTGGCCGAGGCGCTGGACCTGGCGCGCCGGGGCCAGCCTGCGCCCGACCTGGTGGTGGCGCCCGAGACCGCGCTGCCCCTGCTGCCCCAGCAGCTGGGAGACCGTTTCTGGGGGCCACTGCTGGAAGCCATGGCAGGCCAGCCGGGCGACGAGCCGGCGGTCGGTATGCTGTTCGGCCTGCCTCTGGGCAGCTACGAGCGCGGCTACACGAATTCGGCCTGGGGCATCGACCGACCCCTGGCCCGGCGGGCGCTGGAGGCGCCTGGCGAGACGGGGGCAGCCCCGTTCTTCCGCTACGACAAGCACCATCTCGTGCCCTTTGGCGAGTTCATTCCGCCGATGTTCCGCTGGTTCACCGAGCTGATGCACATTCCGCTGGGCGATTTCGACCGCGGGCCGCTGGCGCAGACACCGTGGACGTTTGCCGGGCAGCGGATCGCGCCTAACGTCTGCTACGAAGATCTGTTCGGCGAGGAGCTGGCGGCCGGATTCCGTGAGCCGGGCCGTGCGCCGACCCTGCTGGTCAATCTGAGCAACATCGGCTGGTTCGGCGACACGGTGGCCATCGACCAGCACCTGCAGATTTCCCGCCTGCGCGCCATGGAACTGGGCCGTCCCATGCTGCGGGCCACCAACACCGGCGCCACGGCGGTCATCGACCACCAGGGACGGGTCACGGAGCATCTGGCGCGCCTCACGCGCGGCCGGCTGGAAGCGCAGGTGCAGAGCCGCGACGGGCTGACACCGTATGCGCGCTGGGCCTCCCGCTGGGGTCTGTGGCCCCTGTGGCTGGCATGCCTGGGCCTGGTGGCCACAGTGGCGGCGACCGGGCGGCTGCGCCGGCGCCGCCGGCTTCGCTGAGCGGTCCGCGTGGCGGGGCCGGGCGCCCCGTAAAATCGGACATCCGACTCGCGTGTCCCGCGTGGCCCCGAACGTCTCTTTCTCCCGTCCACCAGGCCGGCCCCTGCCGGCCTCTTCGCATGTTGACTTTCCAGCAAATCATCCTGACCCTGCAGTCCTACTGGGACAAGCAGGGCTGCGCCCTGCTCCAGCCCTATGACATGGAGGTCGGCGCTGGCACCAGCCATACCGCCACGTTCCTGCGCGCCATCGGTCCCGAGCCCTGGAAGGCCGCCTACGTGCAGCCCAGCCGCCGCCCCAAGGATGGCCGCTACGGCGAGAACCCCAACCGCCTGCAGCACTATTACCAGTACCAGGTGGTGCTCAAGCCCGCGCCGGCCAACATCCTGGAGCTGTACCTGGGTTCGCTCCAGGCGCTGGGCTTCGACCTGAAAAAGAACGACATCCGGTTCGTCGAGGACGACTGGGAAAACCCGACGCTGGGCGCCTGGGGCCTGGGCTGGGAGGTCTGGCTCAACGGCATGGAGGTGACGCAGTTCACCTACTTCCAGCAGGTCGGCGGCATCGACTGCAAGCCCGCCACCGGCGAGATCACCTACGGCCTGGAGCGCCTGGCCATGTACCTGCAGGGCGTGGACAACGTCTACAACCTGCAGTGGACCGACACACTCAAGTATGGGGACGTGTACCACCAGAACGAGGTCGAGCAGTCCACCTACAACTTCGAGCACAGCGACGCCGACTTCCTGTTCACCGCCTTCAACGCGCACGAGAAGCAGGCCAAATACCTGATGGAGCAGCAGTTGGCGCTGCCCGCCTACGAGCAGGTGCTCAAGTGCGCGCACAGCTTCAACCTGCTGGATGCGCGTGGCGCCATCTCCGTGACCGAGCGCGCCGCCTATATCGGCCGCATCCGCAACCTCGCGCGCAGCGTGGCGCAGAGCTACTACGAGAGCCGCGAACGCCTGGGCTTCCCCATGGCACCGCGCGAGTGGGTGGCGCAGGTCGAAAAGAAAGCCGCCTGAGCGGGAGAGCACAAGAATGACAACGAAGAACCTCCTCGTCGAACTGTTTGTGGAAGAGCTGCCGCCCAAGGCGCTCAGGAAGCTGGGTGATGCGTTTGCCGGCGTGCTGGCGGACCAGCTCAGGGCCCAGGGCCTGGCTGCCGCCGATGCGGCGGTCACCGCTTACGCCTCGCCGCGCCGCCTGGCCGCGCACGTGAGCGGCGTCGCATCGCGCGCTGCCGACAAGGCCGTGTCGCAAAAGCTAATGCCGGTCAGCGTCGGTCTGGACGCCAGTGGCGCGCCTACGCCTGCCCTGCTCAAGCGTCTGGCCGGTCTGGGGGCTGACGCGTCCGCCGTGGCCAATCTCAAGCGCGCCACGGATGGCAAGGCCGAGGCCCTGTTCTTCGACAGCGTGCAGCCCGGTGTCGAACTGGCCGCCGGCCTGCAGAAGGCGCTCGACGAAGCCATTGCCAAACTGCCGATTCCCAAGGTCATGTGCTACCAGCTCGAAACGGACTGCGAGTTGCCCGGCTGGAGCAGCGTGCATTTCGTGCGGCCGGCGCATGGTCTGGTGGCGCTGCACGGCGCCGACGTGGTGCCGGTCAAGGCCCTGGGCCTGACGGCGGACCGGGCCACCCACGGTCACCGCTTTGAAGCGGCCATCGACCCGGTGCCGTTGGCCGATGCCGATGCCTACGCCGCGACGCTGGCGAAGGACGGCGCGGTGATTGCCTCGTTCGCCGAACGCCGGGCCGAGATCGTGCGCCAGCTGGCGGCGGCAGCAGCGCAGGTGGGCGGGGGCTGCCAGCCCATCGACGACGATGCCTTGCTGGACGAAGTGACCGCGCTGGTCGAGCGCCCGAACGTGCTGACCTGCCAGTTCGAGAAGGAATTCCTCGACGTGCCGCAGGAGTGCCTGATCCTCACGATGAAGGCCAACCAGAAGTACTTCCCGCTGCTGGACGCGCAGGGCAGGCTGACGAACCGATTTCTCGTGGTCAGCAACATCTGCCCCGACGACGCCAGCGCCGTGATCGGCGGCAACGAGCGCGTGGTGCGTCCGCGCCTGGCCGATGCCAAGTTCTTCTTCGACCAGGACCGCAAGAAAACGCTGGAGAGCCGTGTGCCGGCGCTGTCCAAGGTGGTCTACCACAACAAGCTGGGCACGCAGGGCGAGCGCATGGAGCGCGTCTGCGCCATCGCCGAGACCATCGGCCTGCAGCTCGGCGGCCCCGAGCTGGCAGCCCGTTCGCTGCTGGCCGCGCGCCTGGCCAAGACCGACCTGGTGACCGACATGGTGGGCGAGTTCCCCGAGCTGCAGGGCATCATGGGCGGCTACTACGCGCGCCACGACGGACTGTCCGAAGACATTGCCTTCGCCATCGAGGACCACTACAGGCCGCGCTTCGCGGGCGATGAACTGCCGCGCAACCTGACGGGCGTGGTTGTTGCGCTGGCCGACAAGCTGGAGACGCTGGTCGGCATGTTCGGTATCGGCAACCTGCCGACCGGCGACAAGGACCCGTTCGCGCTGCGTCGCCACGCGCTGGGTGTGATCCGCATGCTGGTCGAGAAAGACCTGCCGCTGGAGCTGACCGCGCTGCTGGCAGCGGCCGTGCCGGCCTTCGGCGACAAGATCGGCGATGCCACGCCGGCCCTGGCCGACTTCATTTACGACCGCCTCGCCGGTGGCCTGCGCGAGCAGGGCGCCAGCGCGCAGGAAGTCGACGCTGTGCTGGCCCTGCGTCCCCAGCGCCTGGCTGACGTGGCCCAGCGGCTGCAGGCGGTGCGCGCCTTTGCCGCGCTGCCCGAGGCGCCCGCGCTGGCGGCGGCCAACAAGCGCATCGGCAACATCCTCAGGAAGTCCGAAGGCGAGGGCGCCCCGGTCAACCCGACGCTGCTGGTCGAAGCGGCCGAGAAGGCGCTCTACGCGGCCATGCAGGCCACCGTGCCCGCTGCCAGCGCGAAGTTCGATGCCGGGGATCACACCGCGAGCCTGCAGGCCCTGGCCGCGCTGCGCACACCGGTGGATGCCTTTTTTGATGGCGTCATGGTCAACGCGGACGATCCGGCGCTCAAGGCCAACCGCCTCGGCCTGCTCAAGGCCTTGCATGAGGCCATGAACCGGATCGCCGACCTGTCGCGCCTGGCAAGCTGACCATCCCCAAGCTGTGGCCCTGACCTCTGTGGAGTAGCGCATGAAGCTGATCATTCTCGACCGGGACGGCACGCTCAACCGCAGCCGTGAAGACTACGTGGCCTCACCCGAAGAGTGGGAGGCCTTGCCGGGCGCGCTGGAGGCGGTGGCCCGTCTGAATCAGGGTGGCTGGCGGGTGGTGCTGGCCACGAACCAGAGCGGCATCGGGCGCGGCATGTTCGACATGGCCTCGCTCAATGCCATCCATGCCAAGATGCACCGCCAGCTGGCGGCGGCCGGTGCCAAGGTCGAGGCGGTGTTCTTCTGCCCGCACGGACCGGAAGATGCCTGCAACTGCCGCAAGCCGGCACCGGGGCTGTTCCAGCAGATCGGCGAGCGCTTCGGGCTGCCCCTGGCCTCGATGCCGGCGGCAGGCAACGCCCTGCGCCATGTGCAGGCTGCGGCAGCTGCCGGCTGTCCGACCCATCTGCTGCTGACCGGCAAGTCCGAGCACCTGCGAGGTCAGGTCGGGCAGGCAGCGGACGCCGACCTGGCGTCGCTCCTGCCGGAGCTGCCGGCGGGCACGCACCTGCACGACGACCTGTCCAGCTTCGTCGACTGGCTGCTGGCGCAGGACGTGCCGCCGCCCCAGGGCACGGACGGCGCCCCCGCCCCCGGCGCCTGACCGGCCTGCGTGCCGACCCGTTCCCGACCTTTCCTATCCTTTGCTCCGACCGACCCTCGTCATGAACCTGTTGCGTTCGATCCTCCATCTGCTGTTCATGGCGGTCACCGTCATTCCCTGGGGACTGGCTGTCGTGCTGGTCTCGCCCTTCACCAGCAGCACGCGCCTGTACTGGATGTGCGTCGGCTGGCTGAGCCTGGCCGTGCGCAGTGGCGAAATCATCCTGGGCATCCGCAACCGGGTCATTGGCCGGGAAAACCTGCCCGTGGACAGCACGGCCCCGGCGGTCCTGCTCGTCAAGCACCAGTCCACCTGGGAAACCTTCTGCATGCCGACGCTGATGCCGCATCCGCTGGCCTATGTGTTCAAGAAGGAGTTGCTCTATGTGCCGTTTTTCGGCTGGGCGATGTCGCGCCTGGACATGGTGCACATCGACCGCAGCAAGCGCGCCCAGGCGTTCAACAAGGTGGTCACCCAGGGCCAGCGGCTGCTGGACCAGGGCACCTGGGTCATCATGTTCCCGGAGGGCACGCGCATCGAGCGTGGCCAGAAGGGCAACTACAAGAGCGGCGGAACCCGCCTGGCGATAGCGACCGGTGCCCCGGTGATTCCGGTGGCCGTGACCTCGGGACGGTGCTGGCCACGCAAGGCGCTCATCAAGCGGCCGGGCACGGTGGACTTCTCGATCGGCAAGCCCATCCCCAGTGAAGGACGTGAGCCGGATGAACTGATGCGCGAGGTCGAGGCCTGGATTGAGGCCGAGATGCGGCGCCTGGATCCGGAGGCGTATCGGTGACTACCGGCACGCCGGATCACGGGTGCCGTGGCAGGCATTGAACGATGCAGCGTTTTGTGCAGTTGGCACTCGATTTCCTGGCCGGGCCCGAGGTCACGGCGGCGGAGCCTGCGCCGACAACCGAACCGACATCCGGACAGACTCCTGGACCGACATCCCCACCGGCACGCGATGTCAAGCCGGCCGAGCCCCTGAGTGCGGTGTTCCAGCCCGGCACCTGGCACCATCCGCGCGCCAACCGCATGCTGATGCTCGACGGCTGCGAGGTGGCCTATGAATTCAAACGGGGCAAGCGCCGCACGATCGGCCTGTCGGTCAGTCCGGAAGGGCTGAGCGTTCGGGCGCCCCGCTGGACGCCGTTGGGCGAGGTCGACGCCATGGTCCTGAGCAAGTCGGGCTGGGTGCTGGACAAGCTGCGGCAGGCGCGCGAGCGGGCGCAGGCGCTGGACCAGGCCCGGACGGTCTGGGCCCATGGGGCCCGGTTCGACTGGCTGGGCCGCCCGGTACACGTGGCGCTGGACCCGACCCACGGGTTTCGCGGCGTCGGAGCGGCTCTGGACATGCCGGACAACGGCGACACCCCGGTGCTGCGCCTGGGCCTGTCGCAGCAAGCCAGCGAGGCGCAGGTCCGCGATGCCGCCCAGGCCTGGCTCATGCGGGAGGCCAAGCGCGTGTTCACCGAACGGCTGACCCATTTCGCGCCGCTGCTGGGCGTGCAGTGGCGGGTGCTGCGCCTGTCCAGTGCCGGGACCCGCTGGGGCAGCGCCAGCGCGGACGGGACCATCCGGCTGAACTGGCGGCTGATCCATCTGCGCCAGGACATGATCGACTATGTGGTGGTGCACGAACTGAGCCACCTGCGGCACATGGACCACAGTCCGCAGTTCTGGGACGTGGTGGCCAGCGTCATGCCGGACCACGCCGACCGACGCCGGGCGCTGCGCGACGCGCCCATGTCGGCGGCGGGCTGAGGCCGGCGACCGGGGTCAGGCCGGAATCAGGCCGGGGTACGGGCCATCTGGCGCAGCGCAAAACGCTGCAGCTTGCCGGTTTCGGTGCGCGGCAGGCGCTCGACGAAGACCACTTCGCGCGGGTACTTGTAGGGCGCCAGTGTCTGTTTGACATGGTCCTGCAAGGCCTTGACCAGGGCGTCATCGCCCGTTGTGCCCGGCTTGAGCACCACATAGGCCATGATCACCATGCCCCGCGCTTCGTCCGGCTTGCCGACCACGCCGCATTCGGCCACGGCGGGGTGTTGCAGCAGGGCGGACTCGACTTCCGGGCCGGCCACGTTGTAGCCGGCCGTGATGATCATGTCGTCGGTGCGTGCCTGGTAGAAGAAGTAGCCGTCCTCGTCCTGCATGAACGCATCGCCCGGGTAGTTCCAGCCATCCTGGACGTACTGCGTCTGGCGCGGATCGTCCAGGTAGCGGCAACCGGTCGGCCCGATCACGGCCAGCCGTCCCACCTGACCCCGTGGCAGTTCCTGGCCCTGGTCGTCGACGATGCGGGCCTGGTAGCCCGGCACCACCTGGCCGATGGCGCCACGCCGCACCGAAGCGGGGGGCGAGGAGATGAAGATGTGGAACATCTCGGTGGCGCCAATGCCGTCGAGCATCTCGATGCCGCTGGCGTTTTTCCAGAGCTGGCGTGTGGCGTCGGGCAGCCCCTCGCCGGCGCTGACACAGATGCGCAGCTGGCCGATGCCGTGCTGTTGGGCAAACGGCGCCATCTGGCGGTAGAAGGTGGGGGCGGTGTAGCAGATGGTGGCGCCCACCTCGCCGATCAGCCGCACCATGGCTTCGGGTGTGTACGGTATGCCCGGGAAGTACACCGACGCGCCGGCCCACATCGGAAACACCAGCAGGCCGCCCAGTCCGAACGTGAAGGCCAGGGGTGGCGATCCGACGACGACGTCGTCGGGCGTGGCGCACAGCACATGGCGCGGCCAGGCTTCGCAAGCCCTGAGCACATCGGCGTGGCTGTGCACGGCGGCCTTGGGTGTACCGGTCGTGCCCGAAGTGAAGGCCAGCAGGGCGATGTCGTCGCCGGCGGTCGGGCAGGGCGGCAGACCGTCTTCGCGGTCCCGGCACAGCACCTCCATTGCGTCGGCCGGCGCGCCGGCCAGGCGGCCGACATTGAACAGGCAGACCGGCAGCCTGAGCGGCTCGCGGTCCGGACCCTCCGGGGCGATGGCCCCCTTGAGTTCGTCCACCAGCTTCATATCGCACAGGGCCAGCGAGGGCCTGGACTTGGCGATGATGCCTTCCAGTTCCCGGGCGCGCAGCAGCGGCATGGTGGCCACCGCAACCAGCCCGCTGTAGACCACCGACAGCCAGCACAAGGCCATGGCCACCGAGTTGCCGCCACGCATCAGCACCCGGTTGCCGGGTTGAAGGCCAAAGTCCTCGGTCAGCACACGTGCCATGCGCTGCACCTCGGCACGCGCCTGCCGGTAGCTCAGGCAGCGCTCGTCATCGCGCAGAAAGGGCCGTTCGCCGTGTCCGGCCGCTTCGGCGCGGTCGAACAGTGTCTGCACGAGATTGAGGTGCTCGGGCAGTTGCAGTTCGGCCCGGTCGGTGCAGAAACGGGGCCACTGCTCGCGGGCAGGCAGGTGGTCGTGCACGAAGCGGTCAGTTTGGGCGGACGGCACGTGGGGCTCCTTGATTCAATGCGTGCTTGCCGAGAATGAGCAACTGCACTTCGCTGGCGCCCTCGTAGATGCGCAGCGAACGGATGTCTCGGTAGAGGTGTTCGATGGTCTGTCCGACCTGCACGCCCCGTCCGCCGAACATCTGTAGCGCCATGTCGATGACCTTCTGCGCGTTCTCGGTGGCCGTGAGCTTGGCGCTGGCCGCGGCGGCGGTGTAGGCGGGTGTGCCGGCGCCGCTGGTGGTGCTGCGGTCGCGCAGCCAGGCAGCGCGGTAGGTCAGCAGGGCCGCCGCATCGACGAGGGCGGCCATCTCGCCCAGGCGCGCCTGCGTGAGCTGGAAGTCGGCCAGCGTCTGTCCGAACATCTGGCGGCTGCGGGCATGCGCCACGGCCTCGGCAAAGGCGCGCCGGGCCATGCCCAGGGCGGCCGCCGCGACGGAGGCACGGAAGATGTCCAGCGTCTGCATGGCCAGCTTGAAGCCGCCGTTGACCGGTCCGAGCAGAGCCGACGCCGGCAGGCGGCAGTCCGAGTACGTCAGGGTGGCCAGCGGATGCGGCGCCATGACCTGGATGTGGGCGCTGCTGTCCAGTCCAGGGGTGTTGGCATTGACAATGAAGGCGCTGATGCCGCGCGCGCCGGCCTCGGGATCGGTCTTGGCAAAGGTGACGTAGAAGTCGGCCAGGCCGCCGTTGCTGATCCAGGTTTTCTGGCCGTCGAGCTGCCAGCCCGCGTCGGTGGCGGTGGCGCGCAGGCGCATGCCGGCCACGTCCGAGCCGGCCTCGGGCTCGCTCAGCGCAAAGGCTGCGATCTTGCGGCCGGTGGCCACGTCGGGCAGGTAGTCGGCCTGTTGTTGCGGTGTGCCGGCCAGCGTGATGGCGCCGCTGCCCAGGCCCTGCATGGCAAAGGCGAAGTCGGCCAGCGGCGAGTGGTAGGCCAGCGTCTCGCGCAAGATCACCAGCGCGCGCGAATCGAGCGCGGGCAGGGCGCCGCCCTGTGCGGCCGGCACGCAGTAGCGCAGCCAGCCGCCGTCGCCCAGGCGGCGCACCCACTCGCGGCAGGCGACCCGGTCGTCGGACTCGTCGACCTGCTGGGCGTGGGTCCATTCGACCAGGCCATTGGCCAGGGCGCGGTGCGCGTCCTCGAAGAAGGGCAGCTCCAGGTGCGCGGTCGGCGCCAGCGCGCCGTGGGGGTGGGGGTGTTCAAAGGCGACCATTCAGAACTCCGGGCAGGGGGGCTTGTGGCTAGTCGCCTTCGAACTGCGGGCGCTGCTTCGCGGCAAACGCCTCATAGGCGCGCCGAAAATCCTGCGTCTGCATGCAGATGGCTTGCGCCTGGGCCTCGGCCTCGATGGCCTGGTCCAGCGTCATGGCCCATTCCTGGTGCAGCATGGTCTTGGTCATGCCATGGGCGAAGGTCGGACCCTGGGCCAGCTGGGTCGCCAGTTTGCGGGCTGCGGGCAGCAAGGACTCGCTCTCGTGCAGCGCGTTGAAGAAGCCCCAGGCCTGGCCCTCCTGGGCGCTCATGGCCCGGCCGGTGAACAGCAACTCGCTGGCCCGTCCCTGGCCGATCATGCGCGGCAACAGGGCGCAAGCGCCCATATCAGCACCGGCCAGGCCGACGCGGGTGAACAGGAAGGCCACCGTGGCCGCCGGCGTACCCAGGCGCATGTCGGAGGCCAGGGCCATCATGGCGCCGGCACCGGCGCATACGCCATCCAGGGCGGCAATGACCGGCTGGGGGCAGGCGCGCATGGCGCTGACCAGGGCACCGGTCATGCGGGTGAAGGCCAGCAGCTCGGGCATGGTCATCTTCGTCAGCGGTCCGATGATCTCGTGTACGTCGCCACCCGAGCAGAAGTTGCCGCCGGCACCCGTCACCACCACGGCCTTTATGTCGGTGGCGCGCTGTAGTCCCAGGAACCAGTCACGCAGTTCGGCATAGGAGTCGAAGGTCAGCGGGTTCTTGCGCTCGGGCCGGTCGAGGGTGACCGTGGCCACGCCATCGGTCACATCGAGCGCGAAGTGGCGGGGCGGGTCGCCGGCCATGGCGCGGTACTGGCCGCGCATGGGGTTGTGGTCGGGGATGGGGTGTTTCATTCCATGTCCAGTTGATGCTGCTTGACCTTGCCCAGCAGCCTGTGCAGCTGGTCGAGGTCACGTGGGGACAGGCCTTCGAAGGCCTGCACGATCCACCGTTCGTGCTGCACCGCCATGCGCTCGAAGGCCGCGCGACCCTCCGGCGTGAGGCGCACGAGAAAGGCGCGCCGGTCGCCCTCGACGCCAGCGCGCTCGACCAAGCCCTCGGCCACCAGCTGGTCGGTGATGCCGGTAACGTTGCCTCCGGTCACCATGAGCCGGTGGGACAGCTCTTTCATCTTCAGTCCCTCGGGATGGCGTTCGAGCTGTGCCATCAGGTCAAAGCGGGGCAGCGTGGTCTCGAACTGTTCGCGCAGGCCAGCCCGCACGCGCCGCTCGATGAGCTGCGAGCAGGTCAGCAGGCGCAGCCACAGGCGCAGCTCGTGGGCATGCTCGCTGTGGGCCCGGGCTTCCAGGTCGAGGATTTCGGTGTTCATGGTTAATTAGTTTAGATCTAAATTAAATAGAACATACCGGGAAAACCCTGAAGACCGCGTTTGTTGATGCAGATCGTCTGCAAAGTCATCTGCCGGTGACAGAATGGTGCGCAGGGCAGCCGGATGCCCGCACCCATCCACGAAGAAAAGGAGAGACGCCATGAGCCCGTACCGCTTCAAATCCCGTGACACCGGTGATGTGGTGATGCTGCACCACACAGGCAAGCGCGTGCTTCAGATCATCGGCAAAGATCCGGACGCGCCCGGCGTGATCCTGCCGGATCAGATCCCGGCGGCCGTGGCCGCACTGCATGCGGCGATCGACAAGGAAGAGGCCGACCAGAAGAGTCAGAAGGAAGAGGCCAAGGCCGACGGCGACCCGCCGCCGGAGTTCGAGGTGGTCAGCCTGCGCATGCGCTGCGCGCCGCTGTTCGAGATGATGCAGCGGTGCGAGAAGGCCGGGGTGGAGATCGTCTGGGGGGTTTGAGGGGCGAGTAGTGGCGGTGACCTCTACGATTTGGGGGCAGCGTCAGCCTGCTGGTGTGGGCAGCCGCTGACTGATCACGGCTGCTTTGGCAGTTGGGTCGGTCGTGTGCGTATTGGACCTCGGCGTCGATCCACGGGCTGGCGTGGATGACGGGAGAGGGGAGGAGCATTGAACAAGTACGATCGACTGCACCAATTGGTTTCATTGCTCCGTTCGAGGAGGAGTACGACACTGGCTTTTCTTCAAGAGGAGACCCGGTTGAGTATCGGTGAGCAAGGAGCAGCAGCCCAATACAGAGCCCAACCGGAAAACGCTTGCCATCTCCGTAAGAGCTCCAAGTACGGCTTTGCAGCGATAGCGGCCGTTG
>JAWKYL010000008.1:0-352858 GCA_041396505.1 Burkholderiaceae bacterium
CACAAAGGTGTACTGACGCATGCACCAGGAAAACCGGAAGAACGCGTAGACGAAGATACCCACCAGGACCAGCACTTTGAACTCGAACACCACCAGCGGGACGGTCTGGGCAAAGGGAATCTCGTTCATCAGCTCGGCCGCCTTGTCCGTGGTGCCCAGCAAGGCGAACAGGGCACCGATGACCAGGATGGACGTGGACGAGAAGAAAGCAGGCGTGTTGGACAGTGTCTGGGTGATCAGGCCATCGAGCATGCGGGGATCGCGCATGGCCGCCTGGCGCATCCAGTAGGCGCGGTAACGGTTGGTCGTCACCAGCAGTGAGCCTTGTCTTCGCCCCCACACGTGGGCAAACCAGGCGTAGCCGATCCACAGTGCAAAAAAGACGGCCAGTGCCAGCCAGTCCGCCCAAGCAAGGATATTGATGATGGCCATGCCGCGATGTTAGCGGCCTGCAAGCGGCTGCGGGTGGTGGCCGTGGCCCGGCAGGCCACCGGTTTCAGGCCCGCAGGTCGAACACCAGCACTTCAGCATCCTTGCCTGACCATACCTCGACCAGGGACTCGTTCTCGATGGCCAGAGCGTCGCCTGCGCTGAGATGATGGCCGTTGACGATCAGGTCGCCGCGAACCAGATGGACATACCCTTTGCGGCCGGAGGCCAGGGTCAGCCTGGCACGCTCGTCGCCGTCGAACAGGCCTGCATGGATCCGGGCATCGGCGTGGACCGTCAGGGCACCACGCTCGCCACCAGGCGCCGCGAGAAGCCTCAGTTGCCCCCGCTTTCCGGACACGTCGACGGACTGGATTTCGTAGCTGGGCGCGAGCCCGCGCCGGTCAGGTTCGAGCCAGATCTGCAGGAAATGCGTGCGGGTGACGTAGTCGTGGTTGAACTCGCTGTGACGAACGCCAGTACCGGCGCTCAGGCGCTGCACCTTGCCCGGGTCGACATCGTGCACATGGCCCAGGCTGTCGCGGTGCGCCAGGCGCCCCTTGACCACATAGGTGACGATCTCCACATCGCGGTGGCTGTGGGTGTCGAAGCCGGTACCGGGGGCGATGCGGTCCTCGTTGATGGCGCGAAGATTGCCCCAGCACATCCACGAAGGATCGTGGAACTCGGCAAACGAGAAGGAATGGTGGCATCGAAGCCAGCCGTAATCGACCCGCCCCCGCGTTGATGACCGTCGAAATTGCATCATGAACCTGTCTCCCCTGGTTGACCTGACATACCCCTGGAACTCGGTTTGACGGGACGCCAGGTAACCAATTGTGTAAACCCAACACCCCGTTTGGATCGCACGAAATTGATGCTATTGTTCGATTCAAATGAATTAAGGAGACAAGAGCATGCCCATGCCTACGCACCGCTCCGTGCTGTCCGCGGACAATCTGGGCCTCCTGGAGGCCATCTCGCGACTGGGTAGCATGGCCGCCGCCGCCCGCGAACTGGGCATGGTGCCCAGCGCCCTGACCTACCGGGTGCGCCAGATCGAGGACGCTCTGGATGTGTTGCTGTTCGATCGCAGCGCGCGGCGGGCAAGGCTGACCCCGGCGGGAGCCGAACTGCTGCAGTCAGGCCAGCACCTGCTGGACGAACTGGACGCTGTCGCCCGACGCGTCAAGCGCGTGGCGACCGGCTGGGAACCGCAGTTCACGGTAGCCGTTGATGCCATCATTCCCGGCAACACCCTGTTTGAGCTGTTCGAGTCTTTTTACGCCCAGGGCGCACCCACGCGGCTGCGGCTGCGCGCCGAGACGCTCTCGGGCACCCTGGAGTCCCTGCTCAGCGGCAAGGCCGACCTGGCTGTCGGTTTTGCGGGCGATGTCAATTCAGCCGACATTCGCTCGGCCCCGCTGGGCACGCTGGATTTCGTGTTCGCAGTGGCTCCGCACCACCCGCTGGCCGGCGTCGGACATCCCCTGGACGATGAGGAGCGTGCGGCCCACCGTGCCGTGGCGGTCGCCGACAGCACCCAGCGCGGGCGCGGCGGCACCCGCAACATCGCGCCGGGCCAGGACGTGCTGACCGTACCCTCCATGGAGCACAAGCTGCAGGCGCAGCTGATGGGGCTGGGCGCAGGCTACCTGCCCGTGCCGCTGGCAAAACCCTATGTCAATGCCGGCCGTCTGGTGGTCAAGGCCGTGCAGGGTCCTCCGCGCCAGGTCCGGCTGTCCTATGCCTGGCGACAGCCGCGCGGCCCGGTCGAACAGCGCCGGGCACTGTCCTGGTGGCTGGAACAATTGCAGCATGGCAACACACGAGAGGCCCTGCTGTCCAAACACGCGCTGATGTGACGCGGCCGGGCGCCACAGCCACTGCCGCGCTGCTACAGTGGTGGAAACCCACCGCTGATTGACATCCATGCCCAAACGCCCATCTGCCACTACCCAGGTTCGTCGGTCTGTTCCATCCGAGTCGCCTGATCCGTCGGGTCCGCCAGACGCACTGCAAGTGGCGATCGTGGGGGCGGGAATGGCAGGCGTAGCCTGCGCGCGAACCCTGGCGCAGGCTGGCATGCGTGTCACCCTGATCGAAAGAGGCACGGAAGTCGGGGGCCGGATGGCTTCGCGCCAGAGCGAGTTCGGCGTCTTCGATCCAGGTGCACAGTACTTCACCGTGCGCGACGAGCGATTCGCGCTGGCCCTGGAGACGGCACGGGACGTTGTGCGTCCGTGGGCTGTCAGCACCGTTCGGGTGCTGGACGAGCTCGGGCATGTGCTGGCCAGCGCGCCTCCACCGCGCGAGCCCCACTTTGTGGCCAAGCCGTCCATGAATGCCCTGGTCAGCCATTGGTCGCAACCTCTCCTGCACCCGGAGCGCTTTGGCGGACTCGCGGCCCAGGCCCATCTGGCCACACGCGTCACCCGTATCGAGCGCGATGCACTGCATCCTTCGAAATGGCAGCTGAAGCTGGAACGCAATGACGGAAGTCAGCAGGTTCTGGGTGGGTATGACCGTGTGGTGCTGGCGGTTCCGGGTGCCGTGGCCCACGACCTGCTGCTCGCGTCAGGACTTGCCCCGGCCTTGCGCCAGGCGCTGACCCAGGTGCATGTGGCGCCATGCTGGACCCTGATGGTGGCCTTTCCGAACGCGATGCAGCCTGGGCTGAGCCATCTGGGGCCGCAATGGAATGCGGCACGCAGCACGCACCACCGCATCAGCTGGCTGGCGCGTGAAGGCAGCAAGCCAGGACGTGATCCCATCGAACGCTGGACCATCCAGGCCAACCCCGAATGGTCTGCCAAGCATCTGGGTGATGATCCCGAGCGGGTCAAGGGCAAACTGCTGCGCGGCTTTGCCGAAATCACGGGTATCCGTGCCACCCCGGCGCATGCGGTGGTGCAATGCTGGCCCCATGCACAGACCCGCACGCCACTCGGACGCAGCCACCTGTTTGACCCTGAACTGGGCCTGGGCTTGTGTGGTGACTGGTGCCTGGGCCACCGGGTCGAAGATGCGTTCATTTCCGGTCTGGAACTGGCTCTGGCACTGGCGCGCTGACTGACCCACTTCGCCCGGTCACAGCCGGTCGCCAGCATCTGCAATGTGATGGTCCCGGACACCGCAATCACACCCCGGAGAACCTACAGGGGACGTTTCGCACCATCGCCGACCGGGCCTCTGCACGCCGGCTCTCTGGTGGCTGCACTGGCCAGCTGGCTGGACGCCCGGGCCCACGATGGCATCTGGATCGTACGGATCGAGGACGTGGACCTGCCCCGGTGCGTCCCGGGCGCCGACCAGCTGATCCTGAGCCAGCTGGCCCATTGCGGGCTGGAGAGCGACGAACCGGTGATCCACCAGTCGGCACAGGAACTGCCCTACCGCCAGGCACTGGACCAGCTGCTGCAGGCCGGACGGGCCTACCCCTGCGCCTGCTCCCGCAAGGACATCGCAAGCGCCATGCTGGCGTCCGGGCAGCACCGGCAACGCCACCATGCCCAGGTCTACCCCGGCACCTGCCGCCCCGGGAATGGCGGGCTTCGGGGGCGGGCGCCGCGAGCCTGGCGGTTTCATCTGCCGGACCCGACGGCCTGCCTGGTGCACTGGCAAGACCGCCGTCTCGGGCCCCAGGTCCAGGATGTCGCTGCCGAGGTGGGTGACTTCGTGCTGAGGCGGGCCGACCAGCTGTGGGCGTATCAACTGGCCGTGGTGGTCGACGATGCGCGGCAGGGCATCACGGACGTGGTGCGGGGCGAGGATCTGGCCGACAACACGCCACGTCAGATCCTGCTGCAACAGGCCCTGCACGTGTCAACACCACGATACTTGCACACACCTCTCGTACTGGCCGACGACGGCCAGAAACTGAGCAAGCAGAACGGGGCCCGAGCGCTGGATCTGGCCCATCCGGGTCAGACATTGAATGCCGCTGCCCGGGCGCTGGGGTTGCCGTCACGGGACGGCAGCGTCGACCAGTGCCTGCGTGCCTGGACACAGGACTGGCGTGCGCGGTACGTCCGCAGGTGATTCAGCGGGCGGATTGCAGGATGAGGTCCATCCGGCGCTGGATCCGTTCGGCCTGACCGGCATCTCCACCGGTGCGGGCGCGCTCTCGCTGCACCCCCAGCCAGGCCAGCAGGGGTCGGCTCCAGCCCTGTGCCGACGCGGTATCCACCGCCAGTTGCAGCAGTTCCGGTGAGGCTTCGCCGCGGCGCATCAGCACGCCGGCTCCCACCAGGCGTGAAAGCGGATCGGCCACGGAGGGCAATGCGTGTCGCGCCGTCTCTGCGCCGGCCACCAGGGATTTGTGGACCTCGGGTAGCCAGACAGCATCGCCAGGCAGTGACGCACCTGCCAGGTAGCGCGCGTAAGCCTTTTCCGCCTCGCCTGCATCGACCTCCAGGCGGTCAAAGGCCTCACAGGCGCTGAAATCCAGGGAGGCCACATGAACGGCGCACAAACCCAGCTCGGCACGCGCCATGAAGTCGACGCGGCCCGTGCGCGCCAGTTCACGACGCACCCTTGCCATTTCGGCCGCCTCGATCGATGTCAGTCCGGTCAGCGCCGCCTGCTGGGCGCGGCCCAGGCTGGCATGGGCACCCATCTGCCAGTCGGGCGGCGCAGGCGTGCTGCCGCAGGCGGCCAGCAAGGCCGTCAGCATCAGGGCCGGCACGCGCATCCCGATTCGCCGGTTTCCGCGGTCGTTCAGTTTCATGGCAGGCGGATCTCCGTGTCTCGGGCAAATGGCCAGCGGCGGTTGATGTCGTTGACCAGGGAATCGATCTGGCGCAAGCTGGATTCGACCTCTGCCCTCAAGGCGCCCAGGTCGGTGGTTGCCTCGCGCGTGTTGCTGGCGACGCCCTCGACTTCGACCAGCACGGCGTCGACCTTCTTGAGGGTGCCGCGTGTGTCGGCCAGCAGGCCGTCGAGCTGGGCCACCGTGGTCCGGATATCGCCGACGAGACCTGCATCGCCCTGGGCAGCCCCGTCCTGCGCCGCCGCACCGAATACCTGACGGTCGGCGTTGGCGACCAGGCCATCCAGCCGCTTGACCAGCGCATCCGAACGCGCCAGCAGGGTGTTGGCGCGTTCGACTGTTGCCAGGAGCCTGGCGGCATCGGTTTCGTTGCCCATGAGGACCCGCAAGGCGCCTTGAGGACCATTGAGATGGGCCGTCACGGATTGCACATTGGACAGGCTGCCGGCCAGCGCACCGTCGGGTGCGGTCAGCGCATTGAGGTTGTCCAGCAGGTCTCGCACCTGCGCCGTCAGGCGGGGAATCTCGGCCGAGGCATCGCCTCGCAGCACCTGGCGCTCGGCGCCGTCTTCCAGCTGCGGGTCGTCCAGCACGCCGCTGAAGGCCCGGATCCGGGTGCCGCCGACGAGGCTGCGTTCCATCGTGAAGACGCTGGACGTGCGCAGCCAGCGCGCGTCCTTGGTGGGTACATCGACCAGGATGCGTGCGTTGCCATCGTCCGCCAGCTCGATGCGCGCGACCCGACCAATGGGAAAGCCGGCAAAGGTCATGTTCATGCCGACCACCACACCTTCGGAATCATCGGAGATCAGGACCAGGCGCTGCGTGCGCTCGAACAGGCCGCGTGCGTACATCACGTAGACGGCCGAGGAGGCCAGCAGCACCACAAGGGCCAGCAGCAGCAGGGCCGCCTTGAACTCGAGGTTTCGCACCGGCGGTGGACCGGACGGGTCGGCGGGGTTGGGTGAAATTTCAGGGTTCATGCCAGGGTTGCGACGGTCAGTAGTAATTGCCCACCAGGGAGATGACCTCGATGACCAGAATGACAGAAAGCAGGCGTGCGAACTCCGAAATGTCGCTGCGCCGGCCGAACTGACCCTGGGCATCGCGCTGGGCACTGGCCGCAAATGGAACGATGGCCACGGCGAGACTGAAGAACAGGGTCTTGAGGGCGAAAATCAGGGACACGGCGGGTGTGAACACCGACCCGACGCCCCGGGTGTACTCGGGCAGACCCCATGGGGACAGGCCATAGACATTGAGGTAGGTCAGGAGCAGGGAAATCACGCCACTGACACCGGCCAGCAGCACCACGGACAGCGAAGCGCCCAGGGCACGCGGCAACATCTCGGTCCGCAACAGGGACTGGTGGTCCACGTCTTCGCCCAGGCGCGTCCGCTCGGCCAGGTGGCCGCGAAGCTCCTGCGCCCCTGGCAGGGCATAGCGCAGGGCCACGAACATGGCCGCGTACAGAGGAATGAGCTCCAGCACCAGGGTGCGCACCAGCACCTCCAGTGCGTACTGGGACAGGCCGTAGCTCATGGCCGTGGCCACGACGATGCGGATCAGCACCAGACTGACCAGGGCGGACAGCACGAGAAAGCTGTTGGTCTGAGGCAGCGTGGCCCTGACCAGGTGAGACAGCACCGCCTGTCGCTGTGGCCCGCGCTGGTAGCTGGACGGCAGGACCGCGAGCACCAGGATCTCGGCCCCGATCAGGATGACGTTCCACCACGACACCCAGGCCGCGCGGGCCTGATGGCCCCAGCGGATGAGAAAGCGGAAGGGAAGCCAGTGGAGATTCATGTGCAGAAAGGATGATAGCCCGCGGTGTGCCCGGCGGGCGCCCCGCCAAGGTGAGCAAAGGTGACAGCCCGGCGCGGCGACATGGTGAAAACACGCTGGGCGAACCGCGGCCAATCGGGTATCAATGGTTCCTGATTGCCTCTTCACCCACCCGACACGACCCCAAGGAGATCACGCATGAACCCGGCCGTTCGCCGCCAGACCATCGCCGACGCACTGCACCGCACCGCCTGCCGCCTGCCCGAGAAGCTGGCCATCGCCTGCGGTGAGACCCAGTGGACCTATGCCGAGTTCAATGACCTGGTCAGCCGGCTGGCAGCCGGGTTGCACCGCATGGGCGTGGGTGAAGGCGACAAGGTGGCCGTGCTGGCCCGCAATTCACATGGCTTCGCCGCGCTGCGTTTCGCACTGGCGCGGCGGGGTGCCGTGCTGGTGCCGATCAACTTCATGCTCAAGGCCGAGGAAGTCGCCTATATCCTGCGCCATGCCGGCGCCCGCACCATGGCGACGGACAGCGGACTGGCCACGCTGGCCCGGGAGGCCGCGGCGCTGGACACGCAGGTCGACCAGTTCATCTGGCTGCCGTCTGAAGACCCGACCGAAGCGGCCGCGGGCATGCACCGGTTCGACGAACTGGCCGCCTGCACCGACCCCCTGCCCGACGTGCGCACGCAGAGCACCGACCTGGCCCAGATCGTCTACACCAGCGGCACCGAGTCCATGCCCAAAGGTGCCATGCTCACGCACGACGCCGTGCTCTGGCAATACGTCAGCTGTGTCATCAACGCGGAGATCGCTGAAACCGACCGGGCGCTCCACGCCCTGCCCCTCTACCACTGCGCACAGCTGGATGTGTTCTTTGGCCCGGCCATCTATATCGGCAGCAGCAACGTGATCACCGGCAAGCCCACACCGGACAACCTGCTGGCATTGCTGGAGCGACACGGGATCACCAGCTTCTTTGCGCCCCCGACAGTGTGGATCGCGCTGTTGCGATCGCCACTGTTCGATGCCGGGAAACTCGGCCATCTGGCCAAGGGCTACTACGGTGCCTCCATCATGCCGGTGGAGGTGCTCAAGGAACTGGCCTCGCGCCTGCCCGCCGTCCGTCTGTGGAACCTGTATGGCCAGACGGAAATCGCACCGCTGGCGACGATGCTGGCGCCGCAGGACCAGCTGCGCAAGCCTGGCTCCTGCGGCAAGGCTGTGCTCAATGTCGAGACGCGCGTGGTCGATGACGACATGCGGGACGTGGCACCGGGCGAGGTCGGCGAGATCGTGCACCGGTCTCCGCACCTGATGCTGGGCTATTTCAATGACCCGGAACGCACGGCGGCGGCCTTCGCTGGCGGGTGGTTCCACAGCGGCGACCTGGCCACGATCGACGAGGAAGGCTATATCAGCGTGGTCGACCGCAAGAAGGACATGATCAAGACCGGCGGAGAGAACGTGGCCAGCCGCGAGGTCGAGGAAATGATCTACCGGCTGGGCGCCGTCAGCGAGGTGGCCGTCATCGGTCTGCCCGATCCGAAATGGGTCGAAGCGGTGACGGCCGTGATCGTGGTCAAGGACGGCCAGAGCCTGAATGAAGATGACGTGATGGCCCATTGCAACCAGCACATGGCGCACTTCAAGGCGCCCAAGCGGGTGGTGTTCACGGACGCCCTGCCCAAGAACCCGAGCGGCAAACTGCTCAAGCGCGAGCTGCGCCAGCGCTACGCCTGACCGGTCGATGCGCTCAACGCAACAGCAGGGTCGGCACGGTCACTGACCGCAGCAGGTCGGTGGTCTTGCTGCCCAACAGCAGGCCGCGCAAAGGCGAATGGGTGTAGGCCCCCATGACAAGCATGTCGATGCCATGCCGGGCAATGGCCTGCCCCACCACGGTCTCGAGGTCACCGGACTGGACCTCGGCCACCACGCCAAAACCGGCCTTGTCCAGTCTGGAACGTGCCCACTCCAGCTGCCGTGGCGCATCGGCGCTGGCCTTGCCGACCATCAGGACATAGACCGGCAGGCCTGTGAACAGGGGACTGGCCGCCACCATGTCCACGGCCGTCCGGGTGATGCTGCTGCCATCGAAGGCAATCAGCACGCGCCTGGGGGGTGCGAACCGGTCGGTGACAGCCAGCACCGGGCGCCGCAGCGAACGGACGGTCCACTGCACGCTGCGTCCGAGTTCACGATGCCCCGTGCTTGACAGGCCCCGGCGTCCCAGCACGACCAGGCGCGCCAGCGTCTGGTGTTCCACCAATGTTTCCTCCAGCGCGCCGTGGCGCTGGCGCGTGTCCACCGGTTCGGCACCGGCACGGACAGCCCGCTCACGCAGCGTGTTCAGGAACAGGCGGCCCTGCTCCCGTTCCGCGCGCGTGCGGATAGCGTCCTCGTCACTGAGATTCTTCAGCAAATGCTCTTCGGCATTGACCGTCAATGCACCGCTGCGGTCGCCGGTCGCACCGCGCTCAGGATGGCGGTCGATGACGTGCAGGATTTCCAGCGGCGCCTGCAGGCGGTTCGCTGCCCAGGCAGCACAGTCGGTGACGTGCTCTGCGTAGGCCGAGAAGTCCACACAGGCCAGCACTTTTCGTTCGATATCGGTCATGGCTTGAACTGCCTCAATGATCCATCAGCATGTCGCCGGCCCCGTCCTTGTCATGTACGGCGAACCTGTCGACCATCGTGGCACTGGCCTCGTTCAGGCCGATCACCTCGACGTCCGTGCCCTCGCGCCGGAACTTGAGAACCACCTTGTCCAGTGCGCTGACCGCCGTGATGTCCCAGAAATGGGCCCGGCTGACGTCGATGCGCACACGGTCGATCACTTCCTTGTAGTCGAACGCCTGTGCAAAACGGTCTGCGCTGGCAAAGAACACCTGTCCGACGACCTGGTAAGTGCGGCTGCGTCCCTGGTCTTCGGCCTGCGATCTGACACGCAGGATCTGCCCCACCTTGTGCGCGAAGAAGAAGCCCGAAAGCAGCACACCGACCATGACACCTTTGGCCAGGTCGTGCGTGGCGACGGTGACCATCACCGTGGCCAGCATCACCGCACTGGAGCTGCGCGGGTGGTCACGCAGGTTGCGGATGGAGCGCCAGTTGAACGTGCCGACCGATACCATGATCATCACCGCCACCAGCGCGGCCATGGGGATCTGACGGACCCACTCGTCCAGGAACACCACCAGGATGAGCAGGACCACCCCGGCCACCAGCGTGGACAGGCGCCCGCGGCCGCCCGACTTGATGTTGATGACGCTCTGGCCGATCATGGCGCAGCCAGCCATCCCGCCAATGAACCCGGTGGCGATATTGGCGATGCCATGTCCCACACACTCGCGGTTCTTGTCGCTGCGGGTGTCGGTGAGGTCGTCCACGATGGTGGCCGTCATCAGTGACTCCAGCAGACCGACCACCATCAGGGTCAGCGAGTACGGAAAGATGATGATCCATGTCTCCCACGTCAGCGGTACGTCGGGCAGCATGAAGACCGGCAGGCTGCCAGGCAGTTCGCCCATGTCACCGACGGTGCGGATGTCCAGGCCCAGCCAGACCGACACCCCGGTCAGCACCACGATGGTGACCAGCGGCGAGGGCACGGCCCGCGTGATGCGGGGCAGGCCGTAGATGATGGCCAGTCCCGCCGCCGTCATGGCGTATACATGCCATGTCACCCCGACCGTCTGCGGGTTCAGCTCGGGCAGCTGGGCCAGGAAGATCAGGATGGCCAGGGCGTTCACGAAGCCGGTGACCACCGACCGGGAGACGAAACGCATCAGCGTACCCAGGCGCACCCAGCCAGCCACTATCTGCAGCACACCCGTGAGCACGGTGGCCGCCAGCAGGTATTGCAGGCCATGCTCCCTGACCAGGGTGACCATGACCAGCGCCATCGCCCCAGTGGCTGCTGAAATCATGCCCGGCCGTCCGCCGGCGAAAGCGATGATGGTCGCTATCGAGAAGGACGCATAGAGCCCCACCTTGGGGTCGACGCCGGCAATGATGGAGAAGGCGATGGCTTCGGGTATCAGGGCCAGGGCGACGACCAGGCCAGCCAGGATGTCATTGCGGACATTG
Organism: Burkholderiaceae bacterium; assembly: GCA_041396505.1. Lineage (GTDB taxonomy): Bacteria > Pseudomonadota > Gammaproteobacteria > Burkholderiales > Burkholderiaceae_C > Hydrogenophaga. Next base: position 11,081 of record JAWKYL010000008.1, read on the forward strand.
GAGAGCCATTCCTGGCGAAAGGACGAGACAGTCATGCAGAAAACGGGGGGTGGAAGGGCTGGCGGCGGGCCATCCCCGCGCCGGATCAGTCCGGCGAACGGCCAGACTGTTGCTGAATCGCAACATTGTAACCAACACCTTCCAGTGCCCATGCCACGTGCTCGCGAACCAGCTCGCTCGGGTGGTCCGCTCGTGCCCGAAGTCCATCCAGCAGGCACACGCGGTCAGCGTCTGAAAGGTCGCCCCGCAGCGCATTGCCCATGGCCACGGCCAGGTTGCGCAGCCAGCGCTCGTGGCCGATCCGGCGAATCGGACTGCCTTCGGTGCGGCTCAGAAACTCGGCCTCGGTCCAGCCAAACAGCTCGGCCAGCGTCGCGCCTGTCAGGCCCGACCGGGGTTCGAAATCGGGCAACTGGCTTCGCCGCGCAAACTTGTTCCAGGGGCACACCAGCTGGCAGTCGTCGCAACCGTAGATGCGATTGCCCAGCAAGGATCGCAGTTCCAGCGGTATAGGCCCGTCGTGCTCGATGGTCAGATAGGAAATGCACCGGCGCGCATCGAGCCGGTACGGCGCCACGATGGCCCGTGTGGGACAGGCGTCGATGCAGGCGGTACAGGCGCCGCAGTGATCACTTACCGGCGTGGTCGGCGGCAACTGCAGATCAACGTAAATCTCGCCCAGGAAGAACATGGATCCGCCCTCGCGATGCAGGACGAGTGTGTGCTTGCCCCGCCAGCCCTGCCCGCTGCGCCGCGCCAGTTCGGCTTCGAGAACAGGTGCCGAGTCGGTGAACACCCGATGGCCGAACGGGCCCAGTTCGGCCGCCATGCGATCAGACAGCTTCTGCAAGCGGCTGCGCAGCACCTTGTGGTAGTCCCGGCCGCGGGCATACAGGGAGATCACAGCCTCGCCGGGTCGTTGCAGTCGCTGCAATTCCTGCACATGCCAGTCGGCAGGCGCACCGCGCGGCAGGTAGTCTATACGGGCGGTCACGACACTGACGGTGCCGGGCACCAGTTCGGCCGGACGTGCCCTTCGCAGTCCATGGGCCTCCATGTAGTCCATGCTGCCGTGAAATCCTGCCGCCAGCCAGTCTGTGAGGCCTTTTTCAGCGTCCGAAAGGTCGACACCGGCCACGCCGATTTGGGAAAATCCCAGTTCTTGGCCCCAGGCCTGCAAGCGCGAGACGAATTGAGCAGCAACAAGACCAGTCTTCATGTGCCACCCATTGTAGGAAGCCATCCGGACACGGAGGCGTCCCGCCGACGAACGCCTGAACACTGGCAAGGGCACTGGAGCGACGAATCGGAGACGGCTGCGTTCACTGCCGCCCTGGCGGGCTGCCCTGCCCTGGCCCACGCCGTCGTCGCGCTGCATGGCGACCTGGGTGCCGGCAAGACCACGCTGGTTCGTCACCTGTTGCGCGCCCTGGGGGTGACGGGCCGCATCAAGAGTCCGACCTACGCCGTTGTCGAACCCCACGTCAGCGAAAACTGTCCGTGGATGCCGGAGGGCGAGACGCTGTCCATCTGGCATTTCGACTTCTACCGTTTCGACGATCCTCGCGAATGGGAAGATGCCGGCTTTCGTGAACTTTTCGCGTCCCCCGGCCTCAAGCTGGTCGAGTGGCCCGAGCGGGCCAGTGGCGTCATGCCCGAAGCTGACCTGGACATCACGATCCGGGCCGAACCCTCGCCCATGAACCAACACCCTGATCCGCACGAAGACGACCGCCGCCTGAGCACGGTACGGGCCAACACGCCGCGTGGCCGCCAATTGCTGGAGGCCTTGCCGTGACCGGGCCACGGGGCACCCTGGATCGCCGAACACTGCTTCGCGCCGGTTCGCTGGTCCTGTTGCTGGGGGCCCAGGAGCTTGCGCGCGGGGCCGAGGTGCTGGCCGTTCGCCTCTGGCCGGCGGAAGACTACACGCGCGTCACGGTGGAGTCCGACGGCGCCCTGCGGGCCCGGCATTTCATGATCGCAGGTCCGCATCGGATGGTGGTGGACTTCGAGGGCGTCGAACTGCTGCCCAGCCTGCGCGAACTGGTGGGCAAGCTCAGTCCCGACGACCCCAATATCGCCGGCATCCGGGTGGCCCGCAATGCGGCCGACGTCGTGCGTCTGGTGATCGACCTGAAACAGCCCATCGCCCCCCAGGTCTTCCAGCTCGAACCGGTCGCAGCCTACCGCTACCGCCTGGTGATGGACCTGTATCCGACAGATCCGCCCGATCCCCTCGAACAGCTGATCTCCCAGCGCATGCGTGAACTCGATGCCGCCAGCGAACGCGCGGCGGCACTGATGGGCGTCGAGACGCGCCAGGTGCCCCGTGACGGCGGCGGATCCTCTGCGCACCCGGATCCGTTGGGCGACCTGATCGCCGAGCGTGAGAAGCACAAACCGGCTGACACCACCGTCGCAAGTGCGGCATCCGCAGACGCCAGAGCCAAGGGCCAGACATCCCGCCAGACATCCCGCCGTGAGACGGCCGGCAAGCGTCCGCCCGGCAGCGCCCGCCAGACCGACCGACTCATCATCGTGGCGCTGGACCCGGGGCACGGTGGCGAAGACCCCGGTGCCACCGGCCCAGGCGGCACGCAGGAGAAGGACGTCGTGCTGGCCGTGGCGCGGCGTCTGCGCGACCGCATCAATGCCACCCGCGTCAACGGTCACCCGATGCGGGCCTTCATGACCCGCGACGGCGACCACTTTGTGCCCCTGAAGGTGCGGGTGGAAAAGGCGCAGCGGGTGCAGGCCGATCTGTTCATCAGTGTGCACGCCGACGCCTTCTACACGCCGCGCCCCCAGGGTGCCAGCGTCTACGCACTGAGCACGCGCGGTGCCAGCAGCGCCGCGGCCCGGTGGATGGCCAACAAGGAAAACGCCTCCGACCTCGTCGGGGGCCTGAACGTGCGGGCACATGATGCCCACGTGCAACGTGCTCTGCTGGACATGAGCACCACCGCCCAGATCAGGGACAGCCTGCGTTTCGGTAGCGCGTTGCTGGGTGAAGTCGGCCGGGTCGGGCGCCTGCACAAACCCAGGGTCGAGCAGGCCAACTTCGCCGTGCTCAAGGCCCCCGACATTCCCAGCGTGCTGGTGGAGACCGCCTTCATCAGCAACCCCGACGAAGAGAAGCGCCTGCGCGATCCGGACTACCAGAGTGAACTGGCCGATGCACTGCTGCGCGGCATCGTCCACTACTTTGAACAGAACCCGCCACTGGCCCGTTCGCGCGAAGTCTGACACCGGATCCTGCGGCTGGCCGGTCCTACAATGACCGTGTGAATGCTCCCATGCCGCCCACCCGTCGCCCGCTGCGCGAACTGCCCGATGAACTGATCAGCCAGATTGCCGCAGGCGAGGTGGTCGAACGACCAGCGTCCGTGGTGCGCGAGCTGGTGGACAACGCGCTGGACGCCGGTGCCACCCAGATCACGGTCCGGCTTCAGGCCGGCGGCATCCGCCTGATCAGCGTGGAAGATGACGGCAGCGGCATCCTGCGCGAGGAACTGCCCACCGCGCTCAAACGCCATGCCACCAGCAAGATTGCCAGCCTCGGCGACCTGGAGGCCGTGGACACCATGGGTTTTCGGGGCGAGGCACTGGCGGCCATCTGCTCCATAGCCGAAGTCTCGGTACACACCCGCACCGACGAAGGTGCACCGCATGGCTGGTTGCTGCATGCCCTCAGCGGCGAACTGCAACCCACCGCCCGCGCGCGAGGGACCACCGTCGAAGTGCGCGAACTGTTCTTCGCCACCCCCGCGCGGCGCAAGTTCCTCAAGTCGGAAAGTACCGAACTGGCCCATTGCATCGAGGCCGTGCGCCGCCACGCGCTGGCGCGGCCGGAAGTGGGTTTCGCCATCTGGCACGACGGCAAACTGGTGGCCCAGTGGCGCGCCATAGCCCCCGACCTGGCCAGTGGCGAGCATGTACTGGATGCACTGCGGCGCCGTCTGGCCGACGTGCTGGGTGAGGACTTCATCGGGCAGGCAGTGGCAGTGAACTGGCCGGTGCACGACGTGCCCGGCGAAGCGGCCACGGCCGGCGGCCAGCAGCGCCTGCGCGTCTGGGGTTTTGCCGGCATACCCGATGCCGCCCGCTCGCGCGCCGACTGGCAGTTCGCCTACGTCAACGACCGCTTCGTGCGCGACAAGGTCATCACCCACGCCGCGCGCAGTGCGTATGAAGACGTGCTGCACGGCCACCGCCAGCCGGTGTACGCGCTGTACGTCAGCATCGACCCGACGCGCGTGGACGTGAACGTGCACCCGACCAAGATCGAGGTGCGTTTTCGCGACAGCCGTGAAGTGCATCAGGCGGTTCGCCATGCGGTCGAAGGGGCGCTGGCCGCGCCGCGCTCCGCGCAGGCGTTGCCGGTCGCCACTTCGTCGTCTGCGGCGACCCCTTCTGAAAGCGCTGGATCGCCCTTTCTGAGCCCAGTGCCGCGCCAGCAGCCCCTGCCCTGGCGACCGGATGCGCCACAGGTCGGGCAGCGGGTGAGCGACATCGGCGCCTTGTGGGGGCGGGACACGGCCAGCGCCCCGGCCTGGTCCGCACCGGCCGCCACCGCCTGGGCCCCGACGCCATTGGACACCCCGGCGCCCGCCGCCGAAGCCCCCACCCATCCACCCGCCCTGCCCGACGGCGAGTGGCCGCTGGGCCGCGCGGTCGCCCAGTTGCACGGCGTCTACATCCTGGCCGAGAACGCGCAGGGCCTGGTGGTGGTGGACATGCACGCGGCGCACGAACGCATCGTCTACGAGCGCCTGAAGCAGCAACTGGACGCGCACCAGATCAGCAGCCAGCCGCTGCTGATCCCGGCCACCTTCGCGGCCACCCCCGAGGAGGTGGCCACCGCCGAAACCGCGGCCGAGGTGCTGGCCCAGCTGGGCCTGGAAGTGGTGCCCTTCTCGCCCAAGACCCTGGCGGTGCGCGCCGTGCCCACCACGCTCGCCGCGGGCGACCCGGTCGAGCTGGCCCGCAGCGTACTGGCCGAACTGAGCCAGCACGACGCGTCAACAGTGGTGCAGCGCGCCCGCAACGAACTGCTGGCCACCATGGCCTGCCACGGTGCGGTGCGCGCCAACCGCCGCCTGACACTGGACGAGATGAACGCGCTGCTGCGCCAGATGGAAGTGACCGAGCGCAGCGACCAGTGCAACCACGGCCGGCCGACCTGGCGCCAGCTGGGCATGCGGGACCTGGACGCGCTGTTTTTGCGCGGGCGGTGAAAGCACGGTCGACGGCCGCCAGGTACGCCGTCTGAACCCACCTGACGCAGTCGGACCGAGCCGTTCATCCCGATGAACCGACTCCAAGACCTGACGCCACGCGGCGTCCAGTCCACCTCGCCACTATTCGCCAGTGTGGGGACGTGCAGGTATCCCACCAACACCCCGGGATGCCAGACGAGACCCAGGCCTGCCGGATGCTGATCGGCCACCTTGGCCGCGCTCCCCTGGCGGCCGGGATTCCCCTACCTGAGGCACCGGATCGGCCATCTGCTACCCTCGCCCGCATGTCTTCGCCGTCCTCCGCCATGTCGCCCGCGCTGGTCGTGCTGGTGCTGTCCCTGCTTCTGGGGCTTCAGCCCGTCACCACCGACCTGTACCTGCCCTCCTTGCCGGCCATGACCCAGGGCTTTGGCGCAACCATGCCGCAGGCGCAGCTGACCCTGACGGCACTGCTTCTGGCGTTCGGCATCTCGCAACTCGTATGGGGTCCGCTTTCGGACCGCTTCGGCCGGCGCCCGATCCTTCTCAGCGGACTGGTCGTCTACACGATCGCCTCGGCCGGCAGTGTGCTTTCGGACACCATGGAGCAACTGATCGTCTGGCGCACGTTGCAGGGGGTCGCCATGGGGGCCGGTGTGATGGGCGCCCGGGCGATCGTGCGCGACCTGTTTGCGCCGGCCGAGGGCGCACGCATCATGTCCAAAGGGCTGACCGGACTGGGCGTGATTGCCTGTGCCAGCGCACCGTTGGGCGGCCTGCTGGCCGAGTACCTCGGCTGGCGCACCGCACTGGGATCGCTGGCGGTGTTTGGCGCTGGCACGCTGACCGTGCTGGCCTGGCACTTCAGGGAAACCCTGCCCGCCAGGAACCTGCAGGCACTGAAACCACTCAGCCTGCTGCGCACCTGGGGACAGATCCTGCGCAATCCGACGTTCTGGGCCTATACCTTGCTGGCCACCACCTCCTACGGCGGACTGTTCACCTTTCTGGCCGCTTCGTCGTTCGTCTTCATCCAGGTGCTGGAGCTGTCCAGACCGGCCTATGGCCTGGCGATGCTGACCATGTCGCTGTCCTACATCGTGGGCACCTTTGGCTGCCGGCGCCTGCTGCCCAGACTCGGGGTGCGCCGCACCGTTGCCCTGGCGGGCATCTGCACCCTGACCGCAGGCACCACCATGGGCATCCTGGCCCTGGCCGGCGTCCAGCACGTGGCGGCCATCATGGGGCCGTTCTACCTGTTCATGCTGGCGCACGGCGTGCATCAGCCCTGCGGCCAGAGTGGTGCCGTGGGTCCGTTCCCCAGGCTGCCGGCGCGGCCTCGGCCATGAGCGGCTTCCTGATGATGGTGGCCGCTTTTGTCATGGGCGGCTGGCTCGGCCGCAGCCTGACCGCAGCAAACCAGGCCGGCGGATCGGTGCTGCCGCTGACGAACGGTGTCTGGTTCTGGAGTGTGCTGATCTGCATCACGGCGTGGACCCTCGTCCAGTGGCACGGCGAACCTCGGACTGCGCCACAACGGATGCCCTCGGGCAGCGGTTCCGGAACCTGAAGCCATGCCCCACGGGAGCGTTCTTCCCTGCCTGGTGCTCACCGGCCCGACCGCCAGTGGCAAAAGCGCGGCAGCCTTGGCCCTGGCCGACCGATGGCCGGTCGAGATCATCAGCATGGATTCGGCCCTGGTCTACCGGGGCATGGACATCGGTACCGCCAAACCCACGCCTGCAGAGCGCCATGCCGTGGCGCACCACCTGATTGACATCGTCGATCCGGTCGATTCGTACAGCGCTGCGCAGTTCAGCCAGGAGGCCCAGGCACTGATTCATGGCATCCGCGATCGCGGACACATCCCGCTGCTGGTGGGTGGCACCCTGCTGTACCTGCGGGCGTTGCTGCACGGCCTGGACGACATGCCGCCGGCGGACCCGATCGTGCGCCAGCGTCTGGAGCAGGAAGCGGCACAGCAGGGATGGGCCACCATGCACCAGCGGCTGGCCCGGATCGATCCGGTGACCGCCAACCGGCTTGCGCCCGCTGACAGCCAGCGCATCCAGCGCGCACTGGAGGTGCACGAACTCACGGGCAAGCCCCTGTCGTCGTTTCATGGCCAGCGCGGGAACGACCGCAACACACTGGCCGCTGGAGCCCTGGTCAGCCTGGAGCCCGCCGAACGCGCATGGCTGCACGAACGCATCGCCTTGCGGTTTGACGCGATGCTTGGACAGGGGTTTCTGGACGAGGTACGCCGTCTGCGAGCACGCGGCGATCTGCATGCGGACCTCCCTTCGATGCGCTGCGTCGGTTACCGACAGGCCTGGGAGACGCTGCAGCCCCACGGCGACCATCCCGATGCCCAAGCCTTGGCCGAATTGCGCGACCGGGGGATCTTCGCCACCCGCCAGCTGGCCAAACGCCAGCTCACCTGGCTGCGCGGCATGCCGGAACGCCAGCTGGTGGTCTGTGACCGGCCCGGTGCGCTTGAGGCCGTGATCGATCGCTGCGCCCCGGTCCTGGACCGTCTGGCATGAGCGAGACGCTACCGTCCGGGGAAGGCGCTCCTGCACTGGCCGTGCGCGGCCTGAGCAAGCGGTATGGCAACACGGCCGTCTTCCAGGGCGTCAACCTCGAGGTCCGGTCCGGGGAATTCGTGGCGATTGTCGGGGAGTCCGGCGTCGGCAAATCCAGCCTGCTCAACTGTCTGGCTGGCCTGGACACCTGGAACGACGGCAGCATCGTGCACCGGGGTCTGGACCTGTCGACCCTGGACGAGTCCGGATCTGCCCGCTGGCGGCGGCAGCACGTGGGCTTTGTCTTCCAGGCCTTTCATGTCCTGCCGCATCTGGACGTGGCGCAGAACGTGGCCATGCCTTTGCTGCTGCTGGGGCACAACGATCCCCGGCGCGTCCTGCACATGCTGGAGGCGGTCGGCCTGTCCGGGCTGGAGCGGCGCCTGCCAGCGGAACTGTCGGGCGGCCAGCTGCAGCGCGTGGCCATTGCGCGCGCCCTCGTGCACCGTCCCGGCCTGCTGCTGGCCGATGAGCCGACAGGCAATCTGGACCCGGCCACAGCGGCCCAGATTCTGGATCTGCTGCAGAACCAGGCCCGCGAAACCGGCGCCGCCGTGGTGCTGGTGACGCATTCGCAGGCGGCCGCCGAGCGTGCGACCCGGGTGCTGACGCTGACCGCCAGTGGTTGCTCCTGATCCGGGCAGTAGCCAGAAAGCGCTACGATGGCGGCCGTCGCCTGTCACACCTGCAACAGCATGAAGCTTCTGAACCAGCCCACCACCCCGTTCGAAGGACAGAAACCCGGCACGTCCGGCCTGCGCAAGAAGGTCACCGTGTTCCAGCAGCCGAACTATCTGGAGAATTTTGTCCAGGCCTTGTTCGACGAACTGCATGGTCCCGATGGCCGCGCGTCCGGCCAGACCCTGGTGCTCGGCGGTGATGGTCGCTACCACAACAGGACGGCCGTGCAGACCATCCTGCTCATGGCCGCCGCCCGGGGCTACAGCCGGGTGCTGGTGGGCCAGGGCGGCATCCTGTCGACACCCGCCGTCAGCGCCGTCATCCGGCGACGCCAGGCCAGCGGGGGCATCATCCTCTCGGCCAGCCACAACCCGGGCGGGCCGGACGGCGATTTCGGCATCAAGTACAACGTCGCCAACGGCGGACCGGCGCCCGAGAGACTGACCGATGCGGTCTACCTGCGTACACAGACGCTCACCCGGTTCCTCACCAGCGACACACCCGACCTGGACATCGACAGCCCTGGCAGCCGGCTCATCGGCGACACCGTGATCGACGTCATCGATCCGGTCGCCGACCACGCGGCCCTTCTCGGCGAACTGTTCGACTTCGATGCCATCCGGGCCTTGTTCGCACGCGGATTCCGGCTGCGTTACGACGCCATGTGGGCCGTTGGTGGCCCGTGCGCCCGCGCCGTCATCGAGGGGACGCTGGGTGCACCCGCCGGCACCGTGGTGAATGCCGAGCCCAGGGAGGATTTCGGTGGCCTCCACCCCGACCCCAACCCGGTCTATGCCGATGACCTGGTGGCCCACCTCATGGCGGACGATGCACCCGACATGGGCGCCGCCTCGGATGGCGATGCCGACCGCAACATGATCCTGGGACGCGGCTTCATCGTTTCACCCTCGGACAGTCTGGCCGTGCTGGCCGCGCATGCGCACCGCGTACCGGGCTACCGGCGCGGGCTGGCGGGCGTGGCCCGCTCCATGCCGACGTCCACCGCGGTCGACCGTGTGGCCAGCGCCTTGAACGTGCCCTGCCATGAAACCCCCACGGGATGGAAGTTCTTTGGCAACCTGCTCGACGCCGGTCAGGTCACCCTATGCGGCGAGGAAAGCTACGGCACCGGATCCGATCATGTGCGCGAGAAGGACGGCCTCTGGGCGATCCTGTTCTGGCTCAACCTTGTGGCAGTGACCGGCCAGAGCGTGGAAGAACTGGTGCGTGGCATCTGGCGCGAACATGGGCGCTGTGTCTACTCCCGCCACGACTACGAGGGCATCCCGACCCAGCACGCCGATGCCCTGATGTCCGAACTCCGGGGACGCCTGGACAACCTGGCAGGCCAGACCGTGGCCGGCCAGCGCATCGCGTGGGCCGATGACTTCTGCTACACCGATCCGGTGGACGGTTCGGTCAGTCGGCGCCAGGGCGTGCGCGTGGTACTGGAAGACTCTTCACGCGTGGTGTTCCGCCTGTCGGGCACCGGCACCGAAGGTGCCACCCTGCGCGTCTATCTGGAGCGCCACGAGCCCGATGCTGCGCGGCACGACCTGCCGGTGCAGCAGGCACTGGCGCCGCTGGTCCGGCTGGCCGGCGAACTGGCCCGCATCGAACACCACACGGGCATGACCACGCCCACGGTCATGACCTGATCGTCCCGGCTGGCCTGGCCGGCCAGGCATCAGGCCTTGAGGAACAGGTCGTGGTCCGGTGCATAGACCGCATGCAGCGGTAGAAGCGCGCCGCCCAGTGCGCGGGCGTCCGATCCGATCGTGCCCGGCACCAGCAGGGGCGGCTTCATCAGCCCTTCCCAGCTGTATTTGCCCAAAGCCTGCCAGGTCTTCTCCCGCAGCATCTGCAGCAGATCCGGCGCAACCGCCCCGTCCATCACCACGGCCTCCACGTCCAGGATGGCCATGCCCGAGACCATGCACTGGGCCAGGGCCAGAGCAGCCTGTTCAATCCAGGCCAGACTGTGGGGCAGCCAGGGCGGCTGCATGCCCCTGTCATCGTACGCGGCCATCGGCTCCAGGCCATGCGCCTCGAAGCGCCGCTCCAGATCCCACAACGAAGCACGGGCCAGCAGCTGCAATGGCTTGCCGTCCCCGTCGGTCGACGCCGTTGCCAAAGGCATGGAAGCCACCGCTCCGGCATTGCCATGCAGGCCACGGTGCAGGTGCGAATCCAGTACCAGCCCGCCGCCGACAAACGTGTCCAGAAACAGGTACAGGAAGCTGCCCAGTTCGCGCCCGCGCCCTTGCAGCAACTCCGCCACGCAGGCGGCATTCGTGTCGCGGGCGAAGCTCACGGGCAGATCGGTCATGTTCTGTACCTCCGCCGCCAGGTCGATGTCGCTCCAGGCCTGTGCCTGCTCTTCGGTCAGACCCAGCATGCGGTGCCAGCCTCCGAGCTGGAACGGTGCAGCGACACCCACACCTACCACGCGATGGCGCAGCGATCCCAGTCCGTCGAGCAGGTCGTCGAGGTGGGATCGGATCGCCGGCAGCAGCACCTCGCGCCGGGGGAAGGGATACTCCAGCGAACGCCGCTCCCGCACATGGCCCGTGAAGTCGACCAGCAGCCAGTCCGCGCTGCGCCGTCCGAGCTTGATGCCGACCGCGAACGCGCCGTCCGGGTTGAGGCCGATCGGCACCGACGGCTGCCCCACCTTGCCGCGAACCGGAGCCTCTCGTCGCAGCAACTGGTCCTCATCCAGGCGCGCCGTGATCAGACCGATGCTCTGGGCGGTCAGACCGGTCAGCCGTGCGAGTTCGGCCTTGGGCAGACTGCCGTGCGTGCGCAGGGCCTGCAGCACCACACGCTCGTTGAACTGGCGCACGCCCACCTGATTGGAACCGCGGGGCCGCAGGCGGGCGGCGGGTGCGAGCGATGGGTCTGGTTGATCGAAATCGGGAGTATTCACAGCAGTACGGAGGGGGCCATCAGGCTAGGCATTCGGCAGGCAACTGGTCGGCTGTCATCGCGCCGGTCATCACCGCGACGGTGTCGCTCATGCTGATTTTCCTCGGATTGACGACAGCCGCCCGGCGCCCCAGCCGGGCAATGTGGATCCGGTCCGCAATCTCGAACACATGGGGCATGTTGTGGCTGATCAGGATCACCGGCAAGCCTTTGTCCCGCACGCGGCGTATCAGCTCCAGCACCATGTTGCCTTCCTTGACGCCAAGCGCCGCAGTCGGCTCATCCATGATGACCACATGCTGTGCGAATGCTGCGGCCCGTGCGACCGCCACACATTGGCGCTGGCCGCCCGAGAGCGTCTCCACGGCCTGGGTCATGGACCGGATGCCCACCTTGAGATCCGCCATGCGCTCGATGGCCACCTCCAGCATCCGCTTCTTGTCGACCATGTGCAGCACGCCGCCCAGCCAGCCCGGCCGCCGAAGCTCCCGGCCGAGAAACAGGTTCTCGGCAATCGTCATGGCCGGCGCCACAGCCAGGTCCTGATAGACCGTCTCGATGCCTGCCCGGCGCGCATCAATCGGACTGCGAAAACTCACCCGCTGACCGTCCAGCCGGATCTCGCCTTCGTCGGGGATGGTGGCCCCTGACAACGCCTTGATCAGGCTGGACTTGCCCGCTCCGTTGTCGCCGATCACGGCCAGGATCTCGCCGGCACGCAATTCGAAGTCGGCGCCGTCGAGCGCCGTCACCTGGCCATATCGCTTGACCAGCCCGCTGGCCTGCATCACCAGGGGTGCAGATGTGTCCATCGTCATGTCGGTTCTCCGCTGATCGATTTCAATGGTGGAATGGGTAAAGACAGGCTGCGGCCCACATCAACGTACGCCCTTGCGTGAGAGCTGGTCGGTGGCAACGGCCAGGATCACCAGGATGCCGGTCACCAGGATCTGGTAGACCGAGGACACGCCCATGAGCGTCAGACCGTTGCGGAACACGCCGACGATCAGGGCGCCCACCAGGGTACCCAGCACCACGCCACGTCCGCCGAACAGGCTGGTGCCGCCGAGCACGACGGCCGTGATCGCGTCGAGGTTTTCGGTCTGGCCCGCGTTGGGATCACCGGCCCCGGTTCGGGCAACACTCAGCAGCGAGGCAATGCCATAGAAGACACCCGCCAGGACATAGATACCCAGGAGCACTTTTTCCGTGGAGATGCCGGTCAGCCGGGTGGCCTCCGGGCTGTTGCCGACCGCGTAGACGTGACGGCCGGGCGCGGTCTCCCGCAGTCCGATCCACACCAGCAGATAGAGCGCGAGCATCACCACCGCACCCCACACGATGGCCGTATCGCCGATGCGGAAGGTGTTGCCCAGCATGAGCATGCCATCCGGGATATCGGTGATGGTCTGTGAACTGGAGTAGAGCTGGGTGATCGCAAAGGCAATGTTCAAGGTGCCCAGCGTGACGATGAAGGGTGGCAGCCTGACTTTGGTGACCAGCAAGCCGTTGAGCAACCCGAACAGCGTGGTCACCGCAATACCGCAAGCAATGGCCAGCGGCGCCGACAGGCCATAGTCTGCGGCCACCTTGGTCATGACGATGCCACCCAGCGCCATGATCATGCCGCACGACAGGTCGATGCCCGCGGTGAGAATGATCAGCGTCTGTCCGATGGCAATCACGGCGACGACCATCACCTGCTGCAGGATCAGGGCCAGGTTCTGCGACGTCAGGAAGCGGTCGCTCTGGGTGGCAAAGAAGGCGCAGGCCATGATCAGGGCCACCAGGGGCCCCAGCGTGCCGATCGGCGGCAGTCTGGATGTCAGTGAATTCAAGGGAACGCTCCCGAGGGTGTGTGGGGACTGGACGGTCAGCATGGCGCGGCCTTACCGGTTGCCCCAGCAAAGATCGGAGCCCGTCTTCACGTCCTTGCTGTCGACACCGGTCACGGGTTTCGCGGCGATCAGTGTCACGCCGGTGTCGGTATAGCCACTGACCTTCTTGCCGGTGCGGGCGTACGTGACACCGGCAGCCACACCCATGGCCGCCATGCGCAGCGGATACTGCTGGCTGGTGGCAGCGATCACGCCCCTGCCCACATCGGCCACGCCGGCACAGCCGCCGTCGACCGAAACGATCAGGACGTCCTTTTCCCTGCCTGCCGCCTTCAGCGCGTTGTAGGCGCCAGCGGCCGCCGGCTCGTTGATCGTGTAGACGAGGTTGATGTCCGGATTTTTCTGAAGGCAGTTCTCCATCCCGGTCTGCCCCTTGGCGCGGTCACCATAGCTGTCGGCCATGCAGGCCACGCCGGCGGCCTTGCCACCGAGTTCATTGCTGCTGGCGTCCGGCGCCTGCAGGCCGAACCCCTTGAGGAAGCCGTTGTGCCGCTGGGCGCCGACCGTGTGGCCCGGGAAGAGATCCAGGGTGGCGATCTTCGCAGGCCGGTTGCCAAAGGCGGCTTTTGCATATTGGCCGATCAGTTCGCCGGCCCTGTAGTTGTTGGTGGCAAAGAGCGCGTCGGTGGCGCTCTGCGGGTCGGTCGGGCTGTCCAGTGCAATCACCATCACGCCCTGGGCCCGGGCCTTGCGGATGGCCGGCACGATGGCCCTGGAGTCCGAAGGCGTGATCAGGATGGTCTTTGCGCCGGCCGCGATCATGTTTTCCATGGCGGTCACCTGGCCGGCGTTGTCGCCGTCGGTCTTGCCGGCGGCCGACAACAGACGGGCACCGAGCTTTCTGGCCTCGGCATCGGCCCCTTCCTTCATCTTCACGAAGAAGGGATTGGTTTCGGTCTTGGTGATGAGCCCGATGACAGGCTCGCTCTGGGCCGTGGCAACGCCAGCGGTGGTTGCCAGAAAGGCAAGGGCAATAAGGGGGGGCAACGCTTTCATGATGTCTCCTGATGCAATTCACGGGATGGCGGTCTGCGTCTGTGCCCACTCGGGTTTTACCCACTTGGATCTGCGCAGTGGGTGAACTATATTCGCGATCAGGTTATTAAATCAACTGGATTTATTTATGGTTTTCCCTGAGAAACACGCATCCATTCAGGTCGCCACAGCCGGCGAAGCACTCATGGACCTGATCCAGGAACCCGACGGCCGGCTGCGCCCCTGTGAGGGCGGCGCGGTCTACAACCTGACACGCGCCCTGGGCCTGCAGGGCGTGGGCACGCTCTACCTCAATCCACTCTCGTGCGACCCGTTTGGGCGCGGCCTGGCCCATGCCATCGGCCAGGCGGGCGTCGCGCTCGCACGACCCGACCCCATCCCCGAACCCACGTCCCTCGCCGTCGTCGGGCTCGACGAAACGGGCAAGGCCAGCTACAGCTTCTACCGCGAGGGTGTGGCCGACCGCCAGGTGGACGCCGACTCACTCAATGCGGCATGTGCAGCCACCACGGGCCTGCGGATCGTGGTGACCGGCTGCCTGGCCCTCGTCGCACAGGACGCGCACCGCTACCTGCCCTGGCTCAGGACCCAGCGCACCCTCGGACGCCTGGTGGTGGTGGATGCCAATCTCCGGCCCGCCATCGTGAACGACATGTCGGCCTATCGCGCCAGCGTTATGGCCGCCCTCGAACAGGCCGACCTGATCAAGGTCAGTGACGATGACCTGCACGTGCTCGGGCTCGATGGTGCCGACCCGGTGCAAGCCGCCAACGCGTTGCTGGCGCGTCTGCCCGCACGCTGGCTGGCCCTCACGCTCGGTGGACAGGGTGCCGTGCTGCTGACCCGGGACGGCCAGGCATGGCGCGCCGTCGAGTCCCGGCCCGTGACCGTGGCGGACACCGTGGGCGCCGGTGACTGTTTCCTGGCCGGGCTGCTGGCCGCCCTGCTGGAACGACCTGCCATGCAGGCAGCGCAAACGGCGGCCGAACTGCATCTGGACGGCAACGACATCGGTGCGCTGCTCGGTCGGGCGATCGCCAGCGCCAGCCTGTGCGTCATGCAGACAGGCTGCGTTCCGCCCTCCCGACAACAGGTGATGGAGCGCCTGGCACAGGGCGCACCTCACATCGGATAGGCGCCGGAACAGACCAGGGGGCAATCCGTACCTCGCCCGTAACTTAATTACATTAAAATAGCCAAAACCCGGTAACTTCACCCATGACCCATCCGTCACAACCCCCATCCCCTGCCCCGCTCGACCTGGTCATCTTCGGCGGTGTGGGTGACCTGTCCGTGCGCAAGCTGCTGCCTGCCCTGTACATGGCGCACCTGCACAACACCTTGCCGGACGAAACCCGTATCCACTGCCTGGGCCGCCAGACCTGGGACCGGGGTGCTTTCCTGCATTTCATCGAAGAACGGGTCCCCGGCTTCATCGACCCCAAGTCCCGCAACAGCGAGGCCTGGGCCACCTTTGTGCGGCGCCTGGGCTATGTCAGCGTCGATGCCACCGAGCCTGACGGCTACGCCAGGCTGCGGGACGACATGCAGCCCGGTGCCGAGCGGGTGTATTACCTGGCCACGGCACCAAGCCTGTTCGTCGACATCTGCACCCACCTGCACGCTGCAGGGCTCGTCGACGAACACGCTCGCGTGGTACTGGAAAAGCCCCTGGGGCACGACCTGGCCTCCGCCCGGCAGATCAACAACGACGTCGGCCGCTACTTCCAGGAACACCAGATCTTCCGCATCGACCACTACCTCGGCAAAGAGACGGTACAGAACCTGATGGTGCTGCGCTTTGGCAACAGCATTTTTGAACCCCTGTGGCGCAGTCCTTTCATACGCAGCGTCCAGATCACCGTGGCCGAAAGCGTGGGCGTGGGCAGCCGTGCCGGCTTCTACGACGGCACCGGTGCCATGCGCGACATGATCCAGAACCACCTGCTGCAACTGCTGTGCATCGTGGCCATGGAACCACCCGTATCGCTTGATCCCGATGCCGTGCGCGACGAGAAGCTCAAGGTGCTGCGCTCGCTGCGTCCCATGGCGGTTGCGGATGTGGCGCGTGACACGGTACGCGGGCAGTACACCGCCGGCGCCTCCGGCGGCGAGGCCGCCGTGGGCTACCTGCAGGAAGAGAACATCCCGCCGGGCAGTTCCACCGAGACCTTCGTGGCCCTCAAGGCCCACATCAACAACTGGCGCTGGGCCAGCGTGCCCATCTTCCTGCGCACCGGCAAGCGGATGGCGGCCCGCCAGTCGGAAATCGTCATCGAGTTCGCCGAACTGCCGTTCACCATCTTCAACGATTCACCGCACCAGTCGGTCAACCGCCTGATGATCCGGCTGCAACCCGAGGAGCACATCCAGTTGCAGATGATGGCCAAAGAACCCGGCAGCGGCATGCGGCTGCGTCCCGTCAAGCTGGACCTGGACCTGCAGACCGCCTTCGCAGAGCGCCGCGCAGAGGCCTACGAGCGACTGCTGGTCGACGTGATCAAGGGTCGCCTGACCCACTTCATGCGCCGTGACGAACTCGAAGCGGCCTGGGCCTGGGTCGAACCCATCATCGAAGGCTGGAAGCAGCTGGGCGAAAAGCCCAGGCCCTACACAGCCGGCAGCTGGGGGCCGGCCGCCTCGTCGGCCTTGATGGCACGTGAAGGATCGGCCTGGGTGGAGGAATCATGACCCAGCCCAGGATCACCGAGCACACCGGTGCCTCGCCAGCCGACATGGCCTCCCACATTGCCGATGTGCTGCGCGACGCCATCGCGACGCGCGGCCAGGCCAGTCTCGCCGTCTCGGGCGGCAAGTCGCCGGTCCCTGTGTTCGAGGCGCTGCGCGAGCAAACGCTGGACTGGTCCCGGACCAGCATCATTCTGGTGGATGAGCGTATCGTCCCGCGAGACCACGATGCCAGCAACACCGGACTGGTGGTGCGACACCTGCTCACGGGTCCGGCGGCGCGCGCACGGTTCCTGCCCTTCTTTGGCGAAGTACCCGCCCAGTACAACGCCGACGTGCTCGACGCCTTGATCGAAGATGCCACGAATCGGCTGTGCGATCTGCCATGGCCACTGGACGTGGCCGTGCTCGGCATGGGCGAAGACGGACACACCGCCTCGCTGTTTGCCGGCGCCGCCGGATATGCGCGGGCCATCGCCACCGACGAACGACTGGCCTGGGTGGTGCCCGACACTGCCCCCCATGCCCGCATCAGCCTCACATTGCACGCCCTGCTCAGCGCACGGGAACTGGTGCTGAGCCTTGCCGGTCCCACCAAGACCGCCGTGCTGCACAGGGCACGGACAACCGCTGATCCGGCGCTGCCCGTGTCACTGGTCCTCAACCAGACCCGGACCCCGGTCAGCATCTGGATAGGATGAACATGAACACCCCCCTCAACGACACCCTCGACCGCGTCACGCGACGCATCACCGAACGCAGCCGCGCGCCGCGAGCGGACTATCTGGCCAGCATGGACGCCCAGGCCCGCGCCGGCACCACGCAGCGAGCCGGCATGGGCTGTGCGAACATGGCCCACACCACCGCCGCCCTGCCGGTCGCCGACAAGCTCGCCATCCACGCCGAGCGGGCCCCGCATGTGGGCATCATCAACGCCTACAACGACATGCTCTCGGCGCACCAGCCCTACGAGCATTACCCCGAGCTGCTGCGTGCCCACGCCCGGGCCATTGGCGCCACGGCCCAGATGGCCGGCGGCGCACCTGCCATGTGCGACGGCATCACCCAGGGTGCCGAAGGCATGGAGCTGTCGCTGTTCTCCCGCGACGTGATCGCCATGGCCACTGCCGTGGGCCTGTCCCACAAGGTATTCGACGCCGCGCTCATGCTCGGCGTGTGCGACAAGATCGTGCCCGGCCTGTTCATGGGTGCCGTGCAGTTCGGCCACCTGTCCACCGTGTTCGTGCCCGGCGGCCCCATGACCAGCGGCCTGTCCAACGACGCCAAGGCCAAGGTGCGCCAGCAGTATGCACAGGGCCTCGTCGGCCGTGACGCCCTGCTGGAGAGCGAGGCCGCCGCCTACCATGCGCCCGGGACATGCACGTTCTACGGGACGGCCAACAGCAACCAGATGCTCATGGAGATCATGGGCCTGCACCTGCCGGGCTCGTCATTCGTCAACCCTGGCACACCGCTGCGTGAAGCGCTGACCCGTGCCGCGCTCGAACGTGCCGTCGCCAACACCGGCAAAACGGGCCAGCCCGTCGTCCGCCTGGCCGACGTCGTGACCGAAAAATCCATGGTCAACGCCATCATCGGGCTGCTGGCCACCGGTGGTTCAACCAACCACACGATCCACCTGATCGCGATGGCACGCGCGGCCGGCATCCTGATCGACTGGGACGACTTCGCCGAACTCTCGGGCGTGATCCCCCTGCTGGCGCGCGTCTATCCCAACGGCAAGGCGGACGTGAACCACTTCCAGGCAGCCGGCGGCATGGGCTTCCTGATGCGCGAACTGCTGGCCGCCGGTCTGCTGCACGGCGATGTCACAACGGTCATGGGCCAGGGCCTGGCGGCCTACACGCAGGAGCCCTGGCTCGACGACGGACACCTGTCCTGGCGCGACATTCCAGCCACCAGTGGCGACAGCAGCGTGCTGCGAACCGTGGCCGAGCCGTTCAGCGCCGATGGAGGCCTGCGCCTGCTGCAGGGCAACCTGGGGCGCAGCGTCGTCAAGGTGTCTGCCGTGGCGCCGGAGCACCGTGTGGTGCGAGCGCCCGCCATCGTGGTCGGCGACCAGCAGGACCTGCTGGCCCTGTTCAACGCCGGGCAGCTGGAGAAGGACTTCATTGCCGTGGTCCGTTACCAGGGACCACGTGCCAATGGCATGCCCGAGCTGCACAAGCTGACGCCTCCCCTGGCCGTGCTACAGGACAAGGGATTCAAGGTCGCGCTGGTCACGGACGGGCGAATGAGCGGAGCATCGGGCAAGGTTCCGGCGGCCATCCACCTCAGCCCGGAGGCGTTGGCCGATGGTCCGATCGCCCGCGTTCAGGATGGCGACCTGATCACCCTGGACTGTGAACGCGGTGTCCTCGAACTCGAGGTCGACGCGGCCACGCTGTCTGCCCGCACGGTATCGCACCCGGACCTGACCCACAACGCCCATGGCACCGGACGCGAGCTGTTC
Organism: Burkholderiaceae bacterium; assembly: GCA_041396505.1. Classification (GTDB taxonomy): domain Bacteria; phylum Pseudomonadota; class Gammaproteobacteria; order Burkholderiales; family Burkholderiaceae_C; genus Hydrogenophaga. The sequence continues at coordinate 30,552 of JAWKYL010000008.1, forward strand.
GGCCTGTTCCGTGCCAACGCCGGCACCGCAGAGCGCGGTGCATCTCCCCTGTTTGCCTGAATGCCTCCACCATGACCGACACCTGCTTCACCCGACCCGCCTTCCAATCCCGCGTTGTCCCCGTCATCGTCATCCGTGACCCGTCCCACGCCGTGCCACTGGCCCACGCGCTGCTCGAAGGCGGCATCGACGTCATGGAGATCACGCTGCGCTCGGCCACCGCGCTGCAGGCCATCGAGGCGGTCGCCAGGGATGTACCCGAGATGCACACCGGCGCAGGCACCGTCACCCGACCTGCCGAGGTACGCCAGGTGATCGACGCCGGCGCGGCCTTTGCCCTCTCGCCGGGTTGCACCGAGGCCCTGTTCGAAGCCGTGCGCGACGCAGGCCTGCCTTTCATTCCGGGCGTCATGACACCGGGCGAAGTGATGCACTGGCGCGAGGTCGGGTTCTCTCTCATGAAGCTGTTCCCGGCCCAGCAGGCCGGCGCACTGGGCATGCTGCAGGCGCTGGGCGCACCGATCCCCGACGTGCGCTTCTGCCCCACAGGAGGCGTGTCGCCAGCCAACCTGCGCGACTTCCTGCGACTGCCCAATGTCGCCATGGCCGGCGGCTCCTGGCTGACGCCGGCCGATGCCCTGGCCGCAGGCGACTGGGCCCGCATCACCACCCTGGCCCGCGAGGCCGTCGAAATGGCCAGCCAGCACTGACGCCGTCAGCAACCCGGGACCAGCCGCTGTTCTAATACGGCCACGCCCGGAATCCAACCCGCCGCACAGAACCGGCCTTTCTCCCAGACTGTCACACGCCATGTCCGCCCTGCACGCCACACCCACCCGGCTGCCTGCCTGGCAGCAGCTTGAACAACTGGCTGCCGCCACACAGCCACACCTGCGCCATCTGCTGGACGACGATGCGGGGCGCGGCGAGCGCATGACCGTCAGTGCTGCCGGCATCCGCCTCGACGCATCCCGCCAGCGCGTCACGACCGAAGTCACGAACGCCCTGCTGGACCTGGCCGGCCAGGCCAGGGTGGCTGCCCAGCGCGATGCAATGTTCCGCGGCGACCCGATCAACCTCACCGAGAACCGCCCCGTGCTGCACGTCGCGCTGCGCGGCGGCCAGGGCCCCTGGGGCCAGGCCGTCTCCGACGACGTGACCCGCGAGCTGGGCCGGGTCTGCGATTTTGCCGATGCCGTGCGCACAGGCACCGTCACCGGCCACTCCGACGTCAACTTCACCGATGTGGTCAACATCGGCATCGGCGGATCCGATCTGGGCCCCCGAATGGCCGCCGACGCACTGGCCCACCTGAGCGGGGCCGGACCGCGGGTGCACTACGTCTCCAACCCCGATGCCTGGGCGCTCTACAGCGTGCTGCACCAGCTGGACGCCGCGCGCACGCTGGTCATCGTCTCGTCCAAGACCTTCACCACACAGGAAACACTGACCAACGCCGCCAGCTGCCGCCAGTGGCTGCTGGACCACGGCGTTCCGGCCGACCGCCTGGACCGGCACCTGGTCGCCATCACGGCCACGCCGTCGGAGTCGGCCCGCCAGGGCTATGCCGCCGACCGCACGTTCCTGTTCTGGGACTGGGTCGGTGGCCGCTACTCCGTCTGGTCGGCCCTGGGCCTGCCGCTGGCCATCGGTATCGGGGGGACGGCCTTCCGCGCCTTCCTGGCCGGTGCACGCGCCATGGACGAGCACTTCTGCTCGGCACCGCCGGCACAGAACCTGCCCTTGCTGATGGCGCTGTACGGTATCTGGAACCGCAATTTCCTGCGCTGCCCTACCCAGCTCATCGTCTCCTATGCCTCACGGCTGGTGCGTTTTGTCCCATTCGTGCAGCAGATGGACATGGAGTCCAACGGCAAGCGCACGCACATTGACGGCCAGCCGGTTGACGTCGACACCGGGCCCATCGTCTGGGGCGGTCTGGGCATCGACGGCCAGCACGCCTACTTCCAGCTGATCCACCAGGGACGCCACACCGTCCCGGTGGATTTCATCGGCGTGGAAAGCGAAGACACGCCGCTGCCCCTGGCCGACAGTCACCACCGGGTGGTCAACCTCAACCTGCGTGCGCAGGCCGAGGCCATGGCCCGCGGACGCGGTTTCGGCGACACACTGGGCCTCATGCGGCAGGCGGGTCTGGAGGGCGATTCGGCCAAGGCCATGGCACGACACCGCATGTTCGAAGGCAACATCCCCAGCAGCATCCTCTGGCTCGACCGCCTCGACCCGGAACGGCTGGGCGCACTCATTGCAGCCTACGAACACAAGGTGTTCGCGCAGGCGGCCATCTGGCGCATCAACGCCTACGACCAATGGGGTGTCGAACTGGGCAAGACCATGGCCAAGGCCATGGAGCAGCGCTGAGCGCCCTTCAGCGCTCGCGCCTGGAATCCATCACCCAGACCATGCCCAGCGCGCCGACCGACACCACGCGGTCGTCGACCGTGGTGTAGGACGCCACGCCAACCGGGTGGTAGTTCGAGACAAAGGCCGTCAGGGCGCCAACGCCCAGCGCGCCGGCCAGCGGGTTGCGCTCGGACACGGCCGCCCTGATCTTCTCCCGGTGCTGCGCGGGCGAAGGGTTGAGCACAAAGGCGGCTGCGGTCACGGCAGCCGCCACGATAGCGGTCATCACGGTGGATCGGGCCATGTGTCGGGGCTCCGTCAGCAATTGCCCTTCTTGGCCTGGCCAGGCGGGCAGAATTTGCCGCCACTCGACCGGTGCTGGTGTGCCGGATCGACCACCACCGAACCGCCAGGGGTGTGAACGGCACAGCCGGCGGTGAACAGGGTGATCGCGAGGGCGGACAGGGCAAGAAGGGTTCTCATGGGGTTTCTCTGAAAAGGGCAAATGTGTCGAACGGCAGGTGTCGAACGTCAGATATTGAACGTCTGCCGGCGCAGGCCACCGGCCTTCTGCCCGCTCAACCGGAGGACGCGGGCGCCAGCCTGGCACCGGCGGCCACCAGAAGGTCTCGCAGCACCGAGCGGTGACAGTGGCTTTCGTCTTCGCAGTAGCAGCCCACCGAAAAATCGGTGGTTTGCGAAAGCGCGGCCAGCAGGCCGATCAGGTGGACATGGTCGGGCGTGGCCATCTCGGCCCGGTACTTGCGCGCGAACGCGTCCCACTGGGCAGGCGCCTGTGCCGCCTGGCCCAGCTTCATGGTCTCCACGCTGGGCGCAAGATTGGGCAGCCAGGTGTCGTACCAGTTCCGGACAGCAAATTCGGCCCGGGGAACGCCCCTGGGAGGACGTCGCACCGTACCGATGCGAAGACCTTCGTTCTCCGCGCGCGGCGATCCCAGTCTGACAATGCGAACAACCATGCAAAATCCTCAAGCGGCTGGTCCGGCAGCGTACAGCCTGAACACCCAGAACACCGCAATGGACAGCTGAACGGCAAAAGCCGTGAACCGTGCGGTCACCGCCATGGCCGACAAGGATGCGACGTGAATGGACGACTGTATCACCCGGGCCGCCAGCAGGACAAAGGCCAGTGGGTCGGTGATGTGGGATCGGCCGGCGACCACCGCCAGCAACAGCAGGCCACCGAAGATCGGCAAACCCTCCAGGCAGTTGGCATGGGCGCGTGCCAGGCGCTGCATGAACGGCGACAGGTTGGAGTTCTCGGGGTTGAATCCGTTCGCAGCCACCTCACCGGTCAGAACCAGCCAGGAACGAATGCCTTCCATGATCACCAGCAGGGTCAGGGTCCAGGCGATGAAGCCCAGCAGAGCAAGCAGTGAGTCCGGCATGGGCAGCTCCTTCAGCAGATGCAGGGTCGTGCCTGCCATTCTGCGACAGGTGGCCCCGTTTGCGAATCAGTGCGGGCGGCGCCGGATGCCCCGCACGGCCCAGGCACGCGCCGGCAGTGAAAAGCCTCCGCCCGGACCAGCCTCCACCAGCGACGCCAGCCGGTCTCGCAGCCGGGACACCTGCTGCTCCGTCAAAGTGGCCACATACGCCGGAGCAGGCCCCTGTCCGCCCAGGAACGGTTGCCAGTAATCTTCAAAATTCGCAAAGCTGGCGGACAGGTCCAGCGCCGTCGTGTCCACTTGCACCAGGCCGGCTGCGGTGAACGCAGCCCGTAGGGGGTCCGCGCCACACAGCGGAAAACGCACACCCTCATGAAGCCCGGCGCAGGCCGGATCCAGCGCTGACGCCGCATCCCAGAACATCCGGATGACCGCCATTCGACCCGCATAGTCCCAGACATAGGCCGCCACGGTGGCCTCCTCCGCAGCCACCCGTTGCATGTCCGCCAGTGCACCTGGAAGGTCTGGAAGAAAGTTGAGAACCAACCCCGAGACAACGGCATCGGCACACGCGTCCTCCAGCGGCAAGCGGTCTGCACTGCCTGCCAGGAACCGGACACGCTCGCCCAACTCCTGGCTGGCCAGCTTCATAAATCCTTCGGAAGGCTCTATGCCCACCACGTCTGCCGGCGCGCCATGTTCAAGGATGGCGGCCGACAGCGCGCCCGTCCCGCAACCAACATCGACCCACCGCTGGCCGCCCGGCAGATCCAGCCACGCGAGAAACATCGGCGCAAGCTGCCGGCTCCACCGGCCGATGTAACGTTCATAAGGACTACCCACCTGCCACGTGTCAGATACCGCTCGTCCAGCCATGACGACACCCCAAAGGCCGTACTTCGCCACGGAAAGGGTTCAGGCCACGACAGCAAGAGACACCATGGCACGCAACGCGGGCGCGGCGCACCGCGGTCACCTGACCTGCGCGGCCGATCTAGTCAGGTATGAGCTTGAAAAGCTCATACTCCTTCTCCACCAATGCCATGTCAAGATTCTCCTTGATCGAGAAAAGGCCAAGGGTGTCCACCCGCGTGATGGTATCGAGGTAGTCGAGCAGGACGTGGTAGTGCGGCCTGTCCCAGAAATCGTGGATCAGGATCCGGACCTTCGCATTGTCACAGCACATCATGATCAGCTTCAGGGCACATGCCACCCTGAACCGGCCATCGATCAGGGCCAGATCGATCCGTGTGCCGTCCAGACGATCGAATACCGCCGATGAGTACTGGCCAAAAGACGCCTTGAACGCGTCCGAGGCCGGATAGCCCCACTCGCGAACGGGACCAATGCAGACGGTCGATCGTCCGCACCACGGCCTTGATCATGCGCTCGAACTTCATCTGGTCACCACTCCGTCCGGGTCGACGCCCATCACATCATTCAATCACCAGTTGCCGTATCCACCGGGCGTCGGCAGGCATCTCGTGCCGGTTCTCGGTGCCGAATGGCGGCACGGTGTCGTCGGCAGGTGGTGCCGAGATTTCGTTCAGGTCGACGGCCATGGGCGAACCGACCAGTGCACTGCCCTGTTCCTCAAACCGGTAGTAGACACCATTCCACAGCTTGGCGCCAAATTCTTTCGGACTTTTGAACAGAAAGAGCAGGCTGTGCTCCAGCCATGCTGTCCGGCCCGGTCCCGCGATGGCCGGATTGCGATACGGAAACGGCACATGGCAGGTGATCTCCCTGGCGTTGGCCAGGCACTTGAATTCCTTCATCGACAGGAAGTGATCGGTGAAGGCCTCGTCCCGCAGGCTGAGCCTGAACGTCGCCAGACCCTGGTCCGATGGCGTGAACCCGACTGTGCCGATGGACAGACGCTCCCCTTCGGCCGTCACGGCCACCAGCGCCTTTGTGCCTTTGAAATCGAAGCCCGCCCAGGCCACCGTCGACCCCAGCGCGGACGCCAGCAGCAGGAGGGCGGCACCCGCATGCCGCGCAACGCGGACTCCGGGCATGGCAAGGACAGGGGTGGTTGACCGGTGGCGCTGCGACATGGCCTACCCGCGAACCGCTGCCTCGATCACTGCGATGTCGATCTTTCGCATGGTCATCATGGCATCAAAAGCCCGCTTGGCGGCAGCCCGGTCAGGACTGGTATAGGCCAGCGTCAACGCCTTGGGTGTGATCTGCCAGGAGATACCCCAGCGATCCTTGCACCAGCCGCATTCGCTTTCCTGGCCGCCGTTGCCGACGATCGCGTTCCAGTAGCGGTCCGTCTCTGCCTGGTCTTCGGTGGCCACCTGAAACGAGAACGCCTCGCTGTGCGTGAAGGCGGGGCCACCATTCAGTCCCAGGCAGGGAATGCCCAGTACCGTGAACTCGACCGTCAGGACATCACCCAGACTGCCCGAGGGAAAATCGCCCGGCGCACGATGCACCGCACCCACGGACGAATCGGGAAACACACTGGCATAGAAGGACGCCGCCGCTTCGGCGTCGCGTTCGTACCAGAGGCAGACCGTATTCCTGGCAATGGCCGACATGAGAATCCTCCAACAGGACGGGATACCGAGTTTGCGCGTGTGGTGGCCCAAAGCTGTGAATGCCCCTTGAACCGGCTAGAGAACTGGCCTTTCCCGGTCCATCCGTCATTTCGCCAGCAGCGCCCGTGCCGCCTTGATCCGTTGAGCCAGCGGAACGGCCGGGTGGTTCATCACCGCCCGAAGGAATTCGGCCGGATCGCCATACGGTCCGGCCAATGCACTTGACGCCGACAACGGAAGCCGTGTCATGTCACCTGTCGACTCCGGCACAGGCACCGGTACCGCAGGTGTCACATCGGACAGCAGGATCTGGCAGGCGCGTGCCCAGGCCGCCTCGTCGATGCAACGGTGGCGCACCATCAGATCGGCCTGGGCGTCGCGACCAGGCTCCAGGTCAAGCACAGGCTCATCACCGAAGACAGCGGCCAGGTCCGGCGACACGAAGGCGGACCAGCGGACTTCGTGGCCGGGCATGCGGGCCGGAACGACCTGCGCGTGTCGCCACACCCCATCCGGGCCAGGATCTGGCCAGCACATCGCTCGGCGTGCCAGGGCGTCTGCCGGCGACTGAGGCAACCAGCGAGCCACCATGGCCGCAGCGACCTGATGCGCCTGTTCGACCGGTACCGTAAGGACCAATGGAAACCACAACTGGAACGCATCCCTGCCATTGACGGCAATCAGCGGCGCGGGCCAGTCGAACGCGGACTGCACCTCGTGCCACAGTGTGGCCAGCGTACGCCAGTCGGCCGGACGCCCCCACTCGATGACCAGGGCCCGGGTGCGGCCCACGGCGTCGATCAGCGAGGTTGTCAGGCGGTCATCCTGCGGGCTGTCGGCAGCGAACAGGCGCTGCCATTCGGATTGCATTCGGTTCATGGCCGGCATCTTAGGCCGTACTTCGCGCCGGCACGCGCATGTCGACCCACAGGCGCTGGGCGCGTTCGCGCCACTGTTCGTCGCTGTCCAGGCGCGCGAGCGCCTGGCATGCACGCGCCAGTTCAACCCGCAAGCCTTGCCGCTCGGCGCTGTGCACCGCCTTCACCAGCAGTTGCTGGCCAAGGCGTTCGCGCCCATGGGAAAGGGCCCACTCCCCTTGCAGGCGCTGAATCATGGCCACGCCGGCCGGGAAGCGCCGACCATGCGCCAGCAGGGGCTTTTGAAACCGCGCCCAGGCATCCTCGATCGCCCGCGCGCCCAGTCCCGTATCCTGTGCATGCAGTTGCAGCAGGACATCCCCGATACCGGCATAGCCCTCGTGCGCCCAGAACCCACAGTGCCGGATCCGGGCAGCGGCAGCGGTGCCACCCAGCGCCGCGTCCCGGGCGCGCGCCAGGTCGCCATCGAGCCATGCCAGACGTGCCACCAACCCGATGCGCCGCAGGACATAGGCCGCATCGGTGCTGATCATTTCGGACAGCCAGTAGGAGCCGAGTTCAACCCAGTGGCGGACCGCGTCAAGTGGAATCTCGTGCTGGCACAAGGTCACTTCGGCCAGTCCGAACGGTCCCCAGGCCCGCCATGCACCCCCCGGTCGCCGCAGGCTGAGCTCGGTGTTGTCGGCGAAACGGTGGCTGGCACGATCGAGTTGCCCCTGGTAGTACAACAGCTTGGCCTGAAGTGAGTGGCACTCCATGGCATGGCGGTGGTCGCCGGCCTGTTCCAGCGCGTCGCAGAGGCTCGCCAGCTCCTCGCCCACGCCATCCCACTGACCCAGTGCAATGCGCGTCGCGCACACCCCTTCACGCGTGAACAGCTCCTGCACCTGATCGTCAAGCACAGGCGTGCGCCGACCGAGACTGGCAATGACATGGCGGGCCAGCCAGGGATGGCCGGTCGTGCACACGCCGTAGGCCGACATCACCCGTACCGCCTGCCGCTGTGCGGGACCTCCGACTCGGTAGGCCACCAAGGAAGCCAGCATGTTCGAACGAACCGACCGGTCCATGTCCGCGGTAAAGCTCAACTGCTGCGTGTACAAGGCCTGAGAACGGCTCAGCAGGCGGACAAAGCCCACCCGCTGCGGACCGGCTGGTGGCCAGCCAGTCCGCTGAAAGCCGGCACGCAAAGCCGGCAGCAAGTCGACCCAGCGGCTGCCTTCGACGGTCGCACGGGCCATGCCCATCCGCTCCATGCCTTGCTCGAACGCGGACATGGATTCGAGCACCTGTCCCAGCGTGTTCAGGGCTTCACCGCGCTGCATGTCCCAGGCTGCCAGTCGCCATGGCGGCACGTGCCTGCTGCGCGACGCCCGTTCCAGCATCGATGCGACTTCGTGCAAGCGGTCGGCCGACCAAAGCCAGGCCATCACACGATCCATCCAGTCACCCAGGGTATCCGGCAAAACCTGCTCAAGCCAGTGCCCCAGGGCCTCGGACAACACGGCTGCACTGAACAGTGGTGCACCGGCACTATCAAGGACCCCGGCCGCTGCGCAGACGCCTGAACCCGGCCGCGGATCGCCCGGGACGTCGACCGGCGGCAAGGCGTCCAGGGTGGCCAGTGCCAATGCGCGAGAGACCCGCCCTCGCAGCGACCTGCCTTCGGGACGTTGGCGCAGAAACACCTGCTGCAGCGGATGCAGGGCCAGCGTGGCATCGTCGTTCCGGCGCAACCAGCAATGCTCACGCAAGGTTTCGACACGGGGAATGGACACACCCACGGCCTGCGCCAGCGCGAGGTCGAAGGCCCCTGGCAGCCAGGCCAGGCGCATGGCGGCCAGCCGGTCCTCGTCGGCCAACAGGATCCAGGAGTCCTCCATGACGAGATCGATGCTCCGTTGGCGCTCGGCCTCGGTACCTGGCGGCGCCCCTTCCAGGGTGAGTCCGGCATCCAGACGGGCCAGGACGCCATCGATGCCCGTGTCGTGAATGCTGCGGGCGGCCAGCTCCAGCGCCAGTGGCAAGCCACCGACACGCTCACACAGACGCTCGATGGCCTCGGCACAGCTGGCAGGGTCAAAGCGGGGATCGAACCGATGTACCGCCTGGCACAGCAAACGGGCAGCCGGTGACGACGTCGGCTCGCCCGGACGGCATGCAACGGTGGACAGTCCGCCGATCTCCAGCAACCATTCCCGGCTTGCACCCAGCCGGCGCCGGGACGTGGCCACCACCCGGACACCTGGCGCACGCGAGAGCAGCACGGGTACCAGGGCGGCCGCGTCCCGAACGGTCTCCAGGTTGTCCAGCACCAGCAACAGGGCACGCGGCTCGAAACGGTCGGCCCCCGTCCGTCCGGTCACGCGCTGGGCCAGCGTCTCGGCGTCGCGCAGGGTGCCTCCGGCGTCGCTCCCGGACAACCAGAGCACCCCATGCCGGAACGCCTGCCCGACAGCCTCGACCAGCGCAAGGGTCAGCCGGGTCTTGCCCGCGCCACCCGGCCCCACCACGGTCAGCCAGTGGCACTGCGGGTCGGACACGCGCTCGACCAGCAGGGCAAGATCCGAATCGCGCCCCACCAGCTCGCCCTCGACGGCCGGCAAGGCATCGACCACATCGGCGCCGTCCGGAACAACGGGTTCGGCCGGCAGGACATCGGACTGAGGTCGCCGCTGTGCCGGTGCATCGGCATGGATCCGGGTGTAGAGCTCGTAGCATCCGGCTGACGGCCGGGCACCCAGACTTTCGGCCAATGCGGCCCGGCAGGCTTCGTATTGCGCAATCGCCGCGGTACGCTGTCCGTCCGCAGCCAGAAGGCGCATCAGGGCCATATGGGCCGGCTCATCGGCATCGTCGATATCGAGCACCCCGCGCCAGTGTGCAATTGCCTCGTCGTCCTGCCCGGCATCTTCGGCCTGGCGGGCCAGCGCCTGTCGCAGCGCAAGGGCGTCACGCTGCGCGCGCGCCCGTGCCTGGCCGATCCAGTGCCCAAACACCTCCGCGCCGGCCAGTTCAAAGCCTTCCAGCAACGGACCTCGCCAGGACTGTGCAGCCAGGGTCCTGAGGCCATGGTCATCCTCGCGTTCCAGCGCCCGGGCCAGTTCGCATCGGTCGACCCATAACGGCACGGACGACCCCAGGGACACCTGCTGGTTGTCGGCTTCCAGCACATCGGGCAGGCTGCGCTTGAGACGGGTCAGTGCACCCCGCAGGTTGGCCCGAGCGGCACCGTCGTCCAGTTCGCCCCAGAACAGGGTGGCCAGCTGCCCGCGCGAGACCGCCCCACCTTCCAGAGCCAGGAAATACAGCAGGGCCTGGTGCTTGAGGGGCAGATGCCCGGCGACGGACGCCCCGTCCAGTTCGATCCGGGGTCGCCCCAGCAACAGCAATCGCAAGCCCCGCACCGAACACCTCCTGTGATCAAGGTCTGCGGACGGCGGCCAGGCCTCCGAGTGGAACCGGATGCCGCCATACACGCGACAACAACGCCGCATCAACGCCTGAACAACGCCACATCAACGCCGGCTGCGGACACTGGCTTTCAGCGGGCATGGCCGGATTCTAGGCAGAGGCCCGCAGAGCGGCAATCCTGCCCTTCCCATCCAACTGATGAGGCATGTCATGGACACTCTGAACACCACCCTGAGCAGCACCCACCCGGTGGACCTGTGCCATCGGTACTTCGCCGCCTGGCAACAGCGCGACGCCCAGGCCGTCCTGTCCACCCTGGCACCGGATGGCACCTACGAAGACCCGACCACCGGCGGCCCCGTCCAGGGCCAGGCATTCGCCGCCACCATGCAGGGGCTCTGGGCAGCGTTTCCCGACCTGAGCTTCGAAATGGGCGAAACCCATCAGGTCGACAGGGATACCGTGCACGGCGAGTGGGTCATGACGGGCACCAACCATGGCTCGTTCCACGGCCTGCCGCCGACCGGCCGGTCCGTGACCCTGCGCGGCATCGACGTGATCCGTACCGGACCGGACGGCATCCGCAGCGTGCTGGGCTACTTCGACCCGGGCGTCGTACCACGCCAGCTGGGCCTGGACGTCGTGGTGCAGCCGCACGCGATCGGACCGATCCAGTTCGGCACGGCCGTGGTGGTTCGCCGGCCCCATCCGGTGATGCCGGCCGTGCTCGCCTTCACCGAGCTGATCGCTCGTGAGGACAGCACCGTCCAGGCCATTCGTGACCAGTCTCGTCAGGTGGTCCTGGAGAACATGGACAACCCGGCCTTCCTCGGCTTCAACGGCACCGTGGTGGGGCGGCGCATGACAACCATTTCAGCCTGGGCGTCAAAGGAGGCCATGGTCGCCGCCATGAGCACCGGCACCCATGTGCAAGCCATGCGCGGCTTTGCCGACGTGGCCGAGGGTGGCTACACCGCAGTCTATGCGCCGGTCCGCGTGGGCCCCTGGCTGCGCAAGTGCAGCGCCTGCGGCTCCATGGCGCGCTTCGACGGTCACAAGAGCCACTGCAAGTCCTGCGGAACCGAAATCGAGGCGATGGCCTGACACCCCCTTCAACGCTCCACCTTGCTCCAGGAGAACACCATGAACATCTTCCTGACCGGAGCCACCGGCTTCATTGGCCAGAACCTGGTGCGCCAGTTGCGCGGCCAGGGCTGGAACGTCACGGCACTGGTTCGCGACCCCGCAGGCGAACCCGCCCAGTGGCTGACCGCCATGGGTTGTCGGCTGGCGCGCGGCGATGTTGCCCAGGCCGAATCCCTGGCACAGACCTTGGCAGGCACGGACGTCCTGATTCACAACGCCGGCGTGTACGAACTCGGCGCCACCCGCGAACAGCGCTCGCGCATGCAGGTCGCCAATGTGCAAGGGACCGACCGCATTCTTCAGGCCGCCCATGCCGCGGCTGTACCACGCACCGTGTATGTCTCCACCGTCTGGGCACTGGGCGGCAGTGGCAACAGGGTGGCCAATGAGACACGGCATCACGGCGGTCACTACCTGTCACCCTACGAAAAGAGCAAGGCCGAAGCCCACCAGATCGCGCTGCGCTGGCGCGAGCGCGGCCTGCCGCTGGCCATTGCCATGCCGAACGCCGTCATCGGGGCCAACGACCATTCGGTCTGGGGCTACTTCCTCAGGCTCTACCTGCTGCACCTGCTGCCGCCAATGGCCTGGGCGCGCGACACGGTCTACACCCTGGTCGATGTCGAGGCCCTCGCCGAAGGCCTGGCCCGGATGGCCGAACAGGCCCCGATGGGCGAGGACTACCTGTTCTGCGGCCCGCCCCAGTCGATTGGTGCCGTGTTCGACCAATGGGGGCGCCACCCCGGCGGCTTCCGGCACCGAGTCTGGCTGCCGCATGGGCTTATGCGCCTGCAGTTCATGTTCATGGAGCCATTGCAGCGCGCCCTCGGCATCCCCGCCTTCATGTCACGAGAGACCGTGGACGCGACCACCGTCCACCTCAACTACAGCGCGGCCAAGGCCCAGCGGGAACTCGGCTGGCGACACCCGACCGCCACGGCCATGTGGGATCGCGTCATCGGGCAGGAACTGGCTCTGATGCAGGGCCGGCGTGGCCTTCTGGGCAAGCTGAGGCACCAGCCCGTGGCCATCGGCAGGGCCAACCATCAAGAACCACTGGGGCAACCCGCCTCCAGTGCCGGGTCAAGATAAGGCATCAGAACAGGCCCCATGGAGCGGAGGATCTGCACCGGAAGACCGGATGTGAAGCGGTAACCGGCGGCCTCGGGACCGTTGACGAAGGCGGTCAAGGTGCCGAAATAGCGGCCACCCAGGTTGAAGACAAAGGTGGCAGTGCGGTTGAGTGCCAGCACCGGCCGCCCCTGCACCACGACGCGGTTGTCCCCGGTACCGGTCTTGCCGCCAGGCGACAGGTCCTCACCCTCCCGGGTCTGGAAACTGCCCGCCAGACGGCGGGCCGTGCCCTGCTCGACCACCTCGGTCAGCACACGCCGCAGGGCGCGCGCCACCTCGGGCAGCATCACCTGTTCGGGCCGGCTCGCCACCTGCGCTAAGGCGGTGTCCCATGGCGTGTCGCGTCCGAACCGCAGGTCGTTCAGGCGCCGGGTCGGCCTGCGGGCGCCATCGTTGACGATGATGCCCATGAGTTCGGCCAGGGCCGCCGGCCGGTCACCCGAACTGCCCAGCGCCGTCGCCAGCGATGGCACGAGCTGGCCGAACGGGTAGCCCAGACGCACCCAGCGCTGGTGAATGTCCAGAAAGGCCTCGACCTCCAGCATGGTGTAGATGCGGCTGTCCTGCGCACTGCGGGCCCGCGTGTTGAAGAGCCAGCCGTAGACCTGCTGGCGCACGGCGTCGGAATCGGCCAGCGCCTGCGCCAGCGTGGCTTCGGGATGACGCAGCCGGTAGCCCACCACCCAGAGTTCGAGCGGATGTACGCCCGCCAGGTAGCCCCGGTCGGTCAGATCGACGGCATCCGGGGCCAGCTGGTCATAGATACGCCTCGCCAGGTCCTGGCCTGGCGCCCCCCCGTTCAGGCGCGCTGCGAGGAAGTCCTGCATGGCGGCCAGCGAAGCCTTGGGCTCCAGGTAGCGGAACACCGCGGCCAGTCGCTGCGGCGTCGGGCGCAGGCCCTCCAGCACATGTGCCCGCAATTCATCGGCCGCACGGCCTTCCGTCTTGCGCCAGAAACGCCGCATGAACACCTGCCCCTCGCGATCGGCAAAGCGCGCCAGGTAAGCCAGACGGCGGGGATCGTCCGCGTCTTCGAACAGGCGGGCCGTGCTGCCCGGCATCTGCACCATGGCATGGTTGACCACCTCACGCATCAGCCGGACGAACGGCAGATTGATCGACGCCTGCATGGCCTCGCGCAAGGTCGGCTCACGGTGGTTGTCGGACGCATTGAAGTTATTGAACCGGTGCAGACCGCCGCCGGTGAAGAAGTCCTGATCCGGATCGGCCGAGAAACGGCGCTCCAGCGCGGCTTCCAGCATGGCGGGCAGGCTGCGGTCAGCCGACGTGGCCAGATGGCCGACAGCCCAGCGCATGAGCGTGTCGCGACCCTCGACCGCTTCACGCGCCAGGGCGGCTGGCGTGCGGCCGGCCAGCCGGCCGTGCAGGTCCGCCACCATCTCCAGATAGGTGGTCAGCACGCGCAGCTTGGCGGTGGAGCCCAGCTCCAGCTTGCTGCCTTCGTTGATGTCCAGCGCCTGGCCGGACGTATCTGTCTGAACCCGGACCTGGTTGCCCTGCGGGGTGCGCTCCATCAGCGTGAAGCTGTAGCGGACCCGCCCCAGCCCGGTCTCGGTCAGCAGACGCTCGCCGAGCAGACCGTGCTCGCGCGCAAATGCCGGGTCGGTCAGACGCCCCAAATAGGCATCCACCGCATCCTGCAGAGGACCATGCAGCGTGGTGCCCAGGTCGGCATCGAAACGGTCGAGCTGATAGAGCGAAACACCCAGCCAGCCGGCCAGACGGGTACGGGCAGCGCTGCTGCCCTTGCCCGGATTCACTTCGGGGCGAGGCGGATTGGCCACCAGATCGCGAAACGCCAACCGTTCGGCCAGCGCAGCATCGCGCCACTCGCGAGAGATGATGCCTGCGTCCCTGAGCAGTCGCAGATGGGCATCGGTGGTGTGATCAAGATCCTGGTGCCCTCCGAAGAGATACCAGGCGGGACGCCGGTGCGCCACCATGAGCGCCACCACCTGCCGCAGGATCTGGGCCTGGCCTGGCTCTGGAGGCGACGCATCACGGGCCCTCAGCATGGCATGCCATGCATCGGTGAAATCGGTGCCGAACCAGACCCAGAGCCCGTCACCCAGCCCGTGAACCTCGCCATGGCGCGGAGCAGCGGCCAGTGGCACGGTGTTGAGATAGTCGAGCACGATCTGGCGGCGCACAGGCAGGTTCTGCTCGCCCAGCCGATAGGCCCGGACGGCGGCCGACAGCATCTGGCGCAGCTTCTCGCGCGCATCGTGCGTGACCCCACCGGGCGAGTGTCGGTACTTCTCGATCTGGGTCGCCAGCGTACTGCCCCCCGGACTGTCCAGGTCCAGGTCGAGACGGTTGCCCAGCTGCCCCATCACGGCACGGGTGAAGCGGGCCCAGTCGACCGCCGGATTGAGCATCGGGCGGTCCTCATCCAGCAGGTCGCGGTTCTCGATGAACAGCAGAGACTGCACCACGGCCGGCGGAATGTCCTGGAACCGCTCGTAGCGCCGGAACGGGTAGCGAAAGGTGTAAATCGGCTCCCGGCGGCAGTCGCGGACGGTCAGGCCCGCGTGGGAGCGTTCGGGAAAGGGTGAGGACAGCCCAAGCGCAAGGTGCTCGCGCAAAGCAGGCTCGGGCGCCGTTTGCTGCGTCACGACCAGGCCACGCTCCTGCAGCCGATGCACGAATTCGGGCACCTTCGTGTAACCCAGTCGTTCGTCATAGGGCCCATGGCTCGGCGCCACATAACCGTCGGCCGGACCGAGATGCAGGTTGTAGGTCAGGCCGCGTGCGTGGCGCGTGAACAAGTGCGACTGCAGCAGTGAGTAGTGCAGTTCGGCCCAACCCAGGGCCAGCAACAAACACAAGGCCAGCAGCCCCCAGGCCATCCAGCGCAGGCGCCGTGCCAGGCGACCGTGCCCTGCCGTGTCGGCAGCCGTAGGAACACTGCGATCTGCTTCGACGGAATCCAACGCGCACTTCTCCCTGGTGGTGCCGGTGATCATAGTGGCCCGCGCAGGCCATTCCGGCACAAACACACGATACACACAAACCGTTACTGCCCATTCACCATCGCACAGTCGGGTGCACGGATAATTCGCGCCATGTTACTGGTCACCTCGCGTCGCCAGGCCCTGGCAACAGGCCTGCTGCTGGTCGGCGCAACCCTCGGGGTGGCGCCGCCAGCCACGGCTTCGCCCTTCGACCTGCCCCCGATCGACCGCATCGTCCAGTACCAGCCCAAGCTGCCCCTTCAGGTGCTCACCGCCGATGGCGTCGAGATCGCCCAGTTCGGCAGCGAACGCCGGGAATACGTGCCCCTGGAACGCATCCCGCGTCTGCTGCAGCAAGCCTTGCTGGCGGTGGAAGACACCCGTTTTCACGAGCATGGGGGCGTGGACCCCAAGGGCATGGCACGCGCCGCCCTGGCCATGCTGACCGGCGGCCGCCGCCAGGGTGCCTCGACCATCACGCAGCAACTGGTGCGAACCATGCTGCTCACCCACGAGTTCAGCGTCGAACGCAAGGCCAAGGAGATCCTGCTGGCGCTGAAGGTCGAGGACGCGCTGACCAAAGAGCGCATCCTGGAGATCTACCTCAACGAGATCTATCTGGGGCAGCGGGCCTACGGTTTCGCGTCCGCCGCCCGCACCTATTTCGACAAACCGCTCGAGGCGCTGACACTGGCCGAAACCGCCATGCTGGCCGGCCTGCCACAGAACCCGCACTACGCCAACCCGGTCACCAATCTGGAGCGCGCCACCCGGCGCCAGCACATCGTCCTCGACCGCATGCGGGCCACCGGCCTGATCGACGAGCGCCAGCTCAGGCAGGCCAGGGCTGAAAAGCTGCACATCCGCCCGCCCGGACGGCATCCGGTGCAGGCGGCCCATGTGGCCGAGATGGCACGCAGGGCGGTGGTCGAGCGCTTCGGTACCGAAGCCTATTCCACCGGCATCCGGGTGATCACATCCCTGCAATCCACGCAACAGCAGGCCGCCCACGACGCGGTGCAGCGCGGCATCCTGGCCCTGGACCGGCGCGGCCCCTGGCGCGGGCCGGAGGCCCGGGTCAGTCTGCCCTCGGGCCATGGCACCGACGTGCAGGAAGCCGTGCTGGACGCACTCAAGGACCGTCGCGACGACGACCTGTTGCGCCTGGCGGTCGTTCTGGAAGCCAGTCCGCAGCGCGTCCAGGCACAACTGGCCCAGGGCGAGCGCATCACATTGCAGGGCGAAGGCCTGCAGTGGGCAAGACAGGCGCTGGGGCCCAAGGCACGCCCCGGCCAGGGCATCGAACGTGGATCGGTGATCCGCGTCACGCGCCAGGGCAAGCTCTGGTCGATCACCCAGTGGCCGGAGGCCGAGGCCGCACTGGTCGCCATGGACCCGGCCACAGGCCGGATCCGTGCGCTGGTCGGCAGCTTCGATTTTTCGCGCCAGCCCTTCAACCACGCGACCCAGGCCTGGCGCCAGCCCGGATCGGCCATCAAGCCCCTGCTTTATTCGGCCGCACTGGAAGCCCGCATCATGCCTGGCACACGGGTGGACGACCGGCCTTTCACCGCGCCCGACGGCTGGAGCCCCGGCAACAGCGGTGGCACCACACACGACGAACCCCTGAGCCTGCGCGAGGGCCTGGCCCGATCGAGCAACCTGGTCAGCGTGCGGGTGCTGCAGGAAACGGGCACGGCGCAGGCGCGCCAGTGGCTGACCCGGTTCGGACTGGATGAGCAGCGACAACCCGACAACCTCACCCTGGCCCTGGGCACCGGGCAGGTCACACCGCTGCAGATGACACGCGCCTATGCCACTCTGGCCAACGGCGGCTGGCTGCCCGAGGCCATGGTGGTCGAGAAGATCATCGACGCAAAAGGCCAGGTGCTGTTCGAGGCGCCGCCACCGCCCGAACGGCACGACGGCAACCGCGCCATCCCGGCCCGCAACGCCTGGGTGACCTCCGACATGCTGGCTGAAGTCACCCGCAGCGGCACCGCCGCCAGTGTGCAGCGGCGCCTGGGACGCCCCGACCTGTATGGCAAGACCGGCACGACGGACAAGGCGTTCGACGCCTGGTTTGCCGGGTTTCACCCGACGCTGGCTGCGGTGGCCTGGGTTGGCTACGGCACACCCCGCAGCCTGGGCGCCCAGGAGTCGGGCAGCCGGACCGCCCTGCCCATCTGGATCGATTTCATGGCCAGGGCCCTGAAAGGTGTTCCCGTCGCACCCTCGGCGCCGCCACCAGCGGGTCTGGCCTACGGTGACGACGACTGGATCTACAGCGAGTGGACGTCCGGCGGCTGGATCACCTCCATCACGGACGACCAAGGCGCCCAGATGGCCGGGCCACCGACCTTCCTGGACGCCTTGCGCAGTCTGTTCAAGCCCTGAGCCGGGCCTGACACACGGTCACTTGCCCGCGCGGGTCTTGCCGATCTCGGCCTGGACTTCCTTCCACAGGCCTTCACCCACGTTGGCAGAGATGCCGGCATTGATGGCGCCCAGTTTCTCGCGCATGCGGCTGGCTTCGGCTGCACTCAGTTCGTTGACCTGCATGCCCTTGCCCTTCAGGTCGGCCAGCGCCTTGGCCGCTTCGGTGCGGGTGTCCTGGCGCTCGAAGTCGCGGCTCTTGACCGCCGCATCCATCAGCACCTTCTGCTCGTCCCTGGACAGGCCATCCCACCACTTCTTGCTCACCGTCACGATCCATGGCGAATAGACATGGTTGGTCACGGTCAGGAACTTCTGCACCTCGTAGAACTTCGACGAGAGAATGGTGTTGTACGGATTCTCCTGACCATCGACCGCCTTGGTCTCCAGCGCGGTGAACAGCTCGGAGAACGGCAGCGGCACGGCATTGGCACCCAGGGTCTTGAAGCTGTCGATGAACACGTTGTTCTGCATCACACGCAGCTTGATGCCGTCCATGTCCTCCAGACGGGCCACCGGGCGCTTGTTGTTGGTCAGGTTGCGGAAGCCGTTTTCCCAGTACACCAGACCGACCAGCCCCTTTTCCTGCAGCTTGTCGATCACTTTCTGGCCCACCGGACCGTCAAGCACCGCGTCGGCCTCCTTCGCATTGTTGAACAGGAAGGGCGTGTCCCAGACCGCCATTTCCCTGGTGATGCCCACCAGGGTGGCCGTCGAGCCCACCATCATCTCCTGCGCGCCACCGATGAGGGCCTGCTGCATCTGCACGTCCGAACCCAGCGCGGCAGCGCCGATGGCACGCACCTTCATCTTGCCGCCGGAGGCCTTGGCCACCTCGTCGGCAAACAGCTTGACGGCACGCCCCTGGTTGGACTGCTCGTTCAGCCCGTAGCCAAAGCGGATCAGCCGGGGCTTGATGTCCTGGGCCTGGGCGATACCGGCCACCAAGGTGGCGACACCGACGCTCACGGCGACGGCAAGGTGCTTGAGTTTCATGGAGATCTCCTGGAGTTGTTGGCGGCACAGGCCGCAGGGTGAAAAAGGCGAAAAAGGAAGTCAGAACATCAGCTTCAGCGGACCGAGCACGATGGACGGGAACACGACCAGCAACGCCAGCATGGCGAAATAGATGGCCAGGAAGGGCATCACACCCCGGATCACCGGCTCCATGCGCAGTCGACCGACCCCGGCCACCACGTTGAGCACGGTGCCCACAGGCGGTGTCAGCAAGCCCAGACAGCCGGTGAAGATGAAGACGAAGCCGAAGTACACCGGGTCCAGGCCGGCCTTGGCCGCCAGCGGCGAGAGGACAGGCGCCAGGATCAGGATCGTGGGCGTGAGATCCATGACCATGCCCACGGCCAGCAGGAACAGGCAGACCAGCGCCATGAACAGCATCGGGCTGTTCAGCACCGGACCCATGGCCTCGGCCAGTTCGCTGGGCAGGTCGGCCAGCGTGATCATGTAGGACGCGGCGGTGGCCGCACCACAGAGGAACATCACCACGCCTGTGGTGCGACTGGCGTCGACCAGCACGCGGTACAAGCGCGGCAGCGACAGTTCACGGTAGATGAACACCGCCACCACCAGGGCATAGACAGCGGCGACCACGGCGGCCTCGGTCGGTGTGAATACCCCCATGCGCAACCCACCGATGATGATGACCGGCATCATCAGGGCCCACAGGCTGCCAGAGAGCACCTGGCGGCGCTGCGCCCAGCTCGTCTTCTCGGCCACGGGGAGGGCCTTGGCCCCGGCGATCCGCCGCCAGACCATGACCAGCGCCACCGCCATCAGGATGCCCGGCACGATGCCGGCCAGGAACAGCTTGCTGATCGAGGTGTTGGTGGTCACGCCGTAGATGACCATCGGCATCGACGGCGGCACGATGGGCGCGATGATGCCGCCCGAGGCAATCAGGCCGGCGCTGGATCCGTCCGGGTAGTGCTGCTTGCGCATCATCGGCAGCAACAGCGTCGCCAGCGCGGCGGTATCGGCAATGGCCGACCCGCTCATGGAAGCCAGCATCAGGGACGCCGCGATCGCCACATAGCCCAGGCCGCCCTGGATGTGGCCGACAAAGGCCCGCGCCAGGTCGATGATGCGGCGGCTCAGGCCACCCGCGTTCATCAGCTCACCCGCCAGGATGAAGAAGGGCACGGCCAGCAGCGGAAAGCTGTCGAAGCCCGCCTGCACATTCTGGGCCAGCAGCTGCGCATCAAAGAAGTCCAGCTGCACCATCAGCGCCAGAGCCGTGAGCATCAGCGCAAAGGCGATGGGCGCGCCCACCGTCATGGTGGCGAACAGGACCGCCAGAAACAGGAGGATGGTCATGGCTGCACCTCCCCGTGTCGCTGCGCTACCGCCTCGGCAGTGGCGGGCGGCCCGCCCCGCAGATCGACCCAGGCCTGCAGGACCAGCAGCCCGGCCATGCAGACGCCCATGAACAGCGTGCCACCGGCCGCCAGCGCCAGCGGATAGTTCATGACCGGGCTGTGGCTGTCCATGCCCACCAGCACCTGCTGCCAGGAACCCACGATGAGGTGATACAGGGCCAGCGCAATCAGGCCCCGGGTCAGCCACCGCAACACGGCGGCTGGCGCACCCCGCAGGCGACTGGTCAGCATGTCGAAGCCCAGGTGCTTGCCCTCGCCGAATGCCAGCGTGGCCGATACGCAGACCAGCCAGATGAACAGCAGACGGGCCAGCTCTTCGGTGACGACCCAGCCGGTACCCCAGACATAGCGCATCACCACATTGCCAAACACGGCCAGCACCATGACCAGCAGGCAGAGCGCCAGAAAGCCCTCGGCCAGATGGCGCATGAGATGTCTCGGATTCATGGCCGCACCTCCTCGGGGGTCGGTTCGCCCTGCAACCAGCGCGTGGCCGCAGCGCTCAGGTCGTCCAGGGGACGGGTCGCGTCCAGACGCAGGACCCCGGCTTCGCTGCTCGGGTCTTCCAGGGTCGCAAACTGGCTGCCCACCAGGCTGACCGGAAACAGGTGCGCCGGCCTTGCCGCCACACGTTCGCGCGCCTGCTCTGGCGTCAGCGACAGGAACACGAACCGCAAATCGGGGGCCGCGATCCGCAAACGGTCACGGTAGCGCTGTCTCAACGCCGAACATGTCAGAACCACCCCACTGCCAGCGTGCCGCTCCAGTTCGCCAGCCAAGGTGTCCAACCAGGCAGCGCGATCCTCATCGCTCAGCGGTACGCCGCTGCGCATCTTGCTGACATTGGATTCCGGATGGAAATCATCGCCTTCGAGCAAGGGCAGACCCCAGGCCGCCGCACAGACCTGCCCCAGACTGGACTTGCCACATCCGGCCACGCCCATCACCACCACACGGGGTTGGCCCAGGCCTTCAATTGATTGGATAGCGCTATCCATAAAAGATCAAAAAAACACCTGATCGCTCAGGCTGGAAGAAAAAAACTGGCACCGGCCGACCTCAGATTGATGCGCTTGCCGATTGCATTTGGTAGCGCTATCCTACACCCATTGATTCAACCGCTAATCAGGGTAAACCCTTGTCCCAAGCGCCACGCAAACGACGCCCCAGCGGGCGCATCACCCTACAGGACGTCGCGCAGGAAGCCGGCGTCAGTCCCATCACCGCGTCGCGCGCCCTGCGCGGCGAACGCGGCGTGGCCCAGGACTTGGCCGAGCGCGTCAAGCAGGCAGCCACGGCCCTGGGTTATGTGCCGGACCCGGCGGCCCGGGCACTGGCGTCGCAACGCGGCACCCAGGTCCCGGTGCTCATACCGCTGCTGACCAACGCCCTGTTCGTGGATCTGGTCGAAGCGGTGCATGCCTGCCTGTTGCCACAAGGCTACCAGCCCCTCATCGGTGTCACGCACTACGATCCGGCCGAGGAAGAAGAGCTGTTGCGTGGCTTTCTGGCCCATCGTCCGGCCGGCCTGCTGCTGACCGGTTTCGACCGCACCGAAGCCGCTCGACGCCTGATCGACAACAGCGGCGTCCCTTGCGTCTATCTGATGGAACTCAGTGGTGCGCCGGGCGTGCACTGCGTCGGTTTTTCCCAGCAGGAAGCTGGCCAGGCCATCACCGCCCACCTCGTTGCACGCGGTCGGCGACGCATTGCCTTTGTCGCTGCACAGCTCGATCCCCGCACCCTGCAGCGGGCCGAAGGCTATCGGCGCTGCCTGCGGCAGGCCGGCCTCTACGATCCGAAACTGGAACTGCTCAGCGCGCAACCTTCATCCATGCGCCTGGGTGGCGAACTGCTGCAGGAACTGCTGCAGCGACACCCCGACGTGGACGCCGTCTTTTTCTGCAACGACGATCTGGCACAGGGTGGCCTGCTGGCAGCGCTGCGCCTCGGCGTGGACGTGCCCGGACGGCTGGCGGTGGCCGGCTTCAACGACCTCTCGGGCAGCGACCAGATGCTGCCTCCGCTGACCACGGTGCGCACACCGCGTCGCGCCATCGGCGAGTCGGCCGCCCGGATGCTGCTCGAATTGATGCGGGGCGAGGCGCCGCAGCACCCCAGCGTCGACCTCGGCTTCGATCTGATCGTGCGAGGCAGCAGCTGAAACGCCTCAGGCGCCGCAGATGCGTGCCTTGGCCTCGGCGTATTCGCGCTTGAGGCGTGCCACCAGGTCGGCGACCGGTACCACTTCGCGGATCGCGCCGATACCCTGCCCGCAACCCCAGATGTCGCGCCAGGCCTTGGCCGAGTTGGAGCCCTCGCCCGTGGCGAAATTCATCTTGCTCGGATCGCTGACCGGCAGGTTGTCCGGGTCCATGCCGGCGTTGCGGATGCTGCCTTTGAGGTAGTTGCCGTGCACCCCGGTGTAAAAGTTGCTGTAGACGATGTCGTCCGAATTGGACTCGCAGATCATCTGCTTGTAGGCATCCACGGCACGCGCCTCTTCGGTGGCAATGAAGGCCGAGCCGATATAGGCGAAGTCGGCGCCCATGGCCTGGGCCGCCAGGATGGCACCGCCGGTCGAAATGGCACCCGACAGGGCCACCGGACCATCGAACCACTCGCGGATTTCCTGGATCATGGCAAACGGACTCTTGACGCTGGCGTGTCCACCGGCGCCGGCCGCCACCGGAATCAGGCCATCGGCGCCCTTCTCGATCGCCTTGCGTGCAAACACGTTGTTGATGACGTCGTGCAGGACCACGCCACCCCAGCCGTGCACGGCCTGGTTGACATCCTCGCGCGCGCCCAGGCTGGTGATGATGATGGGCACCTTGTACTTGGCGCACAGTTCCAGGTCATGCTCCAGCCGGTCGTTGCTCTTGTGGACGATCTGGTTGATGGCAAACGGGGCCGCCGGCTGATCGGGATTGGCCTTGTTGTAGGCCGCCAGTTCCTCGGTGATCTCGGCCAGCCATTCTTCCAGCTGGGAGGCCGGGCGGGCATTGAGCGCCGGCATGGACCCCACCACACCGGCCTTGCACTGGGCAATGATCGACTTGGGGTTGCTGATGATGAACAGCGGCGATCCGATCACCGGGAAAGGCAGGTTTTGCAGCACCGGGGGGAGCTTGCGTTGGCGGGTGGACATGAGATCTCCAGTCTTGTGAATCAGAACGCGTCGGCAGACAGTGCCGTTGCCGCGTCGGCACCTTCCACGATCGCGTCGCGCACGCCCGGTGCACGGCTGAGGATATGGTCGGCATAGAAACGGGCGGTCGTGATCTTGGCCTGCATGAAAGGCGTATCCTGTCCCTTGGAGGACAGATCCTCAGCCACCAGCAGGGCGCGGGCCAGCTGCCAGCCGGCCATCAGGTTGCCGGCCAGCATCAGGTAGGGCACGCTGCCCGCAAAAGCGGCATTCGGGTTTGCCTTGGCATTGGCCGCGATGAAATCCACCACGTCATTGAAGGCCTGGCGCCCGGCCTTCAGGCGCCTGGCCACCGCCAAGGCATTCGCACCACCTTGCGCCGCCAGATCGGCCTCCGTTTTTTCGATCTGCGCCGCCATCGCCTTGGCGCTGGTGCCACCGTCGCGCGAGGTCTTGCGACCCACCAGGTCGTTCGCCTGGATGGCCGTCGTGCCCTCGTAGATGGTCAGAATCTTCGCGTCGCGGTAGTACTGGGCCGCACCGGTCTCTTCGATGAAACCCATGCCACCATGCACCTGCACGCCCAGCGATGTCACTTCCAGGCTCATCTCGGTGCTGTAGCCCTTGACCAGCGGCACCAGGAATTCGTAGAAGGTCTGGTTCTGCTTGCGCACCTCGGCATCGGGGTGGTGGTGGGCCGCGTCGTAGGCGGCAGCGGCCACGCTGGCCATGGCACGGCAGCCTTCGGTGGCGGCGCGCATCGTCATGAGCATGCGCTTGACATCCGCATGGTGGATGATGGGTGCAGCCGTGGTGAAGCTGCCGTCCACCGGGCGACTCTGCACGCGGTCCCTGGCGTACTGGACGGCCTTCTGGTAGGCACGCTCGGACACGCTGATGCCCTGCACGCCCACGGCGTAACGCGCGGCGTTCATCATGATGAACATGTATTCGAGACCGCGGTTCTCCTCGCCGACCAGATAGCCGACGGCACCGCCATGGTCGCCGTACTGCAGCACCGCCGTGGGCGAGGCCTTGATACCCATCTTGTGCTCGATGGACACGCAGTGCACGTCGTTACGCGCACCCAGTGAGCCATCGGCGTTGACCATGAACTTGGGCACCACGAACAGGCTGATACCCTTGACGCCTTCGGGCGCACCGGTCACGCGGGCCAGCACCAGATGGACGATGTTCTCGGCCATGTCGTGCTCACCGTAGGTGATGAAGATCTTGGTACCGAAGACCTTGTAGGTGCCGTCGGGCTGCGGCTCGGCGCGGCTGCGCACAGCGGCCAGGTCGGAGCCGGCCTGCGGCTCGGTCAGGTTCATCGTTCCTGTCCACTGACCGCTGATGAGCTTCTCCAGGTAGGTGGCCTTGAGCTCGTCGCTTGCAGCCGTCAGCAGCGCCTCGATGGCACCGTCCGTCAGCAGCGGGCAGAGCGCGAAGCTCATGTTGGCACTGTTGAGGATTTCGCCCAGGCAGAGCCGATGGTTTTGGGCAGGCCCTGGCCACCGAAATCCACAGGATGCTGAAGACCCTGCCAGCCGCCTTCGGCGTATTGCCGGAACGCATCCTTGAACCCGGGCGTGGTGGTGACAACGCCGTCCTTGAACCACGAAGGGTTCTTGTCACCTTCGAAGTTCAGCGGCGCGATCACGCCTTCATTGAGCTTGGCGCACTCCTCCAGCACAGCCTGCGCGGTCTCCAGACCGGCGTCTTCGAACCCGGGCATGGCGGCAACCTGGTCGATGCGAGCGAGGTGCTCGATGTTGAACAGCATGTCCTTGAGGGGGGCGACGTAGCTCATGAAAGTCTCCTGAATCGCCCCCGCGCCGCCTGCGGCGTCACCCCCTTCCAGGGGGCGCAGCTGGAGGCCCGGCAAAGCCGGTTCCTCGGCTGCTGCTGGAGGGGGGCCGGCTCCAGCGCTGTGGTGGGTTGGGGATTTACAGCTTGGACACCAGTTCCGGCACAGCCGAGAACAGGTCGGCCTCCAGGCCGTAGTCGGCCACGGAGAAGATCGGGGCCTCGGGGTCCTTGTTGATCGCCACGATCACCTTGGAGTCCTTCATGCCCGCCAGGTGCTGGATGGCACCCCGATGCCGGCCGCGATGTACAGCTGCGGCGCCACGATCTTGCCGGTCTGGCCCACTTGCAGGTCGCCGCCGGTGCGTAGCCCGCATCGACCGCCGCGCGGCTGGCGCCGATGGCCGCCCCAGCTTGTCGGCCAGCGGCGTCATCACCGTTGAACTTCTCGCTGCTGCCCAGCGCACGGCCACCGCTGACGATGATCTTGGAGCCGTCAGCTCCGGGCGGTCGCTCTTGGCGATCTCGCTGCCCGGTAGCTGCTCTTGCCGTTGCAGGCCGCCGCTGCGGCGCTCTCCACAGCGGCGCTGCCGCCCTGGCCCGCGGCATCGAAGCCGGTGGTGCGCACGGTGATGACTTTGGTCGCGTCCACGCTCTGCACGGCGCGATGGCGTTGCCAGCGTAGATCGGGCGCTCGAAGGTGTCGGCGCTGATCACCTTGGTGATGTCGCTGATCTGCCGCCACATCCAGCTGGGCGGCCAACGCGCGGAGCGCTGATGGCATCGCCGGCGGTGGCCGGGAACAGGATGTGGCTGTAGTTCGAGGCGATGGCCACCTCACCTGGGCGGCGACGTTCTCGGCCAGGCCGTGGGCCGGCCGCGCCGTCGGCGTGGATCACCTTGGCCAACCGATCTGCGCGGCAGCCTTTGAGCAGCGGCGCCGGCGTTGTGGCCGGCCACCATGGACGTTGAACATCACCCCCGCAGGCAGCGGCGGCGGTGACGGTGTTGAGGGTCGCTCCCTTGATGGAGGCGAGATCGTGTTCGGCAATGACGAGTGCGGTCATGTTCACGCGAATGACTTTGGCTTCGTTCTTGAGTCTACCGCACCAGGGCAGCCACGTCGGCCACCTTCACGCCGGCGCCGCGCTTGGGCGGCCCCGACCTTGAGCGTCTTCAGGCGGGGCTCACGTCCACACCAAGGTCCTCGGGCTTGACGGCTCCAGCGGCTTCTTCTTGGCCTTCATGATGTTGGGCAGCGTCACGTAGCGCGGCTCGTTCAGGCGCAGGTCGGTCGTGATGACCGCCGGCAGGCTCAGCTCCAGCGTCTCCAGGCCGCCGTCGATCTCGCGCGTGACCTGGACCTTGTCTGCGGCCACTTCCACCTTGCTGGCAAAGGTCGCCTGCGGAAGGTCGGCCAGCGCCGCCAGCATCTGGCCGGTCTGGTTCGCGTCGTCGTCGATGCGCCTGCTTGCCCAGGATCACCAGGCATCGGCTGCTCCTTGTCCACCAGGGCCTTGAGCAGGTTGGCCACCGCCAGGCTGCAGCTCTTCGGACGTCTCGACCAGCACCGCCCGGTCGGCACCGATGGCCATGGCCGTGCGCAGGGTCTCCTGGCACTGCGTCACGCCGCAGGAGACAGCGATCACCTCGGTGGCCACGCCCTTCTCTTTCAGGCGCACGGCCTCTTCCACCGCGATCTCGTCGAACGGGTTCATGCTCATCCGGACGTTGGCGATGTCCACACCGGTGCGTCGCTCTTGACGCGCACCGGTGCGGTTCCAGTCCACCACGCGTTTGACGGGACGATGACCTGCATGCTGACTGGCCCTGATGGTTGTGAAACCGAAACCAGTTGACGCACGTCAACTTCCAGCAGTCGCGACCCGGGGACACAAGGACGGTCACCGGACCCATTCGAAGGGAATGGGAGCACCAGGTCAAAAACGAACGATCGTGCTTTTTTGCAATTATAGTGGCAGCGCAGCCATCCGCAAAGCCGCTTCGTCCATTGTCCTGCCAGCGACAATTAACCAACCGCGTGGTCGGCGAATCCGGGTAAGTCAGGAGACATCAAGCCGCAGGGATCACCTATAGTGAACTAAGGTTGTTTGATTATTAAAAGTAACTACATCCTGCCCCATCCCACCACGGAGACACACCCATGAAAATCCGTCACGCAGTGACCCTTGCCCTGGCCTCCACCGTCCTGGCCTCCGGCGCCGTTTCGGCACAGACCGTGTTCAATACGTCCAGCTGGTTGCCCCCGACACATACCCTGTCGACATCTCAGGCGGCCTGGTGCGACCTGCTGGCCAAGGAAAGCAGTGGCCGCATGAAGTGCAATGCCCTGCCGAAGTCGGTGGCGGCGGCGCCTGGTACGTTCGATGCCGTGCGCGACGGGCTGGCAGACATCTCGTTCACCGTGGACGGCTACACCCCGGGCCGCTTCATCAACACCCAGGTGGCCGAGTTTCCTTTCCTGGGCAACAACGCCCTGACCACCTCGGTGGCCTACCAGCGCATTTACAGCAAGTACTTCGCACCGCTGGGCGAGCACCGCGGCGTGAAGGTGCTGGGCGTGTTCACCCATGGCCCCGGCATCATCTTCAACACCAAGCAGCCGGTCACGTCGGCTGCCGATGCCGCCAAGCTGAAGTTCCGCAGTGGTGGTGGCAACATCAACGAGCTGTCCAAGGCCATGGGCTGGAACACCACGCTCAAACCGGCGCCCGAGTCGTTCGAGCTGCTGTCGACCGGCGTGATGGATGGCACCTTCTTCCCGGACGAGTCGGTGGCCTCGTTCAAGCTGTCCATGGTCAAGCACGCCACCACCTTCCCCGGTGGCCTGTACAACACCAGTTTCGTGTTCATGATGAATCCGGACAAGTACAAGGGTCTGTCGGCCGAAGACAAGGCGGTGGTCGACAAGATCTCCGGTGAGACGGCAGCCCGCATTTTTGGCGAAGGCTGGAACAAGGTGGACGCCGCTTCGCGCGAGGTCCAGAAGACCCAGGGCGTGCAACGCATCCAGGCCGACGAGGCCTTCATCAACGAAGTCCGTGGCAAGCAGGCGGCACTGGAAGACCGTTGGGCCGCCGCAGCCGAGGCCAAGGGCCTGAAGAACGCCAAGGCCGTTCTGGCCGAGTTCCGCGCCGAGATCGACAAAGTCAAGTGACCGCTTGAGACCTGTCCCGGGCTGGCGGGACGGCAACCCTACAGCGGCCCGGTTCTGCGCACGGCGCAGAACTTGCTGGCTGCAAGTGGTTCGCTGTCGTCCCTCCAGCCCCCTTTTTTTGTCAAGTCATGCACAAGACTCTGGATCGCCTGCTGTACTGGTCCACCGGCCTGATGGCCGCCATGGCCCTGTTCAGCATCATGTGGCTCACGCTGGTGGACGTCACCGGCCGCAAGTTCTTCAACAACTCGGTGCCCG
The DNA here is from genome assembly GCA_041396505.1 of Burkholderiaceae bacterium. Taxonomy (GTDB): domain Bacteria; phylum Pseudomonadota; class Gammaproteobacteria; order Burkholderiales; family Burkholderiaceae_C; genus Hydrogenophaga. The sequence goes on from JAWKYL010000008.1 coordinate 59,643, forward strand.
GCGGCCTGGAGATCACCGAGATTCTCATGGTCATCGTCATCTTCGGCGCCCTGCCCCTGGTGTCCTGGCGCGGTGAACACGTGGTGTTCGACTCGCTGGATGCCATCACCCCCGACTGGCTCAAAGGACTGCAGGCCAGGATCATTCACCTGCTCAGCGGGTTCGTGTTCGGCTACATGGGCAAACTGATGGTGCAGCGGGCGGAGCGCTTTGCAGAATACGGCGACACGACGGCCCACCTTCTGCTGCCTGTGGCACCGGTGGCTTACCTGATGGCCGCCTTGCTGGTCGTGACGGCCCTGGCCCACCTGGCTCTGGTGGTCATCCGGCAACCGCACGCTGAAAGGACCGGCGCATGACCGAAGCGGTTCTGGGATTTCTGGCTGTTTTCGGACTCGCCTTCCTGCGGGTGCCGCTGGCCATCGCCATGACGATTGCCGGCTTCGCCGGTCTGGGCCTGCTTCGGGGCTGGCCAGCCGCCATGGCCAGCACGAGCCAGGTCATTTTCGAGACCGGCTTCCACTACGTGCTGTCGGTGATTCCGCTGTTCGTGCTGATGGGCAACTTCGTCGCCCGCGCCGGACTGGCCCGCGAGCTGTTCACCGCCGCCAACGCCTTCGTCGGTCACCGGCGAGGCGGTCTGGCCATGGCCAGCATCATCGCATCCGGCGGCTTCGGCTCCATCTGCGGATCGTCCATTGCCACGGCGGCCACCATGTCGCGCGTCGCCTACCCGCAGATGAAAGCCCACGGCTACAAGGACACACTGGCCACAGGGTCCATCGCATCCGGAGGCACCCTGGGCATCCTGATTCCGCCTTCGACCATCCTGGTGGTCTACGGGATCATCACCGAGACCGACATCGGCAAGCTGTTCGTGGCCGGCATCCTGCCGGGTCTGGTGGCCATTGTCTGCCTGTGCATGGCCGTGGTGTTCATCACGTGGCGCGACCCGGAGGCCGGGCCGCCAGCCGAGCGTTTCAGCTGGAGCGAACGCCTGAGTGCCATCCGCGGCATCTGGGGAGTGGCGGTGCTGTTCCTGCTGGTGATCGGTGGCATTTACGGCGGCGTGTTCACGGCCACCGAAGGCGCGGGTGTGGGTGCGGCAGGCGCGTTTTTCTTCGCCCTGTTGCGTCGCACACTGACGCCCCGGGTGCTGATGGACATCCTGGTCGAGAGCGCACGGACCACGGCGATGCTGTTCGCGATCCTGATCGCGGCCATGATCTTCACCAACTTCATCAACTTCACCAGCATGCCGGCCGACCTCAAGGCCTTCATTCTGGCGTTCAGTCCGAACCCGATCATGGTCGTGATCATGATGATGGCCATCTACCTGGCCCTGGGCATGGTGATGGAGGAACTGGCCATCGTGCTGCTGACCATTCCGGTGTTCTTTCCGGTGATCGTCGGCCTCGGTTTCGACCCGGTCTGGTTCGGCATCCTGATCGTGACCATCGTGGAAATCGGGATGATTTCGCCGCCGGTGGGCCTGAACCTGTTTGTGCTCAACTCGTTGCTGCCCGACGTGCGACTGGGCAGCATCTACCGGGGGGTGTGGCCCTTTGTGGTGGCCGACATCGTGCGCCTGGCCATTCTCATTGCCGTCCCGACCATTGCCCTGCTGTTGCCGGGCATGATGGGCCGCTGAGTCGCCGCGCCCGCCCTCAACCGGCGGGGGGCACCAAGTGGACCACGCGCTGCGGATACGGTATTTCGATGCCGTGCCCGCGCAGTGACCGGAGGATCGCCAGATTGATGTCCGAACGGATGCCCAGCTGGCCGTTCTCCGGGTCTGCGATCCAGAAGCCCAGCGTGAACTCCAGTCCGTCGGCACCAAAGGCCGACAGCGCGGCCGAAGGCCCCGGATCCCGCAGCACACGAGTCTGTGCCAGCGCCGCCTCGACGAGCAGGCGCTGGACCTGCTCGACATCGCTGTCGTAGGCCACCGACACCACGGTGGACAGCCACACCCTCGGATCGGCCAGCGACAGGTTCTCCACCCGGCTGGTGATCAGAATCTCATTGGGCACGATGGACTCGCGTCCCGTCGGCGAGCGGATGACCGTGTAGCGGGCCGTGATGTCGGTGATGCGGCCGTCGAAGTTGTCCACCCGCACGTTGTCGCCGATCCGCATACTGCGCTCGGCCAGGATCACGAAGCCGCTGACATAGTTGGCGGCCAGCTTCTGCAGGCCGAAACCGATGCCGACGCCGATGGCACCGCCCAGCACGGACAAGGCCGTCAGGTCGATACCCACGGCCGTCAGGGCCAGCATCAGGCCGACAAACATCAGCAGGGCACGTGTGGCATTGCTCACCGCCTTGCGCAGCGACAGTTCGCCACCGGTAGCCGAACGCAACAGGCGCTCCTCGATGGCCGAGGACACCCACAGCGCCAGGATGAGTACCGCGCCCGCCGTGATGATGCCTTCGATCAGGGTGCGCAGGGACAGCTCGGAACTGCCCATCTTCCAGCTGATCTGTTCCATCTCGCGCAGCACCACGGGCAGCAGGCCACTGACCCACAGCACCATGGCGCCCCAGGCCAGCCACGAGATGCTGCGTTCGAGCGGGCGCACCCAGCCAGCGCCCGGAAAAGCAGCCTGGAGCACCTTGACACCGATCCGGATGACCACCAGGGCGACCAGCACAGGAACGGCCACCTTGAACACCGCCAGCGGCACATGCTTGACCAGCACCGAGCGCGCCGCGAAGGCCATGGCCAGCAAGAGCACAGGAAACAGCACGCCGTCGAACAGGCGACGGCCGAACATCACCGCATAGCTGGCATCAGGCCGTGTCAGCGCCCGGCGCAACAGGGCGGTCACGAGCATGGCCAGCATCAGGCAGGTCAACAGGACGCCCAGCTCCAGCAGCACGGTGGGTTGCCGGAATGCCGCCAGCCAGAGGCCGAAGTCGTCAATGGGTTGGGGTGGATTCATGATGGATCGTGCAGACTGGATCAGGCCGGATGGCGGGTCCGGCCTGTGATTCTCCCGGATTCGGGTTCAGTCCTGTGGCGATTCGCGCCAGGTGGGCGGGCGCTTCTCGATGAAGGCCTGAACGCCCTCCTGGGCCACCTCATGCACCATGTTGCAAGCCATGGTGTTGCCCGCCAGCTGGTAAGCGGCGTCCATGCCCGTTTCCAGCTGCCGGTAGAACAGCTGTTTGCCCATGGCCAGGGCCTCTCGCGGTTTGCCCAGCAGGCGCTGCAGCAGGCGTTCCACAGTGGCATCGAGTTCGGCGGCCGGCGCCACCCGGTTGATCAGGCCGCGCTGGAGGGCTTCCCGGGCGACAATGAAGTCCCCCGTCAGCAGCATTTCCATGGCCTGTTTGGGCAGGATGTTGCGCGACAGCGCCACGCTCGGCGTGGCGCAGAACAGCCCGACGTCGATGCCGTTGACGCCGAAGGTGGCTTCTTCGGCGGCCACCGCCAGGTCACACTGCGCCACCAGCTGGCAGCCCGCGGCCGTGGCCAGGCCCTGGACACGCGCGATGACCGGCACGTCGAGCCGGCGGATGCTCATCATGACCCGCGTGCAGCGGGCAAACAGCTGACGGTAATAGTCCAGTTCGGGCCGGGCCCGCATCTGCTTGAGGTCGTGACCGGCACAGAAGGCCCGGCCTTCGGCAGCGATCACCACGGCACGTGACTGAGGGTCGGCGGCCACCGCGTCGAGTGCCGACTGCAGGGCCTGCAACATCGCTTCGCTGAGCACATTGAAACTGCGCGGGGCGTTCAGCGTGAGCCGGTGAACGCCCCGTGCGTCGCGCTCGCACAGCAACAGGTCAGATGGGGAGCTGGTATCCATGTTGATTCCGTTTCGGTTCGCTTCAGACGCCCGCGAGCACCCGCAGGTGGGCCTCGACGCTGCGCGCCAGGGCTCCGAGATGGTATCCGCCCTCCAGGCAGCTGACGATGCGTCCGCCTGCGTGGCGCCGGGCCACCTCCATCACCTTCTCGGTGATCCAGGCGTAGTCGTTCTCGACCATGCCCAGCTGGCCCATCTCGTCCTCGCGGTGGGCATCGAAACCGGCACTGATGAAGATCATCTGGGGCTTGTGCGCCTCCAGACGGGGCAGCCACATCATGTCGACCAGTTCGCGAAGGTCCATGCCCCGCGTGTACGCGGGGACAGGCAGGTTGACCAGGTTGGCGGCCTGGGCATGGTCCCAGGCCGGATAGAACGGGTGCTGATAGAAGCTGCACATCAGGATGCGCTCGTCACCCGCAACGATGTCTTCGGTGCCGTTGCCATGGTGCACGTCGAAGTCGATGATCGCCACGCGGCTGAGTCCGTGTCGCTCCAGCGCGTACTTGGCGGCCACCGCCACGTTGTTGACGAAACAGAAACCCATGGCCTGGTTGCGCGTGGCATGGTGCCCCGGTGGCCGCACCGCGCAGAAGGCGTTTTCCAGTTCGCCAGCCATCACGGCATCGGTCGCGTCGATGGCCGCGCCCGCAGCACGGAGAATCGCGTCCCAGGAGTGCACGTTGATGGCGGTGTCGGGGTCGATCTGGGCATGCGTCGGGCCGCCGGCAGCGATCTCGTCGCGCAGGCCGTCGCTCAGGCCTCGCAGGGCAGCCAGGTGCATGCGGCCATGCGCCAGTTCGAGCTCGGTCAGCGATGCCGGAGTGGCCTCGCGCCGCTGCAGCGCGACATCCAGGCCCGTGGCCAGCAACCGGTCCTCGATCGCGTCCAGCCGCTGCGGACACTCCGGGTGCCCGGCCCCCATCTCATGCTTCCAGCAGTCCCTGTGGGTGAAGTATCCGGTGCCATGGCTCATGATGGTTTTACGGTATGGTCGCGCAATGATGCATTCAGACACACAACTCCAGCGTCTGCTGAATCAGCTTAACACGGTCATCGTGGGCAAGGAGGCCCAGGTCGCCGACTGTGTGGCCTGCCTGCTGGCGGGTGGCCACCTGCTGATCGAGGACGTTCCCGGTGTGGGCAAGACCACGCTGGCCCATGCCCTGGCACGCAGCTTCGGCCTGCAGTTCTCGCGGGTGCAATTCACCGCCGACCTGATGCCCAGCGACCTGATCGGCGTCTCCATCTATGAGCGCGGACGGGAGAGCTTCGTCTTTCATCCGGGACCGGTGTTTGCCCAGGTGCTGCTGGCCGACGAGATCAACCGGGCCAGTCCCAAGACGCAGAGCGCGCTGCTCGAGGCCATGGAAGAGAAGCAGGTGACAGCCGAAGGCGCCACCCGCCCGCTGCCGCAGCCCTTTTTCGTCATTGCGACCCAGAACCCGCACGATCAGCTGGGCACGTATGCGCTGCCCGAATCCCAGCTTGACCGGTTCCACATGCGCCTGTCCCTGGGGTACCCGGACCGCGCCTCGGAACGCGAACTCCTGCGCGGCGAGGACCGCCGGGACATGCTCGAACGCCTGCCCCCTGTGCTGGATGCCGGCGACCTGGCCCGCCTGCAACAGGCCGTGACCGAAGTGCACACGGCCGATCCCTTGCTGGACTACCTTCAGGACCTGGTCCGGGCCACACGCAGCGGACGCTGGTTCGTGCAGGGCCTGTCCCCCCGTGCCGCGCTGGCCGTGATCCGCGCAGCCAAGGCGCAGGCCTACCTGAGCGGTCGCGACTATGTGGCCCCGGACGACGTGGCGGCCATCCTGCCGCAGACCGTCGCGCACCGGATGGTGCCGGTGGCCGATGCCGGACGCGGTGCGGCCGAGCAGGTCCGGGCCATGCTTGAGGCCACGCCCCTGCCATGATGTTCCGGCGCCCTCTGCAGCCCGGGTGCAAGGCATGACGCCGACCCGCACGCTGGCCAGACAGACCGCCCCCGCCGCGGGCAGCGAACGGACGGGCATGCGCGCCTGGCTGCGCCAGTGGATCCACGCCCGCCAGCCCCGAACAGATACCCTCCTGCTGACGCAGCGCAACGTCTACATCCTGCCCACGCGGGCCGGACTGATGCTGGCCCTGACCCTGCTGCTGCTGCTGGTCTCCAGCATCAATTACCAGCTCAATCTGGGGTACCTGCTGACCTTTCTGCTGGCTGGCAGTGCACTGGTGGGCATGCAGCGCAGTCACGGCAACCTGCGCGGCCTCAGTCTGCACCTGCTTCCACCGGCACCGGTGCATGCCGGGCACCCCGTCGTGCTGGACATCCGGCTGAGCAATCCGGCACGGCGCACGCGGCATGGTATTGCCATGTCCGTCGACGGCCTGGCCGGGGCCCGGGAGGCCTGGACCGACGTACCTCCCCAGGGCGATGCCGCGCTGCAACTGGCGTGGACCGCCCCCCGTCGCGGCCGCCAGGCGCTGCCTGCACTGCGTATCCAGACGCTGTTTCCGCTGGGCACTTTCCGTGTCTGGACCCTGTGGCGACCGGCCTGCGATGTGCTGGTCTATCCGTCTGCGGAAGCACTCCCCCCACCATTGCCCGCCGGAGAAGCCACACCGGGTCAGGGCAGGCCGTCACAGAACGCCAGTGGCGGTGAATTCGACGGCGTCCGCGCCTACCGCAGGGGTGACCCCTTGCGCACCGTGGTCTGGCGCAAGGCCGCCCAGTCATTCGCCGCCGGGCGCGACGACCTGATCAGCCGCGAGCTGCTGGTCAGCCAGCGCCAGGAACTCTGGCTGGACCACCTGCGCTGTGGTGCGCCCGATCTGGAGTCCCGCCTGTCCCGTCTGTGCGCCTGGGTGCTGCTGGCCGATCGCCTGGGGCTCGACTATGGCCTGCGACTGCCGGGCCAGACGATCGCACCCGGCCAGGGCCCGGCCCACCGCATCCGTTGCCTGGAGGCTATGGCCCTGTGCTGACCGCCCTCACTTCCCGCCTCGGCCATCTGCCGCGCGACACGCGGGACACCCTGTTCCTGCTGGCCGTCGTGGCCTGGGTGCTGGGCATGCAGCTCGGACACATCCCCTGGTGGTGCTCGGCCATGGCTTTCGGCATTCTGGCGTGGCGCGCGTGGCTGACCTGGCGTGGGGCACCCTTGCCGGGATGGCCTCCCCGGCTGACCCTGCTGCTCCTGACACTGGTCGCGACGTGGCTGACCCATCGCACCATTCTGGGGCGCGATGCGGGTGTGACCCTGATCGTGGTGTTGCTGGCCCTCAAGACGCTGGAAATGCGGGCACGCCGCGACGCCTTCGTGGTCTTTTTCCTGGCCTTCTTCACCCTGCTGACGCACTTCTTCCATTCGCAGTCACTCCTGACGGCCATGGGCATCCTGGTCGCCCTGCTGGGGCTGCTGACGGCCCTGGTCAACGCCCACATGCCCGTGGGCCATCCGCCGCTGGCACGCGTGGCCGGCATCACCAGCGGCCTTGCAGCACTGGGTCTGCCGGTGATGCTGGTGCTGTTCCTCCTGTTTCCGCGCATGGCACCGCTGTGGGGCGTTCCGGGCAATGACCTGGCCGGCCGAAGCGGCCTGTCAGACGAGATGCGGGTGGGCGAAATTGCCGAACTGGTACTCAATGACCAGATTGCCTTTCGCATCCGTTTCGATGGCGACATCCCGCCTCAGGCCGCGATGTACTTCCGCGGCCCCGTCCTGGGCCGTTTCGATGGCCAGCGCTGGCTCCCCCAACGTCCGTCGTTTTCCCCTGGTCAGACCTTGCCGGTCGACCTTGAACTGCAGGGTCCTGCGGTGGCGTACGAGGTCACACTCGAACCCCAGCGCCGCCCCTGGCTGTTCCTGCTGGAAGCGGCCGCCGAAGCGCCCGTATTGCCGGGCCTGCGAACGTCGATGTCGCCCGAGCTTCAATGGACCACCAGTCGCCCGGTGAACGAACTGCTGCGATACCGGGCCCGAAGCCATCTCCAGTTCCGCCACGGGCCGCGTGATGCGAGGCTGGCACTGCAGGACTACCTGGAGCTGCCTCCCGGCTTCAATCCACGCACGCTCGCCCTGGCCCAGAACATCCGGCGTCAGGCAGGGCCCGGGATGGCGGGCGCTCCAGCCGCCGTCGCCGCGGTTCTGGACCGCCTGCGTACGGGCGGCTTCACCTACACGCTGGAGCCAGGCGTCTATGGCAGGCATGTGGCCGATGAATTCTGGTTCGACCGGCGTGAAGGCTTCTGCGAGCACTTTGCCTCCAGCTTTGTCATCCTGATGCGGGCCATGGACATTCCGGCCCGGGTGGTCACCGGCTACCAGGGCGGTGAACTCAACGGGGTGGACGGCTATTGGGTGGTGCGCCAGCGCGATGCCCATGCATGGGCAGAGGTATGGCTGCAGGGCCAGGGCTGGGTCCGGGTCGATCCCACGGCCGCCGCCGCACAGTGGCGGATCGGCTCCCTTGACCGCCTGCGCCCGACGCCCGGCGCGCTGGCCGGCCTGGTCGACGCATTCGATCCCACCCTGCTGACCCGGCTGCGTGCCGTCTGGGAAGCGGTCAACAACCACTGGAACCAGTGGGTCCTGAACTACACACAGGGTCGCCAGCTGGATCTGCTGCGGAACCTGGGCTGGCCCTCACCCCAATGGACCGATCTGCCCTACATCCTTCTGGCCATCGTTGTTCTTGGCAGCCTGGCAGGCGCCGCATGGCAGTTGTGGGAGCGCCAGCAGCACGACCCCTGGCTGCGCCTGCTGCAGCGTGCACGGCGTCAGCTGGGCCGCCATGGCCTGATCCTGGCGGACACGCTGACACCACGCGCCCTCGCGCAGCAGGTCGACCGGCATTTCAACGACGCCAGGTTCATTGCGGCCATGTCACAGTGGCTGTTGCGGCTGGAACGGTGGCGCTATGGGCGCGAACCCGGCGAATCGCTCGCTACACTGATGTCGGACTTCAGGCACCTGCCCTGGCCCGCCAAGGAAACCCGTCGATGAAATGGCTCCCCCTCGCCGCCCTCTGTTTCTGCACCGTCATGGAACCGGTCCTGCCAACCGTGTCCGGCGTGGCGCACGCCAGCACGACAAGCCGGTCCACGGCAGCCAAGCAGCGCCCGTCGACCGAGGGCGAGCGGACGTACGCAGAACATCCCCAGGCCCTGGCGTTTGCCCGTGACCTGGCCGATCGCACGGGCTGGGAGGCGGACTGGGTGAGCGCCCAGATCGGCCAGGCGCGGCACCTGCCGGCCGTGGTGAAACTGGCCACCCCCAACCCCACGGGCACATCCAAGAACTGGCAGGCCTACCGGGCCCGTTTCATCGAGCCACGCCGCCTGCAGGCCGGCCTGCTCTACTGGCAGGAACACCGGGACCTGCTGGCGCGTGCCGAGACGGCATTCGGCGTGCCCGCCAGCCTGATCGTCGGTGTCATTGGCGTCGAGACACTGTACGGTCAGCACACGGGGCGCTTCCGGGTACTGGATGCGCTGGCCACCCTGGCGTTCGACTTTCCACCATCGCATCCACGTGCCGAGACGCGCAGCCAGTTCTTCCGCGACGAACTGGAGCAGTTCCTGATGCTGGCCCGCGAATCCGGCCGAGAACCGACGTCCATGCTGGGCAGTTATGCAGGCGCCATGGGGTGGCCCCAGTTCATGCCCAGCAGCTGGCGGCGCTATGCGGTCGACTTCGACGGCGATGGCCGCATCGACCTGACCGACAGCCAGGCCGATGTGATCGGCTCGGTCGCCAACTACTTCCGGACGTTCGGCTGGCAGGCCGGCATGCCCACCCGCTATCCGGTGGAACTGGACCGCACCCGGCTGGACCTGCCCACCCTGCTGGCGCCCGACATCGTGCCAACGTTCGGTGCCGACCAGATGGCTTCACTGGGTGTCCAGCTCGACGACACCGGCCGGCAGCACACGGGCCCGCTGGCCCTGGTGGAGCTGGAAAACGGCGATGCCCCCCGCAGCTACCTGGCCGGCACCCACAACTTCTACGTGGTCACCCGGTACAACTGGAGCAGCTACTACGCCCTGGCCGTGATCGAACTGGGCGAAACCATCGAGTCCATGCTGCTGCCGGCGCGCTGAGCAGGCGGACGTCCGGCCTCAGGTTCCTGCCGGGTCAATGGCGATCCGCACCGACAGTGTCTCCTGCCCCCCGCCATGACGCAGGCCTTTGACCGGCAGGCAGGCCGCGTAGTCGGTGGCAGCCGCGATCCGGATGTGACGCCCGTCGGTCGGGCAGCGGTGGGTCACGTCTAGGCTGAGCCACTGCCGTCCATCCGGGTCGATGCAGACGTCGGCCCAGGCATGGCTGGCGAGTTCGGGTTCGTTGGCCGCGTAGAAGTAGCCGCTGACATAGCGGGCCGGCAGGCCCAGGCTGCGACAGACGGCCACCATCACATGGGCCTGGTCCTGGCAAACGCCCAGCTCCCAGTCGAAGGCTTCGAGGGCGGTCGTCTCCACGCCGGTGCGCCCCTTGCGGTAGACCACCTTGTCGGCCACGGCCGATGCCAGTGCCACCAGCAGGTCGGTCGATGGTGCCTGAACGACGTCAGGCCCCGTGGCCAGTCCCGGCACGCAAGACCTGGCCCAGGCCGCCATGCGCGGATGGGGTTCCGCCAGGTCGGTCGATCGCAGGTAGAACGCCGGCGGTGGCGTGCAGCCGCTGTCGGTCACCACGGCCCCGCCCAGCGTCTGCACCACGCCCCGGGCGGTGATCACCTGTTCGCGCACACCCTGTTCCGGCCGGGCGACCAGACTGTAGCTGTGCACCCGGTTGCCCTGTCCGTCCGGCTGTGCATGCAGGGTGGCCGGGGTTTTCACCTGCCACGATTCCACGACCTGGGTTGTGCCGCTGACCGGCCACAGGTGCAAGGTCTGGACCGAATACAGCAAAGGTTCGCTGTAGGTGTAGCAAGTGGAATGGCAGACAGACAGTCTCATCGGGGTGCGGTCGAGCCCCGGGATCACCCGGAGCAAAGCCCGCATTGTGCCTGCCTGGCCCGATGGCCGGGTCAGTGTGCCGACGGCAGGAGAAAGTCCTGGCTGATACGGCCGCCCAGCTCGTTGACGCGGTCCAGGAACTGCGTCAGGAAGGCATGCAGCCCATTGGCCAGGATCTCGTCGATGCGGGCAAACTGGAGATCGGCGCGCAACTTGCCGGCGCGGCGCAGCGTTTCCTGGGTCTGCTCGTTGGACACCACCTGAAGATTGGCCACCACCTCATTGAGGCAGGCCGCCAGGCTCCGGGGCATGTCGGCGCGAAGAATGAGCAGTTCGGCCACGCGCTCGGGCGTGATGACATCCCGGTAGGCCTTGCGGTAGACCTCGAAGGCCGAGACCGACCGCAGGATGGCGCTCCAGTGGTAGAAGTCGTACTCCTGATCCAGCTCACTGGCCGCGCCGAAGAAATCGCTATGGACGGCATGGAATTTGACATCCAGCAGACGTGCCGTGTTGTCGGCGCGCTCCAGAAAGGTGCCCATGCGATAGAAATGGAAAGCTTCGTCCTGCAGCATGGTGCCGATGGCAACGCCACGCGACAGATGGGAGCGGTGCTTGACCCATTCGAAGAACGCCGCTGGATCCCGCTCGAAGTCGCGCGTCTTGAGATAGGCGATCAGTTTGAGCCAGGTGCTGTTCTGGGTTTCCCAGAACTCGGTGGTCAGTGTGCCGCGCACGGCCCGTGCATTCTCCCGCGCCGCCCGCAGGCAGGCCACGATGCTCGACGGGTTGTTCTCGTCGCGGACCATGAACTCGAGCACATTGCGCGGCGTGATGGCGTTTTCACCATACTTGGCGCGAAAGGCCGGGAGCAGCTCGCTGATGGACAACAGGCCCTCCCAGCCCACCTGGGCCACGGCGGCAGACTGGGGCAGCAGCGACGTCTGGTAATTGACATCGAGCATGCGTGCGGTGTTTTCGGCCCGCTCGGTATAGCGGGACATCCAGAACAGGTGGTCGGCGGTACGGGATAGCATGCTGTCAGTTCTCCAGAATCCAGGTGTCCTTGGTACCGCCACCCTGTGACGAATTCACGACCAGCGAGCCTTCCTTGAGGGCCACGCGGGTCAGACCACCCGGCACCATCTGGACTTCGGTACCGCTGAGGACAAAGGGGCGCAAGTCGATATGCCTGGGGGCAATGCCGCTTTCCACAAAGGTCGGGCAGGTGGACAGACTCAGCGTCGGCTGAGCGATATAGCTCGACGGACTTGCCACGACCGCCTTGCGAAAATCCTCAATCTCCTGCGTCGTCGACGCGGGACCGACCAGCATGCCGTACCCCCCGGCACCGTGCACCTCCTTGACCACCAGGTCCTTGAGATGGGCCAGCATGTACTTGAGGTCCTCGGGGTCGCGCCCCATGAAGGTCGGCACATTGCTCAGAATCGGCTTCTGCCCGAGGTAGAAATCGATCATCTTCGGCACATAGGGATAGATCGACTTGTCGTCGGCCACACCCGTGCCGACCGAATTGCAGATCGCCACGTTGCCGCTGCGATAGACGCCCAGCAGACCGGCACAGCCCAGGGTCGACGTGGGGCGAAACACCAGCGGATCGAGAAAATCGTCGTCAACGCGGCGGTAGATGACGTCCACCCGCTTGGGGCCGCGCGTGGTACGCATGTAGACGAAGTTGTCCTTGACAAACAGGTCCTGGCCTTCGACCAGCTCCACACCCATCTGTTGCGCCAGGAAGGCATGCTCAAAGTACGCGCTGTTGTACATGCCCGGCGTGAGCACCACCACCGTGGGCTCGGCCGTGGTGGCCGGACTGACCGCGCGCAGAGTCTCCAGAAGCAGGTCGGGATAGTGGGCCACGGGAGCCACCCGGTTCTCGCCGAACAGGTCAGGGAACAGGCGCATCATCATCTTGCGGTCTTCGAGCATGTAGCTCACGCCGCTGGGCACGCGCAGGTTGTCCTCCAGAACGAAGTACTCGCCCACGCCGTCGCTGTTGGGCGCCCGCACGATGTCGATTCCGGAGATGTGCGAATACACGCCGCATGGCACGTCCACCCCCATCATCTCGGGTCTGAACTGGGCATTCTGGAAGATCTGGTCGGCTGGAATGATCCCCGCCTTGACGATCTCCTGGTCATGGTAGACGTCGTGAATGAAGCGGTTGAGGGCCGTGACCCGCTGGACCAGGCCCAGCTCCATCTGTTCCCATTCGGCCGCGGGAATGACGCGCGGAATCAGGTCGAAGGGAATCAGTCGCTCGGTACCCGAGCCGTCTTCGTCCTTGGCACCGTAGACGGCAAACGTGATGCCGACACGCCGGAAGATCATCTCCGCCTCTTCGCGCCTGGCTGCCATCACATCAGCCGGTTGCTGCGCCAGCCACCTGGCGTAATTGAGGTAATGCTCCCGCACCTCGTCAGGGGAGGCGTTCATCTCGTCAAACATCGGTCGGCTCATGATCGGTATTCTCCTGACTGAAGCATAGCAAGGACCGGGCCAGAGCGCGAAAGCGCGAGACATCCGTGCGCACAAAAACAGTGCATTCAGTCGGATGACACCTGCGCATCAGGCAGCGCCCCGACAAGGCCTTCGCCCGTGTGATGCCAGTAACGCCGATCGGCCTGGCGCTGACAGTGCATCCGGGCGGGATCCTCGCTGCGCCAGATAGCCGCCCCACAACCTGGACTGGCCACCCAGGGAATAGACCGCTGGTGATAGCGTGCCAGCACACGGGGCGACGGGTGGTGGAACCGGTTGAGGTGCCCGGCCTGCACCACCACCCAGGATGGCCGCAAGGTGTTGAGCAGCACCGGACTGGACGATGTGAGGCTGCCGTGGTGCGGTGCCACCAGAACAGTCGCGCGCAGGTCGGGACGCGCCAGGGCCAGACGGGTTTCCTGCTCGGCGTCGATGTCGCCGCCGAGCCAGGCGCTGTGGCGGCCGGCCACCACATGCAGGACACAGGACATGGCATTGGTCGACAGCACGCCCTGACCTTTGGAGTCGTAGTGCCGGGGTTGCGGATGCAGGACCTCGAAGCGCACGCCATCCCACTCCCAGCGCTGGCCAGCCACACAGCGCCGATGGCCCTGTCCGTCGAACGACGACAGCCAGCGTGCCCGCTCGAAGGCCCGCTGCACGGCGACCATGCCCCCCGAGTGATCGGCGTCGCTGTGGCTGACCACGACCACATCCGGCACCTCCCCCATCGCATGCAGCAAGGGCACCACCACCCGCTCGCCCGCATCGCTGTCCGCCGAGTAGCGAGGGCCGGTGTCGTACAGCAGGCTGTGACTGGCCGTGCGGACCAGCACGGCGCTGCCCTGCCCCACATCCATGGCCACCAGTTCGAACTGGCCCGTGGGCGGACGATCCGGGAACCAGCACAGCACCGGCCAGACCAGCAGCGCGCCGGCGACCCTGAGCACCGGCGGCCAGCGCAGCACCAGCGCCACGCCTCCCAGGATAGCCAGCACCGCCATCGGCCACGGCGCGATCGGCCTGAACACCGCCGCCCATGACCAGCCCGCAAGGTATTGCAGCAAGACACCCAGCACCTGGACAGCGCCCACGGCCAGATCCCACAAGGGCGGCCACAGTACGCCCAGCATGGCCAGCGGCGTCACCACCGAGGTGACCCAGGGAATGGCCACCAGGTTGGCCAGCAGGCCCGCCACCGAAAACTGGCCGAACATCATCAGGCCCAGCGGCGACAGCGCCACCGTCACCACCGATTGCTCGCGTACCAGCCCCAGGCACCTGTTCCGGAGTCGACGCAGGCGTGAAGGCGGTGGACCGGCCTGGTCCGGCAGGTCCGCAGGTGCGCGCCCGGGGTCACTGGCAAACAGGATGCCCACGGCCACAAAGCTCAGCCAGAAACCGGCCTGCATCAGCGCCCACGGATCGAGCACGAGCACCACAGCCATGGCACACAGCCAGACCACCGGCCACGGCCAGCGACGCGCCTGCAGGCGCAGCCCGGCCACCACGGCCAGCATGATGACTGTCCGCTGCGACGGCACGGCCCAGCCCGAGAACAGGGCATAGACCGTGGCCAGCGCGATGCCGCCCACGCCGGCCGCCACCGGCGCCGGCACCACCAGCAGGACCGACGGACGCACACGGGCCAGGCCGCGCCACAGCCATCCCACCAGCGCGATGGCGAGCCAGGCAAACATGGTGACGTGCAAACCGGAAATGGCCATCAGGTGCGCCACACCGGTGGCGCGGAAGATGGCCCAGTCCTCAGGACCGATGGCTCCCTGGTTGCCCACCACCAGGGCCGACAGCACGCCGGCGCCCGCCTTACCCCCCACCCGGTCGGCAATGGCCGAGTCGACCCACTGCCGGGCCCGCTCCAGCAGGTGCCAGGACGTCGCTTCGATGCGGCGGGGTTGCGGGTCGTTCTTGCCCTGACGAACGGTCCCTGTGGCGCCAATCCCTTGCCCCCACAGCCAGCGCTCCCGATCAAAGCCATATGGATTGGCATTGCCGTGCGGCCGGCGCAGTCGAACCGCCAGGTGCCAGCGGTCGCCGGCTACCGGTACCGGTCCCCGGTACCAGCCCAGTTGCAGCCGGTCGGGCACGACAACCGTCTGCCCGGACCGCTCCGCCCGTTCGACCTCGAACTCGAAGCGTGCCCCGTTCGCCGTTTTCGCGGGCAGGGACGCCACCCGGCCGGTCACCTCCAGCGTCACGTTCTCCAGTCCGGGATCCAGTCGCTGCCCCGCCACCAATGACGCCCTGACCCCGGCATAACCGGCGCCCGCCAGCACACCCGACGCGACCAGCAGCACGCCCAGGACCCGGGTCGCCGCCATGCACCGCCGCAGGCGAAACCGCCACAGGACCAGGCCTGTGGCCACCAGCAGCAGACCGACGTGTGCGGCCATCGGCCAAAGTGTCATCTGCAATTGAAATGCCACCCCCACAATAAAGGAGAGCATCCCCGGTACGCCCAAGTAGCCTGCCTGCCTGGCGGACCCTGTGTCCACCGCCGGCTCCTGCATGGCGCAATACTTG
The DNA here is from genome assembly GCA_041396505.1 of Burkholderiaceae bacterium. Lineage (GTDB taxonomy): Bacteria > Pseudomonadota > Gammaproteobacteria > Burkholderiales > Burkholderiaceae_C > Hydrogenophaga. Next base: position 75,459 of record JAWKYL010000008.1, read on the forward strand.
CTTGACCTGAAAGGCACCGGCGCACCCCGGATGCGCCCGTTCACGGAGTTCTGTCCTCACTGTCGAAAGTCATTCGCATGGCCATACACGTTGCCCTGAGCCACATCACCCACTACCGGTACGACCGCCCTGTCAAGCTGGGACCTCAGGTGGTTCGCCTGCGCCCGGCTCCGCACAGCCGGACCAAGGTGCTGGCCTACTCGCAGAAAATCGATCCGGGCACCCACTTCATCAACTGGCAGCAGGATCCGTTTGCCAACTACCAGGCCCGGCTGGTATTCCCGTAGCCCACCACCGAGTTCAAGGTGACGGTGGACCTCGTCGTCGAGATGGCGGTATACAACCCGTTCGACTTCTTTCTGGAGCCCGGGGCCGAGAACTTCCCCTTTGTGTATGAGGAAGGACAGCAACAGGAGCTTTCACCCTACCTCGCAACCGAACCCCTGACGCCGCTGCTGCGGCAGTATCTCGAACGCGTGGACCGAAGCGAACGCCGGACCATCGACTTCCTGGTCGACATCAACCGGCAACTGCACCAGGACATCGCCTACACCATCCGCATGGAACCGGGCGTCCAGACGCCGGAGGAAACCCTGGACCTCGGCAGCGGCTCCTGCCGCGATTCCGGCTGGCTGCTGGTGCAGCTGCTGCGCCACCTGGGACTGGCCGCCCGCTTCGTCTCGGGCTATCTCATCCAGCTCACACCGGATGTCAAGTCGATCGACGGCCCCAGCGGGCCTGAAGCCGACTTCACCGATCTGCACGCGTGGTGCGAGGTGTTCCTGCCGGGTGCCGGCTGGATCGGGCTGGATCCCACCTCCGGCCTGCTGGCCGGCGAAGGCCACATCCCGCTGGCCTGCACGCCACAGCCTTCGAGCGCCGCCCCTGTCGAAGGCGCCATCGACGAGTGCGAGGTCGAGTTCAGCCACCACATGCAGGTCACGAGAGTCCACGAGTCTGCGCGCGTGACCAAGCCCTACACCGACGACCAGTGGTCCGGCATCCTGGCGCTCGGTGAACAGGTCGACGACGAACTGGTCCGCAACGACGTGCGCCTGACCATGGGAGGCGAACCCACTTACGTGTCCACCGGTGACCGCGATGCCGCCGAATGGAACACCGATGCGCTCGGCCCGACCAAGCGTGGCTATGCGACAGAACTGCTCGGCCGTCTGCGTGAGCGCTACGGCGACGGGGGTTTCGTGCACATGGGCCAGGGCAAGTGGTACCCGGGAGAACAGTTGCCCCGCTGGGCCCTCTCGGTGTTCTGGCGGGCCGACGGACAGCCCTGCTGGCACAACCCCGGCCTGCTGGCCGACGAACGCGATCCGGCCAGCTACAGCCACGAGGACGCACGCCGCTTCACCGAAGCCCTGGCGCGGCAGCTGGGGCTCTCGCCCCAATACATCACGCCAGGCTTCGAGGACACCTGGTACTACCTCTGGCGGGAACGGCGCCTGCCGGTCAACGTCGATCCCTTCGACAGCAAGCTGGACGATGAACTCGAGCGCGTGCGGCTGCGGCGCGTCTTCGACCAGGGACTGGACGCCACGGTCGGTTACGTCCTGCCCCTGCAGGCGTCGGTACACGGTGGCATGACGGGTGCCGGTCACCAGGTGCCCGGCACGGTCTGGTCGACCGGCCCCTGGTTCTTCCGCGACGAGCGCATGTATCTGATTCCCGGCGATTCGCCCATGGGCTACCGCCTGCCACTCGATTCGCTGCCCTGGGTCTCTGCCGGTGACTATCCCTATCACATCGAACAGGATCCCCACAGCCCGCGCAACCCCCTGCCGCCGTCAGCCCAGGTGCGGCACCAGTTCCATCCGCACGACATCGGCGGCGGTTTTGCCGAAGGCGGCACCGTGTCGATGCAGGGCAGTACGCCCGGGATGGACTCGGAAACCGGCCCGGGCACGGGTCCCGGTGCATCGTCCGCTCAGGCACTGGCCTCGCGCGTCCCGCAGCGGGGTGAATCGGCCGCCTGGCTGACCCGGACCGCACTGTGCATCGAGGCCCGCGACCCGCAGCGTGCCAATGGCCCGAAGGCTGAAAAGGCCAGCGGTGGCCAGAGCCAGCACCTGTATATCTTCATGCCGCCCATGTCCCTGCTGGAGGACTATCTCCATCTGCTGTCCGCCGTCGAAGCGACCGCTGAGCTGCTGGGCATGAAGATCGTGCTGGAAGGCTACCCGCCACCCCGCGATTCGCGCCTGAAAATGTTGCAGGTCACGCCCGACCCCGGCGTCATCGAAGTCAACATCCATCCGGCCCACAACTGGGGCGAACTCGTCGAACACACCGAATTTCTGTATGAGGCCGCACACCAGACGCGCCTGTGCGCCGAGAAGTTCATGACCGACGGCCGCCACACCGGCACGGGCGGCGGCAACCACTTCGTGCTGGGTGGTGCCACACCTGCGGACTCGCCATTCCTGCGCAGGCCCGAACTGCTGGGCAGCCTGGTGGCCTACTGGCACAACCACCCGTCCCTGTCCTACCTGTTCTCCGGTCTGTTCATCGGACCGACCAGCCAGGCACCCCGCGTGGACGAAGCGCGCAACGACCAGCTCTATGAACTGGAAATCGCGCTGGGCCAGATCGAGCGCAACCGCGGCATCCATGGACAGGACATGCCGCCGTGGCTGGTGGACCGGACCCTGCGCAACATCCTGATCGACGTCACCGGCAACACCCACCGCAGCGAGTTCTGCATCGACAAGCTCTATTCGCCCGACGGCCCGACCGGACGGCTGGGCCTGCTCGAACTGCGCGCCTTCGAAATGCCGCCGCACGCCCGCATGAGTGTGGCCCAGCAACTGCTGCTGCGCGCCCTGGTGTCCCGCTTCTGGCAACGTCCCTACAAGGCCGGCCTGACACGCTGGGGCACCGAGCTGCACGACCGTTTCCTGCTACCCACATTCGTGCGCATGGACTTCGAGGACGTCCTGACCGACCTGCAGGACGCCGGCTATGCCTTTGACATGGGCTGGTTCGATCCGCACTTCGAATTCCGTTTCCCGCTGGTTGGCGAGGTGACGGCTCGTGGCATCGAGCTGACATTGCGCAACGCCCTGGAGCCCTGGCACGTGATGGGCGAGGAAGGCGGCGCCGGCGGCACCGTGCGTTATGTCGACTCGTCCCTGGAACGGCTGGAAGTCAAGGTCAGCGGCTACAACGACAGCCGCTACGTGATCACCTGCAATGGACAGGCCATCCCGCTGCAGAGCACCGGCCGGGTTGGTGAATACGTCGCCGGTATCCGCTACAAGGCCTGGACGCCGCCATCGGCGCTCCACCCGTCCATTCCCGGCCACGCCCCATTGACCTTCGACCTCGTGGACAACTGGACAGAGCGCTCCCTTGGCGGCTGCCAGTACCACGTGGCACACCCCGGTGGGCGCAACTACGACACGTTCCCGGTCAATGCCTACGAGGCCGAGAGCCGGCGCCTCTCGCGCTTTTTCCAGATGGGCCACACCGCCGGACGCATGGCCGTTCGCCCGGCTGCGCCCAGCCGCGAGTTCCCCTTCACGCTGGACCTGCGTCACCCCACCTGACGCGCGATGGCGTGACGCATGCAACGCGGCCCGCAACCCGGGCCTGACACGCCTGTCACACAACAGGCATACTCAGGCCCGGTGAACACCCCTCATTCCGACTCCCTGTTCGACGAAGGCCCCGGTTCGGCCACGCCGGGTGACTGCGCCCTGTCGCTGTCGGTTCCGGCGGATGCCGGACATCGGGACGAGCTGCGCGACGCATCCGGGGCGGGACTGAGCGACGAATGGCGCCGGTTTTTCGAGCATATCGGCCACGACGGACTGGCGGACCTGGACCGGCGCGCGCACAACCTGCAGCGACAGATCCGGGACAACGGCGTCACCTACAACGTATACGCCGATGCGGCCACCGGGCTCCAGCGCCCGTGGGCACTGGACCTGTTCCCGATGATCATCGGCAGCCAGGACTGGGCGCACATCGAGACAGGCATCCTGCAACGCGCCCGCCTGCTCAACGCCGTGATGGCCGACCTGTACGGGCCCGGCGAACTGCTGCGCCAGGCCCTGCTGCCAGCCGCCCTGGTCCAGGGACACCCCGGCTACCTGCGCGGGATGCAGGGAATCCGGCCAGCCGACGACCACTGGCTTCACATCATGGCCTTCGACCTGGCCCACGGACCGGATGGCCGCTGGTGGGTGGTGGGCCAGCGTACGCAGGCGCCTTCAGGCCTGGGCTACCTGCTGGAAAACCGGATCGCCGTATCGAGACAGTTTCCCAAGGCCTTTGCCGGCCTGCGGGTCCAGCGCCTGGCCGCCACCTACCGGACCCTGCTGGAGAGCATCAAACGCATGGCCCCCGAAGGCGAACAGGCCCGCATTGCCCTGCTCACCCCCGGCCCTTACAACGAAACCTACTTCGAGCACGCCTATCTGGCACGCTACCTGGGCATTGCCCTGGTCGAGGGCAACGACCTGACCGTGCGCGACCAGCGCCTGTATCTCAAGACACTGAGCGGCCTGGAGCCGGTCCACGCCCTCATCAAGCGCCTCGACGACGAATGGCTCGACCCGCTCGAGCTTCGTGCCGACTCCACCCTGGGCGTACCCGGTCTGCTGCAGGTGATCCGGGCCGGCAATGTGCTACTGGCCAACGCACCGGGGTCGGCACCGCTGGAGTCCAGCGCGTTGCAGGGCTTCCTGCCCGCCATCAGCCGCCACCTGCTGGGCGAAGACCTGACCCTGCCCTCGCTGGCCACCTGGTGGTGCGGAGAGGACGCCGCCCTGCGCGAGGTGCTCCCCCTGCTCAAGCAGAGCGTCATCCGCCCGACCTATCCACGCTCCGGCATGGGCACGGTGATTGGCCAGGGCCTTCATGAGCGCGCCCTGGACGAGTGGTCGGGTCGCCTGGTCCGCCAGCCCGACGAGCACACCGTGCAGGCCTGGCTGCCCCTGTCACAGACACCGACCTGGGCGGGTCAGCGCCTGCTGCCCCGCTCGGCCATGCTGCGCGTCTTTGCGCTGGCGGATGGTCCGCGCAGCTGGCGCGTCCTGCCCGGCGGCCTGGTTCGCCTGGCCCCCCGGGGACAGCTGGTGGCAGCCATGCAGCGCGGCGGCTCCAGCGCGGACTGCTGGGTACTGACCCAGGGGCAGGTGGACACCACGACACTCCTGCAGTCCCAGCCCGACTCCCTGGCCATCGCACAGCATAAGCGGCCAGTCACCAGCCGGGCCGCCGAAAACCTGTTCTGGCTCGGTCGCTACACCGAACGGGCCGAAAACAGCGTCCGCCTGGCCCGGATTGCCCTGGATCACCTGGGAGGCGAAGAGCCAGGCTCCGGTCCGCTGTTGTCCTGGCTGACGGCCGTGGCCCGCGAGACCGCCCTGGTCCTGCCGGATGTACCCGACGCGGTGCACGCCGGCCGCGTATTTGCCCGCAGCCTGATTGCCAACCTCCATCCCCGGGCCTCCGACCCGATGGCCCGACAGTCGAGCAGCGTGGGGTTCAATCTTCGGGCACTCAAGTCGGCCGCATCCCAGGTTCGCGAGCGCCTGTCGCAGGAACACTGGAACCTGATCGAACGCACCGAGGCCCAGTTCCGGCACGATTGCGCCCGACTGACCAGTGGCGCAGAGTACGCCCAGGCCGAAGCGTTGACCGCCCTGCTCAACGCCAGCGAAATGCTGGCGGCCATCACAGGCTCGCAGACCGACCGCATGGTCCGGGACGACGGCTGGCGCCTGCTCTCGATCGGCCGTCACATCGAGCGCCTCACGACCCTCGCGCGCGCCATGTCGCTGGGACTGGAACACGAGGCCGTCCACGACCCTGTCGGCTTCGAGGCCATGGTGGCCCTGTTCGACAGCACCATCACCTTTCACGCCCAGTACCAGCAACGACGCGACATGGTCGCCATGGCAGACCTGCTGGTGATGGACCGTGACAATCCCCGCTCGCTCGCCTGGGTGGTGCAGACCCTGCGGTCCCGTCTGGCCAAGCTGTCGCACAGCGCCACGCCCAAGGATGCCGTGCTGGCCATGGGCCTGCCCGATCCGGACACCTGGGCCCTGGCCGACCTCAGCCACTGGCAACGCGACTCACAGGGACGACGCCACTGGATGGCACTGGCGGAACTGCTGGATGACTGTGAATCCAGCGCTGCCGACCTGTCTGACGAAATCACCCGGCTGCACTTCAGCCACGCGGACCAGCGCAAGCAGAGCATCTGACACGAACCGCCGGAATCCCGCTCATGTTGCTGCGCGTCGTCCACCACACCGTCTACCAGTACCAGGGTGCTGTCGATCTGGCACAGCACATGGCCCATCTCTCGCCGGTGGACACGCCGGCCCAGACGGTGCTCGAACACCGCCTGGAGATCAGGCCGGAGCCGGCAACCCGCAGCCAGCAGACCGACGCCTTCGGCAACCGCCGCACATTCTTTGCCCTTCAGTCACCGCACGACCGGCTCGACATCCTGGCCGACAGCCTGATCGAGACCCGGGAGCCCGCCTCCCTGCCGGACCTGCCCGCCTGGCAGGCCATGACATGGGAAGCGGTTCGCGACCACTTCCGCTATCGCGTTCACGCCTCCTACGATCCGGCCAGCGAATTCATGTTTCCCTCGCCCATGGCCCCCAGGGACGATGCGTTCGTCGCCTTTGCACGGGACCACTTCAGCGCCGGCCGCCCCATGCTGGAAGCGGTTCAGGCCTTGTCGACCCACATACACAAGACCCTGCGCTACGAAACCGCCAGCACCGAAGTCCACACCCCACCGCTGGAGGCCTTGCGCCAGGGAGCCGGTGTGTGCCAGGACTTTGCTCACATCCTGATCGCGTGCCTGCGCAGCCTGGGTCTGCCGGCGCGCTATGTCAGCGGCTATCTGCTGACACGCCCGCCCCCAGGGAAGCCGAGGCTCATCGGTGCCGATGCATCGCATGCATGGGCTTCGGTCTACCTGCCGTGGATGCCCACGGACGCGCCCGGCATGGCGGGAGCCTGGTTCGACTTCGATCCCACGAACGACCGCAACGGCTGGGCCAGTCCGGGAGAAGACTACGTGACCCTTGCGCTTGGACGCGATTTCACCGATGTATCGCCCATGCGGGGTGTAATCCAGGGCAGCACACGTCACCAGCTCGATGTGGCGGTCACGGTGGCACCACCCGACGAAATCGATGATGCGGATCTCTTCACCGGTGCGACAGCGTTGCCATGAAAGCACCTGATGCTGAACGGACGGCGCCGATGGATCGATAGAATGCCCCGGACCATCGCTTCCGCCACCCCCATCAACAGGAATCCCCCATGAGTGTCTACGAACCGCTGAACCGCCTCGGCATCACGCTCCCTCCCGTCTCCGTGCCGGCTGCCGCCTATGTGCCGTATGTTCAGTCGGGCAAGCTGATATTTCTCAGCGGCCACATTGCCCGCAAGGATGGCAAACCCTGGGTGGGCCAGCTCGGCCTGACCATGAGCACGGAAGAGGGCCAACAGGCAGCGCGGGGTATCGCTATTGACCTCATGGGCACGCTGGAAGCGGCCTGCCGCGCTGCCGGCACCGACCTCGACGGCATCAAGCGCATCGTCAAGGTCATGAGTCTGGTCAACTCGACCCCCACCTTCACCGAACAGCACCTGGTCACCAACGGTTGCAGCGAGTTGCTGGGTGAGGTGTTCGGCACCCAGGCAGGCGCCCATGCCCGCAGCGCCTTTGGTGTCGCCCAGATCCCTCTGGGAGCCTGTGTCGAGATCGAACTGATCGCCGAACTGGCCTGACATCCCCCCGACGAAAAAAAGGCTCCCTGGCAGGGAGCCTTTTTCTATGGCACGAGACCCGATCGTCAGACCGGGCGTGCCATGCGCTGATCGGGGGTCGATCAGGCCTTGGCGGCCTTCTTGGCCAGGTCGGTTGCCTGCTTGGACGCAGCAGCGAAATTGGCCTGAGCCTGGGCGGTCGCCTTCTTGATGGCGGCCTGGGTCTGTTCGACGGCCTTCTGGCCATTGCTCATGGCGGACTGGAAGGCTGCCACGGCGGCCTCGGAACCGGCCGGGGCGTTCTTGACCAGCTGATCGACGGATGCGCCGATGGCCTTCTGGGCTTCAGCCAGCTTGGCTTCGATTTCCTTGACGAAATCGGCGCTGCCTTCCGTGGCGATGCTCTGCACGTGCTGGAAGTAAGCGGCGGACTTTTCGGCCATCGGCTGGAAGTAGCCGGTCTGCACGGTCATCAGTTCCTGGGGCGTCTTGGCAGCCATGACAGCCTGGGCGTAACCAAAGGACTCGCCCAGGGCAGCCTTGGAAGCAGCCAGGTTGAGTTCAACCAGCTTTTCCACGCCGGCAAAAGCCTTGGTGGTGGCACCTTCGAAGGCTTCCAGGTTGGCTTTCTGGGCAGCAATGATCTGTTCGGCAGCGTTGTTCATGTCAGTTCCTTGAAATGGAGGGGTTGAAAGCGCCGCCGGTGAAACACGGTTCGGGAAACCGATTTATGTTGCACTGCAGCATGACCCGAATTCTAAGGACTTTCCCGGACTCTGCAAGCATTTTTTTGCTGCAGCGCACAAATTAGAGATATTCCCCCAGAACGACCCGAAAGCGATCAGGGCTCGCCATGCGCCTTTGCTGCCAGATCACCGAAGGACAGCAGCCACTCAGAACCAGGTCGTGACGGCCTGAACCACGTGATAGTCGTCATCCACCACGGGCATCCAGCGCCACTTGTCAAACGTGGTGCATGGATGTGAAATTCCCACCCCCACCATCTGGCCCACCCGGGGGTGCTCACCCGAAGGCATCTGCGGGTCATATCGCAGATAGGCATGCTGGTCGTTCAATGCGTCGATGCGCCAGTGTGACGGCACCGCTTGCGCCGCACCACCCTGGCCATCGGCCTGCCAGATGGGCAATGGCAAATCCATGTCCTGCCCGACATCCCGTTTGCCCATGGTCAGCAAGGCCAGGCCAGGTTCGGGACAGGACTGCACGCACGTCAGCAGTTCCAGGGCTGGCCTGAGCGTCTCGCCCAGTTGCAGACGCTCGCCGACACAGCACAGGTAGCGCCGGTACCGGCTGTGATCGTGCGTGATGTAGCAGCCCGATCTCAGGACGCCGCGCACGGGCACCCCCAGATCCGGCAAAAGCCTCTCGGCCACCAGATCGAAGATGGCCGACCCACCCGCGCTCAGGATCAGCGCATCACCGTCGGCCTGCTCGACCTCAAACAGGCGTTCGGCCACGGCATGGCGGGCCAGATGTTCAACGCGGTCCATCAGCGCTGCCACCCCGGCCCTGTCATGGTCATGGTCACAGGTCGCCAGGGGTCCTTCGTAGCACTCCACGCCCACCAGGCGCAATGCCGTACTGGCACGCACGCGACGCGCCAGATCCAGTGCCTGCCGCGCATCGCGGCATCCGGTGCGCTGGCCCGGAATGCCGATCTCGATCAACACCGGCCAGCTACCGGACCATGCCCGATCACGAGCCCACGCCTCGATCAGCTCGACTTGCGCCAGCGAATCGACCAGAAAGCCCACCCACCAGCCAGGCACCTCGCCTTGCACATCCAGCAAGGCATCCAGTTCTGCCCGTTGCACCACCTGATTCGGTATCAGCACACGGCGCACCCCATGCCGGGCCGCCACCGACGCCTGGAACACTGTCGCCAGGCTGATCGCCCAGGCACCTGCATCCAGCTGGCGCTGCCAGAGCTCGGGCGACATGGTGGTCTTCCCGTGCGGCGCCAGATCCAGCCCCCGTGATCGGCAGAATCCGGCCATCCACGCCAGGTTGTGCGACAGGGCCGACGCCTTGAGTACCGCCAGGGGCAGGGGCAAGTCGCCGCGCAGCAACTGCCAGTCCTGCTGACCCGCCTCGGCAACCGAGATGGCCGGCGATCGGGCCGGGAATCCCTTGAGGCGACTGTCCAGACAACCCGCCGAAATCATGTCAGGGCTCCCGTTGAGGTACTCACTCGACGCGGGTGACGCTGTTCGGCTTGAAACCCAGATCGGCCGCCTTGCCCTTGCGACCCCGGGCGGCCCGGGCATTGTTCAGGCTGCGTATCTCCAGCGTTTCCTCGCGGTCCTTGCCACCCCGGCCAACGCCTGCAATGCGAACACTGCGGGTATAGGCCGCCGCACCCGCCAGGCTGTCCTTGGATTCCAGGTCGATCAGCATCAGTCCACGCCCACCGTTGGCCATGGCCTTGAGCTCGCCGATCTCGAAAGTCAGGATACGCCCGCCCGCCGACGCACAGCAGACATGGGTCGCCGGCGCCAGTGGCTGACTCCCGGAACCACCACCCACGGGCGACGGCGCACACACGGTCTCGCCCTCACCCACGCTGATGAACGCCTTGCCCGCTTTCTGGCGCGAGATCAGGTTCTCCAGGGATGCCAGGAAACCATATCCGCCGGTACCCGACAGCAACAGGGTGGCGCCGACCGGTCCGGCGAAGAAGTGGACCGGCTGGGTGCCCGACTCCAGGTCGATGAGGGTGGTGATGGGCTGACCGTCGCCGCGCGCCCCGGGCAGGCTGGCCACCGGTACGCTGTAGACACGGCCGTTGCTGCCGAAAGCAATGAGCACATCGACCGTGCGGCACTCGAACGTGCCATAGAGTCCATCGCCCGCCTTGAATGCGAACCCGGTGGCATCGTGGCCATGGCCGGTGCGCGCGCGCACCCAGCCTTTGGACGAGACCACCACCGTGACCGGCTCATCCACCACCTTGATCTCGGCCACGGCCTTCTTCTCGGCCTGGATCAGGGTCCGGCGTTCATCGCCAAAGGCCTTCGTATCCTGCTCGATCTCGCGGATCATCAGACGGCGCAGGCTGGACTGGCTGCCCAGGATGTCCTCGAGACGCCCCTGCTCCTCACGCAGGCTGGCCAGCTCCTGTTCGATCTTGATCGCCTCGAGCCGGGCCAGTTGCCGCAGCCGGATGTCCAGGATGTCATCGGCCTGCCGGTCGCTCAACCGGAAACGCTCGATCAGTGCCGCCTTCGGCTCGTCACTGTGGCGAATGATGGCAATCACCTCGTCGATGTTCAGCAGCACCAGCTGCCGCCCTTCGAGGATGTGGATACGGTCAAGCACCTTCTGCAGACGGTGTTGCGAGCGGCGGGTGATCGTGGTCTGGCGGAAGGCAATCCATTCCTCCAGCATCAGGCGCAAGGACTTCTGGGTCGGCCGGCCATCCAGCCCCACCACGGTCAGGTTGATCGGCGCCGACGTTTCCAGGCTGGTGTGGGCCAGCAGGGCCGTGATCAGTTCCTGCTGCTCGATCCGGCTGCTCTTGGGCTCGAACACCAGGCGTACCGGTGCATCCTTGCTGGATTCGTCGCGGACGCCGTCCAGCACCATCAGCATGCTGGCCTTCAGCTGGGTCTGCTCCTGGGTCAGCGCCTTCTTGCCGGTACGCACCTTCGGATTTGTGATTTCCTCGATTTCCTCGAGCACCTTCTGCGAACTGACGCCGGGTGGCAGTTCCTGTACGACCAGCTGCCACTGCCCGCGCGCCAGTTCCTCGATTTTCCAGCGCGCCCGCACCTTGAGGCTGCCGCGACCGGTGCGGTAAGCATCGGCAATGTCCGAAGCGGGGCTGATGACCTGGCCGCCACCCGGGTAGTCCGGCCCCGGCACCATGGCCAGCAGCTCATCGTCGGACAAACGCGGATTTTTCACCAGTGCCACACACGCATCCGCAATCTCGCGCAGGTTGTGGCTCGGGATCTCGGTGGCCAGGCCCACGGCAATGCCGCTGGCGCCGTTGAGCAGGTTGAACGGCAGACGCGCCGGCAGCTGCCTGGGCTCCTCGGTCGATCCATCGTAGTTGGGCGTGAAGTCCACCGTCCCTTCATCGATTTCGTCCAGCAGCAGGCGCGTGATGCGCGACAGGCGGGCTTCGGTGTAACGCATGGCGGCAGCACCGTCGCCATCGCGGCTGCCGAAATTGCCCTGCCCGTCGATCAGGGGGTAGCGCTGGGCAAAGTCCTGCGCCATGCGGACCAGGGCGTCATAGGCGGCCTGGTCGCCGTGCGGATGGAAACGACCCAGCACATCGCCCACCACCCGGGCACTCTTGACCGGCTTGGCCGGTGTGTTGCCGCCCGGGCCGCTGTAGCCCAGGCCCATGCGCTCCATCGCGTAGAGGATGCGTCGCTGCACCGGCTTCTGGCCATCGCAGACGTCGGGCAACGCCCGTCCTTTGACCACCGAAAGGGCATATTCCAGATAGGCCCGTTGCGCATAGGCGCCCAGTCCGTCGTTGTCGGGGGTGTCCTGCGGGGTTTCCGCATCGATCAGGTTCATGGTTCGACTCAGGAAATCAGATGTCCACTTCGACGGCGTCGCCGTGCAGTTCCATCAGCTCACGGCGTGAAGCAGCCTCGCCCTTGCCCATCAGCTTGGTGAACAGCGCCTCGGTGCCGGCGGCATCAAGGTCACCCAGCATGACCGGCAGCAGGCGCCGGGTGTCGGGGTTGAGCGTGGTGTCCCACAACTGTTCGGCGCTCATTTCGCCCAGACCCTTGAAACGGCTGATCTGGCATTTCTCGCGCGCCACGCCATCCTTCTCGGCCTTGTCCAGGATGGCGTGCAGCTCGCCCTCGTCCAGGGCGTACTGCTTGGCCGCCGGCTTCTTGCCCCGTGCAGGCACGTCCACCCGGAACAGTGGCGGACGGGCCACATGCACATGACCGGCCTCGATCAGCCTCGGGAAATGGCGGAAGAACAGCGTCAGCAGCAGCACCTGGATGTGCGAACCGTCCACATCGGCATCGGACAGGATGCAAATCTTGCCGTAGCGCAGGCCGGACAGGTCCGGGTTGTCGGCGGGACCGTGCGGATCAACGCCGATGGCGACCGCGATGTCGTGGATCTCGTTGTTGGCAAACAGGCGATCGCGCTCGACCTCCCAGGTGTTGAGCACCTTGCCACGCAGCGGCAGAATGGCCTGGCACTCCTTGTCGCGGCCCATCTTGGCACTGCCTCCGGCAGAGTCACCTTCGACCAGGAAGACCTCGTTGTGAGCCAGGTCACGGCTCTCGCAGTCGGTGAGCTTGCCCGGCAGCACGGCCACGCCGGAGCCCTTGCGCTTCTCGACCTTCTGCCCCGCCTTCTGCCGGGACTGCGCGGCCTTGATGGCCAGCTCGGCCAGCTTGCGGCCATAGTCGACATGCTGGTTCAGCCACAGCTCCAGCGCCGGCCGGACAAAGCTGCTGACCAGCCTCACCGCATCGCGGGAATTCAGGCGCTCCTTGATCTGGCCCTGGAACTGCGGGTCCAGGACCTTGGCACTGAGGACATAGGACGCACGTGCAAACACATCTTCGGGCAACAGCTTGACGCCCTTGGGCAACAGGGCATGCAGCTCGATGAAACCCTTGACGGCCTGGAACAGGCCATCGCGCAGGCCGCTTTCGTGCGTGCCGCCGGCGCTGGTGGGGATCAGGTTGACGTAGCTCTCGCGGACCGGTGCACCTTCTTCGGTGAAGGCGACGCACCAGGCCGCGCCCTCGCCCTCGGCGAAGCTGTCGTGCCCGGCGTCGGCAAAACCCTCGCCTTCGAACACGGGAATCACCGGATCGGCCGACAGGGTCTGCCCAAGGTAGTCTCGCAGTCCCGCCTTGTACAGCCAGGTCTGGGTATCCTTCGTCTTCTCGTTGAACAGCGTGACCTGGACGCCCGGCATCAGCACCGCCTTGCTCCGCAGCAGGTGGGTCAGTTCGCCCATGGGAAGGCCGGCACTCTCGAAATACGTCGCATCCGGCCAGACACGCACGCTGGTGCCCTGCTTGCGGTCGCCCTCGCCGCGCGGCTGCACCACCAGGGGTTCGGTCACGTCGCCGCCGGAAAACACCAGGCGGGCCACCTGGCCTTCGCGGTGGCTGGTGACTTCCAGCCGGGTCGAGAGGGCGTTGGTCACGCTCACACCGACCCCGTGCAGGCCGCCGGAGAAGCTGTAGGCCCCGCCCTTGCCCTTGTCGAACTTGCCACCGGCGTGCAGGCGGGTGAACACGAGTTCGACCACCGGCGCGTTTTCCTCGGGATGCAGGCCGAAGGGAATGCCACGGCCGTCGTCCTCGACGCTGACGGAGCCGTCCGCATGCAGGGATACCTTGATCTTCTTGCCGAATCCCGCCAGCGCTTCATCGGCGGCGTTGTCCAGCACTTCCTGCACGATGTGCAGGGGGTTGTCGGTCCGGGTATACATGCCCGGCCGCTGCTTGACCGGCTCCAGCCCCTTGAGGACGCGAATGGAGCCTTCGGAATAGTCGGAAGGGGATTTGCTTGCCATGGGCGCGGATTGTAAGCGCCGCCACCCGAAAAGACTGTATAAATCAACAGATTGCCACATTCATGCTCGGCTGGCATCAATGCAGCCGAAAAATGTCACGTCCAGCAGACACCGAGGCGACCAGCAAGAATGCGTGGTTTTCGCTACATTGCTGGCATGTCGTCAACCGCCCCCCACTCCGCCTCCCCTGCTGCCCGACTGAGTGCCTGGCAGGTTCTGGCCTGCGGCGCTGCCATCGTCACCCTGTCCATGGGCGTGCGCCACGGATTCGGCCTTTGGCTGCTGCCGATCACGTCGGCCCACGAATGGACCCGCGAGAACTTCGCCTTCGCCATGGCGGTGCAGAACCTGTCCTGGGGTGTTTTCGGCATTTTTGCGGGCATGGCAGCCGACCGTTTCGGCGCCTTCCGCGTGCTCGTCACCGGCGCCGGTGTCTATGCCCTGGGCCTGCTGGGCATGGCCTGGTCCACCACGACGTTCGGTTTTTCCCTGACGGCCGGCATCCTGGTCGGCGCCGCCCAGGCCGGCACCACCTATGCCGTGGTTTACGGCGTCATCGGCCGGCAGATCCCACCCGAACGCCGGTCCTGGGCCATGGGCGTGGCGGCGGCGGCCGGATCGTTCGGCCAGTTCCTGATGGTGCCGGTCGAAGGCTGGCTGATCACCCAGTTCGGCTGGCAGAACGCCCTGCTATGGCTCGGCGCAGCCCTGTTGCTGGTGGTGCCACTGGCCCTGGGCCTGCGCGAACCCGGATTCGCCTTCGGCGGGCCCATCGTGCGGGAACAGACCATTGGACAGGCACTGCGCGAGGCCCTGGGGTACCGCAGTTTCCAATTGCTGATGGCCGGCTACTTTGTCTGCGGCTTCCAGGTGGTGTTCATCGGCGTGCACCTGCCCAGCTATCTCAAGGACCACGGCCTCTCGCCCCAGGTCGCCAGCTACGCGCTCGCCCTGATCGGCCTGTTCAACGTGATCGGCACCTACGTGGCCGGCACGCTCGGCCAGCGCATGCCCAAGCGCCACATTCTGGCCTTCATCTACCTGGCCCGGGCGGCCGCCATCACGGTGTTCCTGCTGGTGCCGCTGTCACCCTGGAGCGTGTATGTGTTCGCCGCCGTCATGGGCATGCTGTGGCTGTCCACGGTTCCCCCCACCAATGCGGTGGTGGCGCAGATCTTCGGCGTGGCTCACCTGTCGATGCTGGGCGGTTTCGTGTTCTTCAGCCATCAGATCGGCAGCTTCATGGGCGTCTGGCTCGGCGGTTTCCTGTACGACAGGACCGGCAGCTACGACGTGGTCTGGCTGATCGCCATCGCGCTGGGCGTCTTTGCAGCGTTGATCAATCTGCCCGTTCGCGAAAGCGCGCTCGTGCGCGGCCCGCAACGGACTGCTGTCCCGACATGACATCGCCCCGCTCCCCATGGCCTGCCCGCCGCATCTGGTGGCGGACACTGGGCGTTCTGGCGGCGGCGCTGGTGCTGCTGGCCACGCTGATGCTCTACCAGCGCCCCGAATTCATGGTCCAGATGGCCGACCAGATCTGGAGTTGCTTCTGATGCACGGAACGGAAGGCCCTTCGCCGTGGGTGCAGCGCTGGTCCCACCTGGTGGCGCCAGGCGGCCCGGTGCTGGACGTGGCCTGCGGTCATGGCCGACACATGCGCTGGTTTGCCGGACTCGGCCACCCCGTCACTGGCGTCGACCGCTCGCCCGAGGCCATCATGGCCGTCAGGCACCTGGGGCGGGCCATCGAAGCGGACATCGAGTACGGCGCCTGGCCCCTGCCGGACGAGCGCTTTGCCGCGGTGATCGTCACCAACTACCTGTGGCGACCCCTGTGGCCCACCCTCCTGGATTGCCTCGCGCCGGGCGGTGTGCTGATCTGGGAGACCTTCTCCGTCGACCATGCCGCCATCGGCCGGCCATCACGCCCCGAATTCCTGCTGGAACACGGGGAATTGCTGCAACGATGCGGCGGTCTGCGCGTGGTGGCCTACGAAGACGGGTGGTCCGCCCACCCGGACCGCTTCATTCAACGCATCGCCGCCGTCCGGCCCGGCCAGCCGGCGTTGACCTTGCCGCCCCGATACCCGCTGGAGTCCACGATCGACCGGGCTAGAATGCGGGACGAGGCATCCTGAGACCGTCCCCCGGAGCCTGGGCCCCGGACGGCAGCGCCATTTTCCGACACATCCATGAAAACCATCACCGGCAGCATCGTCGCCCTTGTCACCCCCATGCTCGAAGACGGCAGCGTGGACTACCCCACGCTGCGCAAGCTCATCGACTGGCACATCGAGGAAGGCACCGACTGCATCGGTGTGGTGGGCACCACGGGCGAATCGCCCACGGTGTCGGTGGAAGAGCATTGCGAGATCATTCGCGTGTCGGTCGAGCAGGCGGCCGGGCGCGTGCCCATCATGGCCGGCTGTGGCGCCAACTCCACGGCTGAAGCCATTGAGCTGGCGCGCTTCGCCCGCAGCGTCGGCGCCGACTGCCAGCTGCAGGTGGTCCCTTACTACAACAAGCCGACCCAGGAAGGCCAGTACCGCCACTTCCAGGCCATCGCCGAGGCCACCGGTGACCTGCCGATCGTGCTCTACAACGTGCCCGGACGCACAGTGGCAGACATGTCGATCGAAACAACATTGCGGCTGGCCCAGGTCGACGGCATCATTGGCATCAAGGAAGCCAGCGGCAACATCGAACGGGCCCAGTGGCTGGTGCGCGAAGCACCCAAGGACTTCGCCATCTATTCCGGCGACGATGGCACGGCGGTCGCACTCATGCTGTGTGGCGGCCAGGGCAATATCAGCGTCACCGCCAACGTGGCACCCCGCCTGATGCATCAGTTGTGCGAGGCCGCGGTGGCCGGCGATGCCCGCCGCGCCATGGACATCCAGTTGCGCCTGCTGCCGGTGCACCGCCAGCTGATGGCCGAACCCAACCCCATCCCGGTGAAGTGGGCCATGCACCGGATGGGCCTGTGTGGCAGCAGCTTGCGCCTGCCGCTGACCCCCATGTCCGCATCGCTGGAACCGGCCGTCGAATCTGCCCTGCGGGACAGCGGCCTGATCTGAAACCCTCGTACTCCGCCGGCTCCCACTCCTGCCCTCGACGCCGTCCATGACTGCCATGCCCCGACATCCCACCCTCCGGCCTGTAGCCCTCGCGACCCTTGTCCTGGCAGCCCTGCTGACCAGCGGCTGTACCGTCCTGCAGGAAGACCGCATCGACTACAAGAGTGCCCAGCGCGGCAACACCCTCGAGGTGCCACCCGACCTGACGCAACTCAACCGCGACTCACGCTATGTGGTCCCCGGCAGCACCGTCACGGCCAGTGGCTTCGGCGAGGCACAGGGAACAACAGTGGCCGATCGCGGCAACACGGCCCAGGACAAGATCGGCGACGTGCATGTCGAACGCGCCGGCAACCAGCGCTGGCTGGTGGTGGACCGCCCCGCCGACGCCCTGTGGCTGCCCATCAAGTCCTTCTGGGAAGAAAACGGCTTTGCGCTGGCCCTCGAACAGGAGCGCCTGGGCATCATGGAAACCGACTGGGCAGAAAACCGGGCCAAGATTCCGCAGGACATGATCCGCCGCACCATCGGCAAGCTGTTCGACAGTCTGTATTCCACCGGTGAGCGCGACCGCTTCCGGACCCGCCTGGAACGCCGCGAGGACGGCAAGACCGAGATCTACATCAGCCACCGCGGCATGATCGAGGTCTACACCAACAGTCAGCGCGACGACACCCGCTGGCAGCCCCGCCCGCGCGAAGTCGAACTGGAAACCGAATTCCTGCGCCGCCTGATGGTGCGTCTGGGCGTGAGTGAAGCACAGGCCCAGGCCATTGCCGACACGGCCCCGGCCCAACCGAACGCCCGGTTGACGACGGTCGACAACGTTCCCGTCCTCCAGTTCGAAGACGGCTTTGACCGCGCGTGGCGCCGCGTGGGCCTGGCACTGGACCGCACCAGCTTCACCGTCGAAGACCGCGACCGCAGCCAGGGCGTGTATTTCGTGCGCTATGTCGCGCCCAATGCCGACACCGCCAAGCCTGGCCTGTTCAGCCGCATGTTCGGCGCCCGCGCCGCCGAGAATTCGCCAGTGCGCTACCGCGTGACCGTCCGCAGTTCCGACAGCCAGAGCACGGTCAGTGTGCTCGATGCCAACGGCAAGCCCGACGCGTCGGATACGGCTCGCCGCATCCTGACCCTGCTGTCCGAAGAGCTTCGCTGAGTACGGCCGGGCGGGCGACTTGTCCCGTGCGCCGGCCCCGCCTGCACGGCAACCACCCGGCTCCCAACAGAAAGGCCACCCTTCCAGGGTGGCCTTTCTGCTTTCTGGCGTCAGGCGGCGCTGCCGCCTGTCCGTTTTCAGTTGGCGGGCTTGACCGCGTCCTTGGCGGCGTCGGTGGCGGCCTTGGCAGCTTCGGCGGCCTTGTCAGCGGCTTCCTTGGCGGCTTCTGCGGTCGCACCGGCTGCAGCCGAGGCGGCATCCTTCACCGCGGCCGTGCCTTCCTGGGCAGCCTGGGTGGCTGCGTCGGCGGCGCCAGCAGCCGCACCAGCTGCCGCCTCGGTGGCGGATGCGGCGGCGTCCTTGGCAGCATCCACGGCAGCGGCAGCGCTGTCCTTGGCGGCTTCCATGGCGGCAGCGGGCTCGGAGGCCGGCGCAGCGGCCTCTTCCTTCTTGCCGCAGGCGGTCAGGGCCAGAGCGGCGACAACGGTGGCAAGCAGGGCAGAAATCTTCATGATGGTATGTCCAGAATACGGAAGGCTGATGGTTGGCTCGATGCCATCTGCACCATCTCGATGCAACACGGCACGCCTGGGGGCGATGGTGCACACGTTAATGGTGCGCCATCGGGGCGTATGTTAGTGCGGCAGAATCAAGCGGGTTAACCCTGATCAACTTTTTCTTTTGGATACACATTCTGTGGCGCCGCCGCCATACACCCGTGATGGATTCACAAGCCCAGCACGGTCGCAGCAAAACCTGGCCGACCCCGCTGCCAGGCCTGATCGATGCGCTCCTTCAGCGACAGCAACCGCACCGGATCGTCACTGGCCACCAGCACACCGCGCTCCGGATCGACGCGCTCCACGCACCACCCCGGTGCCCACAAGACACTGGGCACCTCACCCGCGCCCGCCGATGGCCAGGCGTGCGCTTCGACCAGATGGGACCACTGCGTCCGCCACTGGACCAGGCGCGGGTGCCGCTCGCGCACGGCGCGATAGTCACGTGCCAGGAAACGTATCTGGCGTCCGCTGGCCGCCCAGTCGGACAGGGCCTGCACCACGTCGCGTTCGCCCAGTGGCCAGTCGTGGAAATCGGCATCGCTGAGGATCAGCGGCGTCCAGGCTCGATCCACTGCGGCGCGAATGGCCTTCAGCACCAGCTGGGAGAAGACCTGCCTGCCCTGCATGCGACCTGTCGGCAAGGCCTCGGGCAACATCGAATTTTCTGGCACGTCCATGCTCAGACCGCCTCGCCCTCCGGCCAGGCCAGCAGCCATCCGGCCTCGAACCACTCGGCCACGAGGCCGCGCGCTCCCGCACTGGCGCCACGCATGGCCGACCGGGGCAGCCGGCGCTGGTCAGCCAGGGCGCGCATCAGGCGTGCATCGGCACCTGCCGCGCGGAAGCTCTCACCGTTGATGAACACGTGGCGGGGGTCGTACATCATGCGTGTGCGGCGATCCAGCATCACGGCGCCACCCTGCCAGGCATCTTGTGCCTCATCAAACCAGACGGCCGGCTTGGGCTCCGTCATGACTTCGCCGAGCGCACAGGCCAGTGAACGCCGGTCGGCCAGCAACCGGGCGATGGCATCCGCCGCGAAGGCCTGCAGGTCGGACGGCATGGCCCCCGGGTGCGCGGTGGCCGCCTGTTTCGGGTCCCTGTAGAGCGTCTCGTCCTCGAACGCCTCGCCCATGCGTTGCACCAGCTCCGCCGCCAGGCCGGCCCGCTGCGGCACGCGAAACCCGATCGAGCAGGTCATGCAGTCCCCGCCCTCGGCGATTCCGTCGTGCGCCCAGCGCGGCGGCAGGTACAGCATGTCGCCCGGCTCCAGCACATGCTCTTCCTCCGGCTCGAAGCGGCTGAGAATCTTCAGGGGAACATCGGGCTCCAGCGACAGGTCCTTCTGGCGACCGATGCGCCAACGCCGGCGACCGGTGGCCTGCAACAGGAAAACGTCATAACTGTCGAAGTGCGGCCCCACCCCGCCCCGGTCGCTGGCCCATGACATCATGAGATCGTCCAGCCGGGCGTCAGGCACGAAGCGAAAGCGAGACAGCAGGTCGTGCGCGGCGTCACGGTGCAGGTCCACGCCCTGCACCAGCAGCGTCCAGCCGGGCTGGTCCAGTGGCGGCAAGGCCCGACGCGCAAACGGCCCGTGCTTGAGCTTCCAGCCGCGTTCGCCTTGCACGATCAGGCGGGATTCCACCCCCGGTTCGGCCGCCAGCGCAAACAGCCCGGAACGTGCGAGCGGCGGTACGAAGCCAGGCATGGCCTGGCGGACCAGCAGCGGCTTTTTCTGCCAGTGGCGCCGCATGAACTGTTCGGGGCTCAGGCCGCCGAACAAGGGCGTGGGCTGGTCCACGGGAGATGCAGGAGAAACAGGGACTTGATCAGACATGGGACAATTGTCCGATGAAAAGCCGCAAGAACATCAACCACCAGTGCGTGGTTTCGCTGACCTGGACGCTCAAGGACACCCTGGGCGAAGTACTGGACGAGCTGGACGATCCGGTGGAGTTTCTCGTCGGCGGCAACGACCTGCTGGCCAAGATTGAGGATGCATTGCAGGGGCACGTTGTGGGTGACTCGGTGGACATCCACCTGGAGCCGCAGGACGCCTTCGGCGACTATGACGACCAGCTGCTGTTCCTGGAGCCCCGCCACCTGTTTCCAGGTGACATCGAGGAAGGCATGGGATTCGAGGGTCTGCCGGCCGGTTGCAGTTCCCATGCACCCAGGGACCGCCTGTATTTCGTCAGCGACATCTACCCGGACCACGTGGTCATGGACGGCAACCATCCCCTGGCCGGCATCGCATTGCGCGTGAGCCTGAAGGTGCATGCCATCCGCGAAGCCGAACTGGAGGAAGTGGGGCGCGGCACGCTGGGCACCGGCTTCTTTCGCATGTCGGTGGATGAGCGCTCCGATGGCGGGGACGGCGAAACTTCGCCTACCCTGCACTGACCAACCACCCCTTCGGCCTCAGGCCACGCCACCCGGGGACGACCCGGTTCAGGCGCGCCCCGTGGAGCCGTAACCGCCCGCCCCGCGCTCACTGGCGGCGGCAAAATCGGACACCAGCCTGAAGCTGGCCTGCACCACCGGCACCACCACCAGCTGGGCGATGCGCTCCATCGGCTCGATGGTGAACGGGGTGGGACTGCGATTCCAGGCACTGACCATCAGCTGGCCCTGGTAGTCGCTGTCGATCAGTCCCACCAGATTGCCCAGCACGATACCGTGCTTGTGGCCGAGTCCCGAGCGCGGCAGGATGAGCGCCGCGTAGCCCGGGTCATCGAGATGGATCGCCATGCCTGTGGGCACCAGTTGCCAGGCATTGGGCGCCAGCGTCAGTGGTTCGTCCAGGCAGGCGCGCAGATCCAGTCCGGCACTGCCCGGCGTGGCATAGCTGGGCAACTGTCCGCGCAGGCGCTCGTCGAGCAGCTTGACATCGATCTGCATGCCGCTGTCCTTCCTGCGCCTTACTCGGCCGAGCGGCGCACCGCCTCTTCCAGCGCCTTGGCCGGATCCTCTTCGGCGGCGGCATCGGCGGCCGAATCGGCCTCCGGTTCAAGAGCAGCCCCGGGATCCGTGTCTCCCTCGGTCTCTGGCGTGGCCTCCTCGGCCCAGGGGTCATCCGCCCCCCAGGGGTTGTCCAGCCCGGGCGCATTCAGCAATTGCTCCTGCACCGCCTTGGCGTCGAGCTTCACGCCCTTTTCCAGGTTGCCGGTGACCAGCGAAGGATTGAACAGAATGACCGCCACCATGATGATCTGCAGGATGATGAAGGCGATCGACCCCTTGTAGATCTGTGCCGTGGTCACGGCCGGAATGCGCTGGCCCGTGATCTCGTCCGTGTAGTCGTTGCGGGCAGCCACGCTGCGCAGGTAGAACAGCGCGAAACCAAAGGGCGGCGTCAGGAACGAGGTCTGCAGGTTCATGGCCAGCAGCACACCGAACCAGATCAGGTTGATGTCGAGCTTCTCGGCCACGGGTGCCAGCAGCGGGATCACGATGAACGCGATCTCGAAGAAGTCGATGAAGAACCCGAGGACGAAGACCAGGAAGTTCACGAACACCAGGAAGCCCATCTGGCCACCAGGCAGCTTGTCAAACAGGTGCTCGACCCAGATGTGGCCATCGGCGGCATTGAAGGTGAAACTGAACACCGTCGAGCCGATCAGGATGAACAGCACGAAAATGGCCAGCTTGGTGCTGTTCTCCAGCGCCTGCGTCAGCAGCTTGAAGCTCAGTGTTCCGCGGAAACCGGCCATGATCAGGGCGCCGACCGCCCCCATGGCACCACCCTCGGTGGGCGTGGCCAGTCCCAGGAAGATGGTGCCGAGCACCAGGAAGATCAGCACCAGCGGCGGGATCAGGGCAAACGTCACGCGTTCGGTCAGCCGCGAGAGCAGGCCGATGCGCAGGGCCTTGTTGGCTGCGGCCAGTACGAAGGCCAGCAAGGATCCCACCGTGAAAGACAGGATGAAGACTTCGTCGCTCGGTGCCTCGCCTTCGCGGTGCATCATCGGGTTGATGAAGATCTCGTGCACCTGCGACCACCCGTAGGCCGCGGCCACACAGATGGCCAGAAGCGCCACCAGTGAGCGGTGACCACTGGCGCCATCGGGTTCGTTGTAGATGCGGGCCTCGGCGGGCAGGGCCGGCACCCACTTGGGCTTGACAAAGGCGACGACGACGATGAACAGCAGGTACAGGCCCACCAGCATGACACCCGGGACCAGGGCACCGGCATACATGTCGCCCACGGACCGGCCCAGCTGGTCGGCCAGCACGATAAGCACCAGCGATGGCGGCAGGGCTTGCGCCAGGGTGCCGGAGGCGGTAATTGTGCCGGTGGCGATGGTGCGGTTGTAGCCGTAGCGCAGCATGATGGGCAGCGCGATCAGGCCCATGGAGATCACGGATGCAGCCACGACACCTGTCGTGGCCGCCAGCAGGGCACCCACCAGGATCACGGCAATGCCCAGACCGCCCCGCACGGGGCCGAACACCTGGCCGACCGTCTCCAGAAGGTCTTCAGCCATGCGGCTGCGCTCGAGGATGATGCCCATGAGCGTGAAGAACGGAATGGCCAGCAGCGTCTCGTTCTGCATGATGCCGAACACGCGCAGCGGCAAGGCCTGGAACAGGTTCGGCGGAAACAGGTCCAGCTCCATGCCGATCAGGCCGAAAAACAGGCCCGTGGCCGCCAGCGAGAAGGCAACCGGGAAGCCGGCCAGCAGAAACACCACCAGCCCTCCAAACATGAAGGGCACGAAGTTGTTGGTCAATAGTTCGATCATGGCGATGTCGCTCAGTGAGGCTGGTGGCCTTCGGCTTTGGCACGCTCGGCCTCGGCAATGTCCTTGGCCAGCAGTTCGGTTTCGCTGGGACCCGTATGGTCAAGCGAGTCCGGCCCATGACCGGTGAGGAAGGCCACGCGCTTGATGAGTTCAGAAATGGCCTGCACGGCCAGGATCGCAAACCCGGCCGGAATCAAGAGGTACACCGGCCAGCGGATCAGTCCGCCGGCGTTGGTCGAAACCTCGCCGGACTCGAAGGCCAGCGCGAACAGGGGCCAGCCCAGCGTGACCATCACATAGCACAGCGGCAGGAGGAAGATGACAATGCCTCCGATGTCGACCCAGTTGCGCGTTCTGGCGCTGAATTTGCTGGACACGAAGTCGATGCGCACATGGGCATTGCGCAGAAAGGCATAACCACCGCCCAGCAGAAAAACAGCGGCGAACAGGTACCACTGGATTTCCAGCCACGCGTTGGAGCTGGTACCGAAGATCTTGCGCACGAGCGCATTGCCGGCGCTGATGAGGGTGGCGGCCAGGATCAGCCACATGGCCAGCACGCCGATGACGCGGTTGACGCCGTCGATGAGCCGGGAAATCTGGAGCAGGAAAGGCATGGTGGTCCCCATGGTCATGGGTTTCGGAAACAGGCCGCGAGTCTACTGGTTGCCGGAAGCGGTGACTGTAATCTGGCTGACGGAGGACCCCACGCCGCCGCCTCGCCAGGAAAGACCGTGCAAAAAACCCCGCACAGGCGGGGTTTCTTGCCGGATGCTGGGCCGACTTACAGCTTGGCCGATTGCATGTAGCTGTCGAAGCGGGCTTCGGTGAAGCGGAACCAGAGGTTCTGGTCCTTGCGGAAGTTGGCGTAGTCGGTGTAGACCTTCTTCCAGTTGGCGTTCTTGGCGTTGAGTTCCTCGTACAGGCCCATGGACTGCTTGAAGGCCTCGTCCATGACCGATTTCGGGAACGGCAGCACCTTGGCGCCACCAGCCACCAGGCGCTTGAGGGCGGCCGGGTTGCGGGCGTCGTACATGGCCTGCATGGTGGTGTGAGCCACCGAGGCCGCTGCCGTCACGATGGCCTTGTTCTCGGCCGACAGGCCGTTGTAGGCTGCCTTGTTGACGAAGAAGTCCAGCTGGGCGCCGCCTTCCCACCAGCCCGGGTAGTAGTAGTTCTTGGCGACTTTGTAGAAGCCCAGCTTCTCGTCGTCGTAGGGACCCACCCACTCGGTGGCGTCGATGGTGCCTTTTTCCAGCGACTGGTAGATCTCGCCACCAGGGATGTTCTGTGGCACACCGCCCATGCGCTCGAACACGCGGCCGGCGAAGCCGCCGATGCGCATCTTCATGCCCTTGACGTCGGCCAGGCCCTTGATTTCCTTGCGGTACCAGCCGCCCATCTGGGCACCGGTATTGCCGCCGCAGAAGTTGACGATGTTGTACTGGTCGTAGAACTCGCGCATCAGCTTCATGCCGTTGCCGTCATAGAACCAGGCGGTCAGCTGCCGGCTGTTCAGGCCGAAAGGAATGGCCGTGCCGATGGCGAAGGTTTCGTCCTTGCCGTGGAAGTAGTAGGGCGCGGTGTGCGCCACTTCGACGGTGCCCTGCTGCACGCCATCCACCACGCCGAATGCGGGCATCAGTTCACCACCGGGGTGCACCGAAACGGTGAATTTGCCACCGGACATCTCGTTGACGTTCTTGGCGAACACATCGGCCGCGCCGAAGATGGTGTCCAGCGCCTTGGGGAAGCTGGAGGCCAGACGCCAGCGGATGGCGGCCTGAGCGTGAACAGCGGGAGCGGCACCGGCGGCGAGCACGCCGGCAATGCCCGCATGCCTGATGAGGGAACGACGATCCATGTGTAATGACTCCGTGGTTGTGAATAGACTACCCCGTCACGGTGAGGTGACGGTTGACTCCTGAACAGTCCCGGTCATTGTAGAAACGCATGCCCCTCGCTACTTGGGGGTTTTCCCTCGTCGCAAGGGCTCTGACGGGAGGGTGTTCAGCCTTTTGCAAGCTTCAGCCGACGCGGTGCGGAGGAATTCACGGATGGCGTGAAATTTCCGCAATCCGGCACTGGTCTGGCCCAGTGCCGCCACGAAGAGTCTGCCGCGCCTGCGCCTCTCAGGCCACGGATTTCAGGCCTGTCACCGATGGCAGATGGGCACCCAGGCGTTGCCGGATGGATGCCTCGATACCGGTGGCATCCAGACCCACCATGGACAGCAGCCGCGCCGGGTCTCCATGTTCGATGAACTGGTCGGGCAGACCCAGTGTGAGCACCGGCAGGACCAGATCCAGACTCTGCAAGGCCTCCAGCACCGCCGAGCCCGCGCCACCCTGGATGCAGCCTTCCTCGACCGTCACCAGGGCCGCATGGCTGGCAGCCAGTTCGCGCAGCAGGTCCAGGTCCAGGGGCTTGGCCCACCGCATGTTGGCCACGGTGGCACCCAGCTTGTCGGCGGCCTGCAGTGCGGGATACAGCAAGGTACCGAAGGCCAGGATGGCGATGCCCTGGCCCTGGCGACGCACCTCGCCCTTGCCGAACGGCAGGCCTTCGAGACCCTTGGACACCTGGGTACCGACACCGGCGCCGCGCGGATAGCGCACGGCGACCGGATGGTCCTGTTCAAAGGCCGTCGACAGCAGTTGACGGGTTTCGGCCTCGTCGGCCGGACAGGCCACCGAGACATGGGGAATGCAGCGCAGGTAGGCGATGTCGTAGGCGCCGGCATGGGTGGCCCCATCGGCCCCCACCAGGCCGGCCCGGTCCAGAGCCAGCACCATGGGCAGCTTCTGCAGGGCCACATCGTGGATCAGCTGGTCGTAGGCACGTTGCAGGAAGGTCGAGTAGATGGCCACCACCGGCTTCATGCCTTCACATGCCAGCCCGGCCGCGAAGGTGATGGCGTGCTGCTCGGCAATGCCCACATCGAAATACCGGCCCGGAAAGCGCTGGTGGAATTCGACCATGCCGGAGCCCTCGCGCATGGCGGGCGTGATGCCGACCAGACGCTGGTCATGCTCGGCCATGTCGCACAGCCACTGGCCGAACACCTGCGTGAAGGTGGGCTTGGGCGGCGTGGCCGGCTTGACCAGACCCACCGACGGGTCGAACTTGCCCGGACCGTGATAGGCCACCGGATCGGCCTCGGCCAGCTTGTAGCCCTGGCCCTTTTTCGTGACCACGTGCAGGAACTGGGGCCCTTCGCCTTTGTCCAGCAGGTGCCGGATGTTCTCCAGCGTGGGAATCAGGGAGTCGAGATCATGGCCGTCGATGGGGCCGACGTAGTTGAAGCCGAATTTCTCGAAGAGCGTGGCGGGCACGACCATGCCCTTGGCATGTTCCTCCAGCCGCTTGGCCAGCTCGAACAGGGGCGGAGCGCCCTTGAGCACGGTCTTGCCGACGTTCTTGGCTGCCGCATAGAACTGCCCACTCATGAGCTGGGCCAGGTAGCGGTTGAGCGCACCCACCGGCGGCGAGATGGACATGTCGTTGTCGTTGAGCACCACCAGCAGGCGTCCGTCCTCCACGCCCGCATTGTTCAGCGCTTCGAAGGCCATGCCCGCGGTCATCGCGCCATCACCGATGATGGCCACCGAATGGCGGCTCTCGCCTTTCATCTTCGCGGCCAGGGCCATGCCCAGGGCCGCAGAGATGCTGGTCGACGAATGGGCTGTTCCGAAGGTGTCGTACTCGCTCTCGTCGCGCCGCGGAAAACCGCTGATGCCACCGAGCTGGCGCAGGCTGTCCATGCGGTCCCGGCGACCGGTCAGTATCTTGTGGGGATAGGTCTGGTGGCCGACGTCCCACACCAGCCGGTCTTCCGGCGTGTTGAACACATAGTGCAACGCCACCGTGAGCTCGACGGTGCCAAGATTGGAACTGAGGTGGCCGCCGGTGCGCGACACACTGTCCAGCACGAACTGGCGCAATTCGGCGGCCAGCTGGGGCAATTGCTGGCGCGGCAGGCGGCGCAGGTCGGCCGGGGACTCGATGTGGGTAAGCAGGGAGCTCATGAAAATGCTTGTCGATTGGCGGGCCGCGCTCAGGAAGACCGGCGCCCCACCCAGTCGGTCAGGTTGTGCAGGATAGCCCTCTCGCCGATCCGGCTCAAGTGCAGCGCCTCGTGGGCCTGAGCCAGCACCCGGTCGGCGTAGGCCTTGGCCTGGTCCAGCCCCATCAGTGAAACGAAGGTGGGTTTCTCGCTGGCGGCATCCTTGCCCGCGGTCTTGCCCAGGGTGGCCGAGTCGACGGTCACGTCCAGGATGTCGTCCACCACCTGGAAGGCCAGACCGAGGGCTGCACCGAAGTGGGACAGGTGAGCCCATGTGTCCGGCTCGGTCCGGGCGGTCGCAGCGCCCATCAGGACACTGGCCTGCAGCAATGCGCCAGTCTTGCGGCGATGCATGGACTCCAGTTCCGGCAGGTCCAGCGCCAGGCCGACACTGGCCAGGTCCACCGCCTGACCGCCTGCCATGCCGTCCGCACCAGCCGCACAGGCCAGAAGCCGGCACAGGCGGGCCGCCATGAATGCGGGAACCTCATCCGAGTCCGGCACCAGCAACTCGAAGGCCAGCGCCTGCAGGGCGTCTCCGGCCAGCAGCGCCTGGGCCTGGCCGTAGCGCACATGCACGGTCGGCTTCCCGCGGCGCAGGACATCGTTGTCCATGCAGGGCATGTCGTCATGGACCAGCGAATAGGCGTGAATCAGCTCCACGGCACAGGCGGCCCGCATGGCGGCTTCGCGCTGACCGTTCAGGGCCTCTGCGGTGGCCAGCACCAGCAGCGGCCGCAATCGCTTGCCGCCATCAAGGACGGCGTACCGCATGGCATCGCCCAGGCCAGCCGGGGCATCGGCCCTGACCCAGCCGGAAAGGGCCGACTCCACGGCATCCTGCTGCTGCCTGCGCCACCTGGCGGCGGTCTGGTCCGGCGTCGGGGACAAATCGGCCATCGTCGTCACTCGGGATCCCAGGGTTTGACTTCACCGCCTTCGAGCACCTTGATCTGCTGCTCCACGGCCTCAAGGCGGTTGCGGCAGAACGCCAGCAGCCGGGCGCCGCGCTGGTAGTGGCCCAGCAACTGGTCCAGCGGCAACTGGCCCGCATCCAGCTGGGCCACCAGCCGCTCCAGTTCGACCAGCGCCTCTTCGTAGGACGCTGGCAGGTCGTCCTCGCTGGCAGACGCCTCCGTGGTGCGCTTGGACTTGGCTGACGACGGTGCAGGTGGCATGCGAAAGAGGGGCGACAAGGCCCTGGTGAAGCAGGCGACGGCCACACGTGCCCCGCCCTGAAGCAAACCTTCATTTTATCGCCCTGGTGGGACAAGTGTCCCCACGCCGCTGCATCAGGACTTGCAGGACCGGCCCAACCACGTTCCGGAACGTGAAATCCGCCCGACCGATTCCCCGGCACGCCCGAAGGAAAAACGTCCTCCGGGGTACAATCCCGCTCTTTTTTCCAACTGACGGGCCTTATCCGCCCGGAGGGACGCAGCACCCCACCCTTCCCGCGCAGATCGTTCACTCGCTAAGCGCTTCACCCTGCCCCTTCATAGGGGGAGTCTTTAGGTCAGGACCGACATGTCTGATTTGAGTCTTCAGCTCCAGCAGGCCGCAAGCCAACTTCCGGTTTCCAGCTACTTCGACGAGGCGTTGTTCCAGCGGGAACTCGAGACGATCTTCCAGCGCGGGCCCCGCTACGTGGGGCACACCAACGCCGTCCCCAACGTGGGCGACTACTTTGCACTGCCCCAGGAGCAGGAAGGCCGTGCGCTGGTGCGCACCGCACAGGGCGTGGAACTGGTTTCCAACGTGTGCCGCCATCGGCAGGCCGTGATGCTCAATGGCCGCGGCAACCTGGGCGAGAACCGCAAAGGCCATGCGGGCGGCCATATCGTCTGTCCCCTGCACCGCTGGACCTACAGCGGCGGCGAAGGCAGCAAGCTCGGCTCGCTGCTGGGCGCACCGCATTTCTCGCACGACCCGTGCCTGAACCTCAACCGTTACGACCTGCGCGAGTGGAATGGCCTGCTGTTCGAGGACAACGGACGCGACATCGAAGCCGATCTGGCCGGCATGGGTCCGCGCGCGGCGCTGAATTTCGACGGCATGGTCCTCGACCACGTGGAGCTGCACGAGTGCAACTACAACTGGAAGACGTTCATCGAGGTCTATCTGGAGGACTACCACGTCGAGCCCTTCCACCCGGGTCTGGGCAACTTCGTCACCTGCAATGACCTGCGCTGGGAATTCAAGCCCGAGTTCTCGGTGCAGACCGTGGGTGTCCAGAACCTGCTGGGCCACTCCGGCAGCCCCGTCTACCAGCGCTGGCACGAGCAGCTGATGCAGTACCGCAATGGCCGCTTGCCCGAACACGGCGCCATATGGCTGACCTACTACCCCCACATCATGGTGGAGTGGTACCCGCATGTGCTGACCGTCTCGACCCTGCACCCGGTCAGTGCGGACAAGACGCTGAACATGGTGGAGTTCTACTACCCCGAAGAAATTGCCGCCTTCGAGCGTGAGTTTGTGGAAGCCCAGCGCGCGGCCTACATGGAAACCTGCATTGAGGACGACGAGATCGCCGAGCGCATGGATGCCGGGCGCAAGGCGTTACTGGCGCGCGGGGACAACGAGGTGGGCCCCTACCAAAGTCCGATGGAAGACGGCATGCAGCACTTCCATGAGTGGTACAGGCGGGTTCTGCCCAGCGCAGTCTGATGCAAGCCCTGTGGATGTTGCTGGCCGCCCTGTTCTTCTCGACCATGGGCGTCTGCATCAAGCTGGCGTCGGCCCACTTCAACAGCTTCGAGATCGTCGCCTACCGTGGCGTGATCGGCATGGTGTTCCTGCTGGCCTACACCCGCTCGCGCGGTATCTCGCTGGCAACCACGGTGCCGATGATGCATGTCTGGCGCAGTATCGTCGGCACGATCGCACTGACCTCGTGGTTCTACGCCATTGCCGCGCTGCCGCTGGCCACGGCCATCACCCTCAATTACATGAGCAGCGTCTGGATCGCCACCTTCCTGCTCGGAGGCGCATTGCTGCTGCAGAGTCGCCAGACCCCGATGCGCCGCCAGGGCCCGCTGTTCCTGACCGTGCTGGCCGGCTTTGGCGGGGTGGCGCTGATGCTGCGCCCCACTCTGAACGAGGACCAGGTGGTGGGTGCACTGGTGGGCCTGCTGTCGGGTATTTTTTCGGCGTTTGCCTACCTGCAGGTGGCATCGCTGGCCCGCGTCGGAGAGCCTGAGAGCCGCACGGTTTTCTATTTCTCGGTCGGTGCCGTGATCGCCGGCCTGCTGGGCACGCTGTTTGTGGGATTCAGCCCCTGGCGCTGGCCGTCGGTGCTGTGGCTGCTGCCCATCGGACTGCTGGCGGTCTTCGGGCAGTTGTGCATGACACGCGCCTACTCGCGCGGCGCCACCATGGTGGTGGCCAACCTGAACTACACCGGCATCGTGTTTGCGGGCCTCTACGGCATCACCATCTTCGGCGACCAGCTGCCGCTCAGCGGGTGGGCTGGCATGGCCCTGATCATCGTCAGCGGCATTCTGGCGACCGCCCTGCGTGAGCGGGCGGTGCCGCATGCGCCGGCCGAAGAACACAGTTGATCCCGTCCACGTCATCCCCCTGATCCATTTGGCGGGATCGCCAAAGGACGGTAGGCTGTCCCACAATTGGCGCCATGCACACCACACTGATCTCTCCCCAGGACCTGCGCTCCCTGCTGGACGCAGGCACGCCTCTGCAGGTCTACGACTGCAGCTTTGACATGGCAGACCCGTCGCTGGGTCGTGCCATGTACGAAAAACGTCACATCCCGGGGGCCTGGTATGCCGATCTGGACCATGACCTGAGTGCCGGCGCCGACCTGGAGGCGTTCTGCGGCGGACGGCATCCGTTGCCCACCCGCGAGCGCTTTGCGGCCTGGCTGGGAAGCACAGGGCTGCGCCCCGGCACGCAGGTGGTGGTTTGTGAATCACGGGGCGTCACTTTCTGCACACGGCTGTGGTGGATGCTCAAATGGTGTGGTCATGAATCGGTGGCCGTGCTGGACGGTGGCGTTGACGCCTGGGTCGCGGCCGGTGGCACCGTGGTGCCGGGCCAGCCACCGCAGGCCCTGGACATGTCCACCCCCTATCCGCTGTCCGCACCGACGGTCACTGCACGCTCGGCCGGCGAGGTTGCCCGGGACCTGGGCTCACCCACCCAGATCCTGCTGGATGCTAGGGCCACACCCCGTTTTCGTGGTGATGTGGAGCCACTGGACCCGGTGGCCGGCCACATACCCGGTGCACTGAACCGGCCCTTCCAGGACAACTTCCTGCCGGACGGACGATTCAAGCCGCAGGCGCAGCTGAAAGAGGAATTCCTCGGCCTGCTGGCAGGACGCGACCCGGCCTGCGTGGTGCACCATTGCGGCAGCGGCGTCACGGCCCTGCCCAATCTGCTGGCCATGGAGGTGGCCGGCCTGGGCCGAGGGACGCTATTCCCTGGCAGCTGGAGCGAATGGTGCCGCACGCCCGATCTGCCGGTCGCAAGGTCAAGTTGAGGCGCCCGACGCCGATATGCAGAGAAATCCGTCGATCCCTGCCGATGCAATGCAAACCTCACCTTCCGCATCGGAGCCCCTTTACCGCTGACCGTGCCTGCGACCCTGTCCACTGACGATCAATCCGCCGCCGATGCAGCCCGGCGGAATGCCACTCTGGGTATCGTCTCGCTTGTGGTGGCCATCGCGGCCACGCTGGTCGCGCTGCTGCTGTTCCTGACCTCGCATTACCGCAGCAATGCCGTGGCACCGGCCCTGATCGCAGCGGCCACCTGGACTTGCGCACTGCTGGTGCGGCGCAATCGCTCCGACCTGGTGCCGCACATCTTCGTCGCCACGGTCATGGCCGCCGCCTTCATATCGATCGTGGCCTTCGGCTCGGTCCGCTCGGCCGGTACCGTCCTGCTGACGGCCCTGGTCGTGGTTGCCGGGCTCTTCGTCGGACCGCGCGCCTTGCTGGCCACCGTCCTGACAGGCATTGGCGGCCTCGGTGTGCTGATCTTCGCCGAGGGCCGTGGCCTGCTTCGCACCCCCCAGATGGATGCCGGATTCGCCGTCTGGCTGGTGCATGCGACCACGATGACGTCCATGGCGATCATGATCTTCCATGCGCGCCGCAGCCTGGAATCGGCGCACGGACAGACGCGCCAGGAACTGCACAGACGACGCCAGACGGAGCAGGAACGTGACCGGCTCATCCGCCGCTTCAGGCGGATGTTTCACGGCAGTCCGAGCCCGATGGTGGTGCAATCGGCCATCAGCGGCGTCATCCTGGACGTCAATCCCGCGTTCGAAAGGGCATACGGCTACACGAGCGAACAGATGCTCGGTCGCACCGACCATTTCTTCTGGGCCGACCCGAACGTGCGGAAGGAACATGCCCGCCATCTGCTCAAGCAGCGGCGCATCATGCATTACGAAATGCAGGCCATCCGGTCCGATGGCCAGACCTGCCAGGTGCTGCTGTCCAGCGAGCTGAGCGATGAAGAAAACGACAGGCTGGTGATCAGCACCCTGATCGACGTCACCGAGCAACGCCGGGTGCTTGACGAGCTGCACCGTTCCCGCGAACGGTTTGCCAAGGCGTTCAACTTCAGCCCGTTGAAGATGACCATCTCGCGCCTGTCGGACGGTTCGTTCATCGAGGTCAACGAGGTCGAGGACCGGGTCCAGGGGCTTGCGCCGCAGGAGGTCGTGGGGCGGACGTCGGTCGAGGTGGGCACCTGGCTGACCCAGAATGACCGGGACGCCTTCGTTGCACTGCTCAGGCACGCGGGGCGCGTCCACGGCTATGACACGGTCATGCGCCACAAGGATGGCAGCCTGTGCCAGGCCCGCCTCTGGGCTGAACTGATCGACATCGACAACGAACCCTGCATCCTGGCCTGCACCGTCGACGTGACCGAGGAGAAGCGACGCGAGCAGCAGTTGCTCAAGCTGGCACGCGGCATGTCCGGCACCTCGGCGCAGGATGTCTTTGCGTCGCTGACCATGCACATGGTCAAACTGCTGGAAGCGGACATGGCGTCGGTGGCCGAGCGACTGCCCGACGGCAGGATGCGGACACTGGCCGTGTGGCTGGACGGCCGGCCGGTGCCCAATTTCGACTATGAACTCCCGGGAACCCCTTGCGAGGCGGCCATGATCCAGCGCGAACTGTGCGTGTTTCCCGACGCGCTGGACCAGCAGTTTGCCTCCCATGAGCCGCTGGTCAGGGAAGGCTTCAAGGCCTACGTGGGTCAACGGTTGCAGGACGCCACGGCCCTGCCACTGGGGGTCATCAACATCTTCTGGCGACGTCCCATACGCCTGGAGCCCGATTCATGGGCCATGATGTCGATCTTTGCCGGGCGTGCCAATGCCGAATTGCTGCGCCTGCAGCGCGAACGTGAGGTGCAGGCGCTGAACGCTTCTCTGGAATACCGCGTCCAGGAGCGGACGGCCGACCTGAAGAAGCTCAATGCCGAGCTTGATTCTTTCGCCTATTCGGTATCGCATGACCTGAAGTCCCCCTTGCGCTCGATCGACGGATTCACGCGCCTGCTGGGCGAACAGCTGGCCGATCGCATGAGCCCGGACGAGGCGGCCATGATGGGCCGCATTGTGGCGGCGACCTCGCGCATGTCCTCCCTCATCGCCGACCTGCTGGCATTGGCGCGGGTGAGCCAGGGACCGCTCGCACGCGAGACCGTCAACCTGTCCCTCCTGGTTCACGACATTCTCGACCAGGAGCAGCAGCGCCGTCCCGATCGAACCATCCAGCGCGTCATCGCACCGGAACTGTACGTGTCATGCGATCCCAGGCTGGCGCGGATTGCCCTGGAAAACCTGCTGGGCAATGCCCTCAAATACAGCAGGGAGCGCAATCCGGCCATCATCGAAGTGGGACGCGGCGAAGGCGCCGAACTGTTTGTACGGGACAACGGCGTCGGGTTCGACATTGCTTTTGCAGACAAACTGTTCAAGCCGTTCCAGCGCCTGCATCTGCCCAGTCAGTTCGAGGGCACCGGCATCGGCCTGGCCACGGTGCGCCGCATTGTCGAACGGCATGGTGGCCAGGTATGCGGCCACTCCGAATCGGGCCATGGTGCCGAATTCCGGTTCAGTTTCGGGACCGATTCGGGCGCCACCCCGCCGGGTGGAGCCCTTGCCACCCGCCAGGTATCAACGATGGCCGGAGGCCAGTGATGAACGACGACATGGCATCCACACTCGACGCACCCGGCACCGATTCGGTCGAGCTGGGCCAGCACCGGGACCAGGCCCTCAAGGCAGTCCTTCTGATGACCGCGGTGGCCACACCGCTGACGACCCTGGCGATCTTCTGGCGCGACGGATGGAATGCAACCGCCATCGTGGCCGCCTGCATGTCGGTCGGTCTCTGGGTGCTCTGGCTGCTGTACCGGACGCGATGGCACGCCTGGGTCGCTTATCCGCTGACACTGGTGCTGGCGCTGGGTTCGCTGGGCGCCATTGTTTCGCAAGGCTCCGTGCGCAGCGGTGGCAGCTCGGCCCTGCTGACCACCCTGGTGCTGGCCAGCACCTTCCTGTCCCGTGCCGGTGTCGCTGTTGCAGCCGTGACAGTCCTGTTCAGCCTGGGCGTGCTCAACCATCTGGAGCAGATCGGGGCACTCCAGCCGAATCTGCCCCCGGTCGACTGGGCCGTGTGGATACTGCACGCCGCCTGCGCTGCTGCCATTCTGGTGTGCGTGCTGTTCAGCCGGTTCCGGCTGCTCGACGCCTTTCGTCGCCAGCGCGATGCGTATCAGGTTGCCGTGATGGCCGGACAGGACATGCGGGCGAGCCGTACACGTTTCAAGTCGCTGTTCGAGAGCAACCCGGCCGCGACCCTGGTGATCGACCTCGACACCCGGCGCGTAGCCAATGCCAATGCGGCCTTCGAACGCCTCTTCGGCTACACCGCCGACAAGCTGGTCAATCGTGAATCGCCCGAGTTCTGGGTCGACCCATCCGAGCACCTCGCGTTTCGCGCAGCCCTGAGGGCGCACGGCGAGGTCCGGCAACTGCGCGCCCGCTTGCGTTGCCAGGATGGCAGCGAAATCGACGCCCTGGTGTCGGCCAGCATCGTGGCGCAGGCCCACGAGCGGCTGCTGACCATCATGGCTCTGGACATGACGGCCGAAGAAGCTTCACGCAAGGCGCTGCATCTATCGGAGGAGCGCTTCTCCAAGGCATTCAACTTCAGCCCCCTGGGCATGACCATCACCCGCCTCTCGGACGGCCTGGTGATCGAGGTCAACCCGGCCAACGAACGCGTCATCGGATGGGCGCCCGACGACCTGCGTGGGCGCTCTTCAATGGCTTCAGGCGTCTGGGTGGAGCAGGCCGACCGGGACGAATACGTGCAGAACCTGCGCCGCGACGGACAGCTGCAAGGGTTCGCGACCCGCATGCGCAGCAAGCGCGGTGACATCGTTCCGGTCAAGGTCTGGGCCGAGATCATCGAAATTGAAGGCGAGTCATGCGCCCTGTCGTTCACGATGAATGTGGCCGCCGAGCGCCGGCGGCAGCAAACGCTGATCAACCTGGCCGAAGGCGTGTCTTCACATACGGGCGAAGCGTTCTTCCTGTCACTGGCCGAGCACCTGGCCGCCGGTATCGGGGCCGAGGGCGTGGTCGTTGCAGAGCTGACCGGTCACAACGAGGTGGCCACGCTGGCCCTGATGACCGAACAGGGACTACAACCCAATCGCCAGTTGCCGCTCGCGCACACCACGTACAGCCGCCTGCTGGCCATCGACGACATCGTCGCGCTGGACCTGGGCAGCCGTCAGCTGGTCCAGAGCACGCCACCATTCCATCCGGATCGCATCAACTCGATGGCCGGCGTTGCGCTGCGGGATGCCGACGGATCCCCCATCGGCCTGCTGGCGGTGGTCTGGAGCGAACCGGTCGCACTCGACGACGAGACCCGTGCCTTGCTGCAGATCTTCGCCAGCCGCTGCAATGCCGAACTGTTGCGCCTGCAGCGGGACCGGGAAATTCTCCGGTTGCAGGCGACGCTGGAACAGCGGGTGCATGAACGTACCGAGCAGTTGCAGTACCTGAACCAGGAACTGGAGAGTTTCTCGTATTCCGTATCGCACGATCTCAAGTCGCCGCTGCGCGCCATCGATGGCTTCATGCACCTGCTTCAGGAACAGCTCGAAGGACGCACGACCGAGGACGACGACGAGCTGATCGGGCGCATTCAGGGATCCGTGAACCGCATGAACGGCTTGATCAACGACCTGCTGGCACTGGCCCGCGTCAGTCAGGGGCAGTTGCAGCGAACCGACGTGAACCTGAGCGAACTGGCCAAGGACGTGGTGCGTCGTGAGCGCGACCGCGACCCGACCCGGGAGGTGGAGGTGAGCATCCAGCCCGATGTGCGGGCCAATTGTGACCCACGTATGGCGCACATCGTGCTGGAAAACCTGATCGGCAACGCCTGGAAGTACAGCCGGAACACCGCCGGGGCCCGAATCGAATTCGGCGCAAGCAAGGATCAGGACACCGGCATGAACCTGTTCCACGTTCGGGACAACGGGGCAGGTTTCGATATGGCGCGGGCTGACCGCCTGTTCAAGCCGTTCACCCGTCTGCACACCAGCGCCGAGTTCGAAGGATCGGGCATTGGCCTGGCCACAGTGCGCCGGATTGTCGAGCGGCACGGCGGCCAGATCCGGGGAGAAGGCGCCATCGGCCAGGGCGCCACGTTCCGATTCAGCTTTGGCAATGAAAGCGCCTGACAAGGGCAGGACGACCTACCCGTCGGGCTGTCAATGGCTGTGGTGTGCCATGCCATTGACAAAGACGACCAGGAGAATGCCCACCATCAGCCAGACCACCTGCGCGGCGGTCTGCCGAAGGCTCAGGCGTTTTTGCAGTTGCGGGATCAGGTCGGCCAGGGCCACGTAGACAAAGCTGCTGGAGGCCGCCACCAGGAAATAGGGCAGAACATCGTCCAGCTGATTGAGCAGCACGTAGCCGACCAGTCCGCCCAGGGCCGTCACGGTGCCCGCCAGTGACACCTTCAGCAGGGCACTGCGCGAAGTCCCCGTTGTCTGGCGCAGCACCACCAGATCGCCCATGTGGTGCGGCACTTCGTGGGCCAGCACGGCCAGTGCGGTCACAACGCCCAGGCGAAGGTCGGCCATGAAGGCCGAGGCGATCAGGATGCCGTCGCCGAACGCATGCACACTGTCACCGGCCAGCAGTGCCCAGCCGCCAGAGCCACGGCCGTCCGCGTGGTCATGGTGGTGATGATGGGCATGCGGTTGCCCTTCATGGTGGTGTTCGTGCCCGTGGTGCCACAGTTCGGCCTTGTCCAGCAAAAAGAAGAAAACCAGGCCGGCCAGCAACAACGCAAACAGTTCGTGTGCGTCCGCCGCACTCTCGAAAGCCTCGGGCAGCAGGTGCATGAAAGCGGCGGCCAGGAGTGCACCGGCTGCCAGGCTGAGCATGTGCTGGGTGAAGCGCGCCAGCATCGCCAGGCTCAGCAAGGCGGCCAGCCAGACACTGCCGACACCGGCCGCCACCGTTCCGATCAGGATTGCAATCAGGGTCATGTCAGAAACTCACTCGGAAAGATGCACCGTGCGTTCACACAAAAAAGGGGCCGCCGCCGGCGACCCCCCCATTCTCTGGCGCGGAACCTGAATCAGGCCACGCCGTGCTGCCGGAACCAGGCCAGCGCCCGCTTCCATCCGTCCTCGGCCGCTTCCTTGCGGTAGCTGGGCCGGTAATCGGCATGAAACGCGTGCGGGGCTCCCGGATAGACCACAAAGGTCGACGCCTTGGCCGATGCGTTGCCACCTGCCAGCACGGATTTCATCTTATCAATCGTGTCAAGCGGTATGCCGGTGTCCTCGGCGCCGTACAGCCCGAGAACCGGACCGTTCAGTCGAGCCGCGACATCGACCGGATGCCGGGGTGTCAGTGGGGTCTGGGCGCCAATCAGGCGGCCATACCATGCCACGGCGGCCTTCACGGCCGGGTTGTGCGCTGCATACAGCCAGGTCTGGCGACCGCCCCAGCAAAAGCCGGTCACCCCCAGCCGGCGGGTGTCGCCCCCATTGGCGGCGGCCCACTTCACGGTCGCATCCAGGTCGTCCAGAACCTGCTGGTCGGGCACCCTGGAGATGACCTCGGCGATCAGCTTGGCCAGTTCACCGTAGCTCTGGGCATCACCCTGCCGGACGAACAGTTCGGGCGCCAGGGCCAGATAACCGGCATGGGCGAACCGGCGGGCCGTGTCGGCGACATACTCATGAACGCCAAAAATCTCCGAGAGCACCAGAACGACCGGCAGACCGGTTTTGCCCGCCGGCGCCGCCCGGTAGACCGGCATGGCAAAGCCATTCACATCAATCGTCACCTCGCCCACCGTCAGGCCATCGGACGTTGTCTTGACGGCGGTCTGCGCCATAACCGGCATCACCGAGGCGGCATAACCGGCTCCCAGCGCCGCCTTGAGCGCGGTACGGCGGGTGGTGCCCGCCTCGGTGGCCTGCCCGGGCAGCAGCGCGGAGAGGTCCTGGGTCAGCGATTCGTTGAGCATGGCTGTCGTCTCCTGTGAGGGGTGGAAAGATGGGCTGACCTGAAAGCCGCCCGGAAGTTCAGAACGCCGCTTGCGCGGCCACCGACCGGGCAGCGCGCCCGAACCGGCACACTCAGTGCGCCCTCTCCCAGTTCGGGCCCACGCCCACCTCGGCCAGCAGGGGCACCTTCAGCTGCGCCACGCCGGCCATCAGGCGCGGAATCTCTGCCCGCAGCCAGTCGACCTCGCCATCGGGCACCTCGAACACCAGTTCGTCGTGCACCTGCATGATCATTTTCGTGTCCCGTCCCTGCTGGTCCAGCGCGTTCTGCACGGCCACCATGCTCATCTTGATCAGGTCGGCCGCCGTGCCCTGCATGGGCGCATTGATGGCGGCCCGCTCGGCCGCGCCGCGCCGCGGACCGTTGGGGCTGTTGATCTCGGGCAGGTAGAGGCGCCGGCCGAACACGGTCTCGACATAGCCCTGCGCCTTGGCCTGCGCGCGGGTTTCGTCCATGTATCGCTTGACGCCCTCGAACCGATCGAAATAGCGGGTGATGTAGTTCTTTGCCGCTGTGTTGTCGATGCCCAGGGCCTTGGCCAGGCCGAAGGCACTCATGCCGTAGATGAGCCCGAAGTTGATCACCTTGGCATAGCGACGCTGCTCGCTGCTGACCTGGGCCGGCTCCAGCCCGAACACCTCGGCCGCGGTGGCGCGGTGGACATCCTGGCCTTCGTGGAAGGCGCGCAGCAATGCGGCATCGTCACTGAGGTGGGCCATGATGCGCAGCTCGATCTGCGAGTAGTCGGCACTGGCAATCTGGCAGCCGGCGGGCGCCACGAACGCCTCGCGCACGCGCCGCCCCTCGGGCGTCCGAATGGGAATGTTCTGCAGGTTGGGGTCGTTGCTCGACAGCCGCCCGGTCACGGCAACGGCCTGGGCGTAGTGTGTATGAACCCGTCCCGTGCGCGGATCGGCCATCTGGGCCAGCTTGTCCGTGTAGGTACCCTTGAGCTTGGTCAGGCTGCGGTGCTCGAGGATGCGGGCGGGCAGCGGATAGTCTTCTGCCAGTTTCTCGAGCACCTCCTCGTCGGTGCTCCGTGCCCCGGTGGCCGTCTTCTTGATGACCGGCAGGCCCAGCTTGTCAAAAAAGATCTCGCCCAGCTGCTTCGGGCTGCTCAGGTTGAACGGCTGGCCGGCAATGGCATAGGCCTCCTGCTCCAGCGCCACGATGCGCTGCCCCAGTTCATGGCTTTGCGCGGACAGGGTCGCGGCATCGATCCGGACGCCGTTGCGCTCGATGCGAAACAGCGCCTCACTGCTTTCGATCTCCAGCTCGTAAATCCGGCGCAGGCCGTCTTCGGCCTGCAGCCGGGGCCACAGCAACTGGTGGACGACCAGGGTCTGGTCGCTGTCTTCGCACGAATACGCGCTGGCCTTGGGCACTTCGACCTGGGCAAAGGGAATCTGGTGCGCCCCTTTGCCACACAGATCTTCGTAGCTGATGCCCTTGAGACCGGCATGGCGCTCGGCCAGGCTGGCCAGGTTGTGCGGTTTGTGGACCTCCAGCACATAGCTCTGGAGCATGGTGTCGTGGCGGTACCCCCTCACCTCGACCCCATGGTTGGCAAACACATGCCGGTCGTACTTGACGTGCTGGCCCAGCTTGGGACAGGTCGGATTTTCGAGCCAGGGGCGCAGGGCATCCAGGACCTCGTCCAGCGGCAGCTGGGCAGGCGCATCGGGTCCTGTATGCCCGACCGGAACGTAGGCCGCCTCGCCTGGTTCGATACAGAAGCTGATGCCCACGATGCGTGCCTGCATCTCGTCCAGCGAGGTGGTTTCCGTATCCAGCGCCGCCAGGTCGGCCGCCTCCAGGCGCCGGACCCAGTCCTGCAGGTCATCGCGATCCAGAATGGTCCGGTAGCTGCACTCGCGCGCGACTGCCAGAGGCGCAGGCTCCGGATCGTCGAACAGGCCCGGCGCCGCGGCAGGTGTCGGGGCGCTGGCCACCGCCTTGGCTGCAAGCGTGCGAAAGCCGTAGCGCTCGTAGAACGTCTTGAGGGCCTCATCGTCCGGCTCTCCGGCGCGCACGGCCTCCAGCGACGGCAGGCCGGGCACCCAGCCGTCGAGATCGCAGTCGGTCCGGATCGTCAGCAGCTGCCGGCCTGTGGGCAACCAGGGCAGCGCCTTGCGCAAGTTCTCGCCGGCCACCCCCTTGATCTTGTCGGCCTGGGCAACCACGCCGTCCAGCGACCCGTACTCCAGCAGCCACTTCGCGGCCGTCTTGGGGCCGACCTTTTCGACCCCGGGCACGTTGTCGACCGCGTCGCCCACCAGGGTCTGGTAATCCACCATCAGGCTGGCCGGGACGCCGAACTCGGCTTCGACACCGGCCAGGTCACGGCGCTTGCCGCTCATGGTGTCGATGATGGTGATGTGCTCGTTGACCAGTTGCGCCAGGTCCTTGTCGCCACTGCTGACAATGACCTTCAGGCCTTGCGCGGCACCCGCGGCGGCGAGGGTGCCGATCACGTCGTCCGCCTCCACGCCCGGCACGTCCAGCACCGGCCAGCCCAGCAGACGCACGACTTCGTGAATCGGCGGGATCTGCGCGCGCAGGTCGTCGGGCATGGGACTGCGCTGCGCCTTGTAGGCGGGATAGAGCTCGTCCCGGAACGTCGGTCCAGACGCATCGAACACGCAGGCCACATAGGCGGCCGGCACATCTTTGCGCAGGCTCTGCATCATGTTGATCATGCCCCGGATGGCACCGGTGGCGGGACTGGCCGGATCGCCGGGGACGGCCCGCAGGTCGGGCATGGCGTGAAAGGCGCGGTACAGGTAGCTGGACCCATCGACCAGCAACAGAGTGGAAGCAGCATCGGACATGCCGCGATTGTGGGGGATTTCGGGCAGGCCTGTCCCGCCCTGCGGACAGGGATTTGCCTACAATAGACAGATGCGCGCAAACTTCCTTTCAGCAGTCCTGGCCTGCCTGGTCATGGGCATTCACGGTGCCGGCCTGGCACAGGCTCCCGATGCAGGTCCTGCGGATGCGGCGCCAGCATCCGGCGAGCCGTCGGACCGCATCGAGCGCATTACCCACGAAGATGCCCTGTCCCGCGTCGACGAACTGCGCGTGGCCGGACAGACCCAGCGCATCGAGGTCCAGCCCAAGACCGGGGCACCCGCCTACCAGATCGGCACCCGCCAGGGTCCGGCGGACCAGAGCGGCGCATCACGCAGCACCGGCAATGCCGGGCGCAGCAGCTGGCGCCTGTTCAAGTTCTGACCAGGCCAGCCCATGGCCGTCTACACCGAAGTCCGCTTCGAGGAAGCCGCAGCCCTGCTGCATGAACTGAACCTGGGCGACCTGACCGAGCTCAACGGCATCCAGGGCGGCATCGAGAACACCAACTACTTCGTCACCAGCGAGCACGAAGGCCGCACACGGCAACATGTGCTGACGGTCTTCGAGCGCCTGAGCTTCGAGCAGTTGCCGTTCTACCTGCGCCTGATGCAGCACCTGGCGGCACGAGGCATTCCGGTGCCGGACCCGGCCGCCACGGCCTCGGGCGAGGTACTTCACCGCATCCAGGGCAAGCCGGCCGCCGTGGTGGCACGCCTGCGCGGACGCAGCCAGTTACAGCCACAGGCTCCCCACTGCAGGGCCATGGGCGCCATGCTGGCACGCATGCACCTGGCCGGCGAGGATTTCAACCTGCGTCAGGACAACCTGCGCGGACTGGCCTGGTGGAACGAGACGGTGCCGGTGGTCCTGCCCTTCCTGGACGACGCCCAGGATCGCCTTATCCGCAGTGAACTGGCCTACCAGAACCACGTGGCCTCGACATCGGCCTGGCTGGCTCTGCCGCGGGGCCCGATCCACGCCGACCTGTTCCGC
The DNA here is from genome assembly GCA_041396505.1 of Burkholderiaceae bacterium. GTDB lineage: Bacteria > Pseudomonadota > Gammaproteobacteria > Burkholderiales > Burkholderiaceae_C > Hydrogenophaga. Next base: position 118,833 of record JAWKYL010000008.1, read on the forward strand.
GACAACGCCATGTTCGACGGCGAAGAGCTGACCGGCATCTTCGATTTCTACTTTGCAGGGTTCGACAGCTTTCTGTTCGATATTGCGGTGTGCCTCAACGACTGGTGCGTCCAGCATGGTGAACCAGCCATCGACGGCCAACCCCGGCCCGACCTGGCTGCAGCGTTCATGGACGCCTACGAATCCGTCCGGCCGCTGACAGCCGCCGAGCACCAGCTCCTGCCGGCCATGCTGCGTGCAGGTGCCCTGCGTTTCTGGATCTCGCGCCTGTGGGACCTGCATCTGCCGCGTGAGGCCAGCATGCTCCAGGCCCACGACCCCGGCCACTTCGAGCGCGTCCTGCGCGCCCGCCTGCCGCTGGCCATACAGCCGGAGCCGGCAAAGGGTCCGCAAGTGATGGCGACGGCATGAGGCTGCGCCTCGTACCGGCCGCGCAAGGACTCGTCTGGGTCAGGCTGGGCGCACGCACGTTCATGCGCCAGCCACTGGCCATGGCCGGCCTGTTCTTCATGTTCATGGCCGTGGTGTCGGTGCTGTCCGTGATTCCCGTCATCGGTTCGGTCGCGGCCATCGTCCTCGTTCCTTCGGCCACCATCGGGCTCATGGCTGCCAGCCGGGAAGCCCACGAAGGCCGGTTTCCCATGCCGGCACTGCTGGTCACCGCCTTTCGCGGTGGCCTGGACAAGTCGAAGCCCATGCTGGTACTGGGCGTGATCTACGCGGTGATCGTGGCCCTGCTCATGGGCGCTGCCATGCTGGTCGGCCCGGGAGACGCGCCTGCCGTGGGCGCCGATGCGGAAGTCACGCCCGAGATGCTGCGACAGGCCATGTTCGGTCCGGACATGGTGGTGATGATGTTGCTCTACGTGCCCGTGCTGATGGCTTTCTGGCATGCACCGGCACTGGTGCACTGGCACGGCGTCCCGCCCGTCAAGAGCCTGTTCTTCAGCGCCCTGGCCTGCTGGCGCAACAAAGGCGCCATGCTGGTGTACGGCGCCGGCTGGCTGGGCGTGTTTCTGCTGGGCGGGCTGGCCACCAGCTTCCTGGCATCCCTGATGGGCGGATCAGCGGGCCTGGCCATGGTCCTCTACCCGGCCGTACTGCTGATGGCGGCCATGTTCCACACCTCGGTCTACTTCACGTTCCGGGACAGCTTTGACGCCGATACACCGGCTGCCGACGACGCTTCCGCGTCATCGGACAACGCCTGACGCCTGACGCCTGACGCCTGACGCCCGAGCGTCCGACCGTCCATCGGCCAAGGCAGGGCCGATGCAACTGTAGACCAAAGTCTTCACGAAACCGTCATCTGGCTTGCCGACACTGCGTTGGTCTTTGATTTTTCCAACACAGGAGTAGCTTTCATGGCTCAGTCCATCCGCGATGACGACGGTACGTCCAACCCTTCCAGAAACCCTTCGCTGACCGAACTGGTCGACCAGGCCATCGCACGAGACCCGCAGCGCCGCCGCCTGCTCAAGACGGGCCTGGGCGTCGCCGCCCTTCCCTTCCTCGGCGGCCTGACGGCCTGCGGTGGTGGCGAACTGCAGGAAGCCCTGGGCAACGGCGCCCTGACCAGCGGCAAAGCCTCCAGCAAAAAAGTTTCCGAGACCATGCTGGGGTTCCAGGCCGTTCCGGTCAACGGGAACGATGTGATCACCGTGCCCGAAGGCTACACCGCCGAGATTCTCCACAGCTGGGGCGACCCGCTGTTCGCCAACAGCCCGGACTTCCGTGGCGACGCCAGCGAAACCTGGCAGGAGGCCGAGTTGCAGGTCGGCGACAACCACGACGGCATGAGCTTCTTCCCCTTCACCGTCAAGGGCAAGGCCAGCAGCGACCAGGGCCTGCTGGTCCTGAATCACGAATACATCAACCCCGAGTACTACTACGCCCCCGAACTGGCCGCCGGTGCTGGCCAGTGGTTTGAACCCTTTACCTTCGAAAAGGTCAAGAAGGCGCTCGCCGGCCATGGTGTCAGCGTGATGGAAGTTCGCCGCCAGAAGAACGGCCAGTGGAAATACATCAAGGGCTCCCGCTACAACCGCCGCATCACCGGTTACACACCGATGGAAGTCACCGGTCCCGCGCGCGGCGCCGACGCCCTCAAGACCGATGCCGACCCGACCGGCACCGAAGTGCTGGGCACGCTGAACAACTGCGCCAATGGCCAGACACCGTGGGGCACCTACCTGACCTGCGAAGAGAACTCGAACGGCTACTTCGGCTGGAACGGTGACCGCACCCGCACACCGGCAGAGGCACGGTATGGCTATGCCCAGTCGGGCTTCGGCTACATGTGGCACACCCAGGATCCGCGCTTTGACCTCAACGCCAACCCCAACGAAGCCAACCGCTTCCACTGGGTTGTCGAGATCGATCCGTTCGACCCGACCAGCACGCCCAAGAAGCGCACCGCCCTGGGCCGCTTCAAGCACGAGAACATCGAGATCGTGGTCGGCAAGGACAAGACGGTGGTGGCCTATTCGGGCGACGACGAGCGCGGCGACTACATCTACAAGTTTGTCTGCGACCGCAAGATGGTGCCCGGCAACCATGGCAAGAACCGCGACATCCTGGACAGCGGTACGCTGTATGTCGCCAGGTTTGCCGTCGGCGAGGTCGAGGGTGACGGCCAGGGCACGGGCGAGTGGATCGCCCTGGTGCACGGCCAGAACGGCCTGACGGTCGAGAACGGCTTTGCCGACCAGGCCGACATCCTGATCCGCACCCGCATGGCCGCCGACTTCGTCGGTGCCACCCGGATGGATCGCCCCGAGTGGATCTCCGCCCATCCGAAGAAGCTGGGCGACGTCTACGTTTCGCTGACCAACAACACGGCCCGGGGCGGCAGCTTCCCGGTCGACGAGGCCAACCCGCGCGCGTCCAATGCCTGGGGCCACATCCTGCGCTGGAGCGAAGCCAAAGGCGATCCCAAGTCGCTCACGTTCACCTGGGATATCTTCCTGCTGGCCGGCAATCCGGTGGCCTTCCCCGACCGGACCGACCCGCGTTCGGGCACCCCGAACATCACGCCGGAGAACATGTTCAACTCGCCCGACGGTCTGAAATTCGACAGCGCCGGCCGCCTGTGGATCCAGACCGACGGCTCGTTCGCCAACACGGGCAACTTCCTTGGACAGGGCAACAACCAGATGCTGGCCGCCGACGTGGAGACCGGTGAGGTCCGCCGCTTCCTGGTGGGCCCGTCGGGTTGTGAGATCACCGGCCTGGCCTTCTCGCCCGATCGCAAGACCCTGTTCGTGAACGTGCAGCACCCGGGCGAGGTGGGTTCGCACCCGAACCGGCCAGCGCACTACGCCACCGACGATGACACCGCACGTGACCCGACCGCTTTCTCGATCTGGCCCGCCAGCCAGACCAACCCGCCGGCCAACCGTGCCGACGCCGGTCGCCCGCGCTCGTCGACCGTGGTCGTTCGCCGCAACGACGGGGGCGTGATCGGAGCCTGACGCAGGCCAGCCGGATAGCGGGTCCCGGACCCGCTCCGGCGGCATACGAGGCAAGGGCGGATCATCCGCCCTCCTTTTTCAGCGATGAATCACGAAGGAAGCCGGTCAGGTAGCCAGGACCGGCAGGCCACGGACGTGGGGCAGCGGGCTGGCCAGCAACTCGGCCCACAGGCCCTCGACCTGGACCGCGAGTCGCTGCCAGTCCTGCGACGCGACCCGCTGGCTGGCCAGGACGCCGGCCATCCGCAACGGCTCCACGTGGCCCGCCAATGCCGTGGCCTGGGCGATGTAATCGTCCTCCTGCCCTGCCCTGACGAGCCATCCATCGACGCCATGGCGGACCCACTCGGCCGCGGCCGCCACGTCGAAGGCCAGGACCGGCAGGCCACTGGCCATGGCTTCCAGGGTCACATTGCCAAACGTCTCCGTCAGGCTCGGAAACAGCAAGAGGTCGGCACTGGCGTAGCAGACGGCCAGTTGCGCATGGGTGCATTGCCCCATGAACGTGGCTTGGGGGCAGCGCTTCTCCAGCGTTGCGCGCATCGGGCCATCGCCGGCAAAGACCAGCCGCGTTCGGCTATTGGACTGGTGCATGGCTTCGAACGCACGCACCACCAGGTCGAGGTTCTTCTCTGCCGCCAGACGGCCGACGGCCAGGACCACGGTGTCCCCTTCTTGTGCCTGCCACCGCTGCCGCAGGGAAGCATCCCGTCGGCCCGGATGAAACAGGCCCGTGTCGATCCCGCGGCCTATGACGCGCACGCGCTCGTAGCCCTGGTTGATCAACTCGGCCGCCAGGGCGCGCGTCGGCGCCATGGTCAAGCCCGTCTGGTTATGAAAACGCCGCAGGTAGGCCGCGATCGGCTTCTTCAGCCATCCCAGGCCGTAGTGACTGCTGTACTGGTGGAAATTGGTACGGAAGTCGGAACTGACCGGAATGCGCAGGCGCCGCGCGGCCTGCAAGGCCGACCAGCCCAGCGGCCCCTCAGTGGCAATGTGGATCAGGTCCGGCCGCTGGTAGGTCCAGCTCTGGACAAGAACCCTTCGCGCCGGCATGCCCAGCTTAAGCTGCGGATACCGCGGTATCGGCATGCCCCGCATCAGCTTTTCCTCCAGCCCCATGGACTGCGCCTCCGCCGCGTCGCGCATCTGCCGCGGTCGCACCAGTTGCACACGATGTCCCCGCTCACACAGGGTCTGCACCAGGCGTGCCAGGGTCAGGGCCACCCCGTTGACCTCGGGTGGCCAGGTCTCGGTCACCACGGCCAGCTTCAGGCGTGGCTGATGGGCAGGCAGGTCCTGCAGCACGATGTCGGCCGTGGTGTCTGGATTCATACCCACAGTCTCTTCGTGCCAGACAACAATCTGATGACAGTATGCGGACCTTTCGTGGCTGACACATGCCGTCATCGGGGTGAGGTACGTCTGTCACGACCCTTTCATCGGATCGACGCAATATGCGCCGGGGCACGCGCCCCCCTGCCACCTTCCGTTGATCCGACAAGGAGATGAAGTGAACCGCTTTTTCCAGGAACTTGCCACGCAGCGCTGGGACGACCACCGCTACTACCACCACAGCCGCATCAACCAGGCCCTGCACCTGATCAGTGCCATCAGCTTCGTGGTGGCCTACGCCTGGCTGCTGATCGATCCGGTGGTGTCGGCGCTGATCGCATGGCTGGTGTCGATGACGTCGCGCCAGGCGGGCCACTTCTTCTTCGAGCCCAAAGGCTACGACCACGTCAACCAGGCCACCCACGAGCACAAGGAGGCCATCAAGGTGGGCTACAACCTGCAGCGCAAGGTGGTCCTGATGGCGCTGTGGGCCGCCATTCCCCTGGGGCTGGCATTTGCCCCCGGCGCCTTCGGCCTGCTCGAACCACACGATGACCTGGGCAGCTACATCCGCCAGGTGGGCGCTGCCTGGCTGATGCTGGGTATCGGCGGCCTGCTCTTTCGTGTTGTACAGCTGTGGGTGCTCAAGGACCTGCGCACCGGCGTGGTCTGGGCCACCAAGATCCTGACCGATCCGTTCCACGACATCATGCTCTACCACAGGGCGCCCCTGCATCTGCTGCGGGGCGAACTGCTGGACCCGGCCCCCGGGCGCTCGCACTGATCCGGACAGAGACCCGCACCCGCGCCCGCCACGCTCATATGCCGAATCGTGCGCGAAGCAGTTCGCGCAGGACCTGGCGGCGGATGGCTTTGTTGCTCAATCCAGCCGGGCCCATCCACCAGCCATGGGCCTGCATGTCGCGACCGGCCCTCACAAAGCGCCGGATCACCTCGTCGAACGCCGCCTCGTCCATGCTCAGGGTGAAGATCAGGCGCCCTGTACCCACCCAGCTCAGGGCCACACCATGCCATCGCAGGTAGTACTGCAGCATCCAGTTGTAGCGGGACGGCTCGGTGAAGCTGATGGTCCAGATGCTCTGCAGGTGCGCTGCGCGCATGGGCAGGCCTTCGTTCGCCATGGCCTCGTTGAAGCGCCGGGCACGCACATCCCAGCGGGCATCCTGGCCCTCATAGACCGCCCGCACATCCGGATCCTCCAGGCGGCGCAGGAAGGCCGACATGCCCGCCATGACGTACGGATGCGCGTTGAACGTACCCCGGGCCAGGCAAAGATCGGCCGGACGGTCTTCGCGGAAGCGCTTCATCAGGTCGGCACGTCCACACAGCACGCCGACCGGATAGCCACCCGCCAGCGTCTTGCCATAGGTGACCAGGTCCGCCTTCACGCCGAAGTAGTCCTGGGCACCCCCGGGTGCAAGACGAAAGCCGAGGAACACCTCGTCCAAGATCAGCACAATGCCGCGCTCGGTGCACACCTGGCGCAGGCGCTGCAACCAATCGGTATAGGCCTGCCGGTCAAATCCGGCCTGACGGCTGCTGTCCACGAGCGCCGAGTCGGCCGGCGCATTGCGGTTCGGATGCAGCGCCTGCAACGGATTGACCAGCACGCAGGCTATGTCCCGGCGGCGCCGCAGCACATCCAGGCTGCGTTCGCTCATGTCGGCCAGCGTGTAGGTCTCGTGCGGTGGCATCGGGTTGCCGGGCCCGGGCTGCACATCGTCCCACCAGCCGTGATACGCACCACAGAAGCGGACCAGGTGCTTGCGGCCCGTGTGGTAGCGGGCCAGGCGCACGGCCTGCATCACGGCCTCCGTGCCCGACATGTGGAACGAAACCTCGTCCTGTCCAGATATATCCTGCAGCCGCGTCACGTTCTCGGCCACACAGGGATGGTAGGCCCCCAGCACCGGCCCAAGCCGTTCGCCGGTGCGAAGACCTTCGGCCATACATGCCTTGTAGAAATCGACACCCAGGACGTTGACGCCATAGGAGCCTGTGAGGTCGATGAACCGGTTGCCATCGAGGTCGGTAACCGAGTGGCCTTCTGCCGAGGCCACGAAGGCGCCCACCGGCAGGTGCTGGCGGACCATGGACGAGAACTGGAAGGGCACGCGATAGGCACCGGTCAGTTGCAGATCGGCCAGCCCCTCCCTGGCCTGGCGCGTCATCGCCAGCGAGCGCGCATAGCGGCTGGAAAAGCCGGCCGACAGGGCTTCGAAGGCTTCGCGTCGCCGCTGCACGATCGAATCATCGGCACCGTCGCAACTGAAGAACTCGAATTCATCGTAGTGGTAGGCGGGCAGCCAGCGCGCCAGGCGCTTGGCCATGCGCGAGTGGCCTGCCAGGGAACGGTGCTTGGCGCGCGAAAGCGCCAGACGCTGGCTGATCATCGGCCAGCTCAGGGCCAGAGCCCCCAACGGGAGGGCGTAAGGCAAAACAGACATGGTGGTTGACTCCTGCGGAACAGCCGCCCCGGACTTGTATGGCATCCAGGTGACATCTCAATGAAAATCAGGCAATACCTTCATCACACCGGCCTGCAGGAGGACCTCAACTTCCTGCTGACCAACCGCATTCCGCGCCAGACAGCCACCCGCTTCGTGGGCTGGCTCAGCCAGATCCGCCACCCCTGGGTGTACCGGTTGTCGCTGTGGCTGTGGACGCGCTTCACCGACCTGGATCTCAGCGAGGCGAAACAGATCCGCTTCCAGAGCCTGCATGAGTGCTTCACCCGCGAACTCAAGCCGGGTGCCCGCCCCGTCGACACGGACCCGTCCTGCCTCGTCAGCCCCAGCGACGGCATCGTCGGTGCCTGCGGCCGCATCGAATCGCTTGACGCCAACCGCAGTCAGGTGTTCCAGGCCAAAGGCTTTCCCTACCTGCTGGAAGACTTGCTGGGCCACGGCACCCAAGCCAGCGCATGGGCTGACCGGCTGGCCGGAGGCTGTTACGTGACGCTGCGACTGACCTCGGCCATGTACCACCGGTTCCATGCACCTGACGATGCACGACTGGATCACGTCAGCTACATCAGCGGCGACACATGGAACGTCAACCCGATCGCGCTCAAGCGCGTCGAGCGCCTGTTCTGCAAGAACGAACGCGCCGTGCTGCATCTGCAACTGGCAGATGGTCAGTGGCTGCTGCTGGTCCCCGTGGCTGCCGTCCTGGTCGCCAGCATGCGCCTGCACGCGCTGGACGTGCCCCTGAACCTGCGCTACCGTGGCCCCAACGAACTGACCTGCGATGTGGTCTACCAGCGGGGCGACGAACTGGGATGGTTCGAGCACGGATCGACCATCATCGTGCTGGCTCCACCGGGCTTCGCGCTGGAACCCGGAATCACCGAAGGGCGCACCGTTCGAATGGGCCAGCCGCTGCTGCGCAAGCCGACGGGCTGACGCCGTCAGACCACCGTCAATTTGGCCACCGACAGGGCCAGCCACTTGACCCCGTGGCGATGGAATCGCACCTGCGCACGGGCGTCCGCACCCGCACCCTCCATGGCCAGCACCTGCCCTTCCCCGAACTTGTTGTGGAACACGGCCTGCCCGACCCGGATGTCGGTTCCCCGATCCGGCTCCGGCGCAGGGGCACTGGCGCCGGCACCGGCCTCCCCCAGCCAGCCAGGCGACCAGGACGGCTGCGCGCGGGGCGCCGGGGAACGACCCGAACCACCCCAGCCGGGCGACCCGGTGGCACCCGATGCCGACCAGGCCCCTTGCGGTGGCGTCAGCCACTTCAACCCCTCGGGTGGCAGTTCATCGAAAAACCGGCTGCGCAGGTTGTAGCGTGTCTGGCCATGCAGCATCCGCGTCTGGGCGTGGGTGAGGTAAAGCCGCTGCCGTGCGCGGGTGATGGCCACATACATCAGGCGCCGCTCTTCCTCCATGCCGTCGCGGTCACTCATCGAATTCTCGTGCGGAAACAGTCCCTCCTCGAGCCCGGTGATGAACACGGCGTCGAACTCCAGCCCCTTGGCCGCATGCACCGTCATCAGCTGGACCGCATCCTGTCCAGCCTGCGCCTGGTTGTCGCCGGACTCGAGCGCGGCATGGGTCAGGAACGCCGCCAGCGGGCTGAGCGTTTCGCCCGTATCGGCATCTGGCGCCAGCGGTTCGTCCAGAACGGGCTGCGTCGGGTCCAGGCCCTGGCTGGCGGGACTCTGTGACAGGGTATGCCCTTGTGCGTCCACCGGCATCGCCGGTGTATCCCGGCCGAAGCCCTCCAGCATGACGAAACTCTCGGCGGCGTTGACCAGTTCTTCCAGGTTCTCCACCCGCTCCTGCCCCTCGCGCTCGGAACGGAAATGCTCGACCAGGCCGCTCTTGTCCAGCACCAGTTCGATGATTTCGCGCAACGTCATGCCACCGGTCTGCTCGCGCATCACGTCCAGCAGCGCGACGAAATGGCCGATCGCCACGCCCGCCCGCCCGGTCACTGCGCTGACGGCATCGTGCAGCGAGCACCCGCTCACCCGGGCCACGTCCTGCAACTGCTCCAGGCTGCGTGCGCCAATGCCGCGCGCCGGAAAATTCACCACCCGAAGGAAGCTGGTGTCGTCATGCGGGTTCTCCAGCAGCCTCAGATACGCCAGTGCATGCTTGATTTCGGCGCGCTCGAAGAACCGCAGTCCACCATACACCCGGTACGGCAGACCGGCGTTGAACAGCGCGGTTTCGAGCACCCGGCTCTGTGCATTGCTGCGGTAGAGCACGGCCATTTCGCTGCGGCCCATGCCGTCGCGCCCAAGCTGCTTCATTTCGTCAACGATCCACTGGGCCTCGGCCAGATCGCTGGTGGCTTCATACACCCGCACCGGCTCACCCGCCCCGGCTTCGGTGCGCAGGTTCTTGCCCAGACGGCGGCTGTTGTGGCTGATCAGGGCGTTGGCGGTATTGAGGATGTTGCTGCAGCTGCGGTAGTTCTGCTCCAGCTTGATCTGGTGGCGCACCTGGAACTCGCGCACGAAGTCCGCCATGTTGCCCACGCGCGCCCCCCGGAAGGCATAGATGCTCTGGTCGTCGTCGCCCACGGCAAACACCGCATTGCCGGACGGCGGCAAGCCTTCGATCGGAGGCGACGAAAACATCTTGACCCACGCGTACTGCAGGCGGTTCGTGTCCTGGAACTCGTCGATCAGGATGTGGCGAAAACGACGCTGGTAATGCACCCGCACCGGATCGTTGTCGCGCAGCAACTCGTAGGACCGCAGCATCAGCTCACCAAAATCGACCACGCCCTCGCGCTGGCATTGCTCCTCGTACAGCTGGTAGATCTCGACCTTGCGCCGGGTCTCTTCGTCCCGGACCACCACATCGCGGGGGCGCTGGCCATCTTCCTTGCAGCCGCTGATGAACCACTGCAGCTGCCGGGCCGGAAACCGCTCGTCATCCACGTTGTGCTGCTTGCACAGCCGCTTGATGGCCGACAGCTGGTCCTGCGTGTCCAGGATCTGGAATGTGGCGGGCAGGTCGGCCAGCTTGTGGTGGGCCCGCAGCAGCCGGTTGCACAACCCGTGGAAGGTGCCAATCCACATGCCCCGCACATTGACGGGCAACATGGCCGCCAGGCGGGTCATCATTTCCTTGGCCGCCTTGTTGGTGAAGGTGACCGCCATGACCCCGCCGGGCGAGACCTGCCCGCTCTGCAGCAGCCACGCGATGCGCGTGGTCAGCACGCGGGTCTTGCCCGAACCGGCGCCTGCCAGGATGAGCGCGTGTTCGGGTGGCAGGGTAACGGCAGCGGCCTGCTCGGCATTCAGGCCCGCAACCAGCGGGGTGGGATCTTCAAACAGCATCCGGGGATTGTAGGAAGACCCGCCCCGTCCGGGTCACCTGGCGCAGATATATGCCGGACCATATACCCCTCATAAGCCCGCCAGCACGCCCGCAACCCGGCCGCCCGGCCTAGAATCAGGCACCGGGCCCAAGCAATTGCGCCCGGTTTCTTTTTTCCGGCCCCGGAAACAAGTGCCGGCCAGTTCCAAGCGCCTTACTTCGAACCCTCGAACACAAGGAACTGGAACGTGGAAATCTTCGACTACGACAACATCCTGCTGCTGCCACGCAAATGCCGTGTGGACAGCCGCAGCGTATGCGATCCCTCGGTGGAGTTCGGCGGCCGGCGTTTCCGGCTGCCGGTCGTGCCGGCCAACATGAAGACCGTGCTGGACGAGTCCATCAGCGAGTGGCTGGCCGCCAACGGCTACTTCTACGTCATGCACCGCTTCGACCTGGACAGCGTGGCCTACGCCAGGCGCATGCGCGAGAAGGGCCTGATCGTCTCCATCAGCTCGGGCGTGAAGGCGCCGGACTACGCGGTAATCGACCGCCTGGCGGCCGAAGGCGTGGGCGCCGACTACATCACCATCGACATCGCTCACGGCCATGCGGACAGCGTGCGCAAGATGATTGAACACATCAAGCAGAAGCTGCCGCAGGCTTTTGTCATCGCCGGCAACGTGGCCACACCCGAGGCCGTGATCGACCTGGAAAACTGGGGCGCCGACGCGACCAAGGTGGGCGTGGGCCCGGGCAAGGTCTGCATCACCAAGCTCAAGACAGGCTTTGGCACCGGCGGCTGGCAGCTCTCGGCGCTCAAGTGGTGCGCGCGTGTGGCCACCAGGCCCATCATTGCCGACGGCGGCATCCGCCACCACGGCGACATTGCCAAGAGCGTGCGTTTTGGCGCGACCATGGTGATGATCGGCTCCCTGTTCGCCGGCCACGAAGAATCGCCCGGCCAGACCGTGGAAGTCGACGGCAAGCTCTACAAGGAGTACTACGGCTCGGCCAGCGACTTCAACAAGGGCGAGTACAGGCACGTTGAAGGCAAGCGCATCCTGGAACCGGTCAAGGGCCGGCTGGCCGACACGTTGCGCGAGATGGAGGAGGACGTGCAGAGCTCGATCAGCTATGCCGGCGGCAAGGCCCTGGCCGACCTGAAGAAAGTCAACTACGTGATCCTCGGCGGCGAGAACGCCGGCGAACACCTGTTCATGTGACCGGCCGGCCGCCCCCGCGGCCAGCGGGCATTCAGGCCCGCAGCAGCGACAAGGCGATGCGATGCAGGCGATGGCGCGGGTCGGCCAGCGCCTCCAGCACGCTGAAGTGGTTCAGGCCGGGCAGTGCCTCGCACACCGGCACCGCCTGCTGGCCCCAGGCCTGACGCAGCAAGGCGTTCTGACGCAGGAATTCGCCACTTTCATCGCCCCCGACCACGCAGGCCAAGGTGCCACGCACCCCACCGGCCTCCTGCCACAGCGGCGGCGCGCCAAATCCCGCCGGACTCACCTTGCGCGCCTCATCGGACGTCAGCCGCAGAGAATCCCGGACAAAAGGCGTGTGGCGCAGGGGTTCGAGATCGAACAGGCCGGAAATGGACAGCGCATTGCGCACCACCGACACGGGCAGATCGGCCGCAACCTGCGGCCAGAGCGCCGACACCAGCATGGCCGCCAGGTGGCCGCCCGCCGAATGGCCGGCCACGGTGATCCGGCTCGGATCCCCTCCATGGACTTCCACGTTGCGGTACACCCAGGCCACGGCCCGCACCATCTGCAGGCAGATGTCCGTCACGCTCACCGCGGGACAAAGGGCATAGTTGGGCACCACCACGCACACCCCCTGGCGGGCGAAGTGCTCGGCCACGAAACTGTGGTCGGCCTTGTCCAGGCTGCGCCAGTAGCCGCCATGGATAAATACCAGCACCGGCGCCAGCCCGCCATTTTTCGCAGGTCGCGCCGGAAATACGTCCAGGGTTTCGCCGGCATCGAAGCCATAGGCCAGATCCAGCAGGCAGTGCCGCTCCCGACGCACTCGGGCCGACTCGGCTATCCAGCAGTCAAAGTGCGCCTGGTAACCAGGCACCAGGGCGCGGTTGTTGTACTGGCCATCCAGCCATTCGGGATCGAACGGGGCGGCATGGTGTTCGGCGGAAGCGTTCATGCGAAACATTGTGTCACGCCCTCAGGCGCCCATAGGCCCCGAACAGGGTGGTCATGGGGGCCGAAATCGTGTATTCTGTATTCAGAGTACAAAACATGACCGGATTGCTCCAAATCACCAACGCCCCGGACCTGGTCGACCAGGTTTACGGCGTTCTGCTGGACGCCATCAGCACGGGTCAGTTGCAGCCCGGCCAGCGACTCACGCAGGAGGAACTGGCCGAGCAACTGTCGGTTTCGCGCCAGCCGGTCATGCAAGCCCTGCGCCTGCTCAAGAAAGACGGCTTCGTGGCCGACGCCCCCGCCGTGTGCGGTGGGCCCGGCAAGAGCCGCGGCCTGCAGGTGGCGCCCATCGAACCCGCCTGGATCGCCCAGGTCTACCAGGTTCGTGGCGCGCTGGACCTGCTGGCGGTACAACTCGCCGCCACACGGCGAACCCATCTGGCCCCCGAGCTGATTGCGCAAGGACGGGCGGCGGTCGATGGGGGCGACGTCAAGGCCATGATCGAAGCCGACCTTGCCTTCCACAAAGCCATCTACCGCTCGGCCGGCAACCCGCTGATCGAACAGAGTGCCCTGGTGCACTGGCAGCACATCCGGCGCGCGATGGGCGAAGCGCTGCAGACATCCAGTCTGCGCGAGACCGTCTGGGATGAACATGAGGCCATCGCCGAGGCCATTGCCAACGGCGACAGCACCCGGGCAGAAACCCTCATGCGTCACCACGGCAGTCAGGCCAGTGACCATCTGCAGATCCAGATTGCCCAGGAGCCTGTCACCACCCCCGACACGCCCCATGTGTCCAGCATACTCCGTGGTTCCCGGCAGCTACGCTAGCCGGTCCACTTTCAGGCGGTTCCCGGTATCCCCGGGAACCGCCCGTTTTTTTCCCCGCAGTTCCACTTTTCGGCAGGCTGGCATGATCGGCCTGCCCTCCCTGATCCACCCGAGTTCCCCGCCGTGAACGCTTCCCGTCCCAACCCGCCCCCGGCACGCCCAGACCAGCCGCCACACATCGCCGTGCTCGGCATCGGCATGATGGGTCTGCCCATGGCCCGCCGCCTGCTCGACGCCGGTCTGCCTCTGACCGCCTGGAACCGGTCGCGCAGCAAGGCCGAGCGTCTGGTCGGCGCCGTCGTGACCGACACCCCTGCAGAGGCCGTGGCCCAGGCCGATGTGGTCATCACCCTGCTGACAGATGGTGCAGCGGTCGAGGACGTGCTGTTCCGCCAGGGCGTGGCGGATGCGCTCAAGCCCGGCGCCACCGTCGTCGACATGTCCTCCATCCAGCCGCGCGAGGCGCGCGACCACGCCGCGCGACTGGCAGCGCGTGGCGTCCACCACCTGGATGCCCCCGTCTCCGGCGGCACGGTCGGGGCCGAAGCCGGCACCCTGGCCATCATGGTCGGCGGACGCGCGTCAACCTTCGCGCAGGTGCAGTCCGTGCTGGCCATCCTGGGCCGTGCCACCCACGTCGGACCGAACGGCGCCGGGCAGCTCGCCAAACTGGCCAACCAGATGATCGTGGGTGTCACCATTGGCGCAGTTGCGGAAGCCCTGTTGCTGTGCGAGCGCGGTGGTGCCGACATGGCCAAGGTACGCGAGGCCATCTCGGGCGGGTTTGCCGACAGCCGCATCCTGCAGGTCCACGGCCAGCGGATGGTCGAGCGCGACTTCACCAAGCGCGCGGCCGTCACGGTGCAGCTCAAGGACATGCGCAACGCCCTGACCACGGCCGCCGAAGTGGGTTTCGAGGCCCCGGTCACCGCCCTGTTCGAGCGGCTGTATGCCGACGCGGCCGAACACGGCCTGGCCGACCTGGACCACTCGGCCCTGTTCGTCGAACTGGCCAGCCGCAACGGCATGAGTTGACGCGGCCCATTCGGGCCCGCACGGGCAATCGCCTCCCCGGAACCGGCCGGCGTTTGCTAATATCCCGCCACGTGGGGACGTAGCTCAGCTGGGAGAGCGTCGCGTTCGCAATGCGAAGGTCGGGAGTTCGATCCTCCTCGTCTCCACCAACACATGAGGCCAGCCTTTGCGCTGGCCTCAGTCATTTCGGCCGCAATCCCCAGTGTTGGCGCGAGTTGCAGTCCCTTGCAGTGGCAGGCCAGGCGCGATGCCCGGTCAGCGACTGTCGGAGGACATCACCGTCACCGGCACCGTCGCCTTCTCCTGAACCTCGGCAGCCACCGACCCCATCAGCCTGTCCAGCAGGCCGGTGCGTCCGTGACTTCCGAGCACGATTTCGTCCATGCCCCGTTCGCTGGCGAACCGGCAGATGATGTCGGCAGGGTGTCCGACCAGAATGTGGTGGTGGTATGCATGGCCCTGCGCCGCCAGCCATGACCGGGCATCCTGCAAAGCCGCTTCGCCTTCGGCACGGTGATAGGCGTTGAGCTCGTCGGCACTGACGAAACTGCGCACATTGCCATCGACCGGCAGCTGGACATTGAGCAGGTGCAGCTCCGCTTCGCACGGCTGTGGGCAGCGGGCCACCCACTGCTGCAGCGCCTGCAGCGAATGATCGGAGCCATCGACCGAGAAGAGAATTTTGTCAGCCATATTGCTCAGTCCGTGGATTCAGGTTGCACCGACAGCGGCGATCCGTCCGCCAGATCGACCAGAGGCTCCTGCCCGGGCGCCGTCTGGCGCCTGCCCAGCCAGGTGCCCACGACCACCACCAGCACCGCACCCAGGGCGGAGGTGGCGTAGTGCAACCAGGACGGGTAATCCTGCACCAGCGGCTGCATCCAGATATCGGTGACGATCATGCCGCCACCGATCCAGCCCAGAAGTCCGGCACCCAGGGTGATGACGAGGGGAAAACGGTCCATCAGCTTCAGAACGAACTGGCTGCCCCAGACCACGATGGGAATGCTGACCAGAATACCGAACACGACCAGCGCCATGTCGCCCTTCGCGGCACCGGCCACGGCGATCACGTTGTCCAGGCTCATGACGGCATCGGCCACGATGATGGTCTTGATGGCCCCGGCCAGGGTGCTGGCGCCTTCGATGCTGCCGTGTCCGTCGTCTTCAGGTTGCAGCAGCTTGATGCCGATCCACAGCAGCAGCAGCGCGCCCACGATCTTGAGGAACGGCAGCTGCAGCAACTGCAGAGCGAAGAAAATCAGCACGACCCGCAGCGCGATGGCACCCACGACGCCCCAGAAGATGCCCTTGTTGCGCTGCTCGGCCGGCAGCTTGCGACAAGCCAGTGCGATGACGACGGCGTTGTCGCCGCCAAGCAGGATGTCGATGGCGATGATCTGCACCACCGCCAGCAGAAAAGCCAGGCTGAAATAGTCCATGTCGCCATTCTGCCTCCCCGGCCGTCCACCTCCTGTGTGGGAAATGCGTACGATTCGCCCGTACAAGCACCGGGCCTTGCACGCCAACTCGGCAACACGGCGATACTTGTCGACCCATCCCTTCATCCCATTGCGATGTCAGACGCCACCGACTCGTCTCCGCTGGCCCCGTTCCGGACGGCGGCATTCCGCCTGCTGTGGCCCACCTGGCTGATTGCCAACCTGTGCATGGCGATGAACGATGTGGCGGCCGCGTGGATGATGACGTCGCTGACCGTCGCGCCCATCTGGGTCGCCCTGGTGCAGACCGCATCGACCCTGCCCGTGTTCCTGCTGGGCGTTCCCAGCGGGGCATTGGCCGATACGCTGGACCGCAAGCGGTATTTCCTGGTGACCCAGATCTGGGTGGCGGTGGTCGCCGCCATCCTGAGCCTGGTGGTGATGGCCGGCTGGATGAATCCCGGACTGCTGCTGGCACTCACCTTTGCAAACGGTATCGGGCTGGCGCTTCGCTGGCCCGTGTTCTCGGCCATCGTTCCCGAGATTGTCCCGCGCGGACACCTGCCGGCAGCACTGGCCCTGAACGGCGTTTCCATGAATGCTTCACGGATTTTCGGCCCCCTGATCGCCGGCATCCTCATCGCCAGCGCGGGCAGCGCCTGGGTCTTCCTGCTCAACGCCGTGATGTCCGCCCTGTCTGCGTTCATCGTCAGCCGCTGGAAGCGCGAGGTGACCGTCTCCCACCTGGCGCGGGAACGGCTGTGGTCCGCCATGCGGGTCGGCCTGCAGTACGTGGGCCAGTCCTACCACGTCAAGGGCGTGCTGCTGCGCATTGCCGTGTTCTTCCTGCACTCGACGGCCATCACGGCGCTGCTGGCCCTGGTCGCTCGCCAACTGACCGGCGGCGACGCCGCCACGTTCACCATCCTGCTGGCGGCCATGGGCGCTGGCGCCATCGCCGCGTCGGGCCTCCTGCCCCGGCTCAGAAAACGCTACACCCGTGACGCCCTGGTCATGCGAGGCATCATCGTCCATGCCGTGGGCACGGCCATCGTGGCCTGGACCGACATGACCTGGCTGGCCCTGGTGGCCATGTTCATGGGGGGCGCCGCCTGGATCACCACCGCCAACACGCTGAGCGTATCACTCCAGTTGAGCTTGCCCGACTGGGTGCGGGCACGCGGCATGTCCACCTACCAGATGGCCATCATGGGTGCATCCGCAGCCGGTGCCGCGCTGTGGGGCCAGGTCGCGACCTATACCGACATCAGCACCAGCCTTTATGCCGCATCGGTCAGTGGCGTGATCCTGATGTGGCTCGCCAACCGGTTCATGCCCGACACCGGCATGATCGAGGACATCACGCCCAGGCGCATCTTCCCGGCCCCGCAGACCGACACGCCGCCGCCGTCAGGCAGGATCCTGGTCAGCATCGAGTACGAAATTGCTCCGAAGGACGCCGACGAGTTCCGGCGCCTCATGCTGGACCACAGCCGCCGCAGCCGATTGCAACATGGCGCCCTGCAGTGGGAACTGCTGCACGACCTGCACCAACCCGAGCGATTCACGGAAACCTTCGTGGACGAAAGCTGGACCGATCACCTGCGTCGGTTCGACCGGACGACCGAAGCCGACGTGGCGCTGCGCGAACGCAAGCTCGCCCTGCACAAGGGCAGCCAGCCACCGATCGTTCGACGCCACCTGATGGAGAGCACCGCGAGCGCCGGCTTCACGGCGCCCCCGAAATCCACGGCCACACCGTGAGGCCACAAAAAAACCGGGACACGCCCGGTTTTTCTGTGATGGCTGGTGCGGCTTAGCGCGACGAGCCGCGGCGGGGCGCCGGGCGGTAGGCATCCGGCCGGCGGCTGTCACCACCGGGCCCACGGCCACCGAAACGGTCACCATAGCGGTCACCCGCCTGGCGCTCGCGCGGTCCCCGATCCGCCACTGCCATGCCACCCCGGTCCCGACCCTTGTCAGTCCGACCGAAGGACGCGTGCTCGCCAAAGCCGCCCTGGCGCGGCCGACCCGCGTCATCGCGTGCCGGACGCTCCCAGCGCGCATCGGAACGACGGGGCTCGCCGAAACCGGCATCGGAACGACGGGATTCACCGAAGCCGGAGCCCGCACGCGGAGCGCCGCGACGGTCACCGAAACGATCGCCAAAGCGGTCGCCACCACGTCCACCGGGACGGCCATTGCCGGGTCCGCGACCAAAGCCATCGTGCTGCGGCGGGCGCTGGCGGGGTTCCAAGCCGGCAACGGTTTTCACATCGATGCGCTGGTGCGTGAATGCCTCGATGTCCCCGATCTTGCGGCGGTCACGGAACTCGGCAAACGTCACGGCCAGGCCGTCACGACCGGCACGGCCAGTGCGGCCGATACGGTGCGTATAGTCCTCGGCCTTCATCGGCAGACCGAAGTTGAACACGTGGGTGATGGTCGGCACATCGATCCCCCGGGCGGCCACATCGGTCGCCACGAGGAACTGCACCTGGCCATTGCGCAGCGCCATCAGGCGCCGGTTGCGCATGCCCTGGCTGAGGGCGCCGTGCAGCGCAACGGCATGGAAACCGGCCTGCTGCAGATCGCCGGCCAGGCCATCGCATTCGATCTGCGTGCTGCAGAACACCACCGCCTGGTCGATGGCCGCATCGCGCAGCCAGTGGTCCAGCAAGGCCCGCTTGTGCTGCGCATCGTCGGCCCAGTACAGCTGCTGCCGGATGTTGGCGTGCTTTTCCTGCGGCGTGTCGATCTGCACCCGTTGCACATGCTTGCCGCCGTCGTGCATGACACGCAGGGCCAGTTGCTGGATGCGCGGCGCAAAGGTGGCGCTGAACATCATGGTCTGGCGTCGCTGGCTGGTCAGCTCGTTGACTTCGGCCAGGTCGTCGGAGAAACCCAGGTCCAGCATGCGGTCGGCCTCGTCCACCACCAGGAACTGCACCTGGTCCAGCTTGATCTGGCTCGAACGCTGCAGGTCCAGCAAGCGGCCCGGTGTCGCCACCACCAGGTCGGCGTTCTGCAGGCGGGCAATCTGGACCTGGTAGGGAATACCGCCCACCACGTTGGCAATGCGCAGGCCACGGCAATGGCGCACCAGTTCGATGGCGTCCTGCGCCACCTGCTGGGCCAGTTCGCGCGTCGGGCACAGCACCAGCGCGCCTGGGGTGGCGGGCTTGAAGTTGCGCGCCAGGGTCGGGTTCTTGCGGCGGGGACGCTTGGGCGCCGCCTCGCCACGCGCCAGCGCCTCGGCGGCGGCACGCTCCTGGGCTTCGCGCTCGAGCGCCAGCTCGCGGGCTTTCTGTCCGATCAGCGTGTGCAACACCGGCAGCAGGAATGCCGCCGTCTTGCCGCTGCCGGTCTGGCTGGAGACCATGAGGTCGGCGTAGCGCTGCTCGCCCTCGCCCAGCAGGGCCTTAGGCACCACCTGCGACTGCACCGCAGTGGGCTGCACATAACCCAGGTCCGTACAGGCCTGGACCAGCTCCGGCGCCAGCCCCAGCAGGGTAAAGCCATTTGGCTGCGCCGGCTGCTCCTGCAGCTCGACAACGTTGCTCAGGTCGGTTTCGGTCGCCTCGACGGCGAGATCATCGATATGTTCTTTCATGTTTCATCATCCCGGTACGCACCGATCCACGGGCGTACACATACGGACAAAGCGAAACGGGCCGCGACAGATCGGAACCTCCCGCGCAGGGAAGCTCGACGCGCAGACAGGCTGCTTCGTTCGTGGTTGCAGACAACATCAACCATCAAACGAAGAGCGAGGCGAGTTGGCGCCCCTGAACAGGGGCCAACTGCAATCAACGCACGGTCCCTGACAAAACCAGTCCATCCAGACCCGGGTTACCCGGGGCGGCGGTACTGCGGGACACAAGGAGTGTGAGGCAGATGCACAAAGGCTGCGCCAATTCAGCGCAGCCTTGGATTATTGCACGTATTCAGGGAAAACCCCAAGGATTTTCTTGGGATGGCCCTCGGAAGGGTCAGGACATGATCGCCAGCACGAGGTGGAACAGCAATGCCGCCACAACGGCCGTCGCCGGAACGGTCACGATCCAGGCCGCCACAATGCGCATCACCGTCGAGCGCTTGACCAGCTCCTTCTTGTAGGCCTTGCGCATGGCCTTCTGTTCCTTCTTGGCCAGCAAGGCGCCATCGGCCATCTCGCGCAGTTTCGCCCGCCGCTTCATGTCGGCCAGCATGCGCTTCTTCTCGCTGACTTCTGCGGCTTCGAAGCGTTTGAGGTAGGCCTCCACCTCGCTGCGGTCTTCGCCCTGGTGCCCGGCAAACACCACGGCCTCCATCTTGGCGTAGTTCACCTTCAGCAGTTCACGCAGGAAGCCGACGCCGAACACCGCGCCAATGGTCGTGTGGGTGGTCGAAATCGGCATGCCCAGTTCGGCCGCGATGATCACGGTCAAGGTCGCTGCCATCGCGATCGAGTAGGCCCGCATGTTGTCCAGCTCGGTAATTTCCTTGCCGACCGTGCGGATCAACTTGGCCCCGTACAGCGCCAGACCCACCGCCAGGCCGAGCGCGCCCAGCACCATGACCCACATCGGAGACGCTGCCTTGGTGGCCACCGCGCCCGTCTTGACGGCTTCATAGATGGCGGCCAGCGGGCCAATGGCATTGCCCACGTCATTGGCGCCGTGCGCAAAGCTCAGCAAGGCGGCCGAGCACACCAGCGGCCAGGTGAACAGCCGGTTCACGCTGTCCTTGCTGTTGTCCTGGCGGCGGGCCACACTGGCCATGGGCCCGCGCATCAGCGCCCAGACCACCACGGCAACGACCGCTCCGGCGCCCACCGCAGCCAGGAAGCCCAGATTGACGACCTGCTTGAGACCCTTGAGCAACATGAAGGTCGTATAGGCCCAGACCATCAGCGCGATCAGAACCGGCACCACGCGCGCGGCCGCCTCGGTTTTCTCGGTCCGGTACGTGATGCTGCGCTTGATCAGGTACAGGAACAGCGCAGCGATGGCGCCGCCCACCAGGGGAGAAACCACCCAGCTGGCCACGATCTTGGTGATCGTGTCCCAGTTGACCAGATCCCAGCCGCCCGCAGCAATGCCCGCCCCCATGACGGCACCGATGATCGAATGGGTGGTGGACACCGGGGCGCCCAGGGCTGTCGCCAGGTTCAGCCAGAGCGCACCCGCCAGCAGCGCCGCCAGCATCACCCAGGCGAACAGGGCCGGCTCTGTAATCTGCCGGCTGTCGATGATGCCGCCCTTGATCGTGCCCACCACCTCGCCCCCGGCGATGACGGCCCCCAGTGCCTCGAACACGGCGGCAATGAGGATGGCCCAGCCCATGGTCATGGCGCCCGAGCCGACCGCGGGTCCCATGTTGTTGGCGACATCATTGGCACCAATGTTCATGGCCATGTATCCGCCGATCACGGCAGCGACGATCAGCAGGCCGACCGACGTGGATGGCAGCTCGGTTCCCAGTGCACCGGTGAACGATGCGTACACCCCGATCAGGGCCAGGAAAACAATGGCGCTGCCCAGCTGGATGACCTCCAGGTGGCGCGAGATGAACTTGTCTCGGGATTTTCTTGTCATGGTAAGGACATGTGAATGTCAGGATTCTGACACGGAGAATGGCGCACCGCCACGTCCGGTCGCCGGTCCGCAGGCGCGCGGACACCTGGGTTCAGCGCAGGAAATGCTCGCGGTAATGCACCAGCTCGTCGATCGATTCATGCACGTCGGCCAGGGCGGTGTGGCGCTGGTGCTTCTTGAAAGCGTCATAGACAGCGGGCCGCCAGCGCTTGGCCAGTTCCTTGAGCGTGCTCACATCCAAGCATCGGTAGTGGAAATAGGCCTCCAGCCTGGGCATGTACTTGACCAGGAAGCGGCGGTCCTGGCTGATCGTGTTACCGCACATGGGCGACGCATTCCTGGGCACATAGCGGCCGATGAAATCCAGCAACTGCTGCTCAGCCGCTGCTTCGTCCAGCGTGCTGGCCTTGACCTTGTCGATCAGGCCGCTGCGGCCATGGGTGCCCTTGTTCCAGTTGTCCATGCCGTCCAGCACGGCCTGGCTCTGGCGAATCACCAGCACCGGACCTTCGACCCGCGGCGTGAGTTGCGGCCCGGTGATGACCACCGCAATCTCCAGCAAGCGCTCCTTCTCGGGATCCAGACCGCTCATCTCGCAGTCGAGCCAGACCAGATTCTGGTCGCTGCGTGCCAGCTCCCGGGTTTCTGAAGAGGGAGCCGTTGCGGCTGGAGACGAGTCGATGGCGGTGGTATCAGCATTCATAGGCAACATTTTCGCCGATTCGCCTCCCTGCCCCTTCCAGCGGCAGGACCCGGCCGCCCACAACCAGGCGCAGCCCCCCGCACTTCGGTAGACTTCCACCCATGGACAACGCATCTCTGGCCTTCACGGCCGTTTTCTGCGCGGCGCTGCTGGCCAGCCTGCTGGTCAGGACCCTGCTCGCCAGCCGCCAGATCCGGCATGTGGCCCGGCACCGGGATCACGTACCGCCCGCCTTTGCGTCCACGGTCACACCTCAGGCCCATCGCAAGGCGGCCGACTACACCATTGCCAAGGCCCGCTTCGGTCTGGTGTCCAGTGCATTCGAGACCGCCCTGCTGCTGGGCTGGACCCTGCTGGGCGGACTGCATCAGCTCAACCAGTGGTTGCTGGACTGGCTGGGCGGCGGCATGGTGCAGCAACTGGCCCTGCTCGGCTGTTTCGCTTTGATTGGCGGCCTCCTGACATTGCCGCTGGAGTGGTGGAGCAGTTTCCGCATCGAAGAACGCTTCGGATTCAACCGCATGAGCCTGGGCCTGTGGCTGGGCGATCTGCTCAAGGGCGCGCTGGTCGGCGCCGTCATGGGCCTGCCCATCGCCGCACTGGTCCTGTGGCTGATGGGCGCCGCCGGCACGCTGTGGTGGCTGTGGGCCTGGGGGGTGTGGATGGTGTTCAACCTCCTCATGCTGGTCCTGTATCCGACCCTCATCGCCCCGATGTTCAACAAGTTCTCTCCGCTGGAGGACGAGACGCTCAAGGCCAGGGTGACGGCGCTCATGCAACGCTGCGGTTTCTCGGCCAAAGGCCTGTTCGTGATGGACGGCAGTCGCCGCAGCGCCCATGCCAATGCCTATTTCACCGGCTTCGGGTCGGCCAAGCGGGTCGTGTTCTTCGACACCCTCCTGCGCCAGCTCGATCCGGCCGAGGTCGATGCGGTGCTGGCCCATGAACTGGGTCACTACCGTCGCCGCCACATCCAGCAGCGGCTGGGCCTGATGTTCGGCCTGAGCCTGGCCGGATTCGCACTCCTGGGCTGGATGTCCGGCCAGGCCTGGTTCTACACCGGACTGGGTGTGCATCCCTCCATGGACACCCCCAACGACGCCCTGGCCCTGTTGCTGTTCCTGCTGGTCGTGCCCCTGTTCACCTATTTCCTTCAGCCCCTGATGGCGCAGCTGTCGCGGCGCCACGAGTTCGAAGCCGATGCCTATGCAGTGGCCCAGACCAGCGGCGCAGACCTGGCCAGCGCCCTGCTCAAGCTCTACAAGGACAACGCCAGCACGCTGACGCCCGACCCGGTCTTCGCCCGCTACTACTATTCACACCCGCCTGCCAGCGAGCGGCTGGCACGCCTGGCCACCGCCGCCTGAAACCGCCCCCACATCCAAGGCAACATGAACCCCATCCACCGCAAGCGGCGAACCCCGGACCCGGTCGGGCCCATCCTGCGACCGATCCAGGCCAACAGGGATCAGCACCAGGCACCCCGGAAGGTCCGGCGTTGAAGCGGGGAAGGACATCGCCGTCGGGCGCGACAGATGAACGTCTGGACGGCCGCGTCGTGGCCGCATTCGGACGCCACTGCATTGTCGAATCCGGAGACGGTACGCGTCGCATCTGCCACCCCAGAGGCAAGAAAAGCCAGGTCGTCGTGGGCGATCTGGTGCTGTGGCAGCCCAGCGGCGACGAAGGCAGCATCGAGCAGGTTCGAGAGCGCCGCAACCTGTTCTATCGGCAGGACGAGTTGCGCACCAAGTCTTTTGCCGCCAACCTCGACCAGGTGCTGGTGCTCGTGGCGGCGGACCCCGTGTTCTCGGAACGCCAGCTCAGCCGGGCACTGATCGCCGCCGAGGCCGAAGGCATCCCGGCCCTGATCGTGCTCAACAAGCGCGACCTGGAACCGGCCTATGCGCAGGCATGGGAACGTCTGGCGCCTTACCGGCGTATGGGTGTCCGCGTGCTGCCCCTTCAGCTCAAGGGCGACGGCCTTGAAACCGTGGACGCACTGAGAGCACAACTCGACGGTCGCCACACACTCATCCTGGGGCCATCGGGTGCAGGCAAGAGCACCCTGGTGAACCGCCTCGTGCCCGATGCGGGCGCGCAAACGGGCGACCTGTCGCGTGCGCTCAACTCGGGCAAGCACACCACCACCACCACCACCTGGTACTGGACCGATCACGACCACCACACGGCGCTGATCGACTCACCCGGTTTTCAGGAGTTCGGCCTTCACCACATCGAGGCGCAGCAACTGGCTTCGCTGATGCCGGATCTGAGGGCCAATCTGGGCGAGTGCCGCTTCTACAACTGCACCCATCTGCACGAACCTGGCTGCGGCGTGCGCAACCATATCCTGCCGGACGACGCACCGGCGGGCGCAGCCGGTGATACGTCCATCAGCGCCACCCGCTACCGCATCTACCAGGACCTGTTCGCAGAACTGTCCGCACCCGCCCGGTACTGAGCCGCAACCAGCGTTTCGCGGCTCAGCCGATCAGGCGTGCCAGACTGAGCAGCGCCAGCAACAGCATCCACAGAACGACCGCACGCCAGACCAGCCCCACGACACTGCCCAGGTGCGCCAGCTGGGGCGTCGTGGAAGGATCAGGAGCCTCCCCCATGACAGCCCGCAGGAGCGGCAGGTTGATGGCACCACCGGCTGCCGCCAGCACCACATCGTCGCTGCCCGCTTCGCCTGCCGCCACACGCGAACGCCACCCTGCCACGGCCTCTTCGAAATTGCCCACGACCGCGAAACCCAGCGCGGTCACGCGGGCAGGCACATGATCGATCCAGCGCCATGTCGTTGTGGCGGCCTGCTCCAGGGCTTCGCTGGGCGTGCCATCCGGGCGCCGCTGCCAGCTGCGCGAGACGTATTCGGCCAGGCGGTAGAGCACCGCGCCGGCCGGCCCCAGCCCCAGGACCCAGCCAACGACAAAGACCACCAGCACCCCGAACACATGGCGGTGAGCCGACAGCATCGAATGCACGATGAACTGGCGCAGCAACTCCCCGCGGGGCAGAGCCGAAGCATCCCTTCGCAGCCACTGGGCAAAACGCTCACGGGCCAGCGCCTCGTCGCCGGCCTCGAGTGCCTGCCGTATATCGCTGAAATGGTGACTGAACTGCCGGAAACCCAGGGTCAGGTACAGCACCAGCACCAGCCAGACAAAGGCGAAGATCAGGTTCACACGCCATAGGCCCCAATAGACCAGGCCCGAGATGGCCGACGGCAACAGCACGGCCAGGCACCAGGCGCCCCAGCCATGGGCCGCCTGCCCGGTGTCGAAATTGCGCCGCACAGAGCGCGTCCAGCCACGCAGCCCGGCATGCGCCGGGTTGTCGTACCCCAGCGGTCGCACCTGCTCCAGCACCAGGGCAATGAGGATGGCCAAGAAACTCATGGGCCGATCATAGCCTCGTGTTCGGTGGCCAGGCATCCCCGGTCGAGCCGCCTTCGTGCAGATCAGGCGCTCAGGAACCGATAGAAGTTGCGCAGCATCCCGGCCGTGGCACCCCAGATAAACCGCTCGGCCATGCCGTCCTCGTAGGGCATGGAGAACCACTCCCGTGCAACCCCCTCGAATTCGGCCCGGTGCCGGCGATGGTGGGCCGGGTCCATGAGAAAGGACAGCGGCACCTCGAACACGTCGTCCACCTCGTGCGGATTGGGCTGCAGATCCAGCGGCAGGTGGACAAGGCCGACCACGGGCGTCACGATGAACGCTGTACCCGTCACATATTCGGGCAGGGAGCCGATCACCTCCACTTGCCCGGGGGGCAGACCGATCTCTTCGTGTGTTTCCCGCAAGGCCGCGGCCGTGGCGTCGGCATCACCTTCGTCCATCTTGCCGCCTGGCAGCGCGATCTGCCCGGAATGGGTACTTAGGTGAACAGTGCGCTGGGTCAGCAGCAAAGTCAGTTCATCCCGCATCACCAGCGGCAGCAACACGGCGGCATGGGCGGGCGAGCGCGAGCCAAACGGTGGCTCGCGGCGCAATTCCGGGGACCAGGAAGGCGGGTTCGTGAACAGGTCCCGCATGCCCTGCGGCGTCAGCCGTTGCGCCGGCGCCGGCCGCAGGCGCCGGTCCTCGTCAGAGGCGTGGACGGGTACGGATCGGGGATCGAACTGCGGAGGAGGCGTTGACATGACAAGGGAGACGGATAAGCTGCCGACGAGCATAGGGCAAGCGCCTGTGACGGGCAGACGTGCCCGAGACAGCCTTGCCAGCGATACGGAAAAAAAAGGCCGCCCGAATGGGCAGCCTTTGATGGAAAGCCGGCGTGGTGCCGCAGGCACCCCGTCCGTGGCGCGATCAGGCGCCCAGCTTTTCCTTGATGCGGGCCGACTTGCCGCTGCGCTGGCGCAGGTAGTACAGTTTGGCGCGGCGGACATCACCACGGCGCTTGACCTCGATCTTGGCGATACGGGGGCTGTACAGCGGGAAGGTACGCTCGACGCCTTCACCGTTGGAGATCTTGCGGACGATGAAGCTGGAATTCAGGCCGCGGTTGCGACGGGCGATGACCACGCCTTCGTAGGCCTGGACGCGCTTGCGGTTGCCTTCCACCACGTTCACGCTGACGATCACGGTGTCGCCAGGGGCGAAGGCCGGAATGTCCTTGTTCAGGCGGGCAATTTCTTCCTGCTCGAGGGTCTGGATGAGGTTCATGATTTCCTTCATACCGATCATGGCCGCGCTGCCCAGAATTGGGTTGATAAGGCTGCGAATCCGGTGACGGCACCCGCCTGAGACATCTGCTTGGGTATCAGGAGACACCCGATGGTCATCGGCAGACCCATCCGAACCCGTTCGCAACGGCCGGCCAGAGGATCGAAAAGCCTTTGATTATAACAGTCCTGCCGATTTCAGGATAGTCTCATCCGCCACATCCAGACGCCCCAGGCTTCGGGCCGCCTGCAGCAGGTCCGGGCGCCGCCTGGCCGTGGCCAGCAGACTCTGCTCACGCCGGTAGCGGGCAATCCGTTCGTGATGTCCACCCAGCAGAACGGCCGGCACGGGCATGGGGCCATCCGGACCGTCCCAGACCTCAGGGCGCGTGTGATGCGGGCTGTCCAGCAGGCCATCGAGCACCGGATTGAAACTGTCCTGCTGGTGGCTGCCTTCGTCTCCCAGCACGCCAGGCTGCAACCGTGCCACCGCATCCAGCAAGGCCATGGCGGGCACCTCGCCGCCGGACAGCACGAAGTCCCCCAGGCTGATTTCCTGGTCGACGCAGGCCTCGACAAATCGCTGGTCGATGCCCTCGTAGCGGCCACAGACCAGCACAGCGCCCTGCCCCTGTGCCCAGGCCTGGACACCCTGATGATCCAGGCGCTTTCCGGCCGGGGAAAACAGCACCACTGGCGCCTGCCCGTCCACCGGATCGCCACGGTCCAGGCGCACCGCCTGCAGGCACCGCCACAACGGCTCGGCCATCATCACCATGCCGGGACCGCCACCGAACGGCCGGTCGTCGACGCGGCGGTAGTTGCCTTCTGCGAAATCCCGCGGATTCCACAGGCGAACCACCACCTGCCCCGACTCGAAGGCCCGGCGGTTGATTCCGCTGGCCAGGAAGGGACCGAAGAGATCCGGAAACAGGGTGATGATGTCGAAGCGCATGGCGTGGAGGCATGTAGCGCATCCGGCCGGCCCACCGGCGCCTTGCGCCTGAGTCAGAAGTAGTCGGACTGCCAGTCGACCAGGATGCGCCGCCCGGCCTGGTCGACCTCGTCGATATAGGCGGACACAAACGGAATCATGCGCTCGGCAGGCCTGGCAGCCTGTTTGGCCGGCTCGCCTGGCGCCGCCTCGGCGGCGTTGTCAGCGCCGCCTCGATGTTCAAGCACCAGCACGGAGGTCGGCCCGGTACTCAGGAGGTCCCGCACCACGCCCAGGTGTTCACCCTGGCGATTGATCACGTCCAGCCCGATCAGGTCGACCCAGTAATACTCGCCTTCAGGCGTCGGAGGGAAATCGCTGCGCGGCAGGCAGATGCGCGCACCCTTCAGGGACTCGGCCAGATTGCGGTCCGACACCCCCTCGAAGCGTGCCACGATTCCGTCCGCATGATGCCGGATCTCGGCCAGCTGCACCTCGACGCATCCGGAAAACGCGGAAAAGCCGCGACCGAAGCGTGCTTCGGGCGGCTGCAGAAACCAGCGACCGGCGGACGTCAGTGCTTCGGTATCGGCACTGTGGGGCAGGATGCGAACCCAGCCCTTGATGCCCCAGGCCTCCTGCACACGACCGAGCTCGACAGTATCGGCAGGCAGGCTGACCGGTGAAAACGTCGGAACGGACGGGGTGTTCACCGGCATGCCGGGGCCGTGAAGCCCGCTCAGGCGGCGGCCTTGGCGGCCTGCTTGATCAGACGGGCCACGGTGTCGGACGGCTCGGCGCCGACGCCGACCCAGTAGGTCAGGCGGTCCTGGGCGATGCGCAGAGGCTCTTCACCACCCTTGGCCAGGGGGTTGTAGAAACCGATGCGCTCGATGAAGCGGCCATCGCGGCGGTTGCGCTTGTCGGCCACAACGATGTTGTAGAAAGGACGGGCCTTTGCGCCGCCGCGGGAGAGTCGAATGACGACCATGATTTATCCTTCGGGTGGAGAGGTACCTTCCAGGGTACTTCGCTGGATCTTGCGACCCGTTTCGTCACAGCGCCTGAGACACACGACTGACCACCCGGCCAGCGAAACGCTGCAAAGCCCGCAATTATAGCCCGGCAGCTCAAACTGCCAAGGGCCACCCCCGACACTGACCTTTGCGCCCGCAAGCGCACGCACCATGCCCCTGATCCGACCCAGCCAGGATGGCGACATCGACGCCATCACCCGCATTTACGCCCACCATGTGCTCCACGGCACAGGCACCTTCGAGACCACCCCCCCCACCACCGACGAAATGAAGGGCCGGCGCGCTGACGTCCTCGGCAAGAACCTGCCCTGGCTGGTCGCCGAAGAGGCCGGCCAGATTCTCGGTTTTGCCTATGGCAACTGGTTCAAGCCACGACCGGCCTACCGGTTCTCCGTGGAAGACTCGATCTACCTCGCGCCTGAAGCTGCCGGTCGCGGCCTGGGCAAGGCCTTGCTGGCGGAGTTGCTGGCCGTCCTGGAGCGCAGTGGCACCCGCAAGGTGATGGCCGTGATCGGCGACTCGGGCAATGCCGGTTCGATCGGTGTGCACCGGGCCCTCGGCTTCGAACATGTGGGCATCGTCCAGTCCTGCGGCTGGAAGTTCGACCGCTGGCTGGACATCGTCCTGATGCAAAAACGCCTGGGACAGGGTGACAGTTGCCCCCCCGTCGAAAGCCGGGAGGAGCCCACAGCATGAATCCCTCCAGACCCAGAAACAAGACGGTCGCCGTATGGCTGGCCCTGGTGGGTGGCACGCTGGGCCTGCACCGCTTCTACCTCAGGGGGCCGGGCGACTGGATCGGCTGGCTGCACCCGGTGCCGACGGCCCTCGGCTGGTGGGGTGTCGAGCGGCTGCAGGCGCTCGGCCAGGACGACAAGCTGTCCTGGGTGCTCATTCCGATGCTGGGGCTGAGCATGGCCGCCAGTTGCCTGACGGGCATCGTCTATACCCTGATGGACGGCACCAGGTGGAACCGATCCTTCAACCCGGACGCCCCTGCCAACCATCCGGCCGGAGCCACCCACGGGCTGACCATCGCCGGCCTGGTCTGCGCCTTGCTGCTGGGCACGGTTGCCTTCATGGGTACCCTGGCCTTTGGCATCCAGCATTACTTCGAATACCAGATCGAGGAAGCGCGCAAGATCAGCCAGCCTGATCCGGACTGACGCACGGGAGGTCGGTCAGAGCAGCGACAGCAGGAGCATCACCAGGCTGAGCGAGAACAACGCCAGCACGGTCGACAGTCCCATGCTGGCTGTCGTCAGCTCCTGCACCACCTGGTAGCGCTGGGCGAACAGGAAGACATTGGCGCCAATCGGCAACGCACCGGCCACCACCATCACGGTCAGGGGCAGACCACGGATGCCGAATGCCCAGGCACTCAGGCCCACCAGCAGCGGCAGCAGCAGGTTCTTGGACGCAGAGATCCACAGCGCCTCGCGCCAGTGTCCCTTGAGGGGGGTGCGCGCCAGGCTGACACCCACCAGCACCAGGGCCACTGGGCCGAACGCACCACCCAGCAATTGCAGGGGCTTGTCGACGACCGTGGGCAGGACCCAGCCCGTCTGCGCGAACAGCAGACCACTGATGATGGGCAGCGGAATGGGGTGGATCAGCGCGCCCTTGACGGCCGACCAGGCCGTGGCCAGAAGGTGCGGTGGCTCACCGCCGGCCGCCCTCGATTCACGGGCCGCCGCCAGTTCCAGCATCACGGATGCAACAGTCAGCAAGGTCAGCGCATGGACGGACACCAGGGTCAGGAGGGTCACCAGGCCTTGCTTCCCATAGGCCAGCTCCACCAGGGTGATACCAATCATCACCATGTTGGAAAAGACACCGGCCAGCGCCATCACGACACTGCGACAGTTGAAACCGCGCCAGACGACGCCACCCGCCAGCAAGCCCAGCGCCGCCACAAAATAGGCCAGGATGGGGCGCAGGTCCAGCGTCTCGAATCGCACCGCGCTCATCGTGCGGAACAGCAGGGCCGGGATCAGCAGCAGAAACACCAGGTTCGACAGGTCCCTGACCGCTTCGTCACGAATCCATTGTCGGCGTCCGGCCAGGAAGCCGGCGCCGATCAACAGCACAACAGGGGTCAGGGAAGCAACTACGGGATGGGCAGCGAGGTTCACCGTGCGATGGTAGCGTGACCGCCTCCGCCTCGCCGGACTAAACTGGTCACCCCTGAACCACCGGGCCGTCCACTTGTCCTTACCGCACCTGCTCCTGGCGCTTGCCGTGGTCGCCGTCTGGGGCACCAACTTTGTCGTCATCCGCTGGGGACTGGACGGCGGCATGCCTCCGCTGTTGTTCGCCACGTTGCGCTTTGCGCTGTCGGCGCTGCCCTGGATGCTGTTCATGCCACGACCCCCGGTCGCCTGGCGCCTGCTGGCCGCCTTCGGCCTGTTCATTGGCGTCGGGCAATTCGGCCTGCTGTACCTGGCCATCCAGGACGACATCTCACCTGGCCTGGCTTCCCTGGTGGTGCAGTTGCAGGTGTTCTTCACCATTGGCCTGTCCCTGGCACTGCTCAAGGAACGGGTACGCACCTTCCAGGTCGCAGGCCTGCTCGTGGCACTGGCCGGCCTGCTGCTGATCGCGCTCAACCTGGGCGCCCACGTGACGCTGACCGGACTGGTGCTGGTGCTGGCGGCCGGCTTCTTCTGGGCCTGCGGCAACCTGGTGGCCAAGTCGGCCGGCCGGGTCAACATGCTGCACTTCGTCGTCTGGAGCAGCGCCTTCTCTGCCCCGCCGCTGCTGGCGCTGAGCCTCGTATTCGAGGGACCGGCCCATGTCGCTCACGCCTTGCAGTCGGCCAGCCTGGCCACCTGGGCCACCGTGCTGTGGCAGGCGCTGGGCAACTCTCTGTTTGGTTACGGCGCATGGAACTGGCTGCTCTCGCGGCATCCCGCTGCTTCGGTTGCCCCGATGGCCTTGCTGGTGCCGGTGTTCGGCATGGGCGCATCGGCCGTGCTGCTGGGTGAGGCCATGCCGGCCTGGAAGCTGGGTGCCTGTGCCCTGGTACTGGGGGGTCTGGCCGTGATCATCTTCTGGCCGAGGCTGTTCCTGCCTCGCCCGTCGACGACCACATCCACCCAGGCAAAGTGACGGCTTCGTCAGGCCTTCACCTGGCCAGACGGAGAAACGTCTTGCGGAACTTGGCCACCTTGGGTGCTGCCACCGCCAGGCAGTACCCCTGGTGCGGATTGCGCTCGAAAAAGTCCTGGTGGTAATCCTCGGCGGCCCAGTAGTGGGCGAGCGCCTGCACCTCGGTCACGACGGGACGGCCAAAGATGTTGTCTGCCGTGAGTTCACCGATCAGGGTCTGCGCCGTGGCGCGCTGCTCATCGGTGGTGAAGTAAATGCCGCTGCGGTATTGCGCGCCGACATCATTACCCTGCCGGTTCAGCGTGGTCGGGTCATGGACCGCGAAGAAGATCTCCAGCAGCTCGCGCGTGCTGACCTGCGCCGGGTCGTATTCGAGCTTGACCACTTCGTTGCAGCCGGTCCGCCCGGTACAGACCGCCTCATAGCTGGGCCGTTCCGCCTGTCCGTTGCTGTAGCCCGACTCCACATCGAGCACACCCCGGACCTCCTTGAATACGGCCTCGGTGCACCAGAAACAGCCACCCCCGAGCACCAGGGTCTGAACGTCATGCATTGCGGTCTCCTTCGGTATGGGACAGGGAATATCGCACCGGCTGGGCGTTGGCACGCACCGCGGCAAGAAAAGCCCCCATGGCGCCATCGTCCCTGCCGGTTCGCCACAGGCAATGGGTATCGTAGGTCACCAGGGGCCTGGACAAGGCCAGGAAGGTCACACCGGGCAGGCCTGCCTGCTGAAGGGCGGCCGGTACCAGCCCCACACCCAGGCCCTGGGCAATGACGGATACCACGCTCAGCCAGTGCCGCAGTTCGAAAGCCAGCGTCGGCTCGAAGCCGGCATCGGCACATGCGGCCAGAATCCGGTCGTGGTAGTCGGGCGAGACGGCCCGCATCACGATGGCGAACGCTTCACCCCGCAATCGCTCCAGCGGCAGGACCGATTCGCCAGCGAGCGGATGGGTCGACGGCAGACAGGCCATGAACGGCTGACTGGACATGAGGATCTGGGAAAAGCCCAAGGGTACGCGCGTCGTGTGCACGAAGCCCAGATCCAGCCGGTCGTGCACCAGTTCCACCAGTTGTTCGCTGCTCGAGAGTTCCCGCAGCGACAGCCGCAAACGGGGGTGGCTGGCCGAAAATCCCCGGAGCACCTGTGGAAGTCCCCGGTAGAGCACGGTGCCAGCAAAACCGATCTGCAGCTGGCCCGCCAGTCCATGCCCTACGTCGCGTGCGTCGCGGGCCGCGAGCGCCGCCTGCTCCAGCAAGGCATGGACACGTGGCAGAAAGGCGTGCCCGGCAGCCGTCAGGGCCACACCCCGGCTGTTCCGGTCAAACAGCCGGGCACCCACGGATGCCTCCAGCTGCTGGATGGCCATGGACAGGGGCGGCTGCGTCATCGACAGGCGCTGGGCCGCCCGGCCAAAGTGCAGTTCTTCGGCCAGCACGACGAAGCAGCGCAGGTGGCGAAATTCCATCATCTACAAAACAAATTGATCCATCGTTAATCAATATTAGACAGCTATTCTTGCCACCACGACAATGGCGCATCCTTTCATTCACCTCCGGAGACTTTTCATGGCCTCGAACAAAGCCAGCTTCAGCTGGGAAGACCCCTTTCACCTCAGTGCACAGCTGACCGAGGACGAGCGCCAGGTCCAGGATGCCGCCCGGGCCTATTGCCAGGAGAAGCTGCTGCCCCGCGTGCAGCTGGCATTCCGCAACGAGACCACCGACGCGTCCATCTTCCGGGAAATGGGCGAACTGGGCCTGCTGGGCCCCACCATTCCCGAACAGTACGGTGGCGCCGGCCTGAACTACGTGTGCTACGGCCTGGTGGCGCGCGAAGTCGAACGCGTGGACTCCGGCTACCGTTCCATGATGAGCGTGCAGAGCTCGCTGGTCATGGTGCCGATCAACGAGTTCGGCAGCGAAGCGCAGAAGCAGAAGTACCTGCCCAAGCTGGCCACCGGCGAGTG
Organism: Burkholderiaceae bacterium; assembly: GCA_041396505.1. Taxonomy (GTDB): domain Bacteria; phylum Pseudomonadota; class Gammaproteobacteria; order Burkholderiales; family Burkholderiaceae_C; genus Hydrogenophaga. The sequence continues at coordinate 152,936 of JAWKYL010000008.1, forward strand.
GATCGGCTGCTTCGGCCTCACCGAACCCAACCACGGCAGCGACCCCGGCAGCATGATCACCCGCGCCAAGAAGGTCGACGGTGGCTACAGCCTGTCCGGCGCCAAGATGTGGATCACCAACAGCCCGATCGCCGACGTGTTCGTGGTCTGGGCCAAGGACGATGGCGGCCAGATCCGCGGCTTCATCCTGGAAAAAGGCTGGAAGGGCCTCTCCGCCCCGGCCGTGCACGGCAAGGTCGGCCTGCGCGCTTCCATCACCGGCGAGATTGTCATGGACGAGGTGTTCGTGCCGGAAGAAAACGCCTTCCCCGACGTGCGCGGCTTGAAGGGCCCGTTCACCTGCCTGAACAGCGCGCGCTACGGCATCGCCTGGGGCGCACTGGGCGCGGCCGAAGACTGCTACTTCCGTGCCCGTCAGTATGTGCTGGACCGCCAGCAGTTCGGTCGCCCGCTGGCCGCCAACCAGCTGATCCAGAAGAAGCTGGCCGACATGCTGACCGAGATCAGCCTGGGCCTGCAAGGCTGCCTGCGCCTGGGCCGCATGAAGGACGAAGGCACGGCCGCCGTGGAGATCACCAGCATCCTCAAGCGCAACAGCTGCGGCAAGGCGCTGGACATTGCCCGCCTGGCGCGGGACATGATGGGTGGCAACGGCATCAGCGACGAGTTCGGCGTCGCCCGCCATCTGGTCAACCTGGAAGTGGTGAACACCTATGAGGGCACGCACGACGTGCACGCGCTGATCCTGGGTCGCGCCATCACGGGCATTGCCGCGTTCGCGAACTGACGGACGGACACCGCTCGCCGCCGCCGACCAGCAGGCGGCGTGCGGGATCCGGCACGAATTCTGTTAGCGTCAGGGCATGTCCCTGTCGCTTGATTTCCTGAGCCTGCCCCTGCTGGTGGCGTCCGCACTGGTGTTCGTCAGCGTGCTGGCGGGCGTCTTCTCGGCGCGGGTCGGTTTTTCCTTCCTGCTGATCTTCCTCACGGCCGGTGTACTGGCCGGAGAGGACGGCCCCGGCGGCCTGATCTTCAACAACTTCATGGCCAGCTTCTGGGTCGGCAACGTGGCCCTGGCGGTCATCCTGCTCGACGGTGGCCTGCGCACCGATTTCGCCACGTTCCGCACCGGCCTGAAGGCCTCGATGGTGCTGGCCACGATTGGCGTGGTCATTTGCGCGGCCATCACCGGTGCGGCAGCCCGCTGGCTGCTCGACCTGAGCTGGCCGATGTCGCTGCTGCTGGGTGCCATCGTGGGTTCGACGGATGCTGCAGCGGTGTTCGCCCTGCTCAAGACATCGGGCGTCAAGCTCAATGAAAGGGTGGCTGCCACGCTGGAGATCGAGTCCGGCATGAACGACCCGATGGCGGTCTACCTCACGCTGACCCTGATTGGCGTCACACTGTATATGCAGGCCAGTCCCGGCGACGGCATCGGTATCGGCGCACTCGACGTCGCCCGGAGCCTGGTGCAGCAGTTCGGTTGGGGCGCGCTCTTCGGATTGGGCTGCGGCTTTGCCATGGCCGGCCTGTTGAGGCGCCTGGCCGGCAGCCACGATGTCGGTGGCGGCATCCGCGCTCTGCTCATCGTCTCGGCCGGCTTGTCCGTGTTTGCCGGCGCGACCTTCATGGGCGGGTCGGGGTTTCTGGCGGTCTATGCGATGGGCGTGATCACCGGCAACCGGGCACGGCGCGTGGTCCGTTCATCGCTGTCTGCCATGGACGGCTATGCATGGCTCGCGCAGGCCGGCATGTTCCTCCTGCTGGGTCTGCTGGTCACGCCCACCGAACTCGTGCGCACCTTGTGGCCGGCGCTGGGCATATCGCTGGTGCTCATGCTGGTCGCACGCCCGGTTTCGGTGTGGCTGTGTCTGGCACCGCTGCGTTTTCCCGGGCGGGAGATCGCCTATGTCTCCTGGGTGGGCCTGCGTGGCGCGGTGCCCATCGTGCTGGCCATGTTCCCCTTGATGGCCGGCGTGGCGGGAGCCAAGACCTTCTTCAATGTGGCCTTTGTCGTCGTGCTGGCATCGCTGCTGCTGCAAGGTTCGACCATCGCCTGGACCGCGCGACGCCTGGGCGTGGCGCTGCCGGACCTGGATGACGAAGCACAGGCCAGACGGGTGTTCGGCGACTTCGAGCTGGCGGCATCGACCCCCCTCGAAGGACTGTGCAGCTTCTATGGCCTGCCCGTGCCGGCCGACAACGGTACGACGCTGGGCGACTGGATGCGCAGTTCCCTGTCCCGCCCCCCCGTCATCGGTGACAGCGTGACCCTGGGTCAGGCCGAGCTGAGTGTGCGCAGCATCGACAGCCAGGGCCGGATCGCGCGCGTGGGCATGCGGATCGAGTGAGCTTCACCCTCTCCCGGCGGCCAGACGCCTCCGTCAGGCCGGGTTTTGTGTCGGCTACACTAATAACCATTCGGTCAGTAAATTGCCTCCATGCCAGCCTCTCCCGCTCCACCCCCGCCACGCCGCGTCCGGCGCAAGGAAGCCCGTCCCGGCGAATTGCTGGATGCGGCGCTGACCCTGTTCGTCGAGCGCGGTTACGCCGCAACCCGGGTCGAGGAAGTCGCGTCCCTCGCCGGCGTCTCCAAGGGCACACTGTTCCTCTATTTTCCGAGCAAGGAAGACCTGTTCAAAGCCGTCGTGCGCGAGACCATCACCGGTCATTTCGCCAAATGGAACGAAGAACTCGAATCGTTTGACGGCGACACGGCTTCGCTGGTGCGCAAGCTCATGCACTCCTGGTGGGAGCGGGTGGGACAGACCAGGGCAGCAGGCATCACCAAGCTCGTCATCAGCGAAGCGTGCATGTTCCCCGACATCGCCAACTTCTACCAGAACGAAGTCATCACGCCGGGCCACCGTCTCATCCGGAGCATCCTGCAGCGGGGCGTCGACCGGGGCGAATTCCGTCCGCTCGACATCGACCACGCCGTCTACTGCCTGATCGCACCCATGATCTTCCTGATCATGTGGAAGCACTCACTGGCATCGAGCTGCCCCAGCAGCCAGGTCATCGACCCCCTGCAATTCATCGACACCCAGGCCACCCTTCTGCTTGAAGGCATGTTGCAGCGTCCTGCAGCCTGACCCCCAATGACCTCCACCGACCAAGACATGGGTTCACGTCGTTCTCACTGGAAACTCTGGCTGCTTCTGGCCGTCCTGATTCTCGGCATCACCTGGGGCACCTGGCGAGCGCTCGATCGGCGCGCCGCCCGGCAGGCGGCCGCCAGCGAAGCCGCCGCATCCCTTCAGCAGGCACCCGTTTTCGTGTTGGACGAAGGCGATCTGGCCCTCGCCGAACGCACCACGATCACCACCATGGCCCCTGTCTCCGGGGCGATCCGCGCGCTGCAGACCGCGGCCATCAAGGCGCGCATCGCCGGCGAGGTCCAGGGCTTGAACAAGCGGGAAGGGCACGCGGTCCGGGCGGGCGAAACGCTGGCACGCATCGACGCCACCGAAGCGCGCGCCCGTGTCCGCCAGGCCGAACAGCAGGCGGCCTCGGCCCGGGCACAGGTACAGATCGCACGCCGGGCACAGGAAAACAACCAGGCCCTGGTGAGCCAGGGATTCATCTCCGGCACCGCACTCGATACGTCGAAGGCCAACCTGTCGGCAGCCGAAGCCACCCATCAGGCTGCTCTGGCCGCACTGGACATCGCGCGCAAGTCACTGCAGGACACCGTACTGCGCTCGCCGCTGGACGGACAGGTCTCCGCACGCTATGTGCAGAACGGCGAACGCGTGGGAATCGACACCCGCATCTATGAAGTCGTGGATCTCTCGGCGTTCGAGATCGAGGCGGCGCTCAGCCCCTCGGACGCGTCCATGGTGACCACAGGCCAACGTGCGCAGCTGCACGTCGAGGGACTGGACAAGCCGGTCGACGCCACGGTCGAACGCATCAACCCCAGCGTCCAGGCCGGCAGCCGCTCGGTCCTGGTCTACCTGCGCCTGGCGGCCCGCCCGGGACTGCGGCAGGGACTGTTCGCCAGAGGCAACATCGTCACCGGTGGCCAGCAGGCGGTGGCCATCCCGGCACTGGCGGTGCGCAACGACAAGCCCGAGCCATATGTGCAGACCGTCGTGGACAACACCGTCAGGCACGTGCCTGTCAAGGTACTCCTCGAGGGCATGGCCAGCCAGCATCCGGTGCTGGGCGTGGACGGCCTGGGCGAAGGCACCCTGGTCCTGAAGGCCGGAACAGGTGCGCTGCGCGAGGGCACGGCCGTCACCCTGCCTGGCTCCGGCAAGCCCTGAGGAAGCAGCGCCATGTGGTTCACCCGCATCTCGCTTCGCAATCCGGTGTTTGCCACGATGGTGATGATCGCCTTCGTGGTCCTGGGCCTGTTCGCCTTCCAGCGCCTGAAGGTCGACCAGTTTCCCAACATCGACTTCCCGGTCGTGGTGGTCACCACGGCCTACCCGGGCGCGTCGCCCGAGATCGTCGAACATGAGGTCAGCCAGAAGATCGAAGAAGCGGTCAATTCCATTGCCGGCATCAACGCACTGACGTCCCGCAGTTACGAAGGTCAGTCCGTCGTCGTCATCGAGTTCCAGTTGCACATCGACGGACGCAAGGCGGCCGACGATGTCCGCGAAAAGATCGCCACGCTGCGCCCGTCGCTGCGCGACGAGGTCGAAGAACCCCGGGTGCTGCGCTTTGATCCGGCCAGCCGCGCCATCTGGTCGGTGGCCGTGGTGCCAGACTCGCAGGCAGGCAAGGCACCCAGCGCGGTCGAGATGACCACCTGGGCAGAACAGACGCTGAAGAAGCGCCTGGAAAACGTCCGTGGGGTCGGCTCGGTCAACATGGTCGGCGGCACCCGGCGGGCCGTCAACGTGCAGCTCGACGCTGCGGCCCTGGAGGCCCTGGGCGTCACGCCGGCGCAAGTCGTGGCGGCGCTGCAGGCCGACAACCAGGATCTGCCTGTGGGCTCGCTCGACAGTGGCGAGCGCGAGCGCGTGGTGCAGGTGGTCTCCCGCCTGCGGGATCCCCAGGACTTCGGGCAACTGATCGTGGCCCGGCGCAACGGAACCCCCATCCGGCTGGACCAGGTGGCACATGTGGTCGATGGCACCGAAGACGTCCAGAGCCGGGCCTTGTACAACGGTGAGCGAACACTCCTGCTCCAGGTACAGAAGGCGCAGGACGAGAACACGATCGCCGTGGTCGACAGCCTCAACGCCACCCTCCGGTCGATGGCCGACGAACTGCCGTCGGGTATGCGCCTGGAGCCGATCGCCGACGGCTCGCGCCCGATCCGGGTGTCCGTGGCCAATGTCCGCCAGACCCTCTTCGAAGGCGCCGTGCTCACGGTGCTGATCGTCTTCCTGTTCCTGAACTCCTGGCGCTCGACGGTCATCACCGGCCTGACCTTGCCCATCGCGATCATCGGCACCTTCTTCTTCATGAACGTGTTCGGGTTCACGATCAACATGATCACGCTCATGGCCATGACCCTGTCGGTCGGCCTGCTGATCGACGACGCCATCGTCGTGCGCGAAAACATCGTGCGGCACACCCAGATGGGCAAGTCGTCGTTCGATGCCGCCATGGACGGCACCCAGGAAATCGGTCTGGCGGTGCTCGCCACCACGCTGTCGATCGTCGCGGTCTTCCTGCCCATCGGCTTCATGGGTGGCATCATCGGCAAGTTCTTCCACGAATTCGGCATCACCATGGTGGCCGCGGTTCTGATCTCCATGTTCGTGAGCTTCACGCTCGACCCCATGCTGTCGTCGGTGTGGCACGACCCGGCCATCGATGAGCACGGCAAGACGTGGCGCCCGAAGGGCCTGTATGGCCACACCATCGGGCGCATCACCCATCGTTTCGACGTGTTCCAGGACGACCTGGCCGACTTCTACCAGTCGGCACTGCGGTGGTCCCTGCGGCACAAGCTGGCCACCCTCATGCTGGCGCTGGCCACGCTCGGCGGCAGCATCGCCCTGGTGCCCCTGCTGGGCACGGAGTTCGTGCCCAAGGCCGATTTCTCCGAGACCAGCCTGAGCTTCCATACACCGGTCGGATCCTCACTGGAGGCCACCGAAGCCAAGGCCCGCCAGGTCGAGACCATCCTGCGCGAGTTTCCGGAAGTCCGGTACACGCTCACCACAATCAACACGGGCAGCGCCCAGGGCAAGATGTACGCCACGGTGTACGTGCGCCTGGTCGACCGGGCACAGCGCACACTCAATGCCGACGCCATGTCGGCCAGGCTGCGCGAGCGTCTGCGAAGCGTGCCCGGCATCACGGTGACCCATGCCGGCCTGCTCGATCCGGTCGGGGGCAACAAGCAGCTCGAATTTTCGATCCAGGGCGATGACCTCGCCGAACTCGAACGTCTGACCGCACTGATTCTGGAGCGCATTCATCCCATCGCCGGCCTGGTGGATCTGGACGCCAGCATCAAGCCGGACAAGCCCACCCTGGACGTGCGGCTCAAACGCGAACAGGCCTCGGACGTCGGCCTGTCGTCGGGTGCCGTGGCCGCCAGCCTGCGAACCCTGGTCGCCGGCCAAAGCATCGGCAACTGGCGCGCCAGCGACGGCCAGAGCTACGACGTGAACGTGCGCCTGGCACCCGAAGGCCGTCAGCAGACCGCCGACCTGGTCCGCCTGCCGCTGGTGGTCGCCCAGGCGGCCGACGGCAGCGCCCGTGCCGTCCAGCTGGGACAGGTCGCCGAGGTCATCGAGGGCACCGGTCCCAACCAGATCAACCGGCGCAATCTGACCCGCGAAGTGTCTGTCAGCGCCAACGTCTACGGACGCTCGGCCGGCGAAGTGTCGGCCGACATCCGCCGCGAGCTGGACACCATCGCCTTTCCGCCGGGCTACCGCTACGAATTTGGCGGATCGACCAAGAACATGCAGGAATCCTTCGGCTACGCCCTCTCGGCGCTGGCCATGGCCATCATCTTCATCTACATGATCCTGGCCAGCCAGTTCCAGAGCTTCCTGCAGCCGCTGGCCCTCATGACGTCCCTGCCGCTGACCCTGATCGGCGTGGTGCTGACCCTGCTCTTCTTCGGGTCGTCGATGAGCATGTTCTCCGTCATCGGCATCGTGCTGCTCATGGGCCTGGTGACCAAGAACGCCATCCTGCTGGTCGACTTCGCAATCCGGGCCAGGCAGGGACAGGACGGCGAACCTGCCCTGCCACGCGAGGAAGCGCTGCTGCTGGCCGCCCGGGTCCGCCTGCGCCCCATCCTCATGACCACCCTGGCCATGGTCTTTGGCATGATTCCCCTTGCATTCGCCCTCTCCGAGGGCTCGGAACAGAGGGCCCCCATGGGGCAGGCGGTGATCGGCGGCGTGATCACGTCCTCCGTCCTGACCCTGGTCGTCGTCCCCGTCGTCTACTGCTACATGGACGACCTGGCCGGCTGGCTGCGCCGCATCTTCCGGCGCCAGAAACCCCTGTCTCAGTAAAATGGATCGGAATCGGCTAATATACCCACCGGAGTATTCAACATGAGCACCGCCACCCCAACCAGCACCAGCGACTTCGCCCAGGCACGCTTCAACATGATCGAGCAGCAGATCCGCCCCTGGGAAGTGCTGGATGGACGCATCCTGGCCTTGCTGGACGAGATCCGCCGCGAAGACTTCGTGCCGCCCGCCCACAGGAACCTGGCCTTCGCGGACATGGAGCTGCCGCTGGCCCACCCGGCGGTGGATGGTCAGGTGATGCTGGCACCGCGCGTCGAGGCCCGCCTGGTCCAGGACCTTGCGGTCCAATCCGGTGACAAGGTGCTCGAAATCGGCACGGGCAGTGGCTACACCGCAGCCCTGCTGGCCCGTCTGGGGCAGCGCGTGGTGAGCCTGGAAATGGACGAAGCCCTGGCCCGGGTGGCACGCGACAACCTGCACAAGGCCGGTATCGGCAATGTCGACGTCCGGGTGGCCGACGCGACGGCCAGCGATTTTGCCGCCTGCCGGGCCGAGGCACCCTGGGACGTGATCCTGCTGGGTGGTTCGGTGGCCCAGGTGCCCGCCGCCCTGCTCGACCTGCTGGCCCCGAACGGCCGCCTGGCCGCGATCGTGGGCGACGATCCCGTGATGCGCGCCACCGTGATCACGCGCAACAGCGCTGGCGGCTTCGATACCGCACAACCCTGGGACACCCAGGCGCCCCGGCTGAGGAACTTCCCGCAACCCTCGCGCTTTCATTTCTGACCGGCCGCACGATCATGATGTCCGTCTCCCCCGCCCACCTCGACGACTGGCTGGCCCAGGCATCGACAGACCCCGCTGCCGGACGGCTGCCGGTGGTTCTGGATGTCCGCGAGCCCTGGGAATTCCAGACTGCCTCGGTCCGCCCCGAAGGCTTTGAACTGGTACAGATGCCCATGCGCAGCGTGCCGGCCCGGTTCCACGAACTGGACCGCAGCCAACCCATAGCCTGTCTCTGCCACCACGGCGCGCGCAGCGCCCAGGTCGTGCATTTCCTGATGCAGAACGGGTTCAGCGCCGTCGTCAATATCCAGGGCGGCATCAATGCCTGGTCGCACCTGCGCGATCCCGCCGTCCCCCTGTACTGATCTGCCCGACTCTTGCCCCAGACCGACCCAAGGAACCCGCATGAACACCTCGATAACCAGCACCTCCTGCCTGTTTTTCCGGCTTGCGCCGGCTGCCGCGTGCCTGGCCGTCGCGGGTCTCTGGAGTGCGGGTGCCCATGCCCAGAGCCTGCTGGAGGTCTATGAAACTGCGCGCGGCTACGACAGCACCCTGCTCGCCGCACGACAGCAGCACGAGGCCAACCTGGCACGTGCTGATCAGGCGCGGGCCGGACTTCTGCCGCAGGCGGCCCTGTCCGCCGGCGCCAACTGGGCCAACGTCGACAGCAGCGCGATGCCCGGTTCCCGAGGCACAGACAGCCAGAACGTCGCGTTGTCGGCCAGCCAGCCGCTATACCGGCCGGCCAACCGCATCAGTCGCGAACAGGCCCTGCTGTCGACCGAGGCCAGCGAAGCCCAGCTGGCGATCGCCGAGCAGGACCTGATCGTGCGCACCAGCCAGGCCTATTTCGACGTGCTGGCAGCGCAGGACACGGTCACCTTCACCGGCGCCCTCAAGGCCGCCGTCGAAGAACAGCTGGCCGCCGCCAAGCGCGCTTTCGAGGTGGGCACAGCCACCATCACCGACACCCGCGAAGCCCAGGCCCGCTACGACCTGGTGCTGGCCCAGGAAATCGCGGCCCAGAACGACCTGAGGGTCAAGAAGCTGGCCCTGGACCAGCTGGTCGGCAAGCAGGACGTCAAGCCCCTGGTCCTGGCCGCTCCCGTGACCATACCCGCCGTGGTGCCGGATTCGGCCGAGGCCTGGGTGGCCCGTGCGCTCGACCGGCATCCGGCCATCCTGGCCGCCACGCGCGCCCGCGACATCGCCCAGCTGGAAACCCGCAAGGCCGACGCCGGCCACAAGCCCACCCTCGACCTGGTGGGCCAATACCAGGTGGCCAGGGGTCCGAGCAGCACCGGCGTGCCGCCCGGGCAGATCCGCACCAACACCGCCAGCATCGGCCTGCAGTTCAATCTGCCCCTGTTCGCCGGCTATGCCATCCAGAACCGCGTGAAGGAAACCCTGGCGCTGGAACAGAAAGCCGAGGCGGATCTCGAATCGGCCACGCGCAACATCTCCCAGGGCACCCGCACCGCCTATTTCGGGGTGCTCTCGGGCATGGGCCAGATCAAGGCGCTGGAAGCCGCCGAAGCCTCCAGCCAGAGCGCCCTCGAGGCCAACCAGCTGGGCTACCAGGTGGGCGTGCGCATCAACATCGACGTCCTCAACGCGCAAAGCCAGCTGTTCCAGACCAAACGCGACCTGTCGCAAGCCCGCTACAACGTGCTCGTGGGCCAACTGCGCCTGAAACAGGCCAGCGGACAGCTCAGCGCGGAAGACATCCGGCCCGTCGACGCCCTGCTCGCCCGCTGAGCTAAACTGCGCCCAGCCGACCGGCCGCTACGGCCCGGCGTCGATGCGTCACTCCGAAGGGATCCCATGCAAGCCGTCAACGTGCTGTGCATCAAATGGGGCACGAAATACGGCCCCGAATATGTCAACAAGCTGCACAGCATGGTCCGGCGCAACCTGCACCGGCCGTTTCGCTTCGTCTGCCTGACCGATGATGCCGCCGGCATCGACCCGGCCATCGAGGTCAAGCCCATACCGGCCATCGGCTTCGACGAATTCGACCAGCGCAAGCCCTGGACCTTTGCCCATGGCTGGCTCAAGCTCACCAGCTTCGCCTATCCGTTGCATGACCTGGAGGGCCGGACGCTGTTTCTCGACCTGGACATCGTCATCGTCGACAGCCTGGATCCCTTCTTCGACCAAGCGGGCGATTTCATCGTCATCCGTGAATGGGACAAGAGCGACGGAACCGGCAACACGTCCTGCTACCTCTACACCATCGGTGCCCACACGGACGCCCTCGAGCACCTGCGCAAGAACTACCCGGCCTCGATCGCCGACGTGCGCAACGAGCAGGAATTCATCACCGGCTACCTGGCCCGCCAGGGCCGCCTGAGCTACTGGCCTGACGCCTGGTGCAGAAGCTTCAAGCGGCACTGCCTGCAGCGAGGCCTGAAAAGCTGGTTTGCCCCCCCGGCCATCCCCCCCGAAGCACGCATCATTGCCTTCCACGGCAAACCCAACCCGCCGGACGCCATCGCGGGCGTCAGCGGCAAGTGGTACCGACGGGTCCTGCCGACGCCATGGGTCGCCGAGCATTGGCGCTGATCCGACCCAGCCCGATGCACCGGGCGTATCGCCTGCTGCTGCGACTGCTGACACTGCCCCTGCTGGCCTGGCTGTGGTGGCGGGGCCGCCGGGAGCCAGGCTATCGCCAACGCCTCGCCGAACGCCTGGGATGGGTCGACCCTGCCCCGTCCAGCATGGACGGCATCCTGATTCAGGCGGCATCGGTCGGCGAAATCCAGGCCGCCAGGCCACTGATCCAGGCCCTGCAGGCAAGCTGGCCCCTGCATGCCCTGACAGTCACCACACAGACGCCAACCGGCGCAGCCACACTGCGCGAACACTGGGGTGACGCCGTCCAGCATCTGTACGCCCCCCTGGACACCCCGGGCGCCTGCGCGCGCCTGCTGGATCGCCTTCAACCCCGCCTGCTGGTGCTGGTCGAGCGCGAGTTGTGGCCCGAAATGATGCTGCAATGCCGGCAGCGTGACATCCCGGTGTTCCTGGTCAACGCCCGGCTGTCCGAACGCTCCGCCAGAGGCTATCGCCGGTGGCCATCCCTGATGCAGCCGGTCTGGTCACAACTGGCCCTGGTCTGTGCAGCGGACGCGCCAACCTACGCCCGCCTGCAGCAACTGGGGGTCGCTGCCGAACGGATGCAGGAGACCGGCAACCTGAAGTTCGACACCCCGCCACCCCCGATCGGCGACAGCGAACCGGTCCTGCCTGCCGGTCACCCGGTGATCGTGGCCGGCAGCACCCATGAGCAGGAAGAAGCCCAGTTGCTGGACGCATGGCCCGCGTTCGCACAGCGCCATCCTCAGGCCATGCTCGTGCTGGTGCCACGCCACCCCCAGCGCTTCGACGCCGTGGCCAACACCCTGACCCAGCGCGGCATCGCCCATGCGAGGCGCAGCCGCGCCGAGTGGCCTGACGAGACCCGGCGCGTGCTGCTCGGCGACACCATGGGCGAACTCACCAGCTGGTACCGGCAGGCGACGGTCTGCTTCATCGGCGGCACCCTGCAACCCGTTGGTGGCCACAACGCACTAGAGGCCATGGCCGAGGGCAAGCCTGTCCTGTTCGGACCGCACACCCGCAACTTCGAGACCCTGTACACGCAGATCCGCGAAGCCGGTGCGGGACGACAGGTGCGATCGGGTGCCGAACTGTTCGACACCGTCGACCACTGGCTGGCCGAGGATGCGGCCATGAAGGACACCGGCCGTCGCGCGCTGGCGTATGTACTCTCCCAGCGAGGTGCCGTGGAGCGCACCCTGGCCGCGTGGCCCCTGCACCTGCCCACCGCCTACCTCGACCAGGCACCCGAGCCGGTCATCCGCCATGCAGAACAGGGACAGGTCGCCTGGTATGCCCGCGAAGACCTGGCCGGCAGGGGGCCAGCCGTGTTCGAATCCGGCCCGGAAGCCGGGGAACCGCTGGCCACGGGGAGTGGCCGCGGGCAAGCCTTGCGGCTGACACTCGGGCCAGCCGACGGTGTGCTCCGGCATTACCGCCGCGGCGGTCTGATCGCCCGCTTCAACCCCGATCGCTACTGGGGCTGGCGGGCAGCCGAGTCCCGGGCCATGGCCGAGTACGCCCTTCTTCGCTGGATGCGCGCACGCGGCCTGCCTGTCCCGCGCCCGCTTGCAGCCCGTCGCTGCGGGAAGGGTCCGCGTTACACCGCCGACATTCTGGTCGAGTGGATACCCGGTTCGCGCAACCTGGCCCAACACCTGGATTCCGGCGACGTGGCTGAAGCCGACTGGATCCGCCTGGGTGAAGCCATACGCCGCATGCATGACCTGCAGGTCTTCCACTCAGACCTGAATTGCCACAACCTGTTGCTTGACAGCAACAGACAGGCCTGGATCATCGACTTCGACAAGTGCGATCGACGGTCCGGACACGACTGGAAAGCAGCCAACCTCGAACGGCTGCGTCGCTCCCTGCGAAAGGAAGCAGGCCGCCGCCCAGGCTTTCACTGGAAGGAATCGGCATGGGACGGCCTGATTCTGGGATACGGGCGCACGGCGCCCCAGGCACCCCGATCACCCTGACCGACGGCGTGCCAGCACCACCTGCCGGCGACCCGTTACAACATTTGGTTGCATGGGCTGTGGCAAAATCGAGGGCTTGTCTGATGGGGCACGGTCGATCATGGTGCCCTTGTGTCGGTCGCACCTGCCGCCCTGCATCCTGCGGCCGTGCGCCTCCCGAACCCAATCCTGATATCGGAAGAACTCCGTGAAAATTGCGATCGCCGGCACCGGTTATGTGGGCCTGTCCAACGCTGTCCTGATGGCCCAGCACCACGAAGTGGTGGCACTGGACATCGTCCCTGAGCGGGTCGAGAAAATCAACGCCCGCCAGAGCCCGATCGCCGATGCGGACATCGAACAGTTCCTGAGCGAGAAGCCCCTGAACCTGCGGGCCACCCTCGACAAGAACGACGCCTTCAAGGGTGCCGACTACGTGGTCATTGCCACGCCGACCGACTACGACCCCGTCACCAACTACTTCAACACCGGATCCGTCGAGTCCGTCATCCGCGACGTGATGGCCATCGAACCGAAGGCCACCATGGTCATCCGTTCCACGGTGCCCGTCGGCTTCACGGTCAAGACGCGCGAAGCCCTGGGCTGTGGCGAGCGCCTGATCTTCGCGCCCGAATTCCTGCGTGAAGGCAAGGCACTGCACGACAACCTCTTCCCCTCCCGCATCATCGTCGGCGACCGGGGCGAAGCCGGCCGCCGCTACGGAGAAATGCTGCGCGATGGCAGCCAGCGCCCCGACGTGCCCCTGCTGTTCACGGACCCGACAGAGGCGGAAGCCGTCAAGCTGTTCTCCAACACCTACCTGGCCATGCGCGTGGCCTACTTCAATGAACTGGACTCCTACGCTGCGGTCCATGGCCTCGACTCGCGCCAGATCATCGAAGGCGTAGGCCTCGACCCACGCATCGGCAGCCACTACAACAACCCCTCCTTCGGCTACGGGGGCTACTGTCTGCCCAAGGACACCAAGCAGATGCTGGCCAATTACCAGGATGTGCCACAGAATCTGATCCAGGCCATCGTCCAGTCCAACACCACCCGCAAGGACTTCATTGCGGACTGCATCATCCGGCGCCAACCGCGCACGGTCGGTGTGCACCGCCTGATCATGAAGGCCGGATCCGACAACTTCCGCTCGTCGAGCATCCAGGGCATCATGAAGCGCATCAAGGCGCGCGGCATCGACGTCATCGTCTACGAGCCGGCCCTGCAGTCCGACGAGTTCTTCAATTCCCGGGTGGTCAACGACCTGGACGAATTCAAGAAGACCAGCGACCTGATCATTGCCAACCGCATGACACCCGCGCTCTATGACGTGCGCGACAAAGTGTTCACCCGCGACCTGTTCGAAAGCGACTGAAGCCAACGCCACAGCGCCCCGTCCACCCGCTTCATCGACCACCACCATGAAACCGAGCATCCGCCCTACCGCCATCTGCACCGCTGTCCTGCTGAGCCTGACCCTGGCCGCCTGCTCGAGCTCGGGCGGCAAGCAGGCCGATGCGCCCGCCTCTGCGCTGGCGACCAACCCGTTTGCGCCGGCCGGCGCCCGGTCCTACGACGAAGTCCATGTGGGCACGCTGCGCGTGTTCGGCGACAGCTACACGTCCATCGACTACACCCAATCCCGCGGCACCTCCAACTGGGCGGTCGAGCTGCAGACCCGCGGGCGCACCACTGGTCTGGAGAACTACGCCATCGGCGGCGCCAAGGCGGCCAAGGGCGCCTCCATTGCCTTCGACCGCCAGCTTGACACCTTCGGTGCCACCGGCACCCCCATCGCCAACGGCGACCTGAGCATCGTCTACTTCGGCTACAACGACATCGGTCGCCACGGCAGTTCGGACAACCTGCGCGCAGCCAGGGCCGGCTACTACGATGGCGTCAACCGGCTCATCGCAGCGGGTGCCACCAACGACAAGAACCGCATTTTCCTGACCCAGATCCACGACTGGAGCCGCAACCCGCGCAACGATCCCGGCACGGCCAGCCAGGTGGTGGCCTGGAACAATTTCGTGGGCGAGCAGGCCAACGCCAACCCGAACATCGTCGCGGTCGACCTGTACACCGTCTTCAACCGGATCTACGAAGACCCGGCGAAGTACGGCTTCACCAACGTGACGTCGGTGAACTACTACGGCTCGTTCACCGATGCGCTCTACCAGGATCCGCAACACTTCGGCAGTCGCGGTCAGGCCATCATCTCGCGCACGTTCGAGCACTATCTCACCCGCGGCTGGGAGTGGGCCAACACCGTCGCAGCCGGCGCAGAAGCCGCCGCCCGTCTCAACAAGGACATCGACGACGAACTGCTGGTGCTCACCTACGCCGACCGGGTCAAACCCCAGACCGGACTTCGGGTCCATGCCCTGGGCAGCCTGAAACAGGCGGCCACCGGCACCGCCTCGGACGCCACGGCCGCCCTGCGTGCCCGCTTCAACGGCGGCAACACCAGCGGCTCGTCCGATCCGGACCGCCAGGGATTCGCATTCAGCTACCGACCCCATGGCGAAACGGGCCAGAAGGCCGGCCGGTTCGGCATGGCCTTCACCAGCAGCCAGACCCCGCGCTACTTCAGCGACCGCTTCTCGCCCCTGGCCCAGAAGAACGAGTTCAACACCACCTCGGTCTACTGGCAGCAGCGTTTCGGCGACCTGGATTTCACGGCCCACGCGGCACACCTGCGCACCAGCTACGAAAACTACAAGTACGACGACCTGCTCAACGACCGCTTCACCAACAGCGGCACCGGCACCACCTGGTCATTCGAACAGAAGCTGCGCCACACCTCGCGCCAGGGTGGCATCTGGGTCTCGCCCTGGATGTCCCTGACCCACCTGAGCCATCAGCTGGACCCCATGCTCGGACACTCGCTCTACACCAGCGACATCCAGTACACGGCCCAGCGCAATGGCCAGTGGAACACCGCCATCGGCCTCGACCTGCAATCCGACCCCATCGGCCTGGGCCGCCAGCGCAGCCTGCGCCTGTCTGCCGGCCTGGTACACCGGGTCAGCCTGCAGCGCGACCCGGTCCAGGTGGTGATGCGTGAAACCGGCGGCTTTGGTGCCGTGCAGCGTGAAAGCATCTCGCTGCCGACGACCCGGCAAACCCAGTTCCAGCTGAACGCGCAGCTCCAGCTGACACCCAGGGTCGACATGCTGGCCACCTTTGCCACCGACAGCAGCGAACCCGACAACGGCCAGAGCCTGAGCCTGCTGGCGCGCCTGCGATTCTGAACCCGAAGGCCCTGGCGGCCTACACCGCTGCCGGGCCCCAAGACCGATTGACATGAAAGTTCTCTACGTAGCCGGGCGTGAAGCCACCTATTCACGGACCCGCATCGTGGCCCATGCCCTGCGCCAGCAGGGCTTCGACGTCACCACCGTCCTGCCACCGGACCGCTCCTTCAAGCACTACCCCCGCCTGCTGTGGCAGACGCTGCTGAAGGCGCCCTCGTGCGATGTCGTGCTGGTTGGCTTCTATGGCCAGCTGCTGGTGCCCGTGATCCGGCTGCTGACATGGAAACCCATCGTCTTCGACATGTACATCGGCACCTATGAAACCATGGTGTTCGATCGCGCCAAGACGCAGCCCGGCACCTTCATGGCCAAGATCTATGCCTTGAGCGACTGGCTGTCCTACAAGATGTCGAACATCTCGATCCTGGACACCCAGCACATGATCGAGCACTTCGGCCGGGTCATCCACTCCGAGACCAGCAAGCTGCGCCGCCTGTTCCTGGCGGTCGACGACTCCGCCATCTATCCACGCGAGGCGGACCAGCCCCATGAAGGCTTCCTGGTCCACTTCCACGGCGAATTCTCGCCCTTCCACGGCGTGCGCACCATTCTCGATGCAGCCAAGCTGCTCGAAGACGAAGGCGTGAACTTCCAGATCATTGGCAAGGGCATCACCTACAACGAGGACATGCAGCATGGCCGCGACATTGGCATCCGCAATGTCAAGTTCGTCGACACCGTGCCCTACGCCGACCTAGCGGTCTACATGTCCCGTGCCGATGTGTGCCTGGGCATCTTCGGCGACAATGCACGCGCCAAGCTGGTCATGACGAACAAGGTGATCGAAGCCATCGGCATGGGCAAGCCGCTCATCACACGGCGCAACGAGCCGGTGCAGGAACTGCTGCACCACCGCGAGAACGCCTACCTGATCGAGCCGTCGAACCCGCGCGCGCTGGCCGATGCCATCCTCGAACTGAAGAACAACCCGGAGCTACGCCAGTCCATTGCCCGCAAGGGATACGAGACATTCCAGGCCCACTCCACCATCAAGCAGCTGGGCAACAGCCTGGAAAAAATCATCCGCAGCGTGCTCAAGCGCACCTGATGCCAGCCGGGCCTGAAGGCGCCCCCGCCTGAACGCCCATCGAAAGGAACTCCATGGAACACACCAAGAACCTGATCCTCGGCGCCGGCCTGACCGGCCTGAGCACGGGCTACCACCTCAAGAACGGCGACTACCAGGTCTACGAGAAACTGCACGAGGTCGGTGGCCTGTGCCGCTCCGAGGAGGTCAACGGCTTCCTGTTCGACTACGCGCCGCACATCCTGTACACGGTCAACCCGTACGCGCACGAACTCATCCACACGCTGCTCAAGGGCAACCTCGAGATCAAGAAGCGCAAGGCCTACATCTACCACGGCAAGTACGACCTGTACACGCAGTTTCCGTACCAGGCACACCTGCACGGCCTGCCGGCCAAGGACATCATCGAGTGCCTCAGCGGCCTGGTCGAAGTGCTGCGCGATCCGGACCGTCCCAAGCCCCAGAACTACCGCGAGTGGATGTACTGGCGCTTCGGCAAGGGCATCGCCGAGCAGCTGATGATCCCGTACGCCGAACGCATCTGGACCATCGATCCCAAGCACATGAACTTCAGCTGGATCGACCGCCGTGTGCCCGAACCCGATTTCGAGTCGGTCCTGCGCGGTGCACTGCAGCATGAAGACGACCGCACCGGCTTCAACCAGGAGTTCTGGTATCCGATCGAAGGCGCCATCGAGTCGCTGCCCGTGGCCCTGGCCAAAGGGGTGAACAACATTCATCTGAACCAGACGGTCACCCACATCGACCCGAAGACCAGGCAGGTCACCTTCGACACCGGCAAGGTCGTGGGCTATGACAACCTGGTCTACACCCTGTCGCTGACCCACCTGCCGAATTTCATCGACGACATCCCGCAGCACGTGATGGACGCCATCAACGGCCTGCAGTTCAACCAGATCGAGTGCGTGAACATCGGCATCAACCGGCCGGACATGAGCCCGTACCACTGGCTGTATTTTCACGAGGCGGAAGACTTCATCTTCCACCGCATCAGCTTCCCGCGCAACGCCTCTGAAAAGACCTGCCCGCCCGGCACCAGCTCGGTGTGCTGCGAAATCTCGTACTCCAAGCACCGCCCGTTGCGGGTGCAGGGTCGCGAAGCCCTGATCCAGGCCACCATCGACGGCCTGATCAAGGCCAAGATCATGCGTCCGGACGACGAAGTGCTGGCCGCCGACGTACTGACCGTCGATCCCGCCTACGTGATCTACGACCTGGACTACGAGACAAACGTCAAGACCATCCATGAGTGGCTGGTGGGCCTGGACATCCACCCGGCCGGACGCTTCGGCGACTGGCAGTACTACAACATGGATCACTCCATCCTGGCCGGCAAGCGCATCGCCGACCTGCTCAACGAGCGCGAGGCCTGATCGCCCGTCGTCGCCCCGGTCCTTGCCGACCGGGGACGCGTGGCGCTAGCGCATGAGCCAGTCCCCAGCCTCCGTACGGCAGTGGCTGCGCCGCCTGTCATGGCTGGTCGTGGCCCTGGCCGGTTTCTACTTTGTCCGCGAACTGGTCCGCCGCTTCTCGGACATTCCGCCCATCGAGTGGGGCCCGGCCACGCTGGCCGTCTTCCTGCTGGCCACCCTGGCCATTGCGTCGACCTCCGTGTTCATCGGCCTGATGTGGCATCTGCTGCTGCGCGACCAGTCGGTCAGGCTCCCGGTCGGCCAGGCGGTCCTCATCGTCGCCATCTCCCAGATTGGCAAGTACCTGCCCGGCAATGTCGGCCATTTTGCCGGCCGCGCCGTCATGGGACGGTCCGCCGGCGTACCCATGGGGGTGACGGCGGGCACACTGCTCATCGAGACCGCCTGGACACTGGCCATCGGCGCGGGCTTTGCCGCCATGGCCTTCCTGTTCTACCTGGACGCCAGCGCCCGCCTGTCGTTGCCATCCGTGGGTGCCGCCGAACTGGTCATCCTGACCGCCTTGCTGCTGTTCGCACCCTGGATCGGCATCCGGCTGGTCAACCAGATCGCACCAGCGCTGAGTGCCAAGGTCGGTGGAGGGCAGCCGCTGGCGCCGCCCCGCCTGGGCACGGCACTGTCCGTCTCGGCCCTGATGGTGACCTGCTTCGGGCTGCTGGGCACGGCACTCTGGATGCAGGCCACCTGGTTCTTCCATGTCCAGGACGCACCATGGCTGGCCATGACCCTGCTGTTCACCGCCGCATGGCTGGTTGGCTATGTCGTCCCCGGCGCGCCCGGCGGACTGGGTGTCAGGGAAGCCATGATGGTGCTGCTGCTGTCCCCGCTGGTCGGTTCGGGAACCGCTGTCGGCCTGGGTGTGAGCATGCGCCTGGTGACCATTGCGGGCGACGGCCTGGCCTGCCTGGGTGGCATGATCGCCCGCCGGCTCCTCGGCAACACGCCCGTTCCGGATTCCCGTCGGGGGGGAGCGACCGGTGAATAGAATTGCCAACGCCTCCCACACGGCCAGACCTCCCCGATGAATCCGGACACGAGCACCCCCACAGGTATTTGCGCGCCAGCGCCACGCAGCTGGCGTCGCTGGTGCTGGATGCTGGCCATACTGATCGCCGGCAAGGTCCTCTACATGGCCTTCTTCCTGACGCCACCGGGCGACATGCCCGACGAGTCGGGCCACTATTCGTATGTCCGCGACATTGCCCACGGCAAGTTCTTCCCGCTGCTGGGCGAGGCCACCATCCCCAAGGATCTGTGGTTCGATCGCCTCCCCGAACCGGAACGCAGCACGACCTCGGAAGACCAGTTGCTGGACCTGGCCGACACCGCCGACGGCGACCAGCCTTCGGTGCAGCTCTCGGACCTGAGCCGCCGCAAGCCACGCAGTTCGTCCCGCCCGAACTACATCGTCCAGCACCCGCCGCTGTACTACATCGCGGCGGCCATCCCCTTCGCCGTGGCAGAACAGTTGACTTCGGATCGCTGGTACCACATCAGGGCCACGCGCATCGTCTCGGCCCTGTCCCTGGGCCTGCTGGTGGTTGTGCTGTTCAGCACCATGGGCGACCTGGGGGTCTCGCCGGCACGCGCCCTGCCACTGGCTGCCGCTGTGGGCTTCATTCCCATGATCAGCCACCTGTCGTCGGGCATCACCAACGACATCTTCCTGTTCCTGATGTGTGCGCTGGCCACCCGGTATCTGGTTCGCTTCCTGCTGGCCCACCGCATGCCGGATGCTTACCTGTGCGCGCTGTGGCTGACACTGGCCGGCGGCACCAAGATGACCGCCTGGCCCATGATCGCCGGCTTCCTGGCCATCATGCTCTACGAACTGCGCCAACCCCTGCGCCGCTGGTTCCTGCACGCAGGTGGCATCACACTGGTCACCCTGGTCCTGCCGATGTGGTGGGCCTTGCGCAACGTCTACTATTTCGGCAATCCGATGCAGATCAACGTGGTGACCAACCCGCCACTGTTCCTGAACTACACCGTCATCGACTACCTCAAGGCACAGCCTTTCCTGGACTGGATGATGGTCCACTCCTACGGGCTCATCGGTTTCGCCGGCTTCTGCCAGAACCCCAGGACGATGGGCGATTGCGTCGGTGTCCACAGCACCCGCATCGGCAACCAGGCCTTCGAGTTCGTTCTCCTGACGCTGGCGGTCATGGCGGCGGCCATGGTGGTGCACACGTTGTACCACTACGTCCGCCAGTTCCGTTCGGCGCCACCGGCCACGCCGATGTCGATACAAGGCTGGGTGGCCCGCGCCGTCCGTCCCGGATGGGCCCGTGGCGGCCTGCTGGTGTTGCTGGGTGCGGCGGGGATCCTGCTCTACGCCTGGGCCATGATCAACGTCCATCGTGAAGGCGAGCTGGGCTGGATCATCAACACCGTGGCGCTGTCGGCCATTGTGGTTGCCCTGTTCGGCACCGGCATCGCCCTGTTCGACGATCAGGGCAGCCGCCGATTCGTCTACTACGCACTGGCCCTGTTTTTCTGTTACGGCCTGCTGATTGCCTACCAGTCCCACAAGGCCTATGTGCTCGTGGCGGAGTTGCGCGGCGTGCAGGGACGCTACTTCTACCCATTCCTGCCCATGCTGTTCGCCTCCATCGCACTGGTGCTGGAACGCCTTCGCGTACCGGCATTCCTGCTGCTGTGGATGTCGGCCGGGTTCATCTGGGGCGAGCTGCACTCGTACATCGACCAGGTGATTCCCTTCTTCGAGGCGGTCCGGATATGAGCAATCGCCACACCTGGGTCGCGCAGTGGCTGGCGCTCAGCCTGCTCATCGCGTTCGCCTTCTTTGTGCTCTATCACCCGGCCATCAAGGTCTACCCCTACAAGCCCGTCGTCAATGAACGGCTGGACTGGCCCCCTCTCAGGATCACCGGGGAGATCATTGCCGGCTTTACCCTGCAGCAACCGCTGCGGATCAGTCGCAGCGACCTTCCCCGCAAGAGCCTGGAGGAGACGTTCTGCGTCGCCCTGCTCATGTCCAACTACCTCGACCGCCGCAACAAGGGGCAGTTTTCGGTCGGCCTGTCCGCCGCAGGCCGGACGGAGAAGCAAACCATCCAGGCCCGCCCTGTCGAGGACAACGCCCTGCAATTCGTCTGCTTCAACGAATTCACCCTGGGTGACGTGATGCAGCAGGATGCCAGCCTGTTCATAGAAGGCGTCGACGGCCGGCCCGGCTCTTCGGTGACAGGCTGGTTGACCCCGGCCACGCCTGGCGCGGAGGCCCTGCTGAACGGACAACCCAGCGGCTCGTCCCTGGCCATGCGCCTCTATGTCCGCGCCGAGGCCGAGGCCTTTCAACGCAACGCCTATGTCCTGATGATGCTGGCCGCCATGGCCATCGCGTTGCTTCTCGTCGCCGCCTACCATGGGAGCCGACGACTCAAATGACACATTCCTCCGTCACGTCCTCCGCCACAGGTTCCGGTTCGATCGCCGCTGCGGATGATCTGCAGCGACGCCTGCAGGATGCAGAAGCACAACTGGAACAGACACGCCAGCAGTTGCACCAGACACAGGACCGCCTGGAACAGATCCAGGGCGAACTCAAGGCCATCACCGGATCGACCACCTGGCGGCTGACCGGACTGGTGCGGATGCCCATCCTGCATCTGATGAACGTACCGCACGACTGGCGCCAGATCGCCGACCGTGTCGCCGGCCGCGGCGGATGGAGCGCGATGCTGTCGGACACGTGGAGCGAGATGCGTGCCTACCGCCGGCAGTACCTCTCGCGGCTGTGGTGCAGGTTCATTGGCCAGCCCATGCCCTTGCAGGCGCCCGGATCGGGCCCGCACAGCAGCCACGATTTCGACGCCTGGTACCGCAAGCAGCAAGGCCGGTCCGCGCAGGCGCCCGGCAGCCTGACCGGGCATACCCGTCCGCTCATTTCCATCCTGATGCCCACCTACCGGCCGCCCCTGGCGTTGTTGCAGGAAGCCGTTGCCTCCGTGGTGCAGCAGGACAGCCCGCACTGGGAACTGTGCATTGCCGACGATGCCTCGGGCGACCCCGCGCTGGAGAAATACCTGCGCGAGCTGGCAGAACTCGACCCTCGCGTGCATGTCGTTTTCCGGGAGCGCAATGGCCACATTTCCGCCTGCACCAACTCGGCGCTGGCACAGGCCAAGGGTGATTTCGTCCTGCTGCTCGACCAGGACGACCTGCTCACCCCGAATGCCGTCAGCGAAGTGATTGCCTGCATCCAGGCAAACCCGGACGTCGGCATCATCTACTCGGACGAAGATCGCATCAACGAAGACGGCACGGTACACACGAGCGCCTACTTCAAGCCCGATTTCAACTATGACCTGTTCCTGGGACAGAATATGGTCAGCCACCTTGGCGTCTTCCGCCGTGACCTGCTGATCGACATCGGTGGCTTCCGCGAAGGCCTGGAAGGATCCCAGGACTACGATCTGGCCCTGCGCGCCATGGAGCGTATCCGGCCAGCCCAGATCCAGCACATCCCGCAGGTGCTCTACCACTGGCGTGCCATCAAGGGCAGCACGGCACTCGACCGCTCGGAAAAGTCCTACGCCAGCACGGCCGGGCATCAGGCCGTCGTCGACCACCTGCAACGCACCCACCAGGCGGCCGAGGTCCTGCCCGCCCCGGACCTGCCCTTCCTCAACCGGGTGCGCTATGCGCTGCCGTCCGAGGGCGTCCGCGTCACGGTCGTCATCGCCCTGGACGCGTCGGCCAAACGGGTCGCACCCATGCTGGCGGCCATGTACGGCTCGCGCGGCCAGACCGACATCGACTTCGTCCTCTGCCTGTCGGGACCGGGCACTCAGGACGAACTGCTCGACGGCCTGCCGGAATCCGAACGTCCGCGCATCGAACTGATCCACACGCAAAAGGGCGCGCCCCTGAGTGCGCGCGTCAACGCCGCGCTGCCCCTGACGCAGGCGCCGTTCGTGGTGATCTGCAACGCCCTGTTCGACCGGTTCAGCGAGGGCTGGCTGGAGGAACTGGTACGCGTGGCCGCCCAGGGCAGGGTCGGCTTCGTCGCACCACGCGTGCGCAACCGGCTGGGCCTGCTGGATCACGGCGGCATCCTGTTCACCGACCAGGGCCGTGCCGTGTTTCTCCACAAGGGCATGCCGCAGGACTCTCATGGCTATGGCGGCCGCGGCGCCCTCCAGCAGTCCTTCCGCGCGCTGTCACCTGCCTTGCTGGTGGCCAGGCGGGCCGTCCTGGACGAACTGGGGCCCATGAACTCCGATTTCCCGGGTCGCATGAGTCTGGTCGACAAGTGCCTGGAGGCCGGCCAGCGCGGCCTGGACAATGTCTGGACACCCTATGTGGACCTGGGTTTCGACAACCCCCGGTACAGCGGCCGGCTCAATGTCCTGAGTGAACTGGGCCTCTGGGGGTCGGCGCGGCGCCGCTGGTTGCGCAAGTGGGGGCACCAGATGCCCGACCCGGCATACAACCGCAACCTGTCCCGCTGGGGCGACTTTGCGCTCAACTGGAAGGACTGAGCCCGCGCCATGCGTCCTGCCGATCCGCCTGTCATCACCGCCTGCGCGGTGGTGATCAGCTTCAACCCGGACCTGCCCCTGCTCACCACGCTGCTGGAGCAGCTGGAGCGCAACGCCTGCGATTTCATCGTGGTCGACAACGCGTCGGACAATGGCCAGGCCATACAGGCAGCTGCCATGCGGCTGACGCGCGCGCGCGAGGTCGTCCTGCTGCAGGACAACATTGGCCAGGCCGCCGCCCTCAACCAGGGCATCGAACGGGTGCGGGACCTGGGCTATCCAGGTGTTTTCCTGTTCGACCAGGACAGCGGCATCGACGATGATTTCTGTGCCAGGATGCTGCAGTCCTGGCAACGCGCGGCTGCGCTCTCGGCCGCACCGGTGGCCGCGATCGGCCCTCGCCTGGTGGTGCCCGAAACCGGCCGGCGCATCCCGTTCCGTACCTTCGACACCCCCTTCGACCGGCGAGAACACGGGCTGCCGGGTGATGCAGACCTGATCCGGACCGGCTTCCTCATCACCTCCGGCTCGCTGCTGTCCATGGCGGCACTGCAGGCCATCGGACCCATGCGTGAGGACTATTTCATCGACAACGTGGATCTGGAGTGGTGTTTTCGTGCGCTGGCGCGAGGCTACGCGCTCTACGGCACGGACGGCACGACGCTGCACCACCGCATCGGTCTGGCCAGCAACAGCCTGCTGGTGCGCAAGGGCGTGGTCGTGCAGCACAGCGCCCTGCGCTTCTACTACTCTTCCCGCAACCGGCTGCATCTGCACCGCCAGCCCCATGCGCCCGCCGCCTGGGTTCTCAAGGACCGGTTCCGCTTTGCCCTCAAGACCCTGTACCTGCTGCTGACCTCCGGACAGCGCCACGCGTACTGGGACAGCCTGCGCCGCGCCATTCGCGACGCGCGCCACCTGCCATGAACCCGCTCGACGCGGCATCCCCCGCATGGCCGCCAGCCGGCCAGGCAGGCACCCGCCTGTGCCTGTCGCTGGTCACGCACCGCCAGGCCCGCCTGGCCAACCAGTTCCTGGCCGACCTGCAGCAGTGCCAGGCACCAGACCGCCTGGTGATCACCAGCAACCTGCCCGACGACGTTCCGCTCCAGCATCTGCCTGCGGCCAGCGAGCGCATCGACAACGCCGCGCCCCAGGGTTTTGCCCGCAACCACAACCTGGCTTTTGCCCGCAGCCGGGAAGACTTCTTCTGCGTCGCCAATCCGGACATCCGCCTGCCTTCCGACCCGTTTCCCGGCCTGCTGGCCCGCATGGCCGATCCTCGGGTCGGCCTGGTGGCCCCGCTGGTGCTCAGCCCGACGGGCGCGGTGGAGGACAGCGCCAGGCGGTTTCCGACCCTGACATCGCTGGCGCGAAAGGCGATGGGTGGTGCGGACGGGCGCTACACCGTACAGCCATCCCAAGCCGGACACGCCGTCCCGGTGGACTGGGTGGCAGGCATGTTTCTGCTCTTTCGGGCCGAGGCTTTTCGGGATGTGGGAGGCTTTGATGATAAATTCCACCTCTATTACGAAGATGTGGATATCTGCGCCCGTCTGTGGAAAGCCGGCTGGAAAGTCATGTTGAGTCCCGACGTCACCGTCGTCCATGCCGCCCAGCGTGCCAGTCGGCACGACCCGCAGTACATGGCCTGGCATGCCAGCAGCATGGCCCGCTACTTCTTCAAGCACCTTGGGCGTCTGCCCCGCACTTCCCGCGCATCGGGCATCCCCCCCGGAAGCTGAACCCCGGCTGCCTGGATGACCGCCACACCGGGGCGGCGGTCTGCAGCATGCTTGCAATCAACGCTATCTCTAGGAGACCTGGATGATTCTCGTGACCGGAGCCGCAGGCTTCATTGGCGCCAATTTCGTGCTCGACTGGCTGGCCCAGTCCGATGAGCCGGTCATCAACCTGGACAAGCTCACCTATGCAGGCAACCTGCAAAGCCTGGCCAGCCTGAAAGACGACCCACGCCACCTCTTCGTACATGGCGACATCGGAGACCGGACCCTGGTCGACCGTCTGCTGGCCGAGCACCAGCCGCGCGCCGTGGTCAACTTCGCGGCCGAAAGCCATGTGGACCGCTCCATCCACGGCCCTGAAGACTTCATCCAGACCAACGTGGTCGGCACCTTCCATCTGCTCGAATCGGTGCGGGCCCACTGGGCGGGCCTGGACGAGACCGCCCGGTCCGCCTTCCGCTTCTTGCACGTTTCGACCGACGAGGTCTACGGCACCCTCAAGCCCACCGATCCACCGTTCACCGAGCGCAACGCCTACGAGCCCAACAGCCCGTATTCGGCCAGCAAGGCCGCCAGCGACCACCTGGTGCGCGCCTACCACCACACCTACGGCCTGCCGGTGCTGACCACCAACTGCAGCAACAACTACGGCCCCTACCATTTCCCCGAGAAGCTGATTCCCCTGATGATCGTCAACGCCCTGGCGGGCAAGCCCCTGCCGGTGTACGGCGACGGCATGCAGGTGCGCGACTGGCTGTTCGTCAAGGACCACTGCAGCGCCATCCGCCGTGTGCTGGAGGCCGGCCAGGCCGGCGAAACCTACAACGTGGGTGGCTGGAACGAAAAGCCCAACATCGACATCGTCAACACCGTGTGCGCACTGCTCGACGAGATGGCTCCGCGCGCTGACGGCCAGGGTTATGCCTCGCAGATCACCTACGTGACCGACCGTCCCGGCCATGATCGCCGGTACGCCATCGACGCCACCAAGATCCACCGCGAACTCGGCTGGAAGCCGGCCGAGACCTTCGAGACCGGCATCCGCAAGACCGTGCGCTGGTACCTGGACAACCAGACCTGGGTGCAGCAGGTGCAGAGTGGCGAGTACCGCCAGTGGATCGACAAACAGTACGGGGCCGAGGCATGAGCACGCCCGTGCCACGCATTCTGCTGACCGGCAAGAACGGGCAGGTCGGCTTCGAACTGCAGCGCGCCCTGGCCCCCCTGGGCGACGTGATGGCGGTCGGCACCACCGACTGCGACCTCTCGGACGCCGCTGCGGTGCGTGCCCTGGTCCGGCAGGTCAGGCCACAACTCATCGTCAATCCGGCCGCCTACACGGCCGTGGACAAGGCCGAGAGCGATGCCGAGCAGGCCCGCGCGGTCAATGCCACGGCGCCCGGCATCCTGGGCGAAGAAGCCGCCCGGCTGGATGCTGCCGTCATCCACTACTCCACCGACTACGTCTACGACGGCAGCAAGGATGGCCTCTACCTGGAGACCGACCCGGTGGCACCACAGTCGGTCTACGGACAGACCAAGCTCGACGGGGAACGCGCGCTGCAGGCCGCCCATCCGGATCACGTGATCCTGCGCACCAGCTGGGTGGTGGGGGCCCACGGCGGCAACTTCGCCAAGACCATGCTGCGACTGGCCGGCGACCGGGAAGAGTTGAAAGTGGTGGCCGATCAGTTTGGCGCCCCCACGTCGGCCGCCCTGATTGCCGATGTCACGGCCCACATCGCCAGCCGAAGGCTGCGTGATGGCAAGGCCGGTTTTCCTGTTGGCATCTACCACCTGGCCGCAGCCGGCGAGACCAGCTGGCATGCCTACGCCCAGTACGTCATCGGCGAGGCCATCCGCATGGGCAGGACGCTGAAGGCCACGCCCGAACGTGTGCTGCCGATTCCGGCCTCGGCCTACCCGACCCCGGCCCGGCGTCCGCAGAATTCCCGTCTGGACACGCAGCGCCTGCGTCAGGCCTTCGGCCTGCACATGCCGCACTGGCAGGCTGGCGTGAGCCACATCCTGCAGCAGATCATCTGATCCCCGATTTCAAGGTCCCACGATGGCACGCAAAGGCATCATCCTCGCCGGCGGTTCCGGCACCCGGCTCTATCCCGTGACCCAGGCCGTGAGCAAACAGCTCATGCCGGTCTATGACAAGCCGATGATCTACTACCCGCTGAGCACCCTCATGCTCGCGGGTATCAGGGACATCCTGGTCATCTCCACCCCGATGGACACCCCTCGCTTCTCCGATCTGCTGGGCGACGGCAGCCAGTGGGGCCTGAACATCCAGTACGCGGTGCAGCCCAGCCCGGATGGCCTGGCACAGGCCTTCGTCATCGGCGAGCAGTTCATCGGCAACGACACGTCCTCGCTGGTGCTGGGTGACAACATTTTCTATGGCCATGACTTTGCCGAGCTGCTGCGGCACGCCAACGACAGGGAAAGTGGCGCCACGGTCTTCGCCTACCACGTGCACGACCCGGAACGTTACGGCGTGGCCGAGTTCGACGCCCAGGGCCGTGTGCTCAGCCTGGAGGAAAAGCCCAGCCAGCCCAAGAGCAATTTCGCGGTCACCGGCCTGTATTTCTACGACAGCCAGGTGGTCCAGCTGGCCAAGGACCTCAAGCCCTCGCCCCGCGGCGAACTCGAGATCACCGACCTCAACCGCCTCTACCTGGAGCAGAACCAGCTGCGCGTGGAGCTGATGGGTCGCGGCTATGCCTGGCTGGACACCGGCACCCACGACAGCCTGCTGGAAGCCGGCCAGTTCATTGCCACGCTGGAAAAGCGCCAGGGCCTGAAGGTGGCCTGTCCGGAAGAGATCGCCTACCGGCACCGCTGGATCAGCGCCGAACAGCTGCAGAACCTGGCCAAGCCGCTGGCCAAGAACGGCTACGGCCAATACCTCCAGCAGATCCTCAAGGAATCCCTCGTCTGAGCGAGTTCACGACCATGAAAGCCACACCCCAAGCCATTCCCGAAGTCATCCTGTTCGAGCCCAAGGTCTTCGGTGACGACCGGGGCTTCTTCTTCGAGAGCTTCAACCACGCCCGCTTCGAGGAGGCCGTCGGCAAGCCCGTGAAGTTCGTGCAGGACAACCATTCCAAGTCCGTCAAGGGCGTGCTGCGCGGCCTGCATTACCAGATCCAGCAGGCCCAGGGCAAGCTCGTCCGGGTGGTCCAGGGCGCGGTCTTCGACGTGGCCGTCGACATCCGCAAGTCCTCGCCCACGTTCGGGCAATGGGTCGGCGCACTGCTGACCGCCGAGAACAAGCACCAGTTCTGGGTGCCCGAGGGCTTTGCCCATGGCTTCGTGGTGCTCAGCGACACCGCCGAGTTCCTCTACAAGACCACCGACTACTATGCGCCCGCACACGAGCGCAGCATTCTGTGGAACGACCCGGACCTGGCCATCGACTGGACAACCGACGTCACGCCGATCCTGTCGGGCAAGGACCAGGCGGCAGCCCTGTTGCGAGAGGCCGAGGTCTTCGAGTGAATCCCCACGCGCCGCAACCGGCATCACCGCTGGCGCTGCTGCGAAATCTCTGGGTCCACCGCGCCCTCGTCCTGGCCCTCACACGCAGGGAGATTGTGGGCCGCTATCGCGGCTCGGTCTTCGGGATCTTCTGGTCGTTCCTGAACCCGATCCTGATGCTCACGGTCTTCACCTTCGTCTTCGGCGAGATCTTCCAGGCGCGCTGGTCCGGTGCGCAGCAGGCCGGAGGCGTCGACTTCGCTGCGGCGTTGTTTGCCGGCCTGCTGATCTACAACTTCTTCGCCGAGTGCATCAGCAAGGCGCCCACGCTGGTCCTGAGCAACAGCAACTACGTCAAGAAGGTGGTGTTCCCGCTCGAAGTGCTGCCAGTGGTGAACCTGCTGGCTGCGCTGTTCCACCTGCTGGTGGCCTACCTCATCCTGACGGTGCTCATCCTGTTCTCGGGCTGGCAACTGACGGCCACGGCACTGCTGGTGCCGGTGGTCATGGCACCCTTTGCGCTGCTGCTGGCCGGGGCCTCCTGGATCCTGGCCGCGCTGGGCGTATTCCTGCGTGACATCGGTCAGGTCATCGCCCCGATGATCACGGCCCTGATGTTCCTCAGTCCCGTCTTCTATCCCCTGTCCGTGGTGAACGTGCACCTCAAGCCCGTGTACCTCGCCAACCCGGTGACCTTCGTCATCGAACAGGTCAGGAACCTGATGCTGCACGGCCAGTTGCCTGACTGGCAGGGCCTGGCGCTGTACTCGGCCATTTCCGTGGCCGTGGCCTGCGGCGGTTTCTACCTGTTCCAGAAATCACGCAGAGGATTCGCCGATGTGCTCTGACGTCGCCATCCGCGTCGAAGGCCTGAGCAAGTGCTACCACATCTATGACAGGCCACAGGACCGCCTCAAGCAGGCGCTCATGCCCCGCTTGCAGCAGACCCTTGGCATGCAGCCTCGCCAGTACTTTCGCGAGTTCTGGGCCTTGCGTGACGTCTCGTTCGAGATCAGGGCAGGCGAGACGGCGGGCATCCTGGGCCGCAACGGCAGTGGCAAGTCGACCCTGCTGCAACTGATCTGCGGCACGCTCTCGCCCACCGCCGGCCAGGTGCAGACCCAGGGCCGCATTGCCGCCCTGCTCGAACTGGGATCGGGCTTCAATCCCGAGTTCACCGGGCGCGAGAACGTCTTCCTCAATGCCACCATCCTGGGCATGACCGAAGAAGAGACCGCCGAGCGCTTCGACGAGATTGCGGCCTTTGCCGACATCGGCGACCATCTCGACCAGCCGGTCAAGACCTATTCGAGTGGCATGTACGTGCGTCTGGCCTTCGCGGTCAACATCATGTCCCGCCCCCGCATCATGGTGGTCGACGAAGCGCTGGCGGTAGGCGACATGAATTTCCAGGCCAAGTGCATGACCGCACTGGCGCGTATCCAGGACAGCGGCGCCACCGTGCTGTTCGTCAGTCACGACATCGGCTCGATCCGCAGCCTGTGCAACAAGGCGATCTACCTGGAACACGGCCGCCTGGTCAGCCAGGGGGCAGCCCCGCGCATCGCCGAGGAATACGTCAGGAACATGCGGCAGGAAATGAGCGCCGAAGTGCGCCGCTATGCGCGCACGTCGGAACCGCTGGCACTCTCCCGCAACGACCGGGAAAGCGGCGCCGTGGCCAACGAAACCGCTGCCGACGGCACGCTGGCGTTCATCGACTCGGTCGACTTTGCCTCGCGCGTCGCGACACACCGCTACGGCGCAGGCGGGGCCAGGATCTGCGCCGTGGAACTGCTGGACAAGCAGGGCGAGGTGACCAGCTTCGTCGACTTCAACGACGAAGTCTGCCTGCGCATCCACCTCGAAGCCGATTGCGACCGGCCGGTTTCGGTCAACTTCGCAATCCTCGACGACAAGAAGATCAACATCATCGGCAGCGGCTTCGGACAGGCTGGGCGCGATCTGCTGAACCTGACGCCGGGCATGCGACGCATCGTCGAATACCGCCTGCGCCTGCCCCTGCGCGACGGCAATTACTCGGTACGTGCCCAGGTGGCTGCGCCCATCGTGCGGGACGAGACCTCGGACTACCTCGACGTCGTCGAGGATGCCGTGGTGTTCCAGGTGGCCAAATGGGACCGCGCCAGGATCTGGTCCAAGGTGCATGTCTTTCCCAGCCTGCGCGTCTGCGAGCCTGCCGAAGCCGTTCCATCGAACTGAAAACACCCGCCATGCTGATCACCCACGACTTTGTCATGCTGAACTACCCCAAGACGGGGACCACGTTCACCCGCGCGGTGCTCAAGCAGCTGTATGGCGATGCCATCGAGGAGATCCTCGGACGCAACCCGATGAATCCGCATTCGGTGCCGGACTCTCCCCACCTGGCCGTCAGTCAGATTCCGGCTCGATATGCCGATCTGCCCATCGTCAGCATCCACCGCAACGTCTTCGACCGCTACGTGTCCCTGTGGCAGTTCAAGTGGTACACACACGACCATCCGTCGGTCCAGGAGGCGGCGCGCGCCCTCTATCCCAGTTTTCCCGACTTGTCGCTGGAGCAATACCTGGGCATGGCCAACCAGGTGCAGAAGGCCCGTCTCCTGGCCTCACTGGGATTCGAGCCGACGGACCGCATTGGTTTCCAGAGCGTGCAGTTCATCGTCTTCTATGCCCGCGACCCGAAGACCTGCCTGCGCGATGCCATTGCCAATCCGGATCTCGACCTGCGTCGGTATGTGCCGGAGATCAACTTCCTGCGCCAGTCCATGCTGCGCCAGGACCTGACCGCATTCCTGGCGTCCACGCCGGTCGGGCCGGCGGCCACCGACGTCATCCGCACCTTCCCCGAACTCAACGTCACCCGCACCGGCGAGGACGCTGGCTGGCGCCATTTCTGGAGTGACGCGCTGATGGCGGAATACACGGCGAAAGAAGCCCCGGTGCTGAACTTCACACGTCAGCTGGGGCTGGATGACTGAGACCGCCACGCCATGCCGTCGCCCCTGAAAGCACTCTGGCAGCGCTGGCGCCGCCCGCCCGCGGCACAGCCACAATTGCTGATCCTGGGCGCCCAGAAGGCCGGCACCACCACCCTCTTCGACATGCTCGACGGTGTCGGCCCGTTCAAGGGCAGCACCACCAAGGAGGTAGGGTTCTTCTCCAAGGACCTGTTCTTCAACAAGGGGATGGACTGGTACGGCGAACATTTCGCGCAGGCCGGCACGAGCGGCATCGGATTCGAGGCCACGCCCGAATACCTCTACTACGACTTTGTCGCCCGGCGCGTCCAGGAACACCTGCCGCAGGCGCGTTTTGTCGTCCTGTTGCGCGAGCCGGCCGCGCGCTGCCTGTCGGCATGGAACATGTTCCGCTCGTTCAACCAACATCAGCCACAGGCCATCTACGACCACTTCACCCAGTGGTCCAATCCGGATGTCCGGGAAACGATGCGTCAACTGCTGTTCACATCCGAATTTCCCTCGTTCGAACAGTCGGTGGACACCGAACTGGCCGCCATGGCCGACCCGTCGGCTGTGTCGGAGCCCTCGTTCGTGAGACGCGGTCTGTATGCCGACCAGATTGACCGTTACCTCAAGCTGTTCGATCGCAACCGCTTCCTGTTCCTCGAACAGCGGGAGCTCAACGAGCCCCGGATGGTTGCGGATGCCATCGGCTCACTGATGGACGTCCGTATCGATCCGCAGGCCCTGAAGGTACAGGCCAGCAACCAGGGCGATTACGGACGACCCGATGCGGCTGTCGATGCCACCATGGCCCGTCTGCGCGACTTCTACCGGCCTCACAACGAACGCCTGTTCCAGATCATCGGACGCCGCTTCGACTGGTCATAACGATCGGCGGACGCCGGTCAGAACGGAAAGAACACCGGCACCAGCACCAGCACCACCAGGCCATAGACCAGCGACACCGGCCAACCCGCCCTGAGATAGTCCCCCACCTTGTAGCGCCCCGGGGTCATGACCATCAGGTGCGTCTGGTAGCCGAACGGCATGAGAAAGCAGGCACTGGCCCCGTAGAGCACGACCATGTAGAACGGCACCGGGCTCACGCCCAGGCCAGCCGCCGTGGCCACCGCCACCGGGAAGGCCAGCGCCGCAGCCGCATTGTTCGTGACCATCTCGGTGAGCAGCACCGTCATCAGGTAGACACCCAGCAGGGCGCCGTAGGGGCCCAGGCCATCGAACACCGCACGCACCCCGTCGGCCATCAGCCGGGCCGTGCCCGTGCGGTCCAGCCCCTGTGAAATCACAAGAGCCGCCCCCACCACCAGCAGCAGTTCAAACGGGAAGCGGCGTCGCATGTCGGCCGGTGTCAGCCAGCCCAGTGCCAGGAAGGCGCCCAGCAACAGGATGAGCCCGGAAAACAGCGACAGCGCGCCTGCGGTGGCCAGCGCCACCACCAGGCCAAATGCACCGAGCGCCGCCAGGCTCTGCATGCCGCCCAGACGCGGACGATGCACGGCGTCACCCAATACATGGAAGTGCCGGTCGATGTTGCGGTGCTGTGCAAAGTCCGGACCCACCGCCAGCAACAGACCATCGCCCACCTTGAGCGGAATGCGGCCCAGCTGGCCGCTGAGCTGACGCTCCCCGCGACGGATCGCCACCACGCCGGCATTGAACATGGTCCGGAAGTCCACGTCACGCAAGGTCCGGCCCGGCAGGTCCGAGTGACTGGAAATCACCACCTCCACGAGATTGGAGCGCAGCAGGTCGTCCGATCTGCGTCCGAACACCTCCAGCCCGTCAAAGCCATTGAGGCGGTGGAACTTGGCCGACTCGCCCGCGAACAGCAGGATGTCGCCGGCCTGCAGGCGCTCGTCCGGTGCCACCGGCGATATCAGGTGACCGCCGCGCACGATCTCGACCAGGAACAGCCCGTCCAGATGCCGCAGGCGGTTGTCTTCGATGCTGCGGCCGATCAGCAGCGACTGCGGGGCGACATGGGCTTCCAGGAAATAGCTGGACTCCGCAGCCGTGACGGCCCCGGCGCCGTGCCCCGGCAACAGGCGCCCCGACAGCAGCATGACCAGCAGGCAGGCCAGCGCCACAGGCACCCCCACCAGTGCCGGCGTGAACATGCCGATGGCAGGCAGGCCACCCTGGATCACGAAGGAGTTCACCACCAGGTTGGTCGATGTACCCACCAGCGTGGTCACCCCGCCCAGGATGGATGCGAACGACAGCGGGATCAGCAGGCGCGACGGGGACCAGCGTCGCTGCCGGGTCACGGCCGACAGCAGCACGCTGACCACGGCGGTGTTGTTCATGAAGGCCGAAAGTCCGGTGGCCACGGAGACCAGGCGCCAACGTGCGCTCATTTCACTGCCCTTGAGCAGCCAGCCGGCCAGGCTCTCGACCGCCGCCGTGCGGTCGAACACCAGGGACACCATCATCAGCAGCAGCAAGGTCACCAGCGCCGGGTTGGTGAAGCTGCCCAGAAAGTCGGCCTGCCCCACCACGCCCGAGAGGTAAAAACCACAAGCCCAGACCGGAAACAGGACCGAGGCCGGCCAGCGCCCCTGCACGAGCAGCACCACCAGCGCCAGCATGGCCGCCAGACCGGCAATGGCGCCCATGTCGGCCATGTTCAGGCGCCGGCGGGGCTGCGGGCCCAGGCGACGAAATGGGGGTTCTCGAAACCGGGCTTGCCGTAGGCCAGCGCCTCCCCTGTCAGGGCATTCACCTGGCCACCGGCACCCAGCAGCACGGCCTGCCCGGCCGCAATGTCCCACTCCATGGTGCGGCCCAGGCGAGGGTAGACATCGGCCTCGCCCTGCGCCAGAAGGCACAGCTTGAGCGACGACCCGGCGCCAACCACCTGGGCCACCCGGCGTCCTTCGAGAAAGGCGTCGAGCGCCGCGGCATCGCCATGCGAACGGCTGGCGACCACCGTCAATCCGGCCGGGGGCACCTCCCGCACCTGGATCGGCTGCCGGCCGGCACCCGCGTCCATCCAGGCTCCCAGGCCAGGCCCACCGACAAACAGGCGTCCCAGGGCCGGTGCCAGCACCAGGCCCAGCACCGGCACACCGTCGGCAATCAGGGCGATGTTGACGGTGAACTCCCCGTTGCGCGAAATGAACTCGCGCGTGCCATCGAGCGGATCCACCAGCCAGAAGCAACGGCCTGTTGCGGGGATATTCCCGGCCGCCACCGATTCTTCAGCCACCACCGGGCAGCCTGAACCCAGGCGGGCCAACCCCTCCAGGATGACCGCTTCGGCATCCCGGTCGGCACGGGTGACGGGCGACTGGTCCGCCTTGCTGTCGACCTCAATGTCTTCGGCATAGACCGCCATGACGACATCGCCAGCGCGTCGGATCAGGGATTCCAGCGTCGGGATCCAGCGGTTCAGCGTGGCCCGGTCTGGCAAGACTTGAGGGTCGGAATGGGGCTGTGTCATGCCTGCAATTATGCTTTAATAGATGAGATTCACTTAATTGTTTTACAAGCCGCATCCATCCACATGGCTTCCAGCGAACTGAACGACAGGCGTCGCACGGCCGTGCGCCTGCGGCTTGAAGGCCAGACGCTCAGGTCCGTGGCGGAAAAGACCGGCTTGAGCCATCCGACCATCATCGCTGCGGTCAAGGCCTTCCGGCAAGGCGGATGGCCCCAGGTGGATGTCCACCCCGGACAAGGCCGACCCTCGGGTGCCAAGGCCCGCCTCACAGCCACCGTGCACAGTGACCTGTTGCAGGCCATGCGCAAGGACGATGCCGACCCGCTCTGGAACCGGACACGCGTGCAGCAATGGCTGGCCTCCCGCCAGATCGTTGCCAGCCGGACTGCGGTGGACGCGTGGCTGCGCCGTTCAGGCTGGATCGCCCCGGCCGTGAACGGCGGACAGTCGCGTCCCGCCGCCGACCAGTGGCGTGCCAGTGCCTGGTGCCCGAATGATCCGGACGGCAGCACCTCGGGCTACCATCTGGTCGACCCCCTCGCACGGGACTGGTGGATGGCCTTTGCCCGCACCCAACCCGCGGAACACGACATCCTCCGCTGGCTGCAGGCCTTGTCGACCCGGAGCACATCGCCGCTGCGCATCTGCATTCCGGGCGCCCAGGCACTGGCCGGACTGCCCGCCGTGGCCCACTACCTTTCGCAGACCTCGCCCACCCTCACCCTCGTCGAACCCGAGTCCACAGCCATGAGCCAAGACCTCGCCCCCCAACGATTCGCAGCCACCGGCCACCCGGACCGGCGCACGCTGACGCACCTGCAGCGCCTCGAGGCGGAAAGCATCCACATCATGCGCGAGGTGGTGGCCGAAGCCGACAACCCCGTCATGCTTTACTCCATAGGCAAGGACAGCGCCGTCATGCTGCACCTGGCGATGAAGGCCTTTCATCCGGCCAGGCCGCCGTTTCCCCTGCTGCACGTGGACACCCGCTGGAAATTCCGGGAGATGTACAGCTTTCGCGACCGCATGGCACAGGAACTGGGCATGGACCTGCTGGTGCACATCAACCCGGAGGGCGTGGAAAAAGACATCAACCCGTTCACGCACGGCTCGGCCATCCACACCGACATCATGAAGACCGAGGGTTTGAAGCAGGCCCTGGACCAGTACGGGTTCGACGCGGCGTTCGGGGGCGCGCGGCGCGATGAGGAAAAATCCCGTGCCAAGGAGCGCATCTTTTCCTTCCGCACGGCCCAGCACCGCTGGGACCCCAAAAGCCAGCGCCCAGAACTCTGGCACCTGTACAACGGCCGCAAGCACAAGGGCGAGTCGATGCGGGTGTTTCCGCTGTCCAACTGGACCGAGCTGGACATCTGGCAATACATCTACCTGCAGAACATACCCATCGTTCCCCTGTACTACGCGGCCGAGCGTCCGGTGGTCGAGCGCGACGGCGTGCTGATCATGGTGGATGACGAGCGCATGCCGCTGCGCCCGGGCGAGGTGCCGATGCTGCGCAAGGTCCGGTTCCGCACGCTGGGCTGCTATCCGCTCACAGGTGCCGTCCCGTCCGAGGCCGACACCCTGCCGGCCATCATCCAGGAAATGCTGCTGACCACCACATCCGAACGCCAGGGCCGCGTCATCGACCATGACAGTGCCGGCTCCATGGAGAAGAAGAAACAGGAGGGGTATTTCTGATGGCACACCAGTCCGACCTCATCGCCACCGACATTGGCGAATACCTGCGCTCCCACGAACACAAGAGCCTGCTGCGCTTCATCACCTGCGGCAGCGTCGACGATGGCAAGAGCACGCTCATCGGGCGCCTGCTCTACGAGTCCAAGATGCTGTTCGAGGACCAGCTGGCGGCCGTCGAAGCCGATTCGCGCAAATTCGGCACACAGGGGGACCAGATCGACTTTGCGCTGCTGGTCGACGGTCTGGCCGCCGAACGCGAACAGGGCATCACCATCGACGTGGCCTACCGCTTCTTCTCGACCGACCGGCGCAAATTCATCGTGGCCGACACACCGGGCCACGAGCAGTACACCCGCAACATGGTCACCGGCGCATCCACCGCCGATGCCGCCA
Source organism: Burkholderiaceae bacterium (assembly GCA_041396505.1). Taxonomy (GTDB): domain Bacteria; phylum Pseudomonadota; class Gammaproteobacteria; order Burkholderiales; family Burkholderiaceae_C; genus Hydrogenophaga. The sequence goes on from JAWKYL010000008.1 coordinate 190,764, forward strand.
TCCTGATGGTCGATGCCCGCAAGGGCATCCTGACGCAGACGCGCCGCCACAGCTACCTGGTGACCCTGCTGGGCATCCGCCACATCGTGGTGGCCATCAACAAGATGGACCTGGTCAACTACAGCGAGTCCACGTTCAAGCGCATTGCCGACGATTACCGCGCCTTCGCACACCAGCTCGGCATCGAAGACGTGACCTTCATTCCGATGTCCGCCTTCAAGGGCGACAACATCACCGAGCCCAGCGAACACATGCCCTGGTACCACGGCACCACGCTGATGGGCTACCTGGAAACAGTCGAGATCGACGAGATGCGCCAGCAGGCCGGCGGGTTCCGCCTGCCCGTGCAGTGGGTCAACCGGCCCAATCTGGATTTCCGGGGCTACTGCGGCACCATCGCCGGCGGACGCATCCAGCCGGGCCAGACGGTGCGCGTGCTGCCCTCGGGCCAGGAAACCCGGGTGGCCAGCATCGTCACGTACGACGGGGACCAGAGCGAGGCCGTCGCGGGCCAGTCGGTCACCCTCACGCTGGCCGACGAAGTGGACATCTCCCGGGGCAACCTGATCACCGACACCGTCTCGCCCGCGCAGACAGCCGACCAGATCGAGTGCACCATCGTCTGGATGAATGACGAGCCCCTGCTCCCGGGGCGCCCCTACCTGGTCAAGATCGGGACGCAGACCGCCACCGCCTCGGTGACCCAGATCAAACACCTGGTCAACGTCAACACGCTGGAACACATCGCCGGCAAGCAGCTCGAACTCAATGCCATCGGCGTCTGCAACCTCAGCCTGGACCGCCAGGTGGCGTTCGACCCCTACGTGGACAACCGGGAGACCGGCGGCTTCATCATCATCGACCGCATGAGCAACCGCACGGTCGGTGCCGGCCTGGTCAACCATGCCCTGCGCCGCAGCCACAACATCCACATGCAGCACATGGAGGTGGACAAGGAGGCTCGCTCCGCGCTCAAGGGGCAGAAGCCCTGCGTACTCTGGTTCACCGGATTCTCCGGTGCCGGCAAGTCCACCGTGTCCAACCTGGTGGAAAAGGCCTTGTGCGGACTGGGCCGGCACACCTACACACTCGATGGCGACAACGTGCGCCACGGGCTGAACAAGGACCTGGGCTTCACCGAGGTCGACCGGATCGAGAACATCCGGCGCGTCGCCGAGGTCTCCCGCCTGATGGTGGACGCCGGCCTGATCGTGCTGGTCTCCTTCATCTCGCCCTTCCGCGCCGAGCGCCAGCTGGCCCGCTCGCTGGTGCAGCCCGGCGAGTTTGTCGAGATTCACGTCAACACGCCGCTGCATGTCGCGGAAGCCAGGGATCCCAAAGGCCTCTACCGCAAGGCGCGACAAGGCCTGCTGAAGAACTTCACCGGCATCGATTCGCCCTACGAGCCACCCGAAAATGCCGAACTGGTCCTGCCCACGGCCGAGATCAGCCCCGACGAAGCCGCCACCCGGGTGATCGACTTCCTCAAGGCCAACGGCTACCTGATGTGATGTAGCATTGCCGACACCGAAAGCGAGCCTGCATGGCGCAATCCAACATCTTCGTCACCCAGCCTTTTCTTCCCCCGCTGGAAGAATTCGTCCCCTATCTGGAAGCCATCTGGCAGCGCAAGGTGCTGACCAACAACGGGCCGTTCCACCAGCAGCTTGAAGCCGAACTGGCCAGCTACCTGGGCGTCGAGCACATCTCGCTGTTCAACAACGGCACCAACGCCCTGGTCACGGCCCTGCAGGCCCTGGACATCCACGGCGAAGTCATCACCACGCCCTACTCCTTCGTGGCGACCTCGCATGCGCTGCTCTGGAACAACATCAACCCGGTGTTCGTCGACATCGATCCGGTGTCGCTGAACATCGATCCGGCCCGCATCGAGGCCGCCATCACGCCGCGCACCCAGGCCATTCTGGCGGTGCACTGCTACGGCACGCCCTGCGACGTCGAGGCCATCGAGGTCATCGCCAGGCGCCACGGGCTCAAGGTCATCTACGACGCCGCCCACGCCTTCGCCGTGGACTTCAAGGGCAGGAGCCTGCTGCAACATGGCGACCTGTCGGTGCTGAGCTTCCACGCCACCAAGGTGTTCAACACCTTCGAGGGCGGCGCCATCATCTCGCCGGACGCACAGACCAAGCGCTACGTCGACCAGCTCAAGAATTTCGGCTTCGTCAACGAGACCACCGTGGTCGCCGCCGGCATCAACGGCAAGATGAGCGAGATCAACGCCGCGTTCGGCCTGCTGCAGCTCAAGCATGTCGACCAGGCACTGGACAGGCGCCGCCAGATCGAGACCCGCTACCGGGAGGCACTGGCCCGGGTGCCTGGCATTGCCATGCAGCCCCGGCCAGCGGACACGCGCACCAATGCGTCCTACTTCCCCGTGTTTGTCGGGTCCCCCTATCCGCTCGGACGCGACGCCCTGTACGAGTGCATGCGCCAGCACGGCATCTTTGGCCGGCGCTACTTCTATCCCCTGATCTCCGACATGCCCATGTACAGGGACATGCCGTCGGCCTCGCCTGACAACCTGCCCGTGGCCCGCCGCGTGGCCGACAGCGTGATCTGCCTGCCCATCTACCCGGCCCTGCCGGATGGGGATGTCGACCGGGTGATCGGACTCATTGCTTCCCCGGAGACACCCGTTGAACCCGCCTGAAATCGAGCGATTTGCCCTGCGCTCCCGCTTCACGGTTTCGGACCTGCATGCCGAAGCCGCATCATCTCCCGCCCGTGACGTGACCATTGCGGGCATTGCCGCCATGGGACATGGCATCGGCGGCGACCTGTGCTTCTGTGACCGCGAGCCGCGCCTGCCTTCGCCGGCACTGGCACACGGAACCATCATCCTGACAACACGCGCCCTGGAGCCGACACTGACCGAACGGTTTCCCGGTGCCGTCCTGGTGGTCCTCGCGGATCCGCGTGCGGTCTTCCTGGATGCCCTGTCCCGCTGGCTCGACGACGGCCACATCGAGGTCAGCAGCCTGATGGAAGGGCCGCTGGCGGTCCACGCCTCCGCACGCATCGGCAGCCATACCGTGCTGCACCCCGAGGTCCGCATCGACGAAAACGTCCGCATCGGCTCCAACTGCGTCATCGGACGGGGCACATGGCTTCAGAAGGGCGCTGTCGTCCGCGATGGCGCCGTCATCGGAACCGAGGGCATCAACGCCTATGTCGGCGCTGACGGCATCCAGCGCGGGTTCTCCCACCTGGGCAGCACCATCGTCGGAGCCCGGGTCGAAATCGGCGCCAATGCGGTCCTGGCCAGAGGCATCCTGCGCAGTACGGTCATCGGCGACGACACCATCATCGGCAACCTCTCGAACATCGGCCACGGAACCCGCCTCGGTCGCAAGGTCTGGATGTCGGTGGGCTGCATGATCGGCGGCCACACCACCTTCGGCGACATGGCCACCTGCGGCATGTCAGTCACCGTCAGGGACAACATCAGCGTGGGCGAGCGGGCCCAGATCGGCATGGGCAGCGTGGTCGTCAAGAGCGTGCCGCCCGAGGCCTCCATGATGGGTCTGCCGGCCAGACCCAGCCCGCCCCTGAGCGCAGGGCCGTCGCGCTGAGCAACCGCACCGCCATGACAGAGGCCTCACACCCCAGGGTCAGCGTGGTGCTGACCTCCTACAACCATGGCAAATACCTGCGTCAGGCCATCGACAGCGTTCTGGCGCAGTCGTTCCAGGACTTCGAACTGACCATCTGGGACGATGCGTCCACGGACGACTCCTGGAACATCATCCAGAGCTACACGGACCCTCGCATCAGGGCCTTCAGGAACCAGACCAACCAGCGCAAGCTGATCAACAAGGCTCTTGCATCGGGAGCGCTGCGCGGCGAGTTCGTGGCCATCCACCATTCGGACGATACCTGGCACCCCTTGAAACTGGAGCGCCAGGTGCAGGTCCTGAGCGAGCACGACGGCATCGGCGCCGTGTTCACCCATGCCCACCCCATTGATGAAGATGGCCAGTTGCTGTCCGATGCGACGCACAACTATTTCGCCATCTTCGACCATCCGAACCGGCCGCGTCACGCATGGCTGAGGCACTTTCTGCTCGAAGGCAACGCCCTTTGCCATCCGAGCGCCCTGATCCGCCGGCGCTGTTTCGCGCAGGTCGGCGACTACCGGTACAACCTCCTGCAATTGCCGGATCTGGACATGTGGATCCGGATCTGCCTGCAGGCAGACATTCACATCGTCCAGGAACGCCTGACGTACTTCCGGGTCAGGGACAACGAAGCCAACACCAGCGGCAATACACCGGCCAACCTCAACCGCATCAACTGCGAGTTGCAGCAGATCCTGCCGAATTACCTGCAGATCACAGACGTGGATCTGTTCCTCCGCGCCTTTCCCGAAGCTGCCCGCTATCCGGACCTGACGCCTGCCGACCTGCCTTTCGCCTTTGCCCTGACGGTCCTGTCGATCACGCCAGCGATACCGCCCAAGCTGTTTGCACTGCAGGTGATCCACCAGCACTTTGGCGACGTTCAGCGGCACCCCCGGCTCCTGCAGTGCTTCGGCTACGATCTCGGGCGCTTCATTGCCGACACCGGCGCATACGATTTCTTCAATGAACAACTGCTGGACGCACGCCTGCAGTTGCTCAGACAGCAGGAAAGCACCATTCACGAACAGGCCCGGACCATCATGGATCGGGATGCGACCATCGTCGAACTCGGACACCGTGCGGACGTCCTGCAGACCGAGGTGAACCTGATGCTGGGCAGCCGCTCCTGGGCCATTACCCGCCCTCTGCGCACCGTCACCGAGTGGTGGGCCGCGCGGCGCGGTCGCCACTGAGGGGCCTCCCTGTCCCGCTCTGCCCCCCAGCACCGGCGGGACGGTGGCCCACTCCCATACAATGGAGGGATTTGCCGGTGGCGGCGTGTTGGCCACAGGAGCCCGTCTTGAAACTGATCATCCAGATCCCCTGCTACAACGAAGCGCAAACGCTGGCCATCGCCCTGGCTGCCCTGCCCCGCGAGGTGCCCGGATTCGACCAGGTGGAGTGGCTGATCATCGACGATGGCAGTTCCGATGACACCGTCAAGGTGGCGCTGGAGAATGGCGTCGATCACGTCATCCGCCATACACGCAACCAGGGTCTGGCACGCGGCTTCATGAACGGCCTGCAAGGCTGCCTGGAGCGCGGCGCCGACGTCATCGTCAACACCGACGCCGACAACCAGTACAACGCCGACGACATCCCCCTGCTGACGCAGCCCATCGTGGAACGCAAGGCCGACATCGTCATCGGTGCCCGCCCGATCCAGGCCATCGAGCACTTCAGCCCGGTCAAGAAGCTGTTGCAGAAGCTGGGCAGCTGGGTGGTCCGCGTGGCCAGCAAGACCGACATTCCCGATGCCCCCAGCGGCTTCCGCGCCATGAGCCGGGCAGCTGCACAGCGTCTGGTGGTGTTCAGCGACTACACCTACACGCTGGAAACCATCATCCAGGCTGGCCAGAAGAACATGGCCATCACCTCGGTGCCGATCCGGGTCAACGGCGACTTGCGCCCCTCGCGTCTGGTCAAGAGCATCTCGTCCTACATCCGGCGCAGCATCGGCACCATCATCCGCGTGTTCGTCATCTACCGGCCGTTCCGGTTCTTCGGCACCATCGGTGGCGTGCTGTTCGGCGCCGGTTTCCTGATCGGCCTGCGCTTTCTCTACAAGTGGCTGACCGTCGCACAAGGCTACGACGGACACATCCAGTCCCTCATCCTGGCCAGCTCGCTCATGGTGATCGGGTTCCAGACCATCCTGATCGCCTTCGTGGCCGACCTGCTGTCGGCCAACCGCAAGCTGCTCGAGGAAATCCGGGCCATGAGCCTGGAGAACCGGGACACCCGGTCCTGACCAACGGAGGACCGTCTGCCCCATGACGAGCGCCGCGACCAAACGTTCGACCTGGATTGATGCCGCCAAGGGTCTGGGCATCCTGCTGATCTACCTGGGACACATCTGGTCCACCGTGACCCCGTCGGTGGTCTACCTCTGGATCTACGCCTTCCACGTCCCCCTGTTCTTCTTCGCCTCCGGGCTGACGCTGCGTCCGGCGGCAGGTCCGCTGGGCGGCGTGGTGTCCAAGAAGCTGCGCACCCTCGTCGTCCCCTACCTCTGGTATGCCTTCCTGGGGTACGCCTTCTATGTGACCGGCTACTACTTCGCGCAGATGCAGGGCATTCACATCGAGCAGTTCGAATACGGCCTGTGGCCGCCCCTGGCCGGTATCTTCATTGGCACCATCGGCGAGGGACGCATCATCAACGGCCCGGTCTGGTTCCTGCTGGCCCTGTTCTGGACCTTCCTCATCGGCTATCTCATCGTGACCCACATCCGCCGCCCGGCGCTGCAGTGGGCCGCGGTGGTGGCACTGACGGCCCTGGGCCTGTACATGGCCGACCATGGCGTCACATTGCCCTTCAGTGGCGTGGCCGCCCTGGGCGCGCTCATCTTCATGCAGGCCGGCTACCGCTTTCAGCAATCGGGCGGCGTCAGCGCCTGGAGCACGTCCATGCGCTGGCTCGCCGTGGCCGTGCTGTTCGGCATCAGCCTGTTCAGCCCGATCAACGGCTTCATCGGCTTCGGAGAAGGCGTCATCGGACAGCCGATGTGGTTCCTGCTGTTTGCCTTCGCCGGAACCCTGATGGTCGTCCTGCTGCTGCAGCTGGTGGAATCCCGTATCGGCTGGCTGGCCTGGGTGGGCCGATACAGCCTGGAGATCATGCTGATCCACATGCTGATCATCAAGTCGGTCAAGGTGCTGCTCTCGGGCGTGCTCAAGGTCGGCATGACGCAGATCGACAACGACTTCGGACTCGGCCTGATCGTCCTGCTGGCGTCCACGGTGCTGATGGCGATCGCCATCTGGGTCATGGTCCGCTACCTGCCCTTCACCCTGGGCCGGGCATCACCGAAGCCACGAACGACCTCGGTGACCCCGTGATTGCCGTCACCGGCGCCAACGGCTTCGTGGGGCGGGCTCTGGTGGCCCGCCTGGCCGGACAGGGCCCGGTGCGCCCACTGGTCCGCACGCCCCGTGACCTGCCCGGCGCCGTGGCTGTCGGCGACATCGGGCACGACACCGACTGGACACCGGCCCTGGCCGGCATCGACTGCGTGGTCCATTGCGCCGCACGGGTGCACATGATGCAGGAGACCGCCGCCGACCCGCTGGCCGCCTTTCGGGAGGTGAATGTCGCAGGCACCCGCCATCTGGCCGAGAGCGCTGCCGCCGCCGGTGTGCGTCGCCTGGTGTTCCTGAGTTCCGTCAAGGTCCTGGGCGAACGCACCACAGCGGGCAAGGCATTCCGTTCCAGCGACACGCCACAGCCCTGCGATCCGTATGGCCAGTCGAAATGGGAGGCCGAGCAGGCCCTGTGGGAGGTGGCTGCAGCCACCCGGATGGAGGTGGTCGTGATACGTCCACCCCTGGTCTACGGACCCGGCGTAGGGGCCAATTTCCTCCGCCTGGCGGGCGCGGTACGGCGCGGATGGCCGCTGCCCCTGGGCGCCGTGGACAACCGGCGCTCCATGGTGGCCCTGGACAACCTGGTCGATCTGATCGCCCTGTGCACGCACCATCCGCTGGCGGCCGGCGGCACCTTCCTGGTTTCGGACGGCATCGACCTGTCGACCCCGGGGCTGATCCGCGCCATGGCCGCGGCCATCGGACGGCCGGCACGCCTGTGGCCGGTTCCTGTCTGGCTGCTGCAACTGGGAAGCACGCTGCTGGGCCAGCGCGCCACCGTCTCACGCCTGGTCGAATCCCTGCAGGTCGACATCACGGACACCTGCCGGCGCCTCGACTGGCAACCACCGGTCACGCCCGAAGACGGCCTGCGCCGGACGCTCACCCCGGAGCCCGCATGAAACGACTGTTCGACCTGTTGCTGGCCCTGTGTGCCGGTGTGGTGCTGGTGCTGCCCATCGGGCTGATTGCCCTGGCGGTCCGCCTGACATCACCGGGGCCGGCCCTCTACTGGAGCGACCGGGTCGGGCGCCACAACCGCATCTTTCGCATGCCCAAATTCCGCAGCATGCGGGTCGACACGCCGGCCGTGGCCACCCACCTGCTCACGGACGCCAACGCCTACCTGACTCCCATCGGCTCATTCCTGCGCAAGACCAGCCTGGACGAGCTGCCCCAGCTCTGGAGCATCCTTCGTGGCGACATGAGCTTCGTGGGTCCGCGGCCGGCCCTGTTCAACCAGGACGACCTGATCGCCCTGCGGACGGCCCAGGGCATCGACAACCTGATTCCCGGACTGACCGGCTGGGCCCAGATCAACGGCCGCGATGACCTGCCCATTCCGGTGAAGGTAGAACTCGATGCCGAGTACCTGCGCCGGCGCTCGTTCTGGTTCGACCTGCGCATCATCGCGCAGACATTCCTCAATGTGCTGCGCCGCCAGGGCGTGCAGCACTGAACCGAACCGTCACTGGCAGAGGTAGTCGGGGTTCTTGTCGCTGCGGCTGAACGGGTCGATCAGCGCGTCGGTGTACTGACCCATGAGCAGACGCTTGCGCGGCAGGAAGTGCTGCCGGAAGTAGCGGCTGAAATCGGCCAGCCGGCTGCCCTTGGGTGTCAGCTTCACACAGCCGCCGTCGATGACGATGGTGCCCGAGGCCGACTGCTCGGTCAGGCGGATCTCCACCAGGCGGTGCTCGCGCATGTATTCGGTGGTGAAGATCTCGTCAAAGCGGGCCAACTGGATGCCGCCGCCGCGTTGCTGCAGTTTTTCGAGAATGTAGAACGAGAGCGAACGGTCGATCACCGTCGGCACGCTGATGGCCAGGATGTAGCCGGTCAGCACGCACAGGCCCAGGTGCTGCACCTTCTCGAAGGCGCCCAGCCTGCCCATCAGCGGCGTGAACCACGCCAGCCCGGCGAACAGCAGCACCGCCAGCGCGGCGCAGCCCATGGCCGAATAGAAGACCACGTCCACGTCCAGCACGTTCACGTACAGCAGCCACAGACCGATGGCGATGGCCACATAGACAGCCAGTCCCAAGGCCGATTGCAGGTATTTCATGGGGATTCCAGAGAAAAGACGCTCAGGCCTGCGCAGAGCTGGCCATGACACAGACGATGCTTTTGCCCAGCAGGTAGCCGGTCATGGGGTCGGTCCAGCGCGACAGGCGCACCATGACCGAATCCCACAGCCTGATCTGCGAAGCCTTGGGCGTGTCGGACTGCAGCACCAGCTTGTTGCCCAGGCTGGCCAGCATGCCCACGCTGTCCAGGTAACGCATGCGCCGCACGGTCAGCCCCGGCGGCACGATGGCCTCCAGCATGCGCCGGTCGTAGCGGCGGAAATGGCCGATCTTGCGGTCGAAATCGGTATAGAGCCACTGATGGGCCGGCGCCACCACCACGATGTGACCGCCAGGTTTCAGATGCCGGGCCACGCGCTCGAGCTCTGCGCGGTCGTCGTCGATGTGTTCCAGCACGTCGATGTAGAGCACCGTGTCGAACAGCTCGTTGCTGGCCAGCTGCTCGGACGTGCCGCAACGGATGTCGAATCCCGGCGGAAACCGGTCCACCCCCATACGGCGACGGACGGTCTCGCACATGCCCGGATCGGGTTCCAGCCCGAGCCAGCGCCGCGCCGGGTGGTCCGCCAGCGTGCGCGCCGTGGCCCCGATGCCCGCACCCAGTTCGAGCACATCCTGGCCCAGATAGGGCGCAATCTGCGCGCTCCAGTAGGCCTTCCAGTTGACGGCGGCCTCGAAGTTCTCCAGCTCATCGCCAGTGTAGACAAAGGTATCGGCGGGTTCAGTCATGTTTGCTCGTTCCAGCCGGCGACGCAGCCACGCCGCCATGGTGTTGCCCGTGTTCCTGCGGTGCGGCGAACACCAGGAAGCGCCCCCCCAGATAACCCAGCACGACCTGCAGCACCACCGCGATGAGGAAGCCCGCCATGTAGGGCAGACCCAGGACGTCGGTCCAGACGTACAGGACCGTGCCATGCAGCAAGGCGATGGCGGCGTACAGGGCCACGAAGCGCTTCGCCTGGGACCACAGGTGGCCGTCCTGCCGGCGGAACACGTAATGGCGGTTGCCAAGGAAGGACACCACGATACCCGCCACGGATGCCATCGCGCTGGCGAGGCCGGCCGACGGCAGGTGCCACCAGTCCATGCAGGCCCAGAGCACAGCAAAATGCACCAGGGTGGCGATGCCGCCGTTGAGCAGGTACCGCAGGGCCTCGGATTTCCGGTCGGTCATGGAGCCGCTGGCGCCAGCCTGGAGGGCAGCACGTCGGCCACCAGATCCAGATGGGAGCCCGGCGTGGCCGGATGACTGCCCCGCAACACGCCGGTGATCATCAGGGTCATGAAAGACATCAGGGCCAGTCCTCCGCTCTGCAGAAAAATCAGCACCAGGATGCCGAAGGCCAGCGAGAACCAGCCAGGCGTGGCAAAACCGGACAGCTTCAACAGGATGGCCAGCACGCCGGCGACGACCGCCAGACCCGCCAGCAGCGCACAGGCCAGTCCCACGCGGATCAGCACATCCTCGGCAAAGACCATCATGCCCTTGAAGCCGTGCAGCACCAGGCCCACGAAATTCATCTTCGAGCGGCCGGCATAGCGAGGCCCCCGGTCGAGCGGGCAGCGCCGCGTGCGCAGACGTGAGGCCAGTACCGCCCCGGCCACGTGGATCGACAGCTCCTGCATGGACACCAGACGCTGCACCGCAGGCATCTTGAGCGCCATGAAATTGCCGAAGCTGATGGGCCGCCCGGTCAGGAGCTTGAAGAAGCGTTTGTAGACCGCGTAGAACGCCTTGAACCGCAGGGTCTCGACCCGGCTCTTGCGGTGTGCCACCGCCACGTCCACCGCCGGATCTTCCAGTGCACGGAGCAGTTCGTGCACCGTCTCGGGCACATCCTCGCCATCCGAATCCATGACGACCACGGCCCGGGCGCCGGGCAACTGGTCCGCCACATACGACAAGCCCACGGCGATGGCCTTCTGGTGTCCGACATTGCGCCGCAGACGCAGCACCAGACCCTGCACGCCGGCGACAGACAGCACATCGGCCGTCAGTGGCTGGTGCACCGAGCCGTCATCCACGGCCACCACAAACAGGCCCTCGCCGAACTGACGACTCAACTCAAGGAACAGACGGCCGCTGGCCTCCACATCCTCGAAGACCGGGGTCACGACCACCACGCCGGCGGCTTCGGCGGTCGCCTTCATGCGCCAACCGCCTGGCGGAAGTGGGCCACCGTGCGCTTCAGGCCCTCGGTCAGCGGTACCGCGGGTTGCCAGCCCAGCACCTGGCGAGCGACCGTGATGTCAGGCTGCCGCTGGCGGGGGTCGTCCTGGGGCAGGGGCCGGAACACCAGACGCGAGCGGCCACCCACCATGGCCAGCACCTGCTCGGCCAGTTCGCGAATCGTGAATTCGCCCGGATTGCCCAGGTTGATGGGCCCGGTGACGCCTTCGGTCTCGCAGTTCATGAAACGCACGAAGGCCTCGATCAGGTCATCGACATAGCAGAAGCTGCGGGTCTGCGAACCATCGCCGAAGATGGTGATGTCCTCGCCACGCAGGGCCTGCACGATGAAGTTGCTCACCACCCGGCCATCGTTGGGGTGCATGCGCGGGCCGTAGGTGTTGAAAATGCGCGCCACGCGGATGTCGACACCGTGCTGCCGGTGGTAGTCGAAGAACAGGGTTTCGGCGCAGCGCTTGCCTTCGTCGTAGCAGGAGCGGATGCCGATCGGATTGACCCGCCCCCAGTAGGCTTCGGTCTGGGGGTGTACTTCGGGATCGCCGTAGACCTCGCTGGTGGAGGCCTGGAAGATGCGCGCCTTGGTGCGCTTGGCCAGTCCGAGCACATTGATGGCGCCATGCACGCTGGTCTTGGTGGTCTGCACCGGATCGCGCTGGTAGTGGATGGGCGACGCCGGGCAGGCCAGGTTGTAGATCTCGTCCACCTCCACATACAGCGGAAAGGTGACGTCATGGCGCATGAGCTCGAAGTGGGGGTTCGCCAGCAGATGGACCACGTTGTCCTTGGTGCCGCTGTAGAAGTTGTCCACGCACAGGACGTCGTGCCCGTCGGCCAGCAGGCGTTCGCACAGGTGCGACCCGAGAAAGCCGGCTCCGCCGGTGACCATGACGCGCTTGCGGTTTCTGACTCGCATAAGAAGGGCTCCCGGCCCGGCTGGAAATCGATGAAGTACCCACCCGCGATCGCAGCCTGACGCCGCGCCCCGGGTGCGCCCTCGCGATTATGTGGGTTTTCTGACACGCTACCGGGATCTGTTGCTGCCCCGATACAGTGCATGGTCAGCCCTCAATTAAAATACTGCGTCTTCCGCACACGGGCCCAGGGGCTGGTCGGTGTGCCAGCCCTCCCCCGCCCCTTGTTGCCTTTCAACCAGAGATGTCGCCACAAGTCGCATCCGCAGCTGCGCGCCCGAACACCCCCCCGACACCGAATGCCAGGCACCTGTGGTGGATGGCCCTGGCCCTGCTGATGAGCAGCCTGCTGGCCTGGCACAGCCTGCGCCATGTCTCCGGCGGCCACATCGCGGCCGATGCCCGACAGAACCTGACCATCGCCTACAACCTGGAAGTGCACGGCATCTTCTCCCAGGGACAGGACAGACACGAGCTCGAACCCTCGAACCTTCGGGAGCCCCTGCCCGTCTGGGTGGTGGCCGCCTACCTGCGGGCCTTCGACCCCCCCGAAGCCGTGTCGTCGGTGCTGGACCTCGCGTCAGGACCCAATGCCGCCTTCGTCAAGCAGGTCAACGCACTCTGGATGTTCATGGCCGTGCTGGGCTGCTGGGTGCTGTTCCATGCCCTGACCAGCAGTCCCCTGGGCGCCTTTGTGGCCGCCGGCCTGGCGTACGTTCTCATGCTGGACCTGCCGGGCATGGCCGACACCCTGTACACCGAACTGGCCGCGTCGGCCTTGCTGACCTGGAGTGCCTGGAGCCTGATCCGCGCCAGCCGACACGGGCGCGCCGGTGACTGGTGGCTGGCCGGTGCCGTGCTGGGCTTGCTGGCCCTGACCAAAGGCATCTTCCTGCACGCATCGGTCATCTGCATGGGCGTGATGGCCCTGGTGCAGCTGTTGCGCGACGGCTGGGGCCGGACTGGATGGCGTGCAGCCCTGGGCGTGGCGGTGCCCATGGCAATCGGCCTGGCCATCGTCGTCGGCCCCTGGATGCTGCGCAACTGGGTGCAGTTCGGCAGCCCCCACATCACCGAAGGGCGTGGCGGCTGGGTGCTGTACAAGCGCTCCCTGCTCAATCGCATGACCGACGAGGAGTTCCACGGCGCCATGGTGCTGTATGGACCGTCCCTGGTGCTGGACCTGGCCCGCGGCACCCGCTGGGAGGTCACGCGCGAGGACGTGACCCTGCGCACGGGCCGCTACCGGCGACTGAACATCGGTGGCTCCGAATTCCAGCAGTCGGACCTGGAGGCCCAGCGGGCCGGTCGGCCCGACCTGGCGGTGACCTATTACCGGCAGACCTCGGCCAGGCTGGTCCAGTTGCGCAAGGAACACATGAAGCGAGGCACCCCCCTCGCGTCCGTCGCGGCCGACCACGACCTGCAGAAGATGGCCGTGGCCCAGTTGAAACAGGATGTCGGCAGGCACCTGATGCTGACACCGCTCATGGCCTGGCGTGGCTTCTGGAGCTTTCCGACCCGCCTGCCCTACCAGTTGCCGATGCGGCAGGCCACGCTGACCCGCCAGATCGAATGGCTCAACCTGGTCGCCGGGGTCTCTCTGATAGTCATGTTCGTGCTGGGCCTGTGGCGGCGAAACGCCACCTGGGTGGCCTATTCGGTTGCGCCCCTGAGCATGATGGGCCTGTATGCCCTGGTGTCCCAGGGACTGCCCCGTTTCTCGATGCCGGCCAATCCGCTGATGCTGATGGCCTTCCTGGCCCTGGCCCTCGCGGCGTGGCGGCATTGCGTTTCAAGCCGCACACGACTGTTACCGATTCTGACAAAGACCGCCTGACGCATCATCTGCGCCCGTCAGGCAGGAGTACCATTGCAGCGCAGCCATGGAGTCCCTATTGCTCAATCATCTTGCCATGCCCATCCTGGGAATGCCACGGGTGGCCAAACGCATCGTGGTGCTGGCTGTCGATACCGCGCTCTGCGTGCTGAGCGTCTGGCTGGCCTATTACCTGCGGCTGGGTGACTGGGTCATGCTCTCCGGCGACCCCTACTGGCAACCCATGTGGGCCGTGGGCGTGTCGGTGCTGGTGGCCATTCCGCTGTTCATCGTCAACGGGTTCTACCGGGCCATCTTCCGCTATTCGGGCCTGTCGGCCATGGTGACGGTCATCAAGGTGATTGCCGTCTACGGCCTGATCTACGCGGCCTTCTTCACGGCGGTGGGCATCCAGGGCGTGCCCCGCACCATCGGCCTGATCCAGCCCATGCTGCTGCTGCTGGGTGTGGGCACCTCCCGCGCCCTGGCCGGGTTCTGGCTCGGAGGCCTGTACCAGAACCGGCTCAAGCTCGAAGCCCGCCCGCGGGTGCTGGTCTATGGTGCCGGCAATGCCGGTCGGCAGCTGGCCGCTGCCATGGCCAACAGCCACGAAATGCGGGTCATGGGCTTCCTGGACGACGACGACCGGCTCCACGGGCATGTACTCAACAGCCTGCCCATCTACCCGCCCGGCGACCTCGAAAGCCTGATCGACACACTCCAGATCAGCACCGTCCTGCTGGCCATGCCCTCGGCCAGCCGCCATCGCCGCAACGAGATCATCGCCAGCATGCGGCACCTGCATGTCTCGGTGCGCACCCTGCCCAGCGTGAGCGAACTTGCGCAAGGCAAGATCCACATCTCCGACCTGCGCGAACTGGACATCGACGACCTGCTCGGTCGCGAGCCGGTCAGCCCCAACCACATCCTGCTGGGCAAGAACACCACGGACAAGATCGTGCTGGTCACCGGTGCCGGGGGCTCCATCGGCAGCGAACTGTGCCGCCAGCTGCAGAAGCTCGGCCCTGAAAAACTGATTCTGGTCGAGCAAAGCGAGTACGCGCTCTACCAGATTCACCAGGAACTCGCCGAGCGCGACGACGTGGCCGACGACTCGGTCATTCCGGTGCTGGCGTCGGTGCGCGACGAGCAGCGCATGCGAGAGATCCTGCTGGAACACCGGCCCGACACCGTCTATCACGCCGCAGCCTACAAGCACGTGCCGCTGGTGGAACACAACCCGGTCGAAGGCCTGCGCAACAACACCTGGGGCACGCTGGCCGTGGCCCGTGCCGCCGCCGAGGCCCACGTCGACGACTTCGTGCTGATCAGCACCGACAAGGCGGTTCGCCCGACCAACATCATGGGTGCCAGCAAGCGCCTGGCGGAGATGATCCTGCAGGCCCTGGCAGCCATGTCACCCCGGACCCGGTTCTCCATGGTCCGTTTCGGCAACGTGCTCGGTTCGTCCGGCTCGGTGGTGCCCAAGTTCCGGCAGCAGTTGCGCGACGGCGGTCCCATCACCCTGACCCACGCGGACATCACCCGATATTTCATGACCATTCCCGAGGCGGCGCAACTGGTCATCCAGGCCGGTGCCATGGCCAAGGGTGGTGACGTGTTCGTGCTCGACATGGGCGAGTCGGTGCGCATCATGGACCTGGCGGTCCGCATGATCGAACTGTCCGGATTGACCCTGCGCAACGACCAGAACCCGAACGGCGACATCGCCATCGAGATCACCGGCCTGCGGCCAGGCGAAAAGCTGTTCGAGGAACTGCTGATCGGCAACAACCCCGGCCCCACGACGCACCCCCTGATCATGAAGGCCCATGAAGACTTCCTGCCCTGGCCGGTGCTTGAAACCCGGCTGCGGACCCTGGCCGATTCGCTGGACGTGGCCGACATGGCCGCCGTCAAGGGCCAGTTGCAGGCGCTGGTGTCCGGTTATTGCTGCCCGGATGACGCCCTGGACAGCCAGGGATCGTCATCCATCATTGCGCAGACCTGCGATGGCGAGATCGCCGTTGCCCGTTGATAGCCCGCTCCGAAGCGGGCGCCCTCAGACGCCCGACACCTTCAGCTTGAATCCCCCATCGCCCGACAGGTTGGGGTTGTAGGCCCGGTCCGGCAGCCAGGCGGCGCACGCCTGCGACCACTGCTGCAACTGGTCGGCCGACAACTGTTCGCACAGGTTGTCGGAGATCGCAGCCACCTGGCGCCCCACCTTGAGGGTGGTGAATGGTGTCCAGACATTGGCCAGCGACTGACCATGCCAGGCCAGCATCATGGCCTGTACCGCCCATCGGGCATCGAGCGTGCCTGTGCGGCCATCGAAAGTCGACCACAACGCCGTGCGCGCCAGGAGCACGGCGGGCGACAGGGCCTGGAACGACTGGGCGAGCGCGGAGCTTCTGCACTGGGGATTGGCACCCGCAGGCATGCCGGCAAAGGCATGGCGGGCATGCGTCGCGTCCGGCATGAGCAGGCCGCCATGGCACTGGTAGCCGAGCGGTCCAAGCAATCGGGGCGCCACGCCCGCCATGCGGGGCTGCAAAGCCATGCTCGCCATGTCCTGCATCCATCCGGCGGGTGCAGATTGCAGGGGCACACTGACCAGGCAGACGAGATCCGAGGACCCGGTCGAGACCTCGCCCAGGCGCGCCTTCGCCGCGGAGTCGTCCTCGACGGCCACCACCTGTACACGGCTCACGTCGAAGCGGGATTTCAGGCGCCGGAGCACCCATTCGATGTTGCCGCGGGCCTGGGTGGGCTGGAGGACCACTGCCCGCCAGCTCAGCTTGCCGCAGCCCTCCAGCGCCAGGCGCAAGGTGTTTTCCAGTTCTCCCGACCCGGTCTGCGCCGGCAACAGGAACACCACCGCGACCGTCGTGCCGGGCGGTGCAGGCGGGTAGTCGACCCGGTTGAAGAACGGCACCTCGGCCACCGGCCCCACACGGGCATCGACACCGGCCCGGTGCAGGTAGCCGGACACCGCCTCGCGAGCGGCCGTCGAGGCATAGGATTTTTCCGAGTTGGCCAGCGCCGTGCTACCACGCGAGGCCCGCCAGTGGTAGAGCACCTCGGGCAGGTGCAAGACCCGCTGCGCGCCGACCTGCTCCAGTACGCGCAAGGCCAGGTCGTAGTCCTGGGAACCCTCCAGCCCCAGACGGAATCCGCCCACGGCCATTACCACGTCGCGGCGGTAGACCCCCAGGTGGCTGACCATGTTCTGGCCGAGAAACAGTTCCAGGTCGAAGTCGGGCTTGAAGTAGGGGTCGAAATGCAGCGTCCCCTGTTCGTCCACCTTGTCTTCGTCCGAATACAGAATGGCGGCGTCCGGATGTTCGAGAACGGCCTTGGCCACGACCGAAATGGCATGAGCCGGCAGCAGGTCGTCCTGGTCGAACAGCAGCACAAAGTCGCCCTGCGCCAGCGCCAATGCCGAATTGCTGCAGGCGGAGATGTGGCCATTCTCGGCCCGGAAGCAGACCTTGATCCGGTCGTCACCGGCAGCGAGCTGCTCCATGAACTCGCGCAGGGCAGGGTCGCCCGACGCGTCGTCGGCCATGCAGAGCTCCCAATGCGGGTAGTCCTGGGCCAGCACCGATGCCACCGCAGCCCGGAAATGCCCGAGGTCCGGACGGTACACCGGCATGACCACGGACACCAGCGGCCCCGGACCGTCCGCCGGCGTCCAGCGGGGCGCCCGCCGCATGTGGCCTTGTGCGAACCAGGCCGCATAGTCCCGGCTCAGCGGGTGCTCGTCGACCGCCTTGACGCGGGACCCAAGCTCGAACAGATGCCGCACGATGGCGCCGCGCAGATAGGCCCAGCCCAGCGCCCGAAAGTTGCGCCAGACCATGCGGATGAATCCCGCCAGACCGCCGCTGCGGGTGATCTTCTGTCCGAGGTAGGACCAGGCGCCCGACATCAGATGTACTGATCCAGTCCCAGGACGGCACGCACGCGGTGCTGTACACGGGTGTCCTCGCGGATCTGCTGATTCTTGCGCAACATGTCCTCGGTGACATAGCCACGGCCATGTTCCAGGTGAAGACAGGTGGTGGAATAGCGGATCTTCTTCGGCCGCAGACCCAGGTTCTCCAGCCGTTCGCCGAATTCGACATCCTCGCCGCCGTACTGCATCCGCTCGTCGAAACCATTGACCGCCACGGCATGTTCCCGGAAGCACGAGGCGTTGTGTCCGTTCCACGTGCTCTTGGCCGGGCTCAGCCAGTTCAGCATCTGGCCCCAGCGCCCGGACGCGGACACCTTGAGGGTCTTGAAGGAGCGGGAAAGGCCTTGCTGTCCCAGCCAGCCCAGGTCATAGACGCGCCCGGAGAGCACGTCGTCGCGGGTGATGCGGCTACTGAGTTCGAGCGGCAGCTTGACATAGCCACCGGAGAGGAAACACCGCCGGTCGGCCTGGCGTACGTGGACGGACAGGAAGTCAGGCCGGGGAATGCAGTCCCCGTCGGTGAAGACCAGGTATTCGCCCTGGGCCCTGGCGATGGCCTTGTTCAGGATGCGGCACTTCTGGAACCCGTCATCCGGCTGCCAGACGTGGTGCAGCGGAAACGGCGCCTCCTGACGGTAGCGGTCGACCAGCGCGCGGGTGTCGTCACGCGAACCGTCGTCGGCAACGATGACCTCGAATTCCCGGTGCGTCTGCGTCAGGAGACCCCAGAAGATCTTTTCCAGCCAGAGCGGGGCGTTATAGGTGCTGAAGATCAGCGACACCTTCATGCGGCCACCTCGTCATCCGGGTGCGGCCGCAAGGCCAGCAGCACGATCGCCATGGACAGGCTCATCATCACGCCATAGTTGTTGGTACCGGTATTGGTATCGGTCGTGCTCATGAGCACATGCAGCACCCCGATGCCCAGGATGGCGATGCCCGCGTGGCCATTGATGCGACCCGCCAGGAAGGCCACGACAAAGAATCCGGCCATGAAGCACAGCGTGCTGGCCAGCCCGACCACGCCGTGGTCCAGCCAGCCGTTGAGGTATTCGTTGTGCACATGGATGTGCCGGTGCATTTCTTGCGAGCCGTCCATGTCCGCCCACTCCTGGATCATGGCCATCCGGCGCTCGCGCCCATACCCCAGCCACGGCTGCTGCCGGATGGCGTCCCACGAATGCTGCCAGAAGCGGATGCGGACAAACACCGGCGAATTGACCACATGGCGGACATCGCCGGAGAAAACGGTGGCCTGCACCTCCTCCAGTGCAGCGTGAAGGCGCTGCGCCGGCACATTCATGTCCTTGGGCAACAGGACCAGGCTGGCAACGCTTAGCGCCACCAGCGGCACGGCGATGCGACTGGCCAGGCGCAGTTTCTGCAGCACGGGTCGCCGCCCGGCCAGCATCAGCGCCCAGACCGCGGACAGCGCCAGCCAGGGAATGGCCAGATAGGCACCACGGGCACCGGTCAGCAGAACCGACAGGAAGTACAGGAACAGGGTGACGACGGTCAGTACCACGTCGCGCGAACGCACCGACCGGGTCAACAGGGCAATCTGGGCAAACGACAGCATCACCAGCCCGCCGGCCCAGTTGATCCGGTTGGACGGGGTCTCGACGTTGAAGTAGGCATGTGCGATGCTGACCCCGAGCGCCAGCAGGGCCCCGATGAACAGGGCCATCCGGAGCCGGCCCCGGTTCACCACCTGCGGTGGCAGGTAACGCACCAGCAACCAGCTCGCCACGGCCGCCAGGGTCAGGCGGATCTCGAAGTGGCGGGTCCCGACGGGATCGTCCCAATAGAGCACGCCGGCCAGCTTGAACAGGGAGCCGGCCACACAGAACCCCAGCCAGACCCAGGCGACCCGAGCAGAGGCGTCCGTCCCGGCCACGCCGGAGGCCGAGCGCTGGCGCCACCAGACGACGAGCGCACCCACCACCAGCACCAGCCACAAGGTGCCACCGACCTTGGTATTGACCGGTGCCAGCGCCAGCATGCACAGCGCCAGCAGCCATCCGATCGATGGCCGTCCTTGCGCGGTTGCCGCGGCTTTCGGGTGGGTATGTTCGACAGTGCTCGGGTTGGACAAGGCGCAATCCTGTCAGTGGGCGGCCCGATCGGTCCGAGCATCGGGCTTGACCCGCCGCAGCAAGGCCATCATGTCGCCCTGGATGCGTTCCAGGGCACCCGCGTCGTGGCCTTCGAACCTCAGGACGAGCACAGGTGTGGTGTTGGAGGCGCGGATCAGTCCGAATCCGTCAGGCCAGTCGACACGTATGCCGTCAATCGTGGAGATGCGTGCAGGGGCGCTGAAACTGGCCAGTTCCTGCAACTGCGCGACCAGGCGGTGCGGCTCGCCTTCGGCGCAGGCCACGTTCAGTTCGGGCGTACTGCAGCTGCTGGGCAGGGCCGACAGCACGGCACTGGCATCTGCATGCCGGCTGAGAATCTCCAGCAAGCGTGCGCCCGCATAGCTGCCGTCGTCAAACCCGAACCAGCGCTCGCTGAAGAAGATGTGTCCGCTCATCTCGCCGCCCAGGGGACTGTCGATCTCTTTCATCCGGGCCTTGATCAGGGAATGGCCCGTCTTGTAGAGATGGGGCGTTCCGCCGGCGGCCTCGATGGCGGGCGCCAGACGCTGGGAACACTTGACATCGAAGATGATGTTGCCGCCGGGCACCCGGCTGAGCACGTCCTGGGCAAACAGGATCATCTGGCGGTCCGGGTAGATATTCTGGCCATCGTGGGTCACGATGCCCAGGCGGTCGCCGTCACCGTCGAATGCCAGGCCCAGCTCGGCGCCCGAAGACGCCAGTGTCCGGATCAGATCCTGCAGGTTTTCCGGGCGACTGGGGTCCGGATGGTGATGGGGGAAACGGCCATCCACCTCGCTGAACAATTCGATCACATCACAGCCAAGTGCACGGAACAGCGCAGGAGCCGTGGCACCCGCGACACCATTGCCGCAGTCAACGACGATCTTCATCGGCCGGCTGAGGCGGACGTCGGAAACAATGCGATCCCGGTACGCCGGCCAGACGTCGACCGACCGCAGGCATCCGCCGCCGGAGGGCGTCCAGTCGCCGGTCTCCATCCGGCGACGCAGGCCCTGGATTTCCTCGCCATGGATGGCACGGCCGCCCAGGACCATCTTGAAACCGTTGTAGTCGCGGGGGTTGTGGCTGCCCGTGACCTGAATGCCGCTGCGGCACAGGGTGCTGGCCGCGAAATAGAGCATCGGGGTCGTGACCATGCCGACATCGATGACCTCGATACCGGCCTCCATCAGGCCGCGCATCAGCGCGGTGGCCAGCTCCGGCCCGCTCAGACGCCCGTCGCGTCCCACGGCCACGGTGGTTTCGCCCTGGGCACGCGCGTGGGAGCCGAAGGCGCGCCCGAGCGCCTCTGCCACGCCGGTATCCAGGGTCGATGGCACGATGCCCCGTATGTCGTAGGCCTTGAAGATGGAGGGCGACAGCATCATGGATTGATTGGCGCCGGTGACGTCAAATCCGGCAAACCCTTGATTGTAGGATGCCTGATGGCCCATCCCGGGAAACGGGTGTCCGTTTTCAGCCAGTCCAGGGGAGGCCGAATGGCTAACATCCGGGGTATGGCCTCCGAGATCCAGCAGAACCCCGACGCTTGCTACCTGGCCCTGCGCACGCGGGATGCCCGGTTCGACGGCCGTTTTTTCGTCGGCGTCACCAGCACCGGCATTTACTGCCGCCCGGTCTGTCGCGTGCGAACACCGCGAGCAGAGCATTGCCGTTTTTTCAGGTGGGCGGCCCAGGCGGAGCTCGCCGGATTTCGGCCCTGCCTGCGGTGCCGGCCAGAACTGGCGCCAGCCGACCGGTACTGGTCGTCGCACGATGCCGGCGACCGTCTGATGTCCCACGCCCTGGACTGGCTGGACGACCCCGCCCGCTGGCTCGGTGACGACGCCGGCCCCGGCCCCCTGGTCCGGCTCACATCCCACCTGGGCATCACGGACCGCCATCTGCGCCGCCTGTTTGCCAGCCAGGTGGGCATGACACCCCTCCAATACCTGCAAACCCGGCGCCTGCTGACAGCCAAGCTGCTGCTGACCGACACCCGGCTGCCCATGGCCGAGGTGGCCCAGGCCAGCGGCTTCAGCAGCCTGCGGCGGTTCAATGACGTGTTTGTCCAGTCCTACGGCATGACACCTTCCCGGCTGCGCCAGTCGCCCGACGGTGGCGCCCTGTCCGAATCGGGCATGCGGGCCGCCCGGCTGGCCTGGCGCCCTCCCATGCACCTGACGGCCTTGCTGGGCTTCCTGAAGCAGCGGGAACTGGCTGGCAACGAGTGCCTGGTCGACGGCCCGCAACCGGTACTGATCAAGGCGGTGCACATGCGCTGGCAAGGCAGGGACCATGCAGGCTGGGTCCGTGCCCGGTTTGCGCCGGCGCAGGGCTGCGTGTGGGTGGACGTGAGCCCTTCCCTGCAGGCCCTGCTGCCCCTCGTGATCCGCCGCGTGCGCCACTGGTTCGACCTGGACACCGACACGACCGCGATCGATGCCCTGCTGGAGCCGGACTTTCCGTCCAGCGCCGGCATCCGCCTGCCCGGCTGCTTCGACGGCTTCGAGACGGCCGTGCGGGCCATTCTGGGCCAACAGGTGACACTCAGGGCCGCCAATACGCTGGCCGCGCGCCTGTCTGGGCGCCTGGGCGCACCGGTGACAACGCCCGTTGCCAACGTCAACCGCCTGTTTCCGACGCCCGAGTGCCTGGCCAGTGTGGACCCCGCCACACTGGGCGAGCTCGGTGTCACGCGCCAGCGCCAGACCGCCATCATCGGGCTGGCCCGTGCCTGTGCTCAGGGCGAGCTTCGGCTTGACCCGGGGGCGGAGCCAGGGGATACCCTCCGGCGACTGGGGCAGGTGCCGGGCATTGGTCCCTGGACAAGCGCCTACGTGGCCATGCGTGCCCTTCGCGTTCCCGACGCCTGGCCGTCTGGCGACGCTGGCTTGCGCAACGCCCTCACGCCACCCGGCCAGACGGACGGGAACACCGATCTCCAGGGCCTTTCCGAGCGCTGGCGCCCCTGGCGCAGCTACGCTGCCATCCGGGCCTGGGCCACACTGGCGACCGACAGCGCCACCGAGGACACACCATGATCAAGGACATCGACATCGTCCAGGGCTTCTGGACATCGCCACTGGGTCCCATGCGACTGGCTGCCAGTCCGCAGGGTTTGCTAGGTGCCTGGTTCGAGGACGACCGCCATGGCCCCGATGCCCGGCGTGCCGACAGCTGGGCACAGGACGACGATCACCCGCTGCTGCAGGCCGCCAGCGAACAGCTCAATGCCTATTTTCAAGGCCGCCGCCAGGTGTTTGACCTGCCACTCGACCTGTCCCTGGGGACGGCCTTCCAGCAGCTGGCGTGGGAAACGCTGGGCACCATCGGGTTCGGGCATACCATCACCTACGGCGATCTGGCCAGCCGGATGCGCAGGCCCAGCGCATCGCGTGCCGCCGGCGCGGCCATCGGCCGCAATCCGTTGTCCATCATCGTGCCCTGCCACCGCGTGATCGGCAGCAACGGCACGCTGACCGGCTACGCGGGCGGACTTGAACGCAAGGAATCCCTGCTCCGGCTGGAAGGCGCATGGCTCTGAACGGCCCTCGCGAAGCGACCCGAATCCACACATCATCAGCCCGGAAAGTCACACCATGCCTGCACCCTTGATGGGCGAGTTCCTGCTGCTGGCCGCGCTCTGGGGCGCATCGTTCCTGTTCATGCGCATGGGGGCCAGTGAATTTGGCCCCATGGCCACCGCCGGTATGCGGGTTTCGCTGGCAGCCGTGTTCCTGCTGCCGGCCTTTGCGGTGCCCGGGGTCTGGCAGGCCTTTCGCCAACGCCTCGGGCCCATCCTCTGTGTCGGTGTGCTCAACTCCGGCCTCCCCTTTGCGCTGTATGCCTTCGCGGTGGTGCATGCCGACACCGGCCTGATCTCGATCATCAACGCCACCGTACCTCTGTCAGGTGCCGTGGTGGCCTGGCTCTGGCTGGGCGAGCGCCCTGACGCATCGCGGGCGCTCGGCCTGGGCATCGGCTTTGCGGGCGTCCTGCTGCTGGTGCTGACGCAGTCCGGCATCGGATCACCCCAGGACACTGGTGCCTCATGGACGCTGGGCATGCTGGCCATGCTCGCCTCGCTGATGGCGACGGTCTGCTACGGCCTGGGTGCCAGCTTCGCCCGCAAATACCTGCAGGGTACCCATCCGCTGGCGACAGCCACCGGCAGCCAGATCAGTGCCTCACTCGGCCTGGCCCTTCCCACGCTGTGGACCTGGCCCGCCACCACGCCCGGGATCGGCGCCTGGAGCGCCATGCTGGCTGTCGCACTGCTCTGCACGTCGCTGGCGTACATCCTGTACTTCCGGATCATCGCCCAGGCCGGCGCGTCCAAAGCGCTGACCGTCACGTTCGTGGTGCCCGTGTTCGCCATGAGCTATGGCGTGCTGTTCCTGCACGAGCAGATCACGGCATGGATGCTGATCTGTGGTGCCATCATCCTGGCGGGCACGGCTCTGGCGACCGGTCTGATCAAGGTTGGAGCCACCCGCCGCGCCAGCTGAACTGCGACCGGCCAGACACCGCCGTTATAAGGACACCCGACGCACGCCCATGAAAAAAGCCGCCAGGTCATGAGACCTAGGCGGCTGTGTACTGGCGGAGTGGACGGGGCTCGAACCCGCGACCCCCGGCGTGACTCAATAGCAAGTATTCAATCTGCAGCCCCTCAGGGCAAAACATGAACCAAACCGAACAGCAGTTCTTCGACGACCTCGAAAAGAAACTCTGGACCGCCGCCAACAAGCTGCTACCCAGTCTGGACGCCGCCGTCTACAAGCACATCGTGCTCGGCCTGCTGTTCATCAAGTACGTGTCCGATGCGTTTGAAGAGCGCCAGCAGGAACTCAAGGCCCAGTTCCACGACCCGGCGCACGACTACTACATGGACCCGGCCGACTACCCCGGCACCTACGACACCGACCTGGCCGCCGAGCTGGAGGTGCGCGACTACTACACCGAGAAAAACGTCTTCTGGGTGCCACTGGAAGCCCGCTGGCAGACCCTGGTGGACTGCGCCCAGCTGTTGCCCGGCGCAGCCCTGCCGTGGAACCAACCCGGCAAGGCCGAAGCGGAAAAGATGCGCACCGTCGGCTGGCTCATCGACAACGCCATGGAAGCCATCGAGCGCGAGAACCCCAAGCTCAAGGGCGTGCTCAACAAGAGCTTTGCCACCTCGCAGATCGAATCGCACAAGCTGGCCGAGCTCATCGCCCTGTTCTCCGACACCAACTTCCACGCCACCGACTACAAGGGTCAGCCGCTGGATCTAAAGGCCAAGGACATCCTCGGCCACGTGTACGAATACTTCCTCGGCCAGTTCGCGCTGGCCGAAGGCAAGAAGGGCGGCCAGTACTACACGCCCAAGGCCATCGTCAGCCTCATCGTCAACATGCTCCAGCCCTTCAAGGGCCGCGTGTACGACCCCGCCATGGGCTCCGGCGGTTTCTTCGTGCAGAGCGAAGAGTTCATCGAGCAGCACAGCGGCAAGCCCGCCCAAGGTGCGGGCAACAAAGCCAGCGGCCAGATCAGCGTTTACGGGCAAGAGAGCAACCCCACCACCTGGAAGCTCGCGGCCATGAACATGGCCATCCGCGGCATCGACTTCAACTTTGGCGGTGGCCACGCCGACACCCTGCAGAACGACCTGCACCCCGACCTGCGGGCCGACTACGTCATGGCCAACCCGCCCTTCAACATGAAGGAATGGTGGAACGCCAAGCTGGAAAACGACCCCCGCTGGATCGCCGGCACGCCCCCCCAGGGCAACGCCAACTTCGCCTGGCTGCAGCACATGCTGTACCACCTGGCGCCCACCGGCAGCATGGCTCTGCTGCTGGCCAACGGCTCCATGAGCAGCAACACCAACAACGAAGGCGAGATCCGCAAGAAGCTGGTGGAAGACGACTATGTGGAATGCATGGTCGCCCTGCCCGGCCAGCTCTTCACCAACACGCAGATACCGGCTTGCATTTGGTTTCTGACTCGGGACAAGGCCAACGGCTTCAACCTGAGCAAGAAGAAGCGCGACCGGCGCAAGCAATTCCTCTTCATCGATGCCCGCCAGATGGGCTACATGAAAGACCGCGTGCTGCGCGACTTCACCCCGGCCGACATCGCCAAAATCGCCGACACCTTCCATGCCTGGCAGCAGGGCGAGGGCTACGAGGACGTCAAAGGCTTCTGCTATTCAGCCAGCCTGGACGACATCCGCAAGCATGAACACGTGCTAACCCCGGGGCGCTATGTAGGCGCCGAAGACCAGGAAGAAGACGCCGAAGCCTTCGCCGACAAGATGGCGCGGCTGACAACGCAGTTGGCGGAGCAGTTCGCAGAAAGTGGGAAGTTGGAAGGCGAGATCAAGACAAATTTGGCGGGACTTGGCTATGAGTGCTAAGCGGCAAGCAACGAACCTAGGTGCAATTTGCAAGTTCTCCGCTGGCTCTGCCTTCAAACCTGAGTACCAAGGGTGCAGCGCAGGTGACTACCCGTTCATAAAGGTCAGCGATATGAACGCTGCAGGGAACGAGTTTTTTATCACCGGCGCCTCGAACTATGTCAACGAGCTACAGCGTGCTGCGATGAATGCCAGGCTGCATCCGGTCGGTGCGACGGTGTTTGCGAAGATTGGTGTGGCTTTGACGACCAACCGGCGCCGACTGTTGACTAGGCCAACCATCATTGACAACAACATGATGTCGGCGACGCCTCGAGATGGAAAGGTGACATCGAGATTCTTGTACTTCTTGTTGATCTCACTTGACTTCAACACAGTATCTGCAGGGACTGCGCTACCGTATCTCAATGTGTCGGACTTAGAGCGGATTGAAGTTTCCATCCCCGAAACACTGGCGGAGCAAGAAGCGATCTCACGAATTCTTGGCGACATCGACGACAAGATCGACCTCAACCGCCGCATCAACCAAACCCTAGAAGCCATGGCGCAAGCCATCTTCAAGTCGTGGTTTGTCGATTTCGACCCCGTCAAAGCCAGGATCGCCGCCAAGGCCGAAGGCCGCGACCCGCTGCGCGCCGCCATGACCGCCATCAGCGGCAAACCCGACGCCGAACTCGACACCCTGCCCCCCGACCAGTTCGCCACCCTCGCCGCCACCGCCGCGCTGTTTCCGGATGAGATGGAGGAATCGGAGCTGGGCGAGATTCCGAAGGGTTGGCAGGTCAAGACACTCATGCAGATTGCGCGATTCCCGGTAGGAAAAATTGACGTCGCGAACGTTGACACCTCTACCTACGTTTCGACCGAGAACATGCTGGAGAACCGTGGCGGCATCTGCGAAGCGAGTTCGCTGCCCAGCGTCGCGACCGTGCCCAGCTTCTCGTCCGGACAAGTTTTGGTGTCCAACATTCGCCCTTACTTCAAGAAGATCTGGCTAGCCAGATTTGCCGGTGGCAGATCGAATGACGTGTTGGCATTCCAGCCGTTGGATGGTGAGACCTCAGAGTTCCTGTTCAACCTGCTTTATCAAGATCAGTTCTTTGAGTTTATGAACAGGACAGCCAAGGGCGCCAAGATGCCTCGCGGCGACAAGGATGCGATTGCGGGCTGGAAGTGTGTCTGTGCGGACAGCGAGTTGTTAAGGCATTTCTCTGAGAAGGTCAGACCTAGCTACGGCTTCATTGATAGCCTAGGGCGGGAGTCGAAATTTCTCTCAGCGACGAGGGACGCACTTCTGCCCAAATTGCTGTCCGGTGAACTGCAAGTCCACAACAGCGATGCGGAGGTTGAAGCGTGAGCGAGGTGACCAAAGCATCAGGCGTCTATGAGGCGCCTGCAGCTAGCGACTACTTCTCGAAGATTCCGCTTTGGAACGATCACGGCAAAACCAAACGCTTCGAGGTGATGGCCGACGAGCTGAGCGGGCGCATTCCGGTGACACGTCTGGAAAGCTGGCGAGATTTCACTCAACTGCTGGAAAGCCCCTTCTTCAACCGCCACGGTGTGCAACTCGTCTTCCGTGGCCACCGCCGGTACGACTGGGGCCTGATGCCCACGCTGGGCCGGGTGACCACCAACGGCATCATCACCGAGTTGCTGGCCGAAGGTCAACTGGACCGTTTCCGGCGCGCAGTGCGTGGTCGGCTCAGTGACACAGCCCTGGTGGACGAGCCCGACGAGCTGTGGTCTGTGGGTCAGCACCACGGCCTGATGACGCCTCTGCTGGACTGGACCTATTCGCCCTATGTGGCCCTGTTCTTCGCCTTCCACAAGGAAGACGACCAGGACGAGAAGGACAACCCCTACCGTGCGGTGTACGTGCTCAACAAGAGCTTTCTGTTCGAGAACGAGGCCGAGACAGGCATTCGCGTGTTTGAGCCGCGCAAGGACCACCACGGCCGGCTGGTGAACCAGGCCGGTTTGTTCACCTTCTCGCCCTTTGATGCGACGCTGGAAAACAAGCTGACCGACGTGCTGGTGGATGACGAGGAGGAAGGATTCACGGACGAAGAGCTCCGCGCGGCTTCCGAGGAAGAACAACCCGAGATCCTGGCGCGCTACATCTGCAAGATCTACATCAAGAACGAAGAGCGCGACGCCTGCGTGCGGCACCTGCGGCGCATGAACGTGCACCACGCCAGCCTGTTCCCGGACCTGATCGGCGCTTCGGACTACTGCAACATCCTCGCGGCCGAGGCGGAGCAGGCAGACGAAATTGCGCGCCAGGCGGCCAAGGCAGCGGCGAGCGCGCCACCGCCAGCTGCCGAACCACAGGCGCCAGCGGTGGAAGCGCCCGTTGCTGTAGCCGATGCCATGCAGAGCATCGAGGATGTGTTGCGAGCTCCGCCCGAAGCCCAGCAGGTGGAGCCAGGTCGTATCCCGCTGATCGCGCAAGAGCTGGCCAAGGTCATCGCCAGCAGCAAGGTGGTGGATTGGGACAAGCGCGATGCCGTTCAGGCCCAGATGCGCACCGCCATACGCGTGCTGTTGCGCAAGTACAGCTACCCGCTGAATGTGCGTGAGGCGGTAGCAGAGCAGGTTTTGGCCTTGGCTAAACAAACGCCTGCCGAGCCAGCTTAGCGATCGGCCATCATTAACGTGCGGGAGAGAACAAGACTATGAACGCGACCCGTCAGTCACCGATTTTCAGACCCCTCAAACCCTGGATGTCGTTTGCCGACCAACTTGCGCAGCTTGAACAACGGGGCATTGGCGTAGAGGACAGGGTTGCGGCGTTGGACTACCTGGAGCGCATCGGCTACTACCGCCTCAGCGGCTACTGGTACCCCATGCGGGCCATTGACACGGCAGCCTCGCTCGCAAAGGGGCAGGCGGTGCGATCCAACACCTTCGTTGCGGGGACGCGGTTTGAGGATGTGGTGCGTCTGTATGTGTTCGACAAGAAGCTGAGGTTGCTGGCGCTTGATGCGCTGGAGCGTATCGAGACTTCCGTACGGGTCGATATAGCGCACCTGTTGGGAAAACGCAGCCCAGCCGCCCATGAGGATCCAGCGTGTCTCCACGGTAACTTCACGAAAAAGCGAATCGCCCACGGCCCGGACGCTGGCAAGACACCACATCAGGTTTGGCTCGACAAGTACCAGTCACTGGTCAACCGAGCTCGTCGGGAGCCTTTCGTTGCGCACCACTTGCAGGTTTATGGCGGCTTGCCCATCTGGGCTGCTATTGAGGTGTGGGACTTTGGCCTGATGTCAAAGCTGTTTGCGGGTATGCAGTTCGCCGATCAACAGGCTGTTGCCGGGCTGTATGGGGCGCCAGACGGTCAGACCTTTGGCAAGTGGCTTCGGAGTCTGAACTTCATCCGCAATGTCTCAGCACACCACAGCCGGCTGTGGAACATCAACGTTTTGGAATGGTCGCCCGCACCTAAGTCGTGGCCCGCTGGCTTGAACAGTGGACGCCCGTTCTTCTACTTCTGTCTGATGCAGTACCTGCTTCAAGTCATCTGCCCCAATTCGAGCTGGGGACAGCGGCTCAAGGACCTGCTCGAGAACGAGTTTCCCAATGTGCAGAACCAAACCGTGTCACTGAACGACTTGGGCGCCGTCCCAAGATGGGAAGCATGGGCCTTTTGACAACAAAACCGGCTGCACAAATGAAAACCGACGCGTACACAGAGTGCAGAGGCGTCGGCCGTATTGCCATCTATGGTACCGAAACCAACCGAATTTGGTCAAGGTTTATTTCACGCAAACCTGGAAAAGGCGTGGCGCGAGGTCGGCAAGTATTTGATTTTTATGGATTTTCTCATTTCATCGCAAACCGAAGCAGGCCACGACCGGCCTCTGTAAAACCTCAGGGATGACGATGCTGAACGAACAACAACTCGAAGATCTGTGCATCGGCTGGTTCCAGCAGACGGGCTGGCAGTTCGCACACGGGCCAGACATCGCACCGGAGGGCGATCGGCCGGAGCGGGCAGACTTTCGGCAGGTGGTGTTAAACGATCGGCTGCTGGCGGCGCTGGCGCGTATCAACCCGCAGATTCCGGCCGCGGCGTTGGAGCAGGCGGCGCACACGCTGCAGACGGTGAGCGAGCCCATGCTGGTGGTGCGCAGCCGGGCGGTGCACCGACTGTTGCTGGGCGGGGTGGACGTGAGCTTTGCCAACCCGGACGGCGAAGGCAAGAAGAGTGATCTGGTGAACTTGATCGACTTTGCGCACCCGACCAACAACGAGTTCCTTGTGGTCAACCAGTTCACCGTTGCCGGCACCAAGCAGCCGCGCCGACCAGACCTGGTGGTGTTCGTCAACGGCTTGCCAATGGCGGTGATCGAGCTCAAGAACCCGGCAAACGAGCAGACCGACATCTGGGATGCGTTCAACCAGCTGCAGACCTACAAGGACGAAGCGGCCGACCTGTTCAACTGCAACGCGGCGCTGGTGATCAGCGACGGGTTCACCGCACGCGTGGGATCGCTCACGGCCGACGCCGAGCGCATGCTGCCCTGGCGCACGATTGCCGACGAGAACGACCGCCCGCGCCTGCAGATGGAGCTGGAGACGCTGGTGCGCGGCTTCTTCAAGCCTGAGCTGTTCTTGGACTATGTGCGGAACTTCGTGCTGTTCGAGCAGGACGGCGACACCATCGTCAAGAAAATCGCGGGCTACCACCAGTTCCACGCCGTGCGCGAGGCGGTGCGTGCCACGGTGATTGCCGCGCAGGACGCGGACAAAGGCCTGCTGGAGGTGCGCGAGGAACGCGCCACCTATGGCAAGGAAGTGAAGCCTGGCTCGCGCAAGGCGGGCGTGGTGTGGCACACGCAGGGTTCGGGGAAGAGCATCACCATGGCCTGCTATGCGGGCAAGCTGCTGCAGCAACCCGAAATGAAGAACCCTACCCTGGTGGTGGTGACCGACCGCAACGACCTGGACGGGCAACTGTTTGCCACCTTCTGCGCAGCCAGCGACCTGCTGCGAACCACGCCGGTACAGGCCACCGGGCGCGATGAGCTGCGGGACGTGCTGGGCTCGCGCGAAGCGGGCGGCATCATCTTCACCACGGTGCAGAAGTTCGCGCTGCTGGACGATGAAGCGGCTTACCCGCTGCTCTCAAGCCGGTCGAATATCGTGGTGATGTCGGACGAGGCGCACCGCAGCCAGTACGGTATGAAGGGCCGGCTGGACACCAAGACCGGCAAGTACGTGTATGGCTACGCCAAGCACCTGCGCGACGCGCTGAAGAACGCCACCTTCATCGGCTTCACCGGCACACCGATTGCGCTGGAAGACAAAGACACCCGCGCGGTGTTTGGCGACTACGTCAGCATCTACGACATCCAGGACGCGGTGGACGACGGCGCAACGGTGCCCATCTTTTACGAAAGCCGATTGGCCAAACTGGATGTGAAGCAGGCCGAGATCGACGCGCTCAACGCCCAGGTGGACGAAGTCTTTGAAGACGAAGAAGACGTAGCCGTCCGCGAGAAGTCCAAGAGCGAATGGGCCGCGCTGGAGAAGCTGGTGGGCGCTGAGCCGCGCCTGCAGCAGGTGGCCAAGGACTTGGTTCAGCACTTCGAGGCGCGCATCAGCGTTATCGACGGCAAGGCCATGATCGTCTGCATGAGCCGTGAGATTTGCGTGCAGCTCTACGACGCCGTCGTGGCGTTGCGCCCTGATTGGCACAGCGCCGACCCGGAACAGGGCGCGATCAAGATCGTGATGACCGGCTCGGCCGCCGACAAGGCGCACCTGCAGCCGCACATTTACACCCACAAGGTAAAGAAGCGGTTGGAAAAGCGCTTCAAGGACCCGAAGGACGCGCTGAAGCTGGTGATCGTGCGCGACATGTGGCTGACCGGGTTTGACGCGCCGTCGTGCCACACCATGTACGTGGACAAGCCCATGAAGGGCCACAACCTGATGCAGGCCATTGCGCGGGTGAACCGGGTGTTCAAGAACAAGCCCGGTGGCCTGGTGGTGGACTACATCGGCATTGCCAACGAGCTGAAGGCGGCGCTGAAGGACTACACCGACTCCAAAGGCAAAGGCGACCCGACGCACAACGCTGCCGAGGCGCTGGCGGTGCTACTGGAGAAGATGGACATCGTGCGCGGGCTGATGCACGGTTTTGACTACAGCGCGTTCGAGACCGACGCGGTGCCGCTGCTGGTGCCAGCGGCGGAACACATCCTGGGCCAGAAGGACGGCAAAACCCGCTTCCTGGACACGATGACCGCGGTGGGCAAGGCGTTCTCGCTCTGCGGCACGTTGGACGAGGCGGTGGCGCTGCGCCGCGAAATCGCGTTCTTCTCGGCGATCAAGGCCGCGATCAACAAGTTCACTACGGTGGACAAGAAGCGTAGCGATGCAGAGAAGCGCAACGCGCTCAAGCAGATTTTGGACAACGCCATCGTGGCCGATGGGGTGGCCGACATCCTTGCGCTGGCGGGTCTGGACAAACCCAACATCGGCTTGCTGTCAGACGAGTTCCTCGAAGACGTGCGGCAGATGAAGACAAAAAACCTGGCCGTTGAGTTGCTGGAGAAGCTGCTGCGCGACGAAATCAAGGCACGAACCCGAAACAACGTGGTGCAGGAAAAGAAGTACGGCGATCGCCTGCTGGAGACCTTGCGCAAGTACCACAACCGCGCCGTGGAAACCGCACAGGTCATTGAAGAACTGATCCAGATGGCCAAGGAGTTCCAGGCGGTGCTGGAACGCGAAGCCGCCCTGGGACTGAGCCTGGACGAGATTGCGTTCTATGACGCACTGGCCAACAACGAGTGCGCGGTGCGCGAGCTTGGCGATGACACCCTGAAAAAAATCGCCGTCGAAATCACCGAGAAGCTACGCGCCAGCACGACGGTGGACTGGCAGGTACGCGAGAGCGTGAGGGCGCGGTTGCGCATCCTGGTGCGCCGCACGCTGCAACGCTGGAAGTATCCGCCTCCGGGTCCCGGTGAGGAGGACGCTGTAGAGTTGGTGCTTAAGCAGGCAGAATCGCTGTCAAACGAGTGGTCGAAATAATTACCCAAATGGGCCAGAAAACCGCATCAAACTGCAAGAACAAACAAGTAGGGACGATATCGGGCCAATGCGACCGTGCCAGAAATAAAAAAGCCCAACACTTTCGTGTTGAGCTTTTTTCATAAATCGTTGATTTAACAACAAATTTCTGGCGGAGTGGACGGGGCTCGAACCCGCGACCCCCGGCGTGACAGGCCGGTATTCTAACCAACTGAACTACCACTCCGCAGTGGTGCAGCTTTTGCCTGTTGCTTTCGCATCAAGCCAAGTGCCACAAACTTGGCGACCCTACGGGGATTCGAACCCCGGTACTCACCGTGAAAGGGTGATGTCCTAGGCCTCTAGACGATAGGGTCAAAACCTTGGAACTTACCGAACTTCGCATTGTAACACCGGATCAACCGGTCCTTCTTTGCGAAGTTATTAAATTGTGGTGGAGGTAAGCGGGATCGAACCGCTGACCTCTTGCATGCCATGCAAGCGCTCTCCCAGCTGAGCTATACCCCCACGGGCTTGCTGTCTTGTATCGCCCCTGCATCGCAAGGTCAGTGCAAATCAGCAAGACTCAAATTATAGACCATTTTTTAGCTGTTCCGCAATCTTTCGATAACGACTTCGCGTTTGTGCAGCGCAAGCACCGCATCCAGGGACGGCGTCTGGGCCGTGCCCATGACCAGCACCCGCACCGGCATGGCCAGTTGCGGCATCTTCACACCGTGCGCGGTGATGACTTCCTTGATGGCCGCTGCGATGGCCGCCTTGTCCCAGGCGCAGTCCTGCAGACGCTCGGCCAGGGCGGCCACGGCAGGGCGCACCGCTTCGGTCAGGTGCTGCGAACGCTCCGCGTCGGAAGGCGTCACGTCGCCATAGTAGGGGCGCGCCCAGTCGGCCAGCGCCACCGTCGTGTCGCAACGCTCTTTGAACAGGCCGCAGATGGCACTCAGACGTTCGTCGGCAACGATGCCCTGGCCGGCCAGGTGGGCAGCAACCAGTGGCGCCAGCGCCCCGTCGTCCATGGCCTTGAGGTGCTGGGCGTTGACCCAGCGCAGCTTGGCCTCGTCGAAACGGCCGGCGCTGCTGCCCAGGTGATCGAGGTCAAACCACGACAGAAACTGCTCGCGGCTGAAGATCTCGTCGTCACCGTGGCTCCAGCCCAGGCGGGCGAGGTAATTGACCATGGCGTCGGGCAGATAGCCTTCGTCACGGTACTGCGTCACCGGCTTGGCGCCGTTGCGCTTGCTCATCTTCTCGCCCTGCTCGTTGAGCACGGTCGGCAGATGGGCATAGACCGGCGGCTCCTTGCCCAGGGCACGGAAGATGTTGATCTGTCGCGGCGTGTTGTTCACGTGGTCGTCGCCACGGATCACATGGGTGATGGCCATGTCGAGGTCGTCGACCACCACGCAAAAGTTGTAGGTTGGCGTGCCGTCGGGGCGCGCGATCACCAGGTCATCAAGTTCGTCGTTGCTGAATTCGACGCGCCCCTTGACCTTGTCCTCCCATACCACCGAACCGCCTTGCGGATTCTTGAAGCGCAGCACGGGCTTCACACCCTCGGGCACGGGTGGCAGGACCTTGCCAGGCTCGGGACGCCAGGTCCCGTCGTAGCGCGGCTTCTCCTTGTTGGCCATCTGGCGTTCGCGCAGGGCGTCCAGTTCTTCCACGCTCATGTAGCACGGATAGACCAGGCCCTGGGCCTGCATGTCCGCGAGCACGGCCTTGTAACGGTCCATGCGCTGCATCTGGTAGAACGGGCCCTCGTCGTGGTCCAGGCCCAGCCATTTCATGCCTTCGATGATCACGTCCACTGCGGCCTGGGTCGAGCGCTCCAGGTCGGTGTCTTCGATGCGCAGGATGAAGATGCCCTTGTTGGCACGTGCAAACGCCCAGGGATAGAGCGCGGAACGGATGTTGCCCAGATGGATGAATCCGGTGGGCGATGGCGCGAATCGGGTACGTACGGTCATGTCGGAAAAGAATGGGGCAAGCGATGGCCCGTCAGAGTGTTTCGAGGCCGCGGGCAAGATCGGCCTGGATGTCGGCCAGGTGCTCCAGACCCACGGCCACGCGGATCAGGCCCTGCCCGATACCGGCGGCCTGCCGCTGGGCTTCGGACAGCTTGCCATGCGAAGTGCTGGCGGGATGCGTGCACAGGGTCTTGGTGTCGCCCAGGTTGGTACACAGCGACAGCACCTGCAGCGCGTCCAGCACATGAAACGCACGCTGGCGTGCCTGCTCGGGGTTCGCTGCCTGCACATCGAAGGACAGCACCGCACCGCCAAGCCCGCTCATCTGGCGCATGGCCAGTTCATGCTGGGGATGACTGGCCAGGCCCGGGTAGTACACGCGTCCCACACCGGGATGCGACTCCAGCCAGTGGGCCAGAGCCAGGGTCTGGGCACTCTGTGCCTTCAGGCGCAGGTCCAGGGTTTCCAGGCCCTTGAGCACCACCCACGCATTGAAGGGCGAAAGCACCATGCCGGAATTCTTCTGGACCGGCAGGAATTTCTCCCGGACCATGGCCTCGGGAGCGCACAGGGCGCCAGCCATGACACGCCCCTGCCCGTCCAGGTATTTGGTGCCCGAATGCATGACGATGTCGGCACCGAGCGCGATCGGGCGTTGCAGCGCGGGTGTGGCGAAGCAGTTGTCGACCGCCAGCAGCGCGCCGGCATTGTGGGCCAGGTCGGCCAGGGCCCGGATGTCGCACACTTCGGCCAGCGGGTTGGTCGGCGTTTCGGCAAACAGCAGGCGCGTGGTGGGGCGGATGGCCGCCCGCCATGCGGCCAGGTCGGTCTGGGGCACCACGGAGGTTTCCACACCGAAGCGGGCGAACTCGGAGCCGATCAGCTTGAGCGTGGAGCCGAACATGGACTGCGAAATGATGACGTGGTCGCCCGAGCGCAGCAGGCTGAAGCACATCAGCATGACAGCGGCCATGCCCGAGGCGGTGGCCAGGCACGCCTCGGCACCTTCCATGGCAGCCAGGCGCAGTTCGAAACTGGTGACCGTCGGATTGCCGGAGCGGCCATAGGTGTAGCCCTCGTCCTCGCCGGAGAAGCGCAGGGCCTGCGCTTCTGCCGATGGCTGCACATAGCCACTGGTGAGGAACAGGGCCTCGGAGTTTTCGCCGTAGTGGGTGCGAGGCACGGCGGCCCGCACCGCCAGGGTGTCGCGGT
Source organism: Burkholderiaceae bacterium (assembly GCA_041396505.1). Lineage (GTDB taxonomy): Bacteria > Pseudomonadota > Gammaproteobacteria > Burkholderiales > Burkholderiaceae_C > Hydrogenophaga. The sequence goes on from JAWKYL010000008.1 coordinate 227,476, forward strand.
GCAATGCCGGTGCTTCGGCCTCGTTCGCCTGTTCAGATCTGCTCATGACTCGGGCTCTCAGGCAGTCTGTGCGTTGGGCAGGCTCAGGCGAGAGGTGTCCTCTTCGCCCTCTTCCGACTGGTCGCGGCCACGGTTCATGCGCTCGATGTCTTCGGGCGTGATGTCGCCGGTCACGTAGTGGCCGTCAAAGCAGGACGCGTCGAAGCCTTCCAGAGAGGAATTGAGCGAGGCGATGGTCTGCTTCATCGCGTCGACGTCCTGGTAGATCAGCGCGTCGCAGCCGATGCTCTGGCGCACCTCGTCCAGGGTACGGCCGTGCGCGACCAGCTCCTGAGGCGTGGGCATGTCGATGCCATAGACGTTGGGGTAGCGCACTGGAGGCGCCGCACTGGCCAGATAGACCTTGCGCGCACCGGCGTCGCGGGCCATCTGCACGATCTCGCGGCTGGTGGTGCCACGCACGATGGAGTCGTCGACCAGCAGCACATTGCGTCCCGTGAACTCGCTGGCAATGACGTTGAGCTTCTGGCGCACCGATTTCTTGCGCACCGACTGCCCGGGCATGATGAAGGTCCGGCCGACATAGCGGTTCTTCACGAAACCTTCGCGATAGGGGCGCCCCAGCAAATGGGCCAGCTCCATCGCGCTCGGACGCGACGACTCCGGGATCGGAATCACGACATCGATCTCGCCAGGCGGCACCGTGGAGACCACGCGCTTGGCCAGGGTCTTGCCCAGGTTGAGCCGGGCCTGGTAGACGGAAATGCCGTCCAGGACAGAGTCGGGTCGGGCCAGATAGACATACTCGAAGATGCAAGGATTGTGGTGCACTTCCGCGGCGCAGACCTCCACGTGCAGCTGCCCCTGGGCGTCGATGAACAGCGCCTCGCCGGGCCGGACGTCGCGATCGAGCTCGAAGCCCGTGCCTTCCAGGCTGACGGATTCGCTGGCCACCATGAAATTGCCTTCGCTGCGTCCGAAACACAGGGGACGAATGCCATAGGGGTCACGGAAGGCCAGCAGGCCGTGGCCGGCAATCAGTGCAATGACGGCGTAGGAGCCGCGAACCCGCCGATGGACGCCGCGGATGGCCGCAAACACGTCGGCCGGCTTGAGCGCCAGGCCCCGTGTGGCCTTTTCCAGTTCGTGTGCCAGCACGTTGAGCAGAACTTCGGAGTCGCTCTCGGTGTTGATGTGACGGTGGTCGGTCTGGAACAGCTCCTGCTTGAGCGCATGGGCATTGGTCAGGTTGCCGTTGTGCACCATGACCAGGCCGAACGGGGCATTCACGTAGAAGGGCTGGGCCTCTTCCTCGCTGTGGGCATTGCCGGCGGTCGGATAGCGCACCTGGCCCAGGCCCACATTGCCCGGCAGGGCACGCATGTTGCGCGTGCGAAAGACGTCGCGCACCATGCCCTTGGCCTTGTGCATGTAGAACTTGCGCCCTTCCTGCGTGACGATGCCCGCCGCATCCTGGCCGCGATGCTGCAGCAGCAGAAGTGCGTCGTAAATCAGCTGATTGACCGGGGCCTGGCTGACCACCCCCACGATTCCACACATGATCGGTTCCTTGAAAAACGGCTCGAATTCTTTCAGGGCAGGTACTGCCCCAGCGACGGCGGCAGCAACGGCTTGATCTGCTGCAGCGTGTGCGACAACGCGCCAGCCCCGGTGGATTCACGCCACCAGGCGGCATGCTGCCATTGGGTCATGCTCACCACCACGGCCACGCCGAGCAGCATCACGAGTCCCCGGGCCACGCCGAAAGCGCCTCCGAGGACGCGATCAACCGGCCTCAGGCCGACCGACGTCACCACCTTGCGGACCAGCCAGGCGACAAAGCCGCCGGCAAAGGCCACCAGGACAAACACCAGGGCGAAACCCAGTGCCAGCTGCACGGGTTCGGCCAGTTCGCGAATCGGCAGCCAGAGAGCGGCATCGACCGCAAACGCCTGCGCCAGCACAAACGCCGCCACCCAGCCTGCCACCGAAATCACCTCGTACACCAGCCCTCGCCACAGGCCCAGAAGGACGGACAGCAGCAACACCACCAGCAAGATCCAGTCAGTCATCCCCATGGCGATGGGCCGCCCTCGTCGTCAAAGCGTCAGGATGCGCGCCGGTAGCTTGAGGGCTTTCACGCGCTCGGCCGCCTTCTCGGCTTCCTGCCGGCTGTCAAAGGGGCCGATGCGCACACGGATACGGCGTCCCTCGGGCGTGTTGGCCACATGGGTATATGTCTTGAGTCCGGCGCGTTCCAGGCGGTAGCGCACTTCCTGCGCCCTAGCCTTGTCCGCAAAGGCGCCCACCTGCACCACCGTGCGCTCCGCCGGGGCGGCCGCGGTGGCCGCGGTGGCGGCGGCCGGCGACTTGCCGTCCAGCAGCGACTGGGCGCGACTGCCGTCGTCGCTGCGCTCGGGGGCGGCTGGCACCGTCTTGGCGGTCGACCTGGGCTCGGGTGGCGGTGGAGCAGGCGCCGGAGCGGGCTCGCTCACGACTTCTTCACGGTCGTCCAGGGCTTCCTGGGGTTTCACGGCCGCAGAGGCGGCCGGCGCCGGCGCCGGAGCAGGTGCCGCAGCCGGTCCGGGTGTTTCCGCCTGGGACGTCGGCCTGGAAGCCGGTGGCACCTGCGTTGTCGCGGCCCGGGTCGGAATCTCGATCGGGATGTCGACCGATATCGGCCGGGGCTGGGTATCGAACAGCAGCGAGAAACCCACCACCGCGGCCAGAACCAGGACGGACGCCCCGATCAGGCGGTGGCGTGCCCGACGCCGCACCACTTCGATACTGGGCGGCGCCTGGACGGAAGCGTTGACCGGTTGACCTGAACGGGACTTGAGCATTCGTATGGATCCCTGTATCCAGGGCACGGGAACTGACCTCAGGCCGAGAGATGACGCGCAGCCAGGCGAGGTACGCCATGCTGCAGGACACCACCCACGGTGAAGAATGAACCGAAGACGACAATTCTATCAGCGGGGTCGGCTTGCGCGACGGCGGCCGCCAGCGCCGAGGCCGGGTCCGGGTGGCAGGTCACATGATCGGCGGCGGGAGCCGCCCGGGCACTCGCACCGGTCGCAGGCAGGCCCGCCAGCTGCTCCGCCAGCACCTGGGCGGTCGCGGCCCGGGGCAATGGCAGGTTGCACAGGTGCCAGTCATCGATCAGGGGTGCCACCCGCTCCAGCATGGCCGGCAGATCCTTGTCGGCCATGGCCCCGAACACCGCAATGGTCCGGGGATAGAAACCCATGCCGTCCAGGTTTTCCGCCAGGGCGGCCACGGACTGGGGGTTGTGCGCCACGTCCAGCACCAGCACCGGATTGCCCGGCACGATCTGGAAACGGCCCGGCAGGTCGACCAGAACCAACCCTGTCCTCACGGCCTGGGCCGTGACCGGCAAACGGCCCCTCAGCACCTCGACCACGGCCAGGGCACCCGACGCATTGAGCAACTGGTTGGCACCTCGCAAGGCTGGGTATGGCAATCCGCTGTAGCGACGTGCGCCCCGCGAAGGGTGGGTGGCCCAGCCCCATTGCTGGCGGTCACCCGCAAAGTGGAAATCCTTGCCGATGCGCCAGAGGTCAGCGCCCACTTCAGTGGCCCGATCCAGAACGCTTTGCGGCGGCACCGGATCGCTGACCACCACCGGCCGCCCGGTACGCATGATGCCGGCCTTCTCGTAACCGATGGACTCGCGGTCCGGTCCCAGCATGGCCGTGTGGTCGAGTGCAATGGACGTGATGACGGCGCAGTCCGGATCGACGATGTTGACCGCGTCCAGCCGCCCCCCCAGTCCGACCTCCAGAATGACCACATCGAGACCGGCCCGCGACAGGGTACGCAGGATGGCCAGCGTGGTGAATTCGAAATAGGTCAGGCTCACCTCGCCCTCCCCGTCGTCGCCGGTTTGCCCCAGACGGGCCACTTCCACCTCGGCGAATGCCGGCAGCAGGTCCCCGGCCGGCACCACCTCCCGGCCGACCCGGCAGCGTTCCTCGAAATGCACCAGGTGCGGCGAGGTATAGAGGCCCGCGCGGTAGCCGGCCTCGCTGTAGATGGTCTCCAGCACGGCGCAGGTGGAGCCTTTGCCATTGGTACCGGCCACGGTGATCACCGGACAGTCGAACCGGAGCGCCAGACGCCGGGCCACGCGCTGCACGCGCTCGAGCCCCAGATCGATGGCAACGGGGTGCAGTCGCTCGCAATGGGCGAGCCACTCTTCAAGTGTCGACGGATGAGGCGGCAGGGGAATTTCGAGCATCCGCCATTGTCCCACCGGCGGCCATCACCTGCCGCTCACCCGGGATCCGGGCCCCATGGACAATCGGGCCATGATCACTCTGTATGGCATCCCGAACTGCGACACCGTCAAGAAGGCCCGGACCTGGCTGGACCGGCATGGCCTGGCGTATGCGTTTCACGACTTCAAGAAGGCCGGCGTCCCGCCGGATCACCTGACACGGTGGCTGGCCGGCCTCGGCTGGGAAGCCGTCATCAACCGCAAGGGGACCACCTGGCGCGGCCTGGACGACGCCATCAAGGCGGGCACCACCGATGCCGCCGCCGCGCATGCCCTGGCCCTGGCGCAACCGTCACTGATCAAACGCCCCATCGTCGAGTGGGACACGCCGCATGGTGACGGCATCACGGCAGGCTTCGATCCCGATGCCTGGTCGGCCAGACTCTGAAGTCCGGAGCCGCCGCGGCCTAAAATGGCGGTTTCGCCGGCACGGCGCCGCCCTGTTTCAGCATTTTTCCGCAACATGACCACTTCCCGCATCGACGGCGTGACCGTCACCACCCAGGCCAACGTGTATTTCGACGGCAAATGTGTCAGCCATGGCATCACCCTGCCCGACGGCACGAAGAAGTCGGTGGGCGTGGTCCTGCCCGCCTCCCACCTTCGGCACGGCCGCCCCCGAGATCATGGAATGCGTGGCCGGAGGCTGCGAGTACAAGCTGGCAGGCACCGACAACTGGGTCACCTGCACGGCAGGCGACTCGTTCAGCGTGCCTGGCAACAGCAGCTTCGACATCCGCGTGGTCGAGGCATTCCACTACATCTGCCACTACGGTTGAACCGCCCATGGCCACCATCCTGCAAAACCTGCCCAAGGGCAACAAGGTCGGCATCGCCTTCTCCGGCGGCCTCGACACCTCTGCCGCACTGCTGTGGATGAAGCAAAAGGGCGCCCTGCCCTATGCCTACACCGCCAACCTCGGCCAGCCTGACGAAAGCGACTACGAAGAGATTCCGCGCAAGGCCATGTCCTACGGCGCCGAGAAGGCCCGCCTGGTCGACTGCCGCCTGCAGCTGGCGCATGAGGGCATTGCCGCCATCCAGTGCGGCGCTTTCCACATCAGCACCGGCGGCATCACCTACTTCAACACCACCCCGCTGGGCCGCGCCGTGACCGGCACCATGCTGGTGGCCGCCATGAAGGAAGACGACGTCCACATCTGGGGCGACGGCAGCACCTTCAAGGGCAACGACATCGAGCGCTTCTACCGCTACGGCCTGCTGACCAATCCCAGCCTGCGCATCTACAAGCCCTGGCTGGACCAGACCTTCATCGACGAGCTGGGCGGCCGCAAAGAGATGAGCGAGTTCCTCATCAAGAACGGCTTCGACTACAAGATGTCGGTCGAGAAAGCCTACAGCACCGACAGCAACATGCTGGGTGCCACACACGAAGCCAAGGACCTGGAAGAACTCTCCAGCGGCATCCGCATCGTCAATCCCATCATGGGCGTGGCGTTCTGGAAACCCGAGGTCGATGTCAAGGCGGAAGAAGTCACCATCCGCTTCGAGGAAGGCCAGCCGGTGGCCCTGAACGGCCAGACCTTCGATTCCCCGGTGGACCTGTTCCTCAAGGCGAACGAGATTGGCGGACGCCATGGTCTGGGCATGAGCGACCAGATCGAGAACCGCATCATCGAAGCCAAGAGCCGCGGCATCTACGAAGCCCCGGGCATGGCGCTGCTGCACATCGCCTACGAGCGGCTGGTGACCGGCATCCACAACGAGGACACCATCGAGCAGTACCGCATCAACGGCCTGCGCCTGGGTCGCCTGCTCTACCAGGGCCGCTGGTTCGATCCGCAGGCCATCATGCTGCGCGAGACCGCTCAGCGCTGGGTCGCCCGCGCCGTGACGGGCGAGGTGACGCTGGAACTGCGCCGCGGCAACGACTACAGCCTGCTCAACACCGAGAGCCCGAACCTGACCTACGCGCCCGAGCGCCTGTCCATGGAGAAGGTGGAAGACGCACCGTTCAGCCCGCTGGACCGCATTGGCCAACTGACCATGCGCAACCTGGACATCACCGACACGCGCGCCAAGCTGGGCATCTACGCCCACACCGGCCTGCTGTCGGTCGGACAGGGCCCGGAGATCTTCAAGCTCGAAGGCAGCAAGTGAAAGCGGTGCGGCACCCGGTTGGGTGCTGCAAAGCGAAGTAAAGGAGGAGGTGGCCGCAGGCCACCGGAGGACATGAGCGGCGCAGCGCCCAACCGGGTGCCGCGCCGCTTTCGTTTGGTGTCAGATCACCACCGGCTCCGGCTCCAGCCGGATACCGAAACGCTCGTACACGCTGGTCTGGATCGCCTTGGCCAGTGTCATCACTTCCCCGCCGGTGCAAGGATGCTCGGCGTCGCCCCGGTTCACCAGCACCAGCGCCTGTTTCTCATAGACGCCGGCATGACCGAGGGTCTTGCCCTTCCAGCCGCACGCGTCGATGAGCCAGCCAGCGGCCAGCTTGACGGAACCGTCGGGCATGGGATAGTGAACCACTTTGGGATCGCGCGCGATGATGTCGGCACACTGCTCCGGCGTCACGGTCGGGTTCTTGAAGAAGCTGCCGGCATTGCCGATGACGGCCGGGTCGGGCAGCTTGGCCCTGCGTACCTCCACCACCCAGTCGAAGACCTGCCGCGCGTCGGGCGACCGGATTCCGGTCTCTTCCATCTTGCGCTCCAGATCGAGGTAGCCCAGCACCGGCCCCCACGGCCTGGGTAGCCAGAAGCGAACCCGCGTGATCACCGCGCGCCCCGCCAGTCCCATGCTGCGGCCGTCGGCCGGCGCGTGTTTGAACACCGAATCCCGATAGCCGAAGCCACATTGCGCCGCATCCAGCGAAAACGATGCACCGGTTTCCAGGTCGATGGCATCGAGGGAATGGAATCGGTCCTGAAGTTCCACGCCATAGGCGCCGATGTTCTGCACCGGCGCCGCACCCACGGTGCCTGGTATGAGCGCCATGTTCTCCAGGCCCGGCCAGCCCTGCTCCAGGGTCCAGGCAACGAACTCGTGCCAGTTCTCGCCGGCACCGGCCTCGACCAGCCAGCCTCTGGGCGTCTCGTCGACCAGGCAGCGCCCCGGAATTTCGACCTTGAGCACCAGCCCTTCGACGTCGCCGGTGATCACCAGGTTGCTTCCACCACCGAGCACGAAATGGGGCGTGCTGCCCCATTCGGGCTGGGCCATCAGCCCCAGCAGGTCGGACGGATGGCCAATTCGCGCCAGCCTTTCGGCACGCGCGGCAATGCCGAAACTGTTGTAAGGCTGGAGAGAGACCTTGTTCTCGACTAACATGCCCTCATTGTCTCATTCACCCATAGCCTGACAGCCAGCCATGCCCTCTTTTGATACCAAACTGGAAGCCGATTTTGTCGAAGTGAAGAACGCGGTCGAAAACACCGCCAAGGAGATCGGTACGCGGTTCGACTTCAAAGGCACCAGTGCCAACGTCGAACTCAAGGACAAGGAAATCACCCTGTTCGGCGACGCCGATTTCCAGCTGCAGCAGGTCGAAGACATCCTGCGCAACAAGCTCACCAAGCGCAGCGTGGATGTGCGCTTCCTGGACGTCGGCAAGGTCGAGAAGATCGGCGGAGACAAGGTCAAGCAGGTGCTCAAGGTGCGCAACGGCATCGCCAGCGAAGACGCCAAGAAAATCCAGCAGGTCATCAAGACCAGCAAGATGAAGGTACAGGCTGCCATCCAGGGTGAATCGGTGCGCGTCTCGGGTGCCAAACGCGATGACCTGCAGGCGGCCATGGCACTGATCCGCAGCGAAATGAAGGACCTGCCCCTGTCGTTCGACAACTTCAGGGACTGAACCGCCGCATGTTGCATTCGAGTTTCGTCCGGTTCACCGGCATCGCCCTGGCGGCCTGCCTGGCCATCCCTGGCTGGGCCCAGTCCGTCGCGCTCACGGGCGTCGCCGGCGGCAAGGCCCTGGTGGTGATCAATGGCGGGCAGCCGCGCTTTCTCTCTCCGGGCCAGGAACAGCAGGGTGTGAAGCTCCTGCGTCTTCAGGGACATACGGCCATGGTGGAGGTCGCTGGGCAACGCCAGGAACTGCAAGTCGGACAGGCCCCTGTGAGCGTGGGCAGCCGATCCTCAGCGCCGCCGGGAGGCGAGCGCGTGGTGCTCACCGCCGACGGACAGGGCCATTTCACCCCGCAGGGACAGATCAACGGCCGCGCGGTGCAGTTCATGGTCGACACCGGCGCGACACTGGTCATCCTGGGCGAAGCCGAAGCCCGCCGCATCAACCTGCGCTTCGATGAGGGGCAGCGGGTCCAGGTGGCCACGGCGAATGGCAAGGCGGCGGGTTACCAGGTCCGCCTGCAGTCGGTGCGCGTGGGGGACGTGCAGGTGTTCGACGTGCCGGGCATCGTGTTGCCACAGGCCATGCCGTATGTGCTGCTTGGCAACAGCTTCCTGACCCGCTTCCAGATGCAGCGCACCAATGACCAGATGACACTGGAGCGCCGTTTCTGACGGCCTGGTTCAGGCGGCAGGCCGGACCGCTGCGGTGACCACGATCTCGATCCGGTAGGCGGGGTTGGCCAGCGCGGCCTGCACGGTGGCACGCGGCGGCGCTGAACCCGGCACCACCCAGGCATCCCACACTTCATTCATGATGCCGATCTCGCCAATATCCACCAGATAGATCTGTGTGCGCAGAATGCGCGACTTGTCGCTGCCGGCCTGGACCAGCCAGCGTTCGATCTGTTGCAGCACGTCTTCCGTCTGGCCGCGGATGTCGGTATCGCCACGCTCGGGGACCATGCCGGCGAGGTACACCACCCCGTTGAAGATGGCCATTTCCGACAGGCGCGCGCCAACACCGACGCGCTGGATGTCCTCGTTGCTCATTTCCTGGCTCCCAGCCGGCTTTCCTTGCCGGCGATCAGTCGGTTGATGTTCTGGGCGTGCCGCCAGACCAGCAGGACGGCCATCACGGCCAGGGCGAGCACCATCATGCCCGGCGCGTCCCAGGCCACACCCGAACCGAACAGGTAGTAAACCGGCGCAAAAATCGCCGTCACGATGGACGCCAGCGACGAATAGCGGAAGAAGATGGCGATGATCATCCAGGTGAGCAGGGCCGCCAGACCCAGCCAGGGCTCGAACCCGACGATCACGCCAGCGGCCGTGGCCACGCCCTTGCCACCCTGGAAGCGGAAGAACACGGGCCAGAGGTGGCCGAGAAACGCCGCCAGGCCCACCAGCGCCACCGTGCCGTCGCCCAGGCCCCAGCCCTCGCCCCACCACTTGACCACCACGACGGGGAGCCAGCCCTTGATCGCGTCCAGCAGCAGCGTCACCACCGCCGCAGCCTTGCTGCCTGAGCGCAGCACGTTGGTCGCACCGGGGTTCTTGCTGCCGTAGGTGCGGGGATCCGCCAGCCCCATGACGCGGCTGACCACGACAGCAAAAGAAAGCGAGCCGGCCAGGTAGGCGAGCACCACGGCAATGAAGGAATAGGCTTGTTCCAAGTGACAACCTCAGGAAACGGGAGTGGCTATTCTGCCAGCGCGCACTGCACGGGCCGCGCGCCCAGCGGATCGTCCAGTATCGCCGGCTCCAGTCCGACCAGGAAACCACGCCGGCCGCCATTGATCCAGATGCGGGGCAACGCCAGCACGGTCTCTTCGACAAACACCGGCATGTCGCGCCTGAGTCCGAAGGGCGATGTACCGCCCACCAGGTACCCGCTGTGGCGGTTGGCGACTTCGGGCTTGCAAGGCTCCACCGACTTGGCGCCGATCTGTCGCGCCAGGTTCTTGGTGGAGACAGTACGGTCGCCGTGCATGAGAATGGCCAGCGGACGGGCCGCCTCGTCCTGCATGATCAGGGTCTTGACCACCGCATGGGGGTCAAGACCGAGCACGGCCGCGCTGTGCTGGGCACCGCCATGGTCCAGGTAGTCATAGGGGTGCTCGCTGAACACCACGCCATGGGCCTTGAGCCAGGCCGTGGCGGGTGTCTCGCTGACACGGCTCCTGGCGCGTGACATTCGGATCGGTCAGGTGATGCTCAGGCCGTCACTGCGCCGGGTCACGGACGTCCCAGCGGATGGCGTCCACAGCAGCCAGCAACTCGGGCGTCAGGGTGACCGACCAGGCGTCCAGACACTCGTCCAGCTGGGCTACCGAGGTCACGCCGATGATCGTGCTGGCCACGCGCCAATTGCGGTAGCAGAAAGCCAGCGCCAGCTGGGCCGGCGTGAGTCCATGTTCGCGTGCCAGGGTGTTGTAGCGACGGGCGGCTTCCAGTGCCTCCGGGCGCCCCCAGCGCTGCTTGCGCATCGACTCGAACAAGGCCATGCGGCCGTGTTCGCCCACCAGTCCGGTGTCGTCGTACTTGCCGGTGAGCAGGCCGAAGCCCAGCGGCGAGTAGGCCAGCAACCCCACGTCCAGCCGGTGACAGGTTTCATCCAGACCGTTTTCGTGAACGCGGTTGATCAGGCAGTAGGGGTTCTGCACGGTGGCCACCCGCGGCAGGCCATGTTGCTCGGCCAGACGCACGAATTCGTGCACGCCATAGGGGGTTTCGTTGGACAGTCCGATGGCCCTGACCTTGCCCTCCCGTACCAGCTGACCCATGGCTTCGAGCTGCTCATGGATCGAGGCGCAGTCCTTGTCCCTGGACGGATCGAAATAGATGGCCCCGAAGGCCGGCACATTGCGCGCCGGCCAGTGGATCTGGTAGAGGTCGATGACGTCGGTCTGCAACCGGCGCAAGCTGTTTTCACACGCGGTCACGATCTCCGCGCGTGTCAGTCCGGCCTGATCGCCCCGGATCCAGGGCATACCGCGCGAAGGCCCTGCCACCTTGGTGGCCAGCACCAGTTTCTGGCGGACACCTGGCCGGCTGGCAAACCAGTTGCCAATGATGGTTTCGGTGGAGCCGCAGGTCTGGGCACGGGCCGGCACCGAGTACATCTCCGCCGTGTCGATGAAATTGACGCCGCGCTCCAGGGAACGGTCCAGGATGGCGTGGGCATCGGCCTCATTGACCTGCTCGCCAAAGGTCATGGTGCCCAGGCAGATGGAGGTGACGTTCAGCGCGCTGCGCCCCAGGTTGACGGTGCTCGGATTCACGTGTGCGATTCCTTCTGTTCGTTGCGGAAACGGGCCTCTTCCTGCAGGCGCAGGATGCGCCGCTGGACCTTGCCCGTGGTGGTCATGGGCAGTGAGTCTACAAACTCGATGGCTTTCGGGTATTCGTAGGGGGCCAATTTCCCCTTGACGTGGGTCTGCAGTTCCCTGACCAGCCGCTCGCTGGCGGCATGGCCCGGCGCCAGGACCACGTAGGCCTTGACCACGGCACCGCGCTCCGGGTCGGGCTTGGGCACGACGGCGGCATTGGCCACCGCAGGATGCTTGACCAGGCAGTTCTCGATCTCGCTCGGTCCGATCCGGTAGCCGGCCGCCTTGAACACGTCATCGGCCCGCCCCTGGTACCAGAGGTAACCGTCGGCGTCCCTGACTGCCAGGTCACCCGTGCGACACCAGCTCTGTCGCGGCACGCCCAGCACCTCGTCCAGCCCGCCACCGTGCGTCCGTTGCCCGGCTTCATCGGGCGTGAACTTGCCTCGCGTTGCCGCCTCGTTCTTCCAGTAGCCCAGGAAGAAGATCGGATCCGGCTGGCCATGCACGTCCAGCCGGTGGACAGCGACATCGCCGGGAACGCCATCAGGGCATTCGCGGCCCTCGTCATCCAGCACGGCCACGCGATGACCGGGATAGGGCTTGCCCATGCTGCCCGGTCGGGCCGGATACAGCCGCGCGCAGTTGCCCACGATGTAGTTGATCTCGGTCTGACCGAACATTTCGTTGACCGTGATCCCCAGCTCGCTCCGGCACCAGTCAAACACCGCGTCGCCCACCGCCTCGCCCGCGCTCATCAAGCCCTCCAGCACGATCGAGTACTGCTGCCGGGGCTTCGGAAAGGCCTTCATCATGGCCTTCAGCGCGGTCGGAAACAGGAAACTGTGTGTCACCTGGTGGCGATCCAGCAATTCAAAAGCCACCTGCGGACCGAAACGGCCGTTGTAGCCCACGATGGGGCGTCCGAAGTACAGCGTGGGCAGCAGGGCATCCATCAGCCCGCCGGTCCAGGCCCAGTCGGCCGGCGACCAGAACACCGCCCGGGATGTCACCGACGTGTCGAAAGGGTCGAAGCCGAACCAGTTCTGGCTGCATGTGAATCCGCTGAGGTTGCCGATCAGGGCGCGGTGCGGAATGAGTGCGCCCTTCGGATTGCCGGTCGTGCCGCTGGTGTAGATGAGCACCGCAGCCTCCTCGGCGCGGGTGGCCACCAGGTCGAACCCGGCAGGCTGCACCGCCAGCAAATGTGCCCAATCCCGGACATCCGCCGTCTGCCCCGCCCCGTCCACGGCAATGACCGTGTGCAGGCTCGGGCACTCAGCGCGCACGCCCTGGACGGCGGCCAGGGTTCCCGCGTCGCAGATGGCCACCACCGCTTCGCTGTCCTGCAGGCGGTAGGCCAGCGCCTCCGGACCGAACAGCTGGGACAGCGGCATGCCCACCGCCCCCATCTGCAACACCGCCATGTAGGCCACCGCAGTTTCGAATCGCTGTGGCAGGACGATGGCCACCCGGTCGCCGCGTCCCACGCCCAGCGACTCCAGCGCGCCCGACAGACGGTTGGCCTGCGCCTGCAGGTCGGCGTAGCTGAACACCTGGTCCGGCTGCTCCGCAGCACAGGCGATCACTGCCGGTTCGTGGCGGTGGCGATCGTCGTCCGCCCAGCGCCGGGAGCACACCTGGGCCATGTTGAACCATTCGGGGACATCCCATCGGAACCCGCCGTGCAGATCCCCCCAGGCGTCCTGCCCCCGGGGTCTCCTGTCGCTGCGACGACTGGTGGCCATGTGATGTCTCCTCGGTGTTTTCTATGATCTGTGGAATGTACCAAGTCATCCGAAGCTCGCGCAGCGAGTCCGTCCCGATCCGAGACCAGCACTATCACCTGCGCGTCTGGGGAGAGCCCGATCCCCGCTCAGCGCCCCTGGTGCTGGTGCATGGCTGGATGGATGTGGCTGCGTCCTGGCAGTTCATGGTGGACGCCCTGGGTGGCTCCCGCTGGATCGTGGCGCCGGACTGGCGCGGATTCGGCCAGACCGTCAGCCGGGGGCCCGCCGTCGACAGCTACTGGTTCCCCGACTACCTGGCCGACCTCGATGCCCTGCTCGACCTTGTCGCAGGCGATCGGCCCGTGGATCTCGTGGGCCACAGCATGGGCGGCAACGTCGCCATGGTCTATGCCGGCATCCGGCCCGAACGCGTCCGGCGCCTGGTCAACCTGGAGGGTTTCGGCATGCCGGCCACGAAGCCGGCCCAGGCCCCGGGGCGCTACGCCCAGTGGCTGGACCAGATCCGCGCGCTGCGCCAGGGCGAGACGACGCTCAAGGACTACGACAGCGCCGACGACGTCGCCCGCCGTCTGATGAAGACCAACCCACGCCTGCCGCAAGACAAGGCCGACTGGCTGGCACGCCAGTGGGCCCAGCCAGACGAACAGGGCCGCTGGCGCATCCTGGGCGATCCGGCACACAAGATCGTCAGCGCCCAGCTCTACCGGGCCGACGAGGCCCTGGAGATCTTTCGGCGCATCGCAGCCCCCATGCTGAGCATCACCGCCAGCGACGACAGCCTGGGCCTGTGGTGGCGCGGCAAGTACACCCTGGCCGACTACCGCGAGCGCCTGCAGGCCGTTCCCCAGCTGTCGGAGGCCGAGGTCGGCGACGCCGGACACATGCTGCACCACGACCAGCCCGAGGCATTGGCGCAGTTGCTGGATCGGTTTCTGCGCTGATACCGTCGGCCGCAGCGGCGGGTTCATGAGAAAATCCCCGGTTTGCTCCGCCGGTGGCCTGGCCCGCCCGCGGCCGACGAACGGTCCGACCGGGCCCGCCACGACGAGAGAGTTTCCATGGACGCAGAACACACCAACGCCATTCGCAACCAGCTGGCCGACCTGACCGAGCGGGTCGCCGAGCTTCGGAGGTATCTTTGACTACGATGCCAAGGCATCGAAGCTGAAGGAAGTCGAGTCGGCACTCGAAGACCCGACGGTCTGGAACGACCCCAAGCGCGCCCAGGACCTGGGACGCGACAAGAAATCCCTGGAAGACGTGGTGGTGGTCCTTGACCGCCTGAGCAGCGAACTGTCCGACAACACCGAGCTGTTCGAGATGTCGGAAGCCGACGACGACGATGCAGGCCTGCTGACCATCGAGTCCGAGGCGGGCAAGATCCAGGCCGACGTCGAGAAGCTCGAGTTCCGTCGCATGTTCAACAACCCGGCCGACCCGCTCAACTGCTTCCTGGACATCCAGGCCGGCGCCGGCGGCACCGAGGCCTGCGACTGGGCCAGCATGCTGCTGCGCCAGTACCTGCGCTATGCCGAACGCAAGGGTTTCAAGACCACGGTCGAGGACGAAACCCCGGGCGACACCGCTGGCATCAAGAGTGCCACCATCAAGATCGAGGGCGAGTACGCCTTCGGTCTGCTGCGCACCGAGACCGGTGTCCACCGCCTGGTGCGCAAGAGCCCGTTCGACAGCTCGGGCGGGCGCCACACCTCGTTCGCCTCGGTGTTCGTCTACCCCGAGATCGACGACTCGATCCAGATCGACATCAACCCGGCCGACGTGCGCGTCGACACCTACCGTGCCAGCGGTGCAGGTGGACAGCACATCAACAAGACCGACTCCGCAGTGCGCCTGACCCACATCCCGACCAACACGGTCGTGCAGTGCCAGGATGGCCGCAGCCAGCACAGCAACCGCGACATGGCCTGGCAGCGCCTGCGTTCCAAGCTCTACGACCTGGAAATGCGCAAGCGCATGGAAGAGCAGCAAAAGCTCGAAGAGACCAAGACCGACGTGGGCTGGGGACACCAGATCCGCTCCTATGTGCTGGACAACAGCCGCATCAAGGACCTGCGCACCAACGTCGAGATTTCCGCCACCCAGAAAGTGCTCGACGGCGACCTGGATCCGTTCATCGAAGCGTCCCTCAAGCAAGGAGTTTGAACATGAGTGCCCTGCGTGAAGGCCCCACCACCGTGGTCCGCCGCGAGGATTACACCGCGCCGGCCTTCTGGGTCGACACCGTCGATCTGAGTTTCGATCTCGACCCGGCCAAGACCCGCGTGCTCAACCGCATGCGCCTGCGCCGCAACCCCGACCTGGCCGGTCAGGCCCTGCGCCTGGACGGCGAAGACCTGAACCTGGCACGCGTGCTGGTCAACGGCAGCGGCACCTCCTTCCGCATGGACGGACAGACGCTGGTGCTGGAGAACCTGCCACAGGGCCCCGAGCCCTTCGACCTGGAGATCTTCACCACCTGTGTGCCCGAGAAGAACTCGCAGCTCATGGGCCTGTACGTGAGCCAGGGTACCTTCTTCACCCAGTGCGAGGCCGAAGGCTTCCGGCGCATCACCTATTTCCTGGACCGCCCGGACGTCATGTCCGCGTACACGGTCACCCTGCGCGCCGACAAAGCCCGCTATCCGGTCCTGCTGTCCAACGGCAACCTGGTCGAGTCGGGCGACCTGCCCGACAACCGCCATTTCGCCAAATGGGTCGACCCGCACAAGAAGCCCTGCTACCTGTTCGCCCTGGTGGCGGGCAATCTGGTGGCACGCGAGCAGCGCATCGTCGCGCGTACCGGCAAGGAGCACCTGCTGCAGGTCTACGTGCGCCCGGGCGACATGGACAAGACCGAGCACGCCATGAACTCCCTGATGGCCAGCGTGGTCTGGGACGAAGCCCGCTTCGGCCTGCCGCTGGACCTGGAGCGCTTCATGATCGTCGCCACGGCCGACTTCAACATGGGCGCCATGGAAAACAAGGGCCTGAACATCTTCAACACGAAGTATGTGCTGGCCAACAGCGCCACGGCCACCGACACCGATTTCGCCAACATCGAATCGGTGGTGGGCCACGAGTATTTCCACAACTGGACGGGCAACCGCGTCACGTGCCGCGACTGGTTCCAGCTCTCGCTCAAGGAAGGCCTGACCGTCTTCCGCGACCAGGAGTTCAGCATGGACCTGTGCGCCGAGCCTTCGGCGCGCGCCGTCAAGCGCATTGAAGACGTCCGCGTGCTGCGCACGGCGCAGTTCCCCGAGGATGCCGGCCCGATGGCCCACCCGGTGCGTCCCGACAGCTACGTCGAAATCAACAACTTCTACACCGTCACCGTCTACGAGAAGGGCGCCGAGGTCGTGCGCATGATGCAGACCCTGGTGGGCCGCGAAGGCTTCCGCCGGGGCATGTGCCTGTACTTCCAGCGCCATGACGGACAGGCCGTCACCTGCGACGACTTCGCCCAGGCCGTGGCCGACGCCAACCCGGACAGCGAACTGGCACGTCTGCTGCCGCAGTTCAAGCGCTGGTACAGCCAGGCCGGCACCCCGCGCGTGCAGGCCACCGGCCACTGGGACGCAGACACCGGCCGCTATACCCTGACGTTGCGTCAGCACTGCGCGCCCACGCCCGGCCAGGCCGGGAAACTGCCGTTCGTCATCCCCCTGACGCTGGGTCTGCTCGACCCGCAGGGGAACGAACTGCCCCTCCAGATCGAGGGTTGGGAGCAGCCCGCCACTGGCAGCCACACCGTAGTGATGACCGAGTCCGAACAGACCGTCGTCCTGACCGGCCTGTCCTGCGAGCCCGTGCCCTCACTGCTGCGCAGCTTCTCCGCGCCAGTCGTGCTCGACATGGAGCAGACCGACGCTCAATTGCTGACCCTGCTGGCGCACGACACCGACGCCTTCAACCGCTGGGAGGCGGGGCAACGCCTGGCCCTGCGCCTGGCACTGAAGGCCACACGCGCACCGGGCCCGGTCATGCACCAGCCCCTGGACGCGGCCTACGTCGAGGCCATGCGGACCGTGCTGCGCCACCCGCAACTGGATGCCGCCTTCAAGGAACTGGTCCTGACGCTGCCGTCCGAAACCTATATCGCCGAGCAACTGGACGAGGTCGACCCGCAACGTGTGCATGCGGTGCGTGAGGCCATGCGCGAACAGCTCTCGCATGCCCTGCACGACGACTGGGTCTGGGCCTGGGAGCAGCACAAGGACAACGGCGCCTACCGCCCCGACCCCGCCAGCAGCGGTCGCCGCGCCCTGTCCGGCCTGGCGCTGAACATGCTGTGCCTGGCCGCCCGCGAGAACGGCAACCCCGTGTGGCCCGGCAAGGCGTACCAGCGCGTCAAGGACGCCAGCAACATGACCGACCGCTTCAATGCCCTGTCGGCCCTGGTGTCCTCCGGCCAGGCCCTGGCGCCGGAAGCACTCAAGCGGTTCCACGCCATGTTCAGGCACGAAGCCCTGGTGCTGGACAAATGGTTTGCCCTGCAGGCCTCGACGCCGGACCACGGCGGCAACGTGTTGCCTCTGGTCCGCCAGCTGATGCAGCATCCCGACTTCCAGCTGCGCAATCCGAACCGGGCACGCAGCGTGGTCTTCAGCTACTGCCATGCCAACCCCGGCGCATTCCACCGGGCCGACGCCGCCGGCTACGTCTACTGGAGCGAACGCGTGATCGAGATCGACGCCTTCAATCCGCAGGTGGCCGCCCGCCTGGCCCGGGCCATGGACCGCTGGAGGAAGCTGGCCGAGCCCTACCGCAGTTCCGCCCGCGAGGCCATCGCCCGCGTCGCCGCCAGAGCCGACCTGAGCAACGACGTGCGCGAGGTGGTCACCCGGGCACTGGCCGATTGAGTTTCCAGGAGTACAGATCCATGAGCGACAAGATTTCACTGACCCGCTACCTGGTCGAGCAGCAACGCGTGCACGGCCGCATTCCCCCTGAGCTTCGCCTTCTCATCGAGGTCGTGGCCCGCGCCTGCAAGCGCATCTCGATCAGCGTCAACAAGGGGGCCCTGGGCGGCGTCCTGGGCAGCGCTGACACCGAGAACGTGCAGGGCGAGGTCCAGAAGAAGCTCGACGTGATCGCCAACGAGGTCCTGATCGAGGCCAACGAGTGGGGTGGCCATCTGGCCGCGATGGCATCAGAAGAGATGGACACCATCTACGTCGTGCCCAACCGGTTTCCCAAGGGCGAATACCTGCTGATGTTCGATCCGCTGGACGGCTCCAGCAACATCGACGTGAACGTGAGCATCGGCACCATTTTCTCGGTGCTGCGCAACCACACCGACGACCCCAAGCTGATCGATCCGGTCAGCGAGGCCGATTTCCTGCAGCCCGGCCGCCAGCAGGTCGCGGCCGGCTACTGTGTCTATGGCCCACAGACCACCCTCGTGCTGACCGTCGGCGACGGCGTGGCCATGTTCACCCTGGACCGCGAACAGGGCTCCTGGGTGCTGACCCAGGACCAGGTGCGCATCCCGGAAGACACGAAGGAATTCGCCATCAACATGAGCAACATGCGCCACTGGGATGCCCCCGTGCGCCGCTACATCGACGAATGCCTGGAGGGCAAGGAAGGCCCGCGCGGCAAGGACTTCAACATGCGCTGGGTGGCTTCGATGGTCGCCGACGTGCACCGCATCCTGACCCGTGGCGGCGTGTTCATGTACCCCTGGGACAAGCGCGAACCCGACAAGCCAGGCAAGCTGCGCCTGATGTACGAGGCCAATCCGATGTCCTGGCTGGTCGAGCAGGCCGGCGGCGCTGCCACCAACGGCCGCCAGCGCATCCTGGACATCCATCCCGGCAAGCTGCACGAGCGCGTCAGCGTGATGCTGGGATCGCGCAACGAAGTCGAACGCGTGACCCGTTATCACCTCGACAGCGACGCGGCCAACACCAAGGCCTGAGGCTTTGCTAGAATAGAAGGCTTAGCCGGAATAGCTCAGTCGGTAGAGCAGCTCATTCGTAATGAGAAGGTCGGGGGTTCGATTCCTCTTTCCGGCACCAATCCGAAAGCCCCCTGATTCGCAAGCGTCAGGGGGCTTTTTCATGTGCCAACGGCGCGGTCCCCGCTCAAGCCTGCCCGCCATCGACCGATAACTGAAGCCATACCAGCCCCGGGTGCCCGCGCACGGCACACCGACGCCGGGGCCTCGCTTCGAATCGGGAGATGGACATGCGACACACCATTGCGAGCTGCGGGCTGTGGTTCACGGCCGCCCTTCTGTCCGCCTGTGGCGGCGGCAGTTCCGGTACAGGGGCCGAGCCGGCCTCATCCGCCAACGTGAGCCGATCGGCGGAGCCGACCTGCGACATCGCGGGCTTCGCCGGCCAGGTGGTGGCCTCGCTGAACGCGGCCCGCGCCACGGCCCGCACCTGCGGTGCGGCCACCCTGCCTCCGGCGCCGCCCCTGTCCTGGAACGCCGCGCTGGCCGAAGCCGCCGGGGGACATGCGGCCGACATGGCGTCGGTCGGCTTTTTCTCGCACACGGGATCGAACGGCAGCCACTACCTGGAGCGCATCGCCGCCAGCGGCTACCAGGGCGCCACCGGCAGTGAAATCCTGGCCCGCACCGAACGCATTGCGACACCCGCCATGCTGCCCGTCAGCATGGACGCCTGGCTCAAGAGTCCACCCCATTGCGCGGCACTGATGCGCGCCGACCTCACGGAGGTGGGTGCCGCCTGCCAGCGGGGCGGCGGCTATGCCTTCATCGCCGTCGACTTTGGCGGCTGACCCTGTCCAAGGGTCTGGAGCAGCCACGCATTGATGGCCTGGATCTCCGGCATGCAGACTTCGTGCCCCATCGGGTAGCTGTGCCACTGGACGGGATGCCCCATGGCCTGGATCGCATCGCGGGCCGCCCGGCCACGATCCGGCGTAACGATGTCATCGTGCTCGCCGTGGGCCAGAAAGACGGGCATCGTGCGCACCGCCGAATCGCCCTGCCCGGCCACCCGGGCACCCACCTGCCGGGCCAGCGGCAGGTAGCCGGACAGGCCGACCAGTCCGGCCAGGGGTGATGGCGCCGTCAGCCCCGCCAACAAGGTCATCGCGCAGCCCTGCGAAAACCCCATCAGCACGACACGCGATGCTGGAACGCCCCGGCTGACCTCCCGCTCGACGAGCCGCAGCACCAGTGCGCTGGATGCCAGCAGACCCGCTTCGTCCTCCTGGCGTTCCAGCCTGGGATCGGCGGGTGGCGGGAAAATGTCGTACCAGGCTCTCATGCGATAGCCGCCGTTGATGGTGACCGGCCGGACAGGCGCACTCGGCAGGACAAAGCGCACCTTGCCAATGGCATCCAGGTTCATGGCCTGGACGACAGGCACAAAGTCCTGGCCGTCGGCACCAAGGCCGTGCAGCACGATGACACTGGCAGCCACCGGGGTGGCGGCCTCATCCGACGTCAGCCACTCGATCAGGTCCACACTTGAATCATTCATGGGGTGAGCATAGCGCCGCCGTGGCGCTGCTGCTGCCAGAGGGACATGCAGACGCCACCCTCCACATCAGGTTGTTCCCTCTAAACAGGCAGGCACCGGCTTGCTAGATTGGAGGGGAACACCAACCACAAACGGAGACAAACATGAGCAAAGTCGCCGCCGAGCGCCTGGCCCTGCAGTGCCTGTACCGCTGGGAACAAACGGCGCCCGAACGCGTCACTCTCACGCAGCCCATGGGCGGTGACGATGTTCGGGACTTCACATGGCGACAAGTGGCCGACCAGGCCCGCCGTATGGCGCAGCACCTTCGGTCGCAAGGCTGGGAACCGGGTTCCAGGGTCGCCATCCTGTCCAAGAACTGCGTCTGGTGGCTGATGAGCGACCTCGCCATCTGGATGGCAGGCCATGTGTCGGTTCCCCTCTACCCCACTCTGGCGCCCGAGACCGTGCGCCAGATACTGGAGCACAGCGAGGCCAAGGCCTGTTTCGTGGGCAAGCTCGACGGATGGGAAGGCATGAAGCCGGGTGTGCCGGCGGACATGCCCTGCATCAGCTACCCGCTGTCACCGGACGACGCCATCCGCCACTACGAGGGCTGGGACGCCATTTGCGCCCGTACACCCCCCCTGACCGGCCACCCCCTGCGCGACGAAGGCGATCTGGCCACCCTCATCTATACCTCGGGCACCACGGGCATGCCCAAGGGCGTCATGCACAGTTTCGGCAATTTCGCCTGGGCGCTGGAGCAGGGTCTCAAGCGCATCCCCATGTCGTCCGAAGACCGGATGCTGTCCTACCTGCCGCTGGCGCACGTGGTCGAGCGCATGCTGGTCGAACATGGCTGGCTGCAGACCGGCATGCACCTGTACTTTGCTGAATCCCTGGACACCTTCACCCACGATCTGCAGCGAGCACAACCGACCATCTTCTTTTCAGTCCCGCGTCTGTGGGTCAAGTTCCAGCAGGGGGTCCACCACAAGATGCCACCGGCCAAGCTGGACCGCCTGCTGCGCATTCCCCTGCTGGGTGGCATCGTGCGCCGCAAGGTGCTGTCGGCCCTGGGCCTGAACCATTGCCATTTCGCCGCCGGTGGTGCCGCACCCATGCCCCTGGCCCTGCTGCAGTGGTACAGCCAGCTGGGACTGCATATCAACGAGGGGTACGGCATGACCGAGAATCTGGCGCTCTCGCACATCACCGAACCCGGCAAGAACCAGCAAGGCACCGTAGGCCCCACCTACGCCGGCGTCAGGCACCGGATCGATCCGGACAACGGCGAAGTGCAGATGCACAGCCAGGCCCTGATGCTCGGCTACTACAAGGAGCCCGAAAAGTCAGCCGAGGCCTTCACGCCCGACGGCTGGCTCAGAACCGGCGACAAGGGCAGCATCGACGACCAGGGCCTGTTGCGCATCACGGGTCGGGTCAAGGACCTGTTCAAGACGGGCAAGGGCAAATACGTGTCACCGGCCCCCATCGAGGACAAACTCGTCATGCACGAAGCCGTGGAGGCCTGCGTGGTGGCCGGTGCGAGCCTGAGCCAACCCCTGGGCATTGTGATGCTCAATGCCGAATTTGCCGCACGTGCGGCACAGCCCGATGGCCGGCAGGAAATCGAGCAATCGCTGGACCGCCATCTGGGCAGCATCAATGCATCGCTCGATCCGCATGAGAGGCTTCAATGCGTGGTGGTCGTCACCACCGCCTGGACGGTCGACAACGATGTCATCACGCCGACATTCAAGGTCAAACGCAACCGCATCGAAGAACTCTATGGGGAACGCTATGAAATTTGGGAAAACTCGGGGAAACGCGTCATCTGGGAAACAGCCTGATCCGCTTTCTTGAAACCGACGCAGTTGGGGCAGGCGCAAAAAAACCCGCCTGAGCGGGCTTTTTCGTATCCGGGACGGGATGGTCGGATCAGATCCGGAAATCCTCGACGTTCTTGCCGGCCGCCAGCACATCACGCACCCATTGCGGCTTGCGGCCCGGGCCACCGGCCCACAGTTCGCCGTTGGGGCCACGGTACCTGGCTGGTGCAGCGGCCTTGCTCTTGCCGACCGACTTGCGGCCGCTGCCGGCGCCCAGATCGGCGACCGTAATGCCATATTCTTTCATCTTGGCCCGGATATCGGCAACGACAGCCGCCAATTCGTCCTTGCGGGCCTGCTCTGCCTGGGCCATCAGCGCCTGTGCCTGCGCCATGAGTTCGGAATACGTTGCCATGATGTAGCTTCTTTCTGGCCGATGTACTGCGGCCATTGTCCTTGGAAATTTATGCCTTGAGAAAAACAATTGCACCCCAACGGCGCAATGGCAATTCTATTCCGGTTTTCCGTCCGGGGAAACCCATCCGGCCAGTTCAGGTGGCAATTCCGCCTGCAACATCAGGTCTTCTCCTGTTACCGGGTGTTTCAGCTTCAATCGCCAGGCGTGCAGGAACATCCGGCGCAATCCGTTTTTCGCCAATTGGCGATTGAGCTCGAAATCGCCGTATTTGTCGTCCCCCACAATGGCATGACCGGCGTGGGACAGATGCACGCGAATCTGGTGGGTCCGTCCGGTCTTGATGGTGACCTCCAGCAGGCTGAAGCCGTCCGGGCACTGCGCCGCCAGCGCCGGTGGCGGGGCCACGTGGGCCGCCACACGCACCAGGCTGACCGAGGCCATGCCATCCGGATCCTCCTTCGTCGTGACCCTGACCCGCCGCTCGCCGTCGGGCAACAGGTATTTGTGCAGCGGCTGGTCCAGCACCTTGAGGCGGGCCGGCCATTGCCCCCTGACCAGCGCCAGGTAGGTCTTGCCGGTCTGACGCTGACGGAACTGGTCCTGCAGGGCCTTGAGGGCGCTGCGTTTCTTGGCCACCAGCAGCAGGCCGCTGGTCTCCCGGTCCAGCCGGTGAACCAGTTCCAGCAGGCGCGCCTGGGGTCTGGCCTGCCGAAGCTGCTCGATCACGCCGAAGCTCACGCCGCTGCCACCATGGACGGCAACCCCGGCCGGCTTGTCCAGCGCCAGGAAAGCGTCGTCCTCAAACAACACCGGAAAATCGCGCGCCGGCGCCGGATGATCGGCCTTGTCCTGCGCCCTTTCGGACAACCGGATCGGCGGAATCCTCAGCACGTCACCCGCCTCAACCCGGTCGTCGGCACCCACCCGCCCCTTGTTGCGGCGGACTTCGCCCGAGCGGATGATGCGGTAGATGTGGCTCTTGGGCACCCCCTTGAGGCAGCGCACCAGGAAATTGTCCAGCCGCTGGCCGGCCGACTCTTCGTCGACGGTGATGTGGCGGACGGCCGCCGGGGTAGGTGCGCTGGACATGGGCTGTTGAAGAAGGCCACCACAGAGGCGGGGACGCGACTATAATGCGTCACGCCAGTCAAGGACTCTAAGTGTTTGATTTGCCTTGAGTTTAAGGCAGCCCACCCGCAGCCGTGCCAATGAGCCGGTGCACCGGGTCCGAGACTGGTCAGGAGTTGCCCCCTGCGGCACGCGTTCCATGCTGCTGTCCGACGCCCGATCTGGCGCGCGACAGACAGCCACCGGAACGGATGACGCTGCAGGCGAACCCGCCCAGGAATCCAGCGAACCCGACTAACGGAATACCCCCAACGTCCAGCCCCCCACAAAGACGGCTGGACGAGGACGAAGCGAGAACAGAGAGACACCGGCCGGAGACTGTCCATGACGATCCGCCCCCTGCCTGCCCCGTTCAGACGACGCCCCGCGCCTACGCCCTGACCCGGCGCATCGATGCGGCACCTCTGGTGCCCGGCCACACAGGCCCCGCATGCCCGGTCACCGGCTCTCCGGCAATTCCCTCCCCCCGTTCGCTTTTTCCCGCAGGTTCATGGCAATGAAGTTGCCGTCCCGTTCACCGAACGGTCGGCCACGTGTGTCTGAACGAAGGAAAACGCCACATGAAACGCATGCTGATCAATGCCACGCAGGCCGAAGAGCGCCGCCTGGCCATCGTCGACGGGCAGAAACTGCTCGACTACGAGATCGAGATCGAAGGGCGCGAACAGCGCAAAGGCAACATCTACAAGGCCGTCGTCACCCGCGTCGAGCCCTCGCTGGAAGCCTGTTTCGTCGACTACGGCGAAGACCGCCACGGCTTCCTGCCCTTCAAGGAAATCTCCAAGCAGTATTTCCAGGGCAATGTCTCCCCGTCGCAGGCCCGCATCAACGATGTGATCAAGGAAGGCCAGGAGCTGCTGGTCCAGGTCGAGAAGGAAGAACGCGGCAACAAGGGAGCCGCACTGACAACGTTCATCAGCCTGGCCGGTCGCTACGTGGTGCTGATGCCCAACAACCCCCGTGGTGGTGGCGTCAGCCGGCGCATCGAGGGCGAGGACCGCGCCGAACTCAAGGCCGCGCTGGACCAGCTCGAATACCCCAATGGCATGAGCATCATCGCCCGCACCGCAGGCATCGGCCGCGAAGCCGCCGAGCTGCAGTGGGATCTGAACTACCTGCTCAAGCTCTGGAACGCCATTGACGGCGCATCCAAGGCGGGCAAGGGCGCCTTCCTGATCTACCAGGAGTCGAGCCTGGTCATCCGCGCGATCCGCGATTATTTCAATGGCGACATCGGCGAGATCCTGATCGACACTGACGACATCTACGAGCAGGCTCACCAGTTCATGAGCCACGTGATGCCCGAGCACGGGCGCCGCGTCAAGCGCTACCGTGACGACGCCCCGCTGTTCTCCCGTTTCCAGATCGAACACCAGATCGAGACCGCTTACAGCCGCATCGTCAGCCTGCCCAGCGGCGGTGCCATCGTGATCGACCAGACCGAAGCCCTGGTGGCGGTCGACGTCAACTCGGCCCGGGCCATCAAGGGCGGCGACATCGAGGAAACCGCACTGCGCACCAACCTGGAGGCCGCCGACGAAGTGGCCCGCCAGGCGCGCCTGCGCGACCTGGGCGGCCTGATCGTGATCGACTTCATCGACATGGACGAGTCCCGCAACCGCCGCGAGGTCGAGAACCGCCTGCGCGACGCCCTGCGCCAGGACCGTGCCCGTGTCCAGTTCGGCTCCATCAGCAAGTTCGGCCTGCTGGAAATGAGCCGCCAGCGTCTCAAGCCGATGCTCAGCGAGGGGGCCTCCATCCCTTGCCCGCGCTGCGGCGGCTCCGGCCACATCCGCGATACCGAGAGCTCGGCCCTGCAGATCCTGCGTGTGATCCAGGAGGAGTCGCTCAAGGACAGCACGGCCGCCGTGCTGGTGCAGGTGCCGGTCGAGGTGGCCAGCTTCCTGCTGAACGAGAAGCGCACCGAGATCACCAAGATCGAACTCAAGCAGCGCATCAACGTGCTGCTGGTCCCCAACAAGTCGCTGGACACGCCGAACTACAAGCTCGAGCGCCTCAAGCACGACGACCCGCGCCTGGACAACCTCGACGTCAGCTACAAAATGGCCGAGGAAGTCGACGACGTCGCCAGCTTCACACGCCGCAGCCAGGAAAAGACCAACAAGCAGGAACCCGTGATCAAGGGCGTGCTGCCCGACGGTCCGGCCCCAGTGGCAGCCCCCAGGCCCGAAGCCGCGGCGGCGGCACCCACCCCTGCCGCACCCGTTCAGGCCGCACCCGCCGCCCAGCCGGTGGCAGCGGCACCCGCCGAACGTGGTTTCTTCGGCTGGCTCAAGAGCCTGTTCGGCCTGGCGCCGGCCACGCCAGTGGTGGCAGCGCCTGCACCCGCACAGGCGGAAAGTGACACCGCACCCAAGGCGCGTACCGATCGGCAGGATGGCCGGCGCGGCAATCGTGGTGGCAGGGGCGGTCGCAATGGCAACGACGAACGGCGCAATGCCGGCGAAGCCCGCGAAGGCGGCAATCGCCAGCCCCGTGCCGAAGCGCGCGTGGACAACCGCAGCGAGGCGGGCGGCCGGCCGGAAGGACGCGGTGGCGAAGGACGCGGTGGCGAAGGACGCGGTGGCGAAGGACGCGGTGGCGAAGGCCGGCGAGGCGAACGCGGCGAGAGCCGCAATGGCGGCCAGCGCCGCCAGCCGCGCGAGGAACAGCAGACCGCAGCATCCACCCTCCCGGCCAATGTGGCCGAGGCCGGTGACAACAAGCCGCTGACCGACAACGCAGACAGCCAGAATGCAGGTCGTCGCGATCGCCGTGGCCGTGGCGATGGCCGACGCCGCCAGGGTGCCGAGGCATCCGAGACCGGCATCGAACAGGTCCAGGCTCCCGCCCAGGACGCCATCAACAGTGACGGTGAAGGCCAAGCCCAGGCGAGCGAAGGCGTAGCGCCCGAGTCGACGGCCGAGAATGCCCAGCGCGCGCCCCGCGAGCGCCGCAGCCGTGACCGCTATGGCCGCGACCGCCGCGATCGCGCCGGCCAGCAGGCTCGTGACGAGCAGGTACCCGCCACGGAGCCGGTGGCGAGCGATGACAGCGCCGCTGCAGCAGAAGAACAGCCGGCACGTGCCAGCTACTTCACCATGCCGGTCACGCCAGAGCCGGCGCTGCCCGCCGAGGTGCAGGCATCGCCAGCCGAGGCAACGCCGGTCCCTGTGGCCGCTTCTGCACCGGCCCCTGTGGCCGCACCGGTCGCCGTCACGGCACCCGCGCAGGAAACCCTGGGCGGCATGCCCAAGGTCACGCCTTACGCCCTGTCAATCGCCGACCTGGAGCAGGTCGCACGCAGCAGCGGGCTGGAATGGGTCAACTCCGATGCCGACAAGGTGGCCGCTGTTCAGGCCGCCATTGCTGCCGAGCCGCGCCCGATCCACGTGCCACGCGAGCCCAAGCCGGTGGTGCTGATCGACGAAGGTCCTCTGGTCCTCGTGGAAACGCGCAAGGATCTGCGCCAGGTGACACTGCCCTTCGAGCAGCAGGCCTAACCGGCTGCCGGCCCTCGCGGCCGGCCGTATGTAGGCTCAACAAAAAACCCGTCCTTCGCAGGACGGGTTTTTTTGTGCCCGGGTGTCGTCCGGGTCAACCGACCCGGCGGAAAGTCTGTCTCAGTCGATCAGGGCAGCCCGTTGCCAGGCCGATTGAGCAGCAGCCTCGTCACCCCGTTCATGGGCCAGCCTGGCCAGTGCGCACCAGCACCGCCGCAACAGTACGTGATCCTGCAGATGCACGCTGGCCTGGCCCAGCAACAGGCCTGCCTTGCCCCAGAGCTGGCGTTGCAGACAGGCCTGCCCGGCCAGGTATTGAAGACAGGCGTTGTCCGGCTGTTGCCGCTGGCGCTGCTCCAGACGCGCCAGCCAGCCTGCATCGATATTGGCCAGCGCCGGCTCCAGCACCCGGACCAGCCGGGCCTGCTGCAGCGCATCCAGCGTCTCGAAACGGGACCATGCCGGCTCTAGGCACTGGCGGACCCACTGGTGCGTGTCCTCCACCGGATTGAGGTCGGACACGGAATCCGGCCATGTCGGCGATGCGTCAACCGTTTCGGCCAACGCCAGGGCCCGTTGCGCTGCGGCCAGTGCCAGCTCGGGCATGGCACGCTCGGCGTCGTCAAAACCTGCCCATACAACGCGCAACTGCGACTGGTCGTGAGACTGACGGAGGGCATCCATGGCCAGCCCCCGGACCAGGCTGTCCGAGGCCTCGGGCGAGAATGCCTTGTGCTTGGCCAGCAAACGCGCCGTTTCCAGCGCCTCGGCCCCGGCACCATCCATCCGGGCCACGCGAAGCTTGAGCCGCAAGGCCTGGACGCGCCGGCCTGCGCCTTGCGGCAGCGCTGCCAGCCGGGCCCGGGCCTGGACCGGATCCCTGTCCTCGATTGCCCATCGGACTGCCCTGAGCAAGGCCCCCTCACCCGCCATCGGCATCTGGCGGGACCATCTGGCCTGCAGTGCCTGGTCCAGGTGTTCGTCGCGTGCCGTGCGGTTCTGCAGGGACTGTGCGCTCTCCGCCAGCAACAGGTGGGCCAGTTGCTCCATCTGGTCCCTGCGCGGCCAGTCGACGCTGCCCGATGAATCCATCTGCTCGAGGGCCTGCCGGGCTGACGCCTGCGCACGAACAAAGCGGCCGGCCAGCTGGTGGGACAGTGCGTCGAGCACTGCGGCCACCACGGCCCGCTCCAGTTGCTGGCTTCGCCAGCGGCGTGCCTGGACCGGCAGGTCGCGCAGCGCCGCGAGCGTCCGGAGGGCCAGGTACAAGAGCCCGAAGCCCATCACCAGCGCAAACAGTACCAGGTTGAAGGACACATCGATCCGGTGCGGCGGCCAGAACAGGGAGACCATGCTCCGGTTGTCGCCCATCACCAGCGACAGGGCCACTGCCAGGGCGGCCAGCCCCAGCAGGACGAACACGCCGCGGACCATGCCTGACTGTCGTGTGCGCATCAGCGCCCCTCGGCCGCCACCGCCAGGGCAGCCAACGTGTCCGGCGCCCGGGGCACCTGGTGCTTGACCAGCTCGTCCCCCAGCCGGTTCAGGCTGCTCACGGCGCTGGCCACCTGGGGCACGCGGGTATCGAAGTACAACTCCAGTGCCTGGCGCGTGGCTGCCAGATCGGAGCGTGCCGGTGCCGTGTGCCGCGCCAGCAGGCTCAGCCGGGCATTGAGCATCTGGAGCTTGAGGTTCTCGCGCAGGAAATAGGCCTGCTCAGGTGCCAGGAGTGCCGCCTCGGGCCGGTCGATCCGGCTCACCCGGACCAGCTCGCGGCCGCTGTGCGTGACGTCGGACCACACCCGCGTCCACCAGCCACGCCAGAACGCCGACACCCGCGCCCATCCGGACAACACCCCGTCGGGTGACCCGGCATCGGACGTTGCGTTTCCGGATGCATCTGGCTCACTGTTCTGGGCCGGTCGAACATCGCCTTCACCGGCCGCCGGACCGGTACGCCCGTCCACAGCGGCATCACCCACCCGGTTGACCAGGGGCCAGTCGTCGACCTGCCGCACGAGTTCGTCAAGTGCCTGCACCGTCGACGGCACATCGGCCAGCGGCGTTGCGTGGATGCGGTCGAGGTCCCTGGCGATGGCCCGCTGCACCGGATTCAGCCTCGGCTGGGCCGCGCGTGCAATGCGCTGGTCCGCGGCCTGCAACGCCGAGATCAACGGCTGTGCGCTGCCTGTGAGTTCGGTCTGCTGCTGGGCCAGCCGCAAGGCGGATTCCAGGTCCTGGACCAGATGGTCGTCGCGCGAACGCGACAGGCTGAGCATCAGCTCTTCCAGCTGACTGCGCTGCAGGCTCACTTCGGAGAGCCGCAACTCGGCCACGCTCAGACGGGCCTGCAGTTCGGTCACCAGGGCTTCGGCATCGCCGGCACGGGCCTTGGCCTGGGTCGCCTCCGCTGCGTTGTCCTGGCTGCGCCGTGCCAGTTCTTCCTGGACCTGGCCCATGCGCTGCCACAGCGATCCGGACACCACCAGCGCCACCACCGCCACGGCCAGCGGCAACCACGACCAGGAGGCCGATCCTTTTTCCGGTGGCCGGACAGGCGCTGCCGCCGTGCGCGGCGGCGGTGCCTGCCGCTCCGGTGACGGGTCGGCCTCGGTCACCGCCCCGGACGGGGCTGAATCGGGCTGAGAAGAAGGGTCCTGGGCGCTCATGGACATGACCAGTGAGATTCTAGAGCGGCCAGCACGTCCGCCAAGGCCGGCCGGCTCATTTCGACCGGAACAAAGCCGGCGGCCCTGGCCGCCAGGGCAATACGCGGGTGTGTCGCCAGCGCCGCCGCCCCCGTAGCAGCATGACCGCACAGGATCCGGTCCAGATTGGCCAGGGCCTCGGAACTGCTAAGCAGCCAGACATGCCCGGGGCCCGTCGCTGCGCGCAAGCGGCCACAGGCCGCCGGATCGAAGACCGGCACCCTGCGTTCATAGGCCATGCAGGACTGCACTTCGGCGCCCAGTTCGCGGCAACGCTGCATGAGCCACTCGCGCCCCTGGCCACCCGACGCAGCACCCGACGCAGCACCCGACGCCGCACCCGACGCCGCACCCGACAC
This sequence comes from Burkholderiaceae bacterium, assembly GCA_041396505.1. Lineage (GTDB taxonomy): Bacteria > Pseudomonadota > Gammaproteobacteria > Burkholderiales > Burkholderiaceae_C > Hydrogenophaga. Next base: position 258,065 of record JAWKYL010000008.1, read on the forward strand.
GCCACCCGGTTCCGTCACGCCCCCGCGCACCACGAGCAATCGGCGCCCCGGCCCCATCTGCGACTGCACCTGTGGCCACAGATGCTCGGAGTCGAACTGGGGCGCATCCGCCGGTGGTGCATCAACCTGCCTGCCATCCACGCCCCGTCGGGACAAGGCCCGCTCCAGTTCACGCGCCGTACCAGGGCCGGGCGCCCAGAAACGCGTGGTTGGCAACCGGTCTGGCGGCACCAGGGACACGCCTGCAAAAAAATGGCGGACCGCGGCCGCACTGACGAACATCAGGGCGTCGTAGGCCAGCCAGTTGGCACGGGCCTCGGACAACCCTGCCTGGGCAACTGCGGCAGTCGGTTCGCCGATCTCGATCAGAGGCATGGCCTGCGCCTGCCAGCCGTGCTCCTGCAAGGCCCGGACCCAGGCGTCGGCTTCCGGCTGGGGCCGGGTCACCACCACCTGCGGCGGCTGAGCGCCGGCGGGGTCGGACATGGCATCAGGCATCTGGCGCCGGTACCACGGCTCCGCCGGCCTTCAGGGCCTCGGCCACCCCGGTACCCAGTTCCTCCGCCTGTGCCAGCGTAGAGACCTCGGCCTTGCGACGCACCCGCAGCACGGGTGCGCGGGCCTGCGGGTCGCCCCAGGCCGCCTCGATCTCGAGCAGGCCGTCCTGGCCCGGCACCCACTGCGCGTAGGCGGCCAATGGCACCGAACAACTGCCCCCCATCACCCGCGAAACCGTCCGCTCGGCGGCCACGCGCAGCCAGGTGGGCATGTGGACCAGCGGCTGCAGTGCCGCGACCAGTTCCGGCCGGCCGGCGCGGATTTCGATGCCCAGTGCGCCCTGGCCTGCGGCCGGCAGAGACTGCCCGGGCTCGAACACGGCGCGAATGCGGTCGCCCAGCCCCAGGCGCTTGAGACCGGCGGCCGCCAGCACGATGGCGTGGTAATGCCCGTCGTCGAGCTTGCGCAAGCGGGTGTCGAGATTGCCCCTGAGTGGCTCTATGCGCACATCGGTGCGTCCGAGGCGGTCCAGTGATTCGCGCAACAGCACCAGCCGGCGCAGACTGGATGTCCCGACCACCGCATCGCGGGGCAGCTCAGCCAGGCCAGCGGCATGCGGCGAGACCCAGGCATCGCGCGGATCCTCGCGCTCCATCACGCAGGCCAGCTCGAAGCCCGAGGGCAGATCCATGGGCACATCCTTGAGCGAATGCACGGCGATGTCGGCACGACCCTCTTCCAGTGCCACTTCCAGTTCCTTGACGAACAGCCCCTTGCCACCCACCTTGGACAGGCTGCGGTCCAGGATCTGGTCGCCCCGGGTGGTCATGCCCAGAAGGGTGACCCGGTGCCCCAGTCCTTCCAGCAAGGCCCTGACATGCTCGGCCTGCCACAAGGCCAGGCGGCTCTCGCGGGTGGCGATGGTGATGGACAGGGGCGCGGCTGTAATTGAAATGGACACGGCAGGAAAGTGAAATAAATTCAGGACCGGCTCGGGGTTTCGTAACCGTTCGGTACCGGGGCGGCGGGCTTTTGGCCGCCAGGGGATGCTAGCATGCCCCCTGCCCAAAATTTCAGCAGAAACCGTCCATGAGTCCAGCGCCCGCCCGCTCCGCCCGTTCCAGGAAAAATGCCCCAGGCACCGACAAGGACCAGCCCCTGATCGACGACATCCGGCTGCTCGGACGGATTCTGGGCGATGTCATTCGCGAGCAGGAAGGCGTGGCCGCGTACGAGCTGATCGAGCAGGTCCGCAAACTGTCGGTGGCTTTCCGCCGCCACAGTGACGCGGCCGCCGACCAGCAGCTCAAGAAATTGCTCAAGAGCCTGAGCGCCGACCAGACCGTGAGCGTGATCCGCGCGTTCACCTATTTCAGCCACCTGGCCAATCTGGCCGAAGACCGGCACCACATCCGGCGCCGCGCCGTGCACGAACGCGCCGGCGACCTGCAGCAGGGCAGCCTGGCCATGGCCATGCAACGGCTACGGCAAGCCGGTTTCAGTTCGGCTGCGGTGGTCGAGGCCCTGGCCCACTTCCATGTCTCGCCGGTGCTGACGGCCCACCCGACCGAAGTGCAGCGCAAGAGCATTCTCGATGCCGAGCGTGCCATTGCCCGCCTGCTGGCCGAACGCGAGACGCTGGGCGAGCGGTCCGCACGCGAACTGGCCGACAACGAAGCCCAGATGCGCGCCCGTGTGGTGCAGTTGTGGCAGACCCGTCTGCTGCGTTTCACCAAGCTGACCGTGGCCGACGAGATCGAAAACGCGCTGAGCTATTACCAGGCCACCTTTCTGGAGCAGATTCCACGCCTGTACCGCGACCTCGAAGACAGCCTCCAGGACGAAGGCGCGACCCTGGACGCCGTGCCACCGTTCCTGCGCATGGGGCAATGGATCGGCGGCGACCGCGACGGCAATCCCTTCGTGACGGCCGAGACACTGCGTCTGGCCCTGCGCAGCCAGGCCGAGGTTGTACTGCGCCACCACCTGACCCAGGTTCACCTGCTGGGCACCGAGCTGTCGATGTCGGTCATGCTGGCCGACTTCAGCCCGGCCATGCTGGCACTGGCCCAGCGCTCGCCCGACACCAATGCCCACCGCGAGGACGAGCCCTACCGCCGGGCCCTGACCGGCATCTATGCCCGCCTGGCCGCCACCCTGCGCGAACTGACGGGGGGCGAAGCGGCCCGGCACGCCGTGGCACCCCAGGACCCGTATGCCACCGCCGAGGAATTCCTGGCCGACCTGCGCACCATCGAGGCATCCCTGAAGGCCCCCCACGGCAGCGCGCTGACCCGGGGCCGGTTGCACCCGCTGATCCGGGCCGTCGAGGTGTTCGGTTTCCACCTGGCCACGGTCGATCTGCGCCAGAGCTCCGACAAGCACGAAGAGGTGGTGGCCGAACTGCTGTCGGTCGCCCGCGTCGAAGCCGATTACAGCGCCCTGGACGAGCAGGCCCGGCAGACGCTGCTGCTGCGCATGCTCAACGATGCCCGTCCGCTGCGTGTCCCTGGCGTGAACTACAGCGCGCACGCCTGCAGCGAACTGGCGATCTTCGAGACCGCCCGGGAAGGTCGGCGGCAACTGGGCCCGCAGGCCATACGCCACGCCATCATCAGCCATACCGAAACCGTCAGCGACCTGCTGGAAGTCCTGTTGCTGCAGAAAGAATGCGGCCTGATGCATGGCCTGCTGGGCGAAGACGCCCGGTGCGACCTGATCGTGGTGCCCCTGTTCGAGACCATCGAGGACCTGCGCAACGCCGCCCCCATCATGCGCGACTACTACGCCCTGCCCGGCGTCAAGGCGATGGTGCAGCGTGGGCATGGCCAGGGCTACAGCGAGCAGGACGTGATGCTGGGCTATTCGGACAGCAACAAGGACGGTGGCATCTTCACCAGCAACTGGGAGCTCTACCGTGCCGAAATCGCGCTGGTCGACCTGTTCGACCAGTTGAACGCAGCGGCCGGCGACGCAGGTCCGGCCATCCGCCTGCGCATGTTCCACGGGCGCGGCGGCACGGTCGGCCGGGGCGGCGGTCCGAGCTACCAGGCCATCCTGGCCCAGCCGCCGGGCACGGTGCGCGGGCAGATCCGCCTCACCGAACAGGGCGAGGTGATCGGCTCGAAGTACGCCAACCCCGACATCGGCCGCCGCAACCTGGAAACCCTGGTCGCCGCCACGCTGGAGGCCACGCTGCTGCAGCCCACGCGTGCGGCCCCGCCGGCCTTCATCGAAGCAGCAGACGACCTGTCGCGCCACAGCATGGACGCCTACCGCGCCCTGGTCTACGACACACCCCGCTTCGCCGAGTACTTCTTTGCCGCGACACCGATCCGCGAGATTGCCGAATTGAACATCGGGTCGCGCCCCGCGTCGCGCAAAGCGACACAGCGGATCGAAGACCTGCGCGCCATCCCCTGGGGTTTCAGCTGGGGCCAGTGCCGGCTGACGTTGCCAGGCTGGTACGGCTTCGGCTCGGCCATCGAGCGCTATGTCAACGAAGGGGGCAAGGCGCAGACCACGCGCCGCAAGCGCCTGCTGCAGCAGATGGCCCGTGACTGGCCCTTCTTCGCCACCCTCCTGTCCAACATGGACATGGTGCTGGCCAAGAGCGACCTGGCCCTGGCCTCCCGCTATGCCGAACTGGTGCCCGACCGCCGCCTGCGCGAACGCGTGCATGCCGCCATCGAGGGCGAATGGCAACGCACCGTGCAGGCCCTGGCCATGATCACGGGCCAGAAGCAGCGCCTGGTCGGCAATGCGGTGCTGCAACGCTCCATCCGGCACCGCTTCCCCTACATCGATCCGCTGCACCACCTGCAGGTCGAACTGATCCGGCGCCACCGCGCCGGCAAGGACGATGCCGAGCGGCAGGGGCGGGTTCGCCGCGGCATCCACCTGTCGATCAACGGGATCGCCGCCGGCCTGCGCAACACCGGATGACGAAGGCACCCTTGCGCCCTGGCAGGTATTGCCCCTGCCCGCTGCGGCGCCGGGGTGATCTGCCTACAATCGCCGCGTGAGCCACCTGACCAACGCCGACCTGCACTGCCACTCCGTGGTGTCCGACGGCACACTCACACCCGAAGCCCTGGCCATGCGTGCCAAGGCACAAGGCGTCGAGTTGTGGTCACTGACCGACCATGACGAACTGGGCGGGCAGTCCCTGGCCATCGACGCCGCCACCCGCATCGGTCTGCCCTACCTCACCGGCACCGAGATTTCGGTCTCCTTTGCCACTGCCACGGTTCACATCGTCGGCCTGGGCTTCGACCACACCGACGCCGACCTGGTCAACGGCCTGCACGAGACCCGCGGCGGCCGCGAGTCGCGTGCCCGGGCCATGGCCGCCGACCTGGAGCGGGTCGGCATCGGCGGCGCCTACGAGGGAGCCTTGCGCTATGTCGGCAACCCCGAACTGATCTCGCGCACCCACTTTGCACGCTTCCTGGTGGACACCGGCGTCTGCGCCGACACCTATGAAGTCTTCCGGCGCTTTCTGGTCGAGGGCAAGCCAGGTTACGTTCCGCACCGCTGGGCCAGCCTGCGCGACGCCGTCGGCTGGATCACGGGTGCTGGCGGCGTCGCCGTGATTGCCCACCCGGCACGCTATCCCTTCTCTGCCATCGAGGAGTACGCCCTGTTCACCGAGTTCGTCCAGCTCGGCGGCCAGGGGGTGGAAGTGGTGACCTCGGCCCACAGCGCATCGGAGGCCACCAAATACGCGGGGTACTGCCACGAATTCGGGTTGCTGGCATCCCGGGGCAGCGACTTCCACAGCCCGCAGGAAAGCCGGATCGACCTCGGCCAGCTGCCCGACCTGCCCGGCCAGCTGACGCCGGTCTGGGAACGGCTGGAAGCCCGCATTCACTGATGACACACGACAACCACCGCCCGCACGTGTTGCAGGGCGTGCTGCTTCTCGTGGCCGCCACCGCCTGTTTTGCGGTGCTGGACACCGGCGTCAAGGTGGTCGGCGCCGCCATTTCCGTGCTGGTGGCGGTCTGGTTCCGCTACCTGTTCCAGGCGCTCTCTGTCACCCTGTTCATGCTGCCGACACGCGGCCTGCGCCTGTGGCACACCAGGCGCCTGCGCCTGCAACTGGTGCGTGGGATGTTGCTGTTCACGGTCAGCGCGCTGTCGTTCGTGAGCGTGCAGTACATGCCGGTCGGCGAGTTCACCGCCATCGTCATGGTCACGCCGCTGGTGGTCACCCTGCTGGCAGCCCTGTTTCTGCACGAGAAGGTCAGCCCGCTGCGCTGGATGCTGGTCGCGGGTGGATTTGGCGGGGCGCTGATGGTGGTCCGGCCCGGCGGCCAGCTGTTTGGCTGGGTCAGCCTGCTCCCCCTGGCCATGGTGACCGCCTATGCCTCTTTCCAGATCCTGACCAGCCGCATGGCCCGGACCGAAGACCCGATGACCATGCACCTCTACACCGGCTGGGTCGGCACGCTGGCCTCGACCCTGTTGCTGCCCCTGGTCTGGCAGGCCATCCCCGACCTGCGGACACTGGCCCTGCTGTGCCTGATCGGCCTGATGGGCACGGTCGGGCACTTCCTGCTCATCCTGGCCTTTGCACGGGCGCCGGCTTCCACCCTGTCGCCCTACCTGTACAGCCAGATCGGATTTGCCATGGCCTGTGGCTGGCTGGTGTTCGACCATGTGCCCGGCGGCTTCGAGCTGGCCGGCATGGCCCTGATCGTCCTGTGCGGTGGCTCCGCCAGCTGGCTCACGGCGCGGGTGCCCCGGCCGGTGGCCACTGACGCACAATGAAGCCATGTCGCAGTACTTCGAAGTCCACCCTGACAACCCCCAGCCGCGCCTGCTGAAGCAGGCGGTACAACTGCTCGAGCGTGGTGGCGTTCTCGCCGTACCCACGGACTCCAGCTACGCGCTGGTCTGCCACCTGGACGACAAAGCCGCGGCCGACCGGCTGCGCCGCATCCGCCAGGTGGACGACCGCCACCACCTGACCCTGCTGTGCCGGGACCTGAGCGAGCTGGCCAGCTACGCCCGGGTCGACAACCGCCAGTACCGGCTGCTCAAGCTGGCCACGCCCGGACCGTACACCTTCATTCTGGAAGCCAGCAAGGAAGTGCCGCGCCGCGTCAGCCACCCCTCGCGCAAGACCATCGGGCTTCGTGTGCCCGACCACCGCACGCTGGCCGAACTGCTGGCGCTGCACGACGCGCCACTGCTGGCCACCACCCTGATCCCGTCCGGCCAGTCCGACCCGCTCAATGACGCCCACGACATCCGGGAGCGCTACGAGCACGAACTGGCCGGTGTCATCGACGCCGGTGCCTGCGCCCTGGAGCCCACCACGGTGATCGACCTGACACCCATGGGTAGCGGCGACGAACCGCAGGTGCTGCGCCTGGGCCAGGGTCCGCTACAGCCACTGGGGCTGCAGTGATCGCGGCCCGCCGGAGCCGCTCCGCCCTTCTGGGACAATAGGCGTTTTGCCCGAGCCGCCATGGATTTCGCACACATCATCCAGACCGTTGCCCTCTACGCCATCCCGGTGCTGTTCGCCATCACCGTGCACGAGGCGGCGCACGGCTATGCGGCCCGGCACTTCGGCGACAACACGGCACACATGCTGGGTCGCATCACGCTCAACCCGATGCGCCACATCGACCCGGTCGGCACCATCGCGATGCCGTTGCTGCTGTATTTCGTGACCGCCGGCGCTTTCCTGTTCGGCTATGCCAAGCCGGTGCCCGTCAACTTCGGACGCCTGCGCAACCCCAAACGCGACATGGTCTGGGTTGCACTGGCCGGCCCCGGCGCCAACCTGGCGCAGGCCGTGCTCTGGACCGTACTGCTGTACCTGCTGCTGGCCATGGGCGTGGAAGAGATGTTCTTCCTGCAGATGTGCCGGGCGGGCCTGCTGGTCAACCTGGTCATGTTCGCCTTCAACATGTTCCCGCTCCCCCCGCTGGACGGCGGTCGCATCCTGGTCGGACTGCTGCCCAACCAGATGGCCTACACCGTCTCGCGGATCGAGCCCTATGGCTTCTTCATCGTGATGGCCCTGGTCGTCTCGGGCGTGGTCGGCAACTTCTGGCTGCGCCCGCTGATGAACCTGTCGGCGCAGGCCATCGAGTTGCTGCTGACGCCCCTGCGCATGCTGCTGCTCTGACCCATCTCCCACCGACATGAAAACCCTGCGCGTTCTTACAGGCATCACCACATCGGGTACTCCGCACCTGGGCAACTACGTGGGCGCCGTCCGCCCCACCGTGCGTGCCAGCCGGCTGGCCCATGTGGACAGTTTCTATTTCCTGGCCGACTACCACGCCCTGATCAAGGTGGGCGACCCGGCCCGGGTCCAGCGCTCGACGCTGGAGATCGCCGCGACCTGGCTGGCCTGCGGTCTGGACCCCGAACAGGTCACCTTCTACCGCCAGTCCGACATCCCCGAGATTCCCGAACTCACCTGGCTGCTGACCTGCGTGACCGGCAAGGGCCTGCTGAACCGCGCGCACGCCTACAAGGCATCGGTCGACAAGAACACCGCTGCCGGAGCCGAACCCGACGACGGCGTGACCGCCGGCCTGTTCATGTACCCGGTGCTCATGGCCGCCGACATCCTGATGTTCAACGCGCACAAGGTGCCCGTCGGACGTGACCAGGTGCAGCACATCGAGATGGCACGCGACATGGCGTCCAGTTTCAACCATCTTTACGGCGAGCACTTCACGCTGCCCGAGGCCGAGATCGAAGCCCATGTGGCCACCCTGCCCGGACTCGACGGTCGCAAGATGAGCAAGAGCTACGACAACACCATCCCGCTGTTCGTGCCGCGGGAGCAGTTGCGCAAGCTCATCATGGGCATCGTGACCGACTCGCGCGTGCCGGGCGAGCCCAAGGACACGGAAGGCTCGGCCCTGTTCCAGCTCTACCAGGCGTTCGCGACCGCCGAAGAAACGGCCGGTCTGGCCCGGGCCTATGCCGACGGCATCGCCTGGGGCGAAGCCAAGGATGTCCTGTTCGAACGACTGGACCGCGAAATCGCGCCGATGCGCACCGTCTACGACGAACTCATGCGTGACCCGGCGCGCATCGAGCGCACGCTCAAGGCCGGCGCCGAAAAGGCGCGCGCGACCGCCAGCCCCTTCACCGCCCGGCTGCGCCACGCCGTCGGCCTGCGTCCACTGGACAGCCTGGCCACAGCCTCGGCACCCGCCAGGGCAACCAGGGAAAGCGCGCCGACATTCAAGCAATACCGCGAGCCGGACGGCCAGTTCCGTTTCAAGCTGCTCGACGCCAAAGGTGGCCTGCTGCTGCAAAGCCAGGCGTTCGCCTCGCCACGCGAAGCGGCCCAGGTCATCGCCCGACTGCAGAAAGAAGGGGCACCCGCCCTTGCCGACCTTCAGGCGGCCATAGAATCCCAGGCCGAGGCCACGAGCGTGGCGGCTGCCCTGGCTCACTTCCAGGACAAGGAAAAATGACGATCATCTCCTGACCGGAACCCGCCGGCCGGCACCCGATCTCCCGTGCCAGGCGGCAAACGGGCCAAAAGCCCACGTTTTGCACCCCTTCTTGATATCGCCAAAGTCTTGCTTTGCCGATATTCTTGGACTCCAATCGGATCTTGTAATACTATACTTTTGCCATGAGCATCTTTGTCATTGACGACCACCCTTTGATGCGGGAAGCCGTTGTCATGCTGCTGCGCCGACTGCGAGCATCGACCCAGGTTGTGGAGCTGGAGCGTCTGGCTTCGGTCAGCCGGGCCATCGCAGAGCATGGCGAACCCGAGCTGGTCTGCCTGGACCTGAAATTGCCGGACACCAACGGCGTCTCGGGTGTTCGCGAGATACGGCAGATGCTTCCGGACACGTCGCTGATCGTGCTGTCCGCCTCGCCGGCCTCCGACTACGAAGACCTGTCGCGCGAGGCCGGAGCAGACGCCTACGTCGAGAAATCGGCCGGAGCAGCCCAGATTGCCCGCGTGCTGAGGGAGTTCCTGGCCGACGAGCCGGAAGACGAGAACGCACCCACCATCCCCGAAAAGCTGTCCAAGCGCCAGAAGCAGCTGCTGGTCATGCTCGACCGGGGACTGTCGAACCGGGACATTGCCGAACAGCTCCAGATCAGCGAACACACGGTCAAGGTGCACCTGTGGCGCCTGTTCCGCCGCCTGAACGTCAAGAGCCGCTCCCAGGCCAGCCACCTGGCCCGCACCGCCGGCCTGCTCGAACTCTGAACCCCAGCGCCGGACCGGTTCCGCCCGGGACCGGCGGTGCCCCCAGCGGTTCAGCTCGCGCCCGACACCTGCCTGACGGGCGCCGATCGTCCCAGCTCACGCAGCTCGGTCGGCTGCGTGTACGCCGGCACCATCACGCGGAACACACTCCCCCGATTGGCCTGCGATGTCAGTGCCAGCTGGTAGCCCATCAGGGTGGCGAGCTTGGAGACGATGGTCAGCCCAAGACCCAGGCTGTCCTCGGTGCCCTGGTGCTGTGACACGCGGAAAAACTCCTGAAAAATCGCCTGCTGGTGTTCGCGCGCGATGCCCACGCCGGTGTCCCAGACCTCGAACACCACCATGTCCTTGCGTACCCGCAGTCCCAGCAACACGCCGCCCTTCTTGGTGTGCTTCAGGGCGTTCGAGACCAGGTTGCCCAGAATGCGCCGCAGGACCACCGGGTCCGCCCAGATCCGCAAATCCGGCGCCCGCGTGCGCAGGCGCAAGGCCTTGCCGGCAGCCACCGGCTCGAACTGCAGGGCCACGTCGGCCAACAGTTCACGCACGGCCACATGCTGGAGCTTGACCTTGTAGTTGCCCGCGTCGATGCGGGTGAGGTCGAACAGGGAGTCGAACAGTTCGTTGATGGCGCGGGTGGACTGCAGGATACGCGGCGCGACATCATTGGCCATCTCCGGCTCACTGGCCAGCCAGTCGGCATACAGGCTGAGCGCATGCACCGGCTGGCGCAGGTCGTGGGCGGCCGATGCCAGAAACCGGTTCTTCGTGGCAACGGCACGCAGTGAGGCACGGGTCTGCAACGTCAGCGAATCGATCAGTTCCTGATTGGAGAACTGCAATTCGAGATTGGAGTGCTGCGTTGCATGCAGCCGGCGCCCCCCGACCAGCAGCAGCCACCAGTAGAGCAACAGGAACCCGATCAGCGTGAACAGGGTCTCCAGCGTCTGGCTGTCCGGGCCATTGAGGACCATCTGGGCGAGCATGCCCCCTGTCACCGTCACCAGCATGGCGACATTGGTCGCGCGGAACAGCGGGAACCAGGCGCTGAGGGTGATGATCGAGACCATGCCCTGAGCCAGCACGACCATGGCGCAAACGAACTGGACATATATGTCGGCCCGGAGGAAGGCCAGACCGATCGGCACCCCCCACAGCACCGCCGCCACCACCCAGGACCAGCTGTAGCGGCGCAGGAAGTCCTGGCGGCTGCCCCCGCCCACGCTGTCGTAGCGCATGCGGTAGACGACGATCACCCGATACCGGTACATCAGGACCGCGGCCATCAGCACGGTCCAGGCCACCAGCAGGTAGGTGTTGATTTCGCCGGCCAGCAAAAACACGAGCACCGGCAAAACCACCGACGATGCCAGCAGGGACGACATGGCCCCGTCCATCACCACCCCGATCAGCTGGGCATTGACCCATTGCTCCCGAACCTCGGGCGAGGCCGGAATGTGCTGGTGGGTGGCAGGCTGCGTGTCGACGAGCATCGGGCGGTGCGGCGGTTGGAAGGGCGAGTGCATTGTCGCATTGCCGCCGCACGCGTGTGCGATTTCGGCGACCGTGCCGGATGCTGCTAGAATGCGGGGCTTCGACGCGGAGAGGTGGCAGAGTGGTCGAATGCACCGGATTCGAAATCCGGCGTACAGGTTCTCCTGTACCGAGGGTTCGAATCCCTCCTTCTCCGCCAGGACATCATGAAGAACGGGCTCTCGCGGCCCGTTTTCTATTTCTACCCATCGCTTTACCCATCGTCTGGTGTGGCACGTTGTGACACCTTGTGGCTCGCCCAGGAAACAGCGTGGATTTGGTGTACCTGAATTCCACCATGCCCAAGGGTCAGCTTTCTGATCCAGTCTCGTGCTGATGCTGTCGGCCAGAAGCGGCCATCTGTCAGACCGGAGAACATTCGTTCGACGTTCGACGTTCGACGTTCGACGTCCAAAGTCAGGATCAAGGTTGCTACGCCGCTTCAACGCGCGACAACCCCTGCACCACGCAGGCCTAGGCATTGGTCCCACGTAGAAACGCATCCATGAACGAGGACACATCGTTCTCGACAAGATCGTCATACACGAACTGCTCTCCCAGTGCGGAATCAGTTACCAGGGAAGCAAACTCACGCAGTCTGATGAAATACTGCTCATCTTCACCCGGGACAAAGGCCCCGAGTTCCTTGGACCTCAGAAGAACCGCCAAGTCATTATGGGAGAGAACTTTATTCCGAGCATCTCGGACTGGCGTTGCTAAGAAGGACATTTCTGATTTCAGGTCCTTGAGTTTCGCCTCGGTTTGCGTATCCCATTGGCCGTACTCAATGAGGTAGTCGAGAGAGAGATTGATGTGACCGTTTGCACCGCCTTGTACCGCCGGATCGTGGAGTTTTGCCAACTGGTGCAACCAGTGCTCTTGCAGAACGACTTGGAGTCGATAAAAGAAATTGGCATAGCGCGGTTCGCGGAGGACCGACTCATTCGGATTCTCCTCAAAAAGGAACTTTCGCATTTGCCATACCTGCAACAACCAATCGCAGAGCCCGCAAAACTTTTCAATCACTTCCCTGCTATGAGCTGACATGTAGATTGAAGCACTTGAGTTAGAGATCTCTTAGAGAAACTGCGCCCTCATCGTCCAATAGGCCGAAAAGACGAGAGGAATAGCCCAAATTCCGGCAATGAACTCGAATATCTTTCGGGAACATCTGTGCATCCGAGTGTGTAAAGAAACCCCTTTTCCAAAAATTGTACATTGAATGCTCGTAGCCTTGTCGAACCGCGAACAAAATCGAACTCTACGAATATAGCCCGTATTCCATCTATTGCTACGCGCCCTGATCGTAATAGCTGCGGACTCAGCCCAGCGGCTTTGTACGATGCTAAGAGTTCCGAAGGGTCATCTGCGGGAAATGTTCTCTGAAGATATTCAGCGTTGGAGAACCCAAGGAGACGGTCGTTGTAAGTGGATCGGACGTTGCAGTTTGCGGCCCGCTCTTTCGCTGTCGCCTGAACAATCAACACTACTCCCGGCATTTGAAGATCTGTCCGACCCGTCCAGCTCTCAGGGATAACAACAGTAAAGCCATTAGCCCTCTCATCCACTTGGCGAGCGGCGCGAGAATGCGGCGAATCTGATGCAGATGGTATCTGGATTGTTCCGGCACAGACCGATGAGGAGAAAAAGACGAGCAGTAGTGAGAGCAAACGCATAGAGAGTTCCCTTTGGTAAGCGACGCGCCTAACAAATGAGCTGACGAGCGGCGGGCCGGCCCCGCCGGAACGGCGTCCCAACGGCGAAGCCGCACCTCGAACGTAGGGTTAGCCGTCATTTAGCTTTGCCCGTAACTCTTCTATCGAGAGTGGCGGGTTTCGTCGATGAAGCATGGCATGACAGTTCGGACAAACGGGCACCAGATCGTTGATAGGGTCCACTTGGTATTGCCTTCCAATGGAGGCGATCGGCACTATGTGGTGAACATGAATGTAGCCACGCCCGATTTCTCCGTATTTTTCCTCAAAGTTCAAGCCACAAACTCGACAAACCGACCGGTGATGATTGATGCATGCAGTTCGGGCGGATTCGCTACGCTCGTAGGAGTTCACGAGAACTGTACGAGCGAGCCCTTCCACGTAAAAAATATCGTCAGGTAATTCATCCGGAAATATCGTTGGCGCGAGAGGCTGATCTTCATCGTCTTCGCCATAGTCGGTCTCGGCCATATCAGCAGATACTTCCTTTTCAGTCGCTGAATGAGAGTGCTTAGGAGATGAAAAGTAAGCTTCTATTTCGGCGGGGGCACAGCCCTTTTCCTGTTCGTGTCGCTTAAGTACGTGAAGGGCTACGGTTGTTACTTCAATCTCATACGTGGAACCCGGCTTGAGCCGAAAGGCATAACCCGGATCGCGATCCTCGTCCCATACAAAGACGCAGGACACGGGACCGTACTCCTGCCACTTACGACCAACGCGGCCTATTCGTCGAAGGAGATTCTTTGCTCCATCTGGCCCATCGGTCGCCTTGTGAAGGGACGAGTGCTGAGCCTTTCTCCAAGGACGTGTCGTGTGAATCGCACGAAATTTGATGGCCATTGAGGTTTCCTTGTGACGGCTAACGCCAAGCATCAACGGCGCGCGCCTTTGGCACGTCCGCTGGATGCTTTTGTTAGCACTAGTTTTCTTGTTTCTTGAACCAAGCTGCCCCCGGTCTTGTGAATACCATATAGAGCGCGACAACCTGAAGTACGATTTGAACCAAACTAAACGCACCAAGCACGGGCGAACGTGTAAATTCAGCGAGAACCAATGGTATAGATGGCAGTGAGCCGAGAATAAATAAAACCAAGAATGTAATACGTGCCCAATTTTTACCTTTTGATGTAAAAACAATAAGCAAAGCCACTACAGCAATAACGGAAATCAGAATAAAATTGGTAAACGCCGGTGAAGCCTGTGACCCCAGGTGCTGCATATCCATTATCGATTTCACAAATCCGATAGCCAAACTCGCCCAGAGCAGATTTACAGCTGTATTAATCTGGCTTGGCTTTTCAATGTTTTCTGTTTCCATTTTGAACACCTCTCTTTTTAGTTCTAACGTAATGTATCCCGCAGAACCTGCGAGATAAGCTGGACGGAGCGCCTCAATTCAATAAACCAGTATTGCACTTGGTGCTTGACTCCGCCAGGCGTTGAGCACACGCAAACCTTTTGTTCTGACTATTCAGGCAGATGGCAGACCGCTTCAATATTGTTGCCTTCGGGGTCAATGACAAACGCTCCATAGTAGTTTGCATGGTAGTCCGGGCGTAAACCGGGTGCTCCATTATCTTTTCCCCCTGCGGCAATGGCTGCCTTATAGAAGGCATCTACTTGTGCACGATTTTTGGCTCGCCATGCAAGGTGGCAACCTGATGTTGTGGTTGGACCGCCATGTGGAGAAGGCCCGTCAATGAACCACACGTCGGCCTTCTTGCCATCTGGCTCAGATACGTCTGGGTAGGCAAGGCCGAGAATGTTTGAGCCGTAGTGGCCTTCAAAGCAAATGCTGTAGCCCAGTGGCGCCAAGGCTGCGCTGTAAAACGCCTTGGCCTGAGCAATGTCAGATACGCGGAACGTCATGTGGTCAAGCATGCGGGAATCCTGAGGTTGTTTGAGCGTACAGGATGGTACCCGATAACTGTATGTGTATACAGTCTTTCTTGCAGGAGGCCTAACGTTCGAGCTAAGCCGCGCGCGACTGAGCGTTTGAAGGAGGCCGCCTCACGTATCACCGTCACGTCCGTATAGTTGACCTGCCTCCCACCCACGACATGACCGGATCGCCTGTGTCGTGGGGACGCCGAAGGTCGAACCCATCAGGCGCACAACTGTCATGATGGACGGCTCGTCAATCTCGCCCTGTGTGATTCCGACTGGCTAGGAAAACTCTCGTCCTGCTGAAGTCAAACGTTAAACAAGTTTGAGCACGGAAGCGGTTGCTCGTCCGCGCTCGGTGTCTCGCTTCGGAGCAACTGCGTCCAGCAGATTCGAGTCGGGTCCGCTTCCTGACAGTCGCTGTCCGAAAGACTTGAGGAATCGGTCTGTGGTGTCTCGGTGGGCTTGGGTTGCGGGTCCATAGTCGGCAGTATCGGTTACGTTGCCTTCGCCTGCTGAGAAGCGAGATACGCCCTGACCTTCGCGCTCGCCTGCGCGGCGTCCTGCCTCAAGGATTCGATTTCGGACGGACTGAGCCGGCTCGAAGTTTGCGAGGTAGTGCGCTTCGGACTCGGCGAGCGCGTCGAATCCATAACCGATTGCGGCTTCGAGTTCGGCTTCGAGGGCACCATGCTTGTCCCAAAGGGACTTCAAAGTGTCGATGTGAGACTGAATGTTGACCGAGTAGTGCTTATCGGTCAAGGCAACCGCTCCGACCAAGCGAACGCCACCATCATCCATGTGAGAGGCCAATGAAGCCCTCTTCGGTCATGCCGGGCTTTTGCTTTTTCAGCCGATGCGGGTGTCTCAGCCGCCCAGCTTCTCCAAGCCGCCCATGTAGGGCCGCAGCGCCTCGGGCACCGTCACACTGCCATCGGCATTCTGGCAGTTCTCCAGCACAGCCACCAGGGCGCGACCGACGGCGAGGCCGGAGCCGTTGAGGGTGTGCACCAGTTCGTTCTTGCCCTGGGCATTCTTGAAGCGCGCCTGCAGGCGCCGGGCCTGGAAGGCCTCGCAGTTGGAGACCGAGCTGATTTCGCGGTAGGTGCCCTGCGCCGGGACCCACACCTCCAGGTCATAGGTCTTGCTGGCGCCAAAACCCATGTCGCCCGTGCACAGGCTCATCACGCGGTACGGCAGGCCCAGCTTCTGCAGGACCGCTTCGGCGTGGCCCGTCATGGCTTCCAGGGCTTCGTAGCTCTTCTCGGGGTGCACGACCTGCACCATCTCGACCTTGTCGAACTGGTGCTGGCGGATCAGACCACGGGTGTCGCGCCCGGCGCTGCCGGCCTCGGAGCGGAAGCACGGGGTGTGCGCGGTCATCCGCAGCGGCAGGTCGGCTTCCGTCAGGATTTCGTCGCGGACCACATTGGTCAGGGTCACCTCGCTGGTCGGAATGAGATACAGCGCCTGGTCCTCGTCGGCCCCCTCCTGCCCGCCCTTGTTGGCGGCGAACAGGTCGGCCTCGAACTTGGGCAGCTGTCCTGTACCCCGCAAGGTGTCGGCATTGACGATGTAGGGGGTATAGCATTCGGTGTAGCCGTGCTCCTGCGTCTGCACGTCCAGCATGAACTGGGCGAGTGCACGGTGCAGGCGGGCGATCGGACCGCGCATGAAGGTGAAGCGCGAGCCGGCCAGCTTGACGCCGGTGTCGAAGTCCAGGCCCAGCTTCTCGCCGATGTCCACGTGGTCGCGCACCTCGAAATCGAAGGTGCGG
Source organism: Burkholderiaceae bacterium (assembly GCA_041396505.1). Lineage (GTDB taxonomy): Bacteria > Pseudomonadota > Gammaproteobacteria > Burkholderiales > Burkholderiaceae_C > Hydrogenophaga. The sequence continues at coordinate 274,689 of JAWKYL010000008.1, forward strand.
GGTGAGCCCCAGCGGCGGACTTCGACGTTGCCCTCCTCGCCGGCGCCCACGGGCACGCTGTCGTGCGGCAGGTTGGGCACGGCCAGGAGCAGGGTCTGCAACTCGGACTGGATCACGTCCAGCCGGGTGGCCGAGGCTTCAAGCTCTGCCTTCATTTCGCCGACCTGGGCCATGACGGATTCTGCCTCGGCGTGCTGGCCCTTGCCCTTGAGCATGCCGATCTGCCTGGACAGGCTGTTGCGCTGGGCCTGCAAGGCTTCGGTGCGCGTCTGCAGCGCCTTGCGCTCGTGCTCCAGGGCCTGGAAGGCGGCGACATCCAGGTAGGGCTGGGGCTGTTTGCGGGTTTCCAGGCGCGCGACGACCGCGTCCAGGTCTTTGCGGAGAAGAAGAATGTCTAGCATTCCGAGATTGTAGGTTTGCGCCGGGGACCGGCGCGGGGTCAACGAATATGGTCGATCGGGTCCGTACCGTCGATCTTCAGGCCCTTGGGCAAGGGAAACTTGATGGTTTCGGTCAGGCCTTCCATGCGCCGGACGGAGATGGCGCCCAGCGCTCGCAGGCGCTCGATGACCTGCTGCACCAGGATGTCGGGCGCCGACGCACCGGCCGTCAGGCCCACGCGCGACTTGCCTTCGAACCAGTCGGGCCTGAGTTCGCCGGCGTTGTCGACCATGTAGGCCTCGGTGCCCAGCCGATGCGCCACCTCGCGCAGGCGGTTGCTGTTGGAACTGGTGGGACTGCCGACGACGATGACGATGTCCACCTGGGGGCTCAGCAGCTTGACGGCATCCTGCCGGTTCTGGGTCGCGTAGCAGATGTCCTGCTGCTTGGGCTCCCGCACCTTGGGAAAGCGCGCCTTGACAGCCGCCAGAATGCCCGCCGTGTCATCCACCGACAGCGTGGTCTGCGTCACCACGGCCAGCAGGTCGGTCTGCCGCGGCTGCACCCTGGCCACGTCGTCGATGTCCTCGACCAGATGGATGCCCTCGCTGAGCTGGCCCATGGTGCCTTCGACCTCGGGGTGCCCCTTGTGGCCGATCATCAGGAACTCGTAACCTTCCCTGAACAGCTTGGCCACCTCGACATGCACCTTGGTGACGAGCGGGCAGGTGGCGTCGAAAATGCGGAACCCGCGACGCCCGGCCTCGTCCTGCACCGCCTTGCTGACGCCATGGGCCGAGAACACCAGCGTGGCGCCGGCAGGCACCTCGTCGAGTTCCTCGATGAAGATGGCGCCCTTGTCCTTGAGATCGTTGACCACGTAGGTGTTGTGCACAATCTCATGGCGCACGTAGATCGGACGACCAAACTTGGCCAGCGCACGTTCGACGATCTCGATGGCCCGGTCGACACCGGCGCAGAACCCGCGCGGCTCGGCCAGAAGAATTTCACTCATCCAGCACCCCGATCAGCTGGACCTCGAAGCTCACTGGCTGGCCGGCCAGCGGGTGGTTGAAGTCGAACAGCACGGCACCGTCGTCGCGGACTTCGCGCACGGCTCCGGCGTAGTTGCCCAGGCCGTCCGGTGTGGGGAACTGCACCACATCGCCCACGGTGTATTGCTCGTGCGGGTCGCCCAGCTCGTTGAGCAGCTTGCGGGCCACCCACTGCACCATGTCCTGCTGGTGGTCGCCGAAGGCTTCGCCGGCGGGCAGTTCGATGGTGGTCCGCACACCTTCGGACAGACCCAGGAGGCGCTGCTCTATGGCGGGCGACAGCTGGCCGCTGCCGATGCTGAGCGTGGCCGGCTGGCCGGTGAATGTGTCGATCAGCACCCGGCCATCCGCCCCCGAGAGGCGGTAATGCAGCGTGAGAAAAGAGCCTTCCTGGACCTGTGACATGGACGTAATGGGGAAGTTGGGCAGGGACACCGCGCCCCCACTCCCCCGAAAAGGGGGCAAGCGGCGGACGCAGCTCAGACCCGTATTGTAAAAAGCCGGGCCAGTGAGGGAGGAAATCGACATGGAAGATGGGGTCTTGACCGGTCTGCGCAGTCTGCCGGCCGAATCGCGGCCGCGCGAAAAGCTGCTGGCGCGCGGCGCCGCGGCCCTGAGCGATGCGGAATTGCTGGCGCTGCTGCTGCGGACCGGGCTGCCGGGCAAGCATGTACTGCAACTGGCCCAGGAGCTGCTGGATCGCTTCGACGGCATTGCCGGGCTGCTGCACACGGAGCCCGATGCCCTGCGCGCCGTCAAGGGGCTGGGGCCGGCCAAGCGCGCCGAGGTGGTGGCGGTGCTGGAACTGGCCCGCCGGGCCCTGGCCCAGCCGCTGCAGAGCCGCCCCCTGTTCGACAGCCCGCAGGCGGTCCGCACATACCTGCAGTTGCAGCTCGGCGCCCGCGCCCACGAAGTGTTTGCGGTGCTCTACCTGGACAGCCAGAACCGTCTGATCGAGATGGAAGAGCTGTTCCGTGGCACCCTCGCGCAGACCAGTGTCTACCCCCGCGAGGTCGTCCTGCGTGCGTTGCACCACCACGCGGCCGCGGTGGTGCTGGCCCACAACCACCCGAGCGGCGTGGCCGAACCCTCGCGTGCGGACGAGTCGCTGACCCAGTCGCTCAAGGCGGCCCTGGCGCTGGTCGACGTGCGCGTGCTGGACCATTTCATCGTCACACGCAGCCGCGCCGCCTCGATGGCCGAGATGGGTCTGGTCTGAGGGGTTTGGCCGTGGCAGGCTGCGACCCGGGCAGCGCTGGACGACAATGCGGCCATGAAAGTGCGTTCCCTGGCCGATCTGAGGCATGTGCGACGCGAGCTGGCCGAGCGCGCCGCTCAGGCGGCCGAACGCGAACGCATCGAACGCGAGCAGCAGGAACGGGAAGCCCGCGAACGGCGCCTGTTCGAGCTGGCCGTCGGACCGGTGTCCCCGCTGAAGAACAGCAACCGGGTGGTATTTGCGCCGGCGGGCGCATCGCCCCAGCCGACCCAGCGCCACCTGGACGAGGCAGCCGTGATGCGCGAGGCGCTGTCGGACGAGTTCGATGTCGAAACGCTGCTGCACACCGACGACAAGCTCAGTTTCATCCGCCCCGGTCTGGGACCGGACGTGCTGCCACGCCTGCGCGCCGGGCGCTGGAGCATCCAGCGGCACATCGACCTGCATGGCCTGAGGACCGACGAGGCACGGGAGGCGCTGGGCCGGTTCCTGCGCGAATGCCACCAGCAGGGCCTGCGCTGTGTGCGTGTGGTGCACGGCAAGGGACTGGGCTCCCCGGGGCGCGAGCCGGTACTCAAGGTGCGGGTGCCGCGCTGGCTGGTCCAGAAGAGCGAGGTGCTGGCCTTTGTGCAGGCACGCCCTGCCGACGGAGGTGCCGGCGCCCTGCTGGTGCTGCTCCGCCAGGCACAGGGCCAGGGCGGGAACTGAGCCGTCCGCCTCACGGCGGGCCGAGGCTGTCAGGGTGTGTTGCGCATCCAGTCGGCGGTCTGGAAAAAGCTGCCTGCCAGTCGCTGGCGCAGCACCGGGTCAACGCCCACATCACCCATGGCCTGGTCCATGCAGGCCAGCCACTGGTCGCGCTCCTGGACGCCGATGGCAAAGGGCATGTGGCGCATGCGCAGCCTGGGGTGACCGAACCGCTCGACATAGTGTTGCGGGCCCCCGAGCCAGCCGCTGAGGAACCAGAACAGCTTCTGCCGCGCGTCGTCCAGCGTGCTGCCGTGGGCTTGCCGCAGTTCACGGTAGGCAGGCTCGATGTCCATGAGGTCGTAGAAGCGCTCGACCAGGGCGTGGACCGCGGGTTCGCCACCGATCCATTCGTAAGGTGTGGCAGGCGTGTTGTCGCTCATGTCGGTGCGCGTCGGAGGGTTTCGATGACCGGGGTCCGCAGGATGCCACGCAGTCCCCACCAGCCGGCCGACAGGGCCAGCAGCGCCCCGGCCAGGGCGCCTGCCAGCGGCACCCAGGGCGAGGCGGTCCAGGTGAATTCGAAAGCATAGCGCGCCAGCCCCCAGCCGACCACCACGGCAACGACCGACGCCAGCGCGCCGGCCAGCAGCCCCACGCCCAGCAGTTCAATGCGCTGGACATTGCGCAGCAGGGATGATCTGGCACCGACGGCCCGCAGCACGGCGAACTCGCGTTCGCGCTCGCCCCGCGTGGCCGTTACGGCGGCCAGCAGCACCACCAGGCCTGCGGCCAGCGTGAAGGCGAACAGGAACTCGACCGCGCGGATCACCTGCCCGAGTACCCGCTGCACCTGGGCGATGGTCTGGCTCATGTCGACGGCGGTGATGTTGGGAAACTGCCGTACCAGGGCATTGTCGAAACCGGCATCGCCCTGTGGCGCGCGGAAGGCGCTGATGTAGGTCAGCGGCAGGTCGTCCATGCGGGCGCGCGGGAACATGACAAAGAAATTCACCCGCATCGAGCCCCAGTCGACCTTGCGCAGGCTGGTGATGCGGCCTTCGGTCACGATGCCGGCGATGTCGAACGCCAGGCGGTCGCCGACCTTCAGGCCCAGCTCTTCGGCCAGGCCCTCTTCCACGCTGAGGGCGTCGGCTTCGTCCTCGACCCACTGCCCGGCCACCACCGGGTTGTGCGGTGGCAGGGTGGCGCTGTGGGACAGGTTGAACTCGCGTTCGACCAGGCGACGGGCGCGATCGGTTGCATAGTTGTCGGGGTCGACTGCCTGGCCATTGATGGTGACCAGCCGGCCACGAATCATCGGGTACCAGTCGAAATCCCGGACACCCGCCCCGCTCAGGGCCGAACGGAAGGCCTCATCCTGGTCCGGCTGGATGTTGATGACGAACCGGTCCGGCGCGTCCGGCGGCGTGGCGTTGCGCCAGCTGGCGATGAGGTCGGTGCGCAGCAGCACCAGCAGCACCAGGGCCAGCAGGCCCACCGCCAGGGCGCTGATCTGCACCACGGCAAACACCGGCCTGGCTGACAGCTGGCGCGTGGCCATGATCAGGGCTCGCGGCGCGGTGCTCTCGTTGACACTGGCCCGCAGCACGCGCACGGCCGCATAGCTGACCACGGCGAACACCAGCACGGCAGCCGCGAAGCCACCGACCGCGATGCCGCCGAGCACCAAGTCCCGGCTGGCCATCATGAGCAGGCCGGCAAAGCCGGCCATGCCCAGCAGCAGCACCGCCAGGCTGGCGGGCTTGAGCTGGCCCACGTCGCGGCGAATCACCCGCAGCGGCGGTACCCGCGCCAGCTGGAGCACCGGCGGCAGGCCGAAGGCGACCATCAGGGTCAGGCCCATGCCCAGCCCCAGGCCGACCGGCGCCAGCCCGGGTGGCGGCAAGCCTGCATCGACCAGGCCGGCCAGCAGGGCCACGAAGACGTAGTGGACCCCGAAGCCCAGCATCAGGCCCAGCACACTGGCCACGAGCCCCACCAGGATGAACTCCAGGGTGTAGGCCCGGGCCATGGTGCCCTGGGACAGCCCCAGCACCCGCAACATGGCGCAATCGTCCAGGTGACGCTGGGCGAAACCCCGCGAGGCAATGGCCACGGCCACGGCGCACAACAGAGCCGCCAGCAGGGCCACGAGGTTGAGGAATTTCTCGGCGCGTTCGAGCGTCCGCTGCATCTCGGGACGCCCGCTCTCCAGTGACTCAAGGCGTACGCCACGGACGTCCGGATGGTCGATCTCGGCACCCGCCCAGCGCTCGAAGCGCCTGACCGCGGCGTCCTCTCCAGCCACCGCCAGCCGGAAATTCAGGCGACTGGCCGGTTGCACCAGGCCGGTGGCTGGCAGGTCATCGGCATGGATCATCACGCGCGGCGCGAAACTCATGAAGCCGGCACCCCGATCCGGCTCGATCACGATGACCCTGGCCACCGTGAAGTGTCCGTCACCCAGCCACAGGGTCTGGCCCAGCTCCAGGCCCAGGACACCCAGCAGGGCCGGATCGACCCAGGCGGTACCTGGCGTCGGTCCGTGTGCCACGGCCGTTTCTGGCCCATTCAGCGCGTCGGCGACGCTCAGGGTGCCGCGCAGTGGGTAGCCGTCGCCGACCGCCTTCAGGGCCACCAGGCGGGTGGCGCCACCCAGGTCGTCGGGCGCCCGCCCCATGGTCGGGAAACTCAGGGTGCTGGCGACCTGCAGACCCAGTTGCCGGGCCTGTGCCTCGAAGGCTGGCGGTGGCGGCTGGTCGCTGCTGACCACGGCATCACCGCCCAGCAGCGCACGCGCGTCACGGCTGAGGCCCCCTTGCAGGCGATCGGCAAAGAAGCCGACCGCCGTCAGGGCCGCCACGGCCAGTGTCACGGCCACCAGCAGCAGGCGCAGTTCGCCGGCCCGCCAGTCGCGCCAGAGAGTGCGCCAGGCCAGGACCCAGAACGTGATGGGGAAAGTGCTCATGCGCGCACGTTAACCCATTCGCTCCAACCCCGTGTTTCAGCGAGGTAACGACCGACCGGAGGGCCGTTATTTCGTGCCGAAGATCCGGTCGCCGGCGTCACCCAGGCCCGGCACGATGTAGCCGTGATCGTTCAGGCCACGGTCCACGGCCGGCGTGTACACCGGCACATCGGGATGGGCGTCGTGGAAGGTCTTGAGACCCTCGGGGCAGGTGACCAGGCAGACAAAGCAGATCGAGCGCGGACGGGTCTGCTTGAGGCGGTCGACCGCTGCGACGGCGGAATTGCCGGTGGCCAGCATGGGATCGAGGACGATGACGTCGCGCTCGTGCATGTCCTGCGGCATCTTGAAGTAGTACTCCACCGCCTGCAGGGTCTTCGGATCGCGGTACAGACCGATGTGGCCGACACGCGCACCGGGAATGACCTGCAACATGCCGTCCAGGAATCCGTTGCCGGCCCGCAGGATGGAGGCGAGCACGACCTTCTTGCCGTCGATGACCCGGGACTTCATGGTTTCCAGCGGGGTCTCGATCTCGATCTCCTGCATGGGCATGTCGCGCGTGACCTCATAGGCCAGCAGCGCGGAAAGTTCGTGCACCAGTTCCCGGAAGCTCTTGGTGCTGGTTTCCTTGCGCCGCATCAGCGTGAGCTTGTGCTGCACCAGGGGATGGTCGATGACGTGGACTTCTCGGCTCATGCTCGGGTCGGTAGGGTTACGGAGATGCCCTGAGTTTAGGGCGTCCCCACCCGTCAGACCACGTCGGCGACCGGAGCGACCGGCAACGGCGAAGGGGGTGCATCCCAGATCAGACGCTGCGGGTGGGCGTAGCAGAGGAAGCGCTTGTGGGTGGCGCGGCCGATGGCGCAAAGACCCACGCGCCGTGCGACTTCCAGGCCCATTTCGGTGATGCCACTGCGCGAGACAACCACCGGCACCCCCATCTGGGCCGACTTGATGACCATCTCGCTGGTCAGGCGCCCCGTGGTGTAGAACACCTTGTCTGCCCCGTTCATGCTGCCCGGCTCGTGGGCGTCCTGCAGCCACATCCAGCCGGCAATGGTGTCGACGGCGTTGTGGCGCCCGACATCCTCGACAAACAGCAGCAGTTCGGAACCCCGGAACAGGGCGCAGGCGTGGACGGATCCCGCCGACTTGTAGGTGGTCTCCTTGCGCCGGATCGCATCGACCAGTTCATACAGCCTGGACTGCGGCAACTGCGCGTCCGGCGCCAGGCTGACACGGTCGATCTCATCCATGAGGCTGCCGAACACACTGCCCTGCCCGCATCCGGTGGTCACCACGCGCCGGGCGGTGCGCTCCTCGATATGGTCGATGCCGTGCCGGGTCCTGACCGACGCGGCGCCCACGTCCCAGTCCACGGTGATGGACTCGATCTCATCCAGGCTGCCCACCAGGCGCTGGTTGCGCAGGTAGCCCAGCACCAGCCACTCGGGATGGCCGCCGAGCGTCATGAGGGTCACCAGCTCGCGCTTGTCGACATAGATGGTCAGGTCGCGCTCGGCCGGGATGGACACGACCGTACTGCGGCCGAACTCGTCGACCACGTCGACTTCACGCGTCAGGGGCGCTGTGGCGCTGGTCAGGTGCGGGACGCGCTCAGACACTGGCCGCCTGTCCCGATGCACCAGTGGGCGCCTTGGCGGCACTGCGCTGGGCGGGAATCTTGCCGGCCTTGATGTCGTCGTACCAGAGCTCGTGGTGCTCCCTGGCCCAGGTTTCATCGACATAGCCGGTCTTCATGGCCTGATAGGCCCCTTCCATGCCCACCGTGCCCATGTAGATGTGACCCATGAACATGGCCATCATGAGCACCGCGGCGCTGGCGTGGACCATCTGTCCGACCTGCATGTTGCCCCGTGTGTACTCGGCCACCGGCAGGATGCGGTCCAGGAACAGGCCCGAGGCCACCACCAGAAGGCCGAAAGCAAAGACGCCGCCCCAGAACAGGAGCTTCTCGCCGGCGTTGAACCGGTGCGAGGGCACCTCGTGCGCTCCGAGCAGGCCGCCCCCCCGGAGCAGCCACGTCAGATCGCCACGGGAGGGCAGGTTGTCGCGGGCGAACGTGACGATCACCACCACCAGCGACACGGCGAACAGCGGCCCTGCGAAGTTGTGGGCGTTCTTCAGGGCATAGGCCAGCCAGCCGAACAGCGTGCTGCCGATGACCGGAAGGATGAAGAACTTGCCGAAGGCCATGACAATCCCCGAGACCGCCAGCACGACAAAGGCGGTGGCGTTGACCCAGTGTGCCGCCCGCTCGACGTAGGTGAAGCGCTCGATAGGGCGTCCTGTTTCCTTGCCGTGCAGACGGATCGTGCCCTTGCCGAAATAGAACAGGGCGATGGCCACCAGAACGATCAGCAGCAGCGAGCCGCCGTAGGGCAGGATCCAGTTGTTGCGGACCTGGCGCCAGGCTTCGCCTGCACTGGCATAGCGCGATCCGGGGTACTGCACGAAGCCCTGGATCAAATTGCCGGCTTCGGCATTGGGCAGACTGGAGTAGCCGGTGACGCCCTCGCGCACGCTGCGCCACATGGGCGCGTTGTTGCCGGGTTGCACGCGGCTGCGCTCGCCATTGGTCTGCTCGGCATATCGCGGGTCGGTGCTGGCGTCGGGCGCGATCTCGAAGATGTTTGCACTGCGTATGGCGCCCGGACCGGTCACCGCCTCGGGAGCGGCAGGTGCGGTGGCTGCGGCAGGTGTGTCCGGTGCAGCCGTTGCCGGTGCGGCCGGCGGCGTCTGGGCCTGGGCCCATCCGATTCCGAGCCACAGCAGGACGGCGACCCATCGCTGTGGCGACACCAGGCGGCGCAGGCCGCTCATCGGTTGGCTTGGCATGTTGCGCTCCTCGCCTTGGTCAGTTACCCATGCGTGCGTAGTCGTTCTGACTGTACTGCGCGCGGCTCTTGAGCTGCTGTTCCCAGCTGGCGCGGTCGCCCTGCTTCCAGTTGCCCTGGACGAAGGGGCTCTGTCCCACCCCCATGTAGGACGCGGCGTCGGACTTGACACCTTGCCCCTGCATGTCCTGGGCCTGCTCGCCGCAGGCCGTGATAAACAGCCCCGCCAGCAACATGCCGGCAAGCGCCACTGTGCGATGGACGGGTTTCATGACTTGCTTCCCTGTGCGGTGCCGTAGGCGGTGCCCCAGCCCCAGACTTCGGCGCCCTTGCCCCGCTGCACCACACGGCTGCGGAAGATGTCGGCCACCACGTCGCCGTCGCCGGCCAGCAGCGCTTTGGTCGAGCACATTTCGGCACAGGCCGGCAGCTTGCCTTCGGCCAGGCGGTTGCGGCCGTACTTCTCGAATTCGGCTTCGCTGCCGTGCTCTTCGGGGCCGCCAGCACAGAAGGTGCACTTGTCCATCTTGCCGCGCACGCCGAAGGTGCCCTGGCTGGGAAACTGCGGTGCGCCGAAGGGACAGGCGTAGCTGCAGTAGCCGCAGCCGATGCACACGTCCTTGTCGTGCAGCACCACGCCTTCGTCTGTCCGGTAGAAGCAGTTGACCGGGCATACCGCCATGCAGGGCGCATCGCTGCAGTGCATGCAGGCCACCGAGATGGACTTTTCGCCGGGCACGCCATCGTTGAGCGTGACCACGCGGCGGCGGTTCACACCCCAGGGCACTTCGTGCTCGTTCTTGCAGGCAGTGACGCAGCCGTTGCACTCGATGCAGCGCTCGGCGTCACAGATGAATTTCATTCTTGCCATGGTGTCTCCTTAGCGGGCGCGGGTCAGGCCCGCTCAACGTTGCAGACCGTGGTCTTGGTTTCCTGCATCATCGTGACGATGTCGTAGCCGTAGGTGGTGGCGGTGTTGACCGCCTCGCCACGCACGACCGGGAAGGCGCCGTCGGGGTAGTAGGGCTTCATGTCCTGACCCTGCCAGCGGCCCGAGAAGTGGAACGGCAGGAACACGGTCTCGCGATCCACGCGTTCGGTCACCAGGGCCTGCACGTTCAGGCGCGCGCCAGTGGGGGTGCTGACCCATACCCGGCTGCCGTTGCTGATGCCGCGCTCGGCTGCCGTTGCCGGGTTGATCTCGACGAACATCTCCTGCTGAAGTTCCGCCAGCCAGGGGTTGGACCGGGTTTCCTCGCCACCGCCCTCGTATTCGACCAGACGGCCGGAGGTCATGATCAGCGGGAATTTCTCGTAGACCTTGTCGTCGACGTTCTTCTGCTGCAGGGTCTTGTAGAGGATGGGCAGGCGCCAGCGGACCTTCTGGTCGTCGTGGCTGGGGTACTTGGCCACCAGGTCCGGACGGGTGCCGTAGATGGGTTCGCGGTGCTGCGGGATGGCATCGGGGAAGTTCCAGACCACGGCGCGCGCCTTGGCGTTGCCAAAGGGGTGGCAACCGTGCGCCATGACGACACGCTGGATGCCGCCGGACACGTCGGTCTTCCAGTTCTTGCCTTCGGCCTTGGCCTTCTCGGCTTCGGTGAGGTCGTCCCACCAGCCCAGTTTCTTGAGCAGCAGGTGGTCGAACTCCGGATAGCCGGTGGTGATTTCGGCACCCAGCGAGTGCGAACCGTCTTCGGCCAGCAGGCTGACGCCATCCTTCTCGACGCCAAAGTTGGCGCGGAAATTGCCGCCGCCGTCCATGATGTGCTTGGACGGGTCGTACAGATTGGGCGAGCCCGGGTGCTTGATCTCGGCGGTGCCGTAACAGGGCCAGGGCAGACCGAAGTAGTCGCCGGACATGTCGTAGCCGGTTTCCTTGTCGACCACCTTGCCCTTGCACTTGAGGGTCTTGATGTCGAACGCGCCCATGTTGCGCATGTGGGCCTTCAGGCGCTCCGGGCTCTGGCCGGTGTAGCCGATGGTCCAGACGCCGCGGTTGATCTCGCGCAGGATGTCCTCGATCATGGGCTCTTCCATGCCGCCCTTGCCCTTGACCATCTTGTAGTTCTTGCTCAGCTGTTCGGCAAAACCAAGCTTCTGTGCCAGCTGGTGCATGATCATGTGGTCGGTGCGGCTGTCCCACAGCGGCTCGATGACCTGCTCGCGCCACTGGATCGAGCGGTTGGACGCGGTGCACGAACCACTGGTTTCGAACTGCGTGGCGGCCGGCAGCAGATACACCTCGCGGTCGGGGTTGAGGTCCTCCGGCTTGCCTGGCATGGCCGCCATGGACGCGGTGGCCGACGGGTACGGGTCAACCACCACCAGCAGGTCCAGCTTGTCCATGGCCCGCTTCATCTCCAGGCCGCGGGTCTGCGAATTGGGTGCGTGGCCCCAGAAGAACATGCCGCGGATGTTGGACGACTGGTCCACCAGTTCCTTGTTCTCGAGCACGCCATCGATCCAGCGCGAGACGGTGATGCCCGGCTTGGAGATCGTGCCTTCGGCATAGCGCGACTTGATCCAGTCGAAGTCGACGCCCCAGACGCCGGCGAAGTGCTTCCAGGAACCTTCGGCCACGCCGTAGTAGCCGGGCAGCGAGTCCGGGTTCGGGCCGACGTCGGTGGCGCCCTGCACGTTGTCGTGTCCGCGGAAGATGTTGGTGCCGCCGCCGCTCTTGCCCACATTGCCCAGGGCCAGTTGCAGGATGCAGGAGGCGCGCACCATGGCATTGCCGATGGTGTGCTGCGTCTGGCCCATGCACCAGACAATGGTGCCAGGTCGGCTGTCGGCCAGCGTCTTTGCCACGCGGGCCATCTGCTCTTCCTTGACGCCGCAGGCTTCCTCGACCTTGTCGGGTGTCCACTTGGCCAGGACATCGGCCTTGACCTGGTCCATGCCGTAGACGCGGTCGTGGATGTACTTGGTGTCTTCCCAGCCGTTCTTGAAGATGTGATAGAGCAGGCCGAACAGGAAGGGAATGTCGGTGCCGGAGCGGATGCGCACGAACTCGTCGGCCTTGGCGGCCGTGCGGGTGAAGCGCGGGTCGACCACGATCATCTTGCAGCCGTTTTCCTTGGCGTGCAGCATGTGCAGCAGCGACACGGGGTGGGCCTCGGCGGCGTTGGAGCCAATGTACAGGGCGACCTTGCTGTTCTGCATGTCGTTGTACGAGTTGGTCATCGCGCCGTAGCCCCAGGTGTTGGCCACACCGGCCACCGTGGTGGAGTGGCAGATACGGGCCTGGTGGTCGCAGTTGTTGGTGCCCCAGAAGCTGACGAACTTGCGCAGCAGGTAGGACTGCTCGTTGTTGTGCTTGGACGAACCCACGAAGTAGACAGAATCGGGCCCGCTGGCTTCCCGCAAGGCATTCATGCGCGCCACGATGCCGGCATAGGCCTCATCCCAGGTGATGCGCTGGTACTTGCCTTTGACCAGCTTCATCGGATAGCGCAGGCGGTACTCGCCATGGCCGTGCTCGCGCAGCGAGGCGCCCTTGGCACAGTGCGCCCCCAGGTTGATGGGCGAGTCGAAGACCGGTTCCTGGCGCGTCCAGACACCGTTCTCGACCACGGCATCGGTGGCGCAGCCGACCGAGCAGTGGGTACACACGGTCCGCTTGACTTCAATCTTGCCACCACCGGCAGCAGCGCCTTCAGCCGCCCCGGCCTTCTTGACCAGGGTCAGCTGGGTGGCTGCCAGGCCGACTCCGACGCCCAGTCCCGAGCGGCGCAGGAACGCACGCCGGTCCATCGTGGGCAGGGCACTGGCCAGTCCCCGCTGCAAGTGCTGCACGAAGCTGGTGTGGACGCGGGCGCCTGGGGTACCCGGGGATGACGACTTTTTGGTCAACAACATGAATGTCTCCTGATGAACCCGTCCGCATCCGGTCGGGACAGGTGCCCGCGAGCGGGCAGGATTCGGTCGGACGGTCCGGGCAGCACGGTGCGCGCCTGCCCTGGCGGCCGCATCAGATGCGCGTGGTCTTGTAGTAGTGCTGCACGTGCTCGCTCAGCGAATAGCCGCCACCCCGCTCGGGTGCCGGACGCGCTGTCGGAGCGGCCGATGCCGTCTCGCTGGCTGCGCGGGGCAGCACGGTGGCCACGGCCGCCAGCGCGCCGACGGTCGAGGCGCCCGCGAACAGCGTGCGTCGGTTCAGACGCTGCCGGTCCTTGTCATGGTTCGGACCTTGGGACTTGCTCATGCGTGTCTCCTGTTGATGGCACCCCGCATGGCGAAAGAGGACTTGCGGGATTTGTTCACACGTCAAATTTATCAACGCGGACACAGGCTTGCAAGCGCGCAAACCATCAGGGCCGGCAGGGACGCGGGTCTCGCGCCAACGGCGTTCCTATGCGGCCATGCAGCATGGCCGAGGCACCCATCCAGCGAAGCCAGATCTGTGCCATAAGCAAGTGCTGATGCTGTATGGGTGCTGCAGGGCAGTCGGGACAGGATGGCTGTCCATCGGTTCATTCAGCGCATCGTCACCTGTCACTCGATCGTCTTCGGGCTGCCCCGATGACAGCGCACAACAGCAAGGACGTGATCCTGCGTCAGGCTGTCAGGCTGTCGCGACAATTTGTCGCAGACCTGGCATCGCGTTCCAGGCCGCTGGCCAGACAATCGATGTCGGATTTGTGCGAATAGTCGACTAATTTGCTGGGCCGACTCCTTAGAATGCCGTGCAGTGAACACCCCATCACAAGTCCCGGACAACGATTTCAGCCGACCCCTGGATGGCTGGCCGGGCTGGTCCATTCTGGTGGTCGACGACGAGCAGGGCATGCTCAACTTCCTCGTCAAGACCCTGGCGCCCCGCTGCCATTTCGTGATGAGCGCCGGCTCGGCCGAAGAAGGCGCCGAGTGGCTGGCAGGCCACCATGCCGACCTCATCATCCTGGACATCTCTTTGCCAGGCATGAGCGGCGTGACCTGGCTCAAGGACCTGCGCGAGCAGGGCTTCAGCGGCGAGGTGATCCTGATCACCGCCTTTGCCGACATCGAGACAGCGATCGAAGCCCTGCGCGCGGGCGCCTCCGATTTCATACTCAAACCCTTCCGGGTGCCGCAGATCCTCAATGCAGTCAAACAATGCCATGAACGAACGCGTCTGCGGCGGGAGAACTTCGTGCTGCGACGGGCCGTCACGCGCGAGGCCCGGCGCGGTACGGCCCTGGTGGGGGGCTCGGCGCCGATGCAGGCGCTGCGCGGCAGTGTTGAGCGAGCCGCAGCCGTCAGCAGCACGGTGTTGCTGCAGGGCGAGTCGGGCACGGGCAAGGAACTGGTGGCGCGCGAACTGCATGCACTCAGCGATCGGGCCGACGGCCCCTTCGTGCCCGTCAACTGTGCATCGGTGTCCCCCGAGCTGATCGAGAGCGAACTGTTTGGCCATGCCAGAGGCGCTTTCACAGGCGCCACGCGGGCTCGAGAAGGCCTGTTCCACTATGCCCAGGGTGGCACCCTGTTCCTGGACGAGATTGCCGAGTTGCCTCAGCCCATTCAGGCCACGTTGCTGCGCGCCATCGAGGACCACACGATACGGCCCGTGGGCAGCCAGCAGCAGGTGCCGCTGAACCTGCGCGTGATTGCGGCCACCAACCGGCGCCTGAGCGACGAAGTCACCGCAGGGCGCTTTCGCAAGGATCTTTACTTCCGTCTGCAGGTGGTGGACCTGCGACTGCCGCCGCTGCGCGAACACAAGGACGACATTCCCGAACTGGTCGGACATTTCATGGAGCAACTGGCCCCTTCGCTGGGCGTGGAGCCGCTGCAGATCAGCGCCCAGGAACTGGATTATCTGCAGCAGTACCACTGGCCCGGCAACGTGCGCGAGCTGCGCAACCTGATCGAGCGTTCGCTGATCCTCGGCTCGCTCAACGTCTCGGCGCTGTACCCGGGCGAGTCGACACCACGGGTGCTGGAGACGGGGGAACCCACCGACCTGCACACACTGGAAAAGCGCCACATCCTGGCGGTGCTGGAGTCCGTGCAGGGCGACAAGACCCGCGCGGCCGAACTGCTGGGTGTTTCGCGTCGGACCCTGGAGCGGCGTGTGGCCGAGTGGAACAGCCTGTGAGCACAACCCGTCTCGCCAACCCCGCTCGCGCATGATTGACCGCACGACGGGCTGGCTGGCCTCATCGGTACGCAACAAGCTGCTGGCCATGGCGCTGCTGCCGCTGCTGGTGGTGTTTCCCTTGCTGGTGCTGGCCATCGCGCTCTGGAGCAACTTCACCTACGACCGGCTGCTCATCACCAAGGTGCGCAGCGACCTGGCGGTGGCACGCGGCTACTTTGACCAGACACTGGCCGAGGTGGGCGGTGGCACGCGCGGCGTGGCCCGATCGCAGCGCCTGCTGCAGGCCATGACCGACGGTGACCTGGCGGCCCGCCTGGCTGCCGATCGGCAGGAACTGGGACTGGATTTTCTGTTGCTGGTGCGCCAGGACGACCCCAGCTCCGCCCTGCCCTCCAGCGTGTTGCCGCTGCTGCAGACCACGGCTTCGGCACACGCCCGGTCGGCACAGGTTGTGCGCCTGACCCGCGACGAACTGGCCGCCTTTGCGCCACAACTGCTGTCTCGCCTGCGCATTCCGCTGGTGGCCACACGCAACGCGGCGCCTGATGCGCGCAGCACCGAAGACCGCGCCCTGGTGCTGCTGTCGCTACAACCCGTGCATGACGCCGGGAGTCGTCCGCTGGCCCTGCTGGTCGGCGGCCTGCTGCTCAACCAGAACCTGGACTTCATCGACCACATCAACCGCATCGTCTACCCTGAAGGCGCCCTGCCTTTCGGCAGCGAAGGCACGGCCACCCTGTTTCTGGACGATGTGCGCATCACCACCAATGTGCGCCTGTTCCAGGACCAGCGCGCCATCGGCACCCGCGTCTCGCAAACCGTGCGCGAACGCGTGCTGGGCGACGGCCAGACCTGGCTGGACCGCGCCTTTGTCGTCAATGACTGGTACGTCTCTGCCTACGAACCGCTGCTGGACGCACAGGGTCATCGCGTGGGCATGCTCTACGTGGGTTTTCTGGAGTCGCCGTTCCGGTGGGTGCGCCACGCGATGCTGGCCGTCATGGGGCTGATCTTTCTGGGCGTCATGGCCATCTCGGCCTGGCTGTCGGTGCGCTGGGCACGCAGCATCTTCAGGCCCGTGGAGCAGATGAACCGCACCATGCGGCAGGTGGAAGAAGGCAACGCCGCCGCTCGCGTCGGCCCGCTCACCGCACGGGATGAACTGGGCGCGCTGGCCGGCCACCTGGACCAGTTGCTGGACGTGATCGACGAGAAGACCAGCGCCCTGCGCCGCTGGGGCGAGGAACTCGATCTCAAAGTGGCCGAACGCACACGCGAACTGGAGGCCAGCAATGCGTCGTTGCAGCGCGCGCAGGAGCAGTTGATCAAGAGCGAGAAGCTCGCCGCGATTGGCCAGCTCACGGCCAGCGTGGCGCACGAGATCAACAACCCGATCGCGGTCATGCAGGGCAACCTCGACCTGATCCGGGACACCCTGGGAACCAGTGCCCGGCCCGTTGCCGCCGAACTCAAGCTGCTGGACGAACAGGTCGAGCGCATGCGCCTGATCGTCACGCAACTGCTGCAGTACGCACGGCCCACCGAGTACGCCGGGTACGTGGAGACACTGGACCTCAATCGCACGGTGCACGACTGCCTGGTGCTGGTGGCGCATCTGCTGACGCAGACCCATATTGACATCGAGCTCGACCTGCAGGCGAGCCAGCCGGTGGGCTTCAATCGGCAGGAACTGCAACAGGTCATCATCAACCTGCTCATCAACGCCATCCAGGCCATGCCACAGGGCGGCACGTTGCGCCTGCACACTCAGGACTGGACCAGCGACCACGGCGCACCCGGTGCGCAACTGCGGGTCCGGGACTCAGGCCCTGGCCTGGCCCCCGGCGTTGCCGAGCGCCTGTTCCGCCCGTTTTTCACGACCAAGAACGACGGCAACGGCCTGGGCCTGTGGATCAGCCTGGGCCTGGTGGAACGCTATGGCGGCAACATCAGCGCCGGAAACAGGGACGATGGCGAGAACGGCGCGGTGTTCGAGGTGCGGCTGCTGACCGAGCCGCAGGCGCCGGAGGCGGTGCGGACGGGGGATGGGCGACCTGGGGGCTGAGGTGGCCTCGATCAACGCGTCCTGTTGATCGCCTTTGGATTGTTGACCGGTACTGGCTGTGCCGCCATGGCCGGGAAGGCCTGCGCAACAGACGCATCCAGGCGGCCTTGATGCAGCATTTGCGCCAACGAATGGGGTGCCGGGGTGTTGGCTGCTTCCTTGGCGTCCAGGGTCGCCTCCTGGATGACGTACCCATGCACCTGCGCGACATTCAAGACATTCCCGCTGACCCTGATATGTGTGATGGCTGTCAGCCCTGATGCCCTGGCCCGCTCGGCCATGGCGTGCACCGTGTTGTCCATGCCCGCATCCCAAGGCAACTGGTGCATCTGTGCGACCTGGCGCACGTGGCGCTCGCTGTCCGCCAGCAGTTGCCGGCTGACCGGGTCCAGCTGGCTGGGGGACATGCCAGTTTCCGAAAACAGGCGTTGCATCAGGCTGCGTGGCGGCGCGGGGTAGCTGCGCTCCTGGTTAAGCTCGCTGGCGGGCATGGGTGGCACCAGTTGCTGCACGTGGTGCTGGTTGGACAAGACCTTGACGGCGCCGTCGAAGCCGCGGTCTATCGACCTGTCATGGGCAGGGGTCTCCTGCAGGCCAAAATCGTTGGCCCAGGTCTGCGCCGGCTGGTGGCGTTCGATCCCTGCGTACTTGAGCGCGCCCCAGGTGAAGTCGATGCAACTGTTGGTCAGGCCGTGGTAATCGCTGCGGAAGTAACGCCACGTCTCGTCATATCCGTCTTCACCGTACTGCTTCAGGCGCTGGTACTGCTCGGCGCTGATCTCCAGGGTCCGGCTGTAGCCTGGCTGGTGGTAGGCGTCTGTATCGGTTCGCACCACCTCACCCGGTCCGCTGCTTTGCCCATGCTCCTTGGGCGCAAATCCGTAGCTGTTCTTGGTGGTGCCGTCACTGATGCGATACCACATATGCCCAGCGGCCGATGTCTCTCCAGAGAGGTTACCGTCACCATCCTTGAGCGGTGTGCCCGGGTAGGCCAGATAGGTCGTGACGGTGTAACGAGTTGATGACGTTGCCTGTTCTGGTGGTCCAGCCATGCGATGCTCCCTGTCTCAATCGCTCTATTTGCGCCACTCGGTTTCCAGGAAGGTCAGGAACACCGGCAGGCCCTGCAGGGCCGGCTGGTCCTCCAGCACCGTGGCTTCCAGCCGGTATTGACCGGGTGGGAGCTTGCCCGCGCCCGCCAGAATGAGCTGGTAGAAGCTGGCGTCGGGCGTGCCCCGGGGCATGCCGGAGTGCGAGCTGTAGGCCGGTCTGGAGATCGCCACGCCATCGGGCAGCCATTTGGACACAAACTCCCCAGGGTCATGCGGACCGGAAATGTCCACGGAAATAGCAAAGATCACGGACTCGAATCGCCCACCGTCGATGCGATGCAGCGTGAGGTGCATCTTGACCGGGTGGCTCTCGATCAGTCGCCCTCGCCCGACATCATCACCTGGTGCAAATGGCACTCGCAACCCGGCATAGAAGCCTCTGTAGCCCTCGGCCTTGGGCAGAATCCAGAACTCGGTCTGGATGTGGTTCCCCGCCTTGTCCACCGGCATGGAGATCAGCACCGGAATGGTGGGCCTGTCTTGCGCTGCAGCCGTGTACGGTGCCGGAGCCTGCGACTGGTTGCATGCCACCAGGCCGCTGCCAACCAGGCCAGCTGCGGCCAGTGCGCGGATGATCCACAGTTTCATTTTTGCTTTCCTCCTTGAATCCTTGGCTGGGACCTGGCCGTTCCGGCTCTTGTTGTGCCTCACCCATATCTGTTTTCCTCTCGGTCGGTCCGATCCATCAGGAACTCTCACCCCACCGAGACGGGATGGACTGTAGCAACAAGAGGGCACACCTGTTTTCGCGACTTGCTCTTTCGGCAAGGTTACGCGCATCGATCTTCCAGGCGTCATCTGCTATGGGTTCCGCCCTCCTGCCCTCCTGAATCGCATTCCGAACAAGTCGCCATACCTGCTAATGACGCCTTCGCGCGACAACCGGGGGCAGTTCTTCGACCGGCTGTAGGCCATTGCCGACCGGTGATACCCTAACTGTAATAAGGGGTAATCGGTGCTTGCGGCCGGCGTGCGGCGGCGGTTATCTTGTCTGCATGAATGCGATGACCCCGTCCGCTGTCAAGCCCGACGTCCAGGCCCTGGCCCAGGCGATGCGGTCCAGCCATGCACTGGACGCCGTGCCGCTGACGCTCAACGAGGCCCAGTGGACCAAGGTGGCCGACTACCTGCAGCCGGTGTCGCTGCGGCAGGGGCAGGTGCTGATCGTGCAGGGCGTCAAGGACCGCACGGTGTACTTCGTCGAAAGCGGCAGCCTGACGGTTCACTACGAAGACAGCAAGGAGCGCCTGCGCATTGCCATGGTCGGACCGGGGTCGGTGCTGGGGGAGGGTGCTTTTTTCAGCCATCTGCCGCGCAGCGCCACCGTCAATGCGGGTTGTGACTCGCGCCTGTGGTGCCTGACGCCGCTGCGCTTTCGCGAGCTGGGCATCCGCTATCCGGACCTGGCGCTGGAGATGACCCTGGCCATGTCGGCCGTGCTGGCGCGCCGCATGTACAACCGTCCCAAGCGGGTGGCGGTCACCTGACCGATGGATACCTGCGGCGACCCACACCCCTTTTCCCAAACCATGGTCGTGCCCGGTGCCGACCTCTGATCCATGGCATTTCTTCTCGACTGGCTGCAATCCAAGCCCTCTGGCCCGCAACGCAAGAACAAACCCTTGCGGTCGGCCCGGCGTGCGTTCAGCCAGACCACCCTGCCCCTGATTTCGCCCCGGCGGGGGCGGCGCATCCTGCGGCGCGAACAGCTGTTTGCTGTGGTGCGCGAGTCGCTGATCCGCGGCGGCGTCCTGTCGACCAGCTACGAGTTCAAGGTGTTGACGCTCGATGCCAATGGCGATGGCTTTCTCGTGCTGGTCGATCTGGCCTTGCCGGCCGTCACCATGCCCGACGAATACCTGCTCGAGATCGAACGCTGGATCCAGTCCAGCGCCAAGGCGCGCCATGGCATGGAAGTGCGGGGGGTCTACTGGCGCCGTCTGGCCGAGCATGACCAGCGCGGCATTGCCCTGAAGGCCGCGGTGGTGGCTCAGCGCCGGGTGAGCGCACAGGAGGCCAGTCCGACCGCGATTCCTGTGCCACCGACGCACAGCCCCGACCGCATGCAGCCGGTGGCACCCGATGAAGTCGCAGCCTTTCGCCAGGCCCTGCATGCCGAGCCAGGCAAGCGCTACCCGGTCCAGCATGCGAAAGGTGCCTCCGAGCCCGAGTCGCACAGCGACTTCAGCGCGCTGAGCGAGACGCAGTACGGCAAGCTCTGACGGGGCGCCGGCCCCACATGGCCTCTGCGGCCTCTGCGGCCTTCAGTGGCCCTCGAAACCGACCAGCGTGAACAGCTTCAGGCCCGAGGCGCGCAGTCTGGCCGATCCACCCAGCTCGGGCAGGTCGACGATGGCGGCACCTTCGGTGACCTCGGCGCCCAGTTTCTCCAGCAGGCGCCGGCCGGCCATCATGGTGCCGCCAGTAGCGATCAGGTCGTCGATCAGCAGCACCTTGTCTCCCGGCTTGACGGCATCGGTGTGCAACTCGACCGTCGCGCTGCCGTATTCGAGCTCGTAGGTTTCTTCCACGGTCGTGAAAGGCAGCTTGCCCTTCTTGCGGATCGGCACGAAACCCACGCCCAGTTCGTAGGCCAGCACCGAGCCGATGATGAAGCCGCGGGCATCCAGGCCAGCCACGACATCGGGCCGCATGGCCGGATCCATGTACCGGTAGACGAAGGTGTCGATCAGCACACGAAAGACCTTGGGGTCCTGCAGCAGCGGCGTGATGTCGCGGAACTGCACCCCAGGCGCCGGCCAGTCGGGAACCGTGCGGATGTGGGACTTGAGGTAGGCGGAACTGTCCATGGGCCCCGATTATGGCCCTGCCCCTGCGGTTTATGGCGCATGCGAAGGCCGCATGCCACGGCGATCAGCCTGCCAGCAGGCGTTCTTCGGCCAGGGCCAGGGCGGCGGCCTTGCCGCTGATGACCAGGGTGTCGCCGCCCTGCAGCACCTGTTCGCCCTCCACGGCCACGGACTTGCCGCTGCGCCGCAGGCTGACGGCACGCACCCCGATGGCGTGCAGGGCCATGTCGTCCAGGGACTGGCCGGCCATCCGGGACGCCACCGGCAGCGTCACGGTGGCCAGGCGTTCGTGCTCCCCGTCCTCGGCCGTGTCGTCGTCGGCACCGTGGAAGTAGCCGCGCAGCAGGTTGTAGCGCGCATCGCGCTGCTCCTGCACCACGCGGAACACGCGCCGCACCGGCACACCCACCAGTGCCAGGGCGTGGCTGGCCAGCATGAGGCTGGCCTCGATGGCTTCCGGCACCACCTCGGTGGCACCGGCGTTGCGCAGGCGTTCGAGGTCGGCGTCGTCGACCGTGCGCACCACCACCGGCACCTGGGGCGCATGTTCGTGGGCATGGTGCAACACCTTCAGCGCGCTGGGCGTGTCCAGGTAGGTGATGACCAGTGCGCTGGCGCGGTGCAGGCCGGCGGCCATCAGGGCCTGCAGGCGGGCGGCATCGCCGAACACCACCGAGTGGCCGGCCGCCGCCGCCTGGCGCACCCGGTCAGGGTCCAGGTCCAGCGCCATGTAGGGGATGCCTTCGGCTTCCAGCAGCCGCGCCAGGTTCTGTCCGCAGCGGCCGTAGCCGCAGATGATGACGTGGTGGTCCGTGCTGATGGCCTTGCGTGCGATGGCCGTCATCTGCACCGACTGCATCAGCCAGTCGCTGCCGACGACACGGGTGACGATGTCGTTGGCGTGCATGATCACGAAGGGCGTTGCCAACATGGACAGCACCATGGAGGCCAGGATGGGGTTGAACAGCTGGGGCGGGACCAGGTTGTGCTGGCCGGCCAGCGACAGCAGCACCAGGCCGAACTCGCCGGCCTGGGCCAGGTACAGGCCGGTACGCAGTGCCACGCCGGCGGCGGCCCCGAACACGCGGGCCAGGAAGGTGATGAGTGCGAGCTTGAAGCCCAGCGACAGCGACAGCAGGAGCAGCACCAGGGGCCAGCGCTCGACCAGGATCCGCCAGTCCAGCATCATGCCGATGGTGATGAAGAACAGGCCCAGCAGCACATCGTGGAACGGCCGGATGTCGGTTTCCACCTGGTGCTTGTATTCCGTCTCGGCAATCAGCATGCCCGCGACAAAGGCGCCCAGGGCCAGCGACAGGCCGGCGTGTTCGGTCAGCCAGGCCAGTCCAAGGGTGATCAGCAGCAGGTTGAGCATGAACAGCTCGTCGCTCTTGCGGCGGGCCACCAGGGTCAGCCACCAGCGCATGATCTTCTGGCCGCCGGTCAGCAGCAGGGTCAGCAGGACGGCGGCCTTGGCCATGGCCAGGGCCAGGGCGCGAAACAGGTCGTCCGGGTCGGCGCCCAGCGCCGGTATCAGGACCAGCAGGGGCACGACCGCCAGGTCCTGGAACAGCAGGATGCCAACCACGCGCTTGCCGTGTTCGGATTCGAGTTCGAGGCGCTCGGCCAGCATCTTGATGACAATGGCCGTGCTGCTCATGGCCATGACGCCGCCCAGGGCGACGGCGATCTGCCAGGACACGTTCCACCACTGGGGCAGCAGCAGGCGCATGGCCAGTGACGCCAGGGCGGTGATCACCACGGTCAGCACCACCTGCGACAGGCCCAGGCCAAAGACGTGGCGCTTCATGGCACGCAGCTTGGGCAGGCTGAACTCCAGCCCGATCACGAACATCAGGAACACCACGCCGAACTCGGCCAGGTAGCGCACGCCGCTGGAACTCTGTGCCAGGGCCAGGGCGTTGGGGCCAATGACCACGCCCACGGCCAGATAGCCCAGCATGGGGGGCAGTTTCGCCTGGCGGCAGGCGACCACGCCGACGACGGCCGCCAGCAGGTACAGCAAGGTGATGTCAAGCGAGTTCACGACATGGATGTTAGCGGGTAGGCGGCGCGATAATCCCGACCATGCAGTTGCCGCCGACATTTGATCCGTCACACGCCGCCCGGATGGCCCGTGAAACCCTGGACATCGAGGCCCAGGCCATCCAGGCGATGGCCTTGCGCCTGGACGACCGCTTTGGCAGGGCGGCCGCCGTGCTGCTGGCCTGCCGTGGCCGCGTGGTGGTGACCGGCATGGGCAAGAGCGGCCATATCGGCCGCAAGGTCGCGGCCACGCTGGCCTCCACCGGCACCCCGGCCATGTTCGTGCATCCGGCCGAAGCCAGTCACGGCGACCTGGGCATGATCACGGCGAACGATGTGGTGCTGGCCATCAGCAACAGCGGGGAGAGCGAGGAACTGACCGCCATCCTGCCGCTGATCCGCCGCATGGGGGTACCGCTGGTGGCGATCACCGGGCGCGAGGCTTCGACGCTGGGCCGGCATGCCGACGTGGTGCTGGATGCTGCCGTGGACAAAGAGGCCTGTCCGCACAACCTGGCACCGACCGCCAGCACCACGGCCCAGCTGGCCATGGGCGACGCGCTGGCGGTGGCGCTGCTGGATGCCCGGGGTTTTCGTGCCGACGACTTTGCCCGTTCGCATCCGGGTGGCGCCCTGGGTCGCAAGTTGCTGACCCATGTGCGCGATGTCATGCGCCAGGGCGATGAGGTGCCCCGCGTGCCGGCCACAGCCGGCCTGATGGCCCTGATGCGCGAAATGAGCACCAAGGGCCTGGGTGCCAGTGCGGTGGTCGATGCCGACAACCGGGTGCTGGGCATCTTCACCGATGGCGACCTGCGCCGGCTGATCGAACGCAGCGACGGCCCATCCGACCTGCGCAGCCTGAGTGCAGGTGAAGTGATGCATCCCGAGCCACGGACGGTGCGCGACGACGACCTGGCGGTCAGCGCGGCGGAGCTGATGGAGGCGCATCGCATCACCAGCGTGCTGGTGGTGGACCGGGACGGCCGTCTCTGCGGTGCCATGAACAGCAACGACCTGATGCGCGCCAAGGTGATCTGAGCCCCGGTTAGGATTGCAGCATGCCGATTGACGCGCTTTCCCCGCTCCGCCCAACCCTGAACTTTGCGCCCGAGCTGCTGCTTCGGGCGCAGGCGGTCCGCGTCGTGTTTCTCGATGTCGACGGTGTGCTGACCGATGGCGGGCTGTACTTCAGCGAGGCGGGTGAGACCCTCAAGCGGTTTCACACGCTGGACGGCCACGGCATCAAGCTGCTGCAGCGCGCCGGCATCACCCCGGCGGTGGTCAGTGGTCGCGATTCACCGGCCTTGCGCCGGCGCCTGGATGCGCTGGGCGTGACGCACACGCGCTTTGGCACCGAGGACAAGCGGCCGGCGGCCGAGGCCATCCTGGCGGAACTGGGGCTGGGCTGGGCCGACGCGGCAGCCATGGGAGACGACTGGCCGGATCTGCCCGTGCTCAGGCGCGTGGCGTTTGCTGTCTGCCCGCCGGGCGCCCACCCGGAGGTGCTGCAACGGTGTGACCATGTCACCGTGCGTGAGGGTGGCGCTGGCGCGGTGCGCGAGCTGTGCGATCTGCTGCTGGTGGCCCGGGGTCGCTATGCCGGCTTGCTGGAGGAGGCCGCACAGTGAACCAGCCCGCCACGCCCCTGGCCGCCCTGCCAGCCCAGGGCCCTCGTGTGATCGGTCGACGTATCTGGCGCATCTGGGACCAGGTCTCGATCTATCTGCCGGTGCTGTTGATGGGCCTGTTGGCGCTGGGGTCGTACTGGCTGCTGCGTCTGACACCGATCGACGATCCGGCGCAGGTCGAAGCCGAGGTGGGGTCGGACCCTGATTACTACATGCGGCGGTTTTCGGTGAAGGTGTTCAACGCCGATGGTGGGTTGCGCACCGAGATTTTCGGGGCCGAGGCGCGGCACTATCCGGATACCGGCCGCATGGAGATCGACACCGCGCGCATCCGTTCCTACGGCGAGACGGGCCAGCTCACCGTGGCGACAGCCAAGCGTGTCTCTGCGAATGCCGAGAACACCGAGTTCATCCTGGAGGGCGATGCGGTCGTGATCCGCCAGGCGGGTCGGGACGAGAAGGGCAAGCCCACGCCACGCATGGAGTTCCGCGGCGACTACCTCAAGGTCTATACGCCCCGGGACATCGTTTCTTCGGACCGGCCGGTGGAGATCATCCGGGGCACCGACCGGATCATGGCCGACCAGCTGCTGTACCGGGGCGACCGCCGGGGCGCGGCGCTGTCGGGCCAGGTGCGCATGCAGCTGCAACCCCGAACGGCCCGGCCATGAGCCCGTCCCGGGAACTGGCCACGCTGGCGCCTCTGGTGTACATCACCGGCGCCTCCAGCGGCATCGGCCAGGCACTGGCCGCGCGTTACGCGGCGGCCGGCTGGCGCCTGGCCCTGGTGGCGCGCCGCACCGACGAGATCGAGGCCTGGGCCGCTCGTGAGCCACTGGACGCCGGACGCTGGCAGGCCTACCGGGCCGACGTGTCGGACACGGACAGCATCGTGGAAGCCGGTCGCGCCTGCCTGCAGTCCCAGGGTGTGCCGGATGTGGTGATCGCCAACGCCGGCATCAGCGTCGGCATGGACACGGCCGAGCGGGCGGACATCGACGTGATGGCCCGCACGTTCGCCACGAACAACACCGGCATGGCAGCCACCTTCCATCCATTCGTCGGGGCCATGCGTGCCCGCGGCAGTGGCCGTCTGGTGGGGGTGGCCAGCGTGGCCGCCGTCCGGGGCCTGCCCGGGCATGGCGCCTACTGTGCCAGCAAGGCGGCAGTGGTGGCCTATTGCGAAAGCCTGCGCGGCGAGTTGCGCGGCAGTGGCGTACAGGTGGTCACGCTGGTGCCGGGCTACGTGGACACGCCGCTGACGCGCGAAAACCGGTACGCCATGCCATTCCTGATGTCACCGGCGGCATTTGCCGGGCAGGCCTTCCAGGCCATCTCGGCGGGCGACAGTTACCGTGTCATTCCGTGGCAGATGGGCGTGGTGGCCAGATTGCTGCGGATGCTGCCCAACGGCTGGTTCGATGCCCTGTTGGCGGGACGGCCGCGCAAGCACCGGCAGGGACAGGGCCGGGACGGCGCCTGAGCTTGAAAAGAATGAACGGACGGCACACCCGGAAAGAGCCGATATATCGCAAAATGCGATAATATGCCATGCACGTGATCTCCAAGAAAGCATTGACCGATTTTGGGCACAAGCACCCGCGAGCGAGAGAACCTGTATTGGCGTGGCATCAGTTGATGTGCGCCACGAGTTTTCAGAACCTGTCAGAGGTCAAGAAGACCTTCAACACGGCGGACTACGTGGACCCTTACACGGTGTTTGATATTGCCGGCAACCACTTCCGCATCATTACCGTCATTCACTACAACCGGCAAAAGCTGTACATCCGCGAAGTCTTCACACACACCGAGTACGACCACTGGACCAGAGCCCAAAGGAGTCGCAAAACATGACTGCTGTCGCTTTCAACCCCAATACCCTTGCCCCTGCCTGGAACGCTTTCCAGAGCGCGTTGCCGGTACGCTTGGCTGCGATTCACACCCAGGCTGAATACGATCGAGCTGTTGAGTTCATGAACCAGCTTCTCGACGTGGTGGGTGACAACGAAGAGCACGAGCTGGCTGACATGCTCGAACTGCTGGGACAACTGGTCGAAGACTACGAGAACGCGCATCACTCGTTGCCTGATGCCGAACCTGGACAAGTGCTGCGCTTTCTTATGGATCAGCATGAGCTGAGACAGGTCGACCTGGCTCAGGAGATCGGCTCCCAGTCGCTGGTCAGCGAGATACTGAACGGGCGTCGGCAAATCAACACCCGCCAAGCCAAAGCACTGGCCAAGCGCTTTGGCGTTTCCTCTTCGGTGTTCATCTGATTGGCTATCTGTCGCCCGGCACAAAGGTGACGCTGGCGAGCCATGGGCGACTGCTACCTGATAACGCGATGGCATGAAAAAAACCCCCGGGGCCAAGGCCTTCGGGGGTTTTCCGTCTGCCGGCCCAGAAGGGCCGGGAGCGCTGCTGATCAGTAGCCGCCGCGGCCGCCGCCGCCATCACGGCGACCACCGCCACCGTAGGGGCTGCGGAAACCACCGTCATTGCCGCCGCCGAAGCCGCCTTCACGGCGACCACCGCCGAAGCCGCCGGTGCGCGGGGGGCGCGGCTCCATCGGACGGGCTTCGTTGACCACCAGGCTACGGCCGCCCATGGACTGGCCGTTCATGCCTTCGATGGCCGACTGCGCTTCCGCGTCGCTGCCCATTTCCACGAAGCCGAAGCCCTTGGAGCGGCCGGTGTCGCGCTCCATCATGACCTTGGCGCTGTTGACCGAGCCATAGGCGCTGAAAGCCTGCTGGAGGTCTTCGTCGCGCACGGAATAGGGCAGATTGCCCACGTACAGTTTGTTGCCCATGATCGGGACTCCTGATGACACTGAGAAAAATAGCGACGGAGCCCCGTTAGCAAACAAAACCTGTAGCGTGCGAAACCGACCGATCACTTGACAAGCGTATCCCTAGTGGAAGTTACGCCAAAAATCATTATGCGCGGTTTGATGACTATCTAGTGACTTTTTTCAACGGTCCTGTCCCGTTGGTGCCGGTCGATGCGCAATAACAACACCCCGCGCGTTGCGCGTATACTGCAGACGTCCGGCTCGATGGCCGGGCGGCGCCGATTTGTTCCGGATTGCGGGCGCTTGAGAAATGCCGCTAAAGGGGAGATTCCCGGTCTCGCCCTGGCTCAGGTTGGCATGGCGGCACCGGGTTTTTTGTTGTCGGGGCCCGGTCGGGGGGGCCTCCACCAGGATGCCGACGTGATTGTCACGCCCCAGACCTTTCGCTTCGACCAGCCGCTGCCCCTGAGCAGCGGGGCCATGCTGCCCGCCTACGAACTCACGGTCGAGACCTACGGCACGCTCAATGCCGAGCGCTCCAATGCGGTGCTGATCTGCCATGCGCTCAACGCCAGCCACCATGTGGCAGGCGTCCATGCCGATGAGCGCGGCCAGCCGCTGGTGCGCAGCGAAGGCTGGTGGAACAACATGATCGGCCCGGGCAAGGCAGTGGACACGAACCGCTGGTTCGTGATCGGGGTGAACAACCTGGGTTCCTGTTTTGGCAGCACGGGGCCCACGCACACCAATCCGGCCACTGGCCAGCCCTGGGGCGCCGACTTTCCGGTCGTGACGGTGGAGGACTGGGTGGATGCCCAGGCACGGCTGCTTGATGTCATGGGCATCGAGTGCCTGGCTGCGGTGATGGGGGGCAGCCTGGGGGGCATGCAGACTCTGAGCTGGACGCTGCGGTATCCCGACCGGGTGCGTCATGCCGTGGTGGTGGCCAGCGCCCCGAACCTGACCGCGGAAAACATCGCGTTCAACGAGGTGGCGCGCCGTGCCATCGTGACCGACCCGGATTTTCACGGTGGCCATTACCTGCGCGAAGGTACTCTGCCCCGGCGCGGCCTGCGGATCGCCCGCATGATCGGTCACATCACCTACCTGAGCGACGATGTGATGAACGAGAAGTTTGGTCGATCGCTGCGGCCGGCCGACGGCGGCGATCCGGCCGCGGTGGCGGAACTGGCCTACCGGTACAGCACGCAGGAGGTGGAGTTCCAGATCGAAAGCTATCTGAGGTACCAGGGCGACAAGTTCAGCGAGTACTTCGACGCCAACACCTACCTGCTGATCACGCGGGCACTGGACTATTTCGACCCGGCCCGCGAATTCGAAGGCAACCTGAGCGCAGCGCTGGCGCGGGCCAGGGCGAAGTTCCTGCTGGTGAGCTTCACGACCGACTGGCGTTTCTCGCCGGCGCGCAGCCGCGAGATCGTCAAGGCCCTGCTGGACAACGGCCTTGACGTGAGCTATGCGGAGATCGATGCGCCGCACGGACACGATGCCTTCCTGCTCGATGACGCGCGCTACCTGGCGGCGATCCGCTCGTACTTTGAACAGACGGTGGCCCAGGCCGTGAAAACGGAGGTGACACATGGCTGATCTGAGCGTGATGGAGCGCATCGCCCGCCTGGTGCCGTCGGGCTCACGCGTGCTGGACCTGGGCTGTGGCGATGGTGCCATGCTCGAACACCTGTGCAAGAGCCGCCAGTGCAGCGGTTATGGCGTGGAGATCGACGACGCCAAGGTGCAGGCCTGCCTGCGCCGTGGGGTGAACGTGCTGCAGCTGAACCTGGAGGACGGGCTGACCATGTTCGGCGATGATGCCTTTGACGTGGTGCTGCAGATCGACACTTTGCAGCACCTGCGCAATGCCGAAACCATGCTGCGCGAGACGGCCCGCGTGGGTCGCATCGGCATCGTGGCCTTTCCCAATTTTGCCCACTGGCCCAACCGGCTGGATGTGTTGCTTGGCCGCATGCCGGTGACCAAGCGCCTGCCTTACCAGTGGTACGACACACCCAACATCCGCGTCGGCACCTATGCCGACTTCGAGGTGCTGGCGCGCAGCTGCGGCCTGCGGGTGGAGGACGCCTTCGGCCTGCACGAGGGCCAGGAGGTGCGCACCCTGCCGAACCTCATGGCCAGCACGGCGGTGTTCAAGCTCTCGAACTGAGACGCTCAGACGCCTGTTTCGCGTTCGGCATCGGCGGCGAAATCACCGCCGACCGATTCGCCACGGGTCCAGAAAGGGTAGACCTGTTCGAAGGTGGCGAGAATCTGGTCCAGCGGCAGGTCGTCGAAACTGCCGCGCTCGTTGACATACTCCATGTGCTGGTTGCCTGCCTGGTCGAACGGGTGGTAGAGGGAGTCGTGGACGCCGTCGAATTCCAGCGGCAGCAGCCCGAATTTCTCGCACAGCGACAGGTTGAAGGCGGGCGTGGCCTTGCGCCAGGCGCCGTCGATCCAGAGTTCGGTGTAGCCGTGCCAGACGAAGACATCGGTCTTCATGGTCTCGCGCAGCTTTTCGGTGGACAGGTGGTTGCGCACGTCGGCAAAGCCCAGGCGCGCCGGAATGCCGGCGGCTCGTGCCACGGCCGCCAGCGCCACGGCCTTGGGCACGCACCAGCCGTGGCCGAGGGCCAGCGCGGTGCTGGCCTTCATGCCATGTTCGCTCAGGTCGATGCGGTAGGGGTCGTAGCGCAGCGCGTCGCGCACGGCCAGGTAGAGGGCGACGGCGCGTTCCCGCTCGCTGTCACCGCGTGCGTGTTCCCGGGCGAAGGCCAGGACATCGGGGTGATCGGCATCAATGGTGGCGGTGGGCGCCAGGGTGGCAGATGGGGGCTCGTGCAGTTGGGTCATGCCGGAACTTCTACCAGAATCGGCGCGCCATCGCTGACGCCGCCATGACTCGGGTGTCTTCCGCCGCGCGACCGTAGCGATGTCAGGCGGGCTCGGCCAGGTGGAACCCGATGCAGGCGCCCTGTCCTGGGCGGCCATCGGCACACATGCTGCCGCCGTGGCGTTCGACAATGCGCTGGGCGATGTTCAGGCCCAGCCCGGTGCCGGCGAAGGTGCTGGACGCATGGAGACGGACAAAGGGCTCGAACAGGCGTTCGGCCTGACCGGGATCGAAACCGATGCCGTTGTCGCACACCAGGTAGTGAACCAGGCCGTTCCTGACTTCGCGCCGCACATCAATCGCGGGCCGGGCGGCCTTGGCAGAGAACTTCCAGGCGTTGCGCAGCAGGTTGTCCAGCACGCTGCGGATGAGTACCGGATCGGCATCGACGACAAGCGATGGCGCCACCGAGAAACGCACGGGTGGCTCGGGATGGTCGTGCGCCAGTTGGTCTGCAATGTCCTGGGCCATCCGGGACAGGTCCACCGGCCGGCGATGCATCGGAACCCGAGACAGGCTGGAGAGCTTGAGCAGGGCATCGATCAGGGCGCCCATCTGCCCGGCGGCATCCGAGATGTGGCCGAGCATGGTCGCTCCGTCGGTGCCCAGGTTCTGGCCGCAGTCCTCCACCAGTACGTCGCTCAGTCCGGCGATGGCCCGCAGTGGTGACTTGAGGTCGTGTGCGGCGGTGTAGCTGAAGGCCTCGATCTCCTTGACCTGGCGCCTGAGATCGGCCGTTCGTTCGGCCACCCGTTGCTCCAGTTCCTCGTTGATGTGCAGCATGCGCTGGCGGGCCTTTTCCTGCGCCGTGACGTCCTGGATGATGCCGCGGATGTTGCCGTCCTCGTCCGATGCCACGTCCATCTGAAACCACCGGGCTGGGGCACCCGCGCGGTCGGCTGCCTGGGCGACGACACGCAGCGGTGCGCCGGCCCTCGGTGGAAAGTCGAGCAAGGCCTTGAGCTGCGAGGCGCCGCCTTCGGCGAAGCAGGCCAGGAAGCTGTCCGAGCTGATCACCGGGCCTTCAATGATGCCGGCCAGAAGGCCTGCGTCATCGCTCAGGCTCACTTGCCGGGCTTGGCGATCGACCATCAGGTGGCTCATATGGGCTGCCTGCAGGGCCAGTTGCAGCATCTGCTGGCTGTGGGTCAGCTGGACCTGTACCTCGTGTCGTTCCAGCGCCATCTGGATGGTGGCGTGCAGCTCGCGCTCGGAAAAGGGCTTGATGAGGTAGCCGTAGGGTCGTGTCTGCCGGGCGCGGGCGAGGGTGGTGTCTTCCGAGTATGCGGTCAGGTAGATGATGGGCAGCGCATGTGCCCGGTGCATGATGTCCGCCAGGCCGATGCCGTCGAGCTCGCCCTTGATGTGAATGTCCATCAACACCAGGTCTGGCCGATGCTGCTCCACCAGGGCGAGGCCTTCGGAGCCGCTTTCGGCCAGACCGATGACGTCGTAACCCATCTGCTTGAGGCGTTGCTGCAGGTTGAAGGCCACGATGCCTTCGTCTTCGACGATGAGGATCTTCTTGAGGGCGCTCACGACTCGGTGCCCAGCGGGAAACGCAGAACGAAGCGGGTGGGCCGTGCGCGATCGACTTGCAGGCTGCCGTTCAGCTGACGGCCCAGCAGCTGCACCAGCTGGATGCCCAGTGTGCCGGTGCGCTCCAGGTCCAGGTCATCAGGTATGCCAGTGCCGTCGTCACTGACCGCCAGTTCGACGATGCGGTCGGACAGTTCCTGAACGCTCACCTGGATGTGACCCCGCCCACGACCCCGAAAGCCGTGCTTGAAGGCGTTGCTGACCAGTTCGTTGATGATGAGGCCACAGGGAATGGCTTCGTTGATGGGCAGCTCGATTTCATGGGCGTCGATACCGACCGAAACCTCGTCGGTGCCGACCCGTTGGGACTCCATCAGGCTGCGCATCAGCTCGTCCAGGAATTGCTGAAAATCCACCCGCACGAAATTGCGCGATTGATAGAGCGTCTGGTGGATGAGCGACATCGACCGGATGCGGTTCTGGCTGTCGCGCAGCACGTCGATGATGTGGCTGTCGTTCAGCTGCAGCACCTGCAGGTCGAGCAGGCTGTGGATGATCTGCAGGTTGTTCTTGACCCGGTGGTGCACTTCCTTGAGTAGCAGATCCTTCTGCGACAGCGCGTCCTGGATGCGTTTTTCGGCCTGCTTGCGCTCGGACAGGTCAACGATGACCGAGAGAATCATCGTTCCCTCGCCAGTTTCCACCGGGTTGATACCGATCTCGACCGGGAATTCGCTGCCGTCCTTGCGACGGCCGCTGAGGTCGCGACCCAGGCCCATCGGCCGGGCGGCGGTCTCCGCCAGGAAGCCCGTCCGATAGCCGGGGTGGGCCTCGCGGAAGCGCTCGGGAATGAGGATTTCCACCCGTTCCCCGATGAGTTCGCTGGCCGCATAACCGAAGGTGATCTCGGCCAGCTCATTGACCCGGGTGATCAGGCCGCGATGGTTGACCACGATCATGGCCACCGGCATGCGCCGGAAGGCCTGGCCCAGGTACTCGTCGAGTTCGATCAGCGAAGGCATGTCGTTGGGGCGCCAGCAGGAAAATGCCTGAATGTATATAGATGTTACCGCACGGGAAAGCCCCTTCTGGCCATGCCCCATCTCTTTCGAGATGGTCAGCCACGCTTGTGCAGGCGGAACACTTTGACCGCTTCGTCGACGCCAACCGCCTGGGACTGCAGCGAGGTGGCAGCGGCCGACAGTTCCTCGACCAGGGCCGAGTTCTGCTGGGTGACGGAATCGAGCTGGGCGACGGCCGAGTTGATCTGGGCGATGCCGCTGGACTGTTCCTGTGTGGCGTGCGTGATGTCGCCGATCATGGCGTTGACCTGCTCCACCGAGGAGACGATCTGGCCCATGGTCTGACCGGTGGCGTGCACCAGGCCGCTGCCCTTCTGGACCTGGTCGCTGGAGGCGTCGATGAGGGACTTGATCTCCTTGGCGGCTTCGAGCGTGCGCTGGGCCAGGCTGCGCACCTCGCCGGCCACCACCGCGAAACCCCGGCCCTGTTCGCCGGCGCGGGCGGCCTCCACGGCCGCGTTCAACGCCAGGATGTTGGTCTGAAAAGAGATGCCATCGATGACCTGGATGATCTCGCCGATGCGCGAGGAACTGCGGCTGATGTCTTCCATGGTGTCGACGACCTGTCGCATGGCAGCGTTGCCTTCACGGGCGATGTCGGCCGCCCGGTTGGCCAGTTTGGCGGCTTCGCTGGCGGTGCTGGCACTCTGGGAGATGGTGCTGTTCATCTCGTCCATCGAGGCAGCGGTCTGTTCCAGATTGCTGGCCTGCGACTCGGTGCGGGCCGACAGGTCCTGGTTGCCGCTGGCGATCTGCTGGCTGGCGACCTGCACCCCTTCGACTTCCTGGCGCACGTCGGAGACCACGGCCTGCAGGTTGACATTGAGCTGGTTCAGTGCTTTGGACAGGTCGCGGAATTCGCCGCTGCCGGTGGCCTCGATGTGCGAAGTCAGGTCGCCGGCGGCCAGGGTGTTGGCAAACCGGATGGCCTGGGCAAGCGGGTTCTGCATCTGGCGGCGCAGCAGCCAGGCCGAAACCATGGCGACAGCCAACAGGGGCGCCGCCATGGCCAGGTGGGCCGTGTCGCCGAGCCGGGAGCCCACTTCACCGATAACGAGGCCGGCGACGGCCAGTCCGATGCAGGTCATGCCGATGACCTTGCCCAGGGTGGGCCGGGCCAGGCGCCGGATCGACCCCATCAGTCCGCTGCGCTCCAGGTTGCCCTGGCGCAGGACCAGGGTGGTGCGACCGGAGGCCCGTTCCTCGCGCATCCGGGCATACAGGCGCTCGGCCTGCTGGATCTGGTCGCGGGTGGGCTTGGTGCGCACCGACATGTAGCCGGTCGGCTGGCCGTTGCTCATGATGGGCGTGGCATTGGCCATCACCCAGTAGAAGTCGCCGTTCTTGCGGCGGTTCTTGACCAGGGCGGACCAGGGCAGGCCCTGCTTGAGCGTCTCCCACATGTCCCGGAAGGCTTCCTGCGGCATGTCCGGGTGCCGTACCAGGTTGTGCGGCTGCCCGAGCAGTTCATCCTTGTTGAACCCGCTGACCGCGATGAACGCCGGGTTGCAGTAGGTGATGTGGCTCTGCAGGTCGGTGGTCGAGACGAGCGTGACGCCGTCTGGAATGATGAATTCGTTTCCGGTGACTGGCTGGTTGTTGCGCATGGGAGACCTCCTGGGTTGGATGTCGGATTTATCGGGGACCCTGGGGTTTGATTTAGAACAATCGAACACTGTCTTCAGTTGGAGCGAATGAACGGCCGCAATCGGCAGACAAGCGGAAGCGTTCTTCTGCTAGTCGGCAAGAAACAACGCCACTGTCCGAATTGACGCAGGTCAAGAAAACCGCAAGGGTGCGCCGCACAGGGTTCAGAAGGTCTGATGCGGACCGATATCCGGGAAAACCCTTGTCAACCTCGTCAATCCGCATCGGAGCGCCTTATGAACCGCCTCATTGGTCAACTCAGGCTGGCCCACAAGTTTCTTTTGCTGGGCGTGATTGCGCTCGTGCTGGCCGGCATACCGGCCTATCTGGCCGTGCAGGCCGAACTCGGCACCTGGCGCGCCGCCCAACGGGAGGTGCTGGGCGTGGATCCGGCTGGCCAGGTGCTCAGGCTGGTACAGAAGTCGCAGCAGCACCGGGGGCTGTCGGCCAACGTCCTGGGGGGCAATGTGGATCTCGACGGTCAGCGACGGCAGCGCCAGGACGAGGTGAGCGAGGCGCTGGCGGCGGTGGCGAAGTCGCTGGACGGCCTGGAGGTTGATCGCCTGACCTCTGCGGTGGAGGCCCTGGCGGGCGACTGGAAGGTCCTGGCCGCTCGCGTCGGAGGGCGTGAGGTCAATGGTCCGCAGAGCTTTCAGCAGCACTCGGCGCTGATCGACCGGCAACTGCTGCTGCTCGAAGGCATCACCGATGCGTCTGGCATGAGTCTGGATCCGTCGGCCGACACCTACTTTCTCATCCAGACCGTGCTTGTGAATCTGCCGCGCCTGACCGAGACGCTGGGCCAGATCCGTGCCCAGGGTGCGCTGGCCCTGTCCCGTGGCCAGCTGGACGAGGCACAACGCTCGCGACTGTCGGCGCTCAACGAAATGTCCCGCTCCGCCCTCGCGCAGGCCCGGCGCAACCTGGACAAGGCCGTGGCGGCCAGTCCGGCGATGGGGCAACGCCTGGGTCCGCTGGCGAGCCAGGCCTGGAGTGAAGCCGAGGCGGCGCTGGCATTGCTGCAGAAGGCGGTGCTGGAGCCGGCCGAGCTGACGATGCCCGGACCGGAGTTCTTTGCAACGACCACCCGGCAGATCGACGCACAGTTTGCCCTGGTCGACGCGTCATTTGCCCTGCTGCGCGATGAAATCCTGGCCCGTGATGCCGACGCCCGGCGCCACCTCTGGCTGCTGGCCGCCGGTCTGGCAGCGTTGGCGGCGCTCGGGGGCTGGCTGGCCTGGCTGGTGGCCAGCGTCACGTCGCGGGCGCTGGGGCGCGCGGTGCAGGTGGCCCAGGCGGTGGCGGCTGGCGATCTGACCTCCAGCATCGAGTCGGACAGCGCCGACGAGGCGGGCCAGCTGCTGGCCGCCCTGCGGACCATGAACCAGGCACTCGGCCGCATGGTCGCCGAGGTGCGCGAGAGCAGCGACCACATTGCCACCGGCAGCACGCAGATTGCCACCGGCAACGCCGACCTGTCGTCCCGCACCGAGTCGCAGGCCAGCAACCTGGAACAGACCGCCGCGTCGATGGAAGAGTTGACCTCCACGGTGCAGCAGAACGCGGGTACCGCCCAGCAGGCGGCCGCCCTGGCGCGCCAGGCCAACGAAGCGGCCCGCCAGGGGGGTGAGCGGGTGGCCCAGGTGGTCACGACCATGAACGACATCAACCAGAGCGCGCGCCGCATCGCCGACATCATCGGGGTGATCGACGGCATTGCCTTCCAGACCAACATCCTGGCGCTGAACGCGGCCGTGGAGGCCGCCCGGGCCGGCGAACAGGGTCGGGGCTTTGCCGTGGTGGCCGGCGAAGTGCGCAGCCTGGCCCAGCGCAGTGCGCAGGCGGCCCGCGAGATACGGCAACTCATCGGCGACAGCGTCGAGAAGGCCGACGCCGGTGCCGGCCAGGTGGCGGATGCAGGCCAGGCCGTCGAACGCATGGTTGGCCAGGTGGCCCGCGTGGCCGAACTTATCGAGTCCATCACCGTCGCCAGCCAGGAGCAGGCCAGCGGCATCGAGCAGGTGGGCCAGGCGGTGGCCCAGCTGGACCAGGTGACCCAGCAGAACGCCGCCCTGGTCGAGGAGAGCGCGGCGGCGGCCGACAGCCTGCGTCAGCAGGCCGACCGCATGGCCGCCCTGGTCAGCGGCTTCCGGCTCCAGGGCAGTCTGTACTGACCCTTTGCGCCGACCACCGGCGCAAGTTCAGGGATGCGTGGTGTTTCCCCCTTTCATCGGTGCTTCAGTCCCGCCAGGTCTGGCCGATATTCAAGAAACCCCACTTTTCCCTGAGGAGTCTTTCATGGACCTGCGTGAACACCCCGCCGCTGCGCACGGCACCCGGGCCGAAGCCGCCCAGAACGCCGCTGCACAGAGCGGCAGCGCCGAATTCCTGAGCTTTCGCCTCGGTGCGGAGGAATATGGCATCGACATCCTGCGGGTGCAGGAAATTCGCTCCTACGAGGAGCCCACGCGCATCGCCAATGCACCGTCCTTCATCAAGGGGGTGGTGAACCTGCGCGGTGTGATCGTTCCCGTGGTGGACCTGCGCATCAAGCTCGGATGCGAGAAGGTGGAATACAACGGCTTCACCGTCGTGATCGTGCTGAACGTGCGTGGCCGGGTGGTCGGCGCGGTGGTCGACTCGGTCTCCGATGTGCTGGAGCTGTCGGGCGACCTCATCAAACCGGCACCCGAGATGAACCTCTCGGTGGACACCAGCTTCATCACCGGCATTGCCAGCGTGGGTGAACGCATGCTGATTCTGATGGACATCGAAGCGCTGATGGGCAGCGCGGACATGGGGCTGATCGACGCCAGCCAGAGCCTTCAATAAAAGAGCCGTGCCTTGCCGGAGGAGACAATCATGACAACGACTACCCATCCAACCCGTTCCCTGGCCCGACGCGTGGCCCTGCTATCCGTGGCGCTGCTGGCGGCCGTGCTGGTGATCACCAGCGGTGTCATGGCCATGGTGGCCGAGGGCCGCTCGCGTGACCGCATCGTTCTCTGGGTGGGTGACAAGGCCCAGTCGGTGGCCGACTCGATCGATGCCTTCGACCTGACGGCCCGGCTGATGACCGATCGCGCCTACAAGCCGTTCCGGCGCAAGTATGCCGACGTGTTCGAGGTGAGTGCCGACGGCACGATGCTCACCAGCTGGGGCATGCTGCTCAATGGCGACTTTACCGAAGTGGACCTGTTTCACGAGCAGAACGGCGGCGTGGCTTCGATTTTCCAGCGCAAGGGCGACGACTTCGAGCGCATCACCACGTCGCTGAAGCAGGCGGACGGTGAACGGGCCAATGGCTCCATGCTGGAGCGCACCCATCCGGCCTATCCGCTGATGCTCGAAGGCAAGAACTACACCGGCCGCACCATGATGTTCGGCCGGCCGTACATGACGCACTACGAGTCGATCAAGAACGCGGCCGGCGAGGTGGTGGCGATCCTGAGCATCGGCTTCGACATGACGGATTTCCAGACCAGCCTGGAACAGGTGGTCTCGGAAGCCCGCTTCTTCGATACCGGTGCGACCTACGTCATCGATCCGCGCCAGAGCAACGCCGAGGCGGTGTTCGTGGTGCATCCGACGGCGGCCGGCAAGAAAGTGCTGGAGGTGCAGCCGCAGGCCGAGGCCATGCTGACCCGTCTTCGGGAAGAGACCAACGCGTTCTACAAGGAGGCCACGCCCCTGCTGGGCGTGGAGATGGCCGACCCATGGGTGATCAAGCGCCAGGCCAAGTCCGGTGGCTGGTGGGTGCTGGCCGAGGTCTCGGACGACGAGGCCATGGTGTCCCACTGGCAGACCATTTATGTCTTCTGGGGCCTGCTGGGCGTCGCGGCCATCGTGATCGGTCTGGCGCTGTTTGCCCTGGTCCGCCGTCTCGTCACACGGCCGTTGCACGACCTGACCACGGCAGTCACCGCGGTGGCTGAAGGGGATCTGAGCCGGGGCTTCACCTCGGGCCGTACCGATGAAATTGGCCGGCTGATCAGTGAAGTGGAAGGCATGCGCCAGCGCTTCTCGGGCATCGTCGGCCAGTTGCGGGGTGCGACCGACAGCATCAACACGGCGTCGATGGAGATCGCGGCCGGCAACCAGGACCTGAGCGCACGCACCGAACAGGCGGCGAGCAACCTGGAAGAGACGGCGGCCAGCATGGAGGAACTCACCAGCACCGTGCGCAACAGCGCCGATGCGGCCCGCCAGGCCAACCAGCTGGCGGCTTCGGCGGCCGAAGTGGCGGTGCGTGGCGGCGAGGTGGTGGGCCAGGTGGTCACCACCATGCAGGAGATCCACCAGAGCAGCCAGAAGATCAACGACATCATCGGCACCATCGACGGCATCGCGTTCCAGACCAACATCCTGGCGCTCAACGCGGCGGTGGAGGCGGCACGCGCCGGCGAGCAGGGCCGCGGCTTTGCGGTGGTGGCTGGCGAGGTGCGCAACCTGGCGCAGCGCAGCGCCGAGGCGGCCAAGGAAATCAAGGGCCTGATCGGCACCAGCGTGGACAAGGTCGAGGTGGGCAGCCGCCTGGTGGGCGAAGCGGGCCAGACCATGGGCGAGATCGTCGGCTCGGTGCAGCGCGTGACCGACATCATCGGTGAGATCACGGCGGCCGCAGGCGAGCAGAGCGAGGGTATTGGCCAGGTCAACACGGCGGTCAACCATCTCGATCAGATGACGCAGCAGAACGCCGCCCTGGTCGAACAGAGTTCGGCCGCAGCCGAGAGCCTCAAGGACCAGGCGCAGCGCCTGGCCGAGGTGATCCGTGTCTTCCGCCTGGAGGGCCATTCCGCCATTCAGCCGAAACCGGCACCGTCGTCGCCACGGCCGAACACGCCAGTCCAGGCGCCCCGCTCCGAGGCGCCGAAGGCGCACACCGCGGCAACGGCGCCGGCCACCCCGGCGGTCGCGCCGGCGCAGCCCGTCCGCCCGCCCAAGGCCGCCGTGGCGACATCGGGCAAGGCGGTGACAGCCAGCGCCGAAGGCGAATGGGAAAGCTTCTGAGAAACGCGTGAGCGTTGGGCAATGCAAAGGAAATGAACGTGAACAATCTGCGAATCGGACAACGCCTGGGACTGGCGTTCGGCAGCGTGCTGCTGCTCATGGTGGTGCTGGCGGTGCTGGCGGTCCAGGGCCTGAACCAGGCGCGGACCGACATGGACCGGATGCTTGAAATGGATCGGCGGGTCGGCATGGCTGAAGAGTGGGCAGCCCACACCCGCCTGAACGTCAACCGGGTGATGGCGCTGGCGAAGTCGAACAACAATCCCGCCGTCGACGCCTTCTTCAAGCCCCAGATTGCGCAGACCAG
This sequence comes from Burkholderiaceae bacterium, assembly GCA_041396505.1. Lineage (GTDB taxonomy): Bacteria > Pseudomonadota > Gammaproteobacteria > Burkholderiales > Burkholderiaceae_C > Hydrogenophaga. The sequence goes on from JAWKYL010000008.1 coordinate 314,899, forward strand.
CGAACGCATCAGCGTGCTTCAGAAGGACCTCGACGCGTCCATCGAATCCGAGCGCGGCCGCGCCCTGCTGGGCGACATTGCCCAGCATCGCCAAGCCTATGTCGATGTGCGCAAGAGCTACTTTGACACCCTGTCCAGTGGCGACTGGGACAAGGCCTCGGCCCTGCTGTCGGACGGCCTTCTGCCCGCCTCCGAGCGCTACCTCGGGGCCATGGATCAGTTGCGCCAGTCGCAGCTCGACCTGGTGGAAGAGGCCCGTCGCGAGGTACACGGTGGCATTGCCACCCAGCTGATGATCAGTGCAGTCGTGGCCGGCCTGGCCATTGTGCTGGGTATCGTCCTGTCCTGGCGCATCACCCGCTCGGTGACCGGGCCGGTGCGCGAAGCGGTGGAAGCGGCCAATGCCGTGGCCGGTGGTGACCTGACGCGCGACGTTCAGTCCAGCCGGCGCGATGAACTGGGTGAGCTGCTCGGCGCTCTGGGCAAGATGAAGGACTCGCTGGTCAGCACCGTTGGCCAGGTGCGCAGCGCGACGGACAGCATCAACACGGCGTCGATGGAGATCGCGGCCGGTAACCAGGACCTGAGCGCTCGCACCGAACAGGCGGCGAGCAACCTGGAAGAGACGGCGGCCAGCATGGAGGAACTCACCAGCACCGTGCGCAACAGCGCCGATGCGGCCCGCCAGGCCAACCAGCTGGCGGCCTCGGCGGCCGAAGTGGCGGTGCGTGGCGGCGAGGTGGTGGGCCAGGTGGTCACCACCATGCAGGAGATCCACCAGAGCAGCCAGAAGATCAACGACATCATCGGCACCATCGACGGCATCGCGTTCCAGACCAACATCCTGGCGCTCAACGCGGCGGTGGAGGCGGCACGCGCCGGCGAGCAGGGCCGCGGCTTTGCGGTGGTGGCTGGCGAGGTGCGCAACCTGGCGCAGCGCAGCGCCGAGGCGGCCAAGGAAATCAAAGGCCTGATCGGCACCAGCGTGGACAAGGTCGAGGTGGGCAGCCGCCTGGTGGGCGAAGCGGGCCAGACCATGGGCGAGATCGTCGGCTCGGTGCAGCGCGTGACCGACATCATCGGTGAGATCACGGCGGCCGCAGGCGAGCAGAGCGAGGGCATCGGCCAGGTCAACACGGCGGTCAACCAGCTCGACCAGATGACGCAGCAGAACGCTGCCCTGGTCGAACAGAGTTCGGCTGCCGCGCAAAGCCTCAAGGACCAGGCCCAGCGTCTGGCCGAAGTGATCCGTGTCTTCCGCCTGGCCCAGAACGCCCCGCTGGTTGTGCGCACGGCTACCGTGGCAGGCGCTTCGCCCGTGTCGTCGCCAGCCAAACCTGCCGTGACCCGTCCGGCCACGCCGGCCACGCCGGCGACCCAGGCCGCTGCACCTGCAGCACCCCGCCGACCGGCAGCGGCTACCGCCGCCGTGACGCCAGCGGCGCCCGCGGCGCGCAAGGTCGCCGCTCCGGCCACCGCTGCCGAAGGCGAATGGGAGAGCTTCTGAGGCAGTGTCCGATCGGACGAGGTGAATGACGTGAACCTGTTGAACTTGATGAGGCAGTTCTCGATCCGCATGCGCATGCTGGGTGCGATCGGGGTGGTGCTGGCGCTGATGGGTGTCGTCGGCGGTTCGGGCCTGTGGGGCATGCAGCAACTCAGCCACCTGGGTGACGAGTTCGTCGACCATGCGTTCGCCGAGACCCAGGCGCTGGGACGGATGCGCCTGGCCCTGGCCGACCTGAGCCGCTACGAAAAGGACATGGTCATCCACTACGAGTCGCCCGAGCAGCTCTCGCTGGCCCGGATGCGCTGGGAGCAGACCCTGACCGGGCTGCGCAAGGAGATGGGCGACATGCTGGGCGGCAAGGACGACGAGGACAACGCCGTCGTCAGGTCCATGGACGCGCACGTGCAGGACTACGCCGCGGCCGTGCAACCGGTGATCAAGCAGATCGAAGCCGGGGCCTACGATTCGGCCACCGTGGCCAATCGCATGCTGGAGCGCGCCCATACCGCCTATGCCCAGTTGCTCAAGGACATGACGTCGCTGGATGCCATCATTGCGGGCGAGGCCGGCATTCTGTCCTCTGCGATGGACAGCACCAGCACGCGCACGATCCAGTGGTTCGGCCTGGCCGTGGTTCTGGCCTGTCTGGTGGTCGTTCCCACCACGCTGGCCAACATGCAGAGCATCTGCCGGCCACTGGCGCAGGCCGAGTCGCTGGCCCGCTCCATCGCCGGCGGCGACCTGACCAGCCAGGTCCGGGTGGAAGGCCGGGATGAGCTGACCCGCCTCACCGACGCACTGGGCGGCATGCAGGCGTCTCTGTCGCGGGTCGTGGGCGAGCTGCGACAGAGCACCGAGTACATCAACACCGCCAGCGCCGAGATCGCCTCGGGCAACCAGGACCTGAGCGAACGCACCGAACAGGCGGCCGGCAACCTGCAGCAGACGGCCACCAGCGTCGACCAGATCAACGGCACCGTGCGCCAGAGCGCCGATGCCGCCCGCCAGGCCAGCCAGATGGCTGTCGCCAATGCCGAGGTGGCAGCCCGTGGTGGCGCAGTGGTGGGCGAGGTGGTCTCCACCATGGAAGATATCAACCGCAGCAGCCAGAAAATCGCCGACATCATCGGCGTGATCGACGGCATTGCCTTCCAGACCAACATCCTGGCGCTCAACGCCGCAGTGGAAGCAGCCCGTGCCGGCGAGCAGGGTCGGGGCTTTGCGGTCGTGGCCGGCGAAGTGCGCTCGCTGGCCCAGCGCAGCGCCCAGGCAGCACGCGAGATCAAGGGCCTGATCGACAGCAGTGTCGAGCGGGCCGAGGCCGGCACGCGTCTGGTCGGCGAAGCCGGCAGCACCATTGGCGAGATCGTCACCAACGCCGAGCAGGTGTCCGCCTTCATCCGGGACATCACCACCGCCGCCGACGAGCAGTCCCAGGGCATGGACCAGGTCAACCAGGCCGTGGGCAACCTGGACCAGATGACGCAGCAGAACGCCGCCCTGGTCGAGCAGAGCGCGGCCGCGGCTGCCAGTCTGCAAGAGCAGGCGCAGAAACTGGCGTCGCTGGTGTCCACCTTCAGGCTCCCGGCGGCCTGATCGCCGGCCGGACATCCGGCCCGCCTGGCTGCCCCGACGGCAGCACGGAGCGCCCGCATCTGCCTATACTGGCTGCCATGTCGCGTGCCTGCGCGCGCGTGGAGCTTGCCCATGAATGCCCGTCTGCCCGCCCAGGCCCTGGCCCTTGATGCCAGTGCCACCCAGTCCCTGGTCAATCGTGCCTGGGACGAACGCATCGTCTCCGAGCTGATACGGTACATCGAGGTGCCGGCCAAGTCGCCGGCGTTCGATGCCGACTGGTCCGCCACCGGCCTGCTGGACCGGGTCCTGCAGAACGCGGCCGACTGGGTGTCGGCACAACAGGTGCCCGGGCTGACACTGGAGATCATCCGGCTGGAAGACGCCCAGGGCCGACCCCGGACCCCGGTGCTGTTTTTCGAGGTGCCCGCCTGCGAGGGCCGGGACGGCACACCGGCGCCCGCCTCCGGCCAGACCGCGCTCATGTACGGCCATCTGGACAAGCAGCCTGAATTCACCGGCTGGCGCAGCGACCTGGGCCCCTGGACGCCCAAGATCGAGGACGGCCGGCTGTATGGACGCGGGGGCGCCGATGATGGTTATGCGGTCTACGCCAGCATCGCCGCCGTGCAGGCGCTGAAGGCGCAGGGTGCGGCGCATCCGCGCATCGTCGGCCTGATCGAGACCTGCGAGGAAAGCGGGTCGGGCGACCTGCTGCCCTATGTGGATGCCCTGCGGCCGCGCCTGGGTGACGTGGGTCTGGTCATCTGCCTGGACAGTGGTGCCGGCAATTACGATCAGCTCTGGCTGACCACCAGCCTGCGCGGCATGGCCAGCGGCGTGCTCAAGGTCGAGATCCTGACCGAAGGCATCCACTCGGGCGATGCGTCTGGCCTGGTGCCCTCGAGTTTTCGCATCATGCGGCAGGTGCTCGATCGCCTGGAAGACAGCGCCACCGGGCGCCTGCTGCCCGCCGGCTTCCACTGCGAGGTGCCGGCCGAACGCATCGCACAGGCGCACCAGACCGCCGCCATCCTGGGCGACGAACTGTACAAGCGCTTCCCCTGGGCCCACCACGACTGCGGTGGTTCCACCGCCTTTGCGCTGCCGACCACCACCGATCCGGTCGAAGCCCTGCTCAACCGCACCTGGCGCCCCACCCTGTCGGTGACCGGAGCCGACGGTTTCCCGGCCCTCAAGGACGCCGGCAACGTGCTGCGACCCTACACCGCGTTCAAGCTCAGCCTGCGCCTGCCCCCTCTGGTGGATGCGTCCCAGGCCGTCCAGCAGCTCAAGACCCTGCTGGAAGACAACGCGCCCTATCAGGCACGGGTCACGTTCTCGCCGGAGGGATCGGCCAGCGGCTGGAACGCCCCCACGACCGCCCCATGGTTCGAGCAGGCCCTGCAGAATGCATCCCGGGCCCACTTCGGCGCCGACTGCGGCACCATCGGCCAGGGTGGCACCATTCCCCTGATGAACATGCTCAGCCAGGGCTTTCCGGCGGCGCAGATGATGGTCTGTGGCGTTCTCGGCCCCCGCAGCAATGCCCACGGACCCAACGAATTCCTGCATCTGGACTACGCCCGCCGGCTGACGGCGTCGGTGGCCCAGGTCCTGGCCCGCATGCCCTGACGCCCTGCGGCGCCCCCTTTTCCGCACCATGTCTGACACCACCCAAGCGCCGTTCACGCTCGAAGACGGACTGAACCTGGCCCTCTACGACTGGCCGTTGCCCATTCGCTGGCGTCCGCGCGGCGTGGTGCTCATCGTCCACGGACTGGGCGAGCACGCCTGGCGCTACGACCCGCTGGCCCAGCGCCTGAACGAATGGGGCTTTGCCGTCCGGGCGTACGACCAGCGCGGGCACGGGGAATCCGGCGGACAGCGCGGTGTGCTGCCGCGCGATGACCAGCTGCTTCACGACCTGGCCGAAGTGGTGGACGATACGCGACACCATATCGCCGAACCCTGGTCCTGTCCGCTCATCCTCCTGGGACACAGCATGGGGGGATTGCTGGCCGCCACGTTCGTCCAGCGCAAGATGGCGAAGGTCGATCGACTGGTCCTCTCGTCACCGGCATTCGACGCCGGCATTTCGGCTCTGATGAAGAAACTCATCCGCGTGCTGTACCGTGTGGCGCCCAACCTGACACTGCCGAACGGACTGGACCCACGCCGCATTTCGCACAGCGAAGCGGTCGTGCAGGCCTACCAGGGTGACAAGCTGGTGCACGACCGGATCTCGGCCCGCCTGGCGACCTTCATCGACAGCAACGGACCGCATGTGCTGGCATCGGCGCCCCACTGGCAGGTGCCCACGCTGCTGATGTACGCCGGCGAGGACTATCTGGTCCGCCCCGCGGGCAGCCGCGCATTTGCCGCCGCAGCCCCGGCGAACCGGGTCACTACGCATTGCTTCGACCGGCTGTACCACGAGATCTTCAACGAGGTCGACCCCTCGCCCGTCTATGCCTGCCTGAAGCAGTGGCTCGACCAGCAGGCCCCGGCACCCCGGTCGGCGGCCTGAGGTCGGTGGCTGGCGATCAGCGCCGGCCCAGCATGCCGCCGAGCATGCCCATCAGATCGGCCGCGCCGGGCGAGCCGGACTGACCGCCGCCGAGCAGGGCACCCAGGGCGCCCAGACCGTCATCGGCCGGCATCTGGCCTTGGGGCGTGACGCGGTCAATCAGGTCGGGCAGCAAGTCGGCCATGGTGGCCGATGCCTGTTGCGTGCTGCCACCCAGCTGGCTGGCGATCATGCCCATGAGATCCGGCCCCAGGGCACCGCCCAGGGCATCGGGCGCCACGGGCTGGTTGGCACCGGTACCGACCCAGGACTGCGCCTGCTGGCCCAGCCCCGCCGACTGGAGTTTGGCCAGCAGACCTTGCAGGCCGCCGGCATTGTTCAGCACCAGTGTGACCAGGCCCATGATCATCTGCGGATTGAGGCCGCCGGCCGAAGCCGCGCCGGCCTGGCTGCGATCGCCCTGCATGGATTCCATGGCGCCTTGCGTGGCGGCGCCGATCAGGCTGTCGAGAAGACCCATCTTCGTGTTCCCTGTGGTTGGCGGGCTGCGCCAGGCCGATTCCCGCGCATGCCCTGCCCCGGTTTGCCGGAGTCAGGAGGCATTCTGGGCCTGACGGCGCAACCAGGCAAGCCATGCCAGGGACAGTCCGGTCAGCGCCACCGGCAGCAGCGACCCCAGGTTCAGCAGGGTCCAGCCCTGGGTGGTCACGAGGGCGCCGGAGGCGAACGAGGTCACCGCCATCACGGCAAAAACAAAAAAGTTGATGGCAGCCTGTGCGCGGTCTTTTTCCTCAGGCCTGTAGGCCTGAAGCGACAGCGTGGTGCTGCCGGTGAACAGGAAATTCCACCCCACGCCCAGCAGGAACAGCGCGATCAGGAACTGGTGCAGGTCCACGCCCGAGAGCGCGATCAGGATGCAGGCGATGTTCAGCAGGACGCCCACGCCCATGATGGTCAGCACGCCGAAACGCCTGATCAGGTGACCGGTGAAGAAGCCCGGCGCAAACATGCCGATCACGTGCCACTCCAGCACCAAGGCTGCGTCGTCGAACTCGAAACCGCACACATCCATCGCCAGCGGCGTGGCAGCCATCAGCAGGTTCATCACGCCGTAGCCCAGCGCGGCGCCTGCTGTGGCGACGATGAAGGCTGGCTGCCTCATGATCTGGGACAGCGGCCGCCCCTTGTCTGCGTCGGCCTTGCGGGGTGGCAGCGGTGGGAACTTCATGAAGGACATGATCGCCATGGACAACAGGGCCACCACGGCCAGGGCCAGGTAAGCTCCGGCAAACGGAACCTCCAGCAGGTTGCGCGTGCGGCTGGCCAGATTCGGGCCGAGCACCGCGCCCACCAGACCGCCGGCCAGCACCAGGGAGACGGCCTTTTCACGGAACTCCGGCGTCGACAGCTCGGCCGCCGCAAAACGGTAGAGCTGGCCGTTGGCGCTGTAATAGCCGGCAATCACCGTGGAGGCCACCAGCAGCCAGAAATTCTTGTCCATGGCCGCCCAGTAGCACAACAGGGCCGAGCCCAGGGCCACCAGCAGGCCGATCTGAAATGAACCCTTGCGACCCAGGGCCGTCTGCGTCCGGGCCACCAGCGGCGTGGACAGGGCGCCGCCGACCACGTAACCCATCACCGGCAGCGTGGCCATCCAGCCCAGCGGCGCCAGGCTCAGGCCGACCAGACCGTTGATGGCGATGAAGACCACGTTGTTGGTCAGGAACAGGCCTTGTGCGGCGGCCAGCAGCCAGAGGTTTTTGTTCATAAGCCTCTGTTTATACAACGCCCTCGTCGGACGTGCTGTCGCCTCAGCCCGCCAGGGCCAGGGTCAGTGCGGCCAGGGCGGCCGTTTCGGCGCGCAGGACGCGCGGCCCCAGACTGACCGGGACGAAGCCAGTGGCCAGCGCGCGGGATTCTTCGCCGGCATTCAGTCCACCCTCGGGTCCGCTGAGAAAGGTGACGGTCGTGGCGGCCGGATGCTCGCGCAGCACGGTGGCCAGAGGGCGACTGCCGTCCGCCAGCGACAGGACGCAGCGCAGGCCGTCCACCGTGGCGCTGCTGTCCAGCCACGCGCCACACTCGCGGACCGGCTGCACCGCCGGCACCCGGTTGCCACCGCACTGCTCGCAGGCGGCCACGGCGACCGATTGCCAGTGCGCCTGCTTCTTGACGGCACGCTCGCCGCTCAGGCGCAGCACGCTGTGGGCGGTGTGCAGCGGCTGGATGCCGGCCACGCCCAGTTCGGCGGCCTTTTCCACCAGCCAGTCCATGCGCTCGTTGGCCGGCATACCCAGGGCCAGGTGGACGCGGCGGGCCGGCTCGCGCTCGACGGCGTCGAAGCTGTCGACCTGCACCACGACGTCACTGCGGCCCATGCGCAGGATGATGGCGCTCCACTGTCCGCCCTCGCCATTGAACAGCGTGATGGGGTCGCCGGGCTGGTGGCGCAGCACCTGCACATGGCGCGCAGCGGCGGGCGGCAGCGCCAGTTCGGCGCCGGCGTGCAGCGGGACGGGGCAGTGGTAGCGCGGCATCGGGTCGACAGCGATCAGACGCGCCCGAACGCAAATCCGCTGGCCGCCTGCAGGCCCTCGACCTCGTCGACCAGCCGCAGCAGCGGTGCGAGCTCGCGGTAGCGGTGTGCGGTGGCACGGATGTAGCCGATGAAACGCGGCGCGTCCGCCAGGTACTTCGGTTTGCCGTCGCGCAGGGTCAGTCGCGCAAAGATGCCGGCCACTTTCAGGTGCCGCTGCAGCCCCATCCACTCAACCGCCCGGTAGAAGGCGCCGAAATCGCTGTGCCAGTCCTCGAAATCCATCAGGCCGGCCTTGCGCGCCTTCTCCCAGTACCGCACGGTGACGTCGATGACGAAATCTTCTTCCCAGCTCAGGAAAGCGTCGCGCATCAGGCTGGCGATGTCGTAGGTGATCGGGCCATGCACCGCGTCCTGGAAATCCAGCACCCCCAGCAGCTGCGCAGGCGTGCGATCAGGCAGCGACCCGCGCAGCGGCGGAGCGTGGGGGATCATCAGGTTCCGGGGCATGAAGTCCCGGTGCACATGGACCGTGGGCTGGGCCAGGCAGCGCGCCACGATGGTGTCGAAGCTCGTCTGCAGTGTCGCTGCGAGCCTGCCCTCCACCGCGACCTGCCGGTACCTGCCCAGGTACCAGTCGGGAAACAGCTGCAGTTCGCGGCGCAGCAAGGCCTCGTCATAGGGCGGCAGCTCGCCCGGCTTCGAGGCCAGTTGCCAGGCCAGCAGGGTGTCGACGGCCTGGAGATAGCGCGCCTGGTTGGCCTGCGGATCGGTTACGTCGATCTGCTCCATCATGGTCTGCGACCCGAGGTCGGTCAGCAGCATGAAGCCGTTGGGCTCGTCCCAGGCCAGGATGTCCGGCACCAGCAGGCCGGCATGCTGCATGAGGCCGGCCACATGGACAAAGGGCCGGCAGTCCTCGCGATCGGGTGGCGCGTCCATGATGATCCGGCTGTCGCCACCGGTCGTGTCGATGCGCAGGTAACGGCGAAAACTGGCGTCGGCCGACGCCGGCCGCAGGCTGGCCGGCACCAGGCCGTGCTCCCGGGCGAGCGCTTCGACCCAGAGCATGAAGCGCTGCCGGCGGTCCGGATCGGACCATTCCACGGACGAGGACACGGGGTTGGCGGAAGACATGCTGGGAAGGATCCGGGTGGTAGTTGGCGGGTGCGCGGGAGCGGGGTCCGGCCCCGCCGCCGGTCCCCCGTTCAGTCGTAGGATAATGTGGCGGGATTCTACAAAGCAGCTCGTTCTCGGGCCGCGCCCTCAGGACCGTCCCTTCCGCGACCTGCAACGCCCAAGCCCGTGAAGAACAGACCCTCCCAGAAGCCGACCCCGCTCACACCGCTGGCCCGCCACCTGCCCGGCATCCTCTCCGCTCTGGCGGTGAGTGCCGGTGTGGTCCCTGGCCTGGCACTGGCCCAGAGCGAGGCACCGACCATCCGACTGCAGACCAGCCCCCTGCTGGAAGAAAGCCTGACGCCCGAAGCCCTCGAGCGCGCTCCGGTTTTTGTCTCCGGCGAGCAGATCGAGGGCCAGACCGATGGCGCCACGGTCATCGAAGGCGAAGCCGAGCTGCGGCGCCATGACACGGTCATCCGCGCCGACCGCCTGGAATACGACCGCCGCGACGGCCAGACCCGCGCCACCGGCAACGTGCTCGTCAACAGCAACGGGGACCGGTTCCAGGGCCCTTCGCTGGAGATGAACGTCGACACCCACAAGGGCACGTTCGAGCAGCCGACCTTCGAACTGCTGCGCAACGAGGGCCAGGGCGATGCCAGTCGCCTGGAGTTTCTCGACAAGGACCATGTGCAGGTGCACGACGCCCGCTATTCGACCTGCCCGCGCCCGCCTGGCGGTGGCACCTGGGACCCGGACTGGCTGGTGCGTGCCGGCCGGATCGACCTGGACAACGTCGAGGAAATGGGCACGGCCGTCGGTGGTGTGATCGAGTTCAAGGGTGTTCCCATCCTGGGCGCCCCGTACCTCACCTTCCCGCTGTCCGACAAGCGCAAGTCCGGCGTGCTGCCGCCTTCCATCGGCCTGGACAGCCAGAGCGGTCTGGAGGTGACGGTTCCCTATTACCTGAACCTGGCTCCCAACTTCGACGCCACGCTCTATCCCACCATCATGAGCAAGCGCGGCATCGACCTGGGCGGCGAGTTCCGCTACCTGGAGCCGAGCTACACCGGCCAGTTGCGGGCCGCCTGGACGCCAGATGACAAGCTGCGCGACCAGGACCGGTGGTCCTATGCCTTCCAGCACCGCCAGATGATCCAGTCGCCCATCGGCCTGCGTTCGCCGCTGTCGCTGCGCGTCAACCTCAACCGCGTGAGCGACAACAACTACTGGCGCGACTATCCACGGGCGCTGAGCTCGCTGACGTCTCGCCTGCTGGCCAGCGAAGCGACCCTGGGCTGGTCCCAGGGGCCCTGGTCGGCCAGCCTGGGGGCGCACGCCTGGCAGACCCTGCAGGATCCGGACTCGCGCATCACGCCGCCTTTCGACCGCCTGCCCACCCTGAGCCTCGCGCACCGCCGCACCAACCAGACGATTGCCGGTCTCTCGGGCTGGGACTGGTCGATCCGCGGCGAGGCCACCCGCTTCGAGCGCTCCATCCTGGCCACCACGGGCGAGGAGACCTCCACCAGCGGCGACCGCACGCTGGCGGTCGGCGAGATCACCCGCCGCTGGCAGGCACCCGGCTGGTTCGTCCAGCCGAAGTTCAGGCTGCATGCCACCCGTTACGACTACACCGGCACCGCCGGGCAGTCCCTGTCGGCCAGCCGCGTCCTGCCGACCTTCAGCACCGACAGCGGCCTGATCTTCGAGCGCCAGGCCAGCTTTTTCGGACGCAGCTTCGTCCAGACCCTGGAGCCGCGGGCGTTCTTCACCTGGACGCCCTACAAGAACCAGATCGCCCTGCCCAACTACGATTCGAGCAACCGGGACTTCAACCTCTCGACCATGTTCACCGAGCACACGATCGGTGGCAACGACCGGATCACCGACACCCGCGCCATCGCGCTGGGCGTGACCAGCCGGCTGTTCGATCCGGATTCGGGCGGCGAGCTGCTGCGGCTCGGCCTGGCCCAGCGCTTTCTGCTCGAGGACCAGAACGTCACCCTCAGTGGCCGGCCCATCACCGAGCACGACAGCGACGTGCTGCTGCACACCCGTGTCAACTGGAGCCCGACCTGGTCGACCGAGCTGAACCTGCGCTACCGGCCCAGCGACGACGCTGCGGTCCGCACGACCCTCGGGGCGCGCTACATGCCCGGCCCCTACCGCCTGCTCAGCGTCACCTACCGGCTGCAGAACGATGTCAGCGAGCAGTACGACTTCGGCTGGCAGTGGCCCCTGTCCGATCTGCTGGGCAGCGCCCCCGATCCGGTCAAGGGCAAGGCCCTGGGCCCGGGCCAGTGGTACAGCGTGGGCCGCATGAACTACAGCGTGCCGGACAAGAAGGTGATCGACATGGTGGCGGGCTTCGAATACGACGCCGGCTGCTGGATCGGTCGCGTTGTCCTCGAACGCCTCCAGCTCAACAGCAGCTCGGCCAACGAGCGGGTGCTGTTCCAGCTGGAGTTCAGCGGCTTCTCGCGCCTGGGTGGCAGCTCCCTGAAGACCCTGTCCGACCAGATTCCGCGCTACCAGTACCTGCGCGAAGAAGTCAATCCGCCCAGCCGTTTCGAAAACTATGACTGACCGCCACCACCCCGTCCGAAACCGTGCCCGGCTGGCCGGACTGATCCTGGCCCTGTGGGGCGCAGCCTGGCCCGTGGCCCAGGCCCAGGGGCTGCGCCTGTCGCCCAACATGGCACTGAGGGCGGGGCCGACCACACCGGTGGATGCCGATTTCATCGTGGCCCTGGTCAATGCCGAACCGGTCACCAACCATGAAGTCCGGCAGGCCACGCAGCGGCTGGGCCAGCAATTGCAGCAACGCGGCGTCCAGCTGCCACCCGCCGAACAGCTGGCGCAGCAGGCACTGGATCAACTGGTGTCCGAGAAGGCCCTGGTCCAGCACGCGGTCGAGATCGGCGTGCGGGTCGACGATGCCGCCCTGCTGCAGGCCGAACAATCGGTGGCGGCGCAGAACAGCCTGAGCGTGGAGGCCTTTCGCAGCCGGCTGAAGACCGAAGGGATCGACCAGACGGCCTTTCGCGAAGACCTGCGGCGCCAGATCCTGATGCAGCGCCTGCGTGAGCGCGAAGTCGGCCGCGTGCAGGTGAGCGAATCCGACATCGACGACGCCTTGCGGGCCCTGCAGGCCACGGCTTCGCGTGAACCCGCGGTGAATCTCGGCCATGTGCTGGTGCAGGTGCCGGAGTCGGCCAGCGAGGCCCAGGTGCGCTCGCTCGAGGCGCGCGCGCGCGAGGCGGCCGAGCGGGCCCGGGCGGGGGACGACTTTGCGGCCATTGCCCGGACCTACTCCGATGCCAGCGAAGGCGCCACGGGCGGCGAATTCGGCATGCGCCCCTACAGCCGTCTGCCCGAGCTGTTTGTCCAGTCCACCCGCAACCTGGCGGTGGGACAGGTGGCCGGGCCGATCCGCAGTCCGGCAGGATTCCATGTGCTCAAGGTCGTCGGTCGCCAGGACGGCGATTCGGCCAATGCGCGGGTGCTGCAGACGCGGGCCAGCCACATCCTGCTGCGCACCGGACCCCAGCTCAGCGAAGCCCAGGCGGTCGAGCGCCTGGCGTCGCTGCGCCAGCAGCTGCAATCTGGTCAATCCACATTCGAGGCCCTGGCACGCGAGCACAGCCAGGACGGATCGGCCCGTCAGGGTGGCGACCTGGGCTGGGCGGAGCCCGGCATGTTCGTGCCCGAGTTCGAGCAGGTGATGAACGCGCTCAAGCCCGGCGAGGTTTCCGAGCCGGTGGTGTCCCGTTTTGGCGTCCACCTGATCCGCGTCGATCAGCGACGCGAACGCCAGCTGGCCACCCAGGAGCAGCGCGAACTGATTCGTGGCCAGCTGCGCGAGCGGCGCGCAGAAGAAGCGCTGCAGTCGCTGGTCCAGGACGTGCGAGGCCGTGCCTATGTCGAATTCAGGGACCCACCGCGCCCCTGAGCATCCGGTCACGCCCGGCACAGATCCTTGAAACACCTGCCCCGCAAGCGATTCGGCCAGCACTTCCTGAGTGACAGCGCCATCATCGATGCCATCGTGCACGAGATTGCGCCGCAGCCCGGTGAGCCCATGGTCGAGATCGGCCCCGGCCTGGCGGCCCTGACACAACCCCTGGTCGAGCGGCTGGGCCGACTGACCGTGATCGAACTTGACCGCGACCTGGCGGTCAGGCTGCGGGCCCATCCGCAGCTGGACGTGGTCGAATCCGATGTCCTCAAGGTGGACTTCACGGGACTGGCCGAGCGCCTGGGTGCAGCGGGCAGGATCCGGGTCGTCGGCAACCTGCCCTACAACATTTCCAGTCCCATCCTGTTCCACCTGCTGGACCATGTGGCGGTGGTGCAGGACCAGCACTTCATGCTGCAGAAGGAAGTGATCGACCGCATGGTGGCGCGACCGGCCTCGGCGGACTATGGACGTCTGTCGGTGATGCTGCAGTGGCGCTATGCCATGGAGAACGTGCTGTTCGTGCCACCCGAGAGTTTCGACCCGCCACCCAGGGTCGACAGTGCCGTGGTGCGCATGGTGCCGCTGGCGCAGCCACCGGCGATCGATTTCAGGACCTACAGCGAGCTGGTGCAGACGGCCTTCAGCCAGCGCCGCAAGATCCTGCGCAATACCCTGGGCAAGTGGCTGGAAGGTCGTGGATTCGCGGGTGATTTCGACCTGCAGCGCCGCGCCGAAGAAGTGCCGGTGGCCGAATACGTCTCGCTGGCCCAGGCGGTTCGGCCATAGCCTGCAAGGCGGCAAGAAAAAAACCGCTGCAGATGCAGCGGCTTCTTCCTGTTAGGGGTGACGCCGCAGGCGGCGCGGCGACCTCCGCGCTCAGGCAGCGGTCAGCCAGTAGCCCGCATTGAACGGGCTGCTCATGCGCAGGGCCATCGGGCTCACGTCGACGATCTTGTCGGTGGGCATGGGCTCTTCGCTTTCGATGGCGGCGGATTCCTCACCCTTTGGGGCGCGTGCCACCGAGAAAGAGAAGAAGCAGCGGAACGGGATCTTGCGGTCGCTCCAGTAGTCGGCGGCATCGCGGAAGATGTCCAGCAACTGCTCGCGCGCTTCCTTGTCGAACTTGGCGTGAGCCGGGATGTGTTCGAGCACGACGATGAAGCCGGTCTGCGGGCCCGACTTGTGCACCAGGTCGGTCATGCAGTCGTAGAGCGCATCGAAGTTCTTGCCGAAGTGTGCCGGCAGGGTGTACTGGGACGCGATCAGCTCGAGTACGTCCTGCTTGCTCTGGGCCTTGGCCAGGTTGGCATACAGGAAGTGGTGGCCCAGGTGCTCGGCAGCGACCTGCAGATCCTTGACGCCGTAGGCGCGGATCGACTGGACGATGTTGCTGCGAACGTTACGAAGTGGCGTGTCCATCTCCGTGTCTCTTTCAAAAGGTCAAGGTTGAGAATTCTTGGTCTGTCCGAGGCGCCAGCTCATTCCACGATCAGGCGGAAACTGCTGTAGTGATCCTCGGTGTAATAGCACGCTTCGGGAGCCCGGGGCTGCTGGCCGCCGCACACGATGCGCCTCGCCCCGCGGTGACGCAGCCCGGGCGTGGGCACCGTGTATTCGCGGTAGAAACCCCGTTTTTCACGGGGCAGCTGCCGCTCGCGGTTGCCAAAGGTGGTGCCGTCCTTTTCGTATCGGAACGGACCACCCGCCCGGATCAGGTCCATCATCTCCCGACCCTGCACCGGCAGGCCGGACAGGGGGATGGAGGCGACGGCCGACCCGGGAAATACCGGTGTCGAGGGGGTCCGGGCCTGCACCACAATGGTGCCCAGCATGGCCAGCAGTCCGGCTGCCAGCACACCTGCAATGACCGCCCGCGGCTGTTTCCAGTGTCGCCGGGCTTGCCAGAAAGCCATGGATTCCCCTGCTCCTTATGCGGGCAACCCGCCTCTGGCCGGGCGCTTTCAGGCGCCTGATCGGGGGCGGGTTTACCCTGTGAATCAGGCCGCAAGTGTGCCCGAAGTGGTGCAAAAAAGCAAGGCCCTGCTGAATAAACAGGCAGGGCCCTGGGGGTGAATGGCGGAAATTAAGTTAGTGCTTGCTGTTATCGCAGCGCTTATCTTGGAACGTTCACCTCGGCCACTGTCAAGGCCGTCATGTTGACAATCCGGCGAACGGTGGCACTGGGCGTGAGAATGTGCGCCGGTTTGGCCACACCCAGCAACATCGGGCCGATGGCGATGTTGCCGCCGGCGGCCGTCTTGAGCAGGTTGTAGGCAATGTTGGCGGCGTCGATGTTGGGGCACACCAGCAGGTTGGCGTCGCCGGTCAGCGTCGAGCGGGGCATCAGGGCCGTGCGGGCTTCGGCGTCCAGCGCGAGGTCGCCGTGCATTTCGCCGTCGACTTCCAGCCACGGGGCGTCGCGGCGCAGGATCTCCAGGGTCTCACGCATCTTGACTGCGCTGGGCTGGTTGCTGGAGCCGAAGTTGGAATGCGAGATCAGGGCTGCCTTGGGCGTGATGCCGAAGCGCTTGATCTTGCGCGCCGCCATCTGGGTGATCTCGGCCAGTTCGGCCGCGCTGGGGTCGTAGTTGATGTGGGTGTCGACCAGGAACACCTGGCGCCCGGGCAGCATCAGGGCATTCATGGCGGCATAGCAGTGCGCCGACTCGCGCTTGCCGATCACCTGGTCGATGTAGTCCAGGTGCAGGTGGGTGTTGCCCCAGGTGCCGCAGATCATGCCGTCGACTTCGCCCGTGCGCAGCAGCATGGTGCTGATCAGGGTCAGGCGCCGGCGCATCTCGATCTTGGCCAGCTGGGCGGTCACGCCGCGGCGCTCCATCAGCTGGTGGTAGGTCTGCCAGAACTCGCGATAGCGGTGATCCTGCTCGACGTTGACCACGTCGTAGTCCAGGTCCTGCTTCAGGCGCAGGCCGAACTGCTCGATGCGTTGCGCGATGATGGACGGGCGTCCGACCAGGGTGGGCCGGGCCAGGCCTTCGTCGACCACGATCTGACAGGCGCGCAGCACGCGTTCCTCTTCGCCTTCGGCATAGGCCACCCGCTTGCGCTGCGCGGTCTTGGCCGCGGCGTAGATGGGTTTCATGATGGTGCCGGAGGCAAACACGAAGCTTTGCAGCTTCTCGCGGTAGACAGCCATGTCGGTCACCGGCCGCAGGGCAACGCCACTGTCGGCCGCGGCCTGCGCCACCGCCGGTGCGATCTTCATCATCAGGCGCGGATCGAAGGGCTTGGGAATCAGGTACTCGGGGCCGAAGGCCAGCTTCTCGCCCGCATAGGCTGCGGCCACCACTTCGCTCTGCTCGGCCTGGGCCAGCTCGGCGATGGCATGCACCGCGGCGATCTCCATCTCGTCGGTGATGGTGGTGGCGCCACAGTCCAGTGCACCCCGGAAGATGTAGGGGAAGCACAGGACGTTGTTGACCTGGTTCGGGTAGTCGGTGCGGCCGGTGGCCATGATGGCGTCGTCACGCACCGCCTGGACATCTTCGGGCAGGATTTCCGGATTGGGATTGGCCAGGGCGAAGATCAGCGGACGAGCGGCCATCTTCGCGACCATGTCCTGCTTGAGCACGCCGCCAGCCGACAGGCCCAGGAAAACGTCGGCGCCCTCGATGGCCTCGGTCAGGGTGCGCTGGCTGGTCTTCTGGGCAAACACGGCCTTGTCCGGGTCCATGAGTTCGGTGCGGCCTTCATAGACCACGCCGGCCAGGTCGGTCACCCAGATGTTCTCGCGCGGCAGGCCCAGCTTGACCAGCAGCTGGATGCAGGCGAGTGCCGCAGCGCCGGCACCAGAGGTCACCAGCTTGACGGTCTTGATGTCCTTGCCGACCACTTTCAGGCCATTCAGGAAGGCCGCACCGACCACGATGGCGGTGCCGTGCTGGTCGTCATGGAAAACCGGGATCTTCATGCGCTCGCGCAGCTTGCGCTCGATGTAGAAGCAGTCGGGCGCCTTGATGTCTTCCAGGTTGACGCCGCCAAACGTGGGTTCGAGGGCGGCGATGATCTCGACCAGTCTGTCCGGATCCTTCTCGTTGACTTCGAGGTCGAACACGTCGATGCCGGAAAATTTCTTGAACAGGACGCCCTTGCCTTCCATCACCGGCTTGGCCGCCAGCGGGCCGATGTCGCCCAGTCCGAGCACGGCCGTGCCGTTGGTGATGACGGCCACCAGGTTGCCCCGGCTGGTGTACTTGAACGCGTTGACCGGGTCAGCCACGATTTCCTCGCAGGGGGCGGCAACGCCGGGGGAGTAGGCCAGGGCCAGGTCCCGCTGGTTGGTCATCTGCTTGGTGGCGGCAATGGCCACTTTGCCAGGTACCGGCTTCTCGTGGTAGTCGAGGGCTGCAGCGCGCAACTCGGCGCGACGGGTCTCCTGGCGGCTGTCGGTACTCATGGCTTGTCTCCGCGGTTGATCTTGCAATGTGGAATCGAATTGCGCATTCTAAATCTTCAAGCTGTCATTTGGGACTCAGGATGGCACAACCCCACGTCATCATGACGATGACCCAGTGATCTCATCGCGCGGGTGAGGGCGCATCTGCAGGCCGTCATACAGGTCCGCGTAGCCGTCAGGGCTGAAGCACTGCGGATCCAGTCCGAAGGCAGCCAGCGCTTTTTCCATATCCTTGTCGGCTGCCGCAGCCTCAAGGTCGATGTCTTGCGGGTCGAGCAACCATGGACTGCGAACACGGCGATCCTGGGCCCTTGCGATCATGTCGGCCAGCGCCCACGCAGGGCGCAACCGGGCAATGGCCGCCGGGGCATTCTCCATCCCAGGGCGCACCCGTTCGAACCAGGCATCGCTTCTGGCCACCAGATCGAAATCCTCCACGGAGTAGACAGGACCTGACTGCGGCACGGCCACCTCTGGCCGAGTCGGAATCTGGGTGGTCCAGCCGGCCTCGCGCAGAATATCCACTCCGACCTTTACGGACTGAGGGTACGCACGGCGCAGGGCCGTCTCTGGATTCACCTTCGGGTTGACCACCCGATTCATGTGCACGTCCGAGCGCCCTCCCAAGGACCTCACCAGGCCGGCGCGTCGCCAGTTGGCCAGGTAGGTCGATGAAATGCCAGAGGTCCAGCCGAACACCATGTTCAGGTCCGTCCCTGTAAACACCTCCGGCAGTTCCTTCAGGCGGTCCACAGCCGACGTGTAGGTCTTTGCAGACATGTTCAACTCCGCTCGGGTCGCGCGCACGCTGCCGGAGGGTACGCTGCTTCCATGATCTCCAGGCCGCGCTCGAGCAAGCTCGCCGATGTAGCCGTCATTGAAGCGGCCACGACGGGATCCATCTTCCAGCTCGAAGGCAGCCAGCGCGCCAGGTCGGCCGAAACGAAAGCGGCTGTCCGAGGTGCGCGCAAACGATCCAGGTGCTCGCGCGCCGAAGCCAGCCAACGTGTAGCGGTCTGTGCCTGATCACCGTCTTTGAGTGGGTAAATGGCGAGTCGGCGGATCAGCGCATCGGCATCGACCGTCATAGCTTTCTGGTCGCTCAACCACCACAGGTCGAAAATGTCCCGCGGTTTGATGCGTTCGCGCGCGCCCAGGGCATACACCTTGTCGGCCAGCACTTCATTGAGCGCCAGTGTCGGGACGAAGGCCTGGGCACCGGTGGGCGATGGAATCGACTTGATCAGCAGTTTCAGAGACTGCATGGCTTCCTGGCTGGTCGACCACAGTTCGATCTTGACCTTTGCAGACCCGATCACGCCTGGCCCGCCCAGGGTCACCATGAAGGCGTGAGGGTTGCGATTGTCCCTGGCGTCCGAGACGGTCACCGCCATGTCGGCGGGAACGCCAGGCAGATGCTGCAACCGACGTTGCACCTCCCTGGACAGTCCAACCAGCGACAAGCCGCCACGGACCATGAAGTCCAGGTCCTCGCTGAAGCGAGCCGATCCGTGGGCCAGGTGCAGGCAGGTGCCGCCCTGGAACGCCAGATCACCCGGTTCCCACCGACGGGAGTCCATCAGGGCGCCGATGGTGGCGGATTGCAGCAGTTCACGAAAGCGCTGCTGGTCTGCCGCTGAGAGTGATCGTTTGGATGCCATTGGTACACATTGTTAATGTATGAATTTTTACATCAACAAGGCATATAAGCAATACTGATTGCTTGTCAGCCGTGGTAGCTGACCCAGTGGTTGTCGATCAGGGCATCGGCCATTGGCTTCGGCGCGGCGCTTGTGGTGGCGGCGTCCGGGCGGGTGGCAGTGCCCTGGCGCAGGCCGGCGGCGGCCCGGCTACTGGCCAGCCACCACTGTCCGGATTCAGCGGTCAGGGCGCAGGCTTCCGGATGGTGCAGGTCATGGCGCCAGGTTCCGTTGGTGTCGAACAGGGCCACCCGGCCCTTGCGTGGACAGCTGACGCCGAAGCCACCGTCAGGCAGGGCGCAGATGTCCCCGCCGTAGCCGGCCATGGGCGGCTGGCCGCTGGTCGCACGAAGACCGCGACCATCCCAGGTGGCCAGTACCGGTGCGGCGTCCTGCATGGCCGGTTCCGGGTGCTCGGACTGCAATGCGATGCCGAGTGTCCGGGATGTGGCGTTCCAGGCCAGATGGCGGATGCTCAGGTACGGATCAGCCAGCCGCCATTGGCCCAGCAGCGCGCCGGTGGCAGGGTGCAACGCCACCAGTGAGGCATCCATGCGGTCGATGTGCCGCTTGCTGCGGCCGGTCTCCGGTAGGGTGGGGATGCCGCCATTGGCGACCATCAGCGTGCCGGCCGGAAATTCGCCCGCTGCCTGCGGCAGCGCCAGCAACTGGTGGGGGTCCATACCGTGTGTCGGCCATTCGCCGGCTTTCTCCAGCGTGCGGACATCGCGTACCCCGATCACGCCTTGTGCGGTGTCCAGATCGGTTTCAGTGGTCCAGAGAGATTGCGCGTCCTGGCTGGTGATGACATGACCATTGAAGCGGCGGTCGCCATCAATCCAGTGCCACTGGGTCTTGCCGCTGGCCGGGTGCCAGCGCAACAGCCAGTCGCCGGGCCGGCGCGCCACCGCCAGCACATGACCATCGGGTTCGCTGAAAAGACCATGCGCGCGCGTCGGCACCTTCAGTGAACGCTGCACCGACCAGGCCGTCTCGCCCACCGACAGCAGACCGATGTGCTGATCGTCCCGGTCCTGCCAGGCAGCGACCAGCGTCGCGTTCGCCGAGTTCGCACGGGCAGCCGGCATCAAGGCCAGCCCACCCGCCATCAACATGAGCGTCCGGCGCGAAACGCCTGTGTCAAGTGGCCACAGCGAAACCGGTTTCGCAGGGGGCATTCTTCTAATCCCCGTCGGCATCGGAAAACCCCAGTGGAACATCGAGCGCGGAGGCCACTTCGCCCTGGTACAGCGTGGTGACGCTTTTGAGCGTCTTTGACAGCGCCATCAGTTCTGCGCCGGCCGGTTGTGCCGGCAGGGCCTGCATCGCAGCGTCAGCCATGTCCAGCACCTGTGCCCAGCGCCGGGCCAGGGCGATGTGGCCCTTGCCCATCAGGAGGGCTTCGATCGGGATCAGGTCCTGTCCCGGTTGCGGTGGCCGGGACGTCGGTCCGGGCGCCAGGCGCGCCTGGGTGTGCAGTGCCCGCCATTGCGTCTGCCATTCGGCCACGTTGTCCGGGCCCGTCCGGCGAGCGAACTCGGGTGGGCGTCCGTTGCCCGTCGTGCTCGCACGCTGGACCGGCTGCTCGATGAATGTCCAGCGCAGGCGTTCGAGGCCGCCCAGCCACTGGTTGATCCACTCGGCAAAGGCGGTGCGGGCCACCTCCTCGTCGTCCGTCCAGTCCCTCGTTGCAGCGGACGCGAAACCGGCGTGCAACGCGGTGGCTTCAACCTCGATGCCTTGCGCCACCAGCGCCAGGAAGGGACATGGCGGGGTGCCCTGTTCACCGGAGAGCAACAGCTCCATGGCCGGAAAGCCCTTCGCCGGCGATCCGACGCGTTCCATGTCCGCCAGGGTCTGCGGTGCGCGCGCCAGGGCCTTTTGCAGCAGGGCCGGGCGCGCTGGCCAGAAGTCGACCAAGCGCTGCGAACGGCGTTCGACGACCGGCCCGAGGGCCGGCGAGGACAGGATCTGCCAGGCCAGCAGGGCGCGACGCCAGGCCACCAGCACCGCGTCAGCCGACGCCGTCCCTGCACAGTGCTGGCGCGCAACAGCGGTCAGGGCCTGGGCCTCGGTCTCGAAGGCGCTTGCCAGCGGAGGCAGGTGGTGTCCGTACAGCCCTTGCAGGGCTTGTTCACCGCTGTAATAGGGAAAGGCCGTCACGGCGGCCTGGGACCACGCGGGCGTGGTGGCCAGGGTCATGGTGCCGGCCAGCAGGGCCAGCGCCTGTCGGCGGGTGGGTGACATGGTACGGTTCATCAGAGCGATTCCACAAACTTCACCAGGGCGTCGCGGTCCCTGGCGTTCATCTGACGCACCAGGTCGCGGGCAGGCAAGGCTTCTCCGCCGTGCCAGAGCACCGCCTCCAGTACGCCGTTGGCACGCCCGTCGTGCAGCAGGCGCTGGTGGCCGTTGACGCTCTGGATCAGGCCGACGCCCCACAGCGGTGGCGTCTTCCACTGTTGTCCGCTGGCCAGGAAGTCGGGGCGACCATCGGCCAGTTCGGGCCCCATGTCGTGCAGCAACAGGTCGGTGTAGGGCCAGATCCGCTGGCCCGCCACCTTGCCGGTGCTGAACTGCGGGAATGGCGGTGTACCCGTGGTGTAGGCGGGGCGATGGCAGGTGGCGCACTGGGCCTGGTGGAACAGCGCCTGACCGCGCAGCACCTGGGGATCGTCGGGTTTGCGCCGCGCCGGCGGTGCCAGGGTCGCGGTGTAGAAGATGACGTGTCCCAGGGTCTCATCGTCGATCTCGGGCTCGGTTGCGGTGGCCTGGGCCGAGGGCATCAGGCCGTCTCGGCCGGTGCGCCGGCCACCGCCATGCGGGGCCGCCAGGCAGTCTTTCTGCGACTCGGTGCAGGCCTCGCGCCAGAACACGCTGGTGGTGATGCCCATGTCGCCGTTGAAAGCGCCGGCGCTCTGGTGGGCCACGGAACCGGTGTTGGCTTTCCAGCCGAAGCGGCCGACCACCTCTTTCTGCGCGAAGGCATCCCACACGCGGTTGGGCTGCCCCTTGATGGGGCCGTGCGTGGCGGCCTGGTCGCGGGCATTGGCCAGGATCTCCGATTCGGGAATGGCCTCGATCAGGCCCAGGCCGATGACCTGCGGCGCAATGCGCGGGCTGGTCATCACGCCATTGGCCAACGGACCGTAGCCCAGCCGGGTCAGCCGGTACTCGGGCTTGTGCAGGGTGTAGCGCGTGCCATCGGCAAAACGGCCATGGATGGGTGTGCTGCGGATCTCGACATGACCTTCGGGCCTGACGCCCTGGATGCCAGCATTGTTGAACTGGTCGCCGTAGACTGGATCGGGCCGCACGCCGGCATTCGGAGCGGGTTTACCGGGAACGGACAGCCGGATCAGCAGGGCCACCGTGTTGTCCGGTTCGGGGCCGAGGGTCAGGGGCCAGTCGGGCGGGGCGCCCCGGCCGTCCGTGTCGTGGCAGGCGCCGCAGGAACGCGCGATGAAGTGCGGACCGAGTCCGTCGCGCGCGGTGGTGGAGGCAGGTGCCTCGACCCAGTTGCGCTTGAAAAAGGAATTGCCGATCACGAAGCGTGTGCGCTCCGGATCGCTCAGGTGGGCCAGCGGAAAAGAGAACGACTGGCGGCCGGTGGCAAACACGGTACCTTCGCCGCCGACCTTCTCGCCCAGCGGGTCCGCATCGGGTCCGGCGCTGGCCTGCCCGTGCAGGGCCAGCACCGCCGCGCCGATGGCAACGGCCCCCATGGCTGGCGTCAGACGCCTGGCTTTGGGATAGGGAGACATCGGCGTTCAGGGTGCGACCAGCGTCAGTCTGGCGATGCCGATGGCCGAGGCGGACTCGACCAGCAGCTTCGACTGCTCGACCAGGCTGGCTACCGTTTTCTCGACCACCACGCGACCCGCCGACCCTTTGATGATGGCCTGGTCGAATGGTGCGGGGATGGCACTGGCACCCTGGACCGACGCAGCGATCTGTGCCGTGGTCTTTTCAGCCAGCACCGGGTTCCTGGCAGCGACCAGGTCGCGCACGCCCGGGCCTTTGAGCAGCTGACCGTCGCGCTGCCGGTACTCGCCCAGCCAGACGTTCTGGATACCTAGGGCGTTGGTGGTCACGTCGCGGTGGGTGTTGTCGGAAAAGCAGGAGTGTTCGTCCTCCTGATCCTGCGAGTTCAGCGCCACCTCCATGCGCTCGCCCGAGAGTTCACCGCGCGAGAGCGAGCCCAGTCCGACGATGATCTTGCGCACCGATTCCCTGTCCCCTTTGTCAAACTGGGCGCGGTAATTTTTCTGGCCCGGTGCCCATGCCCTGGTCACACTGGCCAGATCGTCGATCAGGAGTTCGGTGGCCACGGTCAGGTACTGGGCACGGCGTTCGGCGTTCTTGCCTTTGCCAGCCACGTAGTCCTCGAAGCTCCGGTTGCCTGGGCCGGTGTCGCTCTGGTCCTGGCCCCACAGCAGAAATTCGATGGCGTGCCAGCCAGCGCTGATGTTCTCCTCGCCGCCGCGCTCGTTGGCCTTGGTCAGCGCGGCCTTGGTGATCTTGAACCTGGGGTTGTTGATGAGACCGGCATCGGGCTTGCCTTCGACGTAGTCCACATAGGCTTCGTCCAGCGGCCAGGCGTTGATCTGGCCTTCGGGACCGTTGTCGTCGTCGATCGGCCCGCCATAGAAGCGGAAGGCCTCGGTCTGGCCATAGAACTCGCGCGCCGCCAGCCAGGCCTTGCGGGCCGTGTCCATGCCTTCGGCGGACGGGGCCTTGGCGAACGCGGCGATGGCAGCCTGCATGTCCCTGGCAGCAGCCAGGGTGTCACTGTAGTTGGCGTAGACCAGCGCGCTGTAATGGTGGGCAACGGCCTTGTCGTTGACGGCGCTGGCCACTGCGGCCGGCGTGGCGGACTGGGCATGCGCCGGCAGGCTGGCCGTGGTCAGGGCAGACAGGGCCAGCACGGCAGTGGCAAAGGTATGCAGTTGCATGGATATTTCCGATGTGGCGAATGAGAACGATTCTAGTTTAAATTCATCCGGATGCGGCACGTCCGAAAACCGCCAGCGCTGACATCCGTTCCGTGATGTCGTTGCGCCTGTCCATCCGGGCAGATGTGGACATAAACTCGGGGCAGCGAAGGCCTGTGGCGACGCGTCCGGCGACGCCTGGTCTGGACTGCCATGCAACATGGGCCCCGTGTCGATGACATCAACTTCTTTCGATCCAGATGCCGGATCTCCCTCGCGCGCCGGCGGGGATGATGACGGTGTCCACGGTGACTGGGAACACCTGTTCCTGGCGGCACCCATGCCCGCCAGCGTCAGCCGCCGCAGCGACGGCACCTTGCTGGCCGTCAACGATGCATGGGTTCGACTGACCGGCCTGACCCGGGAGGCCGCCCTCGGGCGCACCACCGTCGAACTGGGTCACTGGGAGACCCGCAGCAGCCGGGAAGACTACGTGGCACGCCTGCTCCGGCATGAAGCGTTCGAGACCACCCTGGGTCTGGGAAACGGGCTGCCCCGGCGGGTGCGCCTGCACACCACGGCGACGCGCTACCGGCAGGAGGATGTGCTGCTGGTCTACCTGGAGGACATCACCCAGGCGCACGAATCGGAACTGGCGTTGTGGCAGGCCAACCAGTCGCTGCAGCGGCAGGTGGAACTGGCCGGCGCCACCGAGCGCATGGCCCATGTGGGGTACTGGATCAACGCGGCCGCCGATGCGGACGTGCTGTGGTCGCCCGGCCTGTTTGCCATTGCCGGGATGGCGCCCCGGGACGTGCTGAGCAAGGCGCAGGGGCGTGGCGGCATCCATGCGGACGACATGCCTGCCTGGCTGGCGGCACGGCAGGCCCTGGACGAGCGCGAGGTGGAGTTTCGCTGGACGCGCGAGGACGGCCGCAAGCGCTGGTTCCGCACCCGCATCGGACGTATCCAGGTGGGCGGCCAGGCCGAGACCGACTTTGGCGTCGTGCAGGACATCACGGAAGAGAAGGCGGCCGCTATCGAGAGCGCGCAGCAACTGCACTTCATCCGCCACATGGCAGCTCGCGTGCCCGGTCTGATCTACCAGGTCAGGGTCGACGCGGACGGGCACACCTCCGTCGTCTACGCCAGCGAAGCCTGCCGTGACATCTTCGAACTGGAACCCCGGGACGTCCTGGCCAGCATACGGCCTGTGCTGGAGCGGATACACCCCGACGATCTGCCGGATATGCTCCTGACCCTGGGGAAGGCCGGGACGGACCTGAGCACCTGGCGCCACCGGTTCCGGGTCAACCTGCCCAGGCGAGGTCTGCGCTGGTGCCAGGCCGAGGCGGTGCCCGAACGCACGGATGAAGACGCCGTGATCTGGTACGGATTCCTGTCCGACGTGACGCAGGAAATACGGGCCCAGGAGCGGCTGCAACGACAGCACCGCATGCTGGAGGCGGTGCGTCATGCACAGTCTCTCTACATCGAGGCCGACGACAAGCGCAAGGTGTTCGAAGGCCTGCTGACCGCGCTGCTGACAGCGGCGGACAGCGCCTATGGCTTTGTCGGCGAGGTCCTGCATGACAGCGACGGGCAGCCCTACATGAAGGCTTATGCCCTGACGGACATTTCCTGGGACGAGGCCTCGCGCAACAAGTACCGGCAGGAGATGGTCGAAGGCCTGGAGTTCCACAATCTCGATACGCTGTTCGGACACGCCTTGCGTACCGGAGAGGTGGTGATCGCCAATGACGTGGCCAACGACCCGAGGGCCAGTGGCACGCCGCCAGGGCATCCGCCGCTGCGGACGTTTCTGGGTGTGCCACTGAAGGCTGGCGACCAGCTGGTGGCCCTGATCGGCCTGGCCAACCAGCCGGGCGGCTACAGCAAACGCGACGTCGAGTTTCTTCAGCCCGTGCTGGGCACAGTGCGTCAGCTGGTGCTGGCCTGGCGCGAACACATGGAGCGCCGGCGCGCACGCGAACAGTTGCAGGCCACGGGCGAGCTGCTGTCGGAACGGACGGCGGCCCTGCAGCTGACCTTCGACAGCATGAGCCAGGGGCTGGTCATGGTGGATGCCGAGGGCCGAATCCGGTTCCACAACCGCCGCCTGCTGGAACTGCTGGACCTGCCCGAGGCCTTGCTGGCCAGTCAACCGCACTACAAGGAGGTGGTCGCCTTCCAGACCGCGCGCGGCGATTTCGGCGAGAACTTTGCGCTGGTCGAGGCATCCGTGCGGCCCCTGATCGGTCGCGAACCGGAGGTGCCGCCACCCCCGCGCTATTTCCGGCACACGCAAGACGGCAAGGTGCTGGAGATCGCCACCCGACAGCTGGACGATGGCGGCATGGTTCGCACCTATTCCGATGTCACGTCGTTCGCGGACGCCGAGAGCGCCTTGCGCGAAGAACGCCAGCGCCTGCAGTGGGTGCTGGAGGCCACGCGCCCCGGCATCTGGGAGTCCAACCTGGAGACCCGGGACATGAAGATCAACGCCCGCTGGGCGGAGATGCTGGGTTACACGGTCGACGAGCTGATGCCCACGACCATCGACACCTGGCGGCGCCTGGTCCACCCGGTGGATCTCCAGCGGGCGCAGCGCCTGCTGGACCAGCACTGGGCCGGCGAATCGCCTTACTACGAGTGCGACATCCGGATGCGGCACAAGAGCGGCCGCTGGCTCTGGATCAATGACCGTGGCCGGGTCCACCGGCGTGACGCCCAGGGGCGCGCGCTGTACATGTCCGGCACCCATCTGGACATCCACGAACGGGTGGAGGCGCAGGAGGAGGTCCGGGCGCTGAATGCCACCCTGGAGCGGCGGGTGGCCGAGCGCACGGCGGAACTGGAGCGCTCCGTCCGTGATGTCGAATCCATTTCGTACTCCATTGCCCACGACCTGCGGGCGCCGCTGCGGGTGGTCAACGGCTTCACCGGCCTGATCCTGGACGAAGAGTCCGAACGCCTCAGCCCCAACGGTCGCGAGATGTTCGAGCGCATCCAGCGCTCCTCCCGCAACATGGGGGCCATGATTTCGGACATGCTGGAGTTGCTGCGGGTGGTGCAGGCCGACCTGCAGATGGTGCCGGTGGACATGACGGCGCTGGCCCGTGCCGCCCTGGACAGCGTGGTGCCGCACGACCTGCCGATCGAGGTGGATCTGCAGTCCCTGCCGGGCGCCAAGGGCGACCCGACCCTGTTGCGGCAGGTGATGACCAACCTGCTGGACAACGCGCTCAAGTATTCGCGCCACCGCGACGTGCCCCGGCTGCAGGTGGGGTTTGATCCGGGCCGGCAGGCGTATTTCGTCCGCGACAACGGCATGGGATTCGACATGGCGCGGGCGCAGAAGCTCTTTGGCCTGTTCCAGCGCCTGCACACCGGCGGCAACGTGCCGGGTACCGGTATCGGCCTGGCCATCGTCGCCCGCATCATCGAACGCCACGGCGGCCGCATCTGGGCCGAGTCCCGGCCCGACGAGGGCGCCTGCTTCTGGTGGACCCTACCCCAGGCCTGAATGGCCCGCGCGTCGCCGCTCAGCAGTCGGTCACACGCCGTGGATGGACTTGCGGCTGCAGGCGCCGGACGTCCTGCGCGCTGCAGAGTCCCGTGCCCACGGAGACCAGGGCGGCCGTGCCGCTGGCCACGCCCCAGGTGAAGGCTTCCAGCAAGTCCTTGCCCTGCTGCAGCGCCCAGACCATGCCGCCGACAAAGCTGTCACCGGCCCCCACGGCACTGGACACGCTGACCGGCAGGGCCGGCGTGGTCCAGGTGCCGTCGGCTGTCATGAGGGTGGCGCCCAGGTGGCCCAGGGTCAGGGCCACGACCTCGGCCTGTCCGCGGTCCACCAGATCGCGCGCGGCCCGGTTCCAGGCGCAGGCGTCAGGGAGTGGACGACCGCACAGGCCCGACAACTCGTTCAGGTTGGGCTTGACGAGGTAGACACCGGTATCCAGCGCCGCCTTCAGCGGGGCGCCAGACGTGTCGAGCACCAGCCGGCTGCCGCGCGAGCGCACCAGTTCGGCCAGCCGGGCATAGAAGTCGCTCGGCACACCCGGTGGCAGGCTGCCACTGGCGACGACGAGCGACGGGAAGGGCGACAAGGCGGCCACTTCTGTCAGGGCGGACGACCATTCGGTGTCCGTCAGGGTGGGGCCCGGCATCACGAAGCGGAATTCGCCGCCGCTGCGGGTTTCGTGCACCGTGAAGCTCACCCGGGTCTCGTCCGCGATTTCGAGGAAGCGAACGGCCAGGCCCTCGGCCCGCATGCGCTGCTCCAGCCACTGGCCGGTCGGCCCGCCCCGGGGACACATGCTCAGCCCGTGCCCGCCCAGCCGCGACAGCACACGCGCCACATTGACGCCACCGCCGCCCGCATCGTGCAGGGTCTGGCTGCAGCGCAGCTTGTGGGTCGGCACCACCTGTTCGGTGTCGGTCGCCAGGTCGACCGACGGATTCATCGTCAGGCACAGGACGGGTGTGGGCGCGGTTGTGCTCGCCATGCCGGAACCGCGGCCCTCAGGCACGCATCAGCGCCTCGATCTCGTCGCCGTCGACGGGCACGTCGCGGGTGATCAGCTCGCAGCCCTCGGGCGTGACCACGGCGTCGTCCTCGATGCGGATGCCGATGTTCCAGAATTCCTTGGGTACATCGGCCGCCGGACTGACGTACAGGCCCGGCTCGATGGTCAGCACCATGCCCGGTCGCAGGATGCGGCTGGGCCGGTCCTTGATGGTTTCCCCCGACAGGGGATCCCGCCGTTCGCTGAGATGGCCGCGCTCGGACGGCTCCACGTAACTGCCGCAGTCGTGCACATCCAGACCCAGCCAGTGACCGGTCCGGTGCATGTAGTGCCGGAAGTAGTGGCGCTGTTCGATGACGTCGTCCAGGTGGCCGACATCATTGCGGTTGAGCAGTCCCAGGTCCAGCATGCCCTGGGCCAGCACGCGCACCGTGGCGTCGTGCGGATCGACGAAGCGCTGGCCGGGCCGGGTGGCCTCGACGGCGGCGTCCTGGCTGGCCAGCACCAGGTCGTACAGGGCGCGCTGCGGACCGCTGAAACGGCCGTTGGCGGGGAAGGTCCGTGTGATGTCGCTGGCATAGCCGTCGAGTTCGCATCCGGCGTCGATCAGGACCAGCTCGCCGTCGCGCACCGGTGCGTTGTCGGCCCGGTAGTGCAGCACGCAGGCATTGGCGCCGGCGGCCACGATGCTGCCGTAGGCCGGGTACTGCGAACCGTGCTGCCGGAACTCGTGCAGCAGCTCGGCATCCAGGTGGTACTCGCGCACGTCCTCGCCGGCGCGGATCATGCGCGCGCAGCGCTGCATGGCGCGCACATGGGCCTGGGCGCTGATCCGGGCGGCACGGCGCATCACGCCGACCTCGTGCGCGTCCTTGACCAGGCGCATCTCGTCGACGATGCCGCACAGGTCGCGCTGGACGTCAGGGCACAGGGCGCCATAGCGCACGCGGGCACGCACCTGCTGCAGCCAGCCGTCGATGCGGCCTTCGAGTCCGCCGTGGGTGGCGAACGGATACCAGACCGTGCTGCGGTTTTCCAGCAGGCGGGGCAGGCGGGATTCGAGTTCGTCGACCGAGTACGCCTCCTGGACGCCCAGGGCATCCGGGGCGGCCTGCGGTCCGAGCCGGATGCCGTCCCAGATCTCGCGTTCGAGGTCCTTGGGCTGGCAGAACAGCGTCGTATGGCCCTCGGCGGTGATCACCAGCCAGGCACGGGGTTCGGTGAAGCCGCTGAGGTAATAGAAGTAGCTGTCGAAGCGGAACAGATATTCGCTGTCGCGGTTGCGTGTGTGTTCGGGCGCGGTCGGCACGATGGCAATGCCACCGGGTCCGAGCTGGGCGGCCACGCGCGCACGGCGTTCGGCATACAGGGTGTAGGCGGTCTGATGGTCCATGACGGCATTGTGCGGCTTTTGCAGACGACATGGGCAAACGGGGTTTCGCGGTCCACCCTCCCGAAAAACGGGAAGGACCTTCAGCTTGCGGTCGCGTGGGTGGCGCACCAGAATGCCGGGCTGTCCGATCAGGGACGGCCATCGCACCTTCTTCAGTCTGAATCCGGGGTCAACACCTTGCACACCATCGCTCCATTGTGGCTCTGGGCCATGTTCGTGGTCTTCGTCCTCGTGGCCCTGTATGTTGACTTTGCCGTCCTGCGCAAACAGGGCGCCCATGCCGTCAGCGTGAAGGAAGCCCTGGTCTGGTCGATTGCCTGGGTGGTGGTCAGCCTGGTGTTCAACGGACTGCTGTGGTGGGCGGTGCGCGACATCAGCGGCTCGACCACGGTGGCCAACGAGAAGGCGCTGGAATTCCTGACCGGTTACCTGATCGAGAAGAGCCTGGCGGTCGACAACATCTTTGTCTTCCTGCTCATCTTCACGTTTTTCGCGGTTCCACCGGCCTTCCAGAAACGGGTGCTGATGTTTGGTGTGCTGGGGGCGATCGTGCTGCGCACGGTGATGATCCTGGTGGGCGCCTGGCTGCTGAGCCAGTTTCACTGGATCCTGTACGTGTTCGGTGCCTTCCTGATCTACACCGGCTTCAAGATGTGGACCGGCGCCGATGAGGAAGGTGACCTGGAAGACAACGTCGCGTTGCGGTTGTTGCGCCGCTTCATGCCGGTCAGCAGCCAGTACGACGGCGAGAAATTCCGAACGGTGGAGAACGGGGTCAGGGTCGCCACCCCGCTGCTGATGGTGGTGGCGCTGGTGGGGGTGACCGACGTCATCTTTGCCGTCGACTCGATCCCGGCCATCTTTGCCATCACCAAGGATCCGTTCATCGTGCTGACCAGCAACGTGTTTGCCATCCTTGGCCTGCGCGCGATGTTCTTTCTGCTGCAGGCCGCCGCGAGCCGCTTCCATCTGCTCAACTATGGCCTGGCCATCGTCCTGGTGTTCATCGGCGGCAAGATGCTGCTGATGGATGTGGTGAAGATTCCGGTGGCGGTGTCGCTGGGCGTGGTGCTCGGCGTGCTGGCCATCACCATGATCTGGAGCGCCAAGACCGCGCCAAATTCCTGATCAGGTTCTGGACAGGCGGGCCCGCTCCGCCTGCCGGATGCGCGTGACCATGGCCTCGTTCAGCGGCGCCCGACGCCCCAGACGTTGCGCCAGACGCACCACCTCGCCACTGAGGACATCGATTTCGGTGGGCCGGCCTGCGGCCAGGTCGTCGGCCATGCTGGATCGCGCATTCGGGTCGATCTTGAGCATGCGGTTGGCGACGAGGCGGAACAGCGGCGTCGGCAGGCGCAGGACACGGATCAGGACATCCCAGGGCAAAGGCGTCAGGCGGGCCGGCTCGGTCTCGTCCAGGCGCATCAATCGAAGGGCCTCGTGCATCAGGCCGGCAAAGGTCCGGCGGTGACTGCGGTCCAGCAACTGGGCACGCAATGACAGGCCCGAGAGGGCGTTGACCGGGTTGTTGAGATTGAGCAGCAGCTTGCCCAGCTGGACCTTGCGCAGGTCGGCATACAGCGCCAGCGGCAAACCAGCGTTCGCAAACAGCGCCGTCAGGCCACGCAACACCGGATGGTCGCGGGCAGCGAGATCGCCGGCGGTGCCCCGGTGGTAGTGGCCCGGACCGATCTCGGCGACGTTGAAGGGCACCATGCCGGGCAGGACCTCCAATGTCGGTGCGGCTGCCTGTGCCCGTTCGGCATTCACCAGGCCATTCTGCAGGGACAGCACCAAGGTGCCCGCTGGCAGACAGGCCCCGAGCGTCCGGGCGGCTTCTTCGGTGGCCCCGCTCTTGACGCAGAGCAGAACCAGGTCCGGCCGGACATCGGCGGGAACCTCGGTCGACAGCTGCAGCGATGCCGCCGGCAGCCGGCAGTCACCGTGTGCCAGATCGGTCAGATGCAACCCGTGGGTGCGCAGTCGCTCCAGAACGCGGGGGCGACCGATGAGGCTGACCCGGGCACCCGCCGCCTGGAGCCGCCCGCCCACCAGGCAGCCGACGCTGCCGGCACCCATCACGAGCACGTGGGGTGCATCCGTGCCACTCATGTGGTGCGCGGCGTCTGGCGCGCCACAGGTCCGGCTTCCCGGACGATGGCGGCTTCCATGTCCTTGCCGCCACCCAGGGCGAACCAGAGTTCGGCCACCACGAACATGGGGCCCACCAGCAGGCCCCGGATGTCGTCGACGAACGCGGGCTTGCGTCCTTCCCAGGCATGGCCGACAAACTGGAATGCCCAGCCGATGATGAAAACCCCCAACCCACCGCTGAGCCAGATAGCTATAGGCGCCTGTCCCAGGGGGTGGGCCAGCGCAACCAGCAGGCCGGTCGCTGTCGCCGTGGCCAGCGTGACGCCATGAATGCCCTGGCGCAGGTACCAGAGGGTGGCCAGTGCCCAGGCCACCGCGTCCGCGCTGATGACCAGACCGCCGGCATCGATGCGCCAGCGCGCCAGCAGTGCGCCAACGGCAAAGACGATCATCGGAATGCCGATGTAGTGCGTGGCGATATTGCGGGGGTCGCGATGGTAGCGGGCGTACTGGATAAGCAGCTCCAGGGTCCGGTTCATGATGGTCTCCTGAATGGCCTGTGTGCGCCCAGCATGCCTGTTTTTCAATGCCATGTCATCGGCATTGCCACCCGTGTCGCGAGGTCAGAACGGGTCCGGCTCAGCGTGAACGCCGGTCCGGCGTCGGCATGAGCTGGTCGATTTCCTGTTGCAGGGTCTGCACCAGCCGGCCGTAGATCTGCAACTTGTGGCTGTTCTCGCGCAGGCGCTCGGCCAGGCGCTGGGCGACCGCCGTCATCAGCTTGGCCGCCGTGGCGGGCTGCTCGGCGATCAGGACCTCCAGGGCCTCACGGGTCAGGACCGCGCAGCTGATGTTGGTGCTGGCCGTGCACGATGCCGACCGGGCAGCGCCGTCGACCAGGGCCATCTCGCCGATCAGGCTGCCGGGCCCGAGGACGTTCAGCGTGGTGGGCTCGCCCCGTCGGGCGATCTGGGTCTCGACGGTGATCTCGCCTTCGAGCACCAGCACCATGAACCCTGTGTTGGCCGCGTCACCCTGGCGAATGATGGTGGTCCCGCTCTCAAAGCGCCTGGGTCGCATGAAACCCACCACCACGAGGGACTCGTCTTCGGTCAGCTGGCCCAGGGCCGTTGGCGCGCGCAGCAGGCGCGCCGCGGCGTGGGCTGCAGCCGAAAATCCGACCAGCGCCTGGCGGTCGGACGGCAGGCGGGACTCGGGGGGAGCCTCCTCCGAGGCCGATCCGAACAGTTTCTTGAACATGGAAGTGCCGCAAAAGTTCTATTGTGCCCCTGGCATTGGCGGGCACGCGTGAACAATCGCACCAGATTGGCACATGGATTGCTTGGGTGGTGCATGGCCCATGTTTCCGCACCGATCCAGCGCCGCACCCTGCCAGGACAGGATGCCATCTGGCGCGACCCCCTCGAACGGCTGCTGGCCTCGACCGGCGAGGGCATCTATGGCGTCGACCTGGATGGACGGTGCGTGTTCATCAACCGTGCCGGTGCGGCCATGATCGGCTATGAGGCAGACGAGCTGATCGGTCGCAACATGCATGCGCTGACCCACCACGCCCGTGCCGACGGTTCGGTCTACCCGGAAGACGAATGTCCGATCTTCAACGCCTTCAGGCGCGGCGTGCCGTGCCGCATCGACAGCGAGGTGTTCTGGCGACGCGACGGCACGCCATTCGCGGTCGAGTACTCCAGCTACCCCATTCTGGAAGATGGCAGCGTGCACGGGGCGGTGGTGACCTTTGTCGACATCACCGAGCGGCGACGGACGGCAGTGGCCTTGCAGCGGGCCAAGGATGAACTGGAAGTGCGCGTGCGCCAGCGCACCCAGGCACTGGAGACCGCACTGGCCCAGCTGCGAGAACTGTCGGCCCGTGCCGAGCGGGTGCGCGAAGATGAACGTACCCGCATCGCCCGCGAGGTGCACGACGAGCTGGGCAGCCTGCTGGTGGCCATGAAGATGGACGTGAACTGGCTGGACAAGCGTCTGTCCGAGCAGGGCGCACGCAGCGTCCCGGATGCCGAGGACATGCGCGGTCGCATGCGCTGCAAATGCCAGAACATGAGCCGGCTGATCGAACGCGCAGTCGACAACGTCGGCCGCATCATCACCGACCTGCGACCCAGCATCCTGGATCACCAGGGCCTGTGGGCCGCGCTGGAATGGCAGGCGCAGGAGTTCGTTGCCTCGGCCGAACTGGCACTGGACTGGAGCATGGACGTCGATGAGCGCCTGGCGCTGCCGGAGCCGATGGCCATGGCCATCTTCCGCATTTTCCAGGAGATGCTCAGCAACGTCGGCCGCCACGCCCAGGCATCGGCGCTGATCGTCAACGTGCGGGTCGAGGGCGATACCCTGTGGCTCGAACTCGAAGACAACGGCAGGGGTGCCCTGCCCGAAGCGTTCGAGGCGGCAGACGCCTGGGGCGTGATGGGCATGCGCGAGCGGGCACGCCATTTCGGCGGCGACGTGACCATTCGCAGCGCGCCCGGCGAAGGCACGCACATGAACCTGACCCTGCCCTTGAACGCGGGAGCACCCTCATGAATGCAACGGTCATGGCTGCCGATGTGACGCCTTCGGCGATTCGCGTGCTGATCGCCGACGACCACCGCATCGTTCGCGAAGGGCTCAAGCAGGTGCTGGCCGATGCGCCGGAGGTGCAGGTGGTGGCCGAAGCCCAGACGGGCGACGAGGTGATGTCGCAGGTGGATCGCCTGCGCGGTGAAAACCGTCTGGATCTCGTGCTGCTGGACATTGCCATGCCGGGCAAGGACGGACTGGATCTGCTGCCCGAGATCCGGCGTCGCCACGAAGGCCTGCCGGTGCTGATGATCAGCACCTATCCGGAACGCCAGTATGCGGTGCGCTGCATCCGGCTGGGTGCCGCCGGCTACCTTAACAAGAGCGCAGATCCGGACGACATGCTGGCCGCCGTGCGCAAGGCGGCCGGCGGTGGCATGTTCGTTTCCGCGGCCACGGCCGAAGCGCTGGCCGCTGCCGTGGGGCAGGGCACGGCGCGCGGCGGACCGGAAGCCCTCTCCCACCGTGAGCACCAGGTCTACCGTCTGCTCACGCAAGGGCAGACCGTGACCGAAATTGGTGCGCAGCTGGGCCTGGCCCCCAACACGGTGAGCACCTACCGGGCACGCATCCTGGAGAAGACCGGCACCAAGAACGACGTCGAACTGGCGCTGTACGCCGAACGCCATGCGCAGTCCGGCACGGTTACGCGCGGGACCGGCTCGCCAGTGTAGGGCCAGCCCTACACGGCGTGGCGCGAGGTGGAGCGATCTGTCCCCCTGGCGCAGGGTGCGCCCGGCGCTGGCCCGGTGATTGCATGGACCTTCTGTCTTCAACCCGGAGGAAAGTCCGCCATGTACGAACATTTCGACCCCTATGACGCCGATCGCCCCCTGATGCTCAAGTGCAGTTGTGGCAAGGACCACACCGTGGCAGAGCACCAGGCCGAACTGGAAGCGGCCAGGGCCATCGACCAGCTCAAGGCCCGCAGCGAGACCAGCGAGTTCGAAGCCTACAGCCGCGAGTTCATCGAGGCCACGCTGGTCAAGGCCCTGTTTCCGCAGGACGCCGAGCGCCGCCGCTTCCTGCGCGCCGTCGGCCGCCGCACCGCGATGGCGGCGATTGCCAGCGTGCTGCCGGTGGCCAGTCTGCAGGCCATGGCACAGGAAAAACGCAGCCTGGAGAAGACGGACCTGAAGATCGGCTTCATTCCGATCACCTGTGCCACCCCGCTGATCATGGCGCACCCGCTGGGCTTCTACCAGAAGGAAGGACTGAACGTCTCGGTGGTCAAGACCGCAGGATGGGCCCTGATCCGCGACAAGATGCTCAACAAGGAGTACGACGCCACGCACTTCCTCAGCCCCATGCCGCTGGCCATGAGCCTGGGCGCCGGATCCAACCCGGTGCCGATGAATGTGGCCACCATCCAGAACACCAATGGTCAGGCGATCACGCTGCACGTCAAGCACAAGGACAAGCGCGATCCCAAGTTGTGGAAGGGCTTCAAGTTCGGCGTGCCGTTCGAGTACAGCATGCACAACTTCCTGCTGCGCTACTACGTGGCCGAAGCCGGACTGAACCCCGACACCGACATCCAGATCCGCGTGGTGCCACCGCCCGAGATGGTGGCCAACCTGCGGGCTGGCAACATCGACGGCTACCTCGGCCCGGATCCGTTCAACCAGCGTGCGGTGTACGAGGAGGTGGGCTTCCTGCACATCCTCACCAAGGACCTGTGGAATGGCCATCCCTGCTGCGCGTTCGGCACCAGCACCGAGTTCATCCAGCAGAACCCCAACACCTTTGCTGCCCTCTACCGTGCGGTGCTCAATGCCGCGGCCATGGCCCGCCAGGCCAAGAACCGCGAACTGATCGCCAAGGTCATCTCGCCGGCCCAGTACCTCAACCAGCCCGAGACCGTGGTGGCGCAGGTGCTGACCGGCCGTTTCGCCGATGGCCTGGGCAAGGTGCAGAACGTGCCCGATCGGGCCGATTTCGACCCGATGCCGTGGCAGAGCATGGCCGTCTGGATGCTCACGCAGATGAAGCGCTGGGGCTATATCAAGGGCGAGGTGAACTACCAGCAGATCGCCGAGAAGGTGTTCCTCATCACCGATGCGCGCAAGCACATGAAGGCACTGGGCATCGACTACAAGGAAGGCCCCGCTTTCGTCAAGCACACCATCATGGGCAAGGAGTTTGACCCGGCCAAGCCCGAGGCCTACCTGGACAGCTTTGTGATTCGCAAGACCTGACGTCCAAGGCGGCTTGCCGGACATGAACGCGGGGTGCTTCGGCACCCCGTTGCCTTTCAGGGGCACGCGAGCCCCGGTGGTCCGGATGGTGCATGGACACGCCCCGTGCTGGTGCATGCCCATGGGAGTATGTATGGACGACGTACCCGGCACCGGGCCGGGTGTGCTTCCGGGTGGCTTTCGGGTTGCGTGACGGCCCTGTCGGCCCTGGATTTGTAGGGAGGCCCCTACAGCCACTCGTCGTGGCGTCTGCGAAGTTCAGCGGTCTGCGTCGAAAGGTGCATCTGGCACGGAAGCCTGGCCCGGCGATTGCATTGGACAGGACATTCCAAGCCATGAGGTGTGCCATGTCCGACTACTACGATCCGTATGATGCCGACCGTCCCCTGCAGATGAAGTGCCATTGCGGCCGCGACCACACCGTGGCCGAGCATGTGGCACGTTTCGGACAGATGCCCGAACCCGTGACCGCGGCCCGGGTGCGCAGCGAGGACGAGGCGCAGGAAGTCCTGGCCACCGAATTCGTGCAGGCCAGCCTGGTCAAGGCGCTGTTTCCGCAGGAGCCGCTGCGCCGCGCCTTTCTGAAGGCGGTCGGTGCCCGCACGGCGGCCGCGGCCATTGCCAGCGTGCTGCCGGTGGGCGCCATGCAGGCCCTGGCACAGGACAAGCGCCCGCTGGAGAAGACCGACCTGAAGATCGGCTTCCTGCCCATTACTTGTGCCACACCCCTGGTGGCGGCCGACCCGCTGGGCTTTTATGCGAAGGAGGGTCTGAAGGTCGAGCTCAATCGCACCGCTGGCTGGGCCGTGGTGCGAGACAAGACCCTGGCCGGCGAGTTCGACGCCTCCCACATG
>JAWKYL010000009.1:0-178855 GCA_041396505.1 Burkholderiaceae bacterium
TGGCGGCGATTGCCAAGTACGGCATCGAGAAGGACGTGGGCTACATCTCCACCGGCGGCGGCGCCTTCCTGGAGGTGCTCGAAGGCAAGACGCTGCCGGCCTTCGAGATCCTCGAAAAGCGTTCCAGCTGAGACCCGTTATTTCCATTCAATCAGGAGCTCCACATGGCCCTCATTTCGCTTCGCCAGCTGCTCGACCACGCAGCAGAGAACAACTATGGTCTGCCGGCCTTCAACGTCAACAACATGGAGCAGGTGCAGGCCATCATGCAGGCCGCCGCGGCTGTCGACAGCCCCGTGATCCTGCAAGGTTCGGCCGGAGCCCGGTCCTATGCCGGCGAGCCCTTCCTGCGCCACCTGATTGCCGCTGCCGTCGAGATGTACCCCCAGATTCCGGTCTGCATGCACCAGGACCACGGCGCATCGCCCGGCGTGTGCTTCCGCTCCATCCAGTCGGGCTTCAGCTCGGTGATGATGGACGGCTCGCTGCTCGAAGACGGCAAGACGCCGGCCAGCTACGACTACAACGTCGAGGTCACGCGCAAGGTGGTGGACCTGGCCCATGCCTGCGGCGTGTCTGTCGAAGGGGAGCTGGGCTGCCTGGGTTCGCTGGAAACCGGCAAGGCCGGCGAGGAAGACGGCCATGGTGCCGAGGGCGAACTCGACCACTCCATGCTGCTGACCGACCCGGATGAGGCTGCCGACTTCGTGACCCGGACCCAGGTGGATGCGCTGGCCATTGCCATCGGCACCAGCCACGGCGCCTACAAGTTCACCCAGAAGCCCACCGGCAAGGTGCTGCGCATCGACCGTGTCAAGGAAATCCACCAGCGCATCCCCAACGTGCACCTGGTGATGCACGGCAGCTCCAGCGTCCCCGAAGACTGGCTGGCCATCATCAACCAGTACGGTGGCGACATGGGTCAGACCTATGGCGTACCAGTCGAAGAGATCGTCGAAGGCATCCGCAATGGCGTGCGCAAGGTCAATATCGACACCGACCTGCGCATGGCCAGCAC
Organism: Burkholderiaceae bacterium; assembly: GCA_041396505.1. Lineage (GTDB taxonomy): Bacteria > Pseudomonadota > Gammaproteobacteria > Burkholderiales > Burkholderiaceae_C > Hydrogenophaga. The sequence continues at coordinate 1,019 of JAWKYL010000009.1, forward strand.
CGGCGCCATCCGCAAGCACCTGGCCGACGACCGCAAGAACTTCGATCCGCGCAAGTTCTACAAGGAGGCCACCAAGGCCATGCAGGCGATCTGCGCCGCGCGCTACGAGGCCTTCGGCTCCGCCGGCATGGCCAGCCGGATTGCCAAGGTGCACAGCCTCGAAGCCATGCAGAAGCGCTACGACAAGGGCGAACTGGCGGCCCGGGTCGCTTAAGGCGCAGTAACCTGCACGACAGTCCGGCTGCACCGGGCTGGGCAAGATGGCGGGGATGAACGTCCCCGCCCACTCCCTTCACGCCGATCCGTCCGCCGTCGACTCGCGCCAGGCCGCCTGGCGCCTGCTGGTGGCACTGGGTCTGGTGGTGCTGGGCAACAGCAGCATGTATGTGGTGTCGGTGGTGCTGCCCACCGTGCAGGCCGAGTTCGGCGTGGACCGGGCCAGTGCTTCGCTGCCGTATACCTTCATGATGGTGTGCCTGGGCCTGGGTGGCATCTGGACCGGCCGCATGGCCGACCGCCACGGGTTGATGAAGGTGCTCTGGCTGGGGGCCATGGCGGTCGCCGCGGGCTTTGTCGGCGCGGCGCTGTCCGGCAGTATCTGGACCTTCGGTCTGGCCCACGGCCTGCTGGGGCTCATCGGGGGAGCTCCACATTTGCCCCCTTGCTGGCCGATACGGCGCAGTGGTGGAACCGGCGCCGGGGCATTGCCGTGGCCATCTGTGCCAGCGGCAATTACATCGCCGGTGCGCTGTGGCCGCCCCTGGTCCAGCACGGTATCGAATCCATCGGCTGGCGACCCACCTACATGATGCTTGGCGTGGCCTGCGGACTGGGCATGCTGGGCCTGTCGGTGTTCATGCGGCAGCGCCCGCCGCAAACGGCACCGGTGGCGGCCGGTCCGGCCAGCACCGCACCGGCCGCGGACCATGGCCGTCCGTTCGGCCTGAGCCCGACGTCGGCCCAGTGGCTGCTGTGCGTGGCCGCCGTGGCCTGCTGTGTGGCCATGGCCATGCCCCAGGTGCACATCGTGGCCTATTGCACCGACCTGGGCTTTGGCGCGGCGCGGGGTGCGGAGATGCTGTCCCTGATGCTGGCCTGCGGCATCGTCAGCCGTCTGGTCTCCGGGGTCATCTGCGACCGCATTGGTGGCATCCGCACCCTGTTGCTGGGCTCGGCGCTGCAGGGCGTGGCCCTGCTCCTGTTCCTGCCCTTTGACGGCATGGTGCCGCTGTATGTCATCTCGGGGCTGTTCGGCCTGTTCCAGGGCGGCATCGTGCCGTCCTACGCCATCATCATCCGCGAGCATTTCGCGGTGCAGGAAGTGGGCGCCCGGGTCGGCGCGGTCATCATGGCATCGCTGGTCGGCATGGCGCTGGGCGGATGGCTCTCGGGCTGGATCTTCGACCTGAGCGGCAGCTACGACGCCGCCTTCGTCAATGGCATCGCCTGGAATCTGTTGAACCTGTCGATCGCGGGCTGGCTGTACTGGCGCTGGCGGCATCCCGGTGGTGGCCCCGGGCGCAGGGCGGGCACCATGGCTTCGCATCCGGCCTGACGCGCCGCCCGGGTGCGTGCGCGCTCAGAAGTGCCGGGCCAGGCCCAGGCTCAGGCGCCCCGTGTCCTTGCGGTTGCGCAGGCCGAGTTCGTATCGGACGTCGGCCCATAGCCAGGTGTCCGCCGGCAGTGGTACCTGGGTACCCAGGCCCAGTTCCAGGTAGGTCTGGTCAAACGACTCGCCGGCCTTGTCGACCTGGGTGGCACCGTGCCCGATCAGGGCCATGTCCCGGGTCTTCAGGATGTCGTGCAGCAGGTGGGCCGTGGCCTGGAACTGCGTGCGCCTGGACAGGGGACCTCGGGTGTCGCCAGGTGCTGCGGGCTGCCTGCGCAGGCGCAGGCCGACGCGGCCCCGCAGGGCGTCGAACGACTGTGCCGGCACCCGCGAGTAGGCGTCCTCGAAGGCGTCGTAGCGGGTGTGCACCAGCACCCACTGGCCCTGCATTTCCAGCTGCCAGGCATCGCGCTGCCAGACGGGCAGGCCGACCTCCTGTGCCACGGTCAGCTGCCATCCCGTCTGGCGCGCCGTGTCGCCCAGGCTGTCGCTGAAACGGTTGTCCAGCCGGTTGATGTGGGCAATCCAGTCGGTGTAGCGGCCGTCAGGGTGGCGGGTGGTGTGGTAGCCGCCGAGGCCCAGGCTGCGGGCGTGGATGCGTCCGGTTTCGGCTTCCAGCGCAGCCTGCCAGCGCAGGTGGTCCCAGGCCTTGGCACGGTCGTCGACATAGTGCGCCAGCCAGCCGGTGCGTCGTTGCCCGTCCTGCCCCTCGTCCCGGGTGCTGATGTCCCGGCCGAGCTGGACGCCGCTGGCCCGGTTGTCATAGCTGAATCGGTCGCGCCCGCGGGCGCTCAGCTCGTGCGCCAGGTAGCGGCCCCAGGCATGGGCGTCGGTGCCGTCGCCGCCGCGTGTGGCCGCGTCGCCCTGGCGCTCATGCAGCGTGGCGGTCTGCAGGAAGGCGTTGTCGGTGTTCAGGCTGCGCACCACGCTGTAGGTGCTGATGGCGGGGCGCCACAGGGCCTGGCTCTCGGGCAGCGCGGTCGTGAAACCGTCTTCTCCAGCGGGTGCCAGGTGGGACACGAGGTACCAGTCATTGCGGTCTTCGGGGCTGCCCTGTTTCAGCACATACTGGTAGTTGCCCACTTGCAGGGTGCCGAGGTCCCAGCTGAAGTTCTGCGGTTCGGAACGTCCGTCCACCTGGACGATCCGGATGCCGTTGACGGTCTGCGCGCCAGCGCCACCGACCGCCTGGATGGCCAGCGTGCTGTGTCCGGACACGTCGCCCTGGATGACGAGCCGGTCGGTGGCGCTTGCGTCGCCTTCGAACACGGTGTCGAGCGCCACCACGCTGCCACGATCGCCCTGGTAGTGGCCTGTGATGGTGCTGCGGTCGCCGGTGGCACCGTCGGCCAGGACAAGTGTGCCACCATTGGTGACCGAGCCGTTGATGGTGAACAGACCCGAGGCCTGACCCCGCAGGTCGAGTTCCGAGCCGCGTGCGATGTTCAGTTGTGCTGTTCTGCCACTCTCGAACAGATCTCCGGTGAGACGGAGGATGCCACCGCCGTTCACGTCGATGCGCTCCCAGCCGGTCAGGTTGCTGCCCCGGTCGGCGGTGTCGGTGCCGTCGGTATAGCCGCGCAGCCGCAAGCCGCTGACGGTCAGGTGGTCGGTGCCGCTGCCACCATCCAGGCGCGGCACGTCCGCCAGCCGGATGCTGCCGCGCAGGACGGCCTCGTCATCACCGGCGCCCATGTCGACCGACCCGTCGAGACGACCACCGCTGCCGATGAAGCTGTCGTTGCCGCCCCCCAGGGCGACATCGCCTTCGAGGGTGCCAGCGGCCTGCGTCAGCTGGTCGTCTGCGGCGCTGCCCAGCACGGCATGACTGCCAGTCGAAGTGGCCCGGATCACCCCCCGGTTGACGATGCTGGCCCCTTGGCTGGCGCCCGAGACATCGATGCCATGCCCTCCCAGGCTCACAATCTGCCCGCTGTTGTTGATGGTCACTCGCCCGGTGCCAGCCACCGCGACCACACCACTGCCGGCGGACCGGATGCTGCCGCGCTGGTCGATCGAGACGGCACCCGTGGACTCGGCCACGATGCCGGCCGAACCGGCGCCCAGGGTTTCGATGGAACCGGAGGACAGCACGGTGGCATCGCCGCCAGTGGCCTGGACATGGATGCCATGGGACAGGTCTCCTGAGGTGTGCACCGAGGCGCCGGTGAGGGTCGCCCGGGCCTCGCCCTGTTCGGACACCACCAGCACGCCGGCGGCCCGGTCACCGGTGGTGCGGATCGACCCGCCCTGTACGGACGCCAGTGCCTGTCCGACGAGGCGGTTGTTGGCGTTGACGCCGGCGGCGCGCAGGCCTTCGGTCGTGACGGCACCGCCGTCCATATGGACCTGCGCCGAACCCTCGCCACCGGAGAGCGTATCCAGGTTGTGGGCGAACAGCCCGAAGGCGTTCGTGCCGAGGGTGTGCACATCGCCATTGACCAGCCGCACCACGGTGTCGCCCTGGCCGGACTCGCTGCGTGCGTGCAGGCCATGGCTGTAGGCGCCGTAGGTGAGGACGGAGCCACTCTCCATGCTGACTTCCACGTAGACAGGTGCGGACGCCTGTGCCTGGCGTTGCCAGGCATAGGCACCGCTGGCGTTGTAACCGTAGGTCGTGATGTCGCCGCCACCGATGCTCACGATCGTGTCGCCCGTGCCGTAGTTTTCCGACCGCAGGCCATCGCCGTATCGTCCCTCGGTGATGGCTGGCGATGTACCGATTCGGGTTGGCGTACCTGTGACGATGGTGCCGCTTTCCAGCCGGATGCGCATGGCCCCGGTGGATGCCGCGCCAGTGGTGCCGCCGAGCGTGGAGATGAAGATGCCGTGGCGGTTGTTGGCCGGCGGTGCGGTCAGCCCCAGGCCGGATGCGGTGAGGTTCAGGCCGTCGATGCCGCTGTAGACGATCCGGCCATCGGTGGGCACGTAAGTCGACGGGTTGCAGTCGATCAAGCCGCCGCTGGCAGCGGCGCCACATTCATTGGCCGCCAGGCTGGCCTGGCTGCTACCCAGACAGGTCAGGACAGTGGCCAGGGCCACGGGGGACAAGCGCATGTCATCAGTTCCAGTCGTTCATTGCCTCTGCCTATTTCGGCAGTCGGATCGGAAACTGAAGACTTTGCCATTAGCGAGTCAAGATTTGGTAAGCCTTTCCCGTAATTCCGGCTCGATGCGGGACAAAACCGGAATGTGCGTGATTTCGCGCACAGGCCCGGCACAAGGCCCAAACAGACGAAAACAGGGCCGTTTTGGCCCTAAAACACCCGGTTTTCAGGCCGCTTTCCCGCTTGGTGACAATAGTCACTTTCCGCTCAGGTACTCCGCCACGGCCGCCATTTCCAGCTCGGTCATCTTCTCCACCACCGCGTGCATCACGGCGTTGTCGTTGGTGCGTTCTCGGGTGTTGAACGACTTGAGCTGGGTGAACAGGTAGCCCGAGAACTGGTTGGCCAGGCGGGGCAGGTTGGCAGCGCCTTCGCCGGTCTGGCCGTGGCAGCTGGCGCAGGCGGGCACGCCGCTGTACTTGTTGCCGTTGTGGAAGATGTAGCGCCCCACACCGGCGAGCATCGGGTCCTTGGTGTCTTCGCGGGACACCGGCATCTGGTGGTAGTAGTGGCCCAGCGCGAGCATCTCGTCCGGCGTCAGGCGCGCGGCCATGTCGGCCATGGCCGAACTCTTGCGTTGCCCGGACTTGAAGGCCGCCAGCTGCTTGGCGATGTACTCGGCGTTCTGGCCCGCCAGCCGGGGGAAGACTTCGCTGGTGGACTCGCCCTGCGCACCATGGCACAGGAAGCACGATCCACCCGCGATCTTCTTCGCCCGCGCTTCGTCCGCCTGGGCCCATGCCGTGGATGCGCCAGCCAGCAGCAAGGCGAGCAGGGCGGCCAAACCGGCCGGATGAATGGACAAAGGCTTCATGAAATCTGTGTCTCTTGATCGGTATTTACCAGTCTCGCAAACCCTGCACGAACGCCACCCAGAGCATCGCGGAACCGGCTTCGCCGGGCCGCAGATGCTGCCCCCTGGGGGGTGACGCCGAAGGCGGCGCGGGGGCATTTTGATCAGGCCAGGGTATCGGCCCAGATGTTGCGCGCCCACGCATGGGCGTACCGGCCTTCCAGTTCGCTGGCCGCGACCGACACCCCGCCGGCGCCCTGCACCGGCAGCATGGTCTTCTTCTCGGCGTCATAGCGGTGCACGCTGGAGACATGGACCACGTCCTCGTCGGTGACGAAGCTGTAGCAGGTGTTGGCGTAGATAGGCAACTGGGGCGGCTGCTGGCCCTGCAGCAATGAAACCACAGCAGCCGCACAGGTCTTGCCATGCTGGTTGGCCATGTGGCCCGACTTGGGCATGCCCGGGGCGATCTGGATCGAGTCGCCCAGCACGTGCACGTTCCTGGCGGCCCTGGACTCAAAGGTCAGGAAGTCCACCTCGCACCAGCGCGCGTTGGCGGTGGCCAGGCCCGACTTGACGGCGATGTCGCCCGCCCTCATGTTCGGCACCACGTTGAGCACCGTGGCCTTGAAGTCCTCGTTGAAGTCGAACTTCAGGGTGTTGGTGGCCGCGTCGACGTCGACGACCGTGTGCTTGGGCCGGTATTCGATCATGCCGTCGTAGTGGTCTTTCCAGGCCTTGAGGAACAGGCCCTTCTTGGACTGGATGTCGTCGTTGGCGTCGAAGATGACGACCTTGCTCCTGGGCTTGGCCTTCTTGAAATAGTTGGCGATCAGGCTGGCGCGTTCGTAGGGGCCGGGGGGGCAGCGGAAGGGCGCGCGGGGAATGGACAGGGCGTAAACGCCACCGTCGGGCATCGCTTCGAGCTGCTTGCGCAGGGCCACCGTCTGCGGGCCGGCCTTCCAGGCGTGCAGGACCTTGTCCATGGCACCGACCTTGGCCATGCCGGGCAGGGTCTCCCACATGAAGTCGATGCCGGGCGAGACGATCAGACGGTCGTAGGGCAGATCGCTGCCGCTGGCCAGCCTGACCAGGCGTTTGTCGGCGTCGATGCTGGCCACGCGGTCGCGCACCAGTCGCACGCCGTGGCGCTTCTCCAGGTTGTCGTACGGCGTGGTGATGTCGTCGATGGACTTGGCCCCGTTGAGCACCAGGTTGGAGATCGGGCAGGACACAAAGGCCGGATTGGGCTCGACCAGGGTCACATCGATGGTGTGCTCGGAGAACTTGCGCACGTACTTGGCGGCGGTGGCGCCCGCATAGCCGCCACCGATGACGACGACCTTGGCACCGCTGCCGCCTGTGGTGGCGCAGCCGCCGAACAGGCCGAGACCGGCCACGGCAGAGCCGGCACCCAACGTTTGAACGAATTGACGACGTTGCATGGTTCTGGCTCCTGGTTATTTCTTCTGGGCGGCGAAATAGCCGGCGATCTCGGCCAGCTGCTCGTCGGTGTAACCCTTGGAGAGCTGGTGCATGATGGTCGCGGGCTTGCGGCCGGTCTTGAAGTCCATCAGCTTCTTGATCAGCTCGTCCTTGTCCTTGCCGGCCAGCGGCTCGTTGCCTTCCAGGGCGTGGCCGTCGGTGCCGTGGCAGTTGGCGCAGGCAGCGGCCCAGACACGAACCTGATTGACCTGGGCCTGGGCGCTGAGGGCGGCGGCACACAGCACGCCCGCCGTGATCCATTTCATCGTGTTGATCATCTTGACCTCGGTTTGGTAGTGGGAGGAGTCAAATGGAATAAGCAGGGATCTTATGGAGGCATTTTCATAAGTCATTCTGCATATTCAGATGATGATCGTACGGGCCGCGGTGCGTCATCTGAACGGTGCAAACCCTAGCAAAAAACGGCCACCGAAGTCAGCGTGCGGTCAGCGATCCGGGCTGATCGCCTGCCGTTGGTCGGCGTGCCTGTCAGTTTGACGTGGTGATCCGGGTTTACACTAATCACAATATCAGCATTCAATCATATAGTTGATTGACCAATATCAAATTCGTCAGGAGACAGGCCAGTGGATCGCATGCAGCAGGTTTTCGAGTCGGTGGCACGCCAGTTTGGCGTCCTCGGCGAACCCGCACGCCTGCGCATCCTGCATGTGCTGTGCGAACAGGAGCACTGCGTCAACGACATCCTGCACCTGACCGGCCTGGCGCAGGCCAATGCCTCGCGCCACCTCGGCCTGATGTACCGCGCAGGTGTGGTGTCTCGCCGTCGTGAGGGCACGCAGGTGTTCTACAAGGTGTCCGATCCGCTGTACATCGACCTGTGCCGAGCCTTTGCCGGGCAGGTGCCGGACTCCGAACTGGCCATGCAGACCGCCCGCGAGGGCATGCGCCATCTGGCCGAAACCATTTTTCCGCACCCTGCCCAGGCGGCAGGGGTCAAACCCACTCCCCCTGCCAACGAGAAGGAAGATGCAAGTGTCTAAAGACCTGAGCGATGTCATTGGGCGCGTCGTGCCCGCGCCAGAGAATCATCTTGACGCCGACGAGATCGAAAAGGCGCGCAAGGCCCGCCGTCGGTTCATGGGTACAGCCCTGGCCATGGGTGCCGGCGTGGCAGCGTCTGCCACGGCCAGCACCCGGGCCATGGCGGCCGAAGGCGAGGACGCGATCCTCAAGCTGCCGGAGCACAGCACGGGTCTGGGGCAGCCTGTGGCCATGGATCCCGGCTACGGCAAACCCAGCAAATGGGAGAGCAACCTGCGCCGCCGTCAAAGCCCGGGCCTGACCCGCGTTGACCAGGCCTCGGTCAGCTTCACGCCATTGCAAGGTCTGTTCGGCATCATCACCCCCAGTGGCCTGCACTTCGAGCGCCACCACCAGGGCTGGTGGGACATCGACCCGTCCAAGCACCGTCTGATGATCAATGGCCTGGTCCAGCGCGAACGCGTCTTCACCATGGACGATCTGATGCGCCTGCCCAGCGTCTCGCGCATCCACTTCATCGAGTGCGGCGCCAACTCGGCCACCGAGTGGGGCAACGTGGCCGTGCCGACGGTGCAGTACACACACGGCATGCTCAGCTGCTCGGAGTTCACCGGCGTGCTGCTCTCGACGCTGCTGGAGATGTGCGGCTACGACAAGAAGAAGGCCAAATTCGTGCTGGCCGAAGGTGCCGACGGTTCCTCGATGACGCGCACCATCGACATCAGCCAGGCCATGGACGACGTGATCGTGGCCTGGGCCATGAACGGCGAAATGCTGCGCCCCGAGAACGGCTATCCGCTGCGCCTGGTGGTGCCTGGCGTGCAGGGCGTGAGCTGGGTCAAGTACCTGCGCCGCATCGAAGTGGGTGACCAGCGCTACGCGGCCAAGGACGAGGCGGTCCACTACATCGACCACATGCCCGACGGCACGCACCGCCAGTACTCCGGCATCCAGGAGTGCAAGTCGGTCATCACCACGCCGTCGGCCGGTCAGACGCTGCTGGACAAGGGCTACTACAACGTGACCGGCCTGGCCTGGTCGGGCCGCGGCAGCATCAAGCGTGTCGACGTGAGCGTGGACGGTGGTCGCAACTGGCGTACCGCGCGTCTGGAAGGACCGGTCCTGCCCAAGGCACTGACCCGCTTCAACATCGACTGGGTGTGGAACGGCAAGCCCGCCATCCTGCAGGCGCGTGCCATCGACAGCACCGGTTACGTGCAGCCCAAGATCAACCAGCTTCGTGCCGTGCGCGGCACCCGCTCCGTCTACCACCAGAACGCCATCCAGAGCTGGCTGGTGTCCGAGAACGGCGAAGTCTCCAACGTGCAGGTGTACTGATGAAATCCATGTTCAAGCTTTCCCGACAAGCCGTCCTGGTGGCGGCCGCCCTGTCCGCGCTGACCTTCGGTGCGGCCCACGCCCAGAACAAGCCCTGGCACGACATGGGGCGCGACGCGACGTCGGCCGAAGTCAAGGCCTGGGACATCGATGTCCGTCCCGACTTCAAGGGTCTGCCCAAAGGTGCGGGATCCGTCAGCCTGGGCGAAGAGGTCTGGGTGGCCAGGTGCTCGTCCTGCCACGGCGATTTCGGTGAATCCAACGAGGTATTCACTCCCATCATCGGGGGCACGACGCAGGACGACATCAAGACCGGTCGTGTCGCTGCTCTGGTCGAGGGCGCGCCGGCCAAGGCACCCCAGAAGACGACCATCATGAAGGTTGCCACGGTGTCCACGCTGTGGGACTACATCAACCGGGCCATGCCCTGGAACAACCCCAAGACGCTCAAGCCCGATGAGGTGTTCGGCGTGGTGGCCTACCTGCTGAACCTGGCTGAGGTCGTGCCGAGCGACTTCGTGCTCAGCGACCAGAACATCGCCGAGGTGCAGAAGCGCATGCCCAACCGCAATGGCATGGCTTTCTACGAGCCGATGTGGAAGGTCGACGGCAAGGGCGACGTGAAGAACGTGGCCTGCATGAAGGACTGCGCTGTGGATCCCAAGGTGCACTCCTTCCTGCCCGACTTTGCCCGTGATGCGCACGGCAACATCCAGGAGCAGAACCGGGTGATCGGTCCTGTGCGTGGTGTCGACACCACCAAGCCCCCGCCCAAGAGCCTGGAAAGCGCCGCAGCCGCCGCCACCGTGGTGGCCGTGGCACCCGCAGCCAGTGCCGGTGGCGATGTCAGCAACCTGCTGGCGTCCAACGCCTGCACGGCCTGCCATGGCGTGAAGAACAAGATCGTCGGTCCGGCCTTTGTCGAGATCGCGGCCAAGCATGCAGGCAAGGCCGACCTGGACACCTACCTGGCCGGCAAGATCAAGTCGGGTGGTTCGGGTGTGTATGGCGCCGTGCCGATGCCGCCCCAGCCGCAGATCAGTGATGCCGACGCGACGGCCATTGCCAAGTGGATTGCAGCGGGAGCCAAGTGATCCCGAGTATCAGGTAGATGCTTTTGGATTCACTTGATGCTCTGCAATGATATTCGGATTTAATCGTTAACCCCAAGCCCGAAAAACCCCCGGAGACCTTAAGCTATGCGCATGAAATTTGTATCTTTGGCTGTGGCCTCGGTGGCCGCCCTGTTGAGCGCCCCGAGCTGGGCGATCGACGCGGCCGCCGCCAAGTCGCTGGCGTCCAAGAGCGCCTGCCTGGCCTGCCATGCTGTCGACAAGAAGCTGGTGGGTCCGGCCTACAAGGACGTGGCCGCCAAGCACGCCGGACAGGCCGATGCACTGGACAAAGTGGCTGCCCGCATCAAGACGGGCGGCTCGGGCATGTACGGTCCGGTTCCCATGCCGCCGCAGCCCAGCCTCAAGGACGACGAGCTCAAGCTGCTCGCCGCCTGGATCCTCGCCGGTGCGCCGGACAAGTAAGCATTGAACCCCGTTTTTTTGCAAGGAGCATGACATCATGAAAGCAACCCGCCGCACCGCCCTCAAGACCACCGGCGCATTCGCCACCCTGGTCTCGCTGGGCATCATCACCCAGCAACAGGCCATGGCCGCGGTTGACCGCGCCGGCTTCGAGGCCAAGACGCTGGCCGACGCCCTCAAGGCGATCGGTGGCGAAGGCGCCTCCAGCGACCAGGTCACCGTGGTTTCGCCCGACATCGCCGAGAATGGCGCCGTGGTGCCCGTCGGTGCCAGCAGCAAGCTGCCCAACACCACCGAGATCTACCTGCTGGTCGAGAAGAACCCTTCGCCGCTGTGCTCCAAGTTCGTGATCCCCGCCGGCACCGAGCCCGACGTGCAGACCCGCCTGCGCATGGGCCAGAGCACCAACGTGATCGCCCTGGTCAAGGCCGACGGCAAGCTGTACTCGGCTTCCAAGGAAACCAAGGTCACCCTGGGTGGTTGCGGCGGCTGATCGCCAGCCCCTGAACCAACCCGATTCCTTCCCCGTACCCCATTCAGATTTTCAGGAGTTCCACCATGGCAGATCCGATGCGCATCCGTGCCAACCTCGCCGGCGACGTCACCACCGTCCGTGTCCTCATGGCACACATCATGGAAACCGGTCAGCGCAAGAACCCGGCTGGCGAGACTATCCCCGCCCACTACATCACCGACGTGGAAGCCACCCACAATGGCAAGCCCGTCCTGCAGGCCGCCTGGAGCACTGCCGTGTCCCAGAACCCCTTCCTGTCCTTCAAGTTCAAGGGCGCGGCCAAGGGTGACAAGATCGTGGTGAAGTGGACCGACAACAAAGGCGAGTCCCGCACCGACGAAGCCGCCGTTTCCTGAGTCGGACGCGGCGAACAGCGGCCAGGCCCGGCGGCCCGGCCGTTTTTTGGCATTTCTCACAACAAGGAGACCTCCAGATGAAGAAACACGTGCTCGCAGGTGCCGCGGTGGCTGCGCTGCTGGGTATGGGCATGGCCCAGGCCCAGGACACGGCCGCCGGCATTGCCCAGTACCGTGCCATGCTCGAAGACGGCAATCCGGCCGAGTTGTACGAAGCCAAGGGTGAAGACCTCTGGAAGACACCCCGCGGGCCCAAGAACGTCTCTCTGGAGAAGTGCGACCTGGGCAAGGGGCCCGGTGTCGTCAAGGGTGCCTTCGTCGAACTGCCGCGTTATTTTGCCGACACGGGCAAGGTCATGGACCTGGAGACGCGCCTGATCCACTGCATGGTCTCCCTGCAGGGTTTCGACCAGGCCGCGCTCTACAAGGCCGCGCCCACCATCGGCAAGGACGAGGGCGCCAACCTGGTGGCCATCACCACCTGGATCGCTGGCACCTCCAAGGGCATGCGCTTCAATGTGCCGCAGGAAACCGCGCACGAAAAGAACATGTATGAAGTGGGCAAGCGCCTGTTCTTCCAGCGCGGCGGCACGCACGATTTCTCGTGTGCCTCCTGCCACGGCAGCGATGGCAAGCGCATCCGCCTGCAGGACCTGCCCAACCTGACCAAGAATCCGGGCGACGGCATCGGCTTCGCGGCCTGGCCGGCCTATCGCGTCTCGAACGCGCAGATGTGGACCATGCAGAAACGCCTGAACGACTGCTACCGCCAGCAGCGCTTCCCCGAGCCCAAGTTCGGCAGCGACGCGACCATTGCGCTCGGTGTGTACATGGGCGTGAATGCCAAGGGCGCCGAGTCCATCGTGCCGGCCATCAAGCGCTGATCAGGAGAAGAACACATGATGAAAACCACTGTCCGATTCGCTCTCCTGCCCGCAGTTGCCGTCGTGCTGGCCGCCTGCACGGCCGCGCCGTCTCCGGCCGACTACGACAAGATGGCCGCCGATGTGGCCAAGGCCTCGTTCCAGGCCAAGGGCATTGCCAAGCTCGACCGTCTGGTTCAGGACGATGCCAACCGCGAGTGTGCTGCGGCCAATGTCGCCGGTCAGCCGATCGACGAGAAGGTGGCCAAGGCCATCGAGGCTGCCGAGATGAAGACCGTCAAATGGCCTTCGGACGGCAAGTTCCTGGGTGACTGGAAGTCGGGCGAGAAGATCGCCCAGAGCGGCAAGGGTATGACCTGGAGCGACAAGGCGGGTGACGTCAATGGCGGCAACTGCTACAACTGCCACCAGATGACCAAGGCCGAGCTGTCGTTCGGCACGATTGGCCCGAGCCTCTACAACTACGGCAAGATGCGCGGCGTGACCGATCCGAACGCTGCCGCGTCCAAGGCCATTGTCGAGTACACCTGGGGCAAGATGTGGAACTCGCGTGCCTATAACGCCTGCTCCGAGATGCCCCGCGTGGGCCACAAGGGCATCCTCAACGAACAGCAGATCAAGGATGTGATGGCCCTGTTGCTCGACCCGAAATCGCCGGTGAACCAGTGAACGTCCTGTCGGCCTGACCCGGCTTGAGCAGGCGGCCCCTGTCCGTGAGGGCAGGGGCCATCGGCTCAAAAAAATTTACCCCAAATATCAGCAATCAATTGAAAAGGAATGTTCCATGAGCTTCAGCCGACGTGAATTCATGCAGGTGCTGGCCGTTGCCGGTGCCACCGGCATGGCCTTGACCCACAAGGATGTGCTGGCCGCCAAGCCGGGCGCCGGCGACATGCTCTATGACGTGCCCAAGTTCGGCAACGTCAGCTTCCTTCACTTCACCGATTGCCATGCGCAGCTCACGCCGATTTACTTCCGTGAGCCCAGTGTGAACCTGGGTGTGGCCGAGGCCGTGGGTCGTCCACCACACGTGGTCGGCGACCAGTTGCTCAAGCATTTCGGCTTCAAGCCCAACTCGGCTGCGGCTCACGCCTTCACCTACCTGAATTTCAGCCAGGCTGCCAAGACATACGGCAAGGTCGGCGGCTTCGCCCACCTGGCCACCCTGGTCAAGCAGCTCAAGGCCAGCCGCCCGCACGCGCTGCTGCTCGACGGTGGTGACACCTGGCAGGGTTCGGCCACCTCGCTGTGGACCAACGGCCAGGACATGGTCGACGCCTGCAAGCTGCTGGGCGTGAACATGATGTGTCCCCACTGGGAATTCACCTTTGGCGCCGAGCGTGTCAAGGAAGTGGTCGAGAAGGACTTCAAGGGCCAGATCGAGTTCCTGGCGCAGAACGTCAAGACCACCGACTTCGAAGACCTGGTCTTCAAGCCCTACGCCATGCGCGAGATGAATGGGGTGAAAGTCGCGGTCATCGGTCAGGCGTTCCCCTACACCCCGATCGCCAACCCGCGCCACATGGTGCCGGACTGGACGTTCGGCATCCAGGACGACCATATGCAGAAGATGGTCGACCAGGCGCGCGGTGAAGGCGCCCAGGTGGTGGTGGTGCTCTCGCACAACGGCATGGACGTGGACATCAAGATGGCCTCGCGTGTGCGTGGCATCGACGCGGTGCTGGGCGGCCACACGCACGACGGCATGCCTGCTCCCATCGTCGTCAAGAACCCCGGTGGCCAGACCCTGGTGACCAATGCCGGCTCCAACAGCAAGTTCCTGGGCGTGCTCGACTTCGATGTGCGCGGTGGCAAGGTGCAGGACTTCCGCTACAAGCTGCTGCCGATCTTCTCGAACCTGCTGCCGGCCGACACCGAGATGCAGGCCTTGATCGACAAGGTCCGTGCGCCGTACAAGGACAAGCTGGAAGAAAAGCTGGCAGTCACCGAAGACCTGCTGTACCGCCGTGGCAACTTCAATGGTTCCTGGGACCAGGTCATCTGCGATGCGCTCATGGAAGTCAAGGGCGCCGACATGGCTTTCTCGCCTGGTGTGCGCTGGGGCACCTCGCTGCTGCCGGGTGACACGATCACCTACGAGCGCATGATGGACCAGATGGCCCTGACGTATCCGGCCACCACGCTCAACGAGTTCAGTGGCGCCGACATCAAGACCATCCTGGAAGATGTGGCCGACAACATCTTCAACCCCGATCCCTACTTCCAGCAGGGCGGTGACATGGTGCGCGTCGGCGGCATGAGCTATTCGGTTTCGCCCAATGCGGCTATGGGCTCGCGCATCAACAACATGATGCTCAAGGGCAAGCCGATCGAGGCCGACAAGAAATACAAGGTGGCCGGCTGGGCTTCGGTCCAGCAGGGCGTGCAGGGTGAACCCATCTGGGACGTCGTTTCGGGCTATCTTCGCAACAAGAAGGTGATCAAGGGTGTGAAGATCAACACCCCCCAGATTGTCGGCATGAAGGGCAACCCGGGCATCGCCGCCTGATCGCCCCTGTCAGCACGGTTTCTCTCTCCTGGTTCGAGCCCGCAGGCCACTGGCCGGCGGGCTCTTTTTTTTCAGGCCGTTGATCAAGCCGATCGGGCCGACTGCGCCAGTTGCAGCGCCAGCCGGTTGTGGCGTTCGAGCAGTGGCCCCGCATCGACGCTGCACAACTGCCCTTCGCGCACCAGCACCCGTCCGTTGACCACGGTGTAGGCCGCCTGCGGGCTGGCGCACAGCAGCAGACTGGCCACCGGATCGTGCACCGCACCGCCGGCAAAGCCGACGCTGCGCAGGTCGAACAGCGCCAGGTCGGCGCACATGCCCGGTGCCAGGTGGCCGATGTCGCTGCGGCCCAGCACGCGGGCGCCGCCCCGGGTCGCCAGGTGCAGCGCGTCGCGAGCGGTCATCTCGGCGGGTCCGAGGTCGCAACCGAAGAAGGTCTTGCCGTCGCGTGTTTCAGGTGGCGCCATGGCCCGGCCCACCCGTGCCAGCAGCAGGGCCTGGCGCGCCTCATTGACCATGTGGGCCGCGTCGTTGCTGGCACTGCCATCCACTCCCAGGCCGACCGGCACACCCGCATCGACCATGCGGCGCACGGGTGCGATGCCGCTGGCCAGGCGCATGTTGGAGCAGGGGCAATGCGCCACGCCGGTGCGGCTGGCCGCAAACAGCGAAATGCCCTCGTCGTCGAGCTTGACGCAGTGCGCATGCCAGACGTCCTCGCCCAGCCACCCCAGCTCCTGGGCATACTGGGCCGGAGTCCGGTTGAACATCTCCCGGCTGTAGGCGATGTCATGATCGTTCTCGGCCAGATGCGTGTGCAGGCGCACGCCCTGTCCCTTGTAACTGCGCGCCAGTTCGGCGCTCTGCTTCATCAGCGCCGGGCTCACCGAGAAGGGAGAGCAGGGTGCCAGGGCCACCTGCACCATGGCGCCGTGGTCGGTGTCGTGCCAGGTTTCGATCAGGCGCTGGCTGTCCTTGAGGATGGCATCTTCCTTCTCCACCACGCGGTCCGGAGGCAGGCCACCGGCGCTCTGGCCCACGCTCATGCTGCCGCGCGTGGCCACGAAGCGCATGCCGATCTGCTGCGCGCCTTCGATGGCGTCTTCCAGCCGCACGCCATTGGGGTAGATGTAGAGATGGTCACTGCTGGTGGTGCAGCCGGACAGCAGCAGTTCGGCCATGGCCACCTGGGTCGAGACCTGCACCATCTCCGGTGTGAGGCCGGCCCAGATCGGATAGAGACCGCGCAACCAGGCAAACAGCTCGGCATCCTGCACGCCGGGAATGGCGCGCGTGAGGCTCTGGTACATGTGGTGGTGCGTGTTCACCAGGCCGGGCGTGACCAGGTGACCGCGTGCGTCGATCACCTCGTGGGCCTCCTCGCGCAAGGCGGGTGGCAGGTCGGCGGACGGGCCGATCCATTCGATGCGGTGGCCGCGCACGAAGATCGAAGCGTCTTTCATCTCGCGACCCTGGTCCGGTTCGATGTGGTCGAAGGTGGCGATGCAGGTGGCGTGGTCGATCAGCAGCGTCTGGGTGTTCATGTCATTTCAGCCAGTAGGCGGGCTTTGAGTAAACCTTCTTCAGGTGCTCGATGAAGAATCGCACCTTGGCCGGCAGGTGGCGTTGCTGCGGGTAAACGGCCAGGATGTCGTAGGCGGGCAGGGCGTAGTCGTCGAGCACGGTCACCAGTTCGCCGCGCTGCAGCTGGGCCTGGATCTCCCAGGTGCTGCGCCAGCCCAGGCCCAGGCCTTCGCTGACCCAGCGGTGCAGCAACTCGCCGTCGTTGCAGTCCAGGTTGCCGTCGGCGCGGACCGCCACGGTTTGTCCGTCCTGCTGGAAGAACCAGCCTCGCTGCTGCCCGCCTTGCAGGTTGAAGGCCAGGCAGTTGTGTTGCGCCAGGTCGTCCAGCGTCTGAGGTTTGCCGTGTTTGCGGAAGTAGGCCGGCGTGCCGCAGACCACGCGCTGGTTGGTGGCCAGTTTGATGGCCACAAAGTTCGGGTCGATGGCGCCGCCGATGCGGATGCCCATGTCGTAGCCCTCGCGCACCAGGTCCACCACGCGGTCGGTGAGGTTGAACGAGAGCTTGACCGCAGGGTGGGCCTTCAGGAAGGCGCTGGCGTGTGGCGCCACGTGCAGCCGCCCGAAGGCCGCGGGGGCCGAGACGATGAGGTGACCGCTGGCCTGGTGCTTCTGCGCCGCCACACTCGCCTCGGCCTGGGCCCACTGCGCCAACAGTGGCCGGCACGCGTCCAGAAAGCGCGCACCTGCCTCGGTCAGCACCAGGCGTCGGGTGGAGCGGTGCATGAGTTGCGTGCCCAGGCGCCTTCCAGCGCGTCGATGCGCCGGCCCATCATCACCGGCGTGATGCCGGCGTGCAGGGCGGCGGCGGCCAGGCTGCCATGCTCCATCACCTGCACGAAGGCTTCGATTTCCTTGTAGCGGTCCATGGCCCGCATGGTACCGGTCAGGCGACCGATTGCATACCGGGAGTATCGAATCAGCATACCCTGGGTGGCATTCACAGATGGGCGGTACGGCCCTAGCATCGTCCCCAGTGCAACCCTGACCGGAGACAAACATGGCGAAGATGAAGGCCGCGATGGCGGCGGTGCTGGTGATGGAGAAGGAGGGCATCTCCCAGGCCTTCGGTGTGCCGGGCGCGGCCATCAACCCGCTCTATGCCCAGCTGCGCGAACGTGGCAGCATCGCTCACGTGCTGGCTCGTCATGTGGAAGCCGCCTCGCACATGGCCGAGGGCTACACCCGTGCACGCGCGGGCAACATTGGCGTGCATCGGCACCAGCGGGCCGGCTGGAACCGACATGATCACCGGCCTGTATTCCGCCAGCGCCGATTCGATACCGATTCTTTGCATCACCGGTCAGGCGCCGCGCGCCCGCCTGTACAAGGAAGACTTCCAGGCGGTGGACATCGAGAGCATCGCCAAGCCGGTGACCAAGATGGCCGTGACGGTGCGGGAGCCGGCGCTGGTGCCGCGCGTGTTCCAGCAGGCGTTCCATCTCATGCGCTCGGGGCGCCCAGGTCCGGTGCTGATCGACCTGCCTTTCGATGTGCAGATGGCCGAGATCGAATTCGACATCGACACCTACGAGCCATTGCCCGTCTACCGGCCCGTGGCCACGCGCAAGCAGGTCGGGAAGGCACTGGACATGCTCGCGGCATCCGGGAAGCCGCTGATCGTGGCGGGCGGTGGCATCCTCAACGCCGACGCGGCGGACCTGCTGGTCGAGTTTGCCGAGCTGACCGGTGTGCCGGTTGTTCCCACCCTCATGGGCTGGGGCGCCATCCCGGACGACCACCCGCTCATGGCCGGCATGGTGGGCCTGCAGACCAGCCACCGCTACGGCAACGCCACCATGCTGGCGAGCGATTTCGTGCTGGGCATCGGCAACCGCTGGGCCAACCGCCACACAGGCAGCGTCGAGACCTACACCCGGGGCCGCCAGTTCGTGCACGTGGACATCGAACCCACGCAGATCGGTCGCGTGTTCGAGCCCGACTTCGGCATCGTGTCGGATGCGAAGGCCGCACTGGAGCTGTTTGTGCAGGTGGCGCGCGAGCGCGTGGCCGCCCAAGCCTGGCCGAGCTACGCTGACTGGGTGGCCCGCTGCGCCGAGCGCAAGCGCGTGATGCTGCGCAAGACGCACTTCGAACAGATCCCCATGAAGCCGCACCGCGTCTACGAGGAGATGAACCAGGTCTTCGGCCGCGACACGGTGTACGTCAGCACCATCGGCCTGAGCCAGATCGCGGCGGCGCAGTTCCTGCACGTTTACGGCCCGCGCCAGTGGATCAACTGCGGGCAGGCCGGCCCACTGGGCTGGACCCTGCCGGCCGCGCTGGGCGTGGTGGCCGCTGATCCCACCAAAAATGTGGTGGCACTCTCGGGCGACTACGACTTCCAGTTCCTGATCGAGGAACTCGCCGTGGGGGCACAGTTCCGTCTGCCCTACGTGCATGTGCTGGTGAACAACAGCTACCTGGGTCTGATCCGCCAGGCGCAGCGCGGTTTCGACATGGACTACTGTGTGCAACTGGCCTTCGAGAACCAGAACATGCCGGAGGACGCGGGCGACCTGCGCGGCTACGGCGTGGATCACGTCGCCGTGGTCGAGGGTCTGGGCTGCAAGGCACTGCGCGTGACCGATCCGGACAAGCTGGCGGACGCGCTGCGGCAGGCGCAGCAGATGGCCGCCGAGCACCGCGTGCCGGTGGTCGTGGAGTGCATTCTGGAGCGCGTGACCAACATCGCCATGGGCACCGAGATCGACAAAGTGGTGGAGTTCGAGGATATCGACTGCCGCGCCGCTCAAGGTCTTGAA
The DNA here is from genome assembly GCA_041396505.1 of Burkholderiaceae bacterium. GTDB lineage: Bacteria > Pseudomonadota > Gammaproteobacteria > Burkholderiales > Burkholderiaceae_C > Hydrogenophaga. Next base: position 20,503 of record JAWKYL010000009.1, read on the forward strand.
ACGGCGGGCCTCCTGGACTAGAGCTTTGAATCAACTCCGCTGCGCTGCGCCCGACCCCCTCAAGGGGGCGACACCCGCCGTCCGGCAAAGCCGGCCCGGCGGTGTCTCTCGAAACTGAAGGAAGCAACATGCCCAAATTTGCCGCCAACCTCTCCATGCTCTGGACCGAGCTGCCGTTCCTTGACCGCTTCGATGCGGCAGCCAAGGCGGGCTTCAAGGCCGTGGAGTTCCTGTTCCCCTACGACCACCCGGCCGAAGTGGTGGCCGAGCGCCTGCGGCGCAGCGGCCTGCAACTGGTGCTGCACAACCTGCCACCGGGCGACTGGGCCGCGGGGGAGCGCGGCATCGCCTGCATCCCCGGTCGTGAAGGCGAGTTCCGCGCCGGCGTGGCCAAGGCGGCCGAGTACGCACGGGTGTTGGGTACGCCGCGCTGGCACTGCATGGCCGGCCTCAAACCTGCGGACGTGAGTGAGGCGCAGGCGCGCGCGACATGGGTCGCCAATGTGCGTTACGCCGCGACCGAAGCGAAGAAGCTGGGCATCCAGCTGCTGATCGAGCCCATCAACACCTTCGACATGCCGGGCTACTTCGTCAATCGCCCGCGCCAGGCCATCGGGCTCATCGACGAGGTCATGGCCGATGGCCAGACCGACAACGTCTTCCTGCAGTACGACATCTACCACGCGCAGCGCATGGAAGGCGACCTCGCCAACACCATTCGCGAGCTGTTGCCGCGCATTGCCCACATGCAGCTGGCCGACACCCCCGGCCGCAACGAACCCTGCTCAGGCGAGATCCGCTACCGCTTCCTGTTCGATTTCATCGACGCCCTGGGCTACCCCGGCTGGATCGGCTGCGAATACAAGCCCAGGGACAACAACCCCGGCGGTACCGAGCGTGGCCTGGGCTGGATGTCGTTCCATGCCTGCGAAGTCTGAATCCACGGGACAGTCGAGACCACACACGAAAGCACAACAGAGATCGTCACATGACCAAGAGCGGAACCCAAATCGGCTTCATCGGCCTGGGCATCATGGGCACGCCCATGGCCCTGAACCTCATCAAGGCGGGCCACACCCTGTTCGTGACCAGCCGCAGCAAGATCCCGATCAGTCTGGCCGAGGCGGGCGCGACGGTCTGCACCAACGCCACCGAGGTGGCCAGGCGCGCCGACATCATCATCACCATGGTGCCGGACACGCCGCACGTGCAGGACGTGTTGTTCGGCGAGAACGGCGTGGCCAAAGGCCTGAAGGCATCGGCAGCCGGCCCTGACGGGCGGGTGGGCAAGACCGTGGTCGACATGAGTTCCATCAGCCCGATGGCCACCAGGCAGTTCGCGCAGCAGATCAACGCGCTGGGCTGCGATTACCTGGATGCGCCGGTCAGCGGCGGCGAGGTGGGTGCCAGGGCCGGCAGCCTGACCATCATGGTCGGCGGTCCGCAGACGGCCTTCGAGCGCGTCAAGCCGCTGTTCGAGGTCATGGGCCAGAACATCACGCACGTCGGCGGCCATGGCGACGGCCAGACCACCAAGGTCGCCAACCAGATCATCGTGGCGCTCAACATCGAAGCCGTGGCCGAGGCCCTGCTCTTCGCCAGCAAGGCCGGCGCCGATCCGGCCAGGGTGCGGCAGGCACTGATGGGTGGATTCGCGGCCAGCCGCATCCTGGAGGTGCACGGCGAGCGCATGGTCAAGCGCACCTTCGACCCGGGCTTTCGCATCGAGCTGCACCAGAAGGACCTCAACCTTGCGCTGCAGGGCGCAAAAGAGCTGGGCGTGAGCCTGCCCAACACGGCCAGCGCGGCGCAACTGATGCAAAGCTGCGCTGCACATGGCATGGCGGGGCTGGACCATTCGGCACTGTGCCGCAGCCTGGAGCTGATGGCCTGCCACGTGATCGCCGAGGCCCCCGCGGCATGAGTAGGGGCTAGACTGCGGCCACCATGACCCTCTCCATTCACGACGACCCTCGTACCCTTCTGCGCCACCTCTACGACGTGGCGGTGCAGCGGGCACTGCCCTTGCACAACACCGCAGCCCATCTGCCGCCGCCACCCCAAGGGCGTACCCTGGTGCTGGGGGCGGGCAAGGCCGGTGGTGCCATGGCGCATGCGGTCGAAGCGCTGTGGCCGCAGGACGCGCCGCTGTCGGGGCTGGTGGTCACCCGCTATGGTCACACCCCGCCCCGTCCCGAGGGACTGCCGCAGCGCATCGACGTGGTCGAGGCGGCGCATCCGGTGCCGGACGCTGCCGGCCTCGACGCTGCCCGGCGCATCCTGGCGCTGACGCAAGGGCTCACCGGGGACGACCTGGTCCTGTGCCTGATCTCCGGTGGCGGGTCGGCCCTGCTCAGCCTGCCGTGCGAGGGGCTGACGCTGGACGACAAGCAGCGCATCAACCGTCAGCTGCTCGAGTGCGGTGCCCACATCGGCGAGATGAACACGGTGCGCAAGCACCTCTCTGCCATCAAGGGCGGGCGGCTGGCGGCGGCCTGTGCGCCGGCCCGCGTGGTCACGCTGACCATCAGCGATGTGCCTGGCGACGACGTGAGCGTCATCGCCAGTGGCCCCACCGTGGCCGACGCCACCACCTGTGCCGACGCGCTGGACATCCTGCGCCGGTATGGCATCGACCTGCCAGCGGCAGTGGAGGCACGCCTGGCCGACGGTTCGCTGGAGACACCCAAGCCTGGCGATGAGCGGCTGTCACGCTGCGAGACGCTCCTGATGGCCACACCACAGCAAAGCCTGGAAGCGGCGGCTGAGGCGGCACGGGCCCTGGGCCTGCGGGCCTACATCCTCAGCGACGAGATCGAAGGTGAGTCGCGCGAGGTCGGCAAGGTCCACGCGGCCCTGGCCCGTTCCACGGCGCTGGGCCGCAGCAGCTTCGAGACACCCTGCGTCATCCTCAGCGGTGGCGAGACCACGGTGACCGTGCGCCCGCGTGCCGAGGGCCAGCCCAGGGGCCGGGGTGGGCGTGCCGGCGAGTTCTGCATGGGGCTGGCGCAGGCACTGAACGGGCAGCCGGACGTATGGGCGCTGGCCGCCGACACCGATGGCATCGATGGTGTCGAGGACAACGCCGGCGCACGGGTTGCGCCCGACACGCTGGCCCGTGCGGCGGCCCACGGACTGAAGCTGGCAGAGCATCTGGCGCGCAACGACGCCTACGGCTTTTTCGGGCCCCTGGACGATCTGGTGTTCACCGGCCCGACCCATACCAACGTGAACGACTTCCGGGCGCTGCTGGTACGTTGACTGGCCGTCCGCCAGCATCTCGGGCCGGGGTGGCTGGCACCCGGAGCGCGCAATCGGCTTCATACGGCGCCAGGGCGGCTACCTGAGTCCCAGCGCGGCCCAGGCCATGGAGCTGTTCGGAAAACACATGCGCACGCCGGGCGGGGCCTGAGCCTGCAGGGGCGCGGGGACGGGCGGGGCGGATTGCGCGGACCGACGGTTACAAATTCGGCTCCCGGATCGTTTCTAATATCGCCCTGCCGTCGGCCTGTCTGGTCGACACGGTTTCGGCTGCCTCTGAGCGCCGTCCACCCCCTGGTTTTCCTCTTTTCCGGGCATCCTGACGGTTGCCGCGGTCCGTTTTGCGCAGTTCTTTTCACCAAGCCCCTCCCAGTGCCCTGGTGCGCCAGCTGGCCCGCTGGCTGCCTGACGCCCCCGAGGCGCCCCGGCAGGATGTGGCCGAGCGCCTGGGGCAGTGGCTGCACGTGGCCGAATCGGTCCAGCTGCATGCCGCCCTGGGCGCCGTGTCGGCCGCCGGGCGCAGCCGATCAGCCACGTCGGCCGGCTCTGTGGACGGGGACCTGGCGGACGCGCTGCGCCAGGAACTCGACCGCGTGCGTGCCGTGCTCGCCCGCTCCATCCGGACACGTGAACCGGGGCATCAGCCCGATGCGGCCGATCTGGATATCGAGTTCGCCCTCTATCACCAGCGTCTGAACGACCAGCAGCGCCGCATGGAGATGAGTGTGGATGCGCTGCGCCAGCATGTGCGCCAGCAACTGGCCCGGGGTACGGCCAGCCAGAAACAGCTGGCAGCGCTGGACGCGGCCATGGAAACGCTGTTTGCCGGGCGCGAGCAGCGCCTGCTGAACACCTTGCCGGCCTGGCTGAAATCCCGGTTCCAGGCGCTGCGCCAGGCGGCGGCTGCCGCCGGAACCCCCGATGACCTGCGCTGGCTGGATGCGTTTGCCGACGAGTTCGAGCAGACCCTGCTGGCCGAACTCGACCTGCGCCTGCAGCCGGTCATCGGCCTGATCGAATCAATGGACCCATGAGCTCTCAATCTTCTTCCGTCCGTCGCATCCTCTACGCCACGGCGTTTGTCGCAGGCCTGGCTGTCGTGGTCTGGGTGGCCACCGGATTCCTGGGCAGCAGCGCATTTGCCCTGGCCATGACCGTGTTGATCGGTGCCGTCTATCTGGCCGGCGCCTGGGAATTGCGCCGCTTTGGCCAGGTCACGGCAGGCCTGCAGGCCGCCATGGCCGATGTGCCCCCGTCCCTGACGCAACTGTCGGACTGGTTGCCCAAGGTGCCCGCATCGCTGCAAGGGGCCGTTCAACAGCGCGTCGAGGCCGAGCGCGGTGGCTTGCCAGGGCCGGCCCTGACGCCCTATCTGGTGGGCCTGCTCGTCATGCTGGGCATGCTGGGCACCTTTCTGGGCATGGTGGTGACCTTCAAGGGGGCCGTGTTCGCGCTCGAAGGGTCCGCCGACCTGACGGCCATCCGCAGCGCCCTGGCTGCACCGATCAAGGGGCTGGGACTGTCCTTCGGTACCTCGGTCGCTGGCGTGGCCACGTCGGCCATGCTGGGCCTGATGGCCACGCTGGTCCGACGCGAGCGGTCCACGGCCTTGCGTGCCCTGGACCAGCTGGCGGCCACCACCCTGCGGCCGTTCTCGGCGGCGCACCAGCGCCAGCAGAGCTTCCTGGCGCTGCAGCGCCAGGCCGAGGCCATGCCCGCCGCCGCACAGCACCTGCAAACACTGGTCGAGCAGATGGAGGCACGCAGTCGTCAGCTCGACGAACAGCTGCTGTCGCGCCACAGCGAATTCCAGCGCGAGACCACGGTGGCATTTGCCGCGCTGGCGCAGTCGGTGGAGCGCTCGCTGAACGACAACCTCGCCGCCGGTGCGCGCGCCGCCACGGAGCAACTGCAGCCGCTGGTGCAGCAGAGCATGGCCGCCATGGCCGCCGAGTCGGCACGGATGCAACAGACGGTGAGCGAGGCGGTCGACCAGCGGCTGGAGCAGCTGTCGGTCCGCTTCGGTGACACCACCGCGACCGTCGCCGACACCTGGACGCGCGCGCTGGCGCAGCACGAAGCGGGCAGCCAGCGCCTGTTGCAGGGGCTGGACATCTCGCTGAATGCGTTTCACCAGGGCTTCGAGACGCGGGCCAGCGCTTTGTTGTTTTCGGTCGATGCGGCCCAGCAGCAGGCCCGGGCCGAGCGCATGCAGGCCGAACAGCAATTGCGCGCCGAGCTGGCCGGCTCGCTGGAGCAGCTGGCACGTTCGCTGGGCGAGCAGTGGCAACAGGCAGGTAGCCAGGCGCAGGCGCAGCAGCTCGCCTTGCTGCAGGCGCTGGAAGGCACGGCGGCCAGCATGGGTCAGAAGGCCAGCGAGCAGAGCGGCCGCAGCCTCGATGCCGTGACCCGACTGGTGGGCCAGGTGGAAGAACTGGTGCAGGCGCGGGTGGCGTCCGAGGCCGCCTGGACCGAACAGCACGGCCAGCGCATGGATGCCCTGGCGGCGCTGTGGCGCCAGGAACTGGAAGCCCTGCGCGAGCAGGAGGCCCGGCACCAGCAGCAGGCAGGCCAGGACCAGGCCGCCCTGATGGCCGATCTGGGGCGTCAGTTGCAGACCCTGCGCCAGGACGAGTCCGAGCGCGGCGCTGCGGCGGTGCAGCGCCTGGCCGAACTGCAGTCGGCCCTGGCCAGTCAGCTGGCGACGCTGGGTGGCGCGCTGGAGGCGCCCATGGCACGCCTGATGCAGACCGCGTCCGAGGCGCCCCGGGCCGCCGCCGAGGTGATCGGCCAGTTGCGCGAACAGATGAGCCGCCTGGCCGAACGCGACAACACCACCCTGGCCGAGCGGGCCGAACTGGTGTCGCAGATCGGTGGCCTGTTGCAGCAGGTCCAGCAGACCACGGGCGAGCAGCGTGCCGCCATCGAAGATCTGGTGGGGTCGGCCACCACCGTGCTCGACCGCGTGGGCCAGCAGTTCGCCGACACCGTGGGCGCCCAGGCCGGCCGGGCCGAGGCCATGGCCGCGCAGGCCGCCGCCAGCGCGGCCCAGCTTGCCAGCCTGGGCGAGGCCTTCCAGCAGGGCACCTGCCAGCTCACCGACAGCCACGATCAGCTGGTTCGCAGCCTGCAGGGTGTCGAGGGCGCCATTGGCCAGTCCATGGAGCGCAGTGACGAGCAGCTGGCCTACTACGTCGCCCAGGCCCGCGAGGTCATTGACCTGTCCATCAGCGCGCAGCAGGGCATCATCGAAGACCTGCGGCAATTGCGCGGACCGAAGCCCGCCGACAAGGCAGTCGACAAGGCGAGCGCCGGGACGGCATGATGAGTGCCTTCCACGATCCACTGGCAGGCGACACCCATCCCGGCGACGACGCCGCCGAGATCACGGCCCCTGTCTGGTCCGTTTTCGGTGACCTCATGGCTGGTCTGGTCGGCGCTTTCGTTCTCGTGTTCATCGGGGTGCTGCTCACCCAGGTCGATCTGGTCAACAGCCTGCAGGCGGAAGTCGAGCGGCGCCAGCAGGAGGAAGCGCGCCGCATGGCACTGGAACAGGCCCTGGCCGTTCCGCTGGCCAGCGGGCGTGTCACGCTCGACAACGGCCGCATCGGCATCAGCGGCAGCGTGCTGTTCGATTTCAACTCGGACCAGATCCGTCCCGAAGGCGAGCAACTGCTGCAAGCGCTGGTGCCTCCATTGCAGGTCTACCTGGGCGAGCGCGACGAGATGCTGATGGTCAGCGGCTTCACTGACGACCGGCCGGTGAGCACGGGCAACACCCGCTTCCGTGACAACCTGGAGCTCTCGGCCCAGCGCGCCCTGACGGTGACCCGCACCCTCATCGCCCAGGGCATGCCGCGCTCGCGGGTGTTCAGCGCCGCATTCGGGGCCGAACAGCCGGTCGCCAGCAACGCGGACGAGCAGGGCCGCGCCCTCAATCGCCGCGTCGAGATGGCGCCGGTGCCGCGAGCCACCACCGGCTCCGGTCCCGAGACCCCTGCCGTGTCCTCGGGCAAGGTTACCCGACCATGAAGCCAGGGGCAAAGCCGGTGCGGGTTCAGGCCGCGGTACGGCCCCCATCGCCGTTGTCCGCACTCAATGCCCATATCGGGCAGGCGTCCGCTGCCGCACACGAGGCATTGGGGCTGTCGCCGCTGGCAGCCACCGGTCCGTGGCCCGATCTGCGCGGCGCACGGCGTTTTCGGGAAACCTGGGAACGCCTGGGGGCCGAACGCCAGGTGCAGCAGGCCCGCGCCCGTGCACCGCAGAACGCCGGTCCGCTGAACCCTCAACGCCTGATGATCGACACGCTCGCCCGCATGGGCGAACTCTCACCCCACTACCTGCGACGCTTTCTCGCACATGCCGAGTCACTGCTGTGGCTGGAGCAGGTGCAGACACAGCTCAGGCAGGGTCCGGCCGCAGGCAAGGGCGGAGCGGCCCGGCCCGTGGGCCGGACGGGACGGGTCAAGGCTCAGCGCAACAGCCTGTAGAAGACGGCGTCGGCCGTGCTCGCGAGGGCCTGGTGCACCACTTCACAATCGGGAATGCCAGCACCATAATGCGCCGGATCGATCCATGATCGGCTTTCAGGAGGGCTTCATGCCAGACGTGCTGCGCCTCATTGATGCCATCTACGAGTCGGCGCTCGAGCCCGCCAACTGGCCGGAGGTCCTCGAGCAGAGCACCCGGTACTTCGGGGCACGTGGTGCGCAGATCGGCAACAGCGACCTCGTCAACTCCCGCCTGTCGTTCAGCCTCGTGCACGGCTACGACTGGAGCATGGACCACATGCGCCGCTACGAGCGCCTGATGGCGGAGGACCCCCGCATCGCCTATTTCAGCGCCAACCCGTTCCGGCCGGTGCATTGCCGCATGTCCCTGACGGATGAGGAACTGCACGCCTCGCGTGTGTACAAAGAGGTGCTGTCCGTCGGTGGCGTGGAGTACTCGCTGGGCGTGAATTTCGGGGACACGGATCGGGCGCTGAGCTACTTCCTGGTATTGCGCGATGCGTCGATGCCGCCATTCACTGGCCAGGATTGCGAGAAGCTGGCGATGCTGATTCCGCACCTGGCGCGGGCGCTGCGGCTGCAGCGGGAACTGGACACCATGGCGTGTGCGAAACAGGTCGGGTTCAGCACGCTGGACAGCATGGCCCTGGGGGTGCTGACGGTGGACGAGAACGGCCATGTCATGTTTTCCAATGACCTGGGGGCGCGCATCCTCGATCGGGGGGATGGCCTGGCGGTCCGGGACGGCATCCTGCAGGGCACGATCGAGTGTGGTGCGGACCTGCTGGCGCACGTGCGTCTGGCCATCCGGCACCAGGGCTTGGGCCGTGCCGAGTCCCGGCAGGCCTTGCGGTTGCCGCGGAGCGGCTCTCAGGGAGCCTACATGCTCGTGGTGTCGCCGATCCGGGTGGCCCTGGGCCGACCGCCCTGGGGGGCGGAGGAAGAACCGCTGGCGGTGATTTTCGTCCGCGATCCGGATGTGGCCCAGGAGACGCGTGAGGAGTTGCTGCAGCGCTTCTATGGCCTGACCGCCAGCGAGGCCCGGCTGACGGACCTGCTGGTGTCCGGGCGGCCATTGAAAAAGGCCGCGCAGATGCTGGGCCTGACCGAGGCGTCGGCCCGACAGTACACCAAGCAGGTGTTTCGCAAGACCGGGGTGCAACGGCAGGCCGACCTGATCCGCAAGGTGCTGGCGCTGCCGACGGGCCTGGCCCCGGACAGCACCGAGTCGCTGGCCGCCCCTTCCCATTTGTGAACTGGTTCATGGGTCCAGCCGGTTCGCGCGGACGACGCGGCCTTTGAGATGGCACTCCAGCACTATGAGGACTGCCACTGGCAGCTCGCCTTCGACGGCCTGTCCCGCCAGGCCGACCAGGGGCACGGCGATGCCGCCCGTATCGCGAACCTGATGGTCCGGTACGGGCAGACACTCTACGGGAAACCCTTTACCGCATCCGAGGCGCAGATGCGGCGCTGGCGGTCCATTGCGGTGGCGACGCCCCAGCACATCCATTAGGGCACCCGGGGCGTCTCCCGCCACCGCAGGAGAGATCGTCAGTGCGTGTCGTGGGGGCGTTCGGCGGCGAGCCGGCGCAGCCAGGACTCGTACTCGATGGCCCCGGCGCCGGCGTCATGGAAGAAGGACGACTCGTAGGCGGGACGCACCTGTTCAGCGGCCCGGGTCTGGCTGGTCGGGGTGGTCTGGGGACGGCGGTCCGCAGTCGCCCGGTTCTGGATCTGGGTTTGCATCACGGCTCCTGGTGGATTGAGGGAACAGACAGGATCGGCGTCCTGCGTTCCTGAAACGTTCCCGGGCTTGCTGGCTGTTGCCGGCGCTGCCCGCGCCCGGTAGACTGGTTCGCCATGGAGCACGATGGGCCGCTTCGACCGGCGGCTGCCCGTATCGACGTTCGCTTGCTCGGCGGCTTTGACGTCGCCGTGGGCGGGGCTCTCGTGCCCGACGAACGGTGGGCCGGTGTGCGCGCCGTGCAGATGGTCCAGTTGCTGTGCCTGTCCACACAGCGGCACATGCCGCGCGATCAGGTGATCGAGTCCCTGTGGCCCCATCTGGATCCGGACGCGGGTGCCGCCAACCTGCGCAAGGCCGCTTTCCTCGTGCGACAGTCGCTGGGCATCCCGGACAGCATCGTGCTGCAGTCAGGCCAGGTCCTGTTCGCGCCGGAACTGGATGTGCATGTGGATGTATCTGCCTTCGAGGCCGCCGCGCGCGCAGCATTGCAGGCCGGCGACCCTGTCGCCTGTGCTTCGGCATCGTCGCTCTATGCGGGTGATCTGCTGCCAGACTCCCGTTACGAAGAATGGACCGCCCCCGCGCGCGAGCGCTTGCGTGACCTGCAGGCGACCCTTTTGCGCTCGGCCGGCGACTGGGAAGCCCTGGCGGCATTCGACCCGACGGATGAAGCAGCGCACCGTGCCTTGATGGAGAAGGCCCTGGCCGATGGCAACCGTTCGGTGGCCATTCGCTGGTATGCCCGCCTGCGGGATGCCTTGCAGCAGGGTCTGGGGGTGGCGCCGTCGCCTGAAACGCAGCAACTGTACCGACACGCCGCCGAGGTGACCGGGCGTCCGGAACCGCCACTGCTTGGCCGTGAACCGGAGCAGGTCAGGATCCAGGACTGGCTTGGGCAGGCCGGACGCAACGCTCCGGCTGGCGTGTTTCTTCATGGACCCGGTGGCATCGGGAAATCGGCGCTCAGCCGCGAAGCCGCCAATGCGGCGCGGGTGTCCGGATGGACGGTGGTGTCGGTCACGGCAGTCCTGCCTGGGCTGCCCTATGGGACCCTGTCGGTCGCCGTGGAGCAGATGCTGCTCGCGAATCGCGATCTGCTGGATGCCGTAGGCGCGCCGGCGCGCGCTGTCCTGGCGCGTCTGACGCCCCTGGCCGAGCCGGCGCAAGACTTGCCTGGGCCGCTTGGCCGCCATCAGGTGATCGGCGCGTTCCGTCGCCTGCTGCTGGCATCTGCCCATGGTGGGCAAGTGATGCTGCAGGTTGACGATGCGCATTTGCTGGACGATGCCGAGGTCGAGGTGATGCTGCACCTGGTGACAGCGGGGCCGCCGCTGTGGGTCTGGCTGGCGGCGCGGCCACCCGATCCGGACAGTGTGCTTGCACGCGGCGTGGCCCGTCTCATCGCGGGACAGCGGTGCCGGGACCTGGCCCTGGCGCCCCTGTCGGCCGCCGACGTGCGTGCGCTGATAGCCCGCGCCGCGCCGGCACCCGTGGCGTCGGAAGCGGCAGGGCGCATCGTGGCCCTGTCGGACGGGAATCCCTTCGTGGCGCTGGAGCTGGCGAGCAGCGCCGCACCGCTTTCCCCGCAGTTGCCGGCCACGGTCGCTGAAGCGATCGTCGGACGCCTGTGCGACGTGCCGGAATCCGTGCGGGACCTGTTGCGGCTGTTTGCGCTGGCCAATGACGAGGTGGACGTGGCCATGGCTGTCGCCCTGGCCCCGGAGGGCGAGCCTGCCGCGCTGGCAGCGCTGGACGCCGCACTGCGCAGCGATACCCTGGTCGTGGCGGATGCCCGGTACCGGTTTCGCCATGAGCTGGTGCGCCAGGCGCTGCTGGATCAGGTGCCGCCGCACCGCCGTCTGTCAATGCACCGCGCCATTGCGGAACGGCTGGCGCGGGTCGACCTGTCTCCGGCGCTGGTGGCGCGACACTGGCTGGCCGGCGGCTGCCCGGGTGAGGCGGTGCCCTGGCTTCTCGCCGCAGCCGAAAAGGCCGTGCATGTCGCTGCATTCAGCGATGCGCTGCGGCATCTGGACGCCCTGCTGGCGCACGACAGCCGGCACCGGGCCGGGTTGACGCTTCGCGCCCGTGCGCTTGACGCGCTGGGTGACGCGCGTGCCGTGGCGGCCTATCACCTGGCTGCCGAGGTCGAGGGCGGCCCTCTGGCGGACGATCTACTGGCCATGGGCGCGCTGGCGCAAATCAAGCAGGGCGATGCGACGGGTGCCGTACAGGCCCTGCAAGGACTGTCGCCCGTGACCACCGAAGGCCGTCTGAGCGAGGCGCTGACCTACAGCGGCGCCGCCGCGCTCGGCGCCGTCGGACCGGCGCTGGGCAGTGCGAAGTCGGCCGAGGCGCGGCGCCTGGCACTGGCCTCCGGCGATCAGGCCGCGCTGGTGGTGGCTTCGTGGGCCCATGCGGCGGCGGCCCATGCGCGTGGCGAGCTGCACCGCACCGTGCATGCGGACTTGCGCGACACGAGCCAGTTGCCGCATCTGGCCATGCGCGTGTTCGACGGACAGCTGTGTATGGTGCAGCGCCTGCTCTACGGTGCCCGTCCTTATCCGGAGGTGATTGCCTTTGCACAAGGTCTGGCCGACGAAGCCCGGCGCCTGGGGGCGCGGCGGGGAGAGGCCTTTGGCGTCACGATCCGGGGCGAGGCAGAGCTGCTCGCGGGCGATCTGGACGACGCCGAGCGGCACCTGGCGCAGGGCAGGGATCTGCATCGCGCGGTGGGCGGCCTGACGGGAGAGTCATTCGCCCTGCAGCGGCTGGCGGAGGTGTCGATGCACCGCGGTCAGCTGGATGAGGCCTATCACCGGCTCGAGCAGGCGCTGGACCTCGCGCGACAGAGCGATGTGGGGTTTCATCTGCTGGACCGCATCTATGGCGCGCGCATTGCCCTGGCCGGGCTGGAGGGCGATGCCCGCTGGGCCCTGGACGACGCCCTGCAGGCGGTGCGCGGACCGCTGGAGACCTGTCCGGGTTGTCGCATCACGTTTGCGGTGCCGGCAGCGATTGCCGCTGCCCGCGCGGGTGACCTCGATCAGGCCGAAGGTCTGGAGCAGCAGAGTGCCTACCTGGCGCAGGTGGTCATGCGCCTGCCGGCTTGGCACGGCGCACACGCGGAAGTCCGTGGCGAGCTGGCGCGTGCGCGCGGGCTGGATGCGAAGGTGGCACGCGAGCATTTCGATGCCGCCGCGCGCCTGTTTCGGCAGGCGGGTCAGCCGCTGGATGTGCAGCGCTGCGAAGCATCAAACCGGGCTCTGGGCTCCTGAGGCCAGCGGCAGGCGATTACAGCACTTTGCCTTGACGAAGTCCGTCCAGCGCCGACGGCTCCAGACCCAGCCATTGCGACAGCACCTCATCGGTGTGTTGCCCCAGCATCGGTGGTGCCTGGCGGTAGGTGACCGGCGTGCCCGACATGTGAATGGGATTGCCCACCAGGCTGACCTGGCCGGCCGTCGGATGTGGCATCTCGACCCGGATTCCGCGTGCGCGCACCTGTGGATCCTCGAACACCTGGTCGATCGTATTGATGGGTCCGCAGGGAACGCCCACGGCCTCCATGGCCTCGATCCACGCCGCCGTGGTTCGCGTCAGCGTGACAGCGGTCATCTGGCCGACCAGCTCCGCTCGGTGGGCCACGCGCGACGGGTTGGTCCTGAAACGCTCGTCAGCGGACCACTCGGGGTGTCCGAACGCCCTGGCCAGCGAAGCGAACTGGCCATCGTTGCCCACAGCGACGATCATGTATCCGTCAGCCGTCGGGAAGTCCTGGTAGGGCACGATGTTGGGGTGCGAATTGCCCAGCCGGGTCGGGCGCAGGCCGCCGACGAGGTAGTTGGATGCCTGGTTGGCCAGGGCGGCCACCTGTACGTCCAGCAGTGCCAGGTCGATGAACTGGCCTTCGCCCGTTGCATGCCGGTGGTTGAGTGCCGCCAGGATGGCGATGGTGGCATGCAGGCCGGTCATGATATCGGTCAGCGCCACGCCCACCTTCATCGGGCCCGCGCCCGCCTCGCCGTCCGGCCGTCCGGTCAGGCTCATCAGGCCACCCAGTCCCTGGATCAGGAAATCGTAGCCCGCCCTGGGTGCATAAGGGCCGGACTGCCCGAAGCCGGTGATCGAGCAGTAGATCAGGGACGGGTGCGCCGCCCGCAGGCTCGCATGATCCAGACCGTACTGAGCAAGACCGCCGACCTTGAAGTTCTCGATCACGACGTCCGCCTCGGCGGCCATCTTTCGTACCAGGGCCTGCCCTTCAGGGTGGGCCAGGTCGATGGTCACCGAGCGTTTGTTGCGGTTGGCGCACAGGAAATAGGCCGATTCGGACGTCGGGCCGTCGGGTCCGGACAGCCAGGGCGGTCCCCAGGACCGGGTGTCGTCACCGGCCCCGGGCCGCTCGACCTTGACCACATCGGCACCCAGGTCGGCCAGCATCTGGCTGGCCCACGGTCCGGCCAGTACACGTGAGAGATCGAGCACCCGCAGGCCGGCGAGTGCACCCTGGGAGGCGTGTGTGTGCGTGTTCATGTCGGTCTCACCCCGGATGGTTCTGGATGGTCGGGTCATAAAGTGTGTGAAAGTCACTTGATGCGTGACGGTATGACCTCGAACTGGGCACTTTATATGGGTAATTGACGCCAGACAAACGAAAATCCGGCACATTATTGTGACAAAAACGCACAGGATAGCCACACATGCGCCGAACACTTCCTTCCATGACCGCACTGGCTGCCTTCGAGTCAGCGGCCCGCCACAACAGCTTCACCAAGGCGGCCGACGAACTGCATGTGACCCAGGGCGCGGTCTGCCGCCAGATTGCCTCGCTCGAGGCCCAGCTCGACCTCAAGCTGTTCCGTCGCAGCAGCCGGGGCGTGGTCCTGACCGAAGCCGGCGCCGCGTACAGCCAGCGGGTCCGCAAACGCCTGGAAGACGTCGAGCGCGATACCCTGGACCTGATGGCCGGTGGCGGCTACGGCGGTGCCCTGGAGCTGGGGGTCGTGCCCTCGTTCTGCACCCGGTGGCTGATTCCCCGGCTGACGCGATTCCAGGAGAGCCATCCCGGCATCACGGTGAACCTGAGTGTGAGGACGCGGCCGTTCCTGTTCGATGCCACGCCCTTCGATGCCGCCATCTTTGCCGGTGACGCGGCCTGGCCGGGCACCCAGGGTGTGGACCTGATGGACGAGCACATGGTGCCGGTGTGCAGCCCCGACTATCTGGCCTGCCATGGCGGCAAGCGAGCCCGCGAAATCGACTGGGGGCGCGTGACGCTGCTGCAGCAGAGCACGCGACCGCACTCGTGGCGGCAGTGGTTCACATCGCGCGGCATGGCGGTCGATGGCGACATGGTGGGTCCCCGGTTCGAGCTGTTCTCGATGCAGATCGAGGCCGCCATGCATGCCATGGGCGTGGCACTGGTGCCCAGGCTGCTGGTGGACAAGGAGGTGCGGTGCGGGGTGCTCAGGGTGGCATCACCGCACAGCGCACCCGCCGAGCGCCGTTACCAGCTGATCTTTCCGGAGCACAAGGCCGACAACGCCAGGCTGGCCCGGTTCCGGGACTGGCTGGTGCAGGAGGCGGTGGCCTACAACCGGGCAGGGTGACGGGGCCGGCCCGCTCAGGCGCCTGTGACAGGTGCCGGAATCCAGTCCGGCACCAGGGTGTTGAGCAGCCGACCGATACCTTCCACCTCGCAGACAACCTCTGCATGGACCGGGACGTCGACGGACCCCTTGGGCGTTCCGGTGAGGATCACATCGCCGGGACTCAGGGTCATGATGCCGCTCAGATACTCGATGAGAGATGGCACATCGTGGATCATGTCCGCGGTGTTGCCCTCCTGGACCAGCTGTCCACCCACGTGCGTCGTGAGCCTCAGGTTCATCGGGTCCGGAACCTCTGACGCCGGCACCAGCCAAGGCCCCAGGGCGGTACCACCGTCCCTGCTCTTGACGCGCAGGTTGGGCCGGTAATATGGCTCCAGGAAATTGCGGATCGCATAGTCGTTGGCCACCGTGTAGCCGCGAACGTACTGCAGGGCATCGGCGCGTGCGATCCGGCGTCCTTCGCGCCCGATGACGACCGCCAGCTCGCATTCATAGTGCATGAACGCTGCATCTGCGGGGCGCCGCGTCTGCCCCCGGTGCCCGATTACCGAGTTGGCCGCTTTCAGGAAGACGATAGGCTCGGCCTGCTGGGCCTTGAGGAACGTGGCCTGATCGGCCGAGGACTTGGCGGCCAGTTCCGACGCATGGTCGGCATAGTTCAGCGCCAGGGTGAAAATGGTGCGCGGTTCGAATGGCGCAAGCCACTGCACATCGGACTCATCCACGATCTGTCCGCTGGCCAGGCGAATGCGCCCGTTCGCCACGGGCGTGCACGTGTGGATCGAACCGCCATGGACGACTCTTCCCGTTCTCATGGATTCGCTCCTTCTTCTGTCAGCAGGTTTTCGACCCGACCCACGCCGTCGATTTCCACCGCCATGGTGTCGCCTGCACGTGCGCGAGGCATGTTCTCGGGCACGCCCACCAGCAGAACGTCACCCGCCTCAAGCGTCATGAAGTCGGTGACTTCCGCGATCAGGCGGGCAACCGGACGAATGAGGTTACGTGTTGAGTTGGTGGCTTTGAGTTCACCGTTCACGAACACCCGGATGTCCAGCTCGTCCGGTGCAGGCACGCCTGCCACGTCCACGCGGGCTCCCATGGGGCAGAACGAGTCGCGGCACTTCTGCTTGATCGGCGGGCGCAGGAGCGACGAGTGGGGCACGGTCACATCGTTCACCACGACATAGCCGGCCACGTACTGCATGGCCTCCGACTCGGTCACCCGCGATGCGCAGCGTCCCATGACGACGCCCAGCGAAGCGCCCACTTCGACTTCTTCGACTCCGGACGGCAACATGACCGCATCGCCGCTGGAGCGCCAGGTGTTGGCGGGTTTGAGATAGAGCACGACGTGTTGCGGCGGCTTGAAATGGGGTTCCTGGTACATGGCCGGTTCCGCAGCGGCCCACTGGCCACGGAAGTTCAGCAGGGCGCCGACGACCGTCTTCATGCGAGCACCTCGTACCCGAACAGCTGGCTGGGGTTGTCAATCAGAATCCGGCGCAACTCGTCCTCGTCACGGACATAGCGGTAGAGCAGTTCCAGCAGGTCGGCATCGTTGGGTGGTGCCTTCCTGGATACGGGGTGCGGCCAGTCCGAACCCCAGACGCAGCGTTCCGGATTGGCGTCGATCAGTGCGCGGGCCAGTGGAACCACATCGTCCCATGGGGCATCGGTGCGCGAGATCTTTTCGCCCAGGGACAGCATCACCCAGAAGTTGCCGCGCTCCAGCAACTGGCGAAGCTTGGCGATGTTGGGATCACCCTGCGGTCCGAGCGAAGCATCCGGGCGCCCCATGTGGTCGATGAGGATGGGAATGTCCAGGTGTTCGAACCAGGACACGCTGTCAAGAATGCCGGTCTGTTCGGGTTGCACCTTCATGTACCAGCCGAGATCGCGCAGCTTGCCGACGGCCCGGTCGAATGCCGGTCGGGAGAGTACTGCGCCCAGTGCCTGGCGGAACGAGAACCGGGCACCTCGCACGCCGGCCTGGTGCAGCTTTTCCAGGTAGGCGTCGTCTGCGTCCTCGAACACCAGTGCATTGGCGCAAGCCTTGTAGTTGGGACCCAGTGCTGCCAGAGCGTCGAGCACGACGGTGTGGTCTGCACCATAGGTGGTGGTTTGCACGATGATGCCGCGTTCGATACCCATGGCCTCATGCATGCGCTTGAGGGCCTCGGGTGTGGCGGTCGGCATCTCGTAGGCTGCGCCGGGCCTGACCGGGTACCTGTCCCGGGGCCCAAGGATATGGAACTGGCTGTCAATCGCGCCGCGCAGTGCGGGTCGGCTGGGGGCGCGGGGCGCGGGGTGGAATGGATGGTAGTCGGCCATGTCGGTTCAGTCGATGTAGGCGGTGAGCTCGCACTGCACCAGAATGCCGCCGGCAAGGCCGCTGGCTTCCAGCGACACGCGGGCGGGCCGGTTGTCGGCATCGGGAAACATCTGGAGCCACTGTTCGTTCAGGGGGGCGCGCTGCGTCCGGTCCTTGAGCCACACCGTCAGGCGCACGATATGCTCCGGACCGGCGCCCGCCACCGCGAGCACCTGGCGGATCTGCTGGAACATGCAGGCGCACTGGGCCTCCAGCCCATCAGCCAGCCGGCCCGTGGCCGGATCGGTGCCGTTGATCAACCCGCTCATGAGCAGTGGACCGACGCGGGCAGCTGCCGGAATCGGGTTGGCATGGCTGAAGCCTTGGACGTACAGCGTCTGGCGTTGTGTCATGTCACTGGGCCTTGATGTTGGCTGCCTTGATGATGGGAATCCAGGTGGCTTCCTCTTTGGCCAGATAGCTGCTGAAGTCCTGCGGGGATAGCCAGCTGGCTTCGGTGCCGCCGTCCTGGAAGCGCTGCACCACCTCGGGCTTCCCGAGAATTGTGCGCAGGGCGCTGCTCAACTTGTCCACCACGGTCACGGGTGTCGCGGCAGGTGCCAGCAGGCCCGTGAAGGTCTGACCCTCGATGCCCTTGATGCCCTGTTCTTCAAGCGTCGGGACGTCGGGCAGCCAGACGACCCGCTTGGGCGCAATGACGGCCAGCGCCTTCGTGCGGCCTTCCTTGACGAAAGGTTGTGCGACAGACACTTGGTCGATGCTGAACTGGACCCGTCCACCCAGCACGTCCTGGACGGCCGGTGCGTTGCCCTTGTAGTGAACGGTTGTCCAGCTGGCGCCCGTCTGCTTCTGAAGCATTTCACTCAGGAGGTGATTCGTCGTGCCGGCACCGGGTGAAGCCATGGTGATGCCGTTCGGCTGTGACTTGGCCAGGGCGATCAGCTCGGGCACCGTCCTGGCGTTGACGGACGGGTGCGCCTGGACGAGCAAGGGCGTCATGGTCACCCTGGAGATGGGGACAAAGTTCTCTTTCCAGTGGTACAGCGGCCGGCCGAAGATGGTCGGTGAGTAGAGCAGGGGGCCGTTTGCTGCCATGAACAGGGTGTAGCCGTCGGCGTCGGCTTTTGAGACAAAGTCGCCGGCGATCATGCCGCCTGCACCGGCCTTGTTCTCGACGATGACCGGTTGCCCCAGCGCCTGGTTGAGCTCGGCCGCGACGATGCGCGCTGCAGTGTCCACATTGCCACCCGGCGGATAGGGAACGATCACGTGAATTGGCTTGGTGGGCCAGCTCTGGGCCATGGCAGCCGTGGCGGTCGTCAGCCCGACGGCGGCGAGCACGACAGAACCGAGGGTGAGCACTTTGCGCATGTTTGTCTCCGGATGTTGTGGATGGGTGCAGGGAACTTTATGCAGCGCCGCCTTCGCGTTCAACATGGAATCCGCCATTTATTCCATATGGTGGATATATGATGCAGACCAAGTGTTCAGGAAAAAATCTGGTTCTGTAGCATCAGTACACATACAACTTCCATCTTGTGGATATATCGATGCGCATACTGGCTTCTGACCTCGATCCCCAGCAGACCTACAAGCTGCTGACGGGTGTCATCGTTCCCCGACCCATTGCCTGGGTGTGCAGCCAGTCCCTCGACGGTGTCCTGAACCTGGCTCCCTTCAGCGCGTTCACCTTCGTTTCGAACAAGCCACCCATGATCGGCATCAACATCGGCCGCAAGGCCGGCGTGTTGAAAGACACGGGCAACAACATCCTGTCCCGGCGCGAGTACGTGGTCCACATCGCGGACGAACCCCTGCTGTCCCAACTGCACGAGAGTGCCGAAGAGCATCCGCCGCACGTCAGCGAAGTGCAGGTGCTGGAACTGGAGACCACCCCAAGTGACTTCGTGTCGGTTCCACGGCTCGTCGCACCCCCTGTCGCCATGGAGTGCCGTCTGCATCAGTCCATCCAGTTCGGCGCCACAGGGTCCGAGTTCGTGGTGGGCGAAGTACTGGCCTTTCATGTTCGCGACGGACTCGTGCACGATCACAAGATCGACACCATGGCCCTGAATCCGGTGTGTCGTCTGGGTGGCCCGAACTACGCCACGCTCGGCAAGATCGTCACGCTGCGGGCCGTGTTTCAGTCGACAAAGACCGTCATCGAAGGTTGAGGAGCGGGTGCGTGGCCGATCCTGACAAAGCGCGCGAGGGCAGCGATGGGGCGCAAAGTGTCCGGCGCGCCATGGCGGTGCTTCGCCTGGTCGCCGCAGGCCAGGACCAGGGCGTGAGGCTGACCGATGTGGCGACGCTGGCGGGTCTCACGCTGCCCACGGCCCGTCGCTTGCTGAAGGTGCTGATGGAGGAGACGGCCGTCGAACAGGACCCGACGACGCGTCGCTATCGCATTGGCAATGAGATCACGCTGCTGGGCCTGGCCCGGCCGGGCGGCTTCTCGCTGCGCAGCGTGGCCGAGCCGTATCTGGCCAGTCTGGCCGCTCACATGGGGGACACGGTGTTCCTGAGCGTCAGGCACGGCGCGGACTCCGTATGCATTGCGCGCTACCTGGGGTCCCACCCCATACAGGTGCTGTCCATTCCCATCGGTGCCAGACGTCCGATGGGGGCCAGCGTGTCGGGCATCATGCTGCTGTCCGGCATGAATGACCGGGATGTCGCTTCGATCACCTCAGACAACCGGATGCGACTGCAGGCGCTGGGGCGATCCGTGAAATCCGTGACGGACGATGTGGCTGCCGCCAGGCGCAGCGGGTATGTCTACGCGCCGCGTGGCGTCATGAGCGGCACCAGCGCGATCGCGGTGGCCGTTCCGGATGCGAATGGGCAGGTCGTCGGCGCCATCAGCATCGCGACTCTGGCCAGCCGACTGGGTCGTGACCGTGTTCGCTCCCTGGTGGACGCCATGCAGACGGAGGTCGCCCGCCTGACCGCGCGCCTGCGCGAGATCGAGCAGGCCAGGGCTGTCGGGCGGCGACAGACGTAGGCGCATCACAGCTCCAGCGACCAGACCTGTCCGACCAGGTCCTTGCCAAAGCTGTGGTGCAACTGTTCCTCGACCAGCTCGAATCCGGCCGCTTCGTAGATGCGTCGCGCGGACACCAGCACGTCGTTGGTCCACAGCACCATGCGGCGGTAATGGCAGTCACGGGCAAAGCGCAGGCATTCATCCACCAGACGTCGGCCCAGGCCCAGGCCACGTACCGAGGATTCGACGTAGAGCATGCGCAGCTTGGCCGTCTCGTCGTCCTGCCGTACCACGAAGACCGAGCCCACGATGGCACCGTGTCGCTCGGCCACCCAGCAGCGTTCCATGCCGGGGCGGAAGTCCCGGATGAACTCGGCGGCGATCTGCGCCACCAGGGCCTCGAAAGTCCAGTCCCACCCATATTCAGCGGCGTACAGCTGCGCCTGCCGGTGGATGATCCAGCCGATGTCGCCTGGACGCGGGTCGCGCAGAACGAATCCGGTGTCGTCGGGTGTGGGTGGACTGGTCGTGTGCATGCGAGACAGTATCAGTCATAGCCGTGGGCGGCACCAAACTCGCCCAGCGGCTGAATATGTGTGACCAGCGCCTGGGCCTGCACGGTGTGGATGTGGAAGCCGGGCGGCTCGAAGATGAATGTTGGCGGATCGTCCACCGCCAGCCCCAGGGTGATCTGGTGGGCCGTCGCGGGCGCCGTCATGGCCACCGTCCCGCCGAAGCTGCGCACGATGGGGCGGTGCAGGTGTCCGCACAGAATGCGCTCGACTTGTGGATGCCGCCGGATGATGGCTTCGAGTTCACCGGTGCCTTCGCGCAAACCCATCTTGTCCATGTGCCGGATGCCAGTGGCAAACGGCGGGTGGTGCATGGCCATCACGGTGGGCTGGTCCGGATGGGCCCGCAACTGTGCATCGAGCCAGTCCAGGCGCGTTTGGCACAGGGCGCCATACGGCCGACCCGGAACCACCGTATCCAGGGCCAGCAAGCGGCGGCTGCCGATGTTGGTGGCGTACAGCACGAAGCCCGCTGCATCGGGCGCCAATGCGGTGCCCTGCAGGTAGTCATGGTCGGCAAACGCCTGGCGCAGGTTCGGCACCGAGTCGTGGTTGCCGGGCATCAGCAGATACGGGCAGGGCAGCGGTGCCAGCAGCGACCTGAGGTGTGCGTATTCGTCGGCGCGGCCACGCTCGACCAGGTCACCCGTGATCAGGACGTGGCTGGGCGGCTGGGGCCGGGCGCCGATGGCGGCGACCGCGCGCGCCAGAAAGGCGGCGGTGTCCACCGTATCCAGCAGCAGGCGTCCAGGCGCGACGATGTGCGGATCGGACAGCTGGATGAAATAGTCGGGCGTTGCAGAAGTGGGCATGCGGTTCGGCCAGGAAATGGGTGAGGCGTTCATCTGAACACGACCGCTTGACACGCTTGTGTCACAGGGGCCTTCCAGAATTTCATGTATGGATGGATCTGAGGTTCAAATGAACGGCAGGGATGCCGATGGCGTTTCACGCGACCAGTCGATTGTGGACCTGGTCAGCGTCAGGGGCCAGGTCGACATTCACCAGTTGGCGGAGCAGTTCGGGGTCACGACGCAGACCATCCGGCGCAGTGTCAACCGCCTGTGCGAGCAGGGTCGATTGCGACGCGTGCACGGCGGCGTCACCGTACCTGCCGCGCAGTCCAACCTGCCCTGGGATGCCCGCCAGATCCAGCAACTGGATGCCAAGCGTGCCATTGCACACCAGGTGGCGGGTCTGATTCCCGACGGCAGCTCGGTGGCCATTGGTCTGGGTACCACGCCGCACCAGGTGGCGCTGGCTCTGCGCTCACACCAGGACCTTCGCATCATGACCAATAGCCTGCGGGTAGCCCTGGCGCTGGCGGCCGCGCCCGGTGTCGAAATCCGGGTGGCCGGTGGGGCCTTGCGTTTGCCCGACATGGATGTCGTGGGCGAGGCTGCCGCCCGGTTCTACAGCCATTTCAAGACCGATTTCGCGGTGTTCGGTGTCGGCGGCATCGATGCCGACGGGGGACTGCTGGACTTTGATCCGGCGGAGGTCACCGCGCGCGAGGCGATGCGACTGAACTGCCGGTGCTCGGTCCTCGTGGCCGACAGCAGCAAATTCGGACGGGCAGCTCTGGCTCGTGGTGGCTGGCTGGCCAGCATGGATCACTTCGTCACCAACGAACTGCCTCGCGAGCCATTCGGTGCCCTCGTCGATCAGTCGGCCCGCCGCTGGCATCCGGCGAAGCGCAGCGCATGAAAGCGGCACGGAGGACAGGCCGATGAGCCGCGTGGTACTGCAGGATGTTTCGCGACGCTTCGGTGACCATCGAGCCGTCGACGGTGTCGCCCTGGTGGCCGAGCCGGGCGAGTTCGTGGCCTTGCTGGGGCCGTCGGGCTGCGGCAAGAGCACCACGCTGCGCCTGCTCGCCGGCCTGGAGCCTTGCGACGGTGGACGGATTTTCATTGGTGGTCAGGACGTCACGGACCTGCCGCCGGCACGCCGCGGCCTGGCCATGGTGTTCCAGAACTACGCGCTGTTTCCCCATCTCTCGGTGGCGGAGAACATGGTGTTCGGCCTGACCGTGCGCCGGGTGCCCGTCGCGGAACGCCAGCGGCGCCTCGACCGTGCGGCCGACCTGCTCGGGCTGGGTGCCTGTCTGGAACGCAAGCCGGCCCAGCTCTCCGGCGGCCAGCGCCAGCGTGTCGCCCTGGGGCGCGCGATCGTGGCCGAGGCGGCGGTGTGTCTGATGGATGAACCGCTGTCCAACCTGGACGCCCAGTTGCGCCAGCAGATGCGATCCGAGATCCGGGATCTGCAGCAACGGCTGGGCATGACCATGCTCTACGTCACCCACGACCAGACCGAAGCCATGACCATGGCCGACAAGGTGGTGCTGATGAGGGCCGGCCAGGTCGAACAGCAAGGGCGCCCGCAGGATCTGTACGCGTGTCCGCAGACCCGCTTCGTGGCCGGATTTGTCGGGTCGCCGGCCATGAACCTGTTCCCGGCCGAGCTGCCCGGCGCCGGTCACCCGGATCACCTGCTGGGCGTGCGTCCCGAGCACCTGCATCTTGGCGCCGGCGCAGGTCGCCTGAGCGCCCGAGTCGTCGCGGTCGAATACCTGGGGGCCGAGAGCCTGGTCATCTGTGAGGCGCGGGATGACCGCGCCGCTGCTCCGGTCCGGCTGGTGGCCCGCGTCACGGGTCAGGCCGGTCTGCCATGTCGCGGTGACCTCGTCCACCTGGACTGGCCACCGGAGGTCGAGCACCGGTTTGCGATCAGCGACGGGCGTCGCATCCACGACCCCGCGCCCGCCTGACCCGGGTGCGGACACAGATGTCTTTCCTTCCCGGCCCAAGGGCCGTCCCTTTCCCATCCCAATCAGGAGCGTCAACGTGAAACCCTGGAAACAATCCCTCTGTCGACTCACCGGAGCCCTGGTGGCCGCGGCTGGCCTGTCGTTGCCCGTGGCCGCGCAGGAATTGAGTTTCTATTACCCCGTGGCCGTGGGCGGCCCCGTCACGAAGATCATCGACGGCATGGCCGCCGACTTCGAGAAGGACAACCCCGGCATCAGGATCAAGCCGGTGTACTCGGGCAGCTACCAGGACACCATCACCAAGGTGCTGACGGCCGCCAAGGGTGGCGATGCGCCGAACATGGCCGTGATCCTGTCCACCGACATGTACACCCTGATCGACGAGGGCGTGGTGGTGGCCATCGACGATCTGGTCAGGTCGCCGCAGGACAAGGCGTGGCTGCAGAGCTTCTATCCCGGCTTCATGAAAAACAGCCAGACCGGTGGCAAGACCTGGGGCATCCCGTTCCAGCGCTCGACCATCGTCATGTACTGGAACAAGGATCTGTTCAAGGCCGCTGGCCTGAATCCGGACCGCCCGCCGCAGAACTGGCAGGAGATGGTCGAGTTCGGCCAGAAGCTCACGCGCAAGGACGCATCGGGCAACACCACGCAGTATGGCGTGCAGGTGCCGTCCTCGGGCTTCCCGTACTGGCTGTTCCAGGCCTTCACCACCCAGAACGGCATCGAGCTGATGAACCCGGCAGGCACCGAGACCTATTTTGACAAGCCCGAGGTGGTGCAGGCCCTGCAGTACTGGGTCGACCTCTCGCGCAAGCAGCAGATCCATCCGGCCGGTGTGGTCGAGTGGGGCACCACGCCGAAGGACTTCTTCGAGCGCAAGGCGGCCATGATCTGGACCACGACCGGCAACCTCACCAACATCCGCAACAATGCGAAGTTCGACTTTGGCGTGGCCATGCTGCCCGCCGGCAAGCAGCGCGGAACACCGACCGGGGGCGGCAATTTCTATGTGCTGGCCAAGTCCACGCCGGCCGAGCGCGAAGCCGCGCTGAAGTTCATGAAGTGGGCCACCACCCCCGAACGCGCCGCGCAGTGGGCCATTGCCACCGGCTATGTGGCCGTGACGCCGGCCGCCTGGGAGACGACCGCCATGAAGCAGTACGTCGCCGAATTCCCGGCGCCCACGGTGGCCCGCGATCAGCTGCAGTACGCGGTGGCCGAGCTGTCCACGCACGACAACCAGCGCGTGACCAAGGCGCTCAACGATGGCCTGCAGGCGGCGTTGACAGGGGCCAAGACGCCGGAAGCCGCCATGCGTGACGCCCAGCGCGAAGCCGACCGCATCCTGCGCCGCTACCGCTGAGCGTCGCGAGCGAATCCCGGGGGGCAGGTGCCGTGAATTCCCGTCGTTCATCCGTCACCGGCTGGTTGCTGCTGCTGCCGGCAGCGGTGCTGCTGGCCGCGTTCACGCACCTGCCGGCACTGGGCACGCTCTGGCACAGCGTCTTCTCCACGCCCCGGGCCACGCGGGCAGCGCAGTTCGTCGGCACCGAGAACTACCAGCTGATGCTGGAGGACCCGGTGTTCTGGACCGCGCTGGGCAACAACGCCTGGTACGCGGCCGGCACCATCCTGCCTTCCATGGTGCTGGCCCTGCTGATGGCGCTGTGGGTCAACCGGCCGATGGCCGGCCGGGGCTGGGTGCGTCTGGCCTTCTTCACACCCACGGTGTTGCCGATGATCGCCGTGGCCAATATCTGGCTCTTCTTCTACACACCCGACTATGGCTTGCTGGACCAGATCCGCAGCGGGTGGGGTGGGGCGCCGCACAACTGGCTGGGTTCACAGGAGACCGTGCTGGGTGCCGTGATGGCGGTGGCGGTCTGGAAGGAAGCCGGCTTCTTCATGATCTTCTATCTGGCGGCGCTGCAGCAGCAATCACCCGAGCTGCGGGAGGCCGCCGCGCTGGAGGGATGCAGCCGCTGGCAGTTCTTCTGGCGCGTGACTTTTCCCTTGCTCATGCCCACGACGCTGTTCGTCCTGGTCAATGCGGTCATCAATGCCTTCCGGCTGATCGACCACATCTTCATCCTCACCCGGGGCGGGCCGGACAACGCCAGTTCGCTGCTGCTGTTCTACATCTACGAAGTCGGCTTCAAGTTCTGGGACACGGCCTACGCCGCCGCATTGAGCGTGGTGCTCCTGCTGGTGCTGGGCGGGCTGGCACTGCTGCAGTTCGGGGTGCTCGAACGCAAGACCCACTACCAGTGAGATCCGGTGTTCCGGACAGGCCAACATGCTCCATCCTTCGCACCTCGACCGCTGGCTGAACACCCTGGGTGCGTGGCTGCTGGCCTTGCTGTGGCTGCTGCCGCTGCTGTACGCTGTGTGGTCGGCCATCCACCCGGCCGACTATGCCACGCGGTTCGAGCCGCTGGCGCCCCTGACGGCGGAGAACTTTGCCCGGGCCTGGGCGGCAGCGCCCTTTCCCCGCTACTTCCTCAACACGCTGGGCCTGGTGCTGGGCATCCTGCTGGGGCAGTTGCTGCTGTGCACCCTGGCGGCCTACGCCTTCGCGCGCTTCGAGTTTCCGGGCAAGGGTATCGCGTTCGCCCTGGTGCTGGTGCAACTGATGGTGATGCCCGACGTGGTGCTGGTCGAGAACTACCAGATCATGCACCGCCTCGGACTGGTGGACACCCTGGGTGCCATGGCCTTGCCCTATGTGGCGTCGGCGTTTGGCATCTTCCTGTTGCGCCAGACGTTCAAGACGGTACCACGGGAGCTGGAAGAGGCCGCACGCATAGAGGGCTGTGGTGCCATCGGGGTGCTCTGGCGCGTCTACGTGCCGCTGGCACGACCGGTGTACCTCGCCTATGCGCTGGTGTCGGTCAGCCACCACTGGAACAACTTCCTGTGGCCGCTGGTCATGTCCAACTCGGTGGAGACCCGGCCGCTGACGGTCGGTCTCTCGGTGTTTGCCGGCACCGACCAGGGCATCGACTGGGGCATCATCAATGCGGCGACCCTCATGTCCACCGCGCCCCTGCTGGTGGCTTTTCTGCTGTTCCAGCGCCAGTTCGTGCAGAGCTTCCTGCGCGCCGGCATTCGCTGATGCCCGGTGCCAGCCAGGGCGCGTTCAGCGGCGGATCCGCCAGCCGGTGCGGAACACCCACCACACCACCGTCAGGCAGGCCGCCATGAAACAGACCGTCATCCCGGTGCTGATGGCGATGTGCACGTCGCCGGCGCCATAGAAGGCCCAGCGCAGGCCGCTGATCAGGTAGACGACCGGATTGAACAGCGAGACCGTCTGCCATGGCTCGGGCAGCATGCTGATGCTGTAGAAAGCGCCGCCCAGGAAGGTCAGTGGCGTGATGACCAGCAGCGGCACGATCTGCAGTTTCTGGAAGTTGTCGGCCCACAGGCCGATGATGAAGCCGAACAGGCAGAAGGTCACGGCCGTGAGCACCAGCAGGCAGACCATCCACACCGGGTGGGCCACCGTGTAGGGCACGAACAGACGCGCCGTGGCCAGGATCAGGGTGCTCAGAATCAGGCTCTTGCTGGCGGCAGCACCCACATAGCCCAAAAGGGCCTCGGCCCAGTTGACCGGGGCGCTCAGCAGTTCGTAGATGGTGCCCGACCACTTGGGCATGTAGATCCCGAATGCGGCGTTGGAAATGCTCTCCGACAGCAGCGACAGCATGAGCAGGCCGGGGATGATGTAGGCACCGTAGCTCACGCCGCCGATGTCGCCCATGCGCGAGCCGATGGCCGATCCGAAGACGATGAAGTACAGCGAGGTCGTGAGCACCGGCGCGATGATGCTCTGCGCCCAGGTGCGCATGGCACGGCTCATCTCGAAATGGTAGATGGCGCGGATGCCGTGGATGTTCAGGCTCACAGTGCGGATCTCCGTGTGGCGTTCATGCCGGTGCTCCCCGGTTCTCCTGGACCAGGCTGACAAAGATGTCTTCCAGCGAGCTTTCGCTGGAACGCAGATCGCGGAAATGGATGTCCTGGCGACCCAGTGCTGCCAGCAGTTCGGCAATGCCGGTGTCGTCCTTCTGGACGTCAAAGGTATACGTCAGGGTTAGGCCATCGTCCGAGAGCGTCAGCGGCCAGTTCGCCAGGCCGTCAGGCACGGCCGCCAGCGGATGCTGCAGCGACAGGGCCAGCTCCTTGCGGCCGAGCTGGCGCATCAGCGTGGACTTGTCTTCCACCACGATCAGCTCGCCCCGGCGGATGACCCCGATGCGGTCGGCCATGTCTTCGGCTTCCTCGATGTAGTGGGTGGTCAGGATGATGGTCGTGCCGGCATCGCGCAGTTCGCGCACCAGCCGCCACATGTCGTGGCGCAACTCGACGTCGACACCGGCGCTGGGCTCGTCCAGGAACAGGATCTTCGGTTCGTGTGACAACGCCTTGGCGATCAGCACCCGGCGCTTCATGCCGCCCGAGAGCTGCAGCAGCTTGTTGTCCTTCTTGTCCCAGAGCGAGAGGTCGCGCAGGATCTTCTCGATATAGGCCGGGTCGGGGGGCTTGCCGAACAGGCCCCGGCTGAAGCTGACCGTGGCCCAGACAGTCTCGAAGGCGTCCGTGTGCAGCTCCTGGGGTACCAGGCCGATGATGCCGCGTGCCTGCCGGTAGTCGCGCGCCGTGTCGAACCCGTCGGCCACCACGCTGCCGGTCGTGGCGTTGGCCATGCCGCAGACGATGCTGATGAGGGTGGTCTTGCCGGCACCATTGGGTCCGAGCAGGGCAAATATTTCGCCGCGATGGATGTCCAGGTTGACCTGTCTGAGGGCCTGGAAGCCGCCAGCGTAGGTCTTGCCCAGGTCGCGGATTCGCAGAATGACGTCGGAGGAATCTGGCATCGCGTTATTGTCGTGTCGATCGGTCAGCCTTGCCGGCTCAGGTCTTTTCCGGCCCGTGGCTGGCCTTGGCCTGGGCCAGCATGCGCCCGAACATGTCCAGCAACTGCTGGTATTCCGTCTCGCTCAGGCAACTGGTGAGCGCCTGGTTGCGCTGCTCGACCAGCACCATCACCTTGCGCCAGAGGGCCTTGCCTTTGGGCGTGAGGGCCAGGAACACGCTGCGGCCGTCCAGCGGGCTGGCGACCTTCTGCACCAGTCCCTTGTCGACCAGGGACTGTGCCGCCCGGCTGGCCTGGCCCTTGTCGAGATTGGCTTCGAAGGCCAGCTGGTTGACCGTCAGCTGGGGAAAGGAGCCGATGGATGACAGGGTACGGGCCTCGGACAGGCCCAGGCCCAGTTCGGCCATGTAATGGGCATGGGTGGCCATGTCATTGAGTTTGGCCAGGGTGTTGAGGCGGTACGTGAAGAACCGCTGCAGGGCGGGTAGGGAGGGGCTGCGCTCGCTCATGTGCACATTGTCGGTCAGGGCAGGCGCCTATTATCGGTTTCCCTGATAACGATAAAAATAGTTGCGTGCGCAACTAAAATGCGCCAGAATCGAACCCGGCACATCCTGCCGAAGCGGAGACATTCATCCATGCACCAGCCGACAGCCCAGCCCCGGGCCTCGATCTACTACCCCTACCAGGTGTTCCAGCCCTGGCTGGCATCGGCCCATGGGCCGCAGTCCAGGCACCGGGTGGTCATCGTCGGCACGGGGCCTGCGGGTATGGTCAGCGCGCTGGAGCTGGCCCGCCACGGGGTGCCCAGCGTGCTGCTGTCCTCCGAGCTGCAGTTCTCGCAGGGCAGCCGCGCCATCGTTTTCACGCGCCGCTCCATGGAGATCCTGCAGCAGGTGGGGGTGGCTGACCGAATGTCCGCCGGTGGCCTGCCCTGGCGCTTCGGCAACTCCTTTTACCGGGGTCAGCAGGTGTTCCGCATGGAGGCGCCTCACGACGAGGACGACCGCTTCTTCCCCATGCTCAACGTACAGCAGCAGTACATGGAGGAATACCTGCATGATGCCTGCCAGGCCAGCCCCCTGATCGAGGTGCGCTGGGGCAACCACGTCAGGGGCGTGAGCCAGCGCGAGGGCTTTGTCGAGCTGCAGGTGGACACCCCCGAGGGCGAGTACCGGCTGGAGAGCGACTGGGTCGTGGACGCCTCCGGCGGACGATCGGCCATCCGCTCGGCCCTGGACCTGAAGATGGAGGGTGCCTCCTACGAAGGCTTCTTCGTCATCGCCGACATCCGCATCGACCTGCCCCTGCCCACCGAGCGGCTGGCCTTCTTCGACCCCGACTGGAACCCGGGCAACACCATCCTGATGCACCGCGAGCCGCACGGCATCTGGCGCGTCGACTACCAGCTGCCCGAGGGCGAGACGCCCGAACAAGCCTTGCGCCCGGAGTCGCTCAAGGCGCGCATCGACGCCCAGCTGGCCATGATCGGCCACGCCGGCACGCCCTGGGAGATGGACTGGAGCTCGGTCTATTCGGCCCGCACGCTGACACTGCCTCGCTATGTGCACGGCAATGTCCTGTTCACCGGTGACGCGGCCCACCTGCTGCCCATCTTCGGGGTGCGCGGGGCCAACACCGCGTTCCAGGATGCCCAGTCCCTGGGCTGGCACCTGGCCTGTGTCGTCAAGGGGCTGGCAGGGCGGCGCCTGCTGGACAACCACAGCGACGAACGCGTGGGCGCGGCGCGCGAGATCATTGCGGAGGCCGGCAAGAGCGTGCGCTTCATGACGCCGCCGAGCAAGGGCTTCCGGCTGTTGCGCGATGCCGTGCTGTCGCTCTCGCTGCAGCACGGATTCGTGCGGCCGCTCTACCACTGGAGAACATCGCGTCCGCACGAGTACAGCGCATCCATGCTCAACTGTGCAGGCGACGACAACGCCCTGTTCACCGAAGGGCCGGGGCATGGTGCACCGCCGCGCAACGTGCGCCTGGCGGCCGACGATTACCTGCTTGACCACCTGGGTGGCGGTTTCGACCTGCTGTACTTCACCCAGGCGCAAGCGATGCCTGATGCACTCATGGGCGTGGTGCGCCGCATCCGCGACCGGGGTGTTGCATTGCGTGTGACGGCCGTGGGCGCAGCGGCACCGGTGGCTGGCGCGGACCGGACACTGGCCGATGCCAATGGCCGCGTGCGTGCGCGCTACGGTGTGCGGGCCAGCGGCGGCGCCTACCTGCTGCGACCGGACCAGCACGTGTGCGCGCGCTGGATCACCCTGGACGAACACCGCCTGCAGGCCGCGCTGGATGCGGCCCTGCCGCAGTGATGCCGACACACCTCAGGTACCTACCCGCGACCGAGACCATGAACACCCCCGCGACACTCCCCATCGAAGGCCTGGAAGCCGTCTACGACGCGCTGGCGCAGGCCATCGACAAGGCCGGCCCCGAGAAGGCCGAGCTGTTTCTCGTCAAGCTGGCCCTGCTCAATGCGCATGCACTGGCGGATGCCGGCGTTTTCCAGCAACATGTGCAGGCAGCCCTGCTCGATCTCTGAACCACAACCCCACCCAAGGAGCCACCATGAAAATCCAGCGCATTCACCACGTTGCCTACCGCTGCCGCGACGCCAAAGAGACCGTCGAGTGGTACGTCAAGTACCTGAACATGGGCTTCGTGCTGGCCATTGCAGAAGACCAGGTTCCGTCCACCAAGGCACCGGACCCCTACATGCACGTGTTCATGGACGCCGGCCAGGGCAACGTGCTGGCCTTCTTCGAGCTGCCCAACTCGCCCGAGATGGGGCGTGACCAGAACACCCCCGACTGGGTGCAGCACATCGCCTTCAAGATCGACAGCATGGACGAGCTGGAGGCCACCAAGGAGCGACTCGAAGCCGACGGTATCGAAGTCATCGGACCGACCGATCACACCATCTTCAAGAGCATCTATTTCTTCGACCCCAATGGCCACCGCCTGGAGCTGTGCGCCGACATCGGCGAGAAGAAGATGTACGAGGACCTCGACGCCGTCAAGTGGGACATGCTCAACGAATGGGCCAAGACCAAGCGGGCGCCCAAGCATGCCGCATGGATGCACGACAAGGAATTCCGGGCCCTGGACTGAAGCACTGAACCCATGACGATGCTCAACGAAACCCACGATCCTGCGCTGCGCAGCTGGGTGGCCTCGGCCAACGACGCGGCCTCCGACTTCCCGATCCAGAACCTGCCCTTTGCCAGCTTCCGCCGGCTGGGCAGTGACGAGGCCTTCCGGGGTGGCGTGGCCATCGGTGACCAGATCCTGGATCTGGGCGCGGTGGCCCAGACCTCGGTTTTTTCCGGGGAGGTCGCATTGGCGGTCCAGGCCGGCGCGAGGCCCCAGCTCAATGCGCTGATGGCCGCCGGCCCCCGTCTGTGGAGCGCCCTGCGTCTGGCCCTCTCGCGCGCGCTGCGCGACGGGGCCGGCGAGCAGGCCGCGCTGCAGGCCTGCCTGGTGCCGCAGGCACTGGCCGAGTACGGCGTGCCGGCCACCATTGGCGACTACACCGACTTCTATACGTCGGTGCACCACGCCACCAACATCGGCAAACTGTTCCGTCCGGACAATCCCCTGCTGCCCAACTACAAGTGGGTCCCCATCGGTTACCACGGCCGTGCTTCGAGCATCGGTGTCTCGGGTCAGCAGTTTCGCCGGCCCGTGGGGCAGACCATGCCGCCCGGTGCCGACCAGCCGGCCTTGGGTCCCAGCAAGCGACTGGACATCGAGCTGGAACTGGGCGTTTTCGTCGGTACCGGCAATGCGCAGGGCGAACCAGTGGGCATGGCCGACGCCGAAGACCATGTCTTCGGCCTGTGCCTGCTCAACGACTGGTCGGCCCGCGATATCCAGGCGTGGGAATACCAGCCGCTGGGCCCCTTCCTGTCCAAGAACTTCGCCACCACGATCTCGCCGTGGATCGTGACGATGGAGGCACTGGCACCGTATCGGGTGGCTTTCGAGCGGCCGGCCGGCGATCCCCAGCCGCTGCCCTACCTGGACAGCGAGGCCAACCGCACGCAGGGGGCCTTCGACATCCAGTTGCAGGTCGGCCTGGAGACGCCCAGGATGCGCGAAGCCGGGCAGGCCGATGCCACCATCTGCCGCACCAGCTACCGCCACGCCTACTGGACCGTGGCCCAGATGGTGACCCACCACACGGTCAACGGCTGCAACCTGCAGCCGGGTGACCTGTTCGGCAGCGGCACGCTGTCCGGACCGACACTGGACCAGGCTGGTGCGCTCATCGAGCTCACGGCCGGTGGCAAGAACCCCTTGCCGCTGCCCAATGGCGAGACGCGCACCTTCCTGGAGGACGGTGACGCCATCGTGCTGCGTGGCTGGTGCGAGAAAGCCGGTGCCGCCCGCATCGGTTTTGGCGAGTGCCGCGGCACCGTCCTGCCAGCCCGCACCTGAGCAGGACCATGCAGATGGCCTTCAGGCCATCTGCATGATGGCGCGGCGGAACCAGCGCAGGGACAGGCCGAACAGCACCGCGCCGATCAGTCCCAGCGCCACCAGCGAGGTCCAGACCACCTCGATGCCAGCCCCCGGTACAGCACCGCCTGGCTCAGCTCGGTGAAGTGCGTCGTGGGGGCGAGCGACATCAGCCATTGCACCCACGACGGCATGCTCTCGCGCGGCGTCATGCCGCCCGAGAGCATCTGCAGCGGCATCATCACCAGCATCACAAGCAGGCCGAACTGCGGCATGTTGCGCGCCAGCGTGGCCATGAAGATGCCCATGGACGTGGTGGCGAACAGGTGCAGTCCGGCACCGAAGAAGAACAGCCAGAGCGAACCCTCGATGGGCACCTGCAGCAACCATCGAATGACGCCATGCATGGACAGCACCGCTGCTGCCAGCACGACCAGGCCCATCGCCCATACCTTGGCCAGCATGATCTCGGTGGGCGTGACCGGCATCACCAGCAGGTGCTCGACCGTGCCGTGCTCGCGCTCGCGGATCAGGGCCGCACCCGTGAGGATGATCGAGGCCATGGTCACCTGCGCCACCAGCTCCATCAGGGAGCCGAACCACACGTTGGACAGGGTGGGGTTGAATCGCATCCGGGTCACCAGCTCCACCGGTTGCGGTGCCACTTCCCGGTTGCCCTGCAGGAATTCGCCCACTTCGCCCATCACGATCTGGCCGGCCAGGCCGCTGCCCACAAAGGCCTGGCTCATGCGCGTGGCGTCGACATTCAGCTGCACCGTGGGTTGCAGGCCGGCCAGCACATCGCGCTGGAAATCGGGTGGAATCACCAGCACCAGGGTGTAGCGTCCGGCATCCAGCACGGGGTCCACCTCAGCCTGTGAGATGCGCACCGGCGGGTTGAACGAAGGCGGATAGAAGGCGGTGAAAATGCGTGCCGACAGGGCCGAATCGTCCTCGTCGACGATGGCCACCGGCGTCTGTTGCAGGGTCTCCGGCATGGAGGTGCCAGCCGTGTAGATCGCCACCGTGAAGGTCCAGATGATCAGGAACAGCATGGTCGGGTCGCGCCACAGGCTCCACAGCTCCTTGACGCCCAGGCGCCGGATATTGGCCAGATGGTGCATGAGCCGGGCCATGGAATTCATTTCTCCTGCTTGCGCAGCAAGGCCACGGCCACACCCAGGATTACCAGTGGCGCCAGTGCCAGCGGCCAGATCGAACCCGCCAGGTCGGCAAAGCCCAGGGCCTTGTTGAAGACCCCGCGGCTGATGGTGAAGATGTGGCTGGCCGGGTAGATCTCGCCGATCCAGCGACCTGCGCCTTCCAGGGAGGACACCGGGTTGATCAGGCCGCCGAACTGGATGGCCGGCAGCATGGTCCCGATCATGGTGAAGAACATGGCCGCGAGCTGGCTCTTGACCAGGGCGGAGGCCATCAGTCCCAGGCCGGTGGCGCTGATGCAGAACAGCAGCATGGACAGGGTGAGCGTCGCCACACTGCCCGTGATCGGCACGTCGAAGACGGTCACGGCCAGCACCGCCATCATGGCGAAATTGAACATGGACAGGGCCAGGTAGGGCAGTTGCTTGCCCAGCAGGAACTCGGTACGCGACGTGGGCGTGACGTAGAAGTTGATGATGGAGCCCAGTTCCTTCTCGCGAACCACCGCCAGCGCCGTGAGCATGGCCGGCAGCATCAGCAGCAGCATCGGAATCACGGCCGGCACCATCGCCGGCAGGCTCTTGACGTCGGGGTTGTAGCGGAAACGTGTTTCCACCTGGATGCTGCCGGACGGCGCCCTGCCCGTGGCCTCGGTGATCTTCTGCACCAGCCAGTACTGGTGCATGCCCTGCACGAAACCTGCCACCGTCTCGGCGCGTTGTGGCATGGCGGCATCGATCCATGCGGCGACTTCGGCGGTCTCGCTGCGGTTCACGCGCTGTGCGAATCCGGGCGGGATCTCCAGTGCCAGGCTGATGTCGCCGCTGCGCAGGCGGTGGTCCATGTCCGCGTCGTCGCGCAGCGGTGGCTGCTCGATGAAATAGCGTGAGCCGGACAGCTGCAGCGCGTAGTCCCGGCTCAGGCTGGTCTGGTCCATGTCGAGCACCGCAAAGCGCAGGTCTTCCACATCGGTGCTGATGCCGTAACCCATGACGAACATCAGCATCAGCGATCCCAGCAGCGCCAGCGCGCCGCGCACCGCGTCGCGCTGCAACTCCAGCGCCTCCCGCCAGGCGTAGCTGTACAGCCGTCGCAGGCTGCGCCGCCAGCGGCTGTCGCGGGCCGGCGGCGGGCGCGCATCGTCGCTGGCCAGGGATGTCTGCATCTCGTTTCCGGCAGCACCGCCCGCCTTCACCAGGCAGTCGATGAAGGCCTGTTCAAGCGTCTCGGTGCCGTGCGCCTCGACAATGGCAGCCGGTGTGTCGCTGGTCAGCACCTGGCCCGCATGCATGAGCGAGATGCGGTCGCAGCGCTCGGCCTCGTGCATGAAATGCGTGGAGATGAAGATGGTCACCCCGTCGCGGCGCGAGAGTTCGATCATCAGGCGCCAGAAGTTGTCGCGCGCGATCGGGTCGACGCCCGAGGTGGGCTCATCCAGGATCAGCAGATCGGGCTGGTGCACCATGGCCACGGCGAGGGACAGCCGCTGGCGCATGCCCAGGGGCAGGCGTTCGGGCAGCTCGTCCATCACCTCCTGCAGGCCAAAGCGCTGCGCCATGTCGGTCACCCGTTGCGGCAAACGTTCCGGCGGCACGTGGAAGAGCCGTCCGTGCAGCTCCAGGTTCTGCTCCACCGTCAGTTCACCGTACAGCGAGAAGCCCTGCGACATGTAGCCCACCCGTTGGCGTGTGGCCATGTCGCGCGGGTCCACCCGGAGACCCAAAAGCCGGGCCTGTCCTTCGCTGGCGGGCAGCAGGCCCGTCAGCATCTTCATGGTCGTGGTCTTGCCGCAGCCATTGGAACCCAGAAATCCGAAGATTTCGCCGCGCCGGATGCGAAAGCTCACCCGGTCGACGGCCGTGAAGTCGCCGAACCTCATGGTCAGGCCCTCGGCCTCGATGGCGACCTCATGGTCCTGTCCATCCGGTAGGGGTGGAATCCGGACCGGGGCATGGCCTCGTCGGCGGTCCTCGGGCAGCAGGTCGATGAAGGCCGCTTCTAGTCGACCGCTGCCGGTGCGCGACATCAGGTCGTGGGGCGAACCTTCGGCCAGGACACGGCCGGCGTCCATGGCCAGCAGCCAGTCGAAGCGTTCGGCCTCGTCCATGTAGGCGGTGGCAACGACCACGCTCATGCTGGCGTGGTGTCGCCGGATGTCGGTGATCAGGTCCCAGAACTGGGCTCGCGCCAGCGGGTCGACGCCGGTCGTGGGTTCGTCCAGGATCAGCAGGTCAGGGTCGTGGATGAGGGCGCAGCACAGGCCGAGCTTCTGCTTCATCCCGCCCGAGAGTTTGCCGGCCGGCCGGGACAGGAAGGGGTACAGGCCCGTGGCCCGGGTCAGGCGGTCGATGCGCCGACGCCGCTCGGCCTGGTCGTGGCCGAACAGTCTGGCGAAGAACTGCAGGTTTTCCTCGACCGAGAGGGTGGGGTAGAGGTTCTTGCCCAGTCCTTGCGGCATGTAGGCGATACGGGGACAGACGCGGTGCCGGTGTCCTGCCCGGGTCATGTCGCCGTCGAGTACCTGCACCTGGCCCTGCTGGACAACCCGGGCGCCGGCCATCAGGGCCAGCAGGCTGGACTTGCCCACCCCGTCCGGGCCGATCAGGCCTACCATGCAGCCGGCCGGGATGTCCACGCTGACCTGGTCAAGCGCCCGGACCTGCTTGTACCGTAGGCTCACGTCGCGCAGCCTGGCAACGGGGGCCGGGCCCTGGGCTGTCACGGCGCCAGCACCTGCGCCAGTGGTGCCGGCCAGGTGGCCGACTCATCCAGGCGCAACCAGGCCACGCCCGGTAGGCCGGTCTTGACCTGCTCGATGTGCTTGAGCAACAAGGCCCGGTCCACCTGGGCCCGTACCCGGAACATGAGTTTCTGGCGTTCGCTGGCCGTCTCCACGGTTTTGGGCGTGAACTGGGCCGCGCTGGCCACGAACGACACCCGGGCCGGAATCACATACTGTGGGGCAGCATCGAGCACGATACGCACTTCGGCGCCCAGTGCCACACGGCCGGCCACGGTCTCAGGCAGAAAGAACGTCATGTAGACGTCGCTGAGGTCCAGCAGGTTGAGCACCCGTCCGCCACCGGCCACGATCTCGCCCGGATGGGCAATCAGGAACTGTACGCGTCCGTCTCGCGGCGCCTTGAGCACGCTGTCGGCCAGTTCCACATCGATGCGCTGCAGCGTGGCCTGCATGGCGCTGAGGTTGGCTTCGGCCGCCGCGACCTGCGTGCGGGCCGCGCCGATGCCGGCCTCGGCCGCCCGGGCCTGCGCGCGCGCAGCCGACAGGGCCGCTCCGAGCGTGCGCACCTTGGCCCGCTCGTCATCCAGCGTCTGGTCGGAATAGAAGCCCTCGCGCGCCAGCTTCTCCACGCGAGGCAGTCGCCGTTGCGCGCTGGACAGGTCGGTCTCGCGCTGCACCACCACCGCCAGCGCGGACTGGTGGTTGCTCTGGGCCTGCGCGACCTGCGCCTGTGCCATGCTGATGGCCTGCATCGCCTGTTGCAGCCGGGCGGACGCCTCGTCGCGCTGGGCCTGCAAGCCCTCGGCCTGAAGGCGGGCCAGGGGCTGACCTGCCTTGACGAACTCGCCTTCGCGCACCAACACCTCCTGCAGACGCCCGGCCAGCTTGGAAGCCACGGCAATCTCGGTGGCTTCGATCCGGCCATTGCCGCTGACAAAGGCGTCGGCCTTCTCGTCGCTGCGCCATGGCGCTGCCTGCCATACCACGGCAACGGCGACGATCACCACCAGGAGTGCCAGGATCTGCTTGATTCGGTTGGACATGGGCCGTCTTCCGTCAGAAACCCCGATCGACCTGATGGTGCGTTGTCGGGGCGCGTTGCACCACTTCATCTTAGCGCCCCGGCAAGTCCGTGCGCAGTCCCGCCCGTGCCGGTATTCAGGCTGCGCGCATGTCCTGCCCGTCCTCATACCGGGCGTGCCAGGACAGGGCCTCGGTCAGCAGGTGCGGGGTGTGCATGCCGCCGTGGCCCTGGCGCGCGGCCGTTTCGGCGCGCTCCACGTAGTCCAGCAGAGCGTCCCGGTAGTCCGGATGCGCGCAGCGTTCGATGATCAGGCGCGAACGCTGCCGCGGTGCCAGGCCACGCAGGTCGGCCAGCCCCTGTTCGGTGACGATCACCTGCACGTCGTGTTCGGTGTGGTCCACGTGGCTGACCATGGGGACGATGCAGCTGATGCGCCCGTCCTTGGCGGTGGATGGTGTCATGAAGATGGACAGGTAGGCGTTGCGCGCGAAGTCGCCCGAACCGCCGATGCCGTTCATGATGCGCGAGCCCATCACATGGGTGGAGTTCACATTGCCGTAGATGTCGGCCTCGATCATGCCGTTCATGGCGATCAGGCCCAGCCGGCGAATGACCTCGGGGTGGTTGCTGATCTCCTGCGGCCGCAGCACGATGCGTTCGCGGTAGAAATCCAGCTTGTCCACGAATTCCGTCATGGCCTCGGCCGACAGCGAGATCGCGGTGGACGACGCCATGCGCATCTTGCCGGACCTGAGGAGGGCGAGCATGCCGTCCTGCAGCACCTCGGTGTACCCCTGCAGGCCCTCGAACGGACCTTCGTTCAAACTCTCCAGCACGGCATTGGCGATGTTGCCCACGCCCGATTGCAGCGGCAGCAGTTCGCGAGGCAGCCTGCCCTGGCGGACCTCGTTCTGCAGGAAGTCCATCAGGTGGCTGGCGATGCGGCGCGAGGCGTCGTCAGGTGCTGCAAACCGCGTGTCCCGGTCCGGCAGATGGGTCTCCACCACGGCAATCACCTTGTCCGGGTCGCAACGCAGGTAGGGCTCGCCGATGCGGTCGCCGGCCTGCGTCATCGGTATCGGCTTGCGGTGCGGCGGGCGTTCGGTGCCGTAGTAAATGTCGTGCATGCCATCCAGGCCCAGCGGGTGGCCGTGGTTGACCTCGATGATGATCTTGTCGGCCTGGTCCAGCCAGGTCTTGTTGTTGCCGACCGATGTGGCCGGAATGAGGCGGCCATCCTCGCGGATGCCTGCGACCTCGATCACCGCCACGTTGAGCTGGCCGAGGAAGCCGAACCAGACGTATTGCGCCACGTGCGAAAGGTGAATGTCGGTGTAGGCCATGTCGCCGGCGTTGATGCGGTCGCGGCAGGTCGGATCGGACTGGTAGGGCAGGCGCATGTCCATGCCGCCGACCCGGGCCAGCGCACCGTCGAGCTCAGGTGCGGTCGACGCACCGGTCCACAGCCCGATCCGGAACGCGTGTCCGGCGTCGTGCTGCTGCTGGATGTGTCGCGCCAGAGCCTGCGGCACCGACTTGGGATAGCCGGCGCCGGTGAAGCCGCTCATGCCCACATGGTCGCCCGGACGGATCAGGGCAGCGGCCTGGTCGGCGGACATGAGTTTGGCGCGCAGGCCAGGGTGCAGGATGCGCGAAACGGGACTCAGCATCAGGGATCCTTGTTTTCGTGAATGAGAACATCAAACCTAGGGTTAACCCTTATTGTCGCTGCTGGCGAAGGTCAATTGTTGTGACGTATACTGATTTTATGTACAGTATTCGTCATGATCGAACAGCGGTTCTCTGCAACCCGTCTCAAGGGGCGAGGCACGGCCTGGCAGGTGCCCCAGCGCTTCCGGCGTGATGACCGCGAGGCGTTCGACGACGGGTGGGCCGGACTCGAGATCGTTGCGGCGGAGCAGGACGAAGCAGCGGCGCCGGCCACCGACGTGATCTGGGAAGACGCCCGCAGTGCCATCACTCGCAACCAGTCTCCCGACATCGGATTCACGCTTGGACTCAACCCCTATCGCGGGTGCGAACACGGATGTGCTTATTGCTACGCGCGTCCCAGCCACAGCTACCTTGGCCTGTCTCCCGGGCTGGACTTCGAAACGAAGATCATCGCCAAACGCAACATCGCTACCGTGCTTCGGCGCGAGCTGATGCGTCCCGGCTACGCGCCGGACCTGCTGGCCATCGGCACCGTGACCGACGCCTATCAGCCGGTCGAGCGCGAGTTGCAGCTGACGCGCCAGGTGCTGGCGGTGCTGAGCGCGGCGCAACACCCGCTGGCCATGGTGACCAAAGGCAGTGGCGTCGAGCGCGACCTGGATCTGCTGGGGCCCATGGGCCAGCAGGGGCTGGCGGCGGTCTACGTCACCATCACCACGCTGGACGCGGGCCTGGCCCGCATCCTGGAGCCGAGGGCAGCGGCACCCCACCGGCGTCTGCGCACGATTCGCACGCTGGCCGAGGCGGGTGTTCCCGTGGGCGTGAGCGTGTCGCCGCAGATTCCGTTTCTCAATGAGGACATGGAGCAGGTGTTGCAGGCAGCGGCCGAAGCGGGAGCCACGCGCGCCTTCTACCAGGTCCTCAGGCTGCCCTGGGAACTGCGACCCCTGTTTCGCCAGTGGTTGATGGATCACGTGCCGGACAGGGCGGAGCGCATCATGTCGCGCGTGCAGGACCTGCACGGCGGGCAGGATTACCGGGCCGACTTTGCCACCCGCATGAAAGGGCAGGGCATCTGGTCCGACCTGATACGCCAGCGATTCCGCAAGGCCTGCCAGCGTCTGGGCATGGATGGTGAGCGCCAGCCCCTGGACCTCGGTCGCTTCCGTCCGTCGGCGCTGCAGGCCCAGGGCGACCTGTTCGATTGAGTCGCCGCCTGCGGCTCAGTGGCCGTTCTGCAGCGCAGCACCGGCACCTGTGCGCACCGGCATGATGTGGACCATGTTCAGGTCCAGGCACAGCTGCAGGGTCTGCCCTGTCTGCAGGGGCAGGACCTGGGGGCCGGTGAGCATGAGCCTGAACACGGCCCCGGGCTGGTTTTCGCTGTCCAGGTGCAGCAACCAGACATCGCCCAGGTGGCGCAGGCGGGTCAGGCGGACCGGCAGCCCCAGCGACCACGGCGCTGCGGCAATCGTCGCCGGTGCCCGGCGGCTGCCAGGTTCGCACAGCTGCAACCCTTCGCCCGGTACGACCCAGGAGACGGTCTGCCCCGGTTCAATGCGCCCCTTGTCGCGTATCGGCAATCGCATGGCATTGGCGCCATGGCCCCAGCGCAGCCAGCCATGGTCCGGTTCGCTGCCCGCATCCGGACCTTCCCAG
The DNA here is from genome assembly GCA_041396505.1 of Burkholderiaceae bacterium. Lineage (GTDB taxonomy): Bacteria > Pseudomonadota > Gammaproteobacteria > Burkholderiales > Burkholderiaceae_C > Hydrogenophaga. The sequence goes on from JAWKYL010000009.1 coordinate 61,928, forward strand.
ACGCCTTCGAAGCGGTTGGCCAGACCCACGATGTCGGCCACGCGCGCATTGCGGGGCGCCCGGTGAATGGCGTCGGCCCGTCCCTGCTGCAGCACCGCGCCCTCGGCCATCACCACCAGCTCGTCGGCCAGCAGCCGGGCTTCATGGAGGTCGTGGGTGACCAGCAGCATGGGGACCGCGATGTCCTCGCGCAACTCGGCCAGCAGACCGTAGAGCTGTTGTCGCGTCATCTGGTCGACCGCGGAGAACGGTTCGTCCAGGAGCAGTACCTCGGGTTCGCGCACCAGCGCACGGGCCAGCGCCACGCGTTGCTGCTGGCCGCCGGAAAGCGCTGCCGGGCGCCGCTGCATCTGGTCCGTCGTCAGGCCGACTCTCTCGAGCATGGCGCTGGCGCGTTCGAGGCGCCGGGGACCCCGCAAGGGCAGCGCGACATTGTGCAGCGCGTTCAGGTGCGGCATCAGGGCATAGTCCTGGAACACGAGGCCGACACGGCGGTCCTGGGGCGGCCTGAACAGGCCGAGCGCCGTGTCGCACCACACGCTATGGCCGACCTGCACCTGGGCATTGGCCGGCCGCATCAGGCCCGCCACCACCCGCAGCAGCGAGCTCTTGCCAGCACCCGATGGCCCCACCAGTGCGACCAGCTGGCCGGGCGCACAGTGCAGCGCACCCGCCAGGGGCATGGGCAGCAACTGGTCGATCCGTACCCGCAGGCTCATGCCGGAGCACCTGTGCGGGTGGCGCTGGCCAGCCGGCGGCTGGCCAGCAGGGAGGCGGCCACGGCCAGCATCGAGATCAACACCAGTGTCAAGGACATCAGGTGGGCGCCCGTGAGGTCGAAGGCCTGTACCCGGTCGTAGATCGCAATGGCGATGGTCTTGGTCTCGCCCGGAATGTTGCCGCCCACCATCAGGACCACGCCAAACTCGCCCAGCGTGTGGACAAAGGTGATGACCAGGGCCGACAGCACGCCAGGCCAGATCAGGGGCAGTTCGATGCGCCAGAAGATCTCTATCGGTCGCAGGCCATTGACCAGCCCGGCTTCCCGCAGCACCTGGGGTATGGCCTCGCAGGCCCGCAACATGGGTTGCACCATGAACGGGATGTTGAACACCACCGAAGCCAGCACGAGTCCCAGGAAGTTGAAGGTCAGCGACAGACCCCATCGTGCCTGCAGCCATTGCCCGACCCACGAACTTCCACCCATGCCGACCAGCAGGTAGTAACCCAGGACAGTGGGCGGCAGCACCAGCGGCATCAGCATGGCGGCTTCCAGCCACGCCTTGTGGCGCCAGGTGCTGCGTGCCAGCCAGCGCGCCACGACCAGCGAGGGCAGCAGCAGCACCAGCAGCGTGACCACCGCCAGCTTGACAGAGAGGGTCAGGGCTTGCCAGTCCATGGCGGTGTCAGCGGGGCATCTCGAATCCGTAGCGTTTCATGATGGTCTGTGCGGCTGGCGATGACAGGTAGTCGTGGAACACCCGGGCGGAATCGGGGGCGCCCTTGAGCAGCACCATGCGCTGTCCCAGCGGCCGATGCCATTCTGCAGGAATGAGCGCAAACTCGCCCAGTGCCTGCATGGCCGGCGTCAGCGCCAGCGATTCCGCGATGATCCCGCCCTGGGTCGACCCCGAGACGGCGAACTGGGCGGTCTGCGCGATGTTTTCGCCCATGACCAGGGACGGGGCGATGGCGTTCCACAGGCTGGCGTGTTCCAGCGCCTCGCGGGCGCGGGCGCCGTAGGGCGCATGTTCAGGGTTGGCAATGGCAAAACGCCTGAGCCGTCCGTCCCGGATGGCCGCGGCCAGGTCACGCAACTGACCGTCGACCTTGAGGGGAGAGCCCCGGGGCACCATGAGGCCGATGCGGCCATAGGCATACAGGCGTCCCCGGTCCAGTGTCCTGCCGTCATCGGCCAGACGGAAGACGAAGTCCTCGTCAGCCGACATGAATAGGTGAAACGGTGCGCCCTGCCGGATCTGCGAGTAGAAGTTGCCCGATGAGCCGAAGATCAGCCTGGGCTTCACACCGGTTTCTTTCTCGAACTGGAAGGCCACTTCTTCCAGGGCGACCTTCAGACTGGACGCGGCGGCCACGGTCGGGGACTGGGCCAGGGCGAGGCCCATGCCCAGCAGCAGGCACAGGGCCACGAGCCACTGGCGGATGCCTGTGCCGGCACGGCGGATGGGATGGGTCATGAGGGATGCTTCCTTGGGACGGACTCGGGATGTGGGGCTGGCAGGCACCATCGATTCGATATCTTTCTCAAAGTATATCGAAATATCCACGGCAAAATATACCGATGGGTGGATCGGGCCGTTACCATGACCGTGTCGTCACCCGAGCGCCGTTCCGATTTCGCCATGAGCAGCCATTTCCACTCCGACCTGCCCGAGCCGCGTGTGCGCCTGCGGCTGCAGCACGACGCCCACATCTTCATAGGACCGGGACGGGCCGATGTGCTGGAAGGTATTGCCCAGACCGGGTCGATTGCCGAGACTGGGCGAAGGCTGGGCATGAGCTACCAGCGGGCCTGGTCACTGGTCCAGGCCATGAATGCCGACTTTGTCCGACCGCTGGTGGACAAGCAGCGGGGCGGCCAGACCGGTGGCGGCGCTGTCCTGACCGAGGCGGGTCAGCAGGTGCTGCAAGCCTACCGGCGGGCCGAGGAGCAGGCCTTGCAGGCCGCCGGCCCGGAGCTGGCGCCCATTCGGCAGTTGTTGCGCGCCTGAGCGGCCTCAGAGGGCGGTGCGCAGGGTCCAGACCTCGGGAAACAGCACCACGTCCAGCATCTTGCGCAGGTAGCTGACACCGCCGGTGCCGCCGGTGCCACGCTTGAAACCGATGACGCGCTCCACCGTTGTCAGGTGCCGGAAACGCCACAGGCGGAACGCATCCTCCAGATCGGTCAGTTCCTCGGCCAGCTGGTACAGGTCCCAATGTTCCCCGGGGCTTCGGTACACCTGCAGCCAGGCCCGTTCAACGTCTTCACTGGCGGTGTAGGGCTGTGTCCAGTCGCGGTCCAGGTGCGAAGCCGGCACCGCAATCCCGCGGCGTGCCAGCAGGCGAAGGCATTCGTCGTACAGCGATGGCGCTTCGTATGCCGCCTGCACCATGGCCAGTCGTTCGGGGCTGTGCGCGTGCGGCTTGAGCATGGCACCGTTCTTGTTGCCCAGACTGAATTCGATGCAACGGTACTGGAAGCTCTGGAAACCGCTGGAGTGTCCCAGGTAGGGCCGGATCGCGCTGTACTCGGGCGGGGTCATCGTGGCCAGGACGTCCCAGGCGTGTACCAGCTGTTCCATGATTTTCGAGACTCGCGCCATCTGCTTGAACGCCGGGTTCAGGTCGTCACCGGCGATGTTGCGGATGGCCGCGCCCAGTTCGTGGAGCATCAGCTTCATCCACAGTTCGCTGGTCTGGTGCTGGATGATGAACAGCATCTCGTCGTGGGCCGGCGACAGCGGTTTCTGTGCACTCAGGATGGCGTCGATCTGCAGATAGTCGCCATAGCTCATGTCATGGCTGAAGTCGAGCTGGGCCTTTTCCTCGCGGACGATGGACTCGGTGTGGTGGGGGCAGGTCATGGAAGTTCTCCTCAGGTCACGGCGTGTTTGCGGTTGAACTCGGGGCGTTGCCACTCGCCCGATTCGAGCACCTGTATCAGGTGCTCCACCGCATGCCATACGTCCTCATAACCGATGTACAAGGGCGTGAAGCCAAAGCGCAGGATGTCCTTGTGCCTGCCGCCATCGCCGGCGCGGAAGTCGCCCACCACGCCGCGTGCGATCAGCGCCTGCACGATGGCATAGGCGCCGGAGTCATCGCCGTTTTCTCTGGTCAGGCACACCTGCGAGCCGCGCCGAGCATGCTCACGCGGCGTTGCCAGGCCCAGTCCGTGGTCGCCGCAACGTTCTTCCACCAGCCGGATGAACAGGTCGGTCAGTGCCAGCGACTTGGCGCGCAGCGCCGCCATGCCGCCGTGGACCTCGGCAGCCAGGACCGTATCGACGCCGCACTCCAGGGCAGCCAGGCTGATCATGGGCTGCGTGCCGCACTGATAGCGTGTGATGCCCGGGGCCGGCTGGTAGTCGGGCGTGAAGGCAAACGGTGTGGCATGGCCCCACCAGCCGGACAGGGGCTGCCAGAAGCGGTCGGTATGCTGCGGATGGACCCACACGAAGGCCGGGGCACCCGGGCCACCGTTGAGGTACTTGTAGCCGCAGCCCACCGCAAAGTCGGCCCTGGCCGCCATCAGGTCCACTGGCACGGCGCCCGCGCTGTGCGCCAGGTCCCACACCGCCAGAATCCCTTCGGCGTGGGCGGCCGCGGTCACGGCGGCCATGTCGTGCATGGCGCCGGTACGGTAGTTCACATGGGTCAGCATGAGGATGGCCACGTCAGTCGCCAGGACGGTGGCGATGTCCTCGGGCTCGACCAGCACCAGCTCCATGCCATGCTGCCGGCACAGCCCCTCGGCAATGTACAGGTCGGTCGGAAAGTTGCTGCGTTCGCTGACGACCTTCCGGCGCAGGGGGGCGTCGGCCTGCACCATGCGGATGGCCGCGCTGAGGACCTTGAACAGATTGACCGAGGTGCTGTCGGTGGCCACCACCTCGCCAGGGCCGGCGCCAATCAGGCGCGCAATTTTGTCGCCCACCTTGCGGGGCAGCTCGAACCAGCCGTGCCGGTTCCAGCTCTGGATCAGGTCGGTACCCCATTCCTGGGTCACCACCTGGGCCACGCGTGCCGGTGCACTGGCCGGCAGCACACCCAGCGAATTGCCGTCGAGGTAGATGGTGCCCGGAGGCAGCGAGAACTGTTGGCGCAGGTCGCGCAGCGGATCGTTGGCATCGAGTGCGATGCAGTCTTGCAACTGGAGGGTCATGGTCTTGGCGGGAGCGTGTTCAGGTCAGGCCTGAATGGGGTTTCAGAGGGATCTCAGGACCGCGCGCACCGGGCTGGCGTCGGCGGTTGTCAGTTTCAGGGGCAGGGCGATCAGTTCGTAATCGCCCTCGGGCACGTCGTCCAGCAACAGGTTCTCCAGCACGCGCATGCCACGGCGCCGGATGACCTGATGGCTGTCCAGGGTCTTGCTGCTGGCCGGGTCGATACTGGCGCTGTCGATGCCGATCAGCAGCACACCCTGGTCGGCCAGCCACTCCACCGTCTCGGGCGCAAAGGCCGGCAGGGCCTCGTCAAACCGATCCTGTGGCATGCGCGCGTATACGCGCACCAGCACCCGTGGCGGAAGTGGCCCCCACCCACCGCCTCCGCGCCGGTCGCTGCCCCCCCGGGGGGCGGATTCGCCTTGGGGGAGGCCCGGCGGCGAACCACCCACTGCGTGCGCAATATGCTCAGGCCGCACCAGCGGGCCGCAGGCCATGGCGTGAATCACCCGGCACGGCCCCAGAAAGGTCTCCAGCGACAGCTTGCCGATGGCCGCGCCGGCGGGGTCGTAGTGCAGCGGAGCATCCGCATGGGCGCCCACATGGGGTGACAGGGTGATGGCGCTGACATTGACCGGGCAGCCCGGACCGATGCTGGCCGACCACTGCTGGTGGTAGGCCGTATCGCCCGGAAAAACCGGCGCCCCAGCATGCACGGGCGGAGAAATGTCCCAGAGCTTTTTCATCGCAGGGCCGCCCCAAGATGAAAAGCGCCCCCTCGGGGGGCAGCGAACCGCGCAGCGGCAGAGCGTGGGGGTTGGATTTTCATCGCAGGGCCGCCCCAAGATGAAAAGCGCCCCCTCGGGGGGCAGCGAAGCGCGCAGCGGCAGAGCGTGGGGGTTGAACTGTCATCGCCGCAGAAGGTAGCACCCGTCAAAAAACCATGGTGTCGGTTATTTCCAACAGAATACTCATTTACTTTAGGAGTAAAGCATCTGACCGACCGGCGGCATGGATCCGCGTTTTCTTGATCTGGAGCAAATGCGAATGGATTGCATTCATATACTATGCAGACATCGCAAAACCCTCCACAGCCTTTTCATCATGAACAGCACGTTTGCATCGACCTGGAACCTGGCTGCCACCGCTGCGGACAAGGGCAGTCCACCTGCCACGGCCGGTCTGGATGACTGGCCGCTGCATGTGCCGGGGGTGATCCAGGGATTCGCTGTCGCGACGGAGCCCGATGGCCTGCGTACCCAGCGTCGAATGGCCGAGCTGGGCTTTCTGCCGGGCGAGTCGGTGCGCATCGTGGCCCGCGGCTGGCTGCGCCGAAGCCCTGTGGCGGTGCGGATCGGGCAATCCACTTTTGCGCTGCGGGCCCATGAGGCCGCCATGCTGCGCATCCATGCGGTCGGGGCGCCTGCGTGAGTACCGCGGCAGTTCCTCGCCTGGCCTTGCTGGGCAACCCCAATTGCGGCAAGACCGCGCTGTTCAACCTGCTCACCGGTACCCGCCAGAAGGTGGCCAACTATGCCGGCGTCACGGTCGAGCGCAAGGCCGGCTGGATCACCACACCTGAAGGCAGACAGGCACAGGTGCTGGACCTGCCGGGCACCTACAGCCTGGTGCCGCTGAGCCACGACGAGACCATCACCCACGATGTGGTCACAGGCCGTCAGGCCGGAGAGTCTCGCCCGGACCTGCTGGTCTGTGTGGCCGATGCCACCCACCTGCAGCTCAACCTGCGCCTGGTGCTGGAGGCGCAGGCCCTGGGGGTGCCCATGGTGCTGGTGCTCAACATGTTCGACGTGGCACAGGCACAGGGGCTGGCGATCGACACCGAACGGCTGGCGGGCGCGCTGGGCATGCCTGTGGTGACGGCGGTCAGTGTGCGCAAAGACGGTGCGCAAGCCTTGCTCACCCAGCTCGATACCCTGCTGTCGCACGGACTGGCGCCCGCGATGCCGGCACCGGTCGCAGCCATGCCTGATCCGGATGCGCTCAATGCGCGCGTGCGCGCCATCCTGGCCGATGCGGTGCAGACGGACGCCAGTCGCTGGGCCTTCACCGACCGCGTCGACCGGTGGGTATTGCATCCTGTGTGGGGCATGGCGCTGCTGACCGGTGTGCTGCTGTTCATGTTCCAGGCCGTGTTCGCCTGGGCATCGCTGCCCATGGATGGTATCGAGGCAGGCATGGGCTGGCTGGGTGAACTGGTGGCCGCCCGCATGGCCGACGGCCCCTTGCGCAGCCTGCTGGTCGACGGTGTCATTGCCGGTGTGGGCGGCGTGCTGGTGTTCCTGCCGCAGATCCTCATCCTGTTCTTTTTCATCTTCCTGCTGGAGGACTCGGGCTACCTGCCGCGAGCGGCCTTCCTCATGGACCGCATCATGGGCACGGTGGGACTGTCAGGGCGTTCCTTCATTCCGCTGCTCTCCAGCTTTGCCTGCGCCGTGCCCGGCATCATGGCCACGCGCACCATCAGCCACTGGCGCGACCGCTGGCTCACCATCCTGATCGCGCCTCTGATGACCTGCTCGGCGCGCCTGCCGGTCTATGCCCTGCTGATCGCTGCGTTCATACCGGACCGCACCGTGGCCGGTGTGTTCAACCTGCAGGGCCTGGTGCTCTTCAGCCTGTACCTGGCCGGCATTCTCAGCGCCATGGCGGTGGCCTTCCTCGTCTCGCGACGGGAGCAGGCGAAGGGGCGCCAGACGCCGCTGCTGATGGAACTGCCCGCCTATCGATTTCCGAGTGCCCGCAATATCGCGCGCGGTCTCTGGGAGCGTGGCCTGATCTTCGTGCGCCGCGTGGGCGGCATCATCCTGGCCCTCATGGTGCTGCTGTGGTTCCTCTCGACCTACCCCGCACCGCCCGAGGGCTTCACCGGAAACGCCATCGAGATGAGTTTCGCGGGGCGCCTGGGCCATCTGCTCGAACCGGTTTTCACGCCCCTGGGTTTTGACTGGCGCATCGTGGTGGCACTGATTCCGGCCATGGCGGCACGGGAGGTCGTGGTGGCCGCGCTGGGCACCGTCTACGCCCTGTCGGCCTCCGGCGATGAGGTGGCGAGCGCCCTGGGCACCGTCGTGGCGGACCAGTGGTCAATGGCCACGGCCCTGTCGCTCCTGGTGTGGTTCGTCTATGCACCGCAATGCATCGCCACCCTGGCCGCCGTGCGCCGGGAGGCAGGTGGCTGGCGATCCATGGCCACTGTGGCCACCTACCTGTTCGCGTTGGCCTACGCGGCCTCGTGGATCACCTACCGACTGACCCTGCTCTGGAGCGCCTCATGAATGTTGTCGACTGGCAGACCCTGGTCACCATGGCGCTGGTGGCCCTGGCGTTCGTCTTCCTGCTGCGTCGGTGGGTCCGGCGCTGGCGTCCGGTCATGCCTGTTGGGCAGGCCGATGCGTTGCCCGATGCCAAGGCCGATGGGGCTGCCCGTCCCGCAGCCTGCGCGTCCTGCAAGTCCTGTTCGTCAGGCGGTTGCCACTGAGGGTGCATCGCACCGGGGACCGGCAGCCGGCCTCAGTCCAGTCGGGCGACCAGCACTTTCAACGCCCGGTCGGGAGCCGCGTCCGCGAATGCCGGCGGGCTGGGCAGCCGCCGCACGACAGTTACGGCGGGCGCCTCTTGCGCCAGTTGTTCCCGCAGCAGGGCCTCGGGGATCTCCGGCGCGTTCAGGCAGATCAGGGCCTGACCGCCCGGTTTGAGCAGGTCCGGCAGACGCCGCAGCAACCGGGGCCAGTCTTTCTGCGCAACGAAACTGCCTTTCTGGTAGCTGGGGGGATCCATGATGACCAGGTCGTAAGGCCCCATCCGGGTGATCTTGCCCCAGGAGCTGAACAGGTCGTGGGCCAGGAACCTGGCACGGCCACTGAATCCGTTGAGCTGGTGGTTCTGCTGACCGGTGGTCAGCGCGCCCTGCGCCATGTCCAGGTTGACCACCTCGCGCGCACCGCCCTGTAGCGCCGCCACCGAAAACGCGCAGGTGTAGGCGAACAGGTTCAGTACCTTGGCGCCACGGGCATGTTCCCGCACCCAGCGCCTGCCTTCGGCCATGTCGAGGAACAGGCCGCGGTTCTGCCCCTTGAGCACGTCCACCCGGAAGCGGGCGCCATCTTCGGACACGACATGGGTCTCGGGCACGTGGCCGGCCATCTGTGAGGTCACCGCGCGGCTGGCCGGCCCGTCAGGCTGGCGACGCTGCAATACCCAGTTCAGGGGCTGTCCCTGTCCGATCTGCGCCCAACGGGTGGCCAGTGCATTGCCCAGCGCCTGTACCTGCGTGTCGGTGACTTCCCCGAAATGCGTGGCCACCCAGACAGGCGGGTACCAGTCCAGCGTCCAGTCCTCGCAGCCCGGGAACAGGCCGCCACGGCCATGAAATACGCGGCACGCGTCCGTCGGCAGCGGTGCGGAGGCGATGGTGTCGATCAGGGCTTGCATGGCCGTGGCGCTCATGAGGGCAGGGGGTCCATCCCGTGCCGGCGTCGCGCCCGGGCGCAGGCATCGCTGCCTTCCTCGAACTCGCGGCAGGGGCTGGGGCGCCACTCGTAGATGCCGCATCTGGCCGTCCGTCCCACCGGTCCATACAGCGCGGCGCAGCGCGGACCGCTGTGGTCGGTGCCGCGCATCCGGGCCGTGTGCCCGGTCACCGGAACCCACAGGCTGTCGGGCACGCAGCCGCCTTCGGACTGGGTCTCGAACACCGAGAAGTCCACGCGAAAGCTGGCGCAGCAGGCACCGCAGGTGGTGCAGGCACTCACGGTGCTGTATTGAAGGTCACGCCACCGTGCCCAGCAGCAGGTATTCCATCAGGGCCTTCTGCACGTGCATGCGGTTTTCCGCCTCGTCCCAGACCACGCTTTGCGGTCCGTCGATGACCTCGGCGGTCACTTCCTCGCCGCGGTGGGCTGGCAGGCAGTGCATGAACAGTGCGTCGGGCCTGGCCACGGCCATCATGGCCTCATCCACGCACCAGTCGGCGAAGGCCTTGCGGCGCGCCTCGTTCTCGGCCTCGTAGCCCATGCTGGTCCACACATCGGTGGTCACCAGGTCGGCGCCCTTGCAGGCTTCTTTCGGGTCCTTGAAGATTTTGTAGCAGCCGGCGTCAGTGATGCCCGCCAGCGCGGCATCCACTTCGTAGCCACTGGGCGTGCTCACATGCACGGTGAACCCCAGCAGTTCAGCGGCTTGCAGCCAGGTGTTGGCCATGTTGTTGCCGTCGCCCACCCAGGCCACGACCTTGCCGCGAAGGGCATCCAGCGGGTTGCCGCTGGCGGCCGGGCGGTGTTCGACCAGCGTGAACAGGTCGGCCAGGATCTGGCAGGGGTGGAACTCGTTGGTCAGGCCGTTGATGACCGGCACGCGGGAGTACTGAGCGAATGTCTCGATCTTGTCCTGACCGAAGGTGCGGATCATGACGAGGTCGACCATGCGGCTGATCACACGGGCGCTGTCTTCGATGGGTTCGGCGCGGCCCAGCTGGCTGTCGCCGGTGGTCAGGTGCACCACCGAGCCACCCATCTGGTACATGCCCGCCTCGAAGCTGACCCGGGTGCGCGTGCTGGCCTTCTCGAAGATCAGCGCCAGGGTGCGGTCCGGATCGGCAAATGGCTGGTACTTCTCGACGGCCTTGAACTTGCCCTTGATGAAGGCGGCGCGACGCAGCAGGTAGCCGTACTCGTCGGCGTTCAGGTCCTTGAACTGCAGGTAATGCTTGATGGCGTTGGTCGTCGTCATGTTGGCGGTTTCCAGGTTCGCTCAGGCCTGTTCGGCCAGGAAGGCTTCGATGATGGGCAGCAGGATGTCGGCCACCTGATCGGCTTCGGCTTCGGTCATGATCAGGGGCGGCACCAGCCGGATCACGGTGTCGGCCGTGACCGACAGCAGCAGGCCCGCATCGGCCGCGCGCTGGGTGATCGCGCCACAGGGCTTGTCCAGCTCCACGCCGATCATGAGGCCCTGGCCACGGATGTCCCGCACGCCCGGCTTGCCGGCCAGGACACGCTCCAGCCGGCCCTTCAGGTGCGCACCCACACGGGCCGCGTTGTCCAGCAGGCCGTCTTCTTCCATGATGCGGATGGTTTCCACACCGGCCCGCATGGACAGGGGATTACCGCCGAAGGTGGTTCCATGGTTGCCCGGCTTGAAGATGCCGGCAGCCTTGGGGCCGGCGACCACGGCGCCGATCGGCACGCCCGAGCCCAGGCCCTTGGCCAGAGGCATCACGTCCGGCTTGATACCGGCCCACTGGTGGGCAAACCACTTGCCGGTGCGGCCCATGCCACACTGGACTTCGTCGATCATCATCAGCCAGTCGCGTTCGTCGCACAGCGAGCGCACCTGCCGCAGGTACTCGGCGCGCATGGGGTTGATGCCGCCTTCGCCCTGGATGGTCTCGAAGAACACCGCCACCACGTTGGGGTTGCCTTCGGTGGCCTGTTTGAGCGATTCGATGTCATTGGTGGGCACCCGGATGAAGCCCTCGACCAGCGGGCCGAATCCCTCCTGTACTTTGGGGTTGCCGGTGGCGCTGAGTGTGGCGATGGAGCGGCCGTGGAACGCCTTCTCGTAAACCACGATCTCGGGGCGCTCGATGCCTTTGTCATGGCCGTACTTGCGCGCCAGTTTCAGCGCGGCCTCGTTGGCCTCCAGTCCGGTCGAGCAGAAGAAGACATTCTCCAGGCCCGATCGCTCCACCAGCATGCGGGCCAGGTTTTCCTGGTCGGGCACGTGGTAGTAGTTGCAGCAGTGGATCATGTTGGCCACCTGCTCCTGCAGGGCAGGTACCAGCCTGGGGTGGCCATGGCCGAGCGTGTTGACGGCGATACCTGCCAGCGCATCCAGGTATTCCTTGCCACTGGTATCCCAGAGCCGGCAGCCTCGGCCATGTGACATGGCGATCGGCAGGCGACCGTAGGTGTTCATCACATGGGGGGACGATGGGGCGGCAGAGGCAGCATCAGACATGTAGGACTCCGGAAATCAGCCAGGATGGCGAATGGGACAGCCAGAAAAACGATCGGCCCAACGAAGGTTGAGCCGTTGAAATGTAATTTTAGGGGCAGAACCGGGCACGATCATTGCTGATTGGCGATCACTGCATTGCGGCGGCGTGACGTGGGTCCCGGATACGGGTTATCCCTCGCCTCAGGTCTTATATAAGATACAATACCGGCATCCGAAATGGCACTTCACCCGATGCCATTCCCGGGCTTGCCGCCCTCTACCCGAAGGCTATCTGCATCCATGGTCAACCCCACCGCCAAGCAAGTGTTCATCCAGGGCGTGACGCTCAGTGGACGCACCTTTCGCCCCAGCGACTGGGCCGAACGGCTGGCTGGCGTCATGAGCCAGTTCCGCCCGGGCGGCGGCAGTGCCCGGCCCGGTGGACATCTGGCCTATTCCCCGTGGTGCGTTCCCACCGTGATGAACGGTGTCAAGGTCGTGATCGTTCACACCGACCTGCGCGACGCCGAACCCATGGCCTGGGATTTCGTCATGAACTTTGCCAAGGACAACGAGCTGCAGGTGACCGAGGGTTGCGTGCTGCCCGATCAGCCCGTCGTGCGCTGACCCGGCCGCCCTGGCCAGCCCCGCCCTTGTCGAAACCCAGTTGCCGGCCTGCCGCGTGGGTGGCCTCGACCATGGCATCGGTGATTTCGGCGGCACCGGCCCGCTGCAGCGCCCTGGCCACCTGCTCGCCAGACGGAATCAGGAAACTCTGGGCACGAAGCAGATTGCGCACGGCCAGTGAACGGGTTTCGCCGGCGGGCACGAAAGGCAGGTCCACGGAGAGAACAGGTCATGGCGAGGTCCGCCCACCCGGACCCTGAGCCGGTCGGGGATCATGGTGTGGCCGAAGCGGTAGGCCAGTTGCATCTGCGAGATGACCCGGTTCTCGTCGTTGCGCGGGTCGCCGATGATCGCCGTCCCCTGCGGACTCCGGGGCAGGTCGTCCTGGTTGAGCCACCCGGGCAGGACACTGGCTCCATAGTTGTAGTCGTTGCCCGTCATCATGCTGTCGCCGGCATACAGGTAGGGGTGCGCTTCGTGTCCTTCGCCATAGACACAGTCGAGATCGAGTGTGGGCGTGCGCACGTTGCCAGTCTGGACCGGGTCGTTGTTGGCGGTCAGGGACGAGGTGACGTCCAGCGTGATGTCGTGGTCGATGAACTGTCCGAAGAAGATCAGCCCGGCGGGCGTCTGATCGGCCAGGTTGGGCTGCCCCTTGTCTTCCAGCTTGCCGCCGGCCTTGCCGATGTCTTCGAGCCGTGCCGGATCCACGTAGAGTGGTGGCAAGGTGGGAAACAGGCGCGCAAAGCGGCCTGGCTGCGCGGTGCCGCCTGCGCGGCACAGATGGTCCAGTCCCTCGAAGGACATCAGACCGTGAAACTTCGATGCCATGACGTGTCCCCTTTCAGGGTGGTGCACCGCGTCCGTCGACGCCCACCACCCGCCGTGCCGGATCTGGCCGCCAGCCCGACGCCGGCAGCGCCCGTCCGGCGCCGCGACCGACCCGATCCCGAGGTCGCGCGGTCAGGGCCGGCAGGCACCGTAAAGGTAGGCGTGCCCGCCTGTAACAGCCAGCCTCAAACAGGGGATATACCGAAGATCCAGTCCGGTAGTCAGGGGTGGAGGTCTTCGAGGGCAGTGGCGTGACGAGTTGTCTTTGGGTTGACATTTGGGCCGTGCCTTGTCTCAAATTGAGACAAAGTTGATGCCTGGGTGTTAACCCGTAGTCCTATCGACCGATAAGTCAAAAGCGTCCACAAAAAACGTGGGGTTGATTACTGTTCGGTGCGGATGGCGTCTTTGGACGTCGGGCGCCGGTGTGGTTCCGGTCGGAACGTCCAAAGAGGTACGAATGAAATACTGGCTACAGAAGCTGTCCATCGTGGCCAAGCTGCGGCTGATGGCGGCGTTGGGCGTGGGTGCCCTGGTCCTGATGTCTGTCTGGCAGGGTTACGAGGGCTATCGCAACGGTTATGAGGCCCGCGAAAGGTCCACCCGCCAGACCGTGGAAATTGCCCACGGCGTGGTGTCCTGGGCGCATGAGCTGCAACTGGCCGGGCGCATGGACCAGGCGACCGCACAGGCCACTGCCCGGCAGGCGCTGGCCACCCTGCGGTACAGCGGGAGCGAGTACTTCTGGATCAACGACATGCACCCGCGGGTGGTGATGCACCCGATCCGCCCCGAACTGGACGGCAAGGATGTGACAGAAACGCGTGACCCGGACGGCACCCGGCTGTTTGTCGCCTTTGTTGACAAGGTCAAGGCCGATGGCGAAGGGTTCGTGCCCTACCTGTGGCCCAAGCCGGGCAGCGCCGAGCCAGTGCAGAAGCTCTCGTTCGTCAAGGGCTTCGCGCCCTGGGGCTGGGTGATCGGATCGGGCATCTATATCGACGATCTGCAGGCCGAGCTGGTCGCCTCGGCCGGCCGGCTGGCGATGGTGGTGGGCGTGGCCCTGCTGGTCATCGTTCTGTTGACGCGTTCGGTCTCACAGTCCATCGTCAACGGTCTGAACAAGGCGGTCAGGGTGGCCAAGGCCATTGCCGGCGGCGACATCAGCCAGGACATCCGGGTGCGTGGCGGTCATGACGAAGTGGGACAACTCATGCGGGCCATGGCCGACATGTCCACCAACCTGCGGCAGATGGTCGGCATGGTGCAGTCGTCGGCCCAGAGCATGGAGGTGGCCGCCTCTGAGATAGCGGCAGGCAACAACGACCTGTCCAGCCGTACCGAACAGACGGCCTCCAGTCTGGAGGAGACAGCGGCAGCCATGACGCAGATCAACGAAACCGTGAGCCGCAACGCCGAGGCGGCGGCCCAGGCCGGCCAGATCTCGTCGAATGCATCGCAGACCGCAGAGGCGGGCAGCCAGGTGGTGGCCGATGTGGTGAACACGATGGAGCAGATCACGGCTTCCTCGCGGCGCATTGCAGACATCACTGGCGTCATTGACGGCATTGCCTTCCAGACCAACATCCTGGCGCTCAACGCCGCGGTGGAGGCCGCCAGGGCGGGCGAGCACGGACGGGGGTTTGCCGTGGTTGCGGGTGAAGTCCGTGCCCTTGCGACCCGTTCGGCGGAAGCCGCACGCGAGATCAAGCTGCTCATCGGCGACTCGGTCGATCGTGTCGAATCCGGTGGACAGCTGGTGGCCAGTGCCGGCCAGACCATGAACGACATCGTCCAGTCGGTGCACCGCCTGGCCGCGCTGCTGGGCGAAATCCAGCAGGCCAACAGCGAGCAGGCCACCGGTGTCGGTGAAGTGACGATGGCGGTCGCCAACCTGGACCAGATGACCCAGCAGAACTCGGCCCTGGTCGAAGAGTCGGCAGCCGCAGCCGCCAGCCTGCGGGATCAGGCAGGACAGCTGATGGGCTCCATCCGGCGCTTCAGGCTTGCCTGACGGCCGTTTGCGCCAAGAAAAAACCGCCGGGTCTTGCGACCTCGGCGGTTTTTCTTTGGGCTTTGCTGGCAGCGCACCGTTTCAAACGGCAGACCCTGTTTCGCTGGGAAGCGGGGTCCGGGCTGTCGGCCTGCCGGGGCAGGCCGGTTGCCGGCCGATCAGGCGGCGGCGGTGGCCAGGGTCTTGACCTTGGCGGACAGGCGGCTCTTGTCGCGAGCAGCCTTGTTCTTGTGGAAGATGCCCTTGTCGGCGACCGTGTCGACGATTTTCTGCATCTTGGCGAACAGCTCGGCGGCCTTGTCCTTGTCGCCGGCCACAATGGCCTTCTCGACGTTCTTGACGGCCGTGCGGTACTTGGAGCGCAGCGAGCTGTTGGCGGCGTTCAGTTTGACGTCCTGGCGGGCGCGCTTGCGGCCAGACGCCAGGCGGGGGTTCTTTTTCTTCGGCTTGGTTGCCATGGTGTGTTTCCTTTACGTGTTTGGAGATGTTGCCAGCAAAGCCGAGCATTCTACCATGCGGCATGTTCGGGTGCCAAGGTCAACCCGGTGCCGAGGGCGCCACGAAGGCGCGCAGGGGTTCTCTTACACTCCCTGCGTGTCGCTTTTCAAATCCGCCTCCCTGGTCTCGCTGCTGACCCTGGCCTCGCGCATCACCGGGCTGGTGCGCGAACTCCTGATCGCCGCCACGTTCGGCGCCAGCGCGCTGACGGATGCCTTCAACGTCGCCTTTCGCATACCCAACCTGCTGCGTCGCCTGTTTGCCGAGGGTGCTTTCAGCCAGGCTTTCGTGCCGGTGCTGGCGGCCGCGCGCGAGACGGAGGGCGACCAGCGTACCCGTGAACTGGTGGACCAGATCGCCACCGTGCTGGCCTGGGCCCTGCTGTTGACCTGCGTGGCCGGTGTGCTGGTGGCCCCGGCGCTGGTGTGGGCCATGGCCGCCGGCCTGCGCAAGACCCCGGAGAGTTTCGAGGCGGCGGTGGTGCTCACCCGGTGGATGTTTCCGTATATCGGCTTCATGTCGCTGGTGGCCCTGTCGGCGGGCATTCTCAACACCTGGAGGCGGTTTGCCGTTCCGGCGGCCACACCCGTGCTGCTGAACCTGAGCATGATTGCCGCGGCCTGGGCGGGGGCGCCGTGGCTGCAGGAGCGGGGCGTGCAACCCATCTATGCCCTGGCCGGTGGTGTGATGCTCGGCGGCATGCTGCAACTCGGCGCGCAGGTGCCCGCGCTGCGCCGCATCGGCATGCTGCCCCGTGTGGGCTTGCGCTGGTCGTCGCTGCGCGCGGCCTGGGTGCATCCGGGCACCCGCCGCGTCGTCACCTTGATGCTGCCCGCGATCCTGGGCGTGAGCGTGGCCCAGATCTCGTTGCTCATCAACACCCAGATCGCATCCCACCTGGCCACCGGCAGCGTCAGCTGGCTCACCTACGCCGACCGCCTGATGGAATTCCCGACGGCCATGCTGGGCGTGGCGCTGGGCGTGGTGTTGCTGCCGCAACTGGCCGCCGCCAGGGCCGCCGACGATGCCAGGCGCTACAGCGACCTGCTCGACTGGGGGTTGCGTCTGGTGGTCCTGCTGGCCGTGCCCTGTGCGGTGGCATTGCTGACCTTTGCCCGCCCGCTGGTGTCCGTGCTGTACCACTACGGCGCCTTCAGCGACACGGACGTGCAGCAAACCTCGCTGGCCCTCATGGGCTATGGGGCCGGACTGCTCGGTCTGGTGGCGATCAAGGTCCTGGCGCCCGGCTTCTATGCGCGCCAGGACATCCGAACGCCGGTCCGGATCGCCATTGTCGTGCTGGTGCTGACCCAGTGTCTGAACGTCCTGCTGGTACCCCGGCTGGCCCATGCGGGCCTGGCGCTGGCCATTGGCCTGGGTGCCATGATCAATGCGTCCTGGCTGCTGATCGGACTGATCCGGCGAGGCGCCTACACGCCGTCGCCCGGTTGGGCCCGGTTCGGCCTGCAGGTGCTGGCCGCCAGCGCGTTGCTGACCGTCTACCTGCTGGCGGTGTCCAGCCACGTGTCCTGGCTGGAGTTCCAGGGCCGGGCACTGGCCCGTGTCGGCCTGCTGACGCTGTCGATCACGGGTGCGGTTGCCGTGTATTTCATCACCCTGTCGCTGGGTGGTTTGAATCTGCGTCAATTCGTCCGAAAATGACCCCCGGTGTCCCGCTGACGGGGCGCCCAACCGGAATCGAGCTTCATGGTCTTTGCCTTTCCCACGTCCGCTCCCACACCGCTGGCCTATTTCGCGTCGTTGGTGGGGGATGACGAGGGTTTGCCGCTTCTCGAAGCCGCCGCCTGCATTGCCCAGGATGAATATCCCGATCTGGATGTCCAGCAGGTGCTGGGTGACGTGGACCAGCTGCTGGCCCGGCTGCGCCGTCGCTGCCCGGAAGACGCGGGCGCGCTGCAGCGCCTGCGCGTGCTCAACCAGTTCTTCTTCCGGGACCTGGGCTTTGGCGGCAACGTCAACAATTACTACGATCCCGACAACAGCTACCTGAACGCGGTGATCCGTACCCGGCGTGGCATTCCCATCACCCTGGCCGTGCTCTGGCTGGAGCTGGCGCAGGGACTGGGTCTCAAGGCGCGGGGCGTCAATTTTCCAGGCCATTTCATGGTCAAGGTCAATCTGCCGGCCGGGCAGGTGGTGATCGACCCGTTCACCGGCCAGTCGCTGAGTCGCGAGGACCTGTCCGAAAGGCTCGAGCCCTACAAACGGCGCCAGGGCCTGGTTGACGATTACGACGTGCCGGTGGGGCTCTATCTGCAGCCGGCCGCCTCGCGTGACATCCTGGCGCGCATTCTGCGCAACCTGAAGGAAATCCATCGCACACAGGAGGACTGGCTTCGCCTGATTGCCGTCCTTGACCGCCTGCTGATCCTTTTGCCCGATGCCTGGGAAGAGTACCGTGATCGCGGACTGGCGTGGGCCGAGATGGGCGATCCGCGCCTGGCCGTGCAGGATCTGGAAGTCTATATGGCACACGCAGACGACGTGCTCGACCGCGATGCCATCAACCAGCGTCTGGCGGAACTGCGTCGGGCGTTGAACTGAGAGCAGCCACCACCGACCGGGCGGCCGCCCGGCAGCCAGGGCGGGTCAGTCGCTTTTGCAGTCCATGTACTCATCCACCGATCATTTTCGGACATCTGTTGATGGTGGCCGCAGCAGCAGGGTCGCCAGCGCCAGTGCAGCCAGCGCGAGCCCTGCCCCGAAGGTGGCAGAAGGCCCCAGCCGGTCCCACAGCAGGCCGGCCAGGCCGCTGGCAACCAGCATGGCGATGCCGCTGACCAGGTTGAACAGGCCGAATGCCGTGCCGCGCAGGTCGGGGGGAGCCGTTTCCGCGACCATGGTTGCCAGAAGTCCCTGGGTCATGGCCATGTGCAGTCCCCAGAGCGCAATGCCGGCCCACACGGCCATGCCCCGGTCGGTCCATGCCAGCAGGGCGTCGGCCGCCATCAGCAGAAGCAGGCCGCAGGCCAGCAGTTGGCGGTGGCTGACGCGGTCGGCCAGCCGGCCCAGCGGGTAGGCGCCAGCGGCATAGACCACGTTCATGACGATCAGCACCAGCGGTACCCAGGCCAGGGCCAGTCCGCCTTGTTGCACGCGCAGCACCAGAAAGGCTTCCGAGAAGCGTGCCAGCGTGAATGTGGCACCGATGCCCACCACCCACCAGTAGTGTCGGTCGAGCTGGCGCAGCTTGTCGCGACGGATGGGCTGGCCGCGGGGCATCCCGGCCGGCCTGGCAGGCTCACGGACACCGAACGTCAGCACCAGCAGGCACAGGGCGGCTGGCACTGTTGCGACCCAGAACACCGCCTGGAAGTCGTTGTCCCATAACAGCATCAGGCCCATCGCCAGCATCGGTCCGATGAAGGCACCTACCGTGTCGAGCGACTGGCGCAGGCCGAAGGCGGCGCCCCGCATGTCGGGCGGCGCCAGGTCCGCGACCAAGGCATCCCGGGGGGCGCCCCGGATGCCCTTGCCGATCCGGTCGAGCAGCCGGGCTGCCACCACGGGTTCCACTGTCGCGGCAAGGGCGAACATCGGCTTGGTGACAGCGCCCAGTCCATAACCCAGGAGTGCCAGCGGCTTGCGCCGGCCCCACCAGTCGCTGAGTGCGCCGGAGAAGACCTTGACAACGAGGGCGGTGGCTTCGGCGGCCCCTTCGAGCAGGCCCACGGTGGCCATGCTCGCTCCCAGACCGGTGACCAGGAAGACCGGCAGCAGGCTGTGGATCAGCTCCGATGAGACATCCATCAGCAGGCTGACGAAGCCCAGCGCCCAGATCGCTCCAGGCAGACGGCGCCGCAGTGCAGGGGCGCCGGTCATGGGAAAGGTGTCAGGCGACGACCACCGGAGCGCCGTCGCCCCTGGCCGCGATGGCACCAATCTCGTACACGGTCTCGCCCAGTTCGCGCAGCGTCGCGGCGCAGGCAGCCGCTTCGGCCGCGTCGATGACGACCACCATGCCAATACCGTTGTTGAAGGTGCGGTTCATCTCGATGTCGTCGATACCGGCGACCTTCTGCAGCCAGGCGAACAACTCGGTCTGCGGCCAGCTTCCCTTCTTCAGGTGGGCGGCTGTGCCTTCGGGCAGTACGCGCGGAATGTTTTCCAGCAGGCCGCCGCCGGTGATGTGGGCCAGGGCCTTGACGGGGTGCCTGGCCAGCGTAGCCAGCACGTTCTTCACGTACAGACGGGTCGGGGCCATGATGGCGTCGCGGAAGGGTTGGCCGTCCAGCGTGGCCGGCAGATCAGCGCCCGCGCGCTCGATGCACTTGCGCACCAGCGAAAATCCGTTGGAGTGCACGCCATGTGAGGCCAGGCCCAGCACCACATCGCCAGGTTGCACGTTCTGCCCGGTCAGGATCTTGCTTTTTTCGACCGCGCCGACGCAGAAACCGGCCAGGTCGTATTCGCCGGCCGGGTACATGCCCGGCATTTCGGCGGTTTCGCCACCGATCAGGGCGCATCCCGAGAGTTCGCAGCCCCTGGCGATGCCGCCAACCACGGCAGCAGCGGTGTCCACGTCAAGCTTGCCGCAGGCGAAGTAGTCCAGAAAGAACAGTGGCTCGGCGCCCTGGACCAGCACGTCGTTGACGCTCATGCCCACCAGGTCGATGCCGACGGTGTCGTGCATGTTCCACTCGAAGGCCAGTTTGAGCTTGGTGCCCACGCCGTCGGTACCGGAGACCAGCACCGGTTCCTGGTAGCGCTTGGGTACTTCAAACAGGGCGCCAAAGCCGCCAATGCCTGCCATCACGCCTTCACGCAGGGTTTTCCTGGCCAGGGGCTTGATGCGCTCGACCAGGGCATCACCAGCGTCGATGTCAACGCCGGCGTCTTTGTAGGAAAGGGGGGTGGTGCTCGTCATGGGGGGAGGGCGGGGCCCGCAGGTCAGGAGGTCGGAGTGGGCGCCGGCAGCCTCCGGAGGTGGGTGGCAGTCGGCGGACTTAGAATTTGGTGCTGATTTTAAGGGTTCACCCTGCAGAGCCTGCGGATCACCATGCGGGCGCAACGCTCCCCTGCCTGTCCGAACGCCCATCCACTCATGACCTTTTCCCCCAATCAGATCCGTACAGCTGCCTGGGCTGGCATCGCGCTGGGTGCCTGGCTGCTGCTGACGCTGCTGGCGCCGGTGCTCATGCCGTTCGTGCTGGCGGCGGTGCTGGCGTATGCCCTGCATCCGCTGGTCGAGCGGCTGCACGCCCGGCGCATTCCGCGCTGGCTTGGGGCTGGCGTGGCCATTGCCCTGCTGTCGCTGGTGCTGATGCTGGTGGTGCTGCTGATCGTTCCGGTCATCACCCGGCAGGTGCCGCTGCTCCGGGAGCAGGTGCCGGCGCTGCTGGAGCGGGTGAACGAAGCCCTGCTGCCGCTGGCGGGGCGGTTCGGGCTGGACCTGCAGATCGACGTGGCCGAGGTGCGGTCCTGGTTGCGCGAACTGATTTCGGGGCATGAGAGCCAGCTCATCAACGGCCTGCTGTCGTCCCTGCGCATCGGCGGCAGTGCCGTTGCCGCGTTGTTCGGCAACCTCATCCTGTCACCCATCGTTGCCTACTACCTCCTGCTGGACTGGGGCCCTCTGGTGGAGCGCACCAAACGTCTGGTGCCGCCGCGCTGGCTGCCTACCGTGCAGAGCTTCCTGGACGAGACCGACGACGTGCTGGGGCAGTACCTGCGCGGCCAGTTGCTGGTGATGGGGGTGCTGGCGGTGTTCTATACGGTGGGCCTGGCGCTGGCGGGACTCAAGCTGGCCCTGCCCATCGGCGTGTTCACCGGCCTGGCGGTCTTCGTGCCCTATCTGGGTTTCGGGCTGGGGCTGGTCATGGGGCTGCTGGCGGCGGTGCTGCAGTTCCAGAGCGTGCTGGGCGTGGCGCTGGTGGGGGTGGTGTTCGTCATCGGTCAGGTGGTCGAGAGCATGTACATCACGCCGCGCCTGCTGGGTGAGCGCATCGGATTGCATCCCATCGCAGTCATCTTCGCCCTCATGGCCTTTGGTCACCTGTTCGGGTTTGTCGGCGTGCTGGTGGCATTGCCGGCCAGCGCGGTCCTGCTGGTGGCCATCCGTCGAGCCAAGCGCGGCTACCTGAACAGCGAACTGTATCTGGATGACGCCCAGGCCGGCGCCCCGGCTGCGCCCCAGCCGGCCGTCGTCCCGCCCGCGACCGACTCGACGGACGGCCAGGCATGAGTGCCGAGACGCCGATGAAGCAGATGGCGCTGGACATTGGCCTGGCGCCGGTGCCCACGCTGGACAATTTCATCGAGGTGGGCAACGAGGCCGTGCTGGAGCACCTGCGCCTGTGGACGGGAAACCCCAGGCGATCGCCTGTTCCCACCCTGGTCTGGGGTGAGAGCGGCAGCGGCAAGACGCACCTGCTCCATGCCGTGCGTGAGTCGCTTCGCGAGCAGGGCGCTCGCGTGGGCTGGCTGGATGCCGGTGTCCGTCATCCGGCGGATTTCGACGAGCAGTGGCAGGTGGTGCTGCTGGACGACGTGCAGCTCTATACCGCCGACCAGCAGGCAGCCGCCTTCAACTGGTTCGTGCATGCCCAGGCACCGGCACATGGGCCGGCGCGCTGGGTGCTGGCTGCCTCGGACCGGCCGCCGGCGGACCTGCTCCTGCGCGAGGACCTCCGCACCCGCCTGGGCTGGGGGCACGTATTCCAGTTGCAGGTGCTGGGGGAGGCCGAGCGCCGTTCCGTGCTCCGCCGTGCCGCCGACGAGCGCGGCGTGTTTCTGGGGGACGATGTCATGGACTACATGCTCAACCGGTTTTCCCGCGACCTCTCCAGTCTGATGATGCTGTTGCAGCAGCTCGATGCCTATGCCCTGCGCACGCAGCGGGCCATCACCATCCCGCTGATCAAGTCGATGCTCGAAAATGAATGACCTGCGGCTTGACGGTCTGTTGCCGTCCCGTGCCTCCTGAAGAAGACATGACCCTGAAACTGGCCCTTTTCGATCTCGATCACACCCTGATCCCCCTGGACTCCGACTACGCCTGGGGCGAGTTCACCGTCACGCTGGGATGGCGCGACGCCGAGACCCATACCCGGGCCAACGACGCCTTCTACGCCCAGTACAAGGCAGGCACGCTGGACATTCACGAGTACATCCGGTTTTCGGTCGCACCGCTGGCCGAGCACGGGCCTCGCAAGGCCGAGGCGGCGCACCAGCGCTTCATGAACGAGGTCATCCGGCCGGCCATGACGCCGCAGGCCCTGGATCTGGTGCGCCGCCACCAGGCGGCGGGTGACCAGGTGCTGATCGTCACGGCGACCAACGAATTCATCACCCGTCCGATTGCCCGGGCCTTCGGTGTTGACGAACTGATCGCCATCGACCTGGAGCGTGACGGGACCGGCAATCCCACCGGTGGCATCCGGGGCGTACCGTCGTTTCGTGAAGGCAAGGTCGCACGTGTGGAACAATGGCTGGCTGCGCGCGGGCTGGACTGGTCGCGCGTCGAGCACAGCACCTTCTACAGCGACTCGATCAATGACCTGCCGCTGCTGGAGAAGGTGAACGAGCCGGTCGCCACCAATCCGGACGACCGCCTGCGCGCCATCGCCACCGAGCGGGGCTGGCGCGTCCTGAACCTGTTCGACTGATCGAACAACCGCATGATCAAGAAATTCATCGACAAGCTGCTGGGCAAAACCGGCGGCAAGCGCAACGCCAAGTTCGGCAAGCGCGAAGACGTGCCCGCCAGCGTGCACGGCATCAATCCCAAGCTGGTGGACCAGCGCGCGCTGGACGTGGTGCACACCCTCAAGCAGGCGGGTGTCGAGGCCTATATCGTCGGTGGCGCCGTGCGTGACCTGCTGCTGGGACTGCGCCCCAAGGATTTCGACGTGGCCACCAGTGCCACGCCGGAACAGGTCAAGGGCCTGTTCCGCCGGGCCTTCATCATTGGCCGGCGTTTTCGCATCGTGCACGTGGTCTATGGCCGGGGACGCGAGCACGAGGTCATCGAGGTCTCGACGTTCCGTGCCTACCTGGACAGCGCGGACGCCGAGCAGGTCGCTGGCAACGAGCGCACCAGCAAAGGCGAACTGGCCCGCATGACCCACGCGGTCGATGCCAGTGGCCGGGTGCTGCGCGACAACGTCTGGGGTCCGATCGAGCAGGACGCGGCACGGCGCGACTTCAGCATCAACGCCATGTATTACGACCCCGAATCGCAGATCGTGGTCGACTTCCACCATGGCATCCGGGACGCGCAGAAAAAGACCTTGCGCATGATCGGCGATCCGGCCACCCGCTATCGCGAGGATCCGGTGCGCATCATCCGGGCGGTGCGCTTTGCGGCCAAGCTCGATGCCGTCGGATTCAAGCTGGACGGCAAGACGCGTGAGCCCATGGTGGCCTCGCTCGACCTGCTCCGGGATGTGCCCCAGAGCCGGCTGTTCGACGATATGCTCAAGCTGCTGCAGACCGGTCATGCACTGGCGAGCATCGGAGCGCTCAAGTCCACCGGACTGGCCCAGGGCATCTACCCCTTGCTGGATCTGGTGGTCCAGCGGGCCGACAGCGAGTTCGTGCGCCTGGCGCTGCAGGACACCGACCGCCGTGTTGGTGAAGGCAAGCCGGTGGCACCCAGCTTCCTGCTGGCCTGTGTGCTCTGGGGCGATGTGCGCAAGGGCTGGGAACAACGCCTGCAGCCGCGCGGCAACCAGCGTCCGCCACCGGCATACGGTGCGCTGCAGGATGCGGTCGACGAGGTGTTCGATGCCCGCATCGGCGACGTGTCCGGGCGCGGCAAGCTCGGCGCCGACATGCGCGAGATCTGGATGATGCAGCCGCGCTTCGACAAGCGCGTGGGCAATGGGCCGTTCAGCCTGGCGGAGCAGCCGCGCTTTCGCGCCGGTTTCGATTTCCTGCGCCTGCGTGCCCAGACCGGCGAGGCCGAAGAGGAACTGGCCCACTGGTGGGAAACCTTCAGCACGGCCGATGACGACCACCGGCAGGACATGGTGGATGCCCAGCGCAAGGCCAACCAGCCCAAGGCGGGGCCGGGCAGGGCGCGACGCGTGAAGAAGTCCGATGTCGACCATCCATCGTCGGGTCCATCGTCGGGTGTCTCCGAGCCAGCCGATGACCCGCGGTTCCGTGCGGTCGACGAGGCCGGACGGGAAGGTGCGGGCGAAGGCGTGGAGGGCGACGGGGTCGCCCGGCCAGAGGGCGAGGCTACGGCCGGTGCTGCAGCCAGGAAGCGCCGCCGCCGCCGGCGCAAGCCGTCGGGTGGCGGAGCGGGTGGAAGCGGTGACGCCGGAGGCAGCGGCGCCGATGCCCCGGCCGCGGACGACTGAACCGGTGAACCGGATGGCGACCCGGCCTGAGGTCGCGGCCTATGTGGGCCTGGGGGCCAATCTCGGCGACGACCCGGCGCGCGCGGTCAGGGATGCCCTGCAGGCGCTGGCCCAGGACATAGCCGGGTTGCGCCTGATCCGGGCATCCAGTCTCTACCGGACGGCCCCGGTGGACGCCGGCGGTCCCGACTACATCAACGCGGTGGCGGAGGTGGCCACCACCCTGACGGCACCCGCGCTGCTCGATGCATTGCAGGCGGTCGAAAATGCCGCCGGCCGTCAGCGACCCTACCGTCATGCGCCGCGGACCCTGGACCTGGATCTGCTGCTCTACGGGAGTGGATGCATCGATTCGGCCCGTCTGACGGTGCCCCATCCGCGCATGCGTGAAAGAGCCTTTGTCCTGGTGCCGCTGCATGAAATCGCCCCGCAGCGGGTGGGCGAGGCCGTCCTCGAAACCGTGCGCGACCAGGTCATCGAACCGATCCGGATCACCTGAAAGCCCATCGGGCGTCGCGGTACCTGGCCAGGTCAGGCGCCGTGCGTGTTCCTTGATTCAGGGTATTCCCTGAATCCATCCATAAACTTGACAATTAAACTATTCATACATAAACGCAATTCGGACTGATCTCGCCTGTGATGGAGTACCCATGAAAATCGTCTGCATCGGTGGCGGCCCCGCCGGACTCTACCTGGGCCTGTTGATGAAGAAGCTGGATCCGGCGCACGACGTGACCGTGGTAGAGCGCAACCGGCCCTACGACACCTTTGGCTGGGGCGTGGTCTTCTCGGATGCCACCATGGACAACATGCGCGAATGGGACCGCGAGACGGCCGACGAGATCCAGGAGGCCTTCAACCACTGGGACGACATCGAGCTGCTGTTCAAGGGGCGGACCATCCGCTCCGGCGGACACGGGTTCGTCGGGATCGGGCGCAAGAAGCTGTTGAACATCCTTCAGGCCCGTTGCGAGCGCCTGGGTGTGAAGCTCGTGTTCGAGACCGATGTCGACTCCGACCTCGACTTTCCCGACGCCGACCTGATCATCGCCAGCGACGGGATCAATTCGCGCATCCGCGGCCGCTACGAAGATGTGTTCAGGCCGGACATCGTCACCCGGCCCAACCGCTACATCTGGCTGGGCACCAACCGCCTGTACGACGCCTTCACCTTCGACTTCCAGCGCACGGAGCATGGCTGGTTCCAGGCCCACATCTACAAGTTCGACGAGAACACCACCACCTTCATTGTCGAGTGCCCGGAGCCTGTCTGGCTGGCACACAGGCTGGACCAGGCCGACCAGGACCAGTCGATCGCCTTTTGCGAAGCGCTGTTCAAGGACACCTTGCAGGGCCACAGGCTGATGACCAACGCGCGCCATCTGCGGGGTTCTGCGTGGCTGAACTTCCAGCGCGTGGTCTGTGACCAGTGGTGGCTGCGCAATGCCAATGGCAGCCACGTGGTGCTGATGGGGGATGCGGTGCATACGGCCCACTTTGCCATCGGCTCCGGTACCAAGCTGGCCATCGAGGATGCGATCGAACTGGCGCGCCAGTTCCAGCGGATCGGAGACCATCCGGACCGGTTGCCCGAGGTGCTGGCCGCCTACCAGGCGTTGCGCCGCGTCGAGACATTGCGCCTGCAGAACGCCGCCTGGAACGCTATGGAATGGTTCGAGGTCTGTGGCAAACGCTACTGTGACCAGCTTGAACCCGAGCAGTTCATGTATTCCATGCTCACGCGCAGCCAGCGCATCAGCCATGAGAACCTGCGCCTGCGCGACCAAGGGTGGCTGGAAGGCTATGAGCGCTGGTTCGCCGAGCAGGACGGTGTCAGCGTGCCGGCCGGCGGGCCGGTGCCACCGCCCATGTTCACGCCCTGGTCCGTGCGGGGTGTGACCTTGAAGAACCGCGTCGTCGTCTCACCCATGGCCCAGTACTCGGCCGAGGACGGATTGGTCGGCGACTACCACCTGGTGCACCTCGGCGCCCGAGCCATGGGGGGTGCTGGCCTGGTGTTTGCCGAGATGACCTGCGTCAGTGCCGACGGCCGCATCACGCCCGGATGTCCCGGTCTCTACAGGCCCGAGCACACGGCCGGCTTCAGGCGCATCGCGGACTGGATCCATGCCCACACCGATGCCATGTTCGGTATCCAGATCGGCCACGCCGGTGCCAAGGCGTCCACCCGCCTGGCCTGGGAAGGCATCGACCAGCCCCTGGAAAGTGGCAACTGGCCCATCGTCTCTGCCTCGCCACAGCAGTATCTGGAAGGAGTGAGCCAGGTTTCGCGCGAGATGACGCGTGCCGACATGGATGAGGTCAGGGCGCAATTCGTGGCTTCAGCCCTGGCCGCTGCCGAGGCTGGCGCCGACTGGCTGGAGCTGCATTGCGCCCATGGCTACCTGCTGTCCGGTTTCATCTCGCCCCTGACCAACCACCGGACGGATGCCTACGGCGGCACGCTGGAGAACCGCCTGCGCTACCCGCTGGAGGTGTTCGGGGCGGTGCGGGCGGTCTGGCCGGCCGACCGGCCCATGTCGGTGAGGATTTCGGCACACGACTGGGTCGAGGGCGGTATCACCCCCGACGACGCGGTCGAAATCGCCAGGGCATTCAAGGCCGCCGGCGCCGACATGATCGACTGCTCGTCCGGCCAGGTGAGCAAGAAGGAAAAGCCGGTCTATGGCCGCATGTTCCAGACGCCGTTTGCTGACCGCATCCGCCAGGAGGCGGGCATTGCCACCATTGCGGTGGGCGCCATCAGCGAAGCCGACCACGCCAACTCCATCCTGGCGGCCGGCCGGGCCGACCTGTGCGCGGTGGCCCGCCCGCACCTGGCCAATCCGGCCTGGACGCTGACGGAAGCCGCGAAGATCGGCTACACGATGGTCGAGTGGCCCAGGCAGTACCGCTCGGGCAAACTGCAGATGGAAGCCAACTTTGCCCGGGAAAAGGCGATGGCCGCCCAGGCAGCCGGGGCGAAATGAAGGCGCACGGATGCTGACCAACCACTCACGCCTGTCCAAGGAGAAATGACATGCAAGTACTGCTCCCGCCCGGCTGGCCCCGTCCCAAGGGGTATGCCAACGGTGTCACCGCCCGTGGCCGCATGGTCTTCGTGGCCGGCATGATCGGCTGGGATGCCCAGGGTGTGTTCCACAGCGATGACATCGGAGCACAGGCCCGTCAGGCCTTGCAGAATGTCGTCGATGTGCTGGCCGAGGGGGGGGCCCGCCCCGAGCACATCGTGCGCATGACCTGGTACGTGACCGACAAGCGCGAATACGTGGCGGCCTATCCGGCCATCGGCCAGGCGTTCAAGGAACTGATCGGTTGCTACAACGCCGCCATGACGGCCGTGGAAGTGGCGGCCCTGATCGAAGACCGGGCCAAGGTGGAAATCGAGGTCACCGCGGTCGTCCCCGACTGAGGCGGGCGCGGCAGGCGGTCAGGGCGCCAGGCGTTCGCGCAGCCATGTGGCCGCGCTGCCTTCGCCTACCTGCAAGGTATAGCGCAGCCGGTCGTGCAGCCGGCTCTTGCGGCCCTGCCAGAACTGCCAGTTGTCGGGCCTGAGCCGGTAGCCGCCCCAGTGTGGCGGTCGCGGGGGCTTGAGCAGGAACTGGGCGCCATAGCGGGCCGCATTGGCGACGAGGACGGCCCGGTTTTCGATGACCTGGCTCTGCGGACTGGCCCAGGCACCGATGCGGCTGTCCAGCGGACGGCTGTGAAAATAGGTGTCGCTTTCCTCGTCGCTGACTTTCTCGACGATGCCCTCGATACGGACGACGCGCTCGAGTTCGACCCAGTGGAATTGCAGCGCTGCGTAGGGGTTGCCGGCCAGCTGGCGGCCCTTCTGGCTGTGGTAGTTGGTGTACCAGACAATGCCCCGCTCATCGTATCCCTTGATGAGCACCACCCGGGTCGTGGGACGCAAGTCCGGGCCGACCGTCGCCACGGTCATGGCGTTGGGTTCGGGAACGGCGGCACTGATGGCCTCCCTGAGCCACTGGTCGAACTGGTCCAGCGGGTCGGCGCAAGAGGCAGATTCGCTCAGCTCGGCCTTTTCATAGCTTTTGCGCAGGTCGGCGATATGGACTGGGGTGCTCATGGATTTGTTTCGGTGCAGGTCGTGAGGTGCGTCTGCGGGGGGAACGGGGTGGTGGTGGCCGGGCTGTCCGGCACGTCATCGGCCAGCCGCAGCAGGTGGGCCAGAGCCCGGTCCTCGATACCGTGGGCCCGCAGGCCCTGCAGGGTCTGTCGCGCATAGTCCAGCGTGGTGCCATACCGCCCTCGCGAATGGGCAAAGATGTCGCGGTACTGTGCTTCGCTCAGGTGGCCGGTGTAATTGGGGCTGTGGCGCGAGAGCGTGAAGGCCAGCGCACGGACGTGGCCCTGGCTGGTTCGGCAGAGAAGCCATTTGGGGTCGTAGACCGGATTGGGCATTTCACGCGCCCAGAGCGTCGGCATGAGACCTTCGACCCGCTCGTGGGGGACGCGCAGGGCCAGTCCCTGGCAGCTGCCGCCGGCCGTCAGCGCAAACACCAGGCCGGGGCGTTCAGGGGTGCCCCGGTTGACGCGGCTCCACATGTGCAGGCTTCGGCTGTAGCCATGGACCTGGGCCAGCCGTTGTTCGGCGACCTCGAAGTCAGGGCGCCAGATCAACGATCCGTAGGCAAACACCCAGAGGTCAGGTCGCGGCCCCTGGGCGCGCCATTGCGCCAGGGTGTGCTGCATCATGTGTGCGCTGTCACGCCGGGCCGGGTCCGGGTGCCACTTCGAGGTCGGGGTATCTACGTCGGGCATCTACAATGAGGGGTTTTCCCTTGCAGCACTTAAGATTTAGTTTTTCATGCTGCTCGGCCGGTTTGCATCGATCCGTTCCATCCCATTCCATCCATTATTCACCTGTCACGGAGCCTGAACCATGTCTTCCCAGGATAACGAACAAGAATACCGCGTCGTTGCGGTGATGCTCATCGCCATCATTGTGCTGCTGGTGGGCACCGTGCTGGGCATCGGCATCCACAAGTCGCGTTCGGGCGCCGCCATGGTGGGCGGGTCGGCATCGCCGGTGGCCATGGCCTCCGGCGCGGGTGAGACCGCTGCACCGGCTGCGGCTGCGGGCTCGATGGCTTCCGGTGAGACTGCCGCCGCCGCAGCTATGCCGGGTGCGGCAGGTGCGGCATCAAGTGGCGCGGCCACGGCAGCCGAAGACGCCAGCGTGGTGGTCGAAAATGGTGTGGTGAAGTTCTACTTCGCCTCGGGCAAGGCGGATCTGGCCGCCGGCGCCCTGACGGCCCTGGACGACGCCATCGCCGCGGCCAAAGGTGGCAAGCGTCTGGTGATCTCGGGCTTTCACGACGCCACGGGCGATGCCGCCTTCAACGCCGAACTGGCCCGGCAGCGTGCCATGGCGGTGCGCGATGCCCTGGTGGGTGCCGGTGTGGCCGAGGGTAGCGTCGAACTCAAAAAGCCGGAGGAAACCACTGGCAGCGGCAACATGGCCGAGGCCCGCCGGGTCGAGGTGATGGTCGCCAACTGAGCGACTCTGGGCCGCTCAGACCATTGAAAGGTGTTCGAGCCGGCCGAGTTTGGTGCGCAACAGGGCCAGCTGGAAGGGCTTGGCCATGAAGTCGTCCATGCCGGCGGCCAGGCAGCGGTCGCGGTCGCTGTCGAATGCGTTGGCGGTCAGCGCAATGATGTGCGGCTGGCGCACGTCCAGATTGCGTATGAAATGGGTGGTCTGCACGCCATCCATGCCGGGCATCTGCATGTCCATCAGCACGACGTCGACGTCGCCTGCGGTCACACGCAGGACGGCGTCTTCGCCGCAGTCGACCGACTCGGCCCGAACCCCCAGTTTGCCCAGCATGGCCACGGCCAGGGTCCGGTTGATCTTGTCGTCGTCCACCACCAGCACCAGCGGTCTGGCCTGGCCAGCAGCCTGGGGCTGAAGCGGCGGTTTCGGCAGCATGGTCAAGGCGCCGGGCACGGTCTCCAGAGCATGGGGCGCCAGATCCAGCCGGACCTTGAAGCGAAAGCTTGAACCTTGGCCCGGTTCACTGACCACGCCGATGCCGCCACCCATAGCTTCGCACAGGCGCGCACAGATGGCCAGGCCCAGGCCGGTGCCACCAAAGCGGCGCGTGGTGGAACTGTCGACCTGGGAGAAAGGCCTGAACAGGCGATCGAGCCGCTCGGCCGGAATGCCGATGCCGGTATCGGCGACCTCCACGCGCAGCATGAGCGGGCCGTCCCCCTTCAGTTGACCGGCCACTCGCACCCGGATATGACCGGCTTCGGTGAACTTGATGGCGTTGGCCAGCAGGTTGGACAGGATCTGCTTGAGGCGCGTGCGATCACCGCTGACGTGGCGCGGCAGGTCGGGGGCCAGGTCCATGGTCAGGGCCAGACCTTTGCGTTCGGCCTGCGGTAGATACAGCGCCATTGCCGCCTGCAGCGTCGGTTCCAGGGCAAAGCTCCGGTGCTCCAGGCTCAGCTGGCCAGCCTCGATCTTGGAGAAGTCGAGGATGTCGTTGATGAGTACCAGCAGGGTGTCGCCGCTGCCGCGGATGGTCTTGACGTAGTTGCGCTGCTCATCGGTCAGGGACGTGAACTCAAGCAGCTGCACCATGCCCAGGATGCCATTCATGGGCGTCCGGATCTCGTGGCTCATGATGGCCAGGAATTCGCTCTTGGCACGGGTGGACGCTTCGGCGCGGTCCAGCGCCTTGCGCAACTCGGCCGTGCGCTCGGCCACCTGTTGTTCCAGTCCGCTGGCCAGTGTCTGGAGCGACTGGTTGGCCTGGTACAACGCCAGACTCTTGGCTTCGAGCAGGGATTCGGCCTCCAGTCGCGCGGCGCGCTCGCGCTGCAGGCGGCGTTCCAGGCGGACGATCTGGTCGGTGTCGGCGGTCTGATCCAGATCAGGCATGGCGTTCCAGATGGAAACGGTGGCCGCGCTGGGTCGGCGCGGTTTCGCGGCGCAGCCGGATGGGTTCACCAAAATGGGCGATGCAGCCCTGCATAAGGCCTTCGGCCAGGTCTTCGAAGTGCCGTGGTGACTGGTAGAGCAGGCTCAGGCGTTGCGGGTCGTGGTGCTCTACCTCGAAGCGGGGCAGTTCGGCGTCCGGGTACAGCTTGAGCACCTCGGCATGGATGATGTGCTCGATGCCGGAGAGAAACTGGAACGTGTCGCTCACGCCATCAAAGAAGGACGGATAGGCCTGGACAAAACGGCCGAACAGGTGCTGGCCAAAGGCGCGCACCAGTTCGGGTACCGGCAGTCCCGTGCGCTGCGACAGCGCCGCCACCATGGCAACCATTTCTTCATGGGGATAGGTGCCGACGGCGGTGTAGGCGCCACCGGAGGGCAGGTGGGCATCGTCGATGATGTCGTCGACCATGTCGGCCGAGAACGCCTGCTCGACCATGGCCAGGAACTGGGTGAAGACTACGCCTTTCATGTGGGGCTCCGGGTGGGGCCCGGTGCTCCCGGAGTCGGGCGCAGGCCCAGGCCTTCTGCGTCCTATATCGACAGTCGGCGGCGAAAATGTAGCGGGCCGGCCGGTGCCAGCGCTGTACATCGACGGCGTCTAGGATGACTGATCGTCTACTTGGTTGTCGACGGGTGGATTGGTTATTTTGAAAAAGTTCTGTTGTCGTAGTCAGGCTGCGATTCAAAATCACATTTCAAGTTGACTGAAGTTTGAATAAAGTGTTTGAATCGCAGTATGGCTACGATTGGAACGAGCAAGCTAAATGCGCTCTATACCCGCCTGCCGCCGGGGATGCCGCTGACCTCGGACGACCTGGCGGCGCTGGGCATCTCTGCGGATCTGGCCGTGCACTATGTGCGCGCCGGCTGGCTCGCGCGCTTGTCGCGCGGGGTCTTCTGCCGACCCAACGACACCCTGGCGCTGCATCCGAGCCTGATCCTGCTGCAGCGTCGCCTCAAAGGCTTGCACGTAGGCGGCAAGTCGGCACTGGACTGGTACGGCGTGCGCCAGTATGTGGCGCAGCAGCCGGTGCTGCAGCTTTACGGCTGGGCGGCCGGGCGCCTGCCCGAATGGTTCACCGAGCGCTTTCCGGCCGAGTATCACCGCAAGCGGCTCTTCGATGAGCAGCCTGGCGCCTTGCTGCACGCCGGGCCGTTCGAGAAGCGTAGCGGAGCGCCGCAGGTATCGGCGCCGGAGCGCGCACTGCTGGAGTTGCTGAGCGACGTAGGCGTCCGCCAGCCGTTGCAGGAGGCGCGCGAGCTCGTGGAAAGCGCCTACAGCCTGCGCGCCGACGTGCTGCGCGAACTGCTGCAGCGCTGCACGAGCGTGAAAACCGTGAGGCTATGCCTGCAGCTCGGCCGCGAGGCATCGTTGCCCTGGGCAGCCAAGCTCGATCCGGCCACGCTGCCGACGGGCAGCGACCGGCCCTGGGTGTCCCGATCAGCCGGTGGCCTGCTGGTGCTTAAACCATGAATCAGACTTATCTTGATACCGCGCGTCTGCTGACGCAGGTTGCACCGCTGATATTCGTGGACGACACGTTCGCGTTGAAGGGAGGAACCGCGATCAACCTCTTCATGCGCGACATGCCGCGCCTGTCGGTGGACCTTGATCTAGTCTTCCCCGACCACACGCTGCCGCGTGACGAGGCGTTGGCGCGCATCAATGAGGCCGTCCGGCAAGCGGCTGAGCGCATGAAGAGGCGAGGCCTGCAGGTGCACGCGCCAGCGACAGCAGCGGGGGAGACCAAGCTGCTGGTGCGGCGCGGTCCCGTACAGGTCAAGATCGAGGTGAACTTCGTGATGCGGGGCACCGTGCGGCCGGTGCGCCAAGCCTCGCTCACGCCGACCGCGCGTGATGTGCTGATGGCCGACCTGGAGATCCCGGTGGTGTCGCTGGAGGACGTGTATGGCGGCAAGCTGGTGGCGGCCTTGGACCGACAGCATCCGCGCGACCTGTTCGATGTTATGCAGCTCTTTGCGCACGAAGGCATCACGCCCGGAATCCGGCGTGCCTTCGTGGTCTACCTGGCCAGCAGCAACCGGCCGGTGCACGAGGTGCTGTTCCCGCCGCTGCGCGACATCCGGCACGACTTTGCGCACAACTTCCAGGGCATGACGGCCGAGCCGGTGCCGTTGGACGCATTGCTCGAGGCACGCGAGCGCCTCGTGCGCGAGATCCAGCAGGGGCTCGATGATGACGAGCGCCGCTTCCTGCTGTCACTCGTCGCCGGCGCACCCGAGTGGGCGCTGTTGGGCATCGACCAGCTGGAGCATCTGCCGGGCGTGCGATGGAAGCTGCATAACCTGACGCAGTTGCAGAAGACGAATGCCAAGAAGTTTGCCGAGCAGGCAGCCCTGTTGGCCGCCCAACTGAACGGCTAGGAAGTGCGCTTGCGCGTTCGATCAAAAGGAGGACACATGCACCCAATGCAAATGCAGGAAGGCGACCGAGGGGTCGGCATGGGCTACACCGCCTTCATCAATAGGTTCGAAACGATCTGCCAAGAACATCTGCATGAAGGGCGAGCCAGGGCCTTTGCTTTCGTCTTCTACGACATGACCAATGGCGTCGTGCGTCGCGCCCTGAGTGATGCCCAAGGCTTCCGGCTTCTGCATGAGAAGACTGGCAAAGACATCACGCTCTTCTATCTGCATGACCGTGCGATCGAGGCCCACTGGCGTAGTTTCAACAAAACGTTCATGGAGGCGCTGGGGGTTGAGGATCAAGCGGTGCCTTCCATTCGAAAGGATTCGCGACATCTTCTCGCGATGACGTGGCGTCCCTCGCTATGCGACTGCGGATTCGCGAAGCTGGGAGCGGGCATGCTCGCATTCGCGGTGTAGCGTCCTGCGCGGTCTTCCAGCACCAGACGCGCGCCCGCTTGCGCGGGCTTCTGTTGCTTATCTGCTACGCGCTGCGCAGCGGATCGGTGTTTTTGGCGTCTGATTGGCGTCTTTTGTCGTAAGTTGTTGATTCTCTTTGTATTAATTCGATCTTGTAGCCGTCGGGGTCGGTCACAAAGGCGATGACGGTGGTGCCGCCCTTGACCGGGCCGGCCTCGCGCGTCACGTTGCCGCCGGCCTCCTTGATTTTTTCGCAGGCGGCATACGCGTCCGGTACACCCAGGGCGATGTGACCGTAGGCGGTGCCCATGTCGTATTGCTCGACGCCCCAGTTGTAGGTCAGCTCGATCTCGGCCTGGTCCGGATTGCCGCCTTCGAAGCCCAGGAAGGCGAGGGAGTACTTGTATTCCGGGTTCTCGGACGTGCGCAACAGCTGCATGCCCAGCACCTGGGTGTAGAAGTCGATGGAGCGCTGGAGGTTGCCCACGCGCAGCATGGTGTG
Source organism: Burkholderiaceae bacterium (assembly GCA_041396505.1). Classification (GTDB taxonomy): domain Bacteria; phylum Pseudomonadota; class Gammaproteobacteria; order Burkholderiales; family Burkholderiaceae_C; genus Hydrogenophaga. The sequence goes on from JAWKYL010000009.1 coordinate 97,425, forward strand.
AAGAAATCTCATAGGACTGTTTCTGGAAGGTAGGAAGGGGTGAAGGTGCCGGCAGTGCCGTGGTTCATGTCGTGGCTCCGCCGGCGGGGCGGTGGTGCAGGTCGAAGACCAGGCAGGTCGTTGTGGCATGGGCGTAGAGCGTGCCGTCCGGGCCCACCAGGCGGCCTTCGGCCGTGGCCAGCTGGCGCCCGCTGTGCACGACCTGGCCGATGGCACGCACGCGCTGTACCTTGGGCGTGAGCGCCTTGACGATGTTCACGCTCAGCTCGGCGGTGGTGTAGCTCTTGCCAGGTGGCATGCGGGTGTGGACGGCACAGCCCACGGCCGAGTCGAGCAGGGTGGCGAACCAGCCGCCGTGAACGGTGCCCATGGGGTTGAGGTGCTGCGCGCCGGGTGTTCCCTGGAACACGGCGCGCCCGTCGCCCACTTCGACGAGGAAAAAGTCCAGCGTCTGGGCGATGGAAGCAAAGGGCAGGCGGCCGTCCAGCAGGCCCTGCATCTGCTCCAGTCCGGTCAGTCCGTTCACCTGTTCGGGACGGGCCACGCCGGGGCCGGCGCCACCTTGCAGGCGCTGGCGCACCTGGTTTTCTTCGGTCAGCCAGGCATCGAGCTGGTTGTCGTGGTTCATGATCTCTCCTGGGGAAGGGGCCGGGATCGTCGGTCCGGGGTCAGCGTGGATCTTCGGGTCCGATCAGGCCCATGGCCTCAAAGGTGGCAACGGACTGGCGGGCACCCTCGGCCTGGGCCACCAGAAGCCGGCGGCGCAGATCCAGGGCCGTGCGCTGGGCTTCCAGCACGTCCAGGAATCCGCTCAGTCCGTTGTTGTACAACACCTGCGACTGGCTGGCTGCCGCCTGCGCGGCTGCCAGGCCCTGCTCCAGCGCCTGTGTGCGCTGCCTCGCACCGTCCGATGCGACCAACGACGATTCGGCTTGCTGCAGGGCCTCGAGCAGGGTCTTTCGGTAGACTTCCGTCGCTTCGCGCAGGCGGGATTCGGCCACGGCGACGCCGGCGCGCCGCTGGCCACCGTCGTACAGGGCGGTATCCAGCACGGCCGCGATGCTGGCTGTGACGATGTCCAGCACGCTGCTGCCCAGCGCGCTGGAGGTGAAGGCAATCGATCCAGGCAGCCGCAGGCGGGGATAGAGGTCGGCCCGCGCCACACCCACGTCGGCGGCGGCGCCCGCCAGGGCGCTTTCGGCGGCACGCAGGTCGGGTCGCAACCGCAGCAGGTCCAGTGGCCGGACCACCGGCTGCCCGTCCGGCAGGCCGGGAAGGCGTATGGCGTCACCGCCATCCATGGCGGCTGGCCTTTCGCCGGCCAGTACCTGCAGCGCAGCGCCGGCCTGGCGCACACGGACGACGGCGTCGGTCGCTTCGGCGCGCAGCGAGGCGATTTCTGCACGGCTGCGGTCGAGGTCGAGCCGGGGGGCCAGTCCTGCGTTCACCCGGACCTGCACCAGGCGCAGCACCTCAGCCTGAAGCTCCAGGGCCTCGGCCAGCAATCGTTCATCCATCAAGGCTTCACGCCAGGCGATGTACGCCCGCGCGGTCAGCGAGGCGGTGGCCAGGCGGGTGGCCTGCAGCAGATCGGCCTGGCGCAGCACCCCGGCCGCCGCCGATTGCTCGGCCCAGCGCAGGCCGCCCCAGAGATCCAGGTCCCAGTCGAAGGTGACCGACGCCGATGGGTCGGGCGAGCGCTGGCTGGATGTGCGCCGGCTGCGCGCCACGACAGATGCTTCGGCGCCCAGTTGGCCGCCGCGGCGGGACCGTGCCTGATCCAGCAGCGACCGGGCCTGGCTGGCCTGCTCGCGGGCCACGCCAATGTCGGGGTTGCGGTCCAGGGCGCGCTCCACCCAGCCGGCCAATGCCGGGTCGTCGAACCGCGTCCACCAGCGCAGGTCCGCCAGGGTGGCCTCGGGTGCTCCGGCAGGCGCCGCATCGAACCGACTGGTCTCGCTCAGTCCCTGGGCCGGTAAGTCGGGCGAGGGCGCCGTGACCGCACAGCCTGTCAGAGCCAGCGAGACGTAGACCAGCGCCAGCCGGCGTGCCCAGACCATCTGGTGCCGGTTCATACGGGTTCGTCCTGTTCCTGGGCCACGGCCAGCTTCATTTCGGTGGCCAGGCGGTCGGCCTGGCTGGCCCGGGGCCGCGAGAATCGCGCAATGCCCAGGTACACCACGGGTGTGAGAAACAGGGTGAAGATGGCCGCGAGCGACAGGCCACCGAAGATGACCCAGCCGATGGATGCCCGCGACTCCGCGCCCGGTCCGCTGCCCAGTACCAGTGGAAGTGCGCCCAGCACGGTGGAGGCCATGGTCATCATGATGGGACGCAGGCGGGTGGAGGCGGCTTCGTGTGCGGCTTCATGCACGCTGCGTCCGGCATCGCGCAGCTGATCGGCAAACTCGACCATCAGGATGCTGTTCTTGGCCATCACGCCCACCAGCAGCAGCAGGCCGATCTGGCTGTAGAGGTTGATCGTGGTGCCGCTCAGGGCCATGGCGATCACCGCAGCCGCGAGGCCGAAGGGCACGCTGATGAGCACCACCGACGCGCTGGTCAGGCTCTCGAACTGTGCCACCAGCACCAGGAACACGACCAGCAGCGCGATGGCAAAGGTGAGTCCCACTTCGCGTCCGGTCTGCTCCAGGGTGGCCGCATCGCCGCGGAACAGGAGGCCCATGCCGGGCGGCAGCTCGGTGGCGGCCAGATCGCGCAGGTCGCCGACGGCCTGGGCCAGCGAGACGCCCTCGGCGGTGACGGCGCTGAGCTGGACGGCACGGCGCTGGCCCAGACGTTCCAGTTCCGACGGGATTGCGGTTTCCTCGAACCTCACAAACTGCGACAGCGGAACGAGCCGGTCTCCGGTCGGGCCGGTGGCACGCACGCTGTAGGCGAGCAGGTCCTGCGGATCGGTGGCACCGCGTGCTGCCGACTGGAGCATCACCGGCACCGTCCGGTCGTTCACGTTCAGCTCGGCCACTTCCGTGCCGTCCACCAGGGCACGCAGCACGGTGTCCAGTCCGTCGACCGCCACGCCCAGCGCTGTGGCGCGTTCTCGGTCGACCCGCAGGGTCAGCTGCGGCTGGGTGGCGGAGTAGTTGACGCGCACATCACGCAGTCCGGGCAACCGGTCTTCAATGGCTGCGCCGAAGGCAAAGGCCGCGTCGGCAATGCGGGCGTAGTCGTCACCGGTGACGGCCATCTGCACGCTGCCATCACCGCCTCCGATGCCCAGGCTGTTGCCACCGCGGATCCGCACGCGTGCACCGGGCAGGTCGTTCAGCAAGAACTGCACGCGCGACGTCAGTTCAGCCTGCGAGACGCTGCGCTGGCTCCAGTCGGTCAGCGGCGCGACGATCTCGGCGCGGTTCAGGTCATAGCGGCCGGTGATCGTGAACAGGTTCTGGACCAGACCTTCGTCCTTCAGCGGCGCCACGGCCGCCAGTGCGGATTCGAGCTGGCGGTCGCTGTAGGCCAGGCCCACGCCGTCGGGTCCGTCCAGCCGGATCGACAGCACCCCGCGGTCTTCGGTAGGTGTGAGTTCCTGGTGCAGTTGCCTGTAGAGCAGGCCGGCGGCGGCGGCCACCAGCAGGCAGGCGCCCAACACCCACCAGGCGTGACGCAAGGTGGCTGCCAGCCAGCGGTCGTACAGGCCGATGCCCCGCTGCCCCCAGGCGGACGCGACGCGCCAGAGGGGGCCTGCAGCCGACGTCTCGGGCAGGCGCGAGCTGATCATGGGGCCGAGCGACAGGGCCACGAAGGACGAAATGGCGACGGAGATGGCCATCACGAAGCCGAACTCGGCGAACAGCCGGCCTGCGGCCGACGGCAGGAAAGAGATGGGTACGAACACCGAGATCAGCGTGGCGGTGGTGGCCACAATCGCAAAGAACACCTCGCGCGTGCCGACGACCGCGGCGGCACGGGGTTGCAGTCCCTGGCCGCGCCGCCGCTGGATGTTCTCGAGCACGACGATGGCGTCATCCACCACCAGCCCGGTGGCCAGCAACAGGGCCAGCAGGGTCAGCAGGTTGATCGAGAATCCCAGCAGCCAGATGGCGGCCAGCGTACCGATGAGCGCCACCGGAATCGCCACCACGGGCACCAGCGTGGCCCTCCACTGACCCAGAAAGGCCCCCACCACCGCCACCACGATCAGCACGGCCAGGCCGAGGCTGATCACCACTTCGCGGATGGCACCGCTGATGAACTCGGCATCGTCCGACACCACCGTGATGTTCAGGTCGCCGCTGTCGCGGTTGATGCGCTCCACCACGCGGCGCACACCCTCGGAAATGCTTACGCTGTTGGATTGCGCCTGGCGCACCACGCCCAGGCTGATCACGGTTTCGCCATTCAGCCGAACGTAGGACGTGGCGTCGGCCGGTCCGTAGAACACGTCGGCCACGTCGCCGAGCGACAGCCGGCTGTCCAGGTGCAGGGCCCGCAGCTGGACGGGTGTGGCCACGGTGGCATTGGCCCGCACCAGCACTTCCTGGTCGGCGGTCTCCAGGCTGCCGGCAGGCACGTCCACCCGTGCGGTGCGCAGCAGGCCGGCGATGTCGTCCACCGACAGGTGGTGGGCGGCCAGTCGCAGGGGATCGATCCGGACCCGCATGACCCGCTGCCGCGTGCCGAACAGGGTGATGTCTGCCACGCCGTCCACCGATACCAGTTCGGTTTCGATCTGGTCTTCCACCACGCGGGAGAGCTCGTCGATGGCCAGCGTGCGGCTGGATACCGCCAGCTGCATGACCGGCTCGGCATCGGTATCGGCCTTGACCACGGTGAGGTTCTCCACCCCCGAGGGCAGGTCGCGCTCGGCCCGGGCCACGGCATCACGCACGTCATTGGCTGCCGTGACCAGGTCGACGCCGGGGTTGAACTCGATGATGACGCGCAGATTGCCTTCCTCGCTGGCCGACCGGACCAGGTAGACGCCGGGCACACGGGACGCCGCGCCTTCCAGCAGGCGGGTGACTTCGGCGTCCAGTGTCTCGGGTGCCGCACCGGGGTAGTCGGCACGCACGGCGACGATGGGCCGGTCGATGTTGGGCAGCTCGCGAACCTCCACCCCCAGCAGGGCGCCCAGCCCGGCGATCACGATCAGCAGGTTGATCACGATCACCAGCCAGGGCCGGCGGATGGACAGGGCAGGCAGATCGCTGGCGCGGTCGATGTCCATGGTGCGTCGCCCGTCAGCTGCCGTTGCCGACCACGCGCACCGAGGCGCCATCACGCAGGCGCTGGATGCCCTCGACGACCACCGGCTCACCCGTCCGGATCGCACCATCGACCAGCACGCGCCCACCCTGGCGCCGGACCGGGCGTGCGGGCACCTGAATGGCACGGTTCTCGCGCACCACCCAGACATGCGGGCCTTCACGGCCCCACTGCAGGGCCAGTTCAGGCACGCTCACATGCGGCTGGCCCGGCAGTTGCAGCCGTACCTGAAAGGACATGCCCGAACGCAGCTCGTCCTGGGGGTTGGGTACGCTGGCGCGCACTTTGACATTGCGGGAAACGGGATCGATGCGGCTGTCGATCTCGATGATCCGGCCTTCGAACGGTTGCACCGGGTAGGCCGGATTGACGGCCGTGACGGTCTGGCCGGCAGACACCCGGGACAGATAGGCTTCGGGCAATTCGAAGTCGACATGCATCACCCGACGATCGTCCAGCGCGACCAGCGCGGTATCGGTGCCCACCCGGTCACCAACCGACACATCGGCGATGCCGGGTACGCCCGAAAACGGAGCCCGAATCACCCGATCGGCAAGGGCTTCGGCTGCCTGGGCATGCTCGATCCGGGCGGCGCGCAGCGCTGCATCGGCCTCGTCCGCCACGCTTTCGGGCACTGCGCCGGTGCCACGGGTGTTCGCGTACCGGCTTGCCAGGGCCTGGGCGGCGTCGACGCGGGCGGCGGCCAGGTCGACGGCCAGGCGCTGTGCGCGGTCCACCAGCCGGACCATGACCTGGCCGGCGCGCACCGCTTGTCCGCTCTTGAAGCCGACCTCTGCGACTTCGCCGGCCACGGAGGGATACAGGGTCACCGACTGCCGCGCGACACCGCTGCCCAGCAGCGTCAGATGGACATCGTCGCTGGCCTGCGTGGCGGCGGCCACGATGACAGGAAACACCTGGGGTGCCCGGGGCGGTCTGGGGGACTGGCTTTGTGAGGCAAGGGGAACCAGGCTCAGCACCACACCCAGCATCACGCTCAGCACCAGGGCCAGCCCGCTCGCGCGGGAAACGGTGGCGCGGTTCATCAGGCGACGGGGACGGTGTAGTTCAGGGCCATGCGGCCGCCGTCCACAGTCACGACTTCGCCTGTGACATAGCTGGCCGCGTCGCTGGCCAGCCAGGCCACGACGTCGGCAATCTCGTCGGGCTCGCCGAGCCGGCCAAGCGGTGTCCGGCTGAGGATCTTGTGGCGGGCATCGTCGCTGGTGAGCACCGCCTGGGCTGCCAGTTCGGTGGCGATGGTGCCCGGCGCCACGGCATTGACCCGGATTCCCTTGGCGGCCAGCGCCAGCGCCATGGCCCGGGTCAGCTGGTTGATGCCTCCCTTGCTGGCGTTGTAGCTGGCGATGTTGGGAATGGCCATGCTGCCGTTGACCGAACTCATGTTGACGATCCGGCCTCCGCCCTTGGCCGCCATGACCCGCGCCACCGCCTGACCCATGAGGAACGAACCCTTGAGGTTGACGCGAAGCACCGCATCGAAATCGGCCTCGGTCACGTCCAGGAAATCGGCGGCCCTGAAAATGCCGGCGTTGTTCACCAGCACGTCGATGCGGCCGCACCGTCTGGCGGTCGCATCGACGGCGGCGTCCACGTCCGCCTTGCTGCCGACATCGCAATGGAGGTAGTGGGCACCCAGTTCTGTCGCCAGTGCCTGGCCGCGCTCATCGGCCACGTCGGAGACGATGACCTGCGCGCCCTCGCGGGCAAACCGGCGGACGCAGGCCGCACCGATGCCCTGGGCGCCACCGGTGACCAGGACCACGCGGCCCCGGTGGCCAAAGTCGACAGCGGCGGAGCCGGCACTGGAAAATCGGTTGGAATTCATGGGATCATCTTAGCTGCGACCGGCAGGGTCGGCAGGAGTTGAACAGCATGAACCCATACACCCAGGTGGTGCTCTACACCGACAGCGACGGGCGGGCCCGGTTCCGGGACGACGACGTGGCGCTGGACCAGGGCACGGCCGCCGCGCGCCTGTCCGGGCTGGTCGGCGCCAGTGGCGTGCAGTGGCGCCAGAGCCCGGTGGGCTTTGCCAGTGACTTCCATTGCACCGGCGCGCCGCAGTGGCTCGTGGTGCTGCAGGGCTGCATGGAAATCGGCCTGCAGGACGGCACGGTCCGCCATTTCGGGCCGGGGCAGATGTTCTATTCGGCCGACACCCTGCCCGAGGGCGCCGTCTTCGATCCCGCCGTCCACGGCCACCGCAGCCGTCAGGTCGGCGACGAGCCGCTCGTCACGCTGTTCGTGCGTCGCTGACGACCCGGTCGGGTGCCCCCCGTCCGGTGGCTACCCTGTCCACCGGGATGGCAGATGAGGGATTTCCCTGTAGGTATTCCGCTATGCCCCAGGGCCGGGGCCAGATTTTTACAGTCCAGATCAAGGTCATGCCGTGGCCTTTCCAAAGAAAATGGAGACGATCGCTGTGAAATCATTCCCAATTCAAGTCCAGGGCCGCGTACCCGGTGCGCGGCTCCCATCGGCGACCTTGACCCGGCGCCATCTGCTCAGGGGCAGCGGCATCCTGATGGGTACCCTGGCCGTAGGCAGTCCTCTTGCCCTGCTGGCCCCCTCACGCGCCTGGGCCGTCGAGCTTAAGACCCTGACCCAGGCGGAGGGTGAAACTCTGCTCCGGATGGGCCAGGTGCTGTTCCCGCACAAAAAGCTTCCCGACGCGGTGTATGCCCTCCTGTCCAGCCACCTGGATACCGACGCTGCCGCCAGCCCGGACACGGCCAAACTGCTGCGCGAGGGTATTCAGTCGCTGGATCACCTGTCGGACGGCAATTTCCTCAAAGCCACGCCCGAACGTCGCCTGCAGGCGGTCAAAGCCATGGAGGGGCAGGCCTTCTTCAACACCGTCAGGGGCAAATGCGTGGTGGCTCTGTACGACAACGAGATGGCCTATGCCGCTCTGGGCTATCCCGGTTCCAGCTGGGAGAAGGGTGGTTACATCACCCGGGGATTCCAGGATCTGAAGTGGCTGCCCGACCCGCCTGCGTCGGCCAGTCCTCCACCTTACATGGGCTGAGGCCTGGCGGCCCTGCCAGGCCTTCCCCCGATTCACCCTGACCCCCAACTGGAGCGCAGTCGCCGGATGCGATGCCGGCCTGCCAGGAGACATACATGACAACATTCACCCACGACGACGACTCGGTGGTCGTCATCATCGGATCCGGTGCTGGAGGCGGCACGCTGGCCAACGAACTCTGTCAGAAAGGCATCAAGGTTGTGGTGCTGGAAGCCGGAGGCAAACAGTCCAACGAGAGCTTCATCAACGACGAATGGAAATCCTTCAGCCAACTGGCCTGGCTGGACAGGCGCACCACCTCGGGCAGCTGGCGTGTTGCCCGGGATTTTGCGGGCCTGCCGGCCTGGATCTGCAAGACTGTGGGCGGCACCACCACCCACTGGGCCGGAGCATCACTGCGTTTCCAGGAGCACGAGTTCAGGACTCGCAGTGTCTATGGTGGGATCCAGGGAGCCAACCTGCTGGATTGGCCCATCACCTACAAGGACCTGGAGCCGTATTACGCCAAGGCTGAAAACAAGATGGGAGTGACCCGCACCCATGGCATTCCCGGCCTGCCGGGGAACAGCAACTTCAAGGTGCTCTACAACGGCGCCACCCGCCTGGGCTACAAGGAAGTGCATACCGGCAACATGGCCATCAATAGCCGGCCGCGTGACGGGCGCGGACGTTGCATGCAGCTGGGATTCTGTTTTCAGGGCTGCAAGAGCGGAGCCAAATGGTCCACCCTCTATACCGAGCTGCCTGCCGCAGATGCCACGGGCAACTTCGAGCTGCGCATCCAGGCCCATGTCACCCGGATTGAACACAATGCCGCAGGACGTGTCACGGGTGTGGTCTACATGGATGCCGATGGCAGGGAGCAGCGGCAGAAGGCCCGGGTCGTGTGCGTGGCCGGCAATGCCATCGAGACACCGCGGCTGTTGCTGCTGTCGGCCTCAGCCCTGTTCAAGGATGGACTGGCCAATTCGTCGGGACAGGTCGGCCGCAACTATATGCGGCACATGACCGGATCGGTGTATGCGGCGTTCAAGGATCCGGTGAACATGTTCCGGGGCACCACCATGGCTGGCATCGTGCGCGATGAGGCAGCACTTGACACGCGGCGCGGCTTCGTGGGTGGTTACGAGATGGAAACCCTGTCGCTGGGCCTGCCGTTCATGGCCGCGTTCCTGAATCCGGGTGGCTGGGGCAGCGATTTCACCTGGTGGATGGACCGATACACCCAACTGGCCGGCATGTGGCTGGTGGGGGAAGACATGCCGCGCGAAACCAACCGCGTGACCTTGAACTCCAGCGTGAAAGACCAATACGGCAACTACGTTCCGAACGTGCATTTCGACGACCACGAGAATGACCTCGCCATGCGCAACCATGCCTACACGCAGGCCGAAAGGGTCTACCAGGCTGCCGGGGCAATCCGGACCTTCCGTACGCCGCCATACCCTTCGACGCACAATCTGGGTACGGCGCGCATGAGTGCGAAGCCTCAGGACGGCGTCTGCAATGCCTTTGGCCAGACGCACGACATCCCGAACCTGTTCATCAGTGACGGCAGCCAGTTCACCACCGGCGGCGCCGAAAACCCGACACTGACCATTGTCACACTGGCCATCCGTCAGGCAGACTACATCGCGTCCCAGATGACGCAACGTGCACTCTGACGCGACCCACGAGCACACAGGAGGCCCCATGTGCGACTACTTCGTCAATGCCGACCCCATCCTGTACGAATCGCGCACGCGCACCGTCGCATCGACGGCGGCGTCCACGTCCGCCTTGCTGCCGACATCGCAATGGAGGTAGTGGGCACCCAGTTCTGTCGCCAGTGCCAGACCGCGCTCATCGGCCACGTCGGAGACGATGACCTGCGCGCCCTCGCGGGCAAACCGGCGGACGCAGGCCGCACCGATGCCCTGGGCGCCACCGGTGACCAGGACCACGCGGCCCCGGTGGCCAAAGTCGACAGCGGCGGAGCCGGCACTGGAAAATCGTTTGGAATTCATGGGATCATCTTAGCTGCGACCGGCAGGGTCGGCAGGAGTTGAACAGCATGAACCCATACACCCAGGTGGTGCTCTACACCGACAGCGACGGGCGGGCCCGGTTCCGGGACGACGACGTGGCGCTGGACCAGGGCACGGCCGCCGCGCGCCTGTCCGGGCTGGTCGGCGCCAGTGGCGTGCAGTGGCGCCAGAGCCCGGTGGGCTTTGCCAGCGACTTCCATTGCACCGGCGCGCCGCAGTGGCTCGTGGTGCTGCAGGGCTGCATGGAAATCGGCCTGCAGGACGGCACGGTCCGCCATTTCGGGCCGGGGCAGATGTTCTATTCGGCCGACACCCTGCCCGAGGGCGCCGTCTTCGATCCCGCCGTCCATGGCCACCGCAGCCGTCAGGTCGGTGACGAGCCACTCGTCACGCTGTTCGTGCGTCGCTGAGCGACTGTGGAATGACGCATGCCGTGCCGATGACGCCGGGCGGATCTCATCTCAGGTGTCTCAGGTGTCCGTTGCGTCCAGCCGCAGCCGCAACAGTGCCCGCACAAAGCCATGGTCGCTGCGGCTGCGGTCACGGCCTTCGAACAGGTGGTCGTTGAAGACTTCGACGCGACGCACGTCGCCGATGGCGCGCCGGCTGGTGGCGACGAATTCTTCGCTCACCAGCACCTGGTCCAGCACTTCGGGGTAGCCCTGGTGGATGTGGCTGAAGGCCACGTCGCGGCGCAGCGCGCCTTCGCCCTGCACGTCCCAGGCGCTATAGAGCGCATGGTCGCGCGCGCTCTTGTCGTAGCCAGCCTGTGAGGTCGCGGCGACCAGCTGCGTCGTCACGCTGTGCGGACTGTCGTTGAGGTCGCCCATGAGCACCAGCGGCAGCCGCGTGCGGTGCAACAGTTCGACCACCTTCAATCGCAGGGCTAGCGCCTCGCCAGCACGCATGATGAGCGAGCGCAGCGAGGCCACGGCCTGGACCGACGGATCGTCCCGGTCTTCCAGCGGACGGCCCTGGGCGTCCTGCAGGAACTTCGGTCGCTTGCTCTTGAGATGGGCCGTCATCACCGCGATGTCCTGTCCGTGTTTCAGGCGCAGCGTGGCCAGCAGGGGCGGGCGCTCGAACTGGCGATGCGCGCCCAGGCCGGGCACGTCGACCACCGCGGCGGCCGGAAAGCTGTCGAGTGATTCGACCGATTCGACCTTCAGGCGGGTGACCAGGCCCACCCGAGGCGTGCCCTGGGCTCCATGCTGGCCAGGCCCGTTCTCGGCACCTGGCACGCTGACATGGCTGTACTGCAGGCCACTGCGGCTGACCGCAGCGCGCAGCGCCACTTCATCCCAGACTTCCTGCACGGCGAGCACGTCGGCATTGAGCGCACGGATGCGCTCGCCCAGCCAGTCGGCCTTGCGCTCGAATTCGCTGTTGCTGTAGGGATCCTGTCCGTCATAGAAGTGCCGGCCTGGCTGGGCCAGGTTCAGCACATTGGCGGTGGCCACCATGAGGGTGGCGTAACGGACGGCGACGGCCGGGGCGGCCGGTGGGGAAGTGCGGTCATCGGACATGACCGCACTGTACGTTCATCCGCGTGGATGTGTCAGTTGATGCGGCCGTAGCTGGTGCGCAACGGGTCGGCTCCGCCGCCTGCATTGCCGCCGGCGCCGCCCTGACGCTGGCCGCGCTTCTTTTTGTTGCCGTTGTTCTTGCCCCGATTGCCGGAGCGCATCGAGTCGATGCTGGTGCGCAGCGGATCAGGCTGACCGCCAGGTGCGGCCTGGCGCGGGCGCGGCTCGCGGATACGCAGGCTGCCCAGATGGGCGTTCGGTCCAGGCTGGCGCTCGGCGCCTTCCTCGCGTGGCGGGCGCGGTGCGCGGTTGGCCTGGGCGTCGCCCTCGTGCTGGCGCGGGCCGTTCTGACCACCACGGCGGTTGCGACGGCGGCGGCCGTCCGGACGTCCCTGGCCATCGGCCATTTCCGACATGGGTGCACCTTCCGGCTGCCCCTCGGCCTGCGGACGCCTGGCCTGACCACGTCCCTGGCCCTGGCCCTGGCGTCCCTGGCCTTCGCCGGACTTCTTCTCGCGGATGCGCTGCATCATTTCCTGGCGTGCGGCCTTGGCGGCAGCGGCCATGACTTCACGGCTGGGGGGCTTGCCGGCGCCGCCCCAGATGGTCTGGCGGCCCATGGCGATGGGCTCGGCCTTCTCGCCGGGCTCGGGCATGAAATCGGGGAAGATCTGCACGGGAATCTGCTGCTTGGTGAAGCGCTCGATTTCCATCATGAAGCCTTCTTCGTCCAGGCTCACCAGGTTGACCGCCTGGCCTTCACGGCCGGCACGGCCGGTGCGGCCGATGCGGTGAACGTAGTCTTCGCAGATATTGGGGATTTCGTAGTTGACCACGTGCGGCAGGTCGTCGATGTCGATGCCGCGGGCTGCAATGTCAGTGGCCACCAGAGCGCGGATCTCGCCGCTCTTGAAGCCGGCCAGCGCCTGGGTCCGTGCGCCCTGGCTCTTGTTGCCATGCAGGGCCATGGCCTGGATGCCGTTCTTGGTCAGGTACTCGGCCACATTGTTGGCGCCGAACTTGGTGCGGGTGAAGACCAGCACCTGGCTCCAGTTGTGCTCGTTGATGATGTGCACCAGCAGGGGCTTTTTCTTGCCCCGGCCGACCGGGTGGATGACCTGCGAGATGCGCTGCACCGTGGTGTTGCGCGGCGTCACCTGGATGTGCTGCGGGTCCTTGAGCAGGCCATTGGCCAGGTCGCGGATCTCGTCGCTGAACGTGGCCGAGAACAGCAGGCTCTGCTTGGCCTTGGGCAGCAGCGCCAGCACTTTCTTGACGTCGTGGATGAAACCCATGTCGAGCATGCGGTCGGCTTCGTCCAGCACCAGGATCTGCACCTGGCTCAGGTCCAGGAATCCCTGGTCCTGCAGGTCGAGCAGGCGCCCGGGTGTGGCGACGAGGATGTCCACGCCCTTTTTCATGGCGTTGATCTGGGGGTTCATGCCCACGCCGCCGAAAACCACCGTGGACGTCAGCGACAGGTGCTTGCCGTAGACGCGGACGGATTCTTCGACCTGGGCGGCCAGCTCGCGGGTGGGCGTGAGGACCAGCGCACGGATGGCGATGCCGCCGAAGCGGTTGCTGGAGCGCTCGCCCTGGCTGAGCAACTGCAGCATCGGGAGCGTGAATGCGGCGGTCTTTCCGGTACCGGTCTGGGCGCCGCCGAGCAGGTCGCGGCCGGCCAGGACAGCCGGAATGGCTTCGGCCTGAATGGGGGTGGGGGTGTCATAGCCTTGCTCGTGCACGGCTTGGACGATGGCCGGAACCAGGTTCAGTTCTTCAAATTTCATTTTCTGGTGAGGCGCCCTGCCAGGGCGCTGGGGGGCATCGGCCACTCCATCGAATGTCCGGCGGTTCGCGGACAGTCTCTGGCCAGTCTGGGGCTGATGGATTCACGGGTTCGGTGCGTGCCAGCTCGTGGCAGGCACCCCAGCATTGGTGCTGGTGACGGGCCAACTGTTGCCCGGTCAGCCTCCATTGTCGCACGAGTTTGGCCATGTGCCATGCCGGATGCCACGCAGGCGGGTCGCTGGGCGTCTGGTAGTTGCATTTCCGGCACGGACACGCCGGGCCGGGACGCGGGCGATAATAGCGGGTGTTGCCGCGTTTCCGAGGCGTCCGCGAACCGCAGGACTGCCAGGCAGGAGCCCGCTTTTCTGCAGGCACGCCATCCCGATACCGGAGCGCTCCGCTTTTCTTTCCATGCCTTCGCGCCACGCCGGCGCAGGCGCAGACCTATCCAACGCACCATGGCCCAGTACGTCTTTTCCATGAACCGCGTCTCCAAGACCGTGCCGCCCAAGCGGCAGATCTTGAAAGACATCTCGTTGTCCTTCTTTCCTGGCGCCAAGATCGGCGTGCTCGGCCTCAACGGTTCGGGCAAGTCCACCCTGCTGAAGATCATGGCCGGCGTCGACAAGGAGATCGAGGGCGAAGCCATTCCGATGCCGGGTATCCAGATCGGTTACCTGCCCCAGGAGCCCCAGCTGGACCCCGAGCAGACCGTGCGCCAGGCGGTGGAAGAGGGCATTGGCGGCGCGCTCAAGGCCAAGGCGCGTCTTGACGAGGTGTACGCTGCCTATGCCGAGCCCGATGCCGATTTTGACGCCCTGGCCGCCGAGCAGGCCGAACTGGAGGCCATCATCGCGGCCAGCGGATCGGAGAACTCCGACCTGCAACTGGAACTGGCCGCCGATGCGCTGAACCTGCCGCCCTGGGATGCGGTCATCAAGAACCTGTCCGGTGGCGAGAAGCGCCGCGTGGCCCTGTGCCGCCTGCTGCTGTCCAGGCCCGACATGCTGCTGCTGGACGAACCGACCAACCACCTGGACGCCGAAAGCGTGAACTGGCTGGAGCAGTTTCTCCAGCGCTTCCCCGGGACGGTGGTGGCCATCACCCACGACCGCTACTTCCTGGACAACGCCGCCGAGTGGATTCTCGAACTCGATCGGGGACACGGCATTCCCTGGAAGGGCAACTATTCCGAATGGCTGGACCAGAAGGGCAAGCGCCTGGACCAGGAGCAGAAGGCCGAAGACGCCCATCGCAAGGCCATGAAGGAAGAACTGGAGTGGGTGCGCAAGAACGCCAAGGGGCGCCAGGCCAAGAGCAAGGCGCGTCTGGCCCGCTTCGAGGAGCTGAGCGACGTCGAATACCAGAAGCGCAACGAGACCAACGAGATCTTCATTCCGGTGGCCGAGCGGCTGGGATCCCAGGTCATCGAGTTCAATGGCGTGACCAAGTCCTTTGGCGACAGGGTGCTGATCGACAACCTGAGCTTCAAGCTGCCGGCCGGTGCCATCGTCGGCATCATCGGTCCCAACGGCGCCGGCAAGTCCACGCTGTTCCGGATGATCCAGGGCGTGGAGAAACCCGACAGCGGCGAGATCGTCATTGGCCAGACCGCCAAGCTGGCCTTCGTGGACCAGAGCCGCGAGTCGCTCGACGGCGACAAGACGGTCTGGGAAGACGTGTCGGGTGGTCTGGACAACATCACGGTCGGCAAGTTCGTCATGCCCAGCCGCGCCTATATCGGCCGGTTCAACTTCAAGGGCAATGACCAGCAGAAGCTGGTCAAGAACCTCTCGGGCGGTGAGCGCGGTCGTCTGCACCTGGCCAAGACGCTGGCCCAGGGCGGCAACGTGCTGATGCTTGACGAACCCTCGAACGATCTGGACGTCGAAACCCTGCGTGCGCTGGAAGAGGCCTTGCTGGAGTTCGCAGGTTCCGCCATGGTCATTTCCCACGACCGGTGGTTCCTGGACCGCATCTGCACGCACATCCTGGCCTATGAGGGCGACAGCCAGTGGTACTTCTATGACGGCAACTTCACCGAATACGAGGAAGACAAGAAACGCCGCCTGGGCGAGGAAGGTGCCCGTCCGAAGCGGGCCCGTTTCAAGTCGTTGAAGTAAGACGCCCCCCGCGCCGCGCCAGCGGCGCGTCCACCCCCTCCAAGCACACTGGGGGGCAATGCCTGCGGCCTGGCAAAGCCAGTTCCGCGGCATGCTCGATTGAAGACACTCGCTCCGGACACTGCTATGGACATCTCTGACGACGCCGTCTTGGCCGACACCCGCCGCTGGATCGAGAAGGCCGTGATCGGGCTGAACCTGTGTCCATTCGCACGTTCGGTGTATGTGAAGAACCAGGTGCGCATCGTGGTCAGCCGCGCGCGACATGTGGATGCTTTCCTGGATGAACTGGATCGGGAACTGGACCTGCTGGTGAACACGCCGGCCGAAGAGGTCGACACGACACTGCTGGTGCACCCGACCCTGTTTCCCGACTTCTTCGCCTTCAACGACTTCATGGGCGTGGTCGACGATGTGGTGGCCGAGCATGAACTCGAGGGTGTGATCCAGGTGGCGAACTTTCACCCGGATTTCCAGTTCGAGGGCGAGCCCGAGGGCGACATGAGCCACTGCACCAACCGTGCACCCTATCCGATCCTGCACCTGCTGCGCGAGGACAGTGTTTCGCGGGCGGTGGCCAGCGAGGGGGGCGATGCCGAGGCCATCGTCGAACGCAACATCCGTACCCTGCGCGACCTGGGCCCCGAGGGCTGGAAGGCCTTGCTCGCCAAGCCCTGAACTGGGGGCGTTTTCCCCGCCCTTTTTGGGGCATCGGGTCCCTGCCGGCGGCGCAGAATCGGAGGCATTTCCAGCCACTGATCAGCGCCAGCCGCCTGCCCCACATATGGAATCGCCCACCCACCAAGCCTACGATGCCTGCCTCCGGGAAGCTCTGGCCCAGATGGGCGAGTGGATTCCCCGCTGGTTGCTTCAGGTGCAGGAGGTGCTGGCATCCAGGGAAGGCACCGCCACCCGCCTGAGCGAGAAGCAAGGGTGGTTCGAGGCTCGCACCGCGTTGGAGGGCCATCGCGCTTTTCTGGCCACCCGCGTTCTGGAGACGCTGGCTTCATCCATTGGCGACTCCTTGCCCGAGCTTGCTCCGTCGCCGCGCAAGCTCAAGAGCCTGAGCTTTGACGAACTGGAGCTGATGGGCGACGACCAGGTGCAGGAGAAGGTCGAAGAGGCTCGCATTCTGCAGGTGATCAAGATTGCCGCAGATGACGATCTGGTGGATCTCAACGCCCGCATGTGTGGAGCCAAGGGCTCGAACCAGGTCCGCGCTGAACTCAACCCTCTGCGCTGTGAGGTCCTGGTGCAGGCACTGATCAAGGCGGTCAACAGCGTTCATGTGTCCGTGGCGATACGCAATGCCTGGTTGCAGGCCGGTGCCCTGCCACTGGGCAAGGAAGTGGCCGCCATGTACGAGCGGCTGGGCCGGTTGATGGACAGCTGGGGTGTTCGCCCGGCCGAATACAAGGTGGCGCCTTCGCGGGAGCAGCCTGTGCAGGCTACTGGCGAAGCGTGGCGATCGGGGCGCCCGGGCGGCAAGCCCGAAGTCGGAGAAAGTGAACTCATCGGTTCGGCACTGAATCTCGATCAGCTGCACAAGCTGCTGGTGGGCAACCTGGAGCAGGTCGGTGCGCAGGATCCGGCTTCCGGCAATGCCATGGTGCGCAATCTGGCCGCCGAAGTGGTGACCCAGATGCTCAAGAACATTGCCGAGGACAAGCGGCTCCTGGCGCCGATCCGCGGCCTGCTTCTTTCGATGAAGCCATCCCTTCTGCTGCTGGCTGGCAACGACCCGCGCTTCTTTGCCGACCGGCACAACCCGGCGCGGCGTCTGCTGGATGCCATCACCGAGCGCTCGCTGGCGTTCCGCAGCGAAAACGATGGTGGTTACCGGGATTTTGCCGACGAGGTGCACGAGATCCAGCGGGCCCTTGAAGTCCCCGGCAACGATCTGCCGCAGCGTTTCGAGCGCTTGCTGGCGCGTTTTGTCGCGTCCCAGGTTTCCTCGCTGCCACCCTCCCAGTTGCTGGCGCGGGGCCGCGCCGTCAAGACCCTGGTCCGGGTGGAACAGCGCAATCTGCTGGCCGAGCGGGTGGCCTCCGAATTCCAGGCACGAAACGATTTCGACCGTGCGCCAGGCGTGGTCAAGCGCTTTCTGAGCGGGCCTTGGGCCCAGGTGGTGGCGCAGGCCCGAATCGTGGCCTCGGATCCCGAAGCCGGCAAGGGCGCCGATACGGCTGCCATGCACTATGCGCAGATCCTGCCCGACCTGCTCTGGTCGACCCATCTGGGCACGGCCAGCCTGAACCGGCCGCGCCTGATACGGGTCATCCCGAACGTGCTGCGGACCTTGCGTGAAGGCCTGGACTCCATCGACTATCCCAGGCCCGACAGCGAGACCTTTTTCAAGGCCTTGATGGGACTGCACGAGGCGGCCTACAAGACCCAGCGGACCGAACTGGCCGCCGATGGTCCGGCGGCCATGCAGCGTCAGCCCGGACCGGGCACCTGGGTGCAGCCGGCCGAGGCCAGAGAATCCGGGTTCATGGACGATCTGCAAATGGAAACCCAGCCGGCCTTCCTCAACACCGAACCGATGGCCTGCGATCTGCGCGAGGTCTCGGGCACCGAGCCCTTGCTGCCGGTGGGTGCCTGGGTGGACATGGCGCACGAAGGATCGGTCCTGCGCTGCCAGCTCGACTGGGCCAGTCCGCACGGGACCATGTTCCTGTTCAGTACGTCGTCTGGCAAGCAGCTGTCGATGACCCGGCGGACCCTGGAGCGTCAGCTGTTGCAGTCACGGGTTCGCGTGGTGGCCGACCATGGCCTGGTGGAAGACGCACTGGACGAAGTGGCGCGCCAGGCCTGGATCAACAGCGTGCGTGTGCGCGAGGTCGCCGACACCGAGCCCGGCGCGCTCTGACCGGCGCAGGCCGGGCCGCTCCTGCGGTTTAGCCGTTGCGCTGCAGCTTCTTGCGCACCAGATGCACATGGTTGCGCAGCGCGTAGAGTTCGTCGGTGTGCGACAGCGGCACGACGGTCTTCTCGACCTTGGCTTCGAGCACATCGAGCTGTTCCAGCAGTTCCCGCGTGGCATCGGCATTGGTCCGGGCCTGGGCCTCGAAGCGTTGCTCGATATCGCGCAACTGGCCGTACCAGCGAAACACGCGCGAGCGGATACGGAAAGTGTAGATGGGCGGCACGATGCGGGACAGGGGCAGCACCAGCGCGATGATCAGACCCATGGCCAGCCACATGCGCTCGATCAGGTTGGCCAGCCAGAACGGCAGGTAGCGCTGCAGGAAAGGCGGGCCTGAGCGGATGGCGCGAACCGCTTCGGGCGAGACCGGCACCTCGCTGTGCTCCAGGCTGGGATACTCGCGTGCCCGGCTGAACCAGCCACCGCCGCCATGCAGGCCGATGGCTGTCTGGGCAAACAGTTGCAGGATGGCCGGGTGGGTGCGGGCACTGGCCAGCAGGCTGGTGGTGGAGGCCACCAGACGCATGTCGGTCTCGGGATGGTTGTTGGCCAGATCGACCACACCTTGCGGCAGAACGACCGGCGTCAAGTAACCGAAACGCCGGGAGTAGGCCTCGCTCTGGGCAAAGTCCATCAGGCGGATGCCGGGCGTCTGCAGCAGCATCTGGACCATCAGGGATTCGGGGGCGGATGCGAACACCACCGCGTCCAGTTCTCCATTGAGAAAGGCCACCGTGGCCGGGGTCTGTTCCATCTGGCTCATGTGCAGCTCGGACGGGGCCATGCGGTTGACATCGAGCAGGGTGTTGAACAGGCGCGGCACACCACTGCCCGGCGTGCCGACGTTGATGTGCCAGCCGCGCAGGTCGGTCAGTGGACCGAGTGCGTTGCGCTTGAGCAGCTTCTGTGCCGCGTCTTCGCGATAGAACAGCCAAAGTGGCTCGACGAACAGGCTGCCCAGCGAGGTGATGGCGTCCTCGTCGTCGTAGCCGATGTCGGCCGAGCCGCCCTGCACGAACCCGAGGTCTGCCTGACCGCTGCGCAGCATCTGGAGGTTGTCGGAGGAGCCTTCGGACCGGAGCAGTTCGACCTCGATGCCGTAGCGGGCCAGGGCCTCCTTGTAGCGCTTGCCGAACTCGTCATAGGCACTCTGCGCCGGACCGGTGGCAAGGACGACGCGTTGGGGCGGGGTGGGGTCGAGCCACCAGTAGGTCAGCGCCAGCAGGACGACGGTCAGCAGCGCGAACGGGCCGAACGAGGCCGCCATGTCGCGCAGGGACAGCAGGGTGTAACGGATGCGTTGGGCGGGCATGGCGCGACATTAGCATGCCCTTGATGCCGCCTCGGGCGGGACTGCCGTTTTCCGGCCGGAATCGTGGACGGCGTGGTAACAGGATGTCGCGCCGCCGGGCGACCGGAAAGTTGGCTGCCTCAGTGGACGGCGTTGTCGAGCTTGAAGATGCGCACGGCATCCTGCATCACGACAGCCTGGTTCTGCAGCGAACTGGCCGCTGCAGCGAGCTGCTCGACCATGGCCGAGTTCTGCTGCGTCACCGAGTCCAGCTGGCCGACCGCCTGGTTGACCTGGGACAGGCCCATGGACTGTTCGCGCGCGGCGTTCGTGATGTCGGCGATCAGGCCATGGACCTGTTCGACCACGGTGACGACCTGCGCCATGGTGCGGCCCGTGCTGTGGACCAGTTCGCTGCCCTGCGAGACCTTGGCGGCCGAGTCGTCGATCAGCAGCCGGATTTCCCGGGCCGCAGTGAGTGTGCGCTGGGCCAGGTTCCGGACTTCGCCTGCCACCACCGCGAAACCCCGGCCCTGCTCGCCAGCCCGTGCGGCCTCCACGGCGGCATTGAGTGCCAGGATGTTGGTCTGGAACGAGATGCCGTCAATCACCTGGATGATTTCACCAATGCGGCTGGATGCCCGGTGGATCTCGTCCATCGTCTGTACGACGTGCTGCATGGCGTCGTTGCCGTCCCGGGCCACCTGCGAGGCCCGCTGGGACAGACCGGTCGCCTCGCGCGCCGCATTGGCGCTTTGTTCCACCGTGCTGGAAATCTGTTCCATGGAGGCGGCCGTCTCTTCCAGGTTGCCGGCCTGGGCCTCGGTCCGGGCCGAGAGGTCATGGTTGCCCGACGCAATTTCGCTGGAGGCCACCTGCACGCCCTCGACTTCGTGGCGCACGTCGGAGACCACCGCCTGCAGGTTGACGTTGAGCTGGTTCAGCGCCCGCGCCAGTTCGCCGAATTCCCCACGCTGCGCCGTGCTGTAGCGGGCACTGAGGTCGCCTGCGGCCATGCGGTTGGCAAAGCCGACCGCATCGCGCAGGGGCGAGGTCATCATGTGCCGCATCCAGGCAGCCGCGCCCGCGGCCAGGGCCACGGACAGGCCCAGCGACAGCCAGTGCCAGGCGCCGTCGAGCCGGCCGGTGCCGCGTTCAAGTGCAATCACCAGGCCTGCCAGCACCAGTGTGATGGTTGCCATGCGGCGACCCAGGGTCGGTTCGGTCCATCGTTGCAGGGCGCCGCGCCAGCCGGTCCGCACGAGGCGACCGCGGCGCAGGGCGACCCGGGTCTGGCCGGATGACGCCTCGCTGCGCATGCGGGCATAGAGGCTTTCGGCCTGCTGTATCTGGTCGCGCGTGGGCTTGGTGCGCACCGACATGTAGCCGCTGACCTGTCCGTCCTGCAGGACCGGGGTGGCGTTGGCCAGCACCCAGTAGTGATCGCCGTTCTTGCGGCGGTTTTTCACCATGGCCGACCAGGGTTGCCCGGCCTGCAGCGTGGCCCACATGTCGCGAAAGGCCTCGGGGGGCATGTCGGGGTGCCGGATGAGGTTGTGCGGCTGCCCGAGCAACTCGTCGCGGCTGTAGCCGCTGACGGCGATGAACGCCGGGTTGCAGTAGGTGATGTGACTCTTGAGGTCGGTGGAGGAGACCAGCGTGACCCCGTCGGGAAACTGGAACTCCTGGTTCGTGATAGGGAGGTTCTGACGCATGGCATCACCAGGGCGGTTGGGTGGACAGGGATACTGGGCGTGCATGGTCGTCGCCCTGTCCTCCATTGTGGTGAAGCCTGTGTGGGTCGATGCCCGGAAAAACGGCCGGGTAACCGGATTGTTCCCTGTCAGGTCGGCCTGTCAGGGCGCGAGGTCAGCTCCGGAAGTAGGACTTGTAGACCTGGTGGCTGCCGTCGCGCTGCACCAGCAGAACGTCGTAGGGATCGTGGCGTCCGCCATAGACGGGGCCGTCCATGCCGGGGCTGCCCACGGGCATGCCGGGCACCGCCAGGCCGAGCGCCTGGGGCTTTTCGGCCAGCAGACGCCGGATCTCGGGCGCGTTGACATGGCCTTCGATCACGTAGCCGTCTATGAGGGCCGTGTGGCACGAGGCGTACTTCAGGGGCAGTCCCAGCCGCTGGCGCACGGCGGTGTTGCCGGTCTGGTAGACCTGCACCTGGAAGCCGTCCTGCTCCAGATAGGCGACCCAGTCCTTGCAGCAGCCGCAATTGGGGTCTTTCCAGACCTGCATCACGGGCAACTGGACGCCGGGGCGCTTCTGCGCGAACACGGGCAGGGAAGAGAAAGCGACCAGGGTGGCCGCGGCGGTCAGGAGTGTGCGTCGTTGCATGTCGGTTCTCCGAATGGGGTTCACGGGCCTTCCGGCAGCACCCTTGTGGCGATGCGCACGCCGTAATGATACGGCGGCGCGGGGCGAAGTTCCCGATACCGGCCTGCACCCGACAGGCGCCGGTTCAGGCCGGTTCAGACGCGGACCGGGCAGGCATCCAGTTCGAGCCGGGCCTGCCGTACCACGGACCACCCCGCGCTGATGGCCAGTGCGGCCATGATAGCGGCGACCAGGAGGTCGGGCCAGGCCGACCCGGTGCCGAACACGCCGGCGGCGGCCCCGATCACGGCCAGGTTGGACAGGGCGTCGTTGCGCGAGCACAGCCAGACGCTGCGCATGTTGGCGTCGCCCTGGCGCCAGCGGTAGAGCAGGATCGCCACCCCGACGTTGGCCAGCAGGGCGAGCAGTCCAACGGCACCCATGGTGCCAGCGTGGGGTACGCCGCCACCTTCCCAGGCCCAGGCCGCCTTGACCAGCACGAACAGGCCATAGGCCAGCATGGTGGATCCCTTGACCAGCGCGGCGCGGCTGCGCCAGACGACGGCCATGGAGAGTACCGCGAGCGACAGCCCGTAGTTGGCGGCGTCACCGGCGAAGTCGACGGCGTCCGCCAGCAGCGAGACCGACCCGGCCTGCCAGCCGGCCGCCAGTTCGACGAAGAACATCAGGGCATTGACCGCAAGGGCGATCCAGAGGGCCCGCTTCCAGTGGGCATCCAGTGGACGCGGTTCGGATTCTGGGGTGGAGGTGGTGTGACAGGAGCAGGCCATGGGTGCGTCGTGGAAGTGAAAGTGATCCAATGGCATGATTGGAAACCTTGAAGTCACTTCAAGGTCAAGCTCAGCTTGGTTTCTGTTCATCGACTGTTGCGCAAAGGATGACATGTCCCCATCCCGATTGCGAATCGGCGAGGCGGCGCGCCACACTGGCCTGAGCACCGCCAGCATCCGCTATTACGAGCGCGAGGGGCTGCTGCCCGGCACATCGCGTGGCGACAACCGCTACCGCGCCTACGACACGGCCGATCTGCACCGGCTGCGTTTCATCCGTCTGTGCCGTGCCCTGGACATGTCGCTGGACGAAGTCCGCACCCTGCTCGGACTCGATCTGAACGATAGGGACCACTGCCGCGCCGCCCGCCAGACACTGGATGCGCACCTGTCGCATGTGCGCGAACGGCTGGCAGAGTTGCGGACACTGGAGCGTGACCTGAAAGCCCTGCGCGACCGGTGTGACGGCAGCGACGATTTTTGCCACATCATCGAGACCCTGCACAAGGAGGCGGACCGACCCTCCGTGGCACCGGTCCGGGGCACGGGGCCCCGCCACGTCTGAGTCGTCGAGCCGACGGTACGGGTGAAGCTCGCGGTCCCAGGCGTGACACGGACGGTTTGTCGCGTTCGGGGCGCGAACGTATGCTGCCCGGCGGAACAACAAGGTGCCGGGCGCTTTGCGAGCCGGTGACCCGAGGACAGCAAGGAGACTGCATGACACCGAACGATGCGCCGTCGCGCGCCCATCACCGCTTCTGGCCCAGGCGCCTGCCCCATGCCATCCGCCCGCCCGAGACGTCGCTCTGGTTCAACCTGGAGGTCAGTGCCCGGCGCTACCCGGACAAGGCGGCGCTGGTCTTCTTTGACCAGGTGACCACCTACCGTCAGCTGCAGGATGAAGCCGAGCGCCTGGCCGCGCATCTGGTGCAGGCGGGCGTGCAGCCGGGTGACCGGGTCATCCTCCTGATGCAGAACTGCCCCCAGTGGGTGGTGGCCCATTTCGCCATTCTCCGGGCCAACGCCGTGGTGGTGCCGGTCAACCCGATGAACCGCGCCGAGGAGCTCAAGCACTACATCACCGATCCGGACGTGAAGGTAGCGATCTGCGCCGCCGACCTGGCGCCCGACCTGGTGCAGGCCAGCAGCGAACTGCCGGCAGCCCTTCAACTGGCGCATGTGGTGGTGGCCCATTACCACGACGCCTATGGCGAGGGGGCGGAGGTTCCGGCCGCCTGGGACACCTGGTTGCGGACCCGCCATCCGCTGCCGGTGCTGGAACGGGGGCTGGTGGTCGACTGGGCCGATGCGCTGGCCGGCGAAGCGGCGCTGCCCGTGCACGACCGGCAACCCGGCGACCTGTGCGTCCTGCCGTACACCAGCGGCACCACGGGCTTGCCCAAGGGTTGCATGCACACCCATGCCAGCGTGATGCACAACGCGGTGGCTGCCAGCCTGTGGGGCAATGGCACACCCGAGAACATTGGCCTGGTCGTGGTACCGATGTTCCACATCACCGGCATGGTGGCGGGCATGCATGCCGGGGTCTACTCGGGTTCGACCATGGTTGTCATGCCGCGCTGGGACCGGGAGCTTGCCGGGCGCCTGATTTCCCGGTGGCGCGTGACCCACTGGACCAACATCCCGACGATGGTCATCGATCTGCTGGCCAGTCCCCATTTCGATCGCTATGACCTGTCCAGCCTGGTGCTGATCAGCGGGGGAGGGGCGGCCATGCCCCAGGCGGTGGCGCAGAAACTGTTCGACCTGTATGGCCTGCGCTACGCCGAGGGCTATGGGTTGACGGAGACCGCTGCGCCGTCGCACAACAACCCGCCGGACGCGCCCAAACAGCAATGCCTGGGCATTCCGTTCATGAGCACCGATGCCCGTGTCGTCGACCCGGACACCCTGCAGGAGATGCCGGTGGGCGAGGCAGGCGAGATCATCATCCGTGGCCCGTCCGTGTTCCAGGGGTACTGGAAGCGGCCCGACGCGACCGAAGCGGCGTTCGTCGAGTTCGAGGGACAGCGCTGGTTCCGTTCCGGCGACCTGGGCAAGGTCGACGAGGACGGCTACTTCTTCATCACCGACCGCCTCAAACGCATGATCAATGCGAGTGGCTTCAAGGTCTGGCCCGCCGAGGTGGAGGCGCTGATGTTCCGGCATCCGGCCATCGCGGAGGCCTGTGTCATCAGCACGCAGGACGCCTACCGGGGTGAAAGTGTCAAGGCGGTGGTGGTGTTGCGCCATGAGGCCCAGGGCCAGGTCAGCGAACAGGACATCGTCGACTGGTGCCGGGAGCACATGGCCGTCTACAAATCGCCGCGCGTGGTGCAGTTCGTCGAAGCCCTGCCCAAAAGCGGCAGCGGCAAGGTCATGTGGCGCCTGTTGCAGGAACGCGAGGCGACCGCTGCACAATAGGCCGGATGCACGAAAGACCTGCATGGCGCCGGCTGTGGCAACCCCGCAAGGGCCTGTTCTGGCTGGCGCTGACCTTCAACGCCCTGTCTTCGGGCATGGCCTGGTATCTCAATCTTGCGCGTCCGCAGGGACCGCTGCTGTGGCTGCTGACGCTGGTTGCGCTGACCAATGCCTTCCTGGGCATGTGGCTGTTCTGGCGTCTGTGGTCGGGGCCGGGCCCGCAGGCGCTTCCCTTACGGAAAGGAGACTGCGATGTTCAAATGCCTGCTGATCGACAAGACCGATGAGGCCGGATACCACTGCACGCTGACGGAGTTGCCCGAGGATCGCCTGCCGGCCTCAGGTGACGTGACCGTGCGGGTGGACTGGTCGACCATCAACTACAAGGACGGCCTGGCCATCACGGGACGGTCGCCTGTGGTGAGGAGCTTCCCATTGGTTCCAGGCATCGATTTTTCCGGAACCGTGACACACAGCGATCACCCGAAATGGAAGGCCGGCGATGCGGTGATCCTGGATGGCTTCGGGGTTGGCGAGACGCACTGGGGCGGCCTGTCCCAGATGGCCAGGGTCAAGGGTGACTGGCTGGTGGCCCTGCCGGACGGCATGACCTCCCGCGAGGCCATGGCCATCGGTACCGCCGGTTACACCGCCATGCTGTGCGTGATGGCGCTGGAGCGGCACTGGACTGACGCCGGCGTGGCCCCTGGTGCCGGCGAGGTGCTGGTCACCGGTGCCGGCGGTGGCGTGGGCAGCGTGGCCATCGCGTTGCTGGCTGCCGCAGGGCACACGGTTGTGGCGTCGACGGGCCGGATGGAGGAGGCCGAATACCTCAAGGGTCTGGGCGCAAGCGAGGTGATCGATCGCGCCGGCCTTTCCGCGCCGGGCAAGCCCCTGCAGAAAGAGCGCTGGATCGGCGTGGTCGATGCGGTGGGTAGCCACACCCTGGCCAACGCCTGTGCTTCGACCCGCTATGGCGGTGCGGTGGCGGCCTGTGGACTGGCCCAGGGCATGGATCTGCCGGCTTCGGTGGCGCCGTTCATCCTGCGCGGGGTCACGCTGTATGGCATTGACAGCGTGATGGCGCCGCTGGCGCGCCGCGAGGCGGCCTGGCAGGCACTGGCCAGGCGGCTGGACCGGGGGCGGCTGGCCGCCATGACCCGGACGATCGGCCTGCCCGATGTCCAGGGGGCGGCCGAGGACATTCTGGCCGGTCGTGTGCGCGGGCGTCTCGTGGTCGACGTGAACGCCTGAATCACCCGGTCGGGCCGAAGCCTCAGACTGGTGCGTTCTGTGGTGACGGGGTGGGTTGGCCCCGGGGTGCCCAATGGCGTCCGAGCCAGCCCGTCCAGGGCAGGAACAGCAGGGCGAGGCCCACGTTGAAGGTCAGGTGGGCGATGGCGACCGCCTGATCCGGCGTCCCGGCCAGGCCGATGGCCCAGCGTGCGAACAGGCCGACCCAGGGCAGCATCAGCAGCACGCCCACCGCATTGAAGAACGCGTTGAGCTGGGCCGCCCGCCGGGCAAAGGCATCCATCGGGATGCTGGCGATCAGTGCGGTGACCGTCGTACCCGCGCTGGCGCCGATGACGATGGCAATGGCCGCCTCGGCCGGCAGGGCACCTTGCTGCACCAGCACCACGGCCAGACCCGAGACCACGCTGCTGGACTGCAGCAGCATGGTGACCAGGGCGCCCACGATCACGCCGATCCACGGCGTGCGGGCGAGCGCCAGTTGCTGGAGCAGCCAGGGGTCCTGCCGCAGTGGCTCCAGCGACTGGCCGATCAGGTCGAGCGTGAAGAAGATGAAACCGAAATAGAAGATGGCCCGTCCGACGATGCGAATCTGGAACGGCAGCATCGTCAGCACGCCACCGAGGACAATGAAGTAGGGGCCCATGGCCGTGAGCTTGAACGACACCAGCCAGGCCGTCGCGGTGGTACCGACCTTGGCACCCAGCAGTACGGGCAGGCTGGCACTGAAGCCCAGCGTGCCGGTGTTGATCAGGGCCACCACCAGTGCGCTGACGGCGCTGCTGGACTGGACGACCGCCGTCACCGAGGCGCCCAGCAGGAACCCGCCGAGACGGTAGCGTGTGGCCGTGCCTAGCCAGTGCGGCAGCCGCTCGCGCCCCACTTCCTGCAGCTCCTTGCTGAAATGTTCCAGTCCGTAAAGGAACAGCAGCAGGGCGCTCAGGACAAGAATGAGCAGCTGGAAATCGCTGAAATCGGGGAAGGCCATGGGCCGAGCTTAACCGCCGGTCATGGCCGTGGCCGTGCGGCAGGTCGGACCTTGTACCCGCAGGGTCAGGTCGCGTCCGGCGCCGGCACGATGTGCCGGTAGGCATGCCAGGTGGCGTGGCCGATCACCGGGCCGGCAACGAACAGGCCCAGGAACAGGGGCAGCATGGCCAGCACGATCAGCAGCGTGATGAGGGCACCCCACCACAGCATGACCCCGGGGTTCTGCAGGCACGCCCGGATGCTGGTCAGTCCGGCAGAGATGGCGTCGACCTGCCGGTCCATGATCATGGGGATCGAGATCACGCTGGTCGTGAAGATCAGGCCGGCAAAGACCGCGCCCACCACCAGGTAGGTGACCAGGAACCCGATGTTCTCCGGGTCCAGCAGCATGGCCAGGATGTTGGCCTTCTCGGGCATGGTGTTGAAACTCACGGCAAACACCACCAGCGATGCCCGTCCCCAGAGCATTTCCAGGATCAGCAGCACACCGGCAAAAATGGCCATGGTGCTCTTGGTCGGTCGCCAGGCTTGCAGCGAGGCGCGCAGCGACGGACGGTGGCTGTGGGTCTGCATGGCCTTGGAGGCGTCGTACAACCCCAGGCACAGGAACGGCCCCATCAGCAGGAACCCGGCGCTCAGCGCCAGCACGTATTCGGGTGCACTGCGGAACACCGCCAGCAGGGCATGGCCCATGGCAAAGAAGCACAGGCCGTAGAACAGGCCGATGCGGGGGCAGCGCATGAAGTCCGCCCAGCCCAGACGCAGCCATTGCAGGGGCGCCGAAGGCGGCAGATCGGTCAGCGCCAGGCTGAAGACGGACGGACCCGCCGCCGTGTCCGCCCCGCTGTGCTCCGTGTGCGGATCCGGGGACGGGGTGGACTGGGTGTGTGTGTCGTCGTGCGAGGCGGCGTTGGCCATGGAGGTCTCCTTGCCGGCAAATATAGCCAGCACGGGACCATCCTGCTCACATGGTTTTCCCCCATAACCCATGGGGGTATCTGATCGACCTGGCGCGACTCAGTGGGGTGCCGGCTGCACGCCGTGTCCGGCCCGGGAGCGGGACGGTGCCGGTTGCCGCCGCATGTGCAGCGCCAGTGCCGCGTCCAGCGTCTGCGTGTGCTTGGCGAACCATTCGGCCAGTTCCTGGGTCATCTCGCGCACGGGGGCATGCTGGCCGGACCGGGTCATGGCCAGGCCTTCGCGCAGGATGTTGAGCACCACGCGATGCTGCAGCATGTGGCTGTCGGCGGCCGAAAACCGCGTCCGCCGCATCCATTCGTCCTCGCGCCCGAAATGGGCCTCGGAATGCTGTACCACCGCCAGCCAGGCGGCTGGCAGGTCCGAATCGCTGGCGTTCTGGGCAGCGGCCAGCAGTGCGACGAATGCGCGGTGGACATCGTCCATGGGCCCGTATTCCAGCAGCAGGGCGTCCGACCATTCGACTTTCTTCATATGTGTTCCCCTGATTTCCAATGCTGAAGCTTGACAGCTTGTGGACAACGGGGCTTTGATCCAGCGCAGACAATCCGCATCGGTACACTGCCTGCATGAGCCAACCGATTTCTCCACCGACCGTCCTGCCGGGGCAACTGGAAGCGCAACTGCGGCAGGAGGGTTTTGCCCTGCTGGACGGGGCGGACATGGCCGGCTGGCTGCCGGCCACGCCACCGGAGCTGGACAACCTGCGACAGGCCTGGGACGACTTGCCGCCCGATGCCTACCTGCGGGATGGCGGTCATTACCGGCGCCGGCGCCACAGCTGCTTTGTGGTCGAGGGGGATGCCGTGCATCAGGTGGCTCACCGGGCGCACTGGCAACCGGTCGAATACAACGCCCTGCACGGGGGCATGCAGCGCTGGTTCGAGCCCGTGCTGCCGGCAATGGTGGCCATGCCCGTCTGGGGTCGTCTCCTGGGGCAGGTGGCCCATGCGGCGAGCGCCTTGCGCGGGATCCAGCCCTGGTACGTCGAGGCGCATGTCTTTCGCATCGACACGGCGGACGGGATCGGCCGCCCCACACCCGAGGGCGCACACCGAGACGGCGTCGATCTGGTGGCGGTGGTGATGGCAGGGCGCCAGGGCATCAAGGGCGGGGAGAGCCGGGTGTTCGATGCCGATGGACCGAGGGGGCAGCGCTTCACCCTGGTTCAGCCCTGGTCGCTCCTGCTGCTCGACGACGAGCGGGTGATCCATGAAACCACGCCCATTCAGCCGGCGCAGGCCGGGCAACTGGGCTGGCGGGACACCCTGGTCCTCACCTGTCGCCGTGGAGGCTTCCAGGGCGACTGACCAACCCCTAGCGCCGCACGGCGTTCGGGAAGTACATGGATGTCAGGCTCCGGCTGTGCACGGGCGAGAAACCCTCGGCCGCTGCGGCACCCGCGGCCCCGTAGCGGCGCCAGTCCCGCACCCAGTGCAGGGCGTCGCAGATTTCCACCAGACCGATGGTCTCCCGGTCGCCGATCAGGATGCCATGCACCCGCAGGCCAAGCCGTTCCTTGGCCTGTCGCAGCCGGTCCAGGGCGGCGGGGGTCAGGCCGAATTCGCCGTCGCTGATGATCAGCACGTCGGCTTCCTGCCACTGCTGCTGCCCCACCCGTTCGATCGCCCGTTCGATGGGTGTCTGCACGTCGGTGCCGCCGTCGAAGGACTGGCCCATGACGTCGAGCAGGGCGTCGAGTCCGGCGCTGTCCTGCGTCAAGGGCCGCTCCAGCACCTCGCCAGGGCCACCGAAGGCCAGCAGCTGGCAGGGCCGGCGCGCGTCGTGGGCGCTGCGCAGGGCCTGCAGCACGCAGGCTTTGGCCACGTTCTCGGGGGCACCCTGCATGGATCCCGAGGTGTCCAGGCACACGATCATCGGGCCCTGGCCCGCCGTCACCGCCTGGCGCCGGGCGGCCGCCCCCTCCGGTCTGGGCTGTGGGCGGGGCAGGGGCAGGCGTGCGCGGTCGTCGTAGGACAGGAGTTGCGCCTCGGCAAACCGCGCGCGCCACAGGCGGCGCAGCACGGGATGGGTGAGATTCAGGCTTTCGCTGCCCGCCATGCGGGCGATCACCCGCGAGCGGTAGACGCCGTCGACAGCGGTCGGTTCGGCCGATCGCCGCTCGTCGTCGACCGGGCGCCGGGCTGCCTGATCGGCTGCGGCATGTTCGGGGCGGGCCATTTGGGCCAGCGGCGCATGGGCCGCCAGCGAGCGGCGACCGACGCCGTCGATGAATCGGGAGAGCGACGGCAGGCGTTCGAGCAGGCCGCCGATGCGGCGCGCCTCGGACCACTCGCGCCGGCTGAGGCGACCCTGCAGGTCGTCCCACTGCAGGTGGGACAGGTCGCCCAGCGAGCGCAGCAGTGACAGGGCTTCTTCCCAGCCCTGGCGCTGCAAGGTCCAGTTGTCGCGAAACGCGTCGGCCATGTGTGCGACGGCCTGCTCGCGCGTCTGGGTGGTGGGCCGGTCGATCAGGCTGTCCAGATGCCACATCACACTTTGCAGCATCTGGCGAGTCAGGGACGGGTTGCCCTGGGTCAGCGTGAGGAGGTCCAGGTCGGTCAGCAACTGGCGCAAGGGCCGGGTGGCCTGCGGATCGCCCAGGTCCTGGTCCGGATCGGGGGGGCGTCCGGCCAGCAGCGCGTCGTGCCAGGGGCGGAGTTGTTCCAGTCGATGTTCGGCCTGGCCGCCACTACAGACCACCGACCACCGCCACAGCTCCCTCGACAGCCCTTCGAGGTGGTGGTAGGGGCGGTCGACCGGCAGCGCGTTCATGGCGCGCGATTCAGGCCTGCCAGGTCACGGGTGCAGGCGCCCGGCCGGCCAGGCCGGCCTGTTCGTCGGCTTGCTCTTCGGCCAGGCGCGGCAGGCCGGCAAAGCCGGCGTGCAGTTCGGTGAATCGGGCGGCCAGGTGGTCCACCTGTGCGCAGCGGCCGGCGTGGGTCTGGCGGATGTGCTCAAGCCAGGTCGGGGGCAGCCACGCGTGTTCGCCGGCCTGTGCACAAGTCGCTTCGGCCGTGGCATGAACCTCGTTCTGCAGGGTGGTGACGCGCTGTTGCACTTCGCTGATCTGGGCCACGCGCGAGCGGATGTGCAGATCGCCATAGCGGCGGTGCGCCCGTTCGCTGGTGATGCGAACCAGTTCGCTTTCGCTCGTCGGCCCGGCGATGGCACGCGCCAGGGCCAGCTTGCCCGCGCTGTCGTCCTGGGCATCCGCCGGCGCGCGCCGCTCGACGTCCAGTTGCTGTTCAAAGGCTTGCGCTGCGCGTTCCAGGCCGTCCAGTGCCAGGGGTGCGGAACCACCGACCGTCAGCAGGAACCAGTCGGTCCAGCCCGGCACCTGGGCCGGGTCGGCCGCCAGGGTGAAGGGCAGCACCCAGGCGTCCCACGCCGAGACCGTCGCGGCCCCCCGGGATGCGGCCTGCACCTGCAACAGCGCCGCGGTCTGGCGCCAGCGGCGGTCGGACACGCCTTGCTGTGTCTCGCGCGCACGTTCGCGGGCCGCGGTCAGGAGCGCGACCACGTCGTCGCCCAGGGCCACATCCATGGCCTGGCAGCGCAGGTCCCGCAGTGCGGTGGGAGAGAGGTGGGCATCGGGGTGGACGTGCCCTTCGGGCAGGCGTGTCTGGAGCAGCGCGGCAAACCGGGCATCGTCCACCGGTTGCACAGGTACCCGCAGGAGGAAGCGGTCGAAGAAAGCGTGCAGGCTTTCGTCCTGTGGCACTTCGTTGCTGGCGCCCACCAGGCAGACCAGCGGCACCTCCTGTCGCTGGTGGCCGTTGTCGAAGGTGCGTTCGTGCAACAGGCCCAGCAAGGTGTTGAGGATGGCCGAGTTGGCCTTGAAGACCTCGTCGAGAAAGGCTACTTCGGCTGTGGGAAGGTAACCCTCGGTCAGCCGCTCGTAGCGGTCGTCCTCAAGCGCCTTGAGCGAGAGCGGGCCGAACAGTTCTTCGGGGACGGAGAAGCGGGTGAGCAGCCGCTCGAAATAGTGCGCGCCGGGCAGCAGGTGCTGCAGCCGCCGCGCCAGTTCGCTCTTGGCGGTGCCTGGCGGGCCCAGCAGCAGCACATGTTCACCCGCCAGTGCCGCCAGCAGCAGCGCACGGGCGGCCACGTCACGCTGCAACAGTCCCCGCTCCAGCGCTTCAATGGCGGCAGTCCAGCGCATGGTTTGCTTACGTGACGCGAAGCGGCGCGGGGGGGCGGATGTTCACATCCGCTCAAAAATGGCGGCAATGCCCTGTCCGCCACCAATGCACATCGTCACCAGTGCATAGCGGCCCTGCACGCGCTCGAGTTCGTACAGTGCCTTGACGGTAATCAGCGCACCGGTGGCGCCGATGGGGTGTCCCAGCGAAATACCCGAGCCGTTGGGGTTGACCTTGGCGGGGTCCAGGCCCAGTTCCCGGGTGACGGCGCAGGCCTGGGCGGCAAAGGCTTCATTGGCCTCGATTACGTCCAGATCGGCGGCCGACAGGCCCGTTTTCTTCAGCACGGCCTGCGTGGCCGAGATCGGACCCACGCCCATGATCTTGGGGTTGACGCCGGTATGTGCGTAGCCGACCAGGCGGGCCATGGCCTTGGCGCCACGGGCTTGCGCGGTCTTGGCTTCCATCAGCACCACGGCGGCGGCGGCATCGTTGATGCCCGACGCGTTGCCGGCGGTGACGGTGCCGTTCTCCTTCTGGAAGACCGGCTTGAGTTTGGCGAAGTCTTCCGCCGTGGCGCCGGTGCGGAAGTGCTCGTCGGTGGCGTAGGCCACCTCGCCCTTGCGGCTCTTGAGCATCACCGGCACGATCTGGTCCTTGAAGTAGCCGGCAGCGGTCGCCTTCTCGGCGCGCTGGTGGCTCTCGAGTGCCAGGGCATCCTGCATTTCGCGGGTGATGCCGTACTGGGCCGCCACGTTTTCGGCGGTCACGCCCATGTGGATGTTGTGGAACGGGTCATGCAGGGCGCCGATCATCATGTCGATCATCTTGGTGTCGCCCATGCGCGCACCCCAGCGGCTGGCCAGGCTGGCATAGGGGGCGCGGCTCATGTTCTCGGCGCCGCCGCCGATGGCGATGTCGCAATCGCCCAGCATGATGGCCTGGCTGGCCGATACGATGGCCTGCAGGCCCGAGCCGCACAGCCGGTTGACGTTGAAGGCGGGCGTGGATTCGGCACAGCCACCGTTGATGGCGGCCACCCGCGAGAGGTACATGTCCTTGGGCTCGGTGTTGACCACGTGGCCGAACACCACATGCCCGACGTCCTTGCCTTCGGTGTTGGCGCGTGCCAGCGACTCGCGCACGACCAGTGCGCCCAGTTCGGTGGGAGGGATGTCCTTGAGGCTGCCTCCAAAGGTACCGATGGCGGTACGGGCAGCACTGACGACGACGACTTCTCGGCTCATGGGGTCTCCTGGAGTGTGTGGCTGAAAGGAATGGTGCCATCGTACCGCCATTGGTCGCCGCGCCCTTGATCCGGGTCAAGGCGGCCTGGGCGGTGATGGTCGACGGGTCAGTTGTCGCGCACGTCGGCCACCGGGTTGTCGCCGAAGTCGGCGCGGTCCAGCCAGGCGAGCACGCGGGTCGCGGCGGCCTCGGGCGACGTCAGGGCGCCCTGGGATTGCAGGTCGACGAAGCGCTGACGGTCGGGAAACAGGGCCGGGTCGCCGGACCTGAGCTGGATCTGCATGTCGGTGTCGATCACGCCGGGCGCCAGGGACACCAGACGGGCTCCGTGCGGGCGCTGGGCTTCATCGAGCGCACTGCAGCGTGTGAAGTGATCCATGCCGGCCTTGGCCGCGCAGTAGGGCGCCTGGGCGGCCATCGGGTGGCGGCCCAGGCCGGACGAGATGTTGAGCACCTTGCGGGGGCCGCGCCATCCCTGGTCGACCCAGCGGAGCGTGGCCCGCAGGAAGGCGGACGTCAGTTGCATCGGGGCCTCCAGGCCCACACGCAGAGCCTGCGACAGCTGGTCGGGCGGACAGCGGTCGAGCGGCCCGATGGCCGGGATCATGCCGGCGTTGTTGATGAGGGTGGCGCCTGAGAGTCCGGCCACCGCCTGCTGGTCCAGCCACTGTTCGAGCCGGATGGCCGCTGTTGCCGGTTCGGCCAGGTCCTGCTGCCACTGGACCAGGGTGCTGTCGCTGGCCTGGGCGAGGCCTTGCAGCGCATCGTTGGCCTTTCGGGACAGGCACAGGAGCAGGTGATCTGGAGTCAGCAACTGGCGGGCCATCTCCAGGCCCATGCCGCGGGAGGCGCCGGTGAGGATATACAGGTGTTTCATGGTGGCAGTTCGGTCGTCGGTGCAGGGTTTCAGAACGGACAGGGACTGGTGAACGTCAGGGTACGGCCGTCCGCCGGATGCGGCAAGCCCAGTTCGGTGGCGTGCAGGCACAAGCGCGCGCTCAGTTCACGCTGACTCTCGCTGGCGTACAGGGGGTCTCCCGCGATCGGGTGGCCGATGGCCTGCATGTGCACGCGCAACTGGTGGGTTCGCCCGGTCATGGGTTCCATCTCGACCCGGCTGGTCGCCGCCGGACCCGCCGGGGACAGTGCCTCGGCGTCCAGGTGCCGCCAGCGGGTCAGGCTGGGCTTGCCGGTCTGCCAGCAGACCACGCTGCGGGGCCGGTTGAGCCAGTCGATTGCCAGCGGCAGTTCGATGGTGTTCCAGAGGCCGTCATGTGGTGCGGCGGGCGGGTGGCCGCAGACCAGGGCCTGGTAGCGCTTGTGCACCTGCCGCCGCTCGAATGCCCGGCTGAGCGCGCGCTGGGCTTCGATGCCCCTGGCCAGGACCATCAGTCCCGAGGTGGCCATGTCCAGCCGGTGGACCACCAGAGCATCCGGCCAGCGCCGCTGCGCGCGTGCGCTCAGGCAGTCCTGCTTGTCTTCGCCACGGCCGGGCACCGCCAGCAGGCCGGAGGGCTTGTCCAGCACGACCATGTGCGGGTCTTCGAACAGGACCTCCAGGTCACGATCGGTCGATGGCATCGGGGTTGCGTGCGGGACGACGGAGGTCAGCGGACGATGACGTCGGCCCGGCGGTTGCGGGGTTCGACGACACCGTCATCCGTGGGCACCAGGGGCTCCCTCTCGCCACGGCCGACCGCCTCGACCAACTGCGGATCAAACCCCTGCTGCAACAGCAGGTCGCGGATGGCCTGGGCGCGCTGCAGCGACAGGCGGTCGTTGGCATCGGCGGCGCCCTGGCGATCCGTGTGGCCCACCACGACGATCTCGCCACCGCTGCGCTCGCGCGCCTTGCCAAGCACCTGTGGCAACTGCGCCCGGGATTCCGGGGTCAGCGCCGAACTGCCGGGCAGGAAGTTCAGGACAAACCGGTCCGGTGGCAGCAACGGTGCGTTGACCAGTCGGGGGTACTCGGCTGCCACGTCCCTGGCGGTGGTCTTTTCGACCACCAGAGGCTGGTCGGTCCGCAGCACCGTCATCTGGTAAGGCGTGTCGAGGACACGGGACGTCTCGCCCTGGCGGACTTCCACCGCAGAGGGCCTGCCGTCGGACTGGGGCAGGAGTACCACCTTCTCCAGGGTGGCGGGCGCGCAGGCGATCAGCAGAAGGGAGGCGGCAACGGGCAATGCTCCCCTCAGGGGTGGGCGTAGACAGGACACGACGACTCCGACGACTCAGGATGCCGTGGAGTATTTCACAGTTTGTCGTGCAGGTTGAATTCGCCGGACGCCGGGTCCCAGCGTGGCGGCTCGACCTTGACTTCGACAATGAAGTCGGTGCCGCGCACGCCAACCACCGACGTGGGCGTGGAAATGCGGACCAGATCGGGATTGACCTTGGACAGCAGTCCGGTGATGACGCGCATCGAGCCCTGCAGGATGCGGACCAGCAGGTGCCCTTCCTGGGTGGTGGCGTCGAAGGCAAACTCGCTGAGGTCGACCTCGCTGTCGGGGCCCAGGCTGAGCGTCGTGCCGTCGCGCAAGGTCACGGTGGCAGCGCTCTCCGGTCCGGTGACCAGACGCTCGCCATGGCGCACGGTGAGGCCGGGGGCCGCGGTTCGCTGCTGTTCGCCCAGCAGCAGCCAGGCCTGGCCTTCAACGGCCTTGAGCGTGCCGACGCGGACGAATCCCGCCACCTGGCCCTGGGCGGGTGCCGCAGGAGTCTGGGTCCATCCGGTCGCGCTGGCGCAGCCGAAAGTGAGCGCGAGAATGAGGGCGCGGATCGTTCGCATGTCGATATGTGACGCGTAGGTATGCAGGCAGAATGTCCATCGTAGCCCGAAAGTCCGCAATGAACCGGAAAACGGACCGCAGCGCGCCGATAGAATCGCTGCAAACGTCGAGTCCGCCGCGTGAATGTTTCATCGGGACGACAGATTCTCGAATTTCGACCAGGCCAGGCGCCATGGCTGCATCCTCCGAAAACCGCACGACCTCTGCCCGGACAACCCTCTTGCTGGCCCCCATGGAGGGCCTGCTGGATGCCACCTTGCGCGATGTGCTGACCCGTGCCGGTGGCATCGACCGCTGTGTCAGCGAGTTCATCCGGGTCACCGACACCCTGTTGCCCGAGCGCGCATTTCTGCGCGTGGTGCCGGAGCTGCTCAACGGCAGCCGTACCCGTGCCGGCGTGCCGGTGCGACCGCAGCTCCTGGGGTCGGATCCTGTCTGCCTGGCGGAGAACGCCGCCCGCCTGGCCAGTCTCCGGCCGGAAGGTGTCGACCTGAATTTCGGATGTCCGGCCCGTACCGTCAACCAGAGCCGGGGCGGCGCGGTCCTGCTGGACGAGCCTGAGCTGGTGGGCCGCATCGTGGCCACCGTGCGCCGCGCGGTGCCGGCCCACATACCGGTCTCGGCCAAGATGCGGCTGGGTTACCAAGACGACCGGCAAGCCGAGGCGTGTGCCCTGGCCATGGCCGAAGCGGGAGCCAGTGAACTGGTGATCCATGCCCGGACCAAGGTGGACGGCTACCGCCCTCCGGCCTACTGGGAGCGCATTGCCGACCTGGCTGGTCACCTGGGCACACATCTGCAGGGCCGCCCGGTTCCCCGGCTGATTGCCAATGGCGAGATCTGGTCCGTGGCCGATGCACAGCGCTGTCGCCAGGTGTCGGGCTGCCCGGACCTGATGGTCGGCCGGGGCATGGTCAGCCACCCGGGCCTGGCCCTGGCCATCCGGGGAGAAGGCGACGTCGCCTGGGACCAGTTGCTGCCCTGGCTGCGCGACTTCTGGGTCCAGGTGTCGGCCCGGGTCGAGCGGCGCCACCGCGCGGGCCGTCTCAAGCAATGGCTGGGCAGCCTGCGACGCCACTATCCCGAGGCCGAGCAGGCTTTCGATACGCTGCGCCTGATCCACGATCCGGCCGTCATCGACAGCTGGCTGGACAGGCATGTGCCGATGCCCTCGCCGTTGCAGGACAGGCCGGACAACCAGGGGGTGATCGCCTGACATCCTGCTCCCGTCACAGCCATGGCGTTTGTCCCGAAAGGCCGCCCGGACGCCCCCAAGCGCGTTCTGACGGCCCGTGGTAACGTCGGCCCCCGGATCTCAAGACCAACGACTATGACTGCATTGCAAGCAAGGCTGCAGGCCCTGGGCAGCGAACGCCTTTGCGGCATGCGCAGAGGCCTGGAGAAGGAAAGCCTTCGCGCCCTGCCCGAGGGACGCCTGGCCCTCACGCCCCATCCCCAGGCCCTGGGCAGCGCGCTGACCCATCCGCACATCACCACCGACTACAGCGAATCGCAGCTGGAGCTGATCACCGGCGTGCATGCGTCGGTCGATGCCTGCCTGGCGGAACTCACCGAAGTCCACCAGTACACGGCGCGGGTCCTGGCCGCCCATGGCAACGAGATGATGTGGGCGTCCAGCATGCCCTGCGGCCTGCCGACCGACGAGACGATCCCGCTGGGCCGCTATGGATCCAGCAACGTCGGGCGGGCCAAGAGCGTCTACCGCATGGGCCTGGGCCATCGCTATGGCCGGCGGATGCAGACCATCTCGGGCGTGCACTACAACTGGTCGATTCCGGGGGTGGACAACGCCGGCTATTTCGGCCTGATCCGCAATTTCCGTCGCCATGCCTTCCTGCTGCTGACGCTGTTCGGGGCGTCGCCGTCGGTCTGCTCGACCTTTGTCGAGGGCCG
Organism: Burkholderiaceae bacterium; assembly: GCA_041396505.1. Taxonomy (GTDB): domain Bacteria; phylum Pseudomonadota; class Gammaproteobacteria; order Burkholderiales; family Burkholderiaceae_C; genus Hydrogenophaga. The sequence goes on from JAWKYL010000009.1 coordinate 136,254, forward strand.
GCCACATGAGCTGCTGCCTCTGGGCGAGAACGGATCCCTGTACATGCCGCATGGCACCACCTTGCGCATGGGCCGGCTGGGCTACCAGAGCGAGGCCCAGGCGACGCTGAAGGTCAGCTACAACAGCCTGGAAGGCTACGCCGCGTCACTGCACGATGCGCTCACCCGGCCCTGGCCGGCTTATGAAGCGCTGGGCATCCGCAACCCCGGTGGCGACTACAACCAGCTCGCCACGACACTGCTGCAGATCGAAAACGAGTTCTACGGCACCATCCGCCCCAAGCGGGTCATCTTTCCCGGTGAGCGTCCCCTGCATGCCCTGCGTGAACGTGGCGTCGAGTACATCGAGGTTCGCCTGCTCGATCTCGATCCGTTCGAAACCGTCGGCGTGAAGGCATCCACCCTCCGGTTCCTCGATGTCTTCCTGCTGCACTGCCTGCTCAGCGACAGCCCGCCCGATACGCAGGCCGAGATCACCGATCTGGCGCAGAACCAGCATCTGACGGCCGCGCGCGGCCGCGAGCCGGGGCTGAAGCTCATGCGCGGTGGCCAGCCGGTGGCCCTGGTCGACTGGGGGCTGGAGCTGATCGACGAGCTGCTGCCACTGGCCGAAGGCCTGGATTGGCTGGAAGGCAACGACACGCATGTGCAGGCCGTGGCGCGCGCCCGGCAGGCATGGCTGGATCCCCGCACCCTGCCGTCGGCGCAGGTGCTCGACGCCATGGCCCGTTCACACGGGAACACCTTTGTCGAGTTCGGGCGAGAGCGTTCGCGGGTGGCCCGCGAGGCCCTGCTGGAGCTGCCCTGGAGCGATGCCCAGCAGGCACGCCACGAGGCCATGGCAGCGCGCTCGTTCGAGGCCCAGAGGGCCATCGAGGCAGCCGACACCATGCCGTTCGAAATCTATCGGCAGGAGTATGTGTCGGCCAACCGGCTCGGACGACCCGTGCCGGAGACGGTCTGACGGACCCGTCATGCATGACTGCCTGTTGAACAGGCAGTCTGAAGAAGCACCTTTCAAATCAAGGGCTTGCGTTCTCCGTACAGGGCCTGTCCCGGGTTATTCACAAGCTTGTCCAGTGTTTCTCGGGACAAGTCCCCGGTTATCCACCGGGCTCAGGCTTCGCCGCCGAAGCGTTTGATGAGGTTGTCGATGTATTTCTCGACCAGCTTCTCGAACTCGCCCTGGACCACAGGGACCACGACCATCTTCATGAGCCCGGGTAGGGGTACGTCCACGGTCCCCTGAATGGCCAGGGTGATATTGGTCGACTTTCTGTTGTCCACGATCTTCCAGCTGCCGCCGACCTGTGCGTTGCCGACGCCCTTGACCGGCGTCCACCTGACGGAGCCTTTGGCACGGTCGCTGACGTACTTGCTGGCATAGACCGTCTGGATGTTCACCTGGGACGTCCCGACTTTCTCCATTTCCCAGCGGTAGACGCCGTCGCCGAGGTCGACCAGCTGATCCACCTTGGGGAAATGGCTCACCGACGTGGGCACATCGGACAGCACGTCGAACACCTCGGCGGCCTTGGCGTGGACGTCGAACTCGTAGCCGAGGTCGATCTTGACGTTGATGCTCATGGGTCTCCTCTTGCGGCGGGGCCGGGCTCGGGTGGCCGGGCGCGATTCATTGTGGCACGATGTCTGGCGCAAGCGGCCGGTCCTTCGGCGGGTTCGGACGCACAATCGGGGATTGCAATACAGAACGAGCCCATGAGCATCCAGTGGTTTCCCGGACACATGCACCTGACGCGCAAGGCGATTGCCGACCGCGTGAAGACCATCGACGTGGTGATCGAGATGCTCGATGCCCGGCTGCCGGGCTCCAGTGCCAATCCGCTGCTGGGCGAGCTCACCTCGCGACGCCCCAGCCTCAAGGTGCTGAACAAGCAGGATCTGGCCGACCCGGCGCGCACGGCGCAGTGGCTGGCGTACTACAACGCCCAGCCCCAGACGCGGGCCATCGCTCTGGACGCCAGCCACACCGCGCCGGCACGTGCACTGGTCGAGGCTTGCCGGGAACTGGCCCCGAACCGCGGGGGCATGGTCAAGCCGCTGCGGGTTCTTATCTGCGGGATTCCCAATGTCGGCAAGTCGACGCTGATCAACACGCTCATCGGCCGGCGTGCCGCGCGCACGGGCGATGAGGCGGGCATCACACGCAACGAGCAGCGCCTGGTGCTGGCCGACGACTGCTATCTGTTCGATACGCCCGGCATGCTGTGGCCCCGCATCATCGTCGAGGAGAGTGGTCTGAACCTGGCGGCCAGTGGTGCGGTCGGACGCAATGCCTACGATGACCAGGAGGTGGCACTGGCCTTGCTGGACTCGCTCAAGCAGGCCTATCCGCAAAGTCTGCTGGACCGTTACCACCTGGATCTCTCGCTGGAGGACCTGCCGGAGACAGCTGCCGATGTGCTGCTGGATGCGATCGGGCGCCGGCGCGGCGCGCTGGCTGCGGGTGGGCGGGTGAATCACCAGAAGGCGGCCGAACTGGTCATCGCCGATTTTCGTGCCGGACACACCGGGCGGATCACGCTGGAGACGCCGGAGGTGTTCGCGCTCTGGCTGGCCGAGGGCCGCCGCGCCGACGCTGAGCGCGCCGAACGCAAGGCGGAGCGAAGCGCTGCGCCGGCGCGAGCCAGGGGGCGGCCTCGCTGACCCGACCCGGTTGTTCACTTGTCCAAACAGGAGCCCGCATGTCCGTGTTGCACCGTGTCCTGGTCATCGATGGCCACCCGGATCCGACCGCCCGCCACCTGAACCACCTGCTGGCGGATGCTTACGCCGAGGGCGCGACCGAGGCTGGACACGAGGTGCGGCGACTGGCCATTGCCACGCTGGATTTTCCGCTGCTGCGCAGCCAGAAGGACTGGCAGGACCCGCAGGCCCTGCCGGCCGCACTGCGTCCGGCGCAGGAGGACATCGCCTGGTGCGAGCACCTGGTGCTGTTCTTCCTTTTGTGGCTGGGCGAGATGCCGGCCCTGGCCAAGGGTTTTCTGGAGCAGGTGCTCAGGCCCGGTTTTGCGGTCGAGGAGGACGGAGCCAATTCCGTCGGTTCCAAGGCGCTCAAGGGCCGATCGGCACGCCTGGTGGTCACCATGGGCATGCCGGCGCTGGTCTACCGCTGGTATTTCCGCGCCCACAGCCTCAAGTCGCTGGAGCGCAATGTGCTGGGGTTCGTGGGATTTGCGCCCATCGAGGAAACGCTGGTGGGTGGCGTCGACCAGTTGGACGCCAGGGCCCTGGCGCGCTGGCAGGGCCGGATGAAGCGGCTAGGGCGAAGCGACGGCAGCTGACGCCGCTCAGGGCAGTCCGATCAGGCGCGCCAACTCGTCGGTGGTCAGGGAGCCTGCGTGGCTGACCGGCTCACCGGTGCCGGCATGCCGGGTGACCACGAAGGGCACGGCCTCGGCGCCCAGGCGCTGCAACAGTTCGGTGTTGAGATCGATTGCTGCCATGGTATCGGCCGGGATGTCCGATGAGGCCGAAATACCCCCCTGGCCGGCCAGCAGCAGCTTCTCGTGCTCGTTCATGGCCGCCACCGGATCGGTTGCCGTCATCAGTGCGGCCCCCTGCGGCCGGCTCTTGGCATTGAGCATCGAGACCGGGAGCCAGACGAAGCGGGTGCGCGACTGGAGTGGCACAGCGGCGTTCCAGAGATTGCCGCAGTGGGGGCACTGTGGGTCGAACAGGACGTAGACGACCTGTTTGCTCATGGGTGTGCCCGCCGAAAAGCCCTTGCCCATGTCGGCCAGTGCGTCGGCCGCCTCGGTCAGGGGAATATCGCCCGGGTCGGCCTGTTGCGACGACTCCGGAGAGCAGGCCGCCAGACCCAGTAGCGCGATCGCGGCCAGGGCATGGCGTCGGGAAAGGATTCGGTTCATGGCTGCTCGTGCTCGATGGGGCAATGTCCGATCATCGCAGACCGGCGTCTTCTTCGGCGCGCATCTTGGCGGCAATGTACTCGCCGTGTGTCACATGCATCAGTCCGGCGACCTTGCGGATGACGTGGCTTTCGTGGACATCGAGATGACCGTCGGCATAGGCAACCTGCCACATGTCCTCGATGACGCGGATCTTCTGGTCCTGCGAGAAGCGCTCGTTGAGCAGTGTCGTGAAGCGCTGGAAGTCGTAGGCGCTGCGCGACGTGTCGAGCGCCAGTTCAAGCAGGCGCTCAAGCTCGTCTTCGGCCAGCTCGAACTTGCTGCGCAGGGCGGTCACGATGGCGGCGCGCTCGGCCGGGTCCAGGTTGGGCTCGGCGCGCATCACCTCGACCAGCAGCACCGCGGTGGCCAGCTGCAGCTGATGCATGGCCGTGGTCTGGTGGGCCTGCGGCGCATCAGGCGCCAGCGAGGCGCTGAGCTGGTCGAACAGGTTTTTGAAGGTCTTGAGCATGGCAGATGGGCAGGTTCAATGCCGGTGTGATCCGTGCCAGGGACTTCGGTTCCGCCGTCCGGCCGGCCGGGGGGCGCCGGGGTGAGACTCAGCGTGCCCGCCAGCCTTGCGTCAGGGCACCGATCGCGATGCCGGCGAGCGCCCACAGCAGATCGGTGTTGCCGGTGCCCAGGCCCGCGATGGCCGGTCCGGGGCACACGCCCGAGAGGCCCCAGCCGACGCCGAACAGGGCAGCGCCCAGCACCGTGTCGCGGTTCCAGAGACTGACGTGGGTGTGAAAGCGTTCACCCAGCAGAGGTCGTCCCAGCACACGCGGAGCGAGCACATAGGCCAGCAGGGTGACGGCCACGGCGCCGCCCATCACCAGCATCAACCCGAAGTCCTGCAGGTGCAGGAAACTCAGCACCACTTCGGGTCGGACCATGGTCGAGTACGACAGTCCGAAGCCGAAGAGGGCGCCACAGGCGAGCACGGCGAGCCAGCCCAGGGGACGAAGGTGAACGGCGCTCATGGCTGCCACCTCGCGACCAGGTTGGCCGTGACGATGGCGGTCGTCATGAAAGTCAGCACCGCGGCCAGCGAGGGCCACTGCATCGAACCCAGTCCGCAGATGCCATGGCCGGACGTGCAGCCGTTGCCCAGGCGGGCACCGTAACCCACCAGGATGCCGCCCACCAGCAGCATCCAGTGCGGCACTTCGGTCCTCAACGGCTGTCCGTCGCTGAACAGCCACCACCAGATGGCGGCTCCGAGCACCAGGCCTGCGGCGTAGACCAGGCGCCACTGGCGCGAAGAGACGAAGCGTTCCTGGTGGAAAAACGGCCGCCGCAGCACGAAGGACCAGGTGCTGGTGAAGACCGTGCTCATGCCGCCAACCAGGCCGGTCAGCACGAACAGCAGGGCCACGCCCAGCCCGATGCTCAGACCACCGACGAGGTAGTGGGTCCAGCCCAGGGGAAACAGGTTCAGGAAATCGTTCATGGGCCGCCATTATCCGGTGCGCCGGACATCCCCGCCCATGGCAGGCTGAACAGCACCTGCCACGACCGGGCATCGTGCGACATCGGGTTGCCAGGCGCTGGTGGTGCGGACTGGCCGGGCGCGGCGATGCCGCTGTGCACGTGCACCGTCTGACCGGTATACGGATGCCGAAAGCTCAGGGACTGGGCGTGCAGCCACAGCCGCTGTTGACCCAGTTGCCCGGCCCACCACCGGTTGACAGGGCCTTTGCCATGCGTGGCGTCGCCCACGATGGGGTGCGCCAGGTGCTTGAGGTGACGGCGAATCTGGTGGCGCCGGCCGGTCAGCGGGCGCGCTTCGACCAGGCTGGCACGCATGGTGTCGAAGCGGTCGTCAACAGCACCGGGCCGTTCCAGGCGGGCCAGCGGGCGCACCAGGGTGGATGCCGGCTGCGGCGCCGCGTCGGGTGCGGCGTCGTCCGGTCGCAAGGCGTGGTCCACGCGCCGTGCTCCGGACAGCCAGCCGCGTACCAGCGCAATGTAGACCTTGTCCATCTCGCCGGCGGCCAGTGCCTGTCCGAGCCGGCTGGCCGCTTCGGGGTGCAGCGCCATCAACAGGACACCGCATGTGCCCCGGTCCAGGCGGTGTACCGGCCAGACGGGCTGGCCCAGCTGGTCGCGCAGGGTCTGCAGCACGAACCGGGTGGCGTGCGCGTCGAGGCCGGTCCGGTGGACCAGCCAGCCGGCGGGTTTGTGGACGGCCACCAGGTGCTCGTCCCGCCAGAGGAGGTGCAAGGTGTCATGCATGAGAGCCCGGATGGTACGACGCTGCCGCGATAATGCCGGGCGAACCCGGCCCACGAGCATGACCGATCCAATGAGCACCCTGGAACAGCTGCGTCGCGGCGAGCTGGCCGGTGCCCGTCGCCTGGACCTGTGTGGCGGGCTGGAGCAGGTGCCTGAGGACGTGTTCGCGTTGGCCGACTCGCTGGAGGTGCTCAACCTCAACGGCAACCGCCTGCGCGACCTGCCGAAGGACATGGGGCGGCTGCACCGCCTTCGCGTGCTGTTCTGTTCCGGCAACCCGTTCGAACATCTGCCCGAGTCGCTGGGCGACTGCGGGGCCCTGGAGATGGTGGGCTTCAAGTCCTGCCAGATCGGCGTGGTTCCGGCGAACGCCCTGCCCATGCCCCTGCGCTGGCTCATCCTGACCGACAACCGCATTGAACGCCTGCCGGCGTCGCTGGGCGAGCGGCCCCGGTTGCAGAAGCTCATGCTGGCGGGCAACCGGCTGCAGGCCTTGCCCGACAGCCTGGCCGATGCACAGGCGCTGGAGCTGCTGCGCCTGTCCGCCAATGACCTGTCGATGCTGCCGGACTGGCTGCCCCGCCTGCCGAAGCTGGCATGGCTGGCGGTCTCGGGCAACCCGCTGGGCTGGGAGACCACCCGTCCCGGCGCCTTGCCTCTGCGCCACTGGAGCGAACTGCGCCTGGGCCCGCGCCTGGGTGAGGGCGCCTCCGGTGTCATCCACAGGGTCGAATCCGTCACCGGGGATGGTGTCCGCCTGGCGCTCAAGCTGTTCAGGGGGGCGGTGACCAGTGACGGCCGGCCGGAGGATGAACTTCTGGCCCACCGTTGCGTCGGTCCGCATCCCGGCCTGTGTGGGCTGGTGGCCGAGCTGACCGGCCACCCCGAGGGCGCATCGGGCATGTTGTTGCCGTTGCTGCCACCCGATCTGGAGAACCTGGCAGACCCGCCAAGCTTCGAGACCTGCACACGCGACGTGTACGACGGGTCGCTGGTGTTGCCGCCCGGGGCGGTGGGCCCTATGGCGCTGGCGCTGGCCCGGGTGCTGGCGCACATGCACCGGTGTGGCGTGCCGCATGGCGACTTCTATGCCCACAATGTGCTGTGGAACCGGCAGACCCATCGGCTGGTGCTGAGCGACCTGGGTGGGGCCACCCTCCTGCCGCTGGACCGGCCTGCGCTGGCCCGTGCCCTGTGTTCACTGGACGTGAGGGCCTGGGGCATTCTGGTGGAAGAATTGCTGGCACGCGTGGCCGGGCAGGACGGCGGGGACCGTCTCGACCGCCTGCGCTCGCTGGTGAACGACTGTGTTCAGGCCGATCCGGGCCGGCGTCCGGCCATGGCTGATGTGGTGTCCGCGCTGGACGGCTGACCCCGGGACCGGGCTTCATCATGTGCACCAATTACACGCCTGCAACGCCTTCCGACCTCCTGTCCCTGGATGCCATCGAGGCGTCGGGCTGGCGTGGACCGGACTGGCCGGCGGAGACCTGTCCGGGATATGAGGCGCCCATCCTGCTGCCAGGGCCGGGCGGCCGCGCGCAGTTGTGCACGGGCAGCTATGGCCTGATACCGCGCTGGTGCAAGGACCAGCGGCAGGCAGGCAGTGTGTCCCGACGCACGTACAACGCCCGCAGCGAAACCGTGGCCGAAAAGCCCAGCTTCCGGCAAGCCTGGCGTGAGCGGCGCTGGGCCGTGGCCCCGATGCGCGACTTCTTCGAACCATGCTGGGAAAGCGGCCGGGCCGTGCGCTGGCGCATCCGGCTGGCAGGCGAGCCGCTGTTCGGCGCGGCCGGCCTGCAAGAAACCTGGACCGATCCGGCCAATGGCGTGATCCAGCGCAGCTTCACCCTGCTGACGGTCAACGCCGATGGCCATGAGCTGATGGGTCGCATGCACCGGCCCGAGGACGAGAAACGCATGCTGGTCCTGCTGCCCATGGCCTTGTGGCCGTCCTGGCTGGACGGAGATGGCCGCAGCGCGTTGCAGGTTCTGCAGGGGGCGCACCGGAGCACCCTGGTGGGTGAAGCCGCGCCCGTGCGGCGCGATGCCCAGCAAACGCTGGATTTCTGAGGGCGCCAGAGCGTCAGCGGGACGGGGCCGTCAGGTCCGATTCCACCAGTTGCCGCAACAGGTGCTTCAGCTGCATGCCATGTGCCGCGCCCATGTCAGCCAGCACGCGCGCTTCGTGGGCCCGTGCGCGCAGGAGCAGGGGCGTGGCCATGCGCTGTCCCTGGGCCGTCAGGGTGACGGCGGTGCGCCGCCGGTCCCGTGTTCCGGTACGTCGACGGACCAGACCCTGCTGTTCCATGCGGCCCAGCAGCTTGGTCAGGGTGGGTTGCTGGGCCAGCACGATGTCGCAGAGCTCACCGACGCTGCGAGACTGGCCGCCGGCCAGGCAGGCCAGCACGCGCCATTCGAGTACGCTCAGGCCGGCAGCCGCGACCTCGGCATGGAATCCGGCTGACACCCGGTGGCTGGCGCGGGCCAGCAGGTAGGCCAGGTAGTCGTCTACAAAGCCAGGTGCAGGGCTGCAGGCCGCAGCCTCACGGGGCCGGGTCAAGGGATGTTCCCGTTGCGGGCAGGGGGCCGACGGTGCCGAAGCGCCCCCCCTGGAACACCAGTGGCCCGGCATCACTGCGCCAGCCGCAGCGCTCCACCTCGCCGACGAAGATGACATGATCACCTTCCTCGTAGCGGCTGCGGTTGTGGCACTCGAACCAGGCCAGCGCTCCCTCGATGATGGGCAGGCCGGTTTCGCTCAGCCGGTGCGGCGTGGCCGCAAACCGGTCTCCCTCGCCATAGGCGAAGCGCTGGCACACCTCCAGCTGGTCTTCGGCCAGCACATTGATCACATAGTGCGAGCCCCCATGGAACAGGGGCAGGCAGTTGGCTTGCAGGTCCAGGCTCCAGAGCACCAGCGGCGGTGCCAGCGACACCGAGTTGAAGGAACTGGCCGTGACGCCGACAAAGGGCGTCATACCCTGCCCGGCCGTCTCCGGCGCATGGGTGGTGACCACCGTGACGCCGGTGGCAAAGCAGCCCAGCGAGCGGCGGAAATGGGCGACGTCGAAATCGGGGGCCTCGGCGCGCACATGCGCAGGAGGGGATGGGCGGGCAGATCGCATGGGGCCATTGTAGGGTTGCCCCGGTTTGATTGCATGAAAATTCATATAAACTGGTCTGCACACAAACCCTGAGGCCACGCCTGCGCGGCCCAACGAGGAGACTGACGTGCTGGTGGAGCGAATCGAACACAAGTGGATCGAGGCATTCGTACAGGCCTTCACGCTGTGCAAGGTGGAGCCGGGGCAGGTGGTGGCCCTGCTGAGCGAGACGCAGTCGCGCCGCATCAACGTCGAACTGGCACGACTGGCCCTGGAACGGCTGGGTGCCCAGGTCTTTGACCTGTGCGTGACGACACCGCCGCTGAGCGCACCGGCGCCGGTCCGTTCCACAGGGGCCAGCGACAGCCTGCGTCAGCTGGGTCCGGTGCTGGCGGCGCTGTCCCGCAGCGACCTGGTCGTCGACTGCACGGTCGAGGGGCTGCTGCACGCCCCCGAACTGCCGGCCATCCTTGCCGGCGCCGATGGCAAGCGGCCGCGCCTGTACATGGTCAGCAACGAGCATCCCGAGATCCTTGAGCGCACCTTGCCGACACCTGAACTGGAGCCGCTGGTGCGCAACGCCATGAAGCGGCTGCGCGGCAGCGCACTCATGCAGGTGCACTCCGGAGCCGGCACTGACCTGACCGTCTCGCTTCAGGGCGCGACGGTTGGTGGCGTCTGGGGCTTCTGCGCCAAACCCGGCATGGTCTCGCACTGGCCTGGTGGCCTGGCGCTGGCCTTTCCCGCAGCCGGTACGGTCAACGGCACACTGGTGCTGGCGCCGGGCGACGTGAACCTGACATTCAAGCGTTACCTGCGCGACACGATTCGCCTGACGATCGAGGCGGACACCATCACCGCTATCGAAGGCGACGGTGTCGATGCCGACCTGATGCGCGGCTACTGGGAGACCTGGGCCAGCAGCGAGGGGCACCGGGCCGCCTATGCGGTCTCGCACGTGGGTTTCGGCCTGAATGCTGCGGCACGCTGGGACGCCATGACCTTCTATGACAAGCGCGACTGCAACGGCACCGAACTGCGCGCCTTCGCCGGCAATTTCCTCTACTCCACCGGAGCGAACGAGGTGGCCGGCCGGCACACGCTGGGTCACTTCGACCTGCCCATGCGGGGGTGTACGGTATCGCTGGACGACGTGACCGTCATCGAGGATGGTCGCCTCGTCGCGGGTGTTTTCGACGGGGCGCGCTGACATGGCAGAGCCAACATGGCCGACAGTGCCGACCTGTGTCGAAGCGGGTGAGCCGGGCAAACGGCCGTCGCTGGTGTTCCTGCACGGTATTGGCGGGCGCGCCTGGGGATGGCGGGCCCAGCTCGACCACTTTGCCGCTGCCGGCTGGCATACGCTGGCCTGGGACATGCCGGGCTATGGGGACAGCGCGCCCGTCAGGGACATGGATTTCGACCACCTGGCCGCTGCGCTCGACGCCTTGCTGGCCGATCGCGGCATCGAACGGGCCGTCCTGGTGGGGCACAGCATGGGTGGCATGGTGGCCCTGCAGGCCTGGGCCCGGCACCCATCGCGCGTGGCGGGCCTCGTGCTCGCCGCCAGCAGTCCGGCCTTCGGGCACGGCAGTGGCGGCTTCCAGACCCGCTTCCTTGCCGATCGGCTGGCGCCACTGGAGGCCGGACAGACGCTGGCCGACATCGCCGCCCGGCTGATCCCGTCCATGGCGGGGCCTGACGCATCGCCCGACGGACTGGCCCTGGCGCAGGCCTGCATGGGCTCGATCACACCGGAGGGCTACCGATCGGCACTGCGCGCGCTGATCCGGTTCGAACAGCGTGCGGCCCTGTCCACCATTGCCGTGCCGACGCTCTGCCTGGCGGGCGAACATGACCGCACGGCGGCTCCCGTGGTGGTTCGCCGCATGGCCGAGCGGATCCCCGGGGCAGCCTATGTGGAGATGCCGGGTGCCGGACACCTGATGAACTTTGAACAGCCCGAGGCCTTCTCGGCGGCGCTGTCTGCCTTTCTCGAACCCCATTTCCCCGCGGAGACAAGACCATGATCCCCACCGCCGAGCGTCACATGCCCATCTGTGGTGACGACTATCCCCTGACCGACAAGCAGCGCGAGCTGCTGGCGCGCGCCGCGCAGCTGGGTCGCGAGCGTTTCGCCCCCCGGGCAGCCGAACTCGACCGGGAGGCGGCGTTTCCCTTTGCCAATTACCAGGACATGCGCGAGGCGGGCCTGCTGGCCTTGTGTGTTCCCGAGTCCCACGGCGGCCATGGTGCCGACTACGCCACCTACGCCATGGTGTCCGCCGAGATTGGTCGCTGGTGCGGCGCCACCGCGCTGACCTTCAACATGCATGTCTGCACCATGCTGTGGAGCGGCCTGCTGTCGGAAGACCTGGACATGTCGGCCGAGGACCGGGCGGCACACCGCCAGCGGCAAGCGGTGCATTTCGACCGGGTGGTCAGGGACGGCGCCGTCTACGCCCAGCCCTTCTCGGAAGGTGGAGCCGCAGCAGCGGGGGCGCAGCCCTTTGGCACGACGGCCGAGAAGGTCGATGGCGGATGGAAGATCAACGGCAAGAAGATCTTTGCCTCGCTCTCCGATGCGGCCGATTATTTCGGTGTCCTGTGCACCGAGAAAAAGGGCAGTGCCGATCTCTCTCGCCGCGACACCCTGTACCTGGCGGTGCCGCGGACCGCGCCCGGCGTGACTGTCGATGGCGCCTGGGATCCACTGGGCATGCGTGCCACCGTCTCGCGCAACCTGATCTTCAAGGACGTTTTTGTTCCCGATGAAGCGGCGCTGATGCCCCAGGGTATCTACTTCCAGGCGGCCAGCCGATGGCCGCACATGTTCATGACGCTGGCGCCCACCTACATGGGCATCGCACAGGCCGCGTACGACTTCACCGTGGCCTATCTGCGTGGCGAGGTACCGGGCACGGGCCCTGTCAAGCGGCGGCAGTTCGCCACGAAGCAGGTGGCGGTGGCCGAGATGTTCATCAAGCTGGAGCAGACCCGCAACCTGTTCCTGCGCGCCATCGAGGATGCCCGGGTCGATCCGCCCAAGTCCTCGCGCCTGCGTGCCTACGCGGCCCAATACACCATCATGGAAAACGCCCAGGACCTGGCGCGTCTGGCCATCAGGACCTGTGGAGGCCAGTCCATGCTCAAGAGCCTGCCGCTGGAGCGCCTCTACCGCGATGCGCGCTGTGGCTCGCTGATGCTGCCCTGGACGGCCGAACTGTGCATGGACCGCATCGGGCGCGAAGCGCTGTACGAGTCTGGCGAGAGCGACGCGTGAGCGCGCAGGACCACCCTGAGGATTCGCCGCTGGCCGAGGCCTTGCGCCGCCAGGTGGTGGCCGGCGCGGACAGGCCGGCGATCGAGTTGCATGCACCGGGCGGCTTCCTGCGTCTCGATCGTGCCAGGCTGTGGGACGCCGTCGAGCGCATGACCGCCTGCCTGAGCCAGCGGGGCATGCGATCGGGGGACCGGCTGGCCTGGCTGGGTCTGAATCATCCGTTGCAGATCGTGGCCCTGTTCGCCTGCGCGCGCCTGGGCGCCATTTTCATGCCGCTGAATTTCCGGCTGGCCGTGGCCGAACTGCAGCAGGTGCTGGACGATGCCGCCCCACGCTGGCTGGTGCATGACGACAGCCATGCCGAGGTGGCCCGTGTGCTGCAGGGTGCCGAGGTCCTGCTGCAGGAGGCCTTGATGCGTGCGCCGGACGTACCAAGTCCGGCCACGACCGTCGATCCTGTCGATGGCGACACCCCGGTGCTGCTGGTCTACACCTCGGGCACCACGGGACGGGCGCGCGGCGCCTTGCACAGCCAGTCGGCCCTGCTGGCCAACGCGGCCGCCAGCGAATGGGCGCACGGGTTCCAGTCCAATGACGTGGTGCTGTCGGTCCTGCCGCTGTTCCATGTCGGCGGCTTGTGCATACAGACCCTGCCAGGCCGTCCTGGCGGGCGTGCCCGTGGTGCTGCAGCCGCGTTTCGATCCGGGCACCTGGCTGTCCGAGGTGGCCGCCGGACAAGTGACGCTGTCGCTTCTGGTGCCCGCGACCTTGCGGGCGGTGATCGACCACCCCGGCTGGTCCGCTTGGTCGCCGGGCCGGTTGCGGGGTGTCATGACCGGCTCCAGCACGGTGCCCCTGCACTACCTGCAGGCATTCCACGGGCGCGGCGTGCCGGTGGGTCAGGTCTACGGCAGCACCGAAACCGGCCCCGTGTCCGTGGTGCTGCGCCTGTCCGATGCCGTCGCCCGCGCAGGCGAGACGGGCTGGCCGCATCCGGGGGCGCAGCTGCGACTGATCGACGAGCACGGGCAGGACGTGCCAACTGGCCAGACCGGCGAGGTGTGTCTCCGCGCGGACAACCTGATGCTGGGCTACTGGCGTGGCGGCGCGCAGGGTGTTGAAGGCCTGGGCGACGGCTGGTTCCACAGCGGCGACCTGGGCTGCCTGGCGGCGGACGGCTGCCTGCGCATCGTCGGGCGGGCCAAGGACATGATCATCTCGGGTGGGGAGAACATCTACCCGGCCGAGATCGAGAACCTGCTGCTGTGCCTGCCCGGGGTTCAGGAATGCGCCGTCGTGGGCGTCCCGGATGTCCGGTGGGGCGAGACACCGGTGGCGGCCATCGTGGCCACGCCTGGTGCCGGCCTGACGCCGGACGCCGTGATGGAGCACCTGCGCGAACGCATTGCGCGTTTCAAGCTGCCGCGGCGTGTCGTGTTCCTGGATGCGCTCCCCAAGAGCGCCCTCGGCAAGGTGCAGAAGGCGTCCTTGCAGGCACGGCTGGCTCCGCCGGTTGCGGTATCAGGCGGCGCTTGACCAGTCGCCCGTGGCCAACTGCAACTGCAGCGTCCGGAACTCGGAAGGACGGGTCTGCGCCAGGCCGACATGGCAGACCAGGCGTCCGGCGCGTTCGTCCGCTGGCGTCATGGTGCTGCGGTCGCAGCGGACATAGAAGGCCTGGTCCTCGCGCTGTCCGGCCAGACCGCCCATGCGCCACTCCTCGGCCAGGAATTCGCTGACGGCCGACCTGACGCGCGACCACAGGGCTTCGCCGTTGGGCTCGAAGACGACCCATGAGAGGCCTTGTTCGATGGCATGCCGCAGGTGGTTGAAATGGCGTCGCACGCTCACGTGGATCCAGGCCGGTTCGCGCGAGAGCGTTCGCGCGCCCCAGACCAGGGTGCCCAGTCCGGCGAGGGTCCGCAGGCTGTTCACACCTTGTGCGTTGAGCAGGGCCTGTTCGTCGTGGGACAGCGGACGCGACAGGCGCAGCACGCCATGCAGGACATCGTTGGCCGGTGCCCGGTGAATGCCCCGCAGCGCATCGGAGCGGGCATAGATGCCGCAGACAAAGCCCGACGGCGGCAGGGCCATTGTTTCCGTGGGCGAGGCCGGGTCGGCCACCACCAGCCAGGGGTGGTACATGGCGGCCTGGGCGGTGTCCATCGGCGCTCGCCAGGCCAGCACGGCGCGGGCATCGGCGTCGGCCGGCACATCCAGAATGGCCATGCGGTGGCGACGGTCCAGCGAGACATGGTCCAGCAGCAGACGCTGCAAGCGCATCGCCATGGCGGCGCCTGCCGGATCGTCCGTCGCCAGCGCCATGGTCGCCGGCATGGCGACCAGTGATATGTCGGGTGCCTCGTCCAGTCGCTCCAGCGCGGCGGCATACAGCGCGGGCAGGCGGTCCGGATCATCCGGCAGGCAGTCATGGTCGACCCGCAAGACGTGCAGCCGCTGCCCGCCCTGAGCGAAGAAGGCATGGGCGGCGTGTCCCATGTAGGCCAGGTGCCGGCTGGTCGCGTCACCTGGCTCCGGCGTGAGCAATCCTCCATAGATGGCCTGGTAGGCGGCAAAGCTGCGCAGCGTGGGCGACAGCAGGCCGACCGGCCCGCTGGGCGTGGGACCGACAAAGGCACAGACACCGGTGGGGCGGTGGGCGATGGTGTCCCGACGAGGGCCTCCGTCGTCAAGGTGGGGTTCCGGCATGACCACGCGCTGCATGTGTTTCTCCCTGGGTACGCCCGCAGCCGGGCGCGACGCTCCTGTCTGAAATCGTTCTGCTTGTGCGCGCGATTGTCTTGGCTGGCGGGTGGCCTGGCATCCCTTGTCCTGATGATGAGGGACTGGCTCGGTTCCCGGTCATCGGTATCCAGGTACCGGTCGTGTCACTCATCGGGGTTAACACCAAGACGTGAATTTGTAGGTTGGGGTCAGAGTCGCAAGGTGATCCCGCCTTTCATTTTCACCAGAGCCGGCACACCGGCCGCCCTTTCGGAGACCCACCCATGAAAGTGTTCCTGCTGCGTCCCGCCGCGGCCGTTCTGGCTTTGGCCCTGTTGCCGGCGGCCGCCATGGCCCAGCGTGTGTCGGTCCGTTTCGAAGATGGCGCACGGCCTTTTCCGACCAACCGGCTGACCGTGGTTGATACCGCCCAGGCCACCGGGGTTCGCGTCAATCTGCCGTTGCCCGATTGCGGCGTGCAGGTCACCGACTGTCAGGACATCGCCGTCATCAACCAGCTCGACGGCTTTTCAACGCAGCCGCGCATCAGCGTGCCCTTCACTGGCGAGATCGACCTGGACACGGTCAACAGCCGGTCGATTTTCCTGGTCAACCTGGGCGACACCCAGAGCTCGCAGGGTGCTGGCGAGCGGGTGGGCATCAACCAGACAGTCTGGGATCCCGATACACAGACGCTGTTCTTTGAACCGGACCAGCTGCTGGCCGAACACGCGCGCTACGTGCTGATTGTCACCAACAGCGTGCGCGACACCCGTGGCAAGAAGCTCAAGGCTGCGAATTTCTACGAGTCGCGTGGGCGCAAGCCCAAGGGCAAGCCCTATGGCCTGGAGCCCTACCCCCGCGAACTGCGCGGCGCCGTCAGCTCGGTGCGCAGGCACCTTCGCGGCCAGAATGTCGTGGCCGCCAGCCTGTTCACCACCCAGAGCAGCACCGGCGACCTCATGCGGATCAAGAGCCAGATCAAGGCCAGCCAGCCGTCGCCGGCCGATTTCATGATTGGCTCGTCGGGCGGTGGCGCGGTGCGGGCGGTGTTCGACGTGGCTGGCCTGTCGGCCATCCAGTACAACCGGCAAACCGGTGCCGCTCCCGCATTCACACCGCTGGCGCTGCCGGTGGCCGCCCTGCAGGTGGTGCCGGGCAGCGTGGCCCAGGTGGCCTATGGCCGTTACAGCTCACCCAACTACCTGAGCGCCGACCAGACCATGCCGGTCACGCCCAGCCTGAACGGTCAGCCGGCCGCCCAGGGTAGCCGCGACCTGGTGTTCCAGCTCTTCGTACCGGGGGGCGCACGACCGGCGGGCGGGTGGCCGGTGGCCATCTTTGGTCATGGATTCACCGACAGCATGTACGGGGCACCCTGGACATTGGCCTCGGTCATGGCCTCGCGCGGGGTGGCAACCCTGTCCATCAACGTGGTGGGGCATGGCGGCGGTGCGGCGGGCACGCTGGATGTGTCTGCTGGCGGTGGGACCGTGACCGTGCCGGCCGGAGGTCGCGGGTTCGACCAGAATGGCGATGGCGCCATTGACAGCACCGAAGGTGTGAGTGCCGTGGGCGCGCGGGCGATCATCGGCAACCGCGACGGCTTGCGCCAGACGGTGACCGACCTGATGCAGCTGGTGCGCCAGGTCGAAGTCGGCATGGACGTGGACGGTGACGGTTCGGCCGATCTGGACGCCCGGCGCATCTACTATGCGGGCCAGTCCTTCGGCGGCATCTACGGCACCATGCTGATGGGGGTGGAACCGGCCATCCGTGCCGGTGTGCCCAACGTGCCTGGCGGGTCGATCACCGAAGTGGCGCGGCTGGGCGCCTTCCGCGCGCTGACCGGCCTTTCGCTGGCGCTGCGCCAGCCGCCGCTGCTCAACCTGGCTCCGACGGCCACGCTGCCAGTACCCTTGAACTTCAACGAAAACATCCCGCTGCGCGACCAGCCGCCGTTGGTCAATGACGTGCCGGGCGCGTTGGCCATTGCCGACGTGCTGGACCGCACCGAGTGGGTGCAGCAATCGGGCAATCCCGTCTCGTACGCGTCGATGATCCGCAGGCAGCCACCGGCCGGGCATGCACCCAAGGCGGTCATCCTCCAGATGGCCAAGGGTGACATCACCGTGCCGAACCCGACCACGACCGCCATCGTTCGCGCTGGTGGCCTGGCAGACCGCACCACGTACTACCGGCACGACCTGGCCTACGCCAACGACACCACCCTGCCGCGCAATCCGCACACCTTCCTGACCAACATCGCCCTGTTGCCGGCCATACCGTACGCCATCGGGGCGCAGATGCAGATGGCGGTGTTTTTCGCCAGCGACGGTACGCTGACCTTCGATCCCGACGCTGGAGGTCCCTTCTTCGAGGTGCCGCTGTCCGGCGCGCTGCCCGAGGGGCTGAACTTCCTGCCCTGAGGCGAGGGAGAGTACCTCCTCAGAAAACGGAAAGAGCGCCCGAGGGCGCTCTTTGCACGTTTGCAGCCGGTGGGCTGCCGGGGCTCAGAACCGGAAACCGACGCTCAGCGTGTAGCCATCGAGCTTGGCGCCGCCCTTGTTGTAGTAGTTCATGTAGTCCAGGCTGAAGGTCAGGTTCTTGCCCGGGACAAGGCGAATGCCGCCACCATAGGAGACGTCGTCGTCGTCGGCCTTGCCCAGGCCCTTGAACTCCATCTCGGTCTGGGCCATGCCCACGCGACCGTACAGCTCCACCGGTCCCAGCGGAAGCCGTCCGCCAACGTACAGACCCATGATCTGGTTGATCTTGGCATTGCCATTGAGAATCTGGCTGCCGGTGCTGTTGAAACGGTCGTCGTTGATGTGACCGGCCACCAGGCCTTCGAACGTCAGGCCGAGCAGGGGCGAGACGCCGATGATGGCCCGGCCCATGGCGGGCTTGGCCTCGGCGGAAACGCCCAGCAGGGGCACGGACAGGCTGGCGGTCATGGCGGAGTAACCCAGTTCGCCATAGACGGTCTGGGACTGGGCGGCACCGGCGGCCCCGAGGCCGGCGGCAACGACAAGCAGGGATTTGAGGCAGGTGGTTTTCATGACGGTATCCCGGTCGGGCAAAGGTGGAGGACAGGTTCGAGTGTATCGGTGTGTCGCATCGGCTCCGGTGCGGGTTGCGCCCGGTTACGGTATTTGCATCTGATGTTGCCGACGGATGCCGTTGCCGTGCTCAGGCAAACCGGAATGGCCCTGGAAAATGCCCGACCGGCAGATGGTGCGAGACGATATCCGGTCCGCTGTGCCACACGTGCAGGGCCAGGGCCGGTGGCTCCAGCGTGAAGCAGCCAGTGGTGGTGCCGAACTGAAGCGCGATCTGATGGGCTGTCGACGGCACGGTCATGACCACCGTGCCGGCCAGACGCCGTTGCACGCTGCGGTGGATATGTCCGCAGACGATGCGTTCGACCTGCCGGTGCCGGGCCACGATGTCCGCCAGCCGGTTGGCGCCTTCGCGCAGGCCCATGGCATCCATGTGTCCGATGTGGGTGGCAAACGGCGGGTGGTGCATGGCGATCATCGTGGCCACGTCCTGTGCCTGGCCCAGGGTGTGGTCGAGCCAATCCAGGCGGTCGTTGCACAGGCTACCGTGGCTGGCGTTGGCAACCACCGTGTCCAATGTCACCAGACGCAGCCCGGGCAGGTCCACCGTGTACTGGATGAAGGCACCCGAAGCCCGGGCCTGCAGCCAGTCATGGTCGGGAAAAGCGGACCGGAGCAGGGCCCGGTCATCGTGGTTGCCGGGCAGCAGCCACACCGGCATGTCCAGTGGCGCAAGCAAGCGCCGCAAATGGCGGTAGGCGGCCGCCGAACCGCCCTCGACCAGGTCGCCGGTGATGAGTACGCCCAAGGGACGGGGCCGGAGCATCTGTACGCGCCGGACTGCCTCGCGCAGGGCCTGGGCGGTGTCCACCAGGTCGTCCAGCCAGCATCCCTCCGGCAGGATATGGGTGTCCGAAATCTGGACCAACAGGCGAGGCTCGGTAAGGGACATATCGGTTGTGCTGGCAAGTGCCAACGCCGAGTGTCCTCGCGGCCCGGCCGCTGGCGCGCCGTGTGCGGTGCACAAATTTCGACGAAACGTCGACGAAGCGTCGACGCCCGGATGTACCGGCTGCTCAGCTTGCGGTCGGTATCAGGCGCACGCCGTGGCTCGTCTGTCCAG
The DNA here is from genome assembly GCA_041396505.1 of Burkholderiaceae bacterium. Lineage (GTDB taxonomy): Bacteria > Pseudomonadota > Gammaproteobacteria > Burkholderiales > Burkholderiaceae_C > Hydrogenophaga. The sequence goes on from JAWKYL010000009.1 coordinate 155,723, forward strand.
TCGACCAGGATCGCAACCGGTCGATGTTGGGGTGCTTGCCCGGATTCGCCAGGGCATCGGCCGTGTGTTCGGCATACCAGTCCAGCCCCTGGGTGGCCAGGGCGGGCGTGATCCAGCCCTGGCCCTCGAGCGACAGGGCATGGTAGATGGCCAGCGAGCCGGTCTGGCCTGGCCGGTTCTCGATGGTGGCCACGGCCTGACCGGATGCGTCGGTGAGTTCGAGTGCCGACAGGTGGGCGACGGAAGGAAGCTGGCGCAGGCGTTCGGCGAAGTTCATGGCAATGGATCAGAGGTCGTATTCGACGCTGTACTCAGGCAGGACGCTCAGGTCGAGGGGGCGCACGGCCCCCATCCAGATGGCACGGTCGCGGTGATCGATCAGGTCCTGGCCGGTGATGGGGTGAAGGAACACCACCAGGCCGTCTCGATGCAGGGCCAGCCAGGGCACCACATCGGCAAAAAGCGCGGCCTTGAAGGCCAGCTGGCAACTCCCGTCCGGATGCGGTCCGACCGGCTGATCATGCATGCGTCCCATTTTGAGTGGGAATCGCTCTGCGGCGGCCTCGCACAGTGCGCGTGCCTGATCCCGTGTCGCTGTGTCGAAATAGACGTGGGCATGGTAGCCGACGATGCGTGGCTGGCTGGTGTCGGTGGTCTCGGAATTCATGGCTTTCATGTTCGCATATTTCGCGCCGTGCCGCGACGCAATGCGTCAGCTCTGTGCGTCCTCGTGGGCGTGGAGCGCCCGCCTGGAACCGCCGCTCTGGCGTTCGGCCTTCACGTCGAGCACCGATGGCGACAGGGGTCCTTGTTCGGCCAGTGTGGCCAGCAGGCGCCACTCGCGTCGGGTGATGCTGTATCGACCCTCCAGCAGACGGACCACCGGTGCGCCGCTGATGGAGAAGCAGCGCTGGAGCCGGAAATTGATGAGATCGGTCAGCCGACCGGGGTCACGCAAGGGGTGCATGGGGTCGTCCTCGGGTCCGGGTTTCTCCCAGCGATGATTGATTTGTGCAACTATAGCCCCGCCACCTAAGCTTGCAGGCCGTTCCATCCACGAAAACCAGGAGACAGCCATGCGATTTGTCAATTCCGTTCGCCGCCAGTTCGTGCTGGCCACCTGCCTCTCGACCCTGGCCTTTGGTGCCCAGGCCCAGGGCGATGTGATTCGCATCGTCGTCGGCTACCCGGCCGGTGCCACGTCGGATGCCATTTCACGGGTGGTGGGGCAGGCCATGTCCGCCCGACTGAAACAGGCCGTGATCGTCGAGAACCGGGCCGGGGCGGGTGGTCAGCTGGCCAATCAGGCGGTCAAGGCAGCAGCCCCCGACGGACTGACCCTGCTGATGACACCGGTGGCCAGCATGTCCATCTTTCCTCACTCGTATGCCGGCAAGCTCAAGTACGACCCGCAGAAGGACTTTGTGCCCGTCGCACACCTGAGCGACTTCCAGATCGGGCTGGGCGTGGCTGCCAATGTGCCCGCCAAGACACTGGAGGAATACGTGAAGTGGGTCAAGTCCGATCCGAAGAACAACAGCTTCTACGGTTCGGCCGGCCCGGGCACCTTGCCCCATTTCTTTGGTGTGATGTTTGGAAAGGCGGCTGGTGTCGAGCTGACCCACGTGCCCTACAAGGGGACGGCCGCCGCCATGGCCGCCATTGCAGGAGGCGAGATTGCCGCGCTGTCCACCGTGGCGGCCGATATCCGGGCGCTGGTCCAGAGCGGGCGTGCCACTCTGGTGGCCGTGGCCGGCGAAAAGCGCAGTCCGACCTTCCCCGATGTACCGACTTTCCGTGAGAAAGGCTATGACCTGGTGGCCACGCCCTGGTATGCCCTGTTTGCACCAGCCGGCACCCCCCCCAATGTGGTGGAGCGTCTGTCCAAGGCAGCCATCGAGTCGGTCAACGACCCGGAGGTCAAGCAGCGCCTGATCGAAATGGGCCTGGAGCCCACGGGCTATGGTCCGGACAAGCTGGCGGCCATCGTGAAGGCCGACTACGAGCGCTGGGGCGAGCCGATCCGCAAGTCCGGATTCAAGCCCGGTCAGTAAATCTGCAGGGGGCTCAGTCGGTCACCCGGGCCTCGATCTCGATGACCCCGTCAAACAGGTCGATGGCGGTGGCCGCCACGCGGGCCGTGTCGTAGTACGCATAGGCGCCCACGCCCACGGCGCCGACCACGGGCAGCCAGCGCGCGGCACCGCGACCGAAGGCGCGCCGGGCCAGGCTGGCGCCAATACGCCGCGAGATCAGGCCCACCAGGCGAGGTGAGGCGCGACGCACCAGGGTGCGCTGGCCCACGCGAACCACGAGGTCACGCACACCCTGGCCGGCCGAATGCTGGAACAGGCAGTAGACCACCTGTTCCGGCGTCAGTTGCTGCCCTTTGCCATAGATGGCGGCTATGTCGGCCACCAGCTGGCGCTGCATCTGCCACACACCCACCATCTCGGGCAGCAGCGTCAGCCAGCCCAGAGCGCCCGGTGGCAGCGCCAGGGCACCGGCGGCCAGAGCCGCCTTGGCCGCGGTGGCATTGGCCTGATGACGTGCGTCGACCTGGGGGGTGGCGCTCTTCTGGAGGCTGGATGTGGGGACCTTGCCGAACAGCGGCAAGATGGCGCTGGCAAAGGCCGATGCCGGCTCGTCGGCGGCATCCGGCCCGGAGGAAGGCCTGGATCGGGTCACGATGGGGGTCTCCACGAAGGCAGGGGGGTGCAAGGTCGGGTACAGTGTCTCAGATATCCACCGCATGTCCAGCCCGACCTGCGCGCCCGGTCCGTGGGATGCAGGACGGTTCTGGCCCATCACCATTGCCATGGAAGACCAACGCGAACACCCCATCCGCCCCCCCACCGAACGCAGCGGCCTGATGCTTGTCGTGCTGGCGGTAGCCTTAGTCGCCGCTGCCGTGCTGGGCTGGCGCTACTTCGACAGCCGGCAGGAAGCTGCGCCCGTTGCCGCCGCGCCGGCCGCCGCTCCTGCCGCCGTGCCGGCCGATCCGGCACCGGTCACACCACCTGAAGCAGCACCACCGGCAGCGTCCGATGCCACAGACACGGCGGCTACGGAGCCGCGCCATCCGATCGACGCCATGCCACAGGAGGGCAGCGGCGCCTCGCAGGCCGGCGCGGCCGGGCTGCCGGCACTGGACGCTTCGGACGCCCTGGTCACGCAGCGCCTGACGCAGCTGCTGGGTCGCGAGAAGTTGCTGTCCATGGTCCCGACCGATGCCTGGGTGCGGCGCGTCGTGGCCACGGTGGACAACCTCGATGGCTCGCACGCGGCGCCGCGCCTGTGGCCGGTGAATCCGGCAGCGGGCCGGTTTGCCACGCAGCGCGGTGCAGATGGCCAGGAGACTGTCCACCCCGACAATGCGCGCCGGTATGCACCGCTGGTGCAACTGGCGGAAGCGGTCGACCAGGATGTGGCGGTGGCCTTCTACCGGGGCCTGTATCCCCTGTTCCAGCAGGCCTATGTGGAACTGGGCTATCCCGGGCGCTACTTCAACGACCGGCTGGTTCAGGTGCTGGACCACCTGATCGCCACGCCTGTGCCCGACGGACCATTGGCGGTGGGCCTGGTCGAGGTCAAGGGTCCGGTGGCATCGACCCGACCCTGGGTGCGCTACGAATTCACCGATCCGTCGCTGGCCCGCCTGTCGGCCGGCCAAAAGATGCTGGTGCGTACCGGTGCCGATCAGCAACGCCGCGTCCAGGCTGTGCTGGCCGGCCTGCGCAGCCGCGTGGCACGTCCCTGACCCGTCCATGCCCGAGTCCTCTCCAGATCGCCGGCCGGCCAGGCCGGTGGTCCTGCTCACCGGGTTCGACCCGTTCAACGGTTCGCCGGTCAACCCCAGCTGGCAGGCGGTGCAGGCCCTGAATGGCCGGATGCTGCTGCGTCGCCGTATTGTCTCGGTCCAGTTGCCTACGGCATTTGGTCAGGCGCGGCATGTGCTGGATGGGTGGATCGACCGGTTGCGTCCCGAACTGGTGGTGTGTGTGGGGCAGGCGGGCGGACGACCCGCCATCTCGCTGGAGCGCGTCGCGATCAATGTCGATGACGCCACCATTTCGGACAACGCCGGCGCCCGGCCGGTCGACTGTCCGGTGGAATCGGACGGTCCTGCTGCCTACTTCACCACGCTGCCGGTCAAGGCCATGCTGGCGGCCCTGACGCGCGCCGGCCTGCCGGCCGAGGTGTCGCAGACGGCCGGCACCTTTGTCTGCAACCATGTCTTCTACAGCCTGATGCACCGCCTGGCCACCGACCCGAGCCTGAACGCGGTGCGCGGCGGATTCGTGCATGTGCCCTGGCTGCCGGAGCAGGGCGCACCGAGCATGGCGCAGGACGACATCGTGAGGGCCCTGCGCGTGCTGCTGCGCTGTGCGCTGCAGACGCACGAAGACCTGCGAGTCGCCGCTGGCGCCACGCACTGAACACACCGGACGGGCCCATGTATCTGGTACCCATTGCCGTGCCTGTCCATGTCGATGGCGCACGATGCTGCATCGGCACAGAATGGAAGCGGTCGCTGGAACTGCTGCGGGATTCGCTGCAGGGCCGCTTCGGTCCGCTCATGGTTGTGGCGCCGACCCTGCCGCTGGAGGCCGGTTCCGAGCAGTTGCTGGAGGATTGCACGGTCGGGCAGGACGGCATCGGGCTGGTGCCGTCATTCGATGCGCGCCTGCGCCTGCGCGACTACTGGACGACGGGTGCGCACGGACGCTGGAAAGCGCAGGTGTCCGAACTCACACGACAGGCGCAGGTGGTGCACGCCACGATAGGCGACGCCTTCCGCCCCTTCTGCGTGGCGGCGGTCGACGTGGCGCACCGGGCGGGCAAACCGGTGGTCTTCGTCGTCGACCAGGACATCGTCCTGCGCATGGAGCGCGCACGTCCGCAGCTGTCGTGGCCGCGCCAGATGGAGTCGCGCGTGCATGCGGCGCTGTACGAACGGCAGGGGCGCCGGGCCTGCGCACAGGCCGACCTGGTCATGCTCAAGGGGCGCACCACGGCCGCCCGCTACGGCGGCTTCTCGCGCGTCTGGCACCCGATCGAGGACACCAGTTATCTCTCCCGTGAAATCGTGGCGGCCGACGTGGTGCAAGAGCGCACCGGCCAGCTGCTCCGGCGTGAGGGACCGTTGCGGCTGGTCTTCTGCGGACGCCTGGTGGACATCAAGGGCGTCGACCTGTCGATCGACCTAGTGGCCCAGGCACGCAAGGCCGGGGCCGATGTCGTGTTCGACGTGATTGGCGGCGGCCCCGACATGGAGGCCTTGCGCAGGCGTGCCGCCGAGCAGGGCGTGGCCGATGCAGTGCATTTCCATGGTGCCATGCCCTACGGTCCCCAGTTGCTGCAACGCCTGGCCAGCGCCCATGCCCTCCTGTTCACGCCGCGCATCGACGAGACGCCGCGCATGATCTTCGACGGCTATGCGGCCGGCCTGCCCCTGGTGGCCAGCGCCATCGACTACGTCGCCGAACGTGCCGAGACCGACCAGGCGGCGGTATTGCTGCCGCAGGATCTGGCCGGAAGCCAGTCCACGGCCGTGGCCACTCTGGTCGGGCTGGACCGCGACCGGGAACGCCTGGCGGCGCTGACTGCCCGCGCCCTGGCCGCTGCACACGAGCACGCGGCCGACCGGTGGTACGAACGCCGCGCGCAGTGGACGTTCGAGATGGTCGAGCGGCACGCCGGCTGACCGGCCGATGCCGCCCGTGCGTGTGCGCCAGGCCATCCGAGGCCGTGGCATAAGGCACGAACAGCCGGCTTTCCGTGGCGCAGATGAAGGTTTGACGGACAGGGCACCTCCCCTATGCTGGAGGGGCAGTCACACCAGGGAGACCCATCCATGACCACCGCGTTGCACGACGCACATCAGCGTACCCAGCTCACCGGCAACAATCAGTTCGAACTGATGCTGTTTCGCCTGGGCGAGGCGCCCGACAGCGACCGCCGGGAGCTCTTCGGCATCAATGTATTCAAGGTGCGCGAGATCATGGTGATGCCCAGCGTCACGGCCATGGTCAATGCGCCGCCGCATGTCCTGGGCGTGGCCAACATCCGGGGGCAGATCATTCCGGTGATCGACTTGCCGGCGGTCGTGGGTTGCAGGCCCCGACAGGGGCTCACCATCCTGATGGTGACTGAGTATGCCCGGACCACGCAGGCCTTTGCGGTGGAGGAGGTCGACGAAATCGTCCGTCTGGACTGGAGCAATGTGCTGGCCGCCGAAGGCAATGGAGGCGATCTGGTCACCAGCATTGCCAAGCTCGACGGCGATGCCGACCGCTCGCGTCTGGTCCAGGTGCTGGATGTCGAGCAGATCCTGCGCAAGGTGATGCCGGCGCTCGGGCAGGATCCGGACCCGCAGAACGTGGGCACGGGGATCCAGCTGCCCGAAGGTTCCGTCATCCTAGCTGCCGACGATTCGCCGGTGGCCCGCATGATGATCGAGCAGGGGCTCAATGCGATGGGCGCAAACTACATCATGACCAAGACCGGACAGGAGGCCTGGGAACGCCTGCAGCGCATGGAGCAGGAGGCGCGGGCCGAGGGCCGGACGGTGCAGGACAAGGTGGCCGTCGTGCTGACCGACCTGGAAATGCCGGAGATGGACGGATTCACCCTGACGCGCAACATCAAGCAGGACCAGCGGTTCAGGTCGATCCCGGTGGTCATCCATTCGTCCCTGACCGGTACGGCCAACGAGGCGCACGTGAGAACCGTGGGTGCAGACGCCTACGTCGCCAAGTTCGTGGCCTCCGAACTGGCCGACTCCATCCGGCAGGTGCTGCACCACTGAGCGGCGCTTCTGCGGACGCGGTCGCAGGTGACCGCAGGCCTGGCCAGCGCGAAGCGCCGGCCTTTGGCATGATGGCGGCCGTCTGTCCGTTCATTCGTCTGCCTCATGTCCGCATCGCCCGTCCCAGCCACGAATGACCGGCTGCTCCGTCAACACGACTACCTGCGCCTGATGGCCGCCCGCGTCAGCGGCGGATCGGCCAACCAGATGCTGATGGTGGCCCTGGGCTGGCAGATGTACGCCCTCACCGGCCAGGCCTGGGACCTGGGCATGGTGGGCCTGGCCCAGTTCCTGCCAGCCCTGCTGCTGACACTGCCCGCCGGGCATCTGGTCGACCGGCATGACCGGCGCCTGTTGCTCGTGGGCAGCCTGGCCTTGCAGGCGGTGGTGGCCGTGCTGCTGGCGCTGGCGAGCCTGCAGGGCTGGATCGGCCCTGGCCTTATCTTCATGACCTCGGTGCTGCTGGGCGCCGCCCGTGCCCTGCAAATGCCGGCACAGCAGGCCCTGCTGCCCAACCTGGTGCCGCAGGCCATGCTGGCACGCGCCGTCGCGGCGGCCAGTTCCTCGATGCAGGCGGCCATCATCGCGGGTCCGGCGCTGGGGGGCCTTCTGTATGCCCTGGGCGCCTACGAGGGTGCGCCGACCCATGCCGGCGCCGCCGTCGTCTATGGCAGTTCGTTGCTGCTTCTGCTGCTCGGGGCCAGCTTCGTGCTGAGCATCCGGCACCGGGCGGTGCCGGCCGGGGCAGCCCGGTCGGGCGCGCCCGGGCTGGACGAGCTGACCGCCGGCATCCGCTTCATCTGGCAGCGTCCGGTCATGCTGGGTGCCATCTCGCTGGACCTGTTCGCCGTGCTGCTGGGCGGTGCAACGGCCTTGCTGCCCATCTTTGCCAAGGACATATTGCATGCCGGCCCGGAGGCACTGGGCCTGCTGCGTGCCGCACCGGCCCTGGGTGCCGTGGTGGTGGGGGTCACGCTCGCGCGGTTTCCCCTCTCTCGCCGCGTCGGTGCGTGGATGCTCGGCTCGGTCGCCGTCTATGGTGTGTCCATGATCGGCTTTGCACTGTCCACCAGCATCGCCGCCGCCTTTGCCGCGCTGTGGATCAGCGGCGCCTCGGACATGGTGAGTGTGGTTATCCGGCAGTCGCTGGTGCAGCTGGAGACACCCGACGGCATGCGCGGCCGCGTGGGCGCGGTCAACTCCGTGTTCATCGGCGCCAGCAACCAGCTGGGCGAGTTCGAGTCGGGGGTGACCGCCGCCTGGCTGGGGCCGGTCGGCTCCGTCCTGCTGGGCGGTGTGGGCACCCTGATGATCGTGGCGGCCTGGTGGCGGCTGTTTCCCGCACTGGCGCACCGCAACGCGCTGCACCAGAAAGCGGTGCACAGGGCGGGGTGAACGGGGGCACAGGTCTGGCCGGGCGCTGGCCGCGCTTCAGTGCCGCCTGAGGGTGTCGGACGGCGACTCGCCGAACCGGCTTCGGTAGCTGGCTGCAAACAGGCCGAGATGGGCGAAGCCCCAGGCCTCGGCCACGTCGCGCACCAACGTGCCGGGCGCGGCGGCCATGAGTTCGTTGTGCACGCCTTGCAACCGCAATTCGCGCAGGGCCTGCATGGGCGTGCAACCGCGATACGACCGGAAGGCGGCCGTCAGGGTACGCACACTCACATGCGCGGCCCGTGCGATGTCGCTGAGGGTGGGCGCCTCGCGTCCGTGGCTGCGCATGTGCTCCTCGGCCAGCACCACATGCCTGGGCACGACGTTGTGCAGCGTGGGTTCCTGTGGGCTGGCCAGTTGCTGACGCCACAGGGTGAGCAGATGCACGCCGACCATTTCCTCCAGGTGGCGACCCAGTGCGCCATGTTCGACCTGATCGGGCATTTCGGTGATGCACCGGCACACGTAGGCGAGCAGATGGATCCAGCTCGACTGCGAGCCGCCGAACCGGAACGGGTGCGTCCACATGCGTTCGTCGGCTGGCTGGCCGAACCAGCGCTCGTGCAGGGCCGCCATGGCATCGTGCCGGAAGGTCAGGTTCACTTGCAGGTGGTGGGGGTCGGCATCCAGGCGGTAGTGCGCCCGCGAGTTGTCGATCAGGAAGGCCTCGCCCACCCCGGTGTCGCTGAACGTGCGGCCACCAGACCAGTGGCGGATGGCGCCGCGCAGGGTCGTCAGCACCATGCCTGTGCCGGCGTCGGCAGAAAAGCCGGTCAGACGGACGGGTATGCCGTAACTGAACCGGCTGAGCGTGAGCTGGCCGATGCGTACGGCATCGAGCACCGAGCTGGGCAAGTGCGCCGGCCCGACCGGTGTCGCGTCGTAGGGCATGTAGACCTGTCTGCACCAGTGCTGGGTCTCGTCCCAGTCGGACGAAGCCACCAGCCGGTGCCGCGTGCTGGGCGCGCCGGCAGCATCGGTCACCAGGACATTGCGAATGGCTTGCATGGCGGCGGTCTCCTGTGGCCCGCGAAGGGCGCGGGCCCCGGGACTCAGCGGTAATGATAGACAGCCGATTCGAATTCGACAAAGCCGGGATAGGCGGCCGCATCCTGGAAAGGCAGGATTTGTGTTGCCCAATAGCCGCCGAGGCCTGTGGCTCGGTCGATCCAGTAGAAGCAGTTGGCCAGGCCTGCCCACATCAGAGAGTGAGCGGGCCGGCCTGATGGCGTGCGCTCACGGTTGGTCATGAAGGTGTAGGCCCAGCCCTTGGGGGTGCCGTGAAAGAACTCGCCACTGTTGCTGAGCGACGCGATGGAGCTTGTCCACCCGCCGCAGGACAGGCCCATGTCGGCCAGGCCGTCGTGTGTCATGGCCTGCACGGTTTGCGGCTTGAGCACTCGCCCGTTCGGACCGTTGCCGTCGTTGAGCATCATCCGGATGAACTTCATGTATTCGCCGACCGGGCCATAGAGGCCATGGCCGCCCATGTCCATGGGTGGCGGATCGGGCAATGCCAGGTCGGGCAGTGGCGTGAGCTTTCCGTCGGCGGCACGGTCATGGATCGTCACGCGGCGCGAGCGCATGGTGTCGGTGAGGCTGAAGCCGATGTCCTTCATGTCCAGCGGGCCGAAGATGCGCTCGGCCATCACGTCGCCCAGGCGCTGTCCGCGCAGCGTCTCCACGATGCGGCCCAGCCAGTCCAGGTTGACACCATAGGTCCAGGCCGCGCCCGGTTCGTGCTGCAACACGGTGCGGATCGAGTCGTAGTTGCAGGCAATGACCGTGGGGATCTCCCTGGCGGTGCGGTAGCGCAGGTCGTTGGCGCTGAAGAACTCGTAGCTCAGCCCGGAGGTGTGCAGGAACAGGTCCCGCACGGTCACCGGCCGGCGGGGCATCCGGGTGCGCGGCTGGCCGTTGCTGTCGAAGCCATCCAGCACCTGAATCTGGTCGATGTCCGGCACATACTGGCCGGCCGGCGCATCCAGATCCAGCAGGCCTTCTTCGACCAGTTGCATGGCGCAGGTGCCTGTCAGTGCCTTGGTGGTGGAAAAAAGCGCAAACACCGAATCGGTGGTCATGGGCCGGTCCTGACCCATTTCACAGGTGCCGGAAGCGCCTTCATAGATGTTGCCCTGGCGGTCGGTGACCATGGCAACCACGCCGGGGGCGCCACCGTGGCGTTGTGTGGTCTGGGCCAGGATGGCGTCCAGAACGGGTTTGATGGCTGGCTGATTCACTGCATGTCTCCTGTTGAAATCGGGCCGTCTCGGGGCAGACCCTGTTGCGTCGCTGACGATCAGGAATCTAGGGCGCGTCGACGCCAGACGGTGTCGGTTTCTGGCGGATGCCTGTCAGGATCTGGCAGAGATTGAGGCGAGCGGGCAGACCGCAGGTGTATGCAGCAGGAATCTCCACCGGCCAGGACCATGCCATGGCCCTGGCTGGCCGGGCCTCAGCGGGCGCTGGTCGCCGGTTTGTGCGCTGGCGACGGCTTCTGCCAGCGCAGGACCGGCTGGCCGCGCACGGGGCGTTCGCCACCTTCCCGTGCGATCACGATGCGGGCCGGGTCCTTGATGCGAAACACCAGGCCCTGGGTGGAGGCCAGGGCGATCTGGCTGCTGGAGAACGACTTGCCCTGCGCCTCCACATACTGCGTCGGCAGGCTGCGGATGTTGCGGGCGGTCGACTCGTCAAAGGCGACCTGGATCTGCCCTTTGGCACCGCTGACCGTGTTCTCGAGCCGATAGGCCGTGGGCTCCAGCAGGGACAGGGCAAACAGGTCGCCGTCCTCCAGTCGCGTGCTGTCGAACACCGCCTTGCCGTGGCTGTTGACGACAGTGACGGCGTAGCCGCTGCCTTGGCCGGCATGGAACAGAACGTGACCCTGGGGCGACACCCGGGGCGTGGCCTCTGCGTCACCCTGGCCATGGCAGGCGCAGTCCTTCCCGTCGGGGCGGGCGCTGTGGGCTGAGCCGAACGCGGACAGGTCGATGTCCAGTTGCATGGCATCTGAGGCCTTGTCCACCGTGAAGGCCGTTTCGCCGACCGGCCGGCCGTTGCGCTGGATGATGGCGCTGTAGCGTCCGGTCTCGGCGAAGTTGTGCACCACCATCGCCAGCGGGCCGAGTGCACCGCTGTCAAAGGTGCTCGTGTTCAAAAGCAGCATGTTCAGTCTGGCTTGCATGTCATCACCCCACATCGGCTTCAAGAACCATTTCCACGTCGTTGTTGAACACCCGCAGGTCGCGGATCGGAATCTTGACCGGGATCAGATGGGTAGGCGCGCCCGGGTTCGGATTGGCCGTTGCTTCCAGGATCGGGTAGGGGTCCTCGATCTGGTGCAGCGGCGTCTTGGCGGCAAAGTGGTCGGCCACCAGCTGCAACACGATGTCGAGCAGGCCGAAGCTGACATTCAGGAGGTCCGAGATCCATTCCTGAATGTCGTCCGGAATGTCGAGAATCGCCCGGATGAGGTCGATGACCGGACCGAGCAACGCCTTGAGCAGATCGCGCGCCCAGCCGGGCAGAAAACCCAGCAGGTTGTCGATGGCGGCGTTGACCGCGTTCTCCAGCAGGTCGCCCACGATGTCGGCGATGTCGAAGATGTCGACGTCGACGAACTGCGGGTCGACGAACAGCTGCCAGTGGCTGGCCAGCGACGGCACGGCGTCCTGGGCGTCCCAATCGTTCATGCCGGCCGGGCGTGCCGGGTTGGTGGCGTAGCGCGTCAGCAGTGAACCGGTCACCGACAGCTCCGACGTCAGCAGTCCTCCCAATGGCAGCGTCAGGCTGATGTCCGGATCGGCGCTGAAGGCACACAACCGGGGCGCCCGCAGAATGCAGCCACCGAAGGGATTGGGGATGATGCAGAAGCCGCCGACGCAGATCTCGGGAATGTCCAGCCCCAGCGACAGGTCCAGCTGGTCCCACTTGATGTCCAGCTCCTTGATCTGGACCGTGTTGTCGGCGCGCAGGTCGACGCTGCCGCCTTCGAGATGTGCCTTGACGGCATAGGCCGCGCTGAACGGGCCGAAGTCCGCGCTGTCGCTCAGGTCGAGCTGGAAGTTGTCCCGCAGGGTTTCAAAGAGGGCTTCGAAGGTCTTCTCCGAGGCCGCGATGGTCAGGTGTGCCATGTCAGTTCACCTCCGCCTTGATGAATGCCTTGAGCTGGTCGTCCTCGATGGCCGGGTTGTTCGGCAAGGCCGCGGACGTGGGCATGGCCGAGAGGGTGACGTTGGTCGGCTGCGGGAACAGGTCGGTGGCGCCCTGCGTCAGGTTCAGCGGTGCGCGCTCCAGCAGGATGCGCAGGCCCGGCAGCACGGCCAGTCTCAGCAGCAGCCCGATGTAGCACTCCAGGCTGTTCTCCAGCCCCTCGGGCTTGATGTCGACGATCTCGAAGCCGTCGAGAAACGGCTCCAGGTACGGCTTGCCGGCATAGGTCGCAATGCGCAGGCCGCCGGTGACGTAGGCTTCCAGGCAGAAGCAGTGCAGCTCGCGGACCGGCAGGGCGACGACGGGCTCGTCGCGCGGTTCCTTGCCGTCGGTGTCGCGACCGGGCACCCTGGGTGGCGGGATCAGGCGGTCAATCACCTCCCGGTCCGGGCAGCCGATGCCACCGCACACGGTCACCTTGATGGCCAGGCGCTGCGCCTTCAGGGGCGGCCCCAGCTCCGGGGGCAGGGGCGTCACCACCTGGCCCGGGTGGAAGTCGATGGCCAGTTCGGTCAGCTGCACCGCGAAGTTCACGCCGTAGTTCGTGCCAGGGATCGGCAGCGGGTCCGCGATGGTGACGTGGGGGTTGTGGCGCAGGTCGACGACCGGATGCACGTCAATTGACTTGCACAGCAGCTTGCCGTTGCGGGCGACCGCCTCGGTTGCGTAGTTGAACAGCGAAGGGCGTTGCCTTCGCACGTGGTCGATGATGCGATTGAACCCGTCCTCATGAAAGGACGCGAAGATGTCGCAGTTGTCGGTGAAAGCCATCGGGGTACCTCCGGATTCGCGTGGCTGGGCGCAGGCCGGAATGACCGTCCTGTAGGCAGCCGGACAGCGGTGTGCTGGCCGGTCCGACAGGTGTACGCCTGTGCCCGGCGCAATGCCATCCCTCATGGGGACGGGGTCCCTAGAACGAGGGATGCGGGGGGCAATGGCCGGAATTTCTCGGTGTCATGCAAGGTTGCGACGGCTGGCATAGGATGTACCGATGAGCAACCCAACCACCCCCTACACCCCACCCGCCGTCTGGACCTGGGACAAGGCCAGCGGCGGCCAGTTTGCCAACATCAACCGCCCCATTGCCGGACCCACGCACGAGAAGGCGCTACCGGTCGGCAAGCACCCGATGCAGCTGTATTCGCTGGCCACGCCCAATGGCGTGAAGGTGACGGTGATGCTCGAAGAGCTGCTGGCCCTGGGCCACAGCGGCGCCGAGTACGACGCCTGGCTGATCAAGATCAGCGAGGGCGACCAGTTCTCCAGCGGCTTTGTCGAGGTCAACCCCAATTCCAAGATTCCGGCCTTGCTGGACCGCAGCACCGAGACGCCCACCCGCGTGTTCGAGTCGGGGTCCATCCTGCTGTACCTGGCCGAGAAGTTCGGCGCCTTGCTGCCCAAGGCCCACGGGCCGCGCACCGAGGCGCTCAACTGGCTGTTCTGGCAGATGGGCTCGGCCCCCTACCTGGGCGGCGGATTCGGCCACTTCTACGCCTACGCGCCCGAGAAGTTCGAGTACCCCATCAACCGCTTTGCCATGGAGGTCAAGCGCCAGCTGGACGTGCTCGACCGAAATCTGGCCGAGCGCACCTACATGGCGGGGGACGAATACTCGATTGCCGACATCGCCATTTACCCCTGGTATGGCGCGCTTGTCGAAGGCAAGATCTATGGCGCCGGCGAGTTCCTGTCGGTGCACGAATACACCCACGTGCAACGTTGGGCCGCGGCCATCGGCGAGCGCCCGCCCGTGCAGCGCGGACGCCGCATCAACCGGACCTGGGGTGACGAGGCCGGGCAGGTGCCAGAGCGGCACTGAGGCCGGCAGAGGCGGGCTGCGCGCTGTACACCAGGCCCCCGGGCCTCTGAACCGTCAACGCAGCAGGTTGGTCCACTTGCCGATGTTGAACACCTGCGCCGCGTCAAACGGCAGGCAGTTCCTTCAAAAACCGGCTCGCCCGCTCCACTGCTTCGTCGTACCGCGGCCAGTAGCCCAGCGCATCAATCGCCTCAAACTGCGCGCTCAGCACCGCGTGCCTCTGCTCAATCTGCGTCAGGAACGCATCCCGATGTCGAACGAGGTAAGGCGCTGCAGTGGCCAGCGCTTCCGGCTCCCGTTCAATCGCCAGCGACAGGTCGAACAGGTCGCGCGCCGTAGCCCGATCACCCCGGTGCCAGAGTTTCTTGGCCACGATCTCGGCGGCTGTTTCCACCTTCACACTGCGCCCCAGCAGAGTCCATTCGTCAAACGGTTCCGCCGTAAGGTTGGGCGAGGCCACGAAGTCGATTTCGCCTTCCGGCCGCAGTAGCTTCACGTAGCCCGGCCCCTCCACATAGTCCACCGACACACGCTCGGCAGCGTCGCTCAGTCGCGGCGACACAAAACCCAGGTACTGCGGGTCGGGCACGAAGATGTCGATGTCCTTGCTCAGGCGGTGTCCGTGCCGCAGCATCAGCACCGTGCCGCCGCCAAAGGTCCAGAACGGGTCGCTGATGCCGCGTCGGGCGATCTCGTCCACCAGCATGAAGGCGTGGGCCAGCAAGGTCCGCCACACCCCGTCGGGCAGGGTGGGCGGTTGCGTGGATGGGTTCATCCCGATGGCCTCCCTGGCGCCACTCAGGCCCAGGCTGAGCGTGGCGACTGCAGCGCCTGTGCCCAGGCCGACAGGTGTTTCCACAGTGTCTTGGGCGGTGTGTGTGTGCGTTCGGCCACTTCCGCCACACCGGCCACGATCAGCGGCAACGGCGCCTCGTCCAGCAGCGTCGCAACATGCGGAACCAGCGCTGGCGGCAGGTCACCGGCCACCAGCGCGTCGGCAAGAGCGCCGGGCGACAGCGCCTGCCTGTAGCTCACGCTGGCCGTCTGGCTCAGCAGGGCCAGCGCGTGTGCCTGATGTTGTGGTCGGGGCTGCGCGGCCAGATCCATGCCCAGCAGATTCAGCAGCGTCAACAGCTTGGCCGCACCCAGGTCCACCAGAGAGCCGTTTTCCAGCTGGTTGATGGTCGCGCGCGACAACCCGGCCAGCCGCGCCAGCCGCGCCTGCGAAAGGCCCAGCGCCTCCCGGCGGGCTTGCACGAGTTCACCGATGTCGATGAGGTTCATAGGATGGAGTGGAGCACCATTGTCAAAAAATGTCAAACATGATTGACATTTTTAGGGGTGTACGAGCCTTGGGTGGTTGCCGCAGAGACCACGCCTGGGCCTACATGACCATCGGCGAGCGCCCGCCCGTGCAGAGTGGACGCCGCATCAACCGGATCTGGGGCGACGAGGCCGGGCAGGTGCCAGAGCGGCGCTGATGTCGGCGGGGGCTGGCTGCGCACTGCACACCAGGTCCCCCGGCCACCGGGCCGTCAACGCAGCAGGTTGGTCCACTTGCCGATGTTGAACACCTGCGCGTAGCCGTTCTTGCGCAGCACCATGCGGGCCATGCCGCTGCGTGTGCCGCTGGCGCAGCACAGCACCACAGGCGCCGAGGCAGGAATTTCCTTCAGGCGGTTGCCCAGGTCCTGCAGGGGAATGTTGATCGACCCCGGCGCGTTGCCGGATGCAAACTCGGCTGCCGTGCGGACATCCACCAGCGTGGCGCCGCTGGCCTTGAGCTGCGGCAGCATCGCCACCAAGCGGCGGGCGTTCCACCACTTGAAGCCAAACCAGAGGGCCAGCAGCAGAACGGGCCAGTACTGCTCAAAAAATGTGGATGCGTTCATGGGTGGTTGGAAGCAGGGGGAGGGGACCGGAGGGCCGGAAGACGTTCCGGCTAATGTACACCGGGGAGTATTCCTGAGGTGATGCCGGGATTTTCCCGGACCGGCTTTGGCATGATGTCAGGTTCACTCCAACACCACAGGGATCCACTTCGTTGCCATGAACACTGTCACGCCACGGTTCACCGGTGTACTCACAAAATGGAACGCGGAACGGGGCTTTGGCTTCCTGACCGCCGAGCAGGGTGGTCAGGCGCTTTTTGTCCACGTTTCGGCCTTCCCGCGCGACGGCCGGCCGCCGGTCGTCGGTGAGGTGCTGTCATTCGAGATCGATCTGGACAAGGAAGGCCGCAAGCGGGCCGTGCGCCTGCGCCGACCGGGGGCTGCGACCGAGGTCAAGCCCGAGCGCAGCCGACCACCTGAGCGCGACCGGCGTCACACGGGCCGGTCGACCGGGCACGCTGAGCGCACCGGATTGAAATCCATCGGCCAGTTCGCGCTCGTGATGATGCTCGTGGGCAGCGTGGGCTGGTACGGCTACATGCGTTACGCCCAGCAAACCGCAGCCATGCAGGCTGTGCCGCAAAGCCTGAGCAGCCCCGCGACACCGGTCACGGAGGCCAGTCCCGCTGCGCCCGCCTTCCAGTGTGACGGCCGCAAGCACTGTTCGCAGATGACGTCCTGAAGTGAAGCCAGGCAGTTCCTGGCCCACTGTCCCGGCATGGAGATGGACGGCGATGGCGACGGTATCCCTTGCGAACAGCAGTGGTGTACGGGGTCCTAGTGGGTGAGGCGCCGCAGGGAAGGTCAGGCAGGCATCGAACCCCATTCATCCCCAAAATATTCCAAATAGTAACGATCGCGACCGCGATTTGTCCCCCAGATTTGGCATGATGGCCGTCAAGTTCAGATCAAACAGGGGATGACAGGCGATGGCGGTGCTGATACCGGCCTTGGGCAGTTGTGTGGCCCGCATGACCAGAGGCGAGCGGCGGGTGGCCGAGCGGCTGGAAGACAAGCTCGACGCCGATTACCTGCTCTGGTACGACGTGGCTGTCGGACCGAAACATCAGCACCCGGACTTTGTCGTCATGCACCCGCGCCGGGGCATCCTGATCCTGGAGGTCAAGGACTTCCGGCTCTCCACCCTCATCCAGGCCAACAAGCAGACCTGGGACATCCACGGCGAGCGTGGCCCCAAGACCATTCCCAACCCGCTGGAGCAGGCCCGGCAGTACGCGCACCAGGTGGTCAACGCGCTGGAGCGCGACCCGCAACTGGTGCAGCCCGAAGGCCGGCACCAGGGCAAGCTGGCCTTTCCGTGGAGCTACGGCGTGGTGCTACCCAACATCACCCGCGCGCAGTTCGACAAGGCCGAACTCGCCCACGCCATCGAACCGCACCGTGTGGTTTGCCAGGACGAAATGGGCGAACAGGTGGATCCCGAGGCACTGCAAAGCCGCCTGTGGGACATGTTCCCCCATGGCATGTGGGGCGTCATGTCGCTGCCGCAGTTGGACCGGGTGCGCTGGATCATGTTCCCCGAGGTGCGCGTGCAGGTGACCGGCGAGTTGTTCGCCCAAACCGTCAATGACGAAGACGAAGCCGCCGAACTGCCCAGCATCATGCGCGTGATGGACTTGCAGCAGGAGCAACTGGCCCGCAGCCTGGGCGACGGGCATCGTGTCATCCACGGCGTGGCCGGTTCGGGCAAGACCCTGCTGCTGGGCTACCGTGCCGAGCACCTGGCCAAGGCCGTCAAATCCAACGACGCCGCGGCCAGCAAACCCATCCTCATCCTCTGCTACAACGAACCGCTGGCCCGGCAGATTGCGCGCGTGATGACCGCCAAAGGCATTGCCGACCGTGTGCACGCCGTGCACTTCCACAAATGGTGTCGTCAGCAACTGGTGGCCTACGGGCAAGACCTGCCCCCGCAGAACCAGCCCTGGGATGCCTTCTTTGAAGACATGGTCCAGCGCGTCATCACCGGCGTGGACCGCCGCCAGATCCCCAGCGGGCAATACCAGGCCGTGCTCATCGACGAAGGCCACGACTTCGCGCCCGAATGGCTGCGCCTGGTGGTGCAGATGGTGGACCCCGCCACCAACAGCCTGCTCGTGCTGTACGACGACGCGCAGAGCATCTACGACCGCACGCAGAAGAGCAAAAACTTCAGCTTCAAGAGCGTGGGCATCCAGGCGCAGGGGCGCACCACCATCCTCAAGATCAACTACCGCAACACGCGGCAGATCCTGCAAACGGCCAGCCTCGTCGCCGCTGATCTGTTGACCGCCGAAGACAAGGACGACGACGGCGTGCCCCTGCTCAAGCCCGTGAGCTGCGGGCGCGATGGCGAGGCGCCGCTCATCGTGCGCCTGCCCACCCTGCGCGAAGAAGTGGCCCAGGTGGCCGAGCTGCTGGCCACCGCCCACCGCGAAGGCCACGCCTGGGCCGACATGGCCATCCTCTGCCGCCACCACAGCGAAATGGACATGTGCGCCGAATTTCTGCGCAAACGCAAGCTGCCGCACCAGCTGCGCCGCAACTCGTCCAGCGTGTTCGACCCCGCGCACGACAGCATCAAGGTGATGACGCTGCACGTCAGCAAAGGGCTGGAGTTCCCGGTGGTGGCGCTGGTAGGCGCCGGGCGCATGCCCGCCGAGGGCGAGGACGAGCGTGAGGAAGCGCGGCTGTTTTATGTGGGGGCTACGCGGGCGACGCAGCGGTTGGTGATTGGGGCGAGTGGGGGTGGGAAGCTTGCCGTCCGGCTTTAGACAACTTGTTGGTCAATCTCCGCTGTTGTTGTTGATCTGCTTGTCTGGCTATGGTCAAGTGACGCCGCGGCAGATGACCTAAGACCCCGCACCCAATCCGTTGATCTGACTCCGCAGTCGGGGCAAGTCTGACGTGATGGTGGCCCAGACGATATCGAGGTCCACCGTGAAATAACCATGTGCAAGAGCATTTCGCATTTCGTAAGCGAAGCCCCACGGAACTTCCGGGTGAGCAGCACTCAGAGCCGGGTCGTGTTTGACGACGTTGTTGCACGCTTCGCCGATGATTTCCAGGTTGCGGATGACCGCGTCCTGTGTTCGCCGGTCCGCCTTGAAGGCCGAAGCATCCATGCCTTCGGTATACGACTGAATATTGTGGATGGCCTGCGCGATGTGCTGCAGGTAGTCGGCCGTTCGAAGGGCTTTCTGGCGCGGCTCACAGGCGCACAGCCCTTGCAACACATGGTCCCGGAATTGGGCTGGAGACCGTTGGGCGTCAGCACATCAACCTGGATCCCCAGCAGCGCCTTGAGCTCGTGCCGGATGGCACCGATGTCGAGTAGCGTGGTGGCAGGAGTCGGCTCCACTAGCAGGTCTAGGTCACTACCCTCATCATCATCGCCATGGAGGGCCGAACCAAACACACTGACGTCCGCCACATGGTGGCGCAGCGCGATCTCGCGAATTTGCGAGCGGTGCAGGTTCAAGGCTTGGGATGGACGCATAAGCGAAGTTTAAGGGGCATTGATGGGGAAGTGCGCGGCTGTGCCTGGCAGGCCCTTGCCATTCACCGCCCAAAGACTGACTTACTTCCCCAAGAATCCTTCAATCCCGTCACCCGGTTGAACACCACTTTCCCGCCCACCCCATGGTCCGCCCGGTCGGCCACAAAGTAACCGTGGCGCTCAAACTGGAATTTCTGGTCCGGCTGCGCGGCGGCCAGTGACGGTTCGACGTAGGCGGTCACCACCTTCAGGCTGTCGGGGTTCAGCGCGTCCAGGAAGTTCTTGCCGCCCGCGTCGGGTTGCGGGTCGGTGAACAGGCGGTCGTACAGGCGCACTTCGGCGCTCACGCCGTCGGCCGCGCCCACCCAGGTGATGGCGGCCTTGGCCTTGACGCTGTCGGCGCCGGGGGTGCCGCTCTTGGTGCCGGCGATCACTTTGGCGTGCACTTCGGTCACTTTGCCGTCGGCGTCTTTCGCCCAGCCGGTGCATTCGATGACGTAGCCGCCCTTGAGGCGCACCACGTTGCCGGGGAACAGGCGCTTGTAGCCCTTGGGCGGCACTTCTTCAAAGTCTTCGCGTTCGATCCACACGTCCTTGCCGATCTTGAAGACGCGGTCAGGCGGCGGCGTCTGGCCTTCGGCAATGGTGCTGTGGGGCAGGGCGGGCTGGGTGCAGTCTTCGGTGTAGCCGTCAGAGCCGAACACTTCGGCCCAGTTGGTGAGCACCAGCTTGACGGGGTCAAGCACGGCCATGCCGCGGTGGGCCTTGTTTTCCAGGTCTTCGCGCAGGCAGCCGTCGAGCGTGCTGTAGTCGATCCAGGAGTCGCTCTTGGTCACGCCGATGCGTTCGGCAAACAGCTGGATGGCCTCGGGCGTGTAGCCGCGGCGGCGCAGGCCGACGATGGTGGGCATGCGCGGGTCGTCCCAGCCGCTGACCTTCTTTTCGTTCACCAGCTGCGCCAGCTTGCGCTTGCTGGTGATCACATACGTCAGGTTCAGGCGCGCAAATTCATACTGCCGCGGCGGCGGGGCCTTGAGCAGGCCACCTTCGATGAGGCGCTCCATCAGCCAGTCGTAGAAGGGGCGCTGGTCTTCAAATTCCAGCGTGCAGATGGAGTGGGTGATCTGCTCCAGCGCGTCCTCGATGGGGTGCGCGAAGGTGTACATGGGGTAGATGCACCAGGCGTCGCCCGTGTTGTGGTGCGTGGCGCGGCGGATGCGGTAGATGGCCGGGTCGCGCATGTTGATGTTGGGCGAGGCCATGTCGATCTTGGCGCGCAGCACGGCGGCGCCGTCGGCGAGCTTGCCGTCGCGCATCTCGCGGAAGCGGGCCAGGTTCTCGTCCGGCGTGCGGGCGCGGAAGGGGCTGTCCACGCCGGGCTTGCCGAAGTCGCCGCGGTTGACGCGCATGTCTTCGGCGGACTGCTCGTCCACATAGGCGTGGCCGGCGGTGATGAGGTGTTCGGCCGCGCGGTACATGAAGTCGAAATAGTTCGACGCGTAGTACAGGTGGGTTTCCTGCTGGCCATTGAAGCTGGATGCCCAGTTGAAGCCCAGCCACTGCACGGCGTCAAGGATGGCGTCGACGTACTCCTTCTCTTCCTTCTCGGGGTTGGTGTCGTCAAAGCGCAGGTGACAGACGCCGCCGTAGTCGCGCGCCAGGCCGAAGTTAAGGCAGATGCTCTTGGCGTGGCCCACGTGCAGGTAGCCGTTGGGCTCGGGCGGGAAGCGGGTGCGGATCTTGGCCGGGTCGGGCTGGCCGGCGTCGTGGAAGGCGGCATCGCCCGGGCCGCCACCCCACTGGCGGGTGGCGTAGGTGCCCTGAGCCAGGTCTTTTTCGATGACCTGTCGCAGGAAGTTGGAGACCTTGTGCTCGCCCTCGGCAGAGGGCGTGGCGTTGTTGTTCTTAGCGGGGGAAGAGGGGGTGTTGGCGCTCATCCGCTCATTCTATGGCGGCGGCGCCCATCCGCTGGGCACCCACGCTCAGAGAGAAAGCACAGGAGCTTCGTGGCCGCGTGCATGGGCCGTTTGCAGCTCGGCAGTCGCCTGTGCGAGGGTCTGGGCAGGCTGATCGAGGGCGGCCAGCTGCGTGAGCGATTTGGCGCTGTCGGTCTTGGCGGCTGCGCGGGCGTCGAGTTGGCCTTCGCGCAACAAAGTTCCGTCGTACTGCGCAAAGCGGATGAGCCCGCCTTGAACCTTGAGATGGGTGATACCGGTGAGCTTCTGCTCCCGGGCCTCGGCGGCCACGGCATGCACGGTGTTGTCCATGCCCTGGTCCCATCCGAGCTGGTGGCGCTCGGCCAGGGCGCAGACCTGCTGCTCACTGTCTTTCAAGAGTTGCTGGCTTTCGGGCGCAAGGGCGAGGCGGAACTCGGTGGGGGTCGGTTGGTTGTTGTTGAGGGAAATGGCCTCGCCAGCATTCGATAACCCCAGCTCATCTGCCGGCCTGGGGGCAAGGTCTCGATCCAGTGGCTTCCCAGAACCGGGCGCCAGATGCCCGAAGAAGCCGTCCTGTGTGGGCTGCCGTAAGCCGGCATCTTTCAGGACACTGTCTGCCAGCGTGTTGGAGTTCTGACGGATCAGGTCGTAGGGGTAGAGGTTATCCTTGCTTTTGGCGTTTTCAACCATGGCAGACCATGTGGCCGAAAGGTCGGCGCCCTCGGCAATGGTTTCGCGGTGCTGTGGCTGGTGGGGGTGTCTTGACCTTGAGTCCGGGTTGCTGGAGTCGTATGGCGCGTTCGCCAGAACCCGTATGTTTCCAAACGGCAATCCATCAGACGTGTTGGCATCGTCGGTCCAGCCGCTGATGGTGTACTGACTGCCGGACTTGTTGGTGTAAAGCAGGAACTTGTGGTGGTAGTCAACCCCTGCCTGCGATCCAATGTTGCGATAGCCCACCTCAATCTTTTCATCGGCCATGGTCGCTCCCCGATTTACAGATTGTTCGACTTGTCAATGTGCGATGCGATGGACTCGACGTTGTTGTTTGCGTCGAACTGAATCTTCACAAGAATGTCGCGGCGATTACCCCAAAGCCCTTCGCCGCGGTGGGTGGTGTAGACGAGCTGGTTGGTCGACTCATCGGTCTTGCCTTCCCCCAGACCTTTGATCAGTTCCAGCGTTTTGGCTCTGCTGGTTCCAACGGGAAGGTACTTCGAGACAATGCCGCTGACGTCGGCGCGTTGTGTCGCAACACTGGGAATCCTGGTTGCGTAGATTTCACTCAGCATTGATGACTCCAGGTTGGTGGAGGTCATGGGTTGGGCACAGGCGGTCATTGCCGCTGCGACCCATATCGGAAAGACTGCCTTTTTTATCAATGGCCTCACCTGTGTTTTTGATTCTGGAAAAGAGCTTGCCCGCAAGCGCCTGTGGTGTGCTTGGGCGCTTGGTGTGACAGGTGGCTTATTGTGCCGATGGCGGCGTGCGATGCAATCCTGCAAACGGGGTAGCGAACGGTGCGA
>JAWKYL010000010.1:0-114188 GCA_041396505.1 Burkholderiaceae bacterium
GTCGAGTTGCCAGTCCGGGACGCGCTGCCCACGGTGACCCAGATGGATCGACAGGAGATTGCCGGCCTGAATCTCGTAAGTGATCCAGCGGCGGGACTTGCCAACCAGCTTGGCGTAATCGGCCACCGACAGGTTGTGGGATGCCTCGAACATCTCCAGCAATTGCAAGCGCTCGCGCTGCACCTCTGACAGCGTGGGGCGCGCGTACTCGGGCAGATGCACCGCCGAAAGTCGATAGACGGAAGCTGGAACCGCTGGCGCATCCGGTGCAGGCGCAACGATCAACTGAGGGGCGTTTGGATTCAGGGCGGGCGGCTGCGCTGCCGCCTGTCCGGCAATCGTGGGCAGGCCCTGCAGCGTGATGGTCAGGTGCGTGCTGGCAACTTCGACCTGATTCTGTTCGAACAAGTCCAGGCGGTCCGCCCAGTCCTGCATCATGACGCGGCGCTGCTCGACGTACTCGGCGTGGTTGTAGGTCGCGCTGATCCGATCCGGATCGGCATGCGAAAGTTGGGCGTCTACCCACTTGGGCGGATAGCCCAATTCATTGAGCGCGGTCGAGATGGTGGCGCGAACGCCGTGCCCAGTGAGCTGGTCTTCATATCCCATACGCTTGAGCGCGCCATTGAGCGTGTTCTCGCTGAGAGGTTTTTTCAGGCACCAATCGCCGGGGATGAGATACACCTGCGCTGGCTTCAGATTTCCCAGCAGATGACGAACAACTTCTTGTGCCTGCAACGACAGTGGCACGATGTATGGCGGGATGTCGGCGAAGCGCTGGCGCTTCTTCTTGGTGAGCTGCTTGCGTTGCTTGAGCCTGACAACCGGGATGATCCACAGACCGCGCTCTAAATCGAACTGATCGGGGGTGGCGTAGCGCAATTCACCGGTGCGCACGCCCGTGAGCAGCAGCAGACGTAGACCCAGTTGCGTATTCAGGCGACCGCTGTACTTGCGCAACGTCTGCAGCATTGCCGGTAGCTCGGGCATGCGCAAAAAGGGATTGTTCTCCACCGGCGGCAGCGGCATCGCCACCACATCCAAATCCTTGGCCGGGTTGTCGCCCATGTTGGGCACCACCACCGAGGCGTAGGTGAATAGCTGGCTGAACCAGGTGCGCAGCTTCTCGGCGACCGACAACGAGCCACGCTTTTCCACTCTGCCGATGATGTCCAGCAGGTGGGCGCGGGTGACGTCGTAGACGGTCAGGTGGCGCAATACGGGAAACACATCCTTGGCGAAGACGCGCCCGATCTGTTTGGGCGTGCTCTGGCGGCCCTCATTTTCCAGAGAGAGGCTGCGGTGGGCCAGCCATTTGTCGTAGATGGCCTGGAAGGTGTGCTCGCCAGCCAAGACAATCACGTGGCGTTTGCGCTTGCGTTCCGAGTGCGGGTTGATGTCCTTGGCCAGCAGCGCCCGCGCATCTTCACGCAAGTCGCGAGCCTGTTTCAAGGAGAGGGCCGGATAGCCGCCAAAGGTGATGCGCTCACGCTTGCCCAGCCAGGAATAGCGGAAGTGCCATACCTTGCTGCCGATGGCGGAGACATAGAGGTAAAGGCCGTCGAAATCGGCAAGCGAGTACGGCTTGCCGGTGGCCTTGGCTTGCCGAGCCATGAGGTCCGAGAGCATATGTCCAACTCCAGAAGGCGAGTTGAATGCAATCGTTCTCTTCTAGCGCCAGCTCCTCCAGCAACAATGCGGATTGGGAACCTCGCACATTGTTTGGGCCACTTTTTGTACCAGCTTGAGCTGGCTGTCAGTGGTTCTCGCTGGATGTCAGTGGATCGAGGCTGGGTGAAAATCCTCAATTCTGACAATGACTTACGACGTTCCTTGGCGTTCGGTGGAAGTCCCTGGAAAGTCGAAGTGGAGCGGGTGAAGGGAATCGAACCCTCGTATGAAGCTTGGGAAGCTGCCGTTCTACCATTGAACTACACCCGCAGAACCTCGTAGTTTACTTGAGGATGTCGCCCATGCAGACGTACTTGATCTCGACATAGTCGTCCATGCCATGGTGGGAGCCCTCGCGCCCCAGTCCCGATTGCTTGACGCCGCCAAAGGGCACGTGTTCGGTCGCCAGGATGCCGACGTTGACGCCCACCATGCCGTATTCCAGCGCTTCGGTCACACGGAAGATGCGTCCGACATCACGGCTGTAGAAATAGCTGGCCAGGCCGAATTCGGTGTTGTTGGCCGCTTCAACCGCTTCCTGCTCGGTGCTGAACCTGAAGACCGGCGCGAAGGGGCCGAAGGTTTCCTCGCGTGCGCACAGCATGTCGGATGTGGCATCGGCTACCACCGTGGGTTCGAAAAACTGGCCCTGCAGGCGCTTGCCGCCGGTGAGTACCCGGGCACCCTTGGCCACCGCGTCCTCGACATGGCGTTGCACCTTGTCCAGCGCGGCTTCCTCGATCAGTGGGCCCTGGTTCACGCCGTCTTCGAACCCGTTGCCCACCTTGGCCGTGGCGACCTTGGCGGCGAACTTCTCGACAAACTGGTCATACACGCCGTCCTGGACATACAGGCGGTTGGAGCACACACAGGTCTGTCCGGCATTGCGGTATTTGCTGGCAAATGCGCCCTCGACTGCCGAGTCGATATCAGCATCGTCAAACACGATGAACGGCGCATTGCCGCCCAGTTCCAGCGAGAGCTTCTTGACGGTGGGTGCGCACTGGGCCATCAGGATCCGGCCGACTTCCGTCGAACCGGTGAAGGACAGGTGGCGCACCACGTCGCTGGCGCACAGCACCTTGCCCACCGCGATGCTGCCCGCAGCATCACTGGTGATGATGTTGAGCACGCCGGCAGGAATGCCGGCACGGATGGCCAGTTCGGCGGCGGCCAGGGCTGTCAGCGGGGTCAGTTCGGCCGGCTTGATGACCACAGGGCAGCCCGCTGCCAGCGCGGGGGCCACCTTGCGGGTGATCATGGCCAGAGGGAAATTCCACGGGGTGATCGCGGCGCACACGCCGATGGGCTGCTTGAGCACCAGCAGGCGGCGGTTGTTGTCGAATTGCGGCAGGGTCTCGCCGTTGACACGCTTGGCTTCTTCGGCAAACCATTCGACAAAGCTGGCACCGTAGGCGACCTCACCCTTGGCCTCGGGCAGTGGCTTGCCCTGCTCGGCGGTCATGATGCGGCCCAGATCGTCCTGGTTGGCCATCAGCAGGTCGTACCACTTGCGCAGGATGATGCTGCGCCCTGGCGGTCTTGCCGCGCCAGGCAGGCCAGGCCGCATCGGCAGCCGCGATCGCCGCTTCGGCGTCGGGTGCCCAAAGGCCACGTCGGCCAGTTTCTGCCCGGTGGCCGGGTCGTGCACGTCAGTGCGCACTGCCGGCGACCCATTGGCCATTGATCAACGCGTCGGTCTTGAGCAGGCTCGGATCATTGAGCTGGGCCAGCGGGGAGGTTTTCATGTCCATGGAGGTCTCCGAAGAAGGGAACGGCAATTACTTAACTTATTAACCACATTGTGCCGGAGCCGGAAACGGCTTGCACAAAGAGACGGGATTAGTCCTGGCAGGAGGCATGTGCAGCACCGCAGGACGGGCGCAGGGGCACACAGTAGCACCGAATTTTCCTGTAGGGAGCCGCCCTTCAGTCCTATAGGAAAATGGAGGGTTGCTGACGTCCACTGGCGTCTTACAGAACCATCCATTCCAGACCATGACCCGTCCCACCACCGTCGCCGAGATCCGCAAGAGCTTTCTGGACTTTTTTGCCGCCAAGGGGCACACCGTGGTGGCATCCAGTCCGCTGGTGCCGGGCAACGACCCCACGCTGATGTTCACCAACTCGGGCATGGTCCAATTCAAGGACGTATTCCTGGGCACCGACAAGCGCAACTACGTGCGTGCCGCGTCGGTGCAGGCCTGCCTGCGCGCCGGCGGCAAGCACAACGACCTGGAGAACGTGGGCTACACGGCCCGTCACCACACGTTCTTCGAAATGCTGGGCAACTGGTCCTTCGGCGATTACTTCAAGCGCGAGTCACTGAAGTGGGCCTGGGAGCTGCTGACCGAGGTGTACAAGCTGCCCAAGGACAAGCTGCTGGCCACCGTGTACGCCGAGGACGATGAGGCCTACGACATCTGGACCAAGGAAATCGGCCTGCCGCCCGAGCGCGTCATCCGCATCGGCGACAACAAGGGTGGCCGCTACAAGAGCGACAACTTCTGGATGATGGCCGATACCGGCCCCTGTGGCCCGTGCTCCGAGATCTTCTACGACCACGGTCCCGAGATCCCTGGCGGCCCTCCGGGCAGCCCCGACGAGGACGGGGATCGTTTCATCGAAATCTGGAACAACGTGTTCATGCAGTTCGACATGGCCGAAGATGGCTCGGTCTCGCCGCTGCCGGCGCCCTGCGTCGACACGGGCATGGGCCTGGAACGCCTGGCCGCCATCCTGCAGGGTGTGCACAGCAACTACGAGATCGACCTGTTCGACGTCCTGATCAAGGCCGCTGCGCGCGAGACCGGCATGGCCGATCTGGCGAATCCTTCGCTCAAGGTGATCGCCGACCATATCCGCGCCACATCGTTCCTGATCAGTGACGGCGTGATCCCCTCCAACGAAGGCCGTGGCTACGTGCAGCGGCGCATCATCCGGCGCGCCATCCGGCACGGGTACAAATTGGGCCGGAAGACACCTTTCTTCCACAAGCTGGTCCCCGACCTGGTGCAGATGATGGGGCAGGCCTATCCGAATCTGGCCTCGCAGGCCGAGCGCATCATCGACGTGCTCAAGGCCGAAGAGGAGCGCTTCTACGAGACCCTGGCCAATGGCATGGAGATCCTGGATGGCGCCCTGGCCGGCGGCGAGAAGACCCTGCCTGGCGAGGTGGCCTTCAAGCTGCACGACACCTACGGCTTCCCGCTGGACCTGACCAATGACGTCTGCCGCGAGCGTGCCGTCGAGGTGGACGAGGCCGGCTTCCATGCGGCCATGGAGAAGCAGAAGGCCCAGGCCCGTGCGGCCGGCAAGTTCAAGATGGACAAGGCGCTGGAGTACACCGGCGCGGGCAATACCTTCGTCGGCTACGAGCAGCTGGAGGCCCCGGCCAAGGTCGTCGCGCTCTACCTGGACGGTACGCCCGTGGCCGAACTCAAGCATGGCCAGGCTGGCGTCGTGGTGCTGGACACCACGCCGTTCTACGCCGAAAGCGGAGGTCAGGTGGGCGACGAGGGACACATCACCAGCGGCTCGGCCGCCTTCGCCGTCTCGGATACCCAGAAGATCAAGGCCGACGTGTTCGGGCACCATGGCTCGGTGGAGCAGGGTACCCTGGCCGTCGGCGACAGTGTCACCGCCAGTGTCAACCTCGATCTGCGCGCCGCCACCGTGCGCAACCACAGCGCCACGCACCTGATGCACAAGGCATTGCGTGAAGTGCTGGGCGGCCACGTGCAGCAAAAGGGGTCGCTGGTCAACGCCGAACGTACGCGCTTCGACTTCGCCCACAACGCACCGGTCAGCGGCGACGACATTCGGCGCATCGAAGCCATTGTCAACGCCGAGATCCTGGGCAATGCCGCGACGCAGGCCCGCCTGATGGATATCGAGTCGGCACAGAAGACGGGCGCCATGATGCTGTTCGGCGAGAAGTACGGCGATACGGTGCGGGTGCTGGATATCGGCTCCAGCCGCGAGCTGTGTGGTGGTACCCATGTGCAGCGCACCGGCGACATCGGCCTGTTCAAGATCGTCTCCGAAGGCGGTGTGGCGGCAGGTGTGCGTCGTATCGAGGCGATCACAGGTGCCAATGCACTGGCCTACCTGCAGTCCCTGGAATCGACCGTCGCCCAGGCGGCAGGTGCCCTGAAGGCGCCCACTGCCGAACTGACGGGCCGCATCGGCCAGACCCTGGAGCAGGTCAAGGCGCTGGAGAAGGAAGTGGCGGCACTCAAGGGCAAGCTCGCTTCCAGCCAGGGTGATGAACTGGTCGGTCAGGCCGTGGACGTCAATGGCATCAAGGTGCTGGCGGCCACGCTGCAGGGCGCCGACGCCAAGACCCTGCGCGACACCATGGACAAGCTCAAGGACAAGCTCAAGACGGCGGCCATTGTGCTGGCCGCTGTTGACGGCGCCAAGGTCCAGCTGGCAGCCGGTGTCACGGCCGACAGCGTGGGCAAGGTCAAGGCCGGTGAGCTGGTGAACTTCGTTGCCCAGCAGGTGGGTGGCAAGGGCGGTGGCAAGCCGGACATGGCAATGGCCGGCGGCACGGATGCCAGCGGCTTGCCCAAGGCCCTTCAATCGGTGCAGGGCTGGGTGGCGGAGCGGGTCTGAGTCAGCGCGCCCACTATGGCTGGTCCGGCTGTGAATCGGGCCAGTGCAGTACCTGCCGGCTTTCGAAGCGACGCGCTTCGCCGGTCACCGGATCGGCGAAGGCAATGCATTGCGCCAGCAGGCGCAGCGGGTTCGCGAAGTCCTCGACTTCGCCGGGTCCGCGCAGCACGCGGGGGTAGAACTGGTCGCCCACCAGAGGCAGGCCCAGTCCGGCCATATGCACGCGCAGCTGGTGGCGCTTGCCCGTGACGGGCACCAGACGATAGCGAGCCCAGGCGTCGCGCCGCTCCATCAGGTGGATGGCGGTTTCGCTGTTGGGCGCGCCATCCACTTCGGTCATCCGGTAGAACGCCTGGCTGTCCTCGGCCATGCAGCTCTGGTGCGCGCGGGGCAGCACCACGGTCGGGTCATAGGCCGCGATGGCCTCGTAGACCTTGTGAACGCTCCGTTCGCGGAACAGTGCCTGGTACGCACCGCGGTCCTGCGGGCGCACACTGAACACCACCAGTCCCGCCGTCTCTCTATCAATGCGGTGAATGGGGCTGAGCGTCTCCAGGCCCGTGGCCTGCTTGAGGCGTACCAGCAGGCTCTGCAGTACGAACCGGCCGGTCGGTGTGACCGGCAGGAAGTGCGGTTTGTCTGCGACCAGCACATGCTCGTCGCGAAACAGCACCTGGGCCTCAAAGGGAATCGCGGGCTCTGCCGGCAGGCTTCGCCAGTAATACAGACGCTGCCCGCCCCGATAAGTGGCTTCAGGCGGTACCGGACGGCCTTGCTCGTCAACGACTTCGCCCCGCGTCATGCGGTCGACCCAGTCGTCCCGGCCGACCGCCGGCAGACGCTCGGCCAGGAAGTCCGCCACCCGGGACCAGGGTGATACCGGACCGGTCTCCGGCAGGGCCACGCAGCTGGGTGACACGCCGTTGCGCATGGCAATGGCAGGGTTGCGGGCCGGTCGAGCCATGCCGTGCGCCGTTCTCAGCGTCGCACAAAGACCAGATCCCAGACGCCGTGACCGAGTTTGAGACCGCGGTTCTCGAACTTGGTCAGTGGCCGGTATGCCGGCTTGGCCACGTAGCCGTCACCGCCGGTGTCTGCCGTGTTGACCAGCAGGGGCTCGCCCCGCAACACCTCCAGCATCTGCTCGGCATAGGGTTGCCAGTCGGTGGCCAGATGGATGTAGCCGCCCGGCTTGAGGTGCCGCGCCAGCCGGTTGACGAACGGTGGCTGGATCAGGCGGCGCTTGTGGTGGCGGCTCTTGTGCCACGGGTCGGGAAAGAAGATGTGCACGCCGTCCAGGCTTTGCTCGGACATCATGTGGTCCAGCACCTCGACCGCATCGTGCCGGAAGATGCGGATGTTCCCGATGTCCTGCTCGCCACACAGTTTCAACAGGGCGCCCACGCCCGGTTCGTGCACCTCGCAACACAGGAAGTTGTCCTGCGGGCGGACCTGGGCAATCTGCGCCGTGGCGCCGCCCATGCCGAAACCGATCTCCATGATCAAGGGTGCCTGGCGTCCGAAGGCCACGACCGGATCCAGCCGAAGGTCCGGGTCGTAGCGCAGCAGGAAGCGGGGGCCGAACTGCTCGTAGGCCCGGGTCTGTCCGGGCCCCATGCGGCCGGCGCGCAGCACATAGCTCTTGATCACGCGACGAAACGGGGTGTCGGCCGTGTCTGTGGGTGCCGGGACGGGCAGATCTGAAGGTTCGGTCATGGCAGGGTCGGGAAATCAGGGCCCCGATTGTAGAAAATGCGCCATCGATCCGGTCCGCCCACCTGGCCGGCAGGCGTGCACCGGCTGGTGTGTACCGGCTGGTGCGTCTGGGTGTTTGGCGCCAGGCGGGTTACCATGCCGTGCAACTCACACGCGGGAGGGCAGGCATGACGCAGGAACTGGACGTTCAGGGCATTTCGGTGACCGTCGAAGGCAACGGGCCCACCGTGGTCATGATGCATGGCTGGCCCGACAGTCCCGCGCTCTGGGATGATACGGTGGCCGCATTGCGTGACCGCTACCGTTGCGTGCGCTTTGCGCTGCCGGGCTTCGATCTGTCGCGGCCGCCGCGACCCGTGTCGGTGAACCAGATGTGCGACCTGGTCGCAGCCATTGTCGACGCCGTCAGCCCCGGCAAGGCGGTGACCCTGCTGCTGCACGACTGGGGCTGTTTTTTCGGGTACGAGTACGCTGCCCGCCATGCGGACCGGGTTCAACGCGTGATCGCTGTGGATGTGGGTGACACCAGTTCCGGGGCCTACCTCAAGAGCCTGAAACCGCGCGAAAAGCGCCTGATCGCGGGCTACCAGATATGGCTGGCGCTTGCCTGGAAGCTGGGTGGGCTCTGGCCAGGGCTGGCCAACCGCATGACCCGCTACATGGCCCGCAAGATGGGTTGCCGCACGCCGTCGCAGGACATCGGCTGGCAGATGAACTATCCCTATGCCATGGCCTGGCTGGGCAGCTACGGCGGATTGCGAGGCGTGGCCAGGGTGGACAAGGTGTTCGGCCCGAAGACGCCGACCCTGTTCGTGTTCGGCAAACGCAAGCCCTTCATGTTCCACTCGTCCCGGTGGCTGGCCTCGCTGGCCACCAGCCCGGGCAGTGCTGCGCGTGGCATGAATGCCGGTCACTGGCTCATGAAGCAGAAGCCGGCCGAGTTCCAGGGCATGCTGGAGGCGTGGCTCGACGGTCACCTGGAGGGCGTGTCCACGGGAAGCCTGTTCGGAGATATCGCATGAACGGTGACGAGCTTCAGCGTCTGCTGGACGTGCGCATGCCCTATGGGAAGTACGAGGGACGCCTGATCGCCGACCTGCCGGGACACTACCTCAACTGGTTCGCCCGCGAAGGGTTCCCGCGCGGTGAGATCGGCCGATTGCTGGCCCTGATGCACGAGATCGATCACAACGGGCTGGGCGAACTGCTCCGGCCCTTGCGCGGCGCCAGCGCGGGTGACGTACGCCAGGGCTGATGCGACGATCAGGGCGACGGCAGGTCACCGGCGGCCACCAGGGCCGCGTGGACCCGGGCTGCTGCCCAGGCATCGTTCGCCGCATAGGACAGCTGGGCGTCGCTGAGCTGCCGGGCCGCCCAGTTGGACGTGGCGGCTTTTTTCGACTTGGCGAAACGCTGGCCGAACATCACGGCCACAGCGGCCCTGACGCCCATGTCCTTGCGATAGCCCAGGCGCCGGAACACGTGGTTGAGGTCGAGCACGCCTGCAGGTTCGATCGCCAGCTTGGCGACGATGCGCCTGTGGTCATCGCCCAGGCCGAAGCCGGCCTTCACGTGCTTCGGGTCGGCCAGCAGGCCGGCAACAATGGATGTGCAGGCCGGATCGTGCAGCTGGAAGACCCAGGCCTGTTCCTCCGTGGCCAGTTGCACCACATGCGGACCACCGGAAGGCTGGTCGCGCACGAAGGTGGGTTTGCTCTCGGTGTCGAAACCCCATACAGGGTGGGCGGCCAGAATGCGTGCGGCCTGCTTGGCGGCAACTTCGTCGTCGACCCGTTCGATCTGTCCGGGTGCCAGCCGCTCGAACGCGGGCAGGGCGGCAATCTGTTCCCTGTCGGGCGTGTGGCGGTGGGGGCGGGCGGTCATGCTCAGTGCGAAAATGTCCATTGTGCAACGTGAGACCTCTCGATGAACTACACCCTGACCCTGCACACCCCTGACGAATCGCCACCGCACGCCCGGCAGCAGGCCGAGAAGCGCTTTCGGCAGGTGCTGGAAGAGCACCTGGGGGATCCCGCCATGGTGGTCCCGGTATTCGCGGCCGTTCAGCGCATCGAAGCCCGATACGGTGTGAGCCCCGACGTACAGGCCCTCACGCCCGAGGAACGCACGGTGCTCGAGCTCTGGCAGCAGGCCGAATCGGCGGCCATGGCCGCTGTATTCGGTCCACATCGTCATCTGGACGAGGGCGGCTACGAACTGCGGCCGTCCTGACCGGTCCTGCTCCAGCGGTGGCGGCGTCCATCCGGCACAATTGACCGATGGCCTCGTCTACCTCCCTCACCATCCCGCCGGCAGGCGGACAGTCCTTGCAAGTGGTCGACGGTGAAGCACCGGGCCAGGGCGAGTTCATCCGGTTTCCTGGTTCGCCGTTCGAACTGTTCCAGCCCTATCCGCCAGCTGGTGACCAGCCCACGGCCATCGCCCAGCTGGTCGAAGGAATCGAGGACGGCGAGGTGTTCCAGACCCTGCTGGGGGTGACGGGTTCGGGCAAGACCTTCACCATGGCCAACGTGATCGCCCGGGTGGGGCGCCCGGCCATCGTTTTCGCGCCCAACAAGACGCTGGCCGCCCAGCTCTACAGCGAGTTCCGCGAATTCTTTCCGAAGAATGCGGTCGAGTACTTCGTCAGCTACTACGACTATTACCAGCCCGAGGCCTATGTGCCGCAGCGCGACCTGTTCATCGAAAAGGACAGCGCGATCAATGAGCACATCGAACAGATGCGGCTGTCGTGCACCAAGAGCATCCTGGAGCGGCGTGACGTGGTCATCGTCGCCACCGTCTCGGCGATTTACGGCATTGGCAAGCCCGAGAGCTACCACCAGATGGTGATGACGCTTCGCGTGGGAGACAAGGCCGGCCAGCGGGACCTCATTGCCCAGCTGGTGCGCATGCAGTACGCGCGCAACGAGCAGGACTTCTCGCGCGGCAAGTTCCGGGTGCGTGGCGACACGATCGACGTGTTTCCGGCCGAGCATTCCGAGATGGCCCTGCGCATCGAGCTGTTCGATGACGAGATCGAGAGCCTGCAGCTGTTCGACCCGCTGACCGGCCGGGTGCGGCAGAAGATTCCGCGCTTCACGGTGTTTCCCAGCAGCCATTACGTGACACCGCGCGACCAGGTGCTGGCGGCCGTGGAAAGCATCAAGGCCGAACTGGAGCAGCGCCTCAAGGAGCTCGTGGGCATGGGCAAGCTGGTCGAGGCCCAACGCCTGGAACAGCGCACCCGTTTCGACCTGGAAATGCTGTCCGAGGTCGGTCACTGCAAGGGCATCGAAAACTACTCCCGCCATCTGGCCGGCAGCCAGCCGGGCGAGCCACCGGCCACGCTGACCGACTACCTGCCTCGCGACGCGATCATGTTCCTGGACGAGAGCCACCAGATGATCGGGCAGCTCAACGCCATGTACAACGGCGACCGCCAGCGCAAGACCACGCTGGTGGAGTACGGATTCCGTCTGCCCAGCGCGCTCGACAACCGTCCGCTGAAGTTCGAGGAGTTCGAGCAGCGCATGCGCCAATGTATCTTTGTCTCGGCCACGCCTGCCGACTACGAGAAGTCGCATGCCGGTCAGGTGGTCGAGCAGGTGGTGCGACCGACCGGCCTGGTGGATCCCGAAGTGGAGGTCCGCCCGGCCACGCACCAGGTGGATGACGTGCTGCAGGAGATCCGCATCCGCGTCGAACAGCAGGAGCGCGTGCTCATCACCACGCTGACCAAGCGCATGGCCGAGCAACTGACCGACTATCTGACGGAAAACGGCGTCAAGGTCCGCTACCTGCACAGCGATGTGGACACGGTGGAGCGGGTGGAAATCATCCGCGACCTGCGTCTGGGGGCCTTTGATGTGCTGGTGGGCATCAACCTGCTGCGTGAGGGCCTGGACATTCCCGAAGTCTCTCTGGTGGCCATCCTGGATGCCGACAAGGAAGGCTTCCTGCGGGCCGAGCGTAGCCTGATCCAGACCATCGGCCGGGCGGCCCGCAACCTCAACGGCAAGGCCATTCTCTATGCGGACCGGATCACCGATTCGATGCGGCGAGCCATGGATGAGACCGAGCGGCGGCGCACCCGGCAGCTGGCCCACAACGAGGCCCACGGGATCACACCCAGGGGCGTGGTCAAGCGCATCAAGGACCTGATTGACGGCGTCTACAGCGAGAAGGCGGGCAAAGAAGCCGATCGCCTGGCCAGTGAAGCGGCAGCACGGGAGCAGGCCGAAGCCATGAGCGAGCGGGACCTGGCGCGGGAAATCAAGCGCCTGGAGAAACTCATGATGGAGCATGCCCGCAACCTCGAGTTCGAAAAGGCCGCCTCCGTGCGGGACCAGCTGCACCGCCTGAAGGTGCGCGTGCTGGGGGCCCCCGGGCTCGACAGCGCGGCCTGATTTGCTTGCCGGTAAAATACCGATCAAATCACTAGGCTTTTGTGCTATACTCGACAAAAATAGTCGGGAAATAAACGCACCCGAGAGCACTTCGGCGCAGCACCCGGCGCCGGATGGGGAGGCGGAACAGGAGCAAGGTCCGGAAACGATCCTTGCGCAACGATACAGTCAAGCCATCGGGCAAGGAGCTTGAAATGCGCCTCACGACCAAAGGCCGCTTTGCGGTCACCGCCATGATCGATCTGGCCCTGCGCCAGAACAACGGACCTGTGACGCTGGCCGCCATCAGCCAGCGTCAGCAGATTTCGCTGTCCTACCTGGAACAGCTGTTCGGCAAGCTGCGCCGCCACGAACTGGTCGAGTCGACCCGGGGACCGGGTGGTGGCTACACACTGGGCCGGAAGGCCTCTGACATCACCGTGGCCGACATCATCGTTTCGGTGGACGAGCCGATCGACGCCACCCAGTGCGGCGGCAAGGAAAACTGCCTGGGCGAGGGTCAGCGCTGCATGACCCACGAACTGTGGGCGCAGCTCAATGCCAAGATGGTCGACTTCCTCGACTCGGTGTCACTGCAGTCGCTGGTGGACGACCAGCTCTCCAAAGGGGTGGTGGTCGAGAACGCGCCTGTGGTCAAACGTGCCATTTCCAGCGCGCCGGTCGTCAAGCCGATCCGGGTCAATGCGCCCAATTCGGTCTTCGCCCTCGGAGGGGCTGCCCTGACCAAATGAACGGACCGGGGCCGCACGGGCCAGGTGCCCGCGCACGCTCCGCCGGGAATCTTCATCGACATACACAACTGCCAGCAGCCACAAGCCAGCCATGAGTACCCCCCACTTTCCCATCTACATGGACTACAGCGCCACCAACCCTTGCGATCCCAGGGTGGTGGATGCCATGATTCCCTGGTTGCGCGAGCATTTCGGCAACCCGGCCTCGCGCAGCCACGCCTGGGGATGGGAGGCCGAGAAGGCCGTCGAGACCGCCCGTGAGCAGGTGGCCGATCTGGTGGGCGCCGATCCGCGGGAAATCGTCTGGACCAGTGGTGCCACCGAATCCAACAACCTCGCACTCAAGGGTGCTGCCCACTTCTACAAGTCCAAGGGCAAGCACATCATCACGGTCAAGACCGAGCACAAGGCGGTCCTGGATACCTGCCGCGAACTTGAGCGCCAGGGCTTCGAGGTCACCTACCTGGATGTGCAGGCCGACGGGCTGGTCAATCTGGACGATTTCAGGGCAGCCATTCGTCCTGACACCATCCTGGCTTCGGTCATGTTCGTGAACAACGAGATCGGCGTCGTTCAGGACATCGCCGCCATCGGTGCCATTTGCCGGGAAAAGGGCGTGATCTTCCACGTCGACGCTGCGCAGGCCACGGGCCGGGTCGATGTCGATCTGCAGCAGTTGCCGGTGGACCTCATGAGCCTGACCAGCCACAAGACCTATGGCCCCAAAGGGATTGGCGCCCTGTTCGTGCGTCGCAAGCCGCGCGTGCGCATCGAGGCCCAGATGCACGGTGGCGGACACGAGCGCGGCATGCGCTCGGGCACGCTGCCCACCCACCAGTGCGTGGGCATGGGCGAGGCCTACCGCATTGCCAAGGCCGAGATGCACGAGGAAAACAAGCGCATCCGGGCCCTGCATGACCGCATGGTCGCCGGCCTGAAGGACATTGAAGAGGTGTTCATCAACGGCCACGAGACGCAACGTGTCCCGCACAACCTGAACATGAGCTTCAACTATGTCGAGGGCGAGTCGCTCATCATGGGCATCAAGGGTCTGGCGGTCTCGTCCGGGTCGGCCTGTACCTCGGCCAGCCTGGAGCCCAGCTATGTCCTTCGCGCCCTGGGCCGCAGCGACGAACTGGCCCACAGCAGCCTGCGCATGACCATTGGCCGCTGGACCACTGAACAAGAGGTGGATTACGCGATCCAAACCATCAAGGAGAACGTCGCCAAGCTGCGCGAACTGTCTCCTTTGTGGGAGATGTACAAGGACGGTATCGACCTGTCCACCATCCAGTGGGCTGCCCACTGAATGCCTGAAGGAGAACACCATGGCCTATTCTGAAAAAGTTGTTGACCACTACGAAAACCCCCGCAACGTCGGTTCCTTTGACAAGGGAGACGAATCGGTTGGCACCGGCATGGTCGGCGCTCCGGCCTGCGGCGACGTCATGAAGCTGCAGATCAAGGTGAATCCCCAGACCGGTGTCATCGAGGATGCCCGCTTCAAGACCTACGGCTGCGGTTCGGCCATTGCATCGAGTTCGCTCGTCACCGAATGGGTCAAGGGCAAGACGCTGGACGAAGCGGCTGCGCTCAAGAACAGCGAAATTGCCGAAGAACTGGCCTTGCCGCCGGTCAAGATCCATTGCTCCATCCTGGCTGAAGACGCCATCAAGGCAGCCGTCGACGACTACCGCAAGAAACACGTGAGCTGAATTCCGTCCCATGGCCATTTCCATCACCGAAGCCGCGGCGCGGCATGTCACCCGCTACATTGCCAAGCGTGGCAAGGGCGTGGGCGTGCGCCTGGGTGTCAAGACCACGGGCTGCTCCGGCCTGGCCTACAAGATCGAATATGCCGACGACATCGCGCCTGAAGATGTGGTGTTTGAAGAAAACGGTGTCAAGGTGCTCGTCGATCCCAAGAGCCTGGCCTATATCGACGGTACCGAGCTCGACTTCGTCCGCGAGGGCCTGAACGAAGGTTTTCGCTTCAACAACCCCAACGAGCGCGACCGTTGCGGTTGCGGCGAAAGCTTCCGGGTCTGACCTCCTGCGTCAGCCTGGCCGCGTGGCCAGGCCTTGTGGCCTGCCTATGATGTGCGGATGAACCTGCAATCCAATGACTTCGAACTGTTCGACCTGCCGGTCGCCTTTGCGCTGCATCGCCCGGCGCTGGACGATCGCTGGAAGGCGCTTCAGCGCGAAGTGCACCCGGACCGGTTCACCACGGCCGACGCGGTCACCCAGCGTCGGGCCATGCAATGGTCCGTGCGCATCAACGAAGCCTACCAGCGCCTGAAGGATCCGCTCAAGCGGGCTGCCTATCTGTGCGAACTGCATGGCGCACCGATCGAAGCCGAGAACAACACGGCCATGCCGCCCCAGTTCCTCATGCAGCAGATGCAGTGGCGCGAGGCGCTGGAAGAGGCCCGTTCTGCGGACGACGTGCAGGCCCTGGCCGACGAGGTGAACGCCCACCGGCGGGCGCTGTTCCAGGAGGCCGGTTCTCTGGCCGACGAGCGTCATGACTACGCAGCGCTGGCCGGTCAGGTCAGAGCCCTTATGTTCGTTGAGCGATTTGCCGCCGACATCGATAACCGCCTCGATCAACTGGGACAATAGGCCACAGCATAGGCAACAGGTCCGGCGCGGAGCGCGCCGCCACCCGAACACAGACCGGTCGCTGGCCGGTGCATCAACGCATGGCACTTCTGCAGATTTCCGAACCCGGCCAGTCGCTCGATCCCCATCAGCGGCGCGTGGCTGTGGGCATTGACCTGGGCACGACACACTCACTGGTGGCGGCGGTACGCCATGGCGTATCTGAATGCCTTCCTGACGACGAGGGGCAGGTGATCCTGCCCAGCGTGGTGCGCTACCTGGATCACGCAGAAGGCGGCGCAGGGCGACAGATCGGCCGGCCGGCGCTGCAGGCCCAGGTCGGCGACCCGGCCAACACCATCAGCTCGGTCAAGCGCCTCATGGGCCGCTCGCGCGCGCAGGTGGTCGACGTCGACCGCCTGCCTTACACGGTGGTTGACGAGAACGGCATGGCGGTCATCGAAACCGTGGCCGGGCGCAAGACGCCGATGGAAGTCAGCGCCGAGATCCTGGCTACCTTGCGCTACCGGGCCGAGGACAGTTTTGCCGATGACCTCTATGGCGCCGTCATCACCGTGCCGGCGTATTTCGACGACGCGCAGCGTCAGGCCACCAAGGATGCGGCCCAGTTGGCCGGCATCGAGGTCCTGCGCCTGATCAACGAGCCGACGGCGGCGGCCATTGCCTACGGACTGGACAACGGCAGCGAGGGCATCTATGCCGTCTATGACCTGGGTGGCGGCACCTTCGACATCTCGATCCTGCGCCTGACGCAGGGCGTGTTCGAGGTGATGGCCACCGGCGGCGATTCGGCGTTGGGCGGTGACGATTACGACCAGGCGCTCGCGGCCTGGGTGCTGGCCGGGCAGGGGCAGGACCGT
This sequence comes from Burkholderiaceae bacterium, assembly GCA_041396505.1. Lineage (GTDB taxonomy): Bacteria > Pseudomonadota > Gammaproteobacteria > Burkholderiales > Burkholderiaceae_C > Hydrogenophaga. The sequence continues at coordinate 16,633 of JAWKYL010000010.1, forward strand.
GTGGACGATGCAGGTGCCCGGGCGGCATTGCACCGTGAAGCCCGCCGCGTCAAGGAAGCCCTGAGCCAGCAGGACGCCGAGACCTTCAAGGCCGAGGTGCAGGGGCGCAAGTTCGAGCAGCTCGTCACTGTGGCCGATTTCGAAACCTGCGCCGCGCCGCTGACAACCCGCACCATGGTGGCCGTGCGCAAGGCCCTGCGGGATGCCGGTGTGACCCGCGACGACGTGCAGGGTGTGGTCATGGTCGGGGGTTCCACGCGCATGCCCGTCATCCGCCGCACTGTGGGCGAATTCTTCGGGCGCGACCCCCTGGTCGACCTCAATCCCGACGAGGTGGTGGCCCTGGGAGCCGCCATTCAGGCCAACGCGCTGGCGGGCAACAGCAAGGACGGAGACCTGCTGCTGCTCGATGTCATTCCGCTGTCCCTGGGCATCGAGACCATGGGAGGGCTGGTCGAGCGCATCGTGCCCCGCAACAGCACCATTCCCACGGCCCGCGCACAGGACTTCACCACCTACCAGGACGGCCAGACGGCCATGTCCCTGCATGTGGTGCAGGGCGAGCGAGACCTGGTGGCCGACTGCCGCAGCCTGGCGCGCTTCACCCTTCGTGGCATTCCGCCCATGGCCGCAGGGGCCGCACGCATCCGGGTGACGTTCACGGTCGACGCCGATGGCCTGCTTTCGGTGGCGGCCCGGGAACAGAATTCCGGTGTCGAAACGCACATCGACGTCAAGCCGGCCTACGGCCTGTCAGACGATCAGATCGCGGCCATGCTGCAGGACAGCTTTGCCACGGCGCAGCAGGACATGCAGGCCCGTGCGCTGGTCGAGGCGCGTGTCGATGCCGACCGCATGGTTCTGGCCACCCGAAGCGCCCTCAAGGCCGATGGCGACCTGCTGTCGGCAGAGGAGCTGGCGTCGATCGAAGGACTCATCGGCGCACTGGCCTCGTCCGTCGGCAGCGAGGACGCTGCGGCCATCGAGGCCGCGACCGAAGCGCTGGCGAAAGGCACGGAAGCCTTTGCGGCCATGCGAATGAATCGCGGCATCCAGCAGGCCCTGGCTGGCCGCAAGCTCGAAGAAGTCTGACCCGCAACAACATGCCCACGATCAAGATCCTTCCCCATCCCGAGTACTGCCCCCAAGGTACCGAGGTTCGTGCACCGGCTGGAACATCCATCTGCGAAGCCCTGCTCGACAACGGTGTCGCCATCGAGCACGCTTGCGACATGGTGTGCGCCTGCACCACCTGCCACGTCATTGTCCGGGAGGGTTACGCCAGCCTGGGCGAGCTCGACGAGAACGAAGAAGACATGCTCGACCGCGCATGGGGACTTGAGCCCCAGTCGCGCCTGTCCTGCCAGGCCATTCTTGCGCAGCAGGACGTCACCATCGAGATTCCCCGCTACTCGATCAACCACGCCAAGGAGAACCACTGATGCGGCAGGTGGTTCTGGACACCGAGACCACCGGCCTGTCTGCCGAGAACGGCGACCGCATCATCGAGATCGGCTGTGTCGAGCTGCTGCACCGCAAGCTCACCGGCCGCAATCTGCACCAGTACATCAACCCCGAGCGCGACAGTCATGAAGACGCGCTCAAGGTGCACGGCATCAGCAACGAGTTTCTGCGGGACAAGCCCAGGTTCGCCGAGATCGCGGACCAGTTGCTGGACTACCTGGATGGTGCCGAGCTGATCATCCACAACGCGCCCTTCGATATCGGCTTCCTGAACAAGGAGCTGGAACTGCTGGGGCGGCCGCCGATCACCTCTGTCATTTCGGGCGTGATCGACAGCCTGGTGATGGCCAAGGAGCTGTTCCCGGGCAAGCGCAATGGCCTCGATGCCCTGTGTGACCGCCTGGAGGTCGACAACTCCAGCCGCACCCTGCACGGTGCCCTGCTGGACGCGGAACTGCTGGCCGATGTCTACATCAACATGACCCGGGGGCAGGACGCCCTGATCACGGAAATGGATGTGGTCGACAGCGAAGGCGGAGAAGTCGCGATGCTGGACCTCAGCCGCATCGAGTTGCCGGTGTTGCGCGCCAACGAGCAGGAAGTGCAGGCCCATGAGGCCGTGCTGGGCGAGATCGACAAGGCGAGCAAAGGCAGTACCGTCTGGCGGCAGATGGCGCCTCAGGCGTGAAAAATACGAGGACGCTCTTGAATGGCTAAAAATCAGGCTATAATTTGAGGCTTCCGAGAGATCAGAGCCAGTCAGGCTGGCGCTGATTTCCGGGCGGTTAGCTCAGTGGTAGAGCACTGCCTTCACACGGCAGGGGTCGCAGGTTCGAACCCTGCACCGCCCACCAGAATGTGTTGATGATTCAAGGACTTACGGGTAACCGCAAGTCCTTTTTTCTTTTGGGTGTCCGGTGGCTGCGGACAGCCCGCCATGTCTTCGTCGTGGCTCGGGCGGGCGAGATCCCGGTGTGGGCACCTATGCTCCCGTAAGCCGATACAGTTGTGCCGGACGATGCGCTGCGCCGTCCCGCATCTGGCCATGGACCTGACCGAGATTGAGCAGCGGCATGTGCGGGTCGTTCTGTCGCGGTGAACAGAAAAAAAGCCCCGGCCTTGCGGCAGGGGCTTGAAGGGGTCCGATGAAATCCGATTTCGAAAAGGACCCGAGGAGACAACCAGAAAAACGGTCTGGGTAACCAGCGCCGCCTTCACAGGTCTGGCGCTATCGTGCCGCCGTTTTGCACTTGCCGCATTGACCGATGTCAATGTGTGTGCCGGCGGCGCGATCCCGGTTCGGTTCAGCGCTTCTTGGCAGCGGTCTTGCTGGCGGCCACGGCCTGGGTGGTCACGGCGTTGAAGTTGGCTTCGGCCATTTCGGAGGCCTGCTTGACGGCTTTCTGCACCGACTCCATGGCGTTGTTGGCGGCGGAAACGGCGCTCTTCATCACGGCCACGGCGGTTTCAGAGCCGGCGGGGGCGTTCTTGGCGGCGTTGTCGACGACGGCCATGAATTTCTGCTGGGCGTCGCTGGCCTGGGCTTCAGCAGCCTTGCCGAATTCGGCGGAGGTGCCAGCGGCGATGTCGTACAGGTGACGGCTGTAAGCCACGGTCTTTTCGGCCAGGGGCTGCATCAGGCTGGCTTGCAGGGTCAGCAGTTCCTGGGCGTCCTTGACGGACAGCATGGCCTGGGCGTTGTTGGCCGACTCGGCCAGGGCGGCTTTGGTGGCCTGCACGTTCAGCTCGACCAGCTTCTCGACGCCTTCGAAGGCTTTCTGGGTCAGGCCGAAGAGGGTCTCGATGTTGGCTTTCTGGGCGGCAACGATTTGTTCAGCGGTCAGCATGTTCATACTCCTATGTCCTTGGGTTTGAGAGGGCTCAGTTGAAGGCTGCTTTGGAACGCGGCGCTGTCTGGACGCTTTTGTTCTTGTTCGCTTTGCTGCGCTGCAACATGGTTCGAATTATAGGGATTGCCGGCGGGCTGGCAAGTCCTTTTTTGTTGCAGTGCAACAATTAGAGGCCATTTTCTAGAATCGGGCTGCGTGGGGCGTATCCGGGCAGTCGTTCCGGCCTGTCCCGTCCGCTTCGACAACCCATTGCGAGCCCCGTTTCGTGGCATTTGTCCGTGCACGCCTTCTACGCCGACCATTTCGTTCTCCCTTTGCCTGAAGGGCACCGGTTTCCGATGGCCAAGTACGCCCGGCTGCGCGAGCGCCTGCATTCGGAACTGCCGCAGGTGGCTCTGCACCAGGCTGTGCCGGCGACCGATGGCGAGCTGGCCCTGGTGCACCGGCCAGACTATGTCCGGGACATTGCCATGGGGACCTTGCCGAAGCCGGAGCAGCGCGAGATCGGCTTCCCCTGGAGCGAGGCCATGGCCGAGCGGGCCAGGCGCTCCGTGGGGGCCACCATCCAGGCGGCCCGGCATGTCATGGCCGGCGGTGGCATTGCCGCCAACCTGGCCGGCGGCACGCACCATGCCAGCGCCGGCAAGGGCAGCGGATTCTGTGTGTTCAACGACGCCGCCGTGGCCGCGAGGCTGATGCAGGTCGAGCATGCGCGAAACTGCGGCAGCCATCCGCCATTGAACGTGGCCGTGGTGGATCTGGATGTCCATCAGGGCAACGGAACGGCCCGGATATTTGCCAGGGATGACACCGTCTTCACCCTGTCCATGCACGGCGCCCGCAATTTTCCCTTTCGCAAGGAAGCGAGCGATCTCGATGTCGAGTTGCCCGACGGCTGTGGTGACGACGACTACCTTGAAGCACTGGATCGTGCGCTGGACGAACTGTCCCGGCGTTTCGAGCCTGGGCTCGTGATCTACCTGGCGGGCGCCGACCCTCACGAAGGCGACCGGCTCGGGCGTCTGAGGCTGAGCTTCGACGGACTGGAGGCCCGCGACCGCAGGGTGTTCGACTGGGCATGGCAGAGGCGGATTCCGGTGGCGATGGCCATGGCGGGGGGGTATGGGCGCGATATCGAGACCACGGTCCAGGTGCAGGTGAACACGTTTGGCGTGGCCCAGGCATACAGTGCCCGATGGGCCGGACTGCGCCCGCCAGACTTCGTGTGTGCGACAGATGCCTGAGGTCGGCGCTGGCAGAATCGGACGCCATGAATGCCTCAGCCGCCTCCACGCCTCGCCCGCAGGCCCGCACCAGAGACCACTACCGGGTTTTCCGCCCCATCGGCACCCGGTGGATGGACAACGACGTCTATGGCCACGTCAACAACGTGGTGTACTACAGCTGGTTCGATACCGCAGTCAATGCCTGGCTGATCGAGCAGGGCGCGCTGGACATCCATGCCGGTGAGGTCATCGGCCTGGTCATCGAAACCCAATGCAATTACTTTGCACCCTTGGCATTCCCGCAGGCGGTGGAGGCGGGTCTTCGGGTGGCGCATCTGGGCAGCTCCAGCGTCCGCTACGAGGTCGGACTGTTCGCCCAGGGCGAGCCGCTGACAGCTGCCTGTGGCCATTTCATCCATGTCTATGTGGACCGGGAAACCCGCCGTCCGGTGCCGCTGCCCACCCGTTTGAAAGAGACCCTGCAACGCCTGCTTTGACTGGTCGGGCAAGCTTGGCCGTGACTTGTCATAATTGACGTTAACGTAAACGTCAGAACATGGAGACTTTCATGAGCCAGAACCCCCAGGCGACGACGCATGTCATCGACGCGGCAAGTGTGGATGCGGCCATCAATACCCGAATGTCGGCCCGCGCCTTCCTGCAGACCCCTGTACCCCGCGCCACGATTGAACATTTGCTGGCGCTGGCGAGCCGGGCGCCTTCGGGTACCAACACGCAGCCCTGGAAAGTCTACGTACTGCAAGGTGCCAGTCGCGACAGTCTGGTCGAGAAGGTCTGTGCCGCGCACGACGCTTTGCGTGCCGATCCGTCCCTGGCCGAGACCTACCGCGAGGCCTACGATTACTACCCCACGCAATGGGTGAGCCCGTATATCGATCGCCGGCGCGAAAACGGCTGGGGCCTGTATGGCCTGCTGGGCATCGGCAAGGGCGACAAGGACCGCATGCATGCCCAGCACCAGCGCAATTTCCGATTCTTCGACGCGCCCGTGGGCCTGATGTTCACCGTGGACAAGGTCATGGGACGCGGCTCTCTGGTGGATTACGGGATGTTCCTGCAGAACCTGATGGTGGCTGCCCGCGGCCACGGGCTGCACACCTGTCCCCAGGCTGCGTGGAACGGCTTCGCCAAGATCATCCTGCCGCACATCGGGGCCGGGGACGACGAAATGCTGGTCTGCGGCATGGCGCTTGGCCATGCCGATCCGGACGACACGGTCAATACGTTTCATACACCGCGCGAGCCCGTGTCTGCATTCACACACTGGCTCGGCTGACGGGCGGGCGGCGTTGCCGCCGACGGTGTTCAGTACGGGTCGGGCACGAAGCCTGGCCTGGCACCGGGGAAGGGGTGAGGGCGCCGATGCTCATGATGGCGCGGTTCAGGCACGATGCCCCGGGCCACGAGATTGGCGTAGCTGTCGTAACGGATGAGCACGACTTCGTCCGGGCGCCGGTGACGGCGTTCGAATTCGGTGGTACCGACCCGGTCGGATTCGCGTTCGCCATGCGCGGTGCCCAGCGGCGCCTGTCCTCCCCAGGGCATGGATTTTCCCTGTGCGCCAGGGGCGGACCGGCCGCTGGCGGGTGGCCAGTCGCCTTGCGGCAGCCAGTAGGGATGATCCGGTCGACGCTCCTTTTCGCGGAAGACGGCCACGCCGATGACACCCACGTCCTCGAAACGCCCGGTGCGTGCAGCATAGGAATCCGTCAGCGTGGCAAAGCGGAACACGGCCACGTCGCGCCGGCTCTTGCGCCAGCCACTGACGTCGCAGCGCTGCCCCGGATTCAGGACGTAGCCTGACTGGCTGTAGTCTGCCGTCTCGCCGGTGATGACGTTGACGCCGTCGACGGAAACCACGTTGAGCAGGCGCCCACCCGAAAGATTGACCAGTTCGAGCGCATAGCGCCTGCCGGGTTCGCCCGCCAGCCAGAGGTCACCACGGTGCTGGTAGAGCGGCATCACCTGATTCCGGTCCCGGTCGATGGCACGGACATGGGTGAGACCTCCCAGGGCGCGAGCCGGCAGGGCGGTCATCAGCGTGGCGCCGGCGATGGCGCCCAGTGCAAGTCGTCGGGTCAGCCGGGGGTTTTGTGTGTCCATCTGGGTACTCCTGTGAGGTGTTGTCCGGGACCTCCAGTACACCCGCGTCGCGTCAACGGCAGACATGCCTTGTGCAAAGGCTTGGTAAACCGCGCTGCCGGGTGTTTCCGCGCCGGCCAGCAGGGGCGGGCCTTGGCAGTGATAATCGACGCCTGATTTTTCAACTGACCCGAGGACACCACATGATCACCACACCCAGCGGCCTGCAGTACGAAGACACCGTGGTCGGGCAGGGCGATGTCGCCCGTGCCGGACGCCCGGTCCAGGTGCACTACACCGGATGGCTCTTCAACAATGGCGAGCAGGGGGCCAAGTTCGATTCGAGCAAGGACCGCGGACAGCCATTCGAATTTCCCCTGGGGGCCGGCCATGTCATTCGCGGGTGGGACGAGGGCGTGCAGGGCATGGCCGTCGGTGGCACACGCCGGCTGGTGATTCCGCCCGAGCTGGGTTATGGGGCCCGAGGCGCCGGTGGGGTCATTCCGCCGAACGCGACGCTGCTGTTCGAGGTCGACCTGCTGGCCGTGTGAGGTTCCCGTTGACCTCACGTCCCACCATCCTGGTGGCGCGCGCCGTCTTTCCGGAGGTGGTGGCGCGCCTGAACGAGCATTTCGAGGTCGAGACCACGCCTGACGGCGTGGTGTGGTCGCCCTCGGAGCTGGTGCAGCGCCTGCAGGGCAAGGCGGGCGTCCTGACGACCGGCGGCGAACGCATCGACGCCGATCTGCTGGCGGCCTGTCCTGACCTGCGTATCGTGGCCAATCTGGCCGTCGGCTACAACAACTTCGATCTGGCTGCCATGTCGGCGGCCGGTGTGCTGGGGACCAATGCGCCCGACGTCCTGACCGAGACGACCGCCGATTTCGGATTTGCACTCCTGATGGCCACGGCACGTCGTGTGACCGAGAGCGAGCGGTTCCTGCGCGCCGGTCAATGGAACCAGTGGTCGCTCGATCTGTTTGCCGGTGCCGAGGTGCACGGCAGCACGCTGGGTATCCTGGGCATGGGCCGTATCGGTCAGGCCATCGCGCGGCGCGGCGCGCTCGGGTTCGGCATGCCGGTGATCTATCACAACCGGTCCAGGCTCGACCCGGCCACGGAGGCGGACTGCCGCGCCCGTTACGTGGGCAGGGAAGAACTGCTGGCGCAGGCCGACCACCTGGTGCTGGTCCTGCCGTACACGCCCGAGGCACACCACACCATCGGCGCAGCCGAGATCGCACAGATGAAACCCACGGCCACTCTGGTCAATATTGCGCGCGGTGGCATCGTGGACGACGCTGCACTGGCGGTAGCCTTGCGCGAGCGGCGTATCGCGGCGGCGGGGCTCGATGTCTTCGAGGGCGAGCCGGCCGTGCATCCGGACCTGCTGACGGTGCCCAATGTGGTCCTCACACCCCACATTGCCAGTGCGACCCGCCCGACGCGCATGGCCATGGCCATGCTGGCTGCGGACAATCTGGTGTCCTATCTGACCGAGGGCCGGGCATTGACGCCGCTCAATCCGGATGTCATGAAAGGTACCCGGTGACCGGATTCCCGTGGCTCTGGTTGCTGGGGGGGCTGGCCGTGGTCCAGCTATTGCTGCTGCTCTGGCTGCTGTTGCGACCGGTGCCGGTCGACATGGACGGGCGGTTGCGCGTCCAGCAATTGCACGATGCCGTGCAAGGGCAGGCGCAGCAGGGCGCCCAGCGGCTTGAGCGGATGGAAGACGAGTTGCGGCGCGAGGTCGGTGACAACGCACGCAGTGGACGGCAGGAACTGCAGCAGACCCTGGCTCTGTTTCAGGACACGCTGATGAGGCAATCGGCCGAGACCACACGGAGCCAGAATGCCCAGCTGGATGCCTTTGCCCAGCAGTTGCTGCAGCTGCGCGGTACCCTGGGGGATACGCTGACCCAGCAGCTCAAGGCCCTGATGGAAAGCAACGAGCGCCGGCTGGGCGAAATGCGAACCACGCTCGAAGGCCAGATCGGCCAGTTGCAGGCCAGCAATGCGGCCAAGCTCGATGAAATGCGGGCCACGGTGGACGAGAAACTGCACGCCACGCTGGAGGCGCGCCTGGGCGAGAGCTTCAAACAGGTGGCCGAGCGTCTGGAACAGGTGCACAAAGGCCTTGGCGAGATGCACAGCCTGGCCCAGGGCGTGGGCGATCTCAAGCACCTGCTGACCAATGTCAAGACCCGCGGCATGTTCGGTGAGGCCCAGCTCGGTGCCTTGCTGGAGCAGGTCCTGGCCCCTGACCAGTACGCGGCCCAGGTGAGCACGCGGCCGGGCAGCCGCAATATGGTGGATTTCGCCATCCGCCTGCCCGGACGTGGTGACGACGGCGCGCCTTGCTGGCTGCCGGTGGATGCCAAGTTCCCGAACGAAGACTATGAACGTCTGCTCGATGCGCAGCAGCGGGCCGATGCCGAGGGTGCCGAGCTGGCCGCACGCGGGCTGGAGCAGCGCATTCGGCTGGAGGCCCGTTCGATGGCCGAGAAGTACCTGGAGCCTCCCCACACCACCGACTTTGCCATTCTGTTCCTGCCGACCGAGGGCCTGTATGCCGAGGTGTTGCGACGGCCTGGCCTGATGGAATCGCTGCAGCGTGAACACCGGGTCACGCTGGCGGGGCCGACCACGCTCATGGCCATGCTCAATTCGCTGCAGATGGGTTTTCGGACGCTGGCACTCGAGAAGCGCAGCAGCGAAGTCTGGCAGGTGCTGGGCGCAGTCAAGACCGAATTCGGCAAGTTCGGCGACGTGCTGGCCAAAGTCAGGAACCAGACCCAGACCGTGCTCAATTCGCTGGACGCTGCCGAGGTGCGAAGCCGGGCCATGGGCCGGGCACTGAAAGGCGTGGAGGCTCTGCCGCAGGACAGCGCGCAGGCCCTGCTGCAGACGGAGCCGGTGGACGACTCGTCCACCTGATGCTGGTGCCGGCCAGGTTCATGGCCTAGGTGATTTCCCGAAGAGCCCGGTCCGTAGAATCGGGACGCTCATAACAAGAGGTGACCTTGGTGCTTTTGCTGATCGTGCTTCTCCCGCTGCTGCTGGGAACCATTGGCGCCGCCTGGCTCGGCCGGCGATACCGTGTGGCCGCAGCGGTGACAGCCGGCCTGGTGACGGCCGGGGCGCTGGCCCTGCTGGTTTCTCGCGCCTCTGCGGTCATGGACGGGCAGGTGCTCAGGCAGGCTTGGCCCTGGGTGCCCGAGATTGGCCTGAACCTGAGCCTGCGCCTGGATGGCCTGTCCATGATGTTCGCGGGCCTGATCATGGTGATCGGCCTGCTGATCATCCTGTACGCGGCCTATTACCTGAGTCCGCGGGACTCAGCTGCCAAGTTCTACAGCCAGATGATGCTGTTCATGGCGGCGATGCTGGGGGTGGTCCTGTCGGACAACCTGCTGCTGCTGGTCGTGTTCTGGGAGCTGACCAGCCTGTCGTCGTTCCTGCTGGTTGGTTACTGGAGCCACCGTCCCGATGCCCGCGCCGGTGCCCGCCAGGCCCTGGCGGTGACAGGGGGAGGCGGTCTGGCGATGCTCGGCGGGTTTGTCCTGCTCGGACAGATCGCCGGAACCTATGAACTCAGCGAAATGGTCGGGCAGGTGGCGGCCATTCAGGCCGATCCCCGGTTTGGTCCGGCATTGCTGCTGATTCTGCTGGGCTGCTTCACCAAGAGTGCGCAGTTCCCGTTCCATTTCTGGTTGCCCGATGCCATGGCGGCCCCGACGCCCGTGTCGGCCTACCTGCACTCAGCGACCATGGTCAAGGCCGGGGTGTTCCTGCTGATGCGCATGTACCCGGTGCTGGGCGGTTCCGGGTGGTTCGAGGTTCTGGTGACCGGGGCAGGGCTGGTGACGGTGCTGTTCGCCGCCTTTGTCGCCCTCTTCAAGCACGACCTGAAGGGCTTGCTGGCCTATTCCACGGTGAGCCACCTCGGGCTGGTCACTTTCCTCGTGGGACTGGGGTCGCCGCTGGCCTCGGTCGCCGCGGTGTTCCACGTGCTCAACCACGCCACCTTCAAGGCCTCGCTGTTCATGATCGCCGGCATCGTGGACCATGAAACGCACTCCCGGGACATGCGGCAGCTGGGTGGCCTGTGGTCCCTGATGCCCTGGACGGCGACGCTGTCCATGGTGGCGGCCGCCTCGATGGCGGGCGTGCCCCTGACCAATGGTTTCCTCTCCAAGGAGATGTTTTTCACCGAGGCCGTTGTCGGCACCTCGGGCGCCTGGTCCTGGCTGGTGCCGGTGGCGGTGACGCTGGCCGGTGTTTTCAGCGTGGCCTATTCGCTGCGTTTCGTGCATGACACCTACTTCAACGGACCACTGGGCGACGTGCCCAATGTGCATCCTCACGAACCCCCGCTGGGCATGAAGCTGCCGGCCATGCTGCTGGTGACGGCCTGCATTGTGGTGGGGCTGTTGCCTGCTGCGACATTCGGACCCCTGGTGGATGTGGCCGCGACGGCGATGGTGGCCCGGCCGTTGCCCGAATACCACCTCTCGATCTGGCACGGATTCAACCTGCCTCTGGCCATGAGCGGGGTGGCTCTGGTGGTCGGTGTCGGTCTCTATCTTTTGCTGGCCCGGGGGCGCCGCCTGCATCGGATCAGCTCCGAGGACTGGTTCGGGTTCCTGACGGGACGCCAGGTATTCGAAGGTCTCATCGATGGCCTGTTTGCCCTGTCCGGCCGGATCACGTCGCGGCTGGAGACAGGGTCCCTGCAGCGCTATATGGGCTGGCTGCTGGCGGCGTCGGTGGTCCTGGCCAGCATGCCGCTGCTGGGCAGTGGCGTCGGTACCGGCAACCGCGAGCTGTTGCCGGCGTCGACCCTGGCGGTGGTGGTGTGGCTGCTGCTCGTGTCCGTGTGTGGCGCCATCGTTCTGTCGCACCGCAACCGCTTGCAGTCGGTCGTGCTCGTGGGGGTGGTGGGCCTGGCGGCAACCCTGATTTTCCTCGGATTCTCGGCGCCCGACCTGGCGCTGACCCAGGTGTCGGTGGACGTGGTGTCGACGGTGCTGTTGCTGATGGGCCTGGCCTTGCTGCCGCAACGCTCTCCGGTGGAGTCGACGGTGTTGCGACGGTCGCTGCATGGTGTTCTGGCGGTGGCCGGAGGCCTGGCCATCTCGCTGGTGACCTGGCTGGTGCTCACGCGCAACCACGACTCGATCGCCTGGTACTTCCTGGAGCAGTCGCTGCCCAAAGGCGGCGGCACCAACATCGTGAACGTCATCCTGGTCGATTTCCGGGGCTATGACACCATGGGTGAAATCACCGTGCTGGGCATTGCCGCAGTCGGGGTCCTGGCCTTGATGGACGGCATGCGCACCCGGCGTGCTCCGCTGGATCCGCAAGGTCTCGCCTGGAGCTACGCCAGCCAGTCCCTGCTCATGCGGGTGGCCGCCTCGGTGGTTCTGCCGCTGGCGCTGGTCTTCACCCTGTACATCTTCATGCGCGGCCACAACCTGCCCGGCGGCGGGTTCATCGCGGGGCTGATCACCGCTGTTGCCCTGGTGTTGCAGTTCATGGCCCTGGGCCAGTCCCGGGCGGAGTCCCTGCTGGGGTCGGCCGGCGGACGCCGGTTCGTGCGCTGGATCGGCATTGGCCTGGGCCTGGCCGGAGCGACCGGTCTGGCCGCCTTCGCCTTCGGCCGGCCGTTCCTGACCAGTGCGCACGGGCATCCGCATGTGCCGCTGCTGGGCGACATACCGCTGGCCTCGGCAGCCGTTTTTGATCTGGGGGTTTACCTCACCGTGGTGGGGTCGACACTGCTGACCATCACGGTGCTGGGCAATGCGTCGCGGGAAGTGGCCCGATCGTCTGCCCCGCTTGCGGAGAGTGCGACATGAGCATGGAATTTCTTCTGTCCAGCGGTATCGGGATCGTGACGGCCACGGCCATCTATCTCATGTTGCGCGGGCGCACGTTCTCGGTGGTGCTTGGGCTTTCGTTGTTCGGGTACGCCGTCAACGTGTTCATCTTCGTCATGGGGCGCCTGTGGAGTGATGCCTTGCCCATCCTGTCTGCCGACGGTGCCATCGCCGACCCGCTGCCACAGGCTCTGGTGCTCACGGCCATCGTGATCGGGTTTGCGACCACCGGTTTCGTGGTCGAGCTGGCCTTGAGAAGCCGGCACGAGAGCGGATCGGACCATGTGGACGGTCATGAACCGGGGGGGCGTCACTGATGGCTTCCTTCCTGACGGATTTCTGGACCCAGCACGCGCCGGTCCTGGCGGTGATGCTGCCGATGGTGACAGCGGTTCTGCAGTTGCTGATCGGCGATGGCGGAAGCCTGGCCGCCCAGGGCGGCGCGCACCAGGACGCCGGCTTGCGCTGGCGCCGCCGGATCGGGATGGGCTCGGTGGTGCTGGGTTTGTTCATGGCCGCTGCACTGGTCTGGCGGGTGGGTGGCGGCGAGCTGATCGTCTATCGCCTGGGTGAATGGCCGGCCCCGTTCGGCATCGTGATGGTGGTCGACCGGCTGTCCGCACTGATGGTCCTGCTGACCTATCTGCTGGCCGTGCCCGTGCTCTGGTACGCGTGCGGAGGCTGGGACAGCCGGGGTCGTTACTTCCATGCCATCTTCCAGTTCCAGCTCATGGGGCTGGCGGGCGCCTTCGTCACCGGTGACCTGTTCAACCTGTTTGTCTTTTTCGAGGTGCTGCTGATTGCTTCCTACGTGCTGCTGATCCATGGACTGGGGCGCGAGCGCTTCCGCATGGGGGTGCATTACGTCGTGCTCAATCTGACCGCGTCCGGCCTGTTCCTGGTGGGACTGGCCCTGATCTACGCGGTCACGGGCACGCTCAACATGGCCGACGTGGGGCTGCGGCTGACACAGCTGGCACCGGATGCCGTACCGGTGGCCAGGGCTGCCGCCATGCTGTTGCTGGTTGTCTTTGGCCTGAAGGCTGCGCTGGTTCCGTTGTATTTCTGGCTGCCGGGCACCTATGCCTCGGCCAGTGCACCCGTTGCAGCGCTCTTCGCGGTCATGACCAAGGTGGGTGTCTACAGCATCATCCGCGTCCATTGGGGGGTGTTCGGTGCCGAAGCCGGACCGGTGGCGCTGGCGGTGCAGGACTGGTTGCTGCCGATGGCCCTGCTCACCAGCGTGCTGGGGGTGGCCGGGGCGCTGGCGGCCCACTCCATGAGCCGCCTGGTGGCGTACCTGACCGTGTCGTCGGTGGGAACCATCATGGCGGGTGTGGGCCTGTTCACGACCGACACGCTGTCGGCTTCGCTGTATTACGCGCTGCACAGCACCATTGTCATTGGCGGGCTGTTCCTGCTGGTCGAACTGATCGCGGCCCAGCGCGGTGACGCGGGAGACCGCTTGCAGCCGGCCACGGCCCTGCGCGAACCGGTGCTGCTGGGCCTGATGATGATTTTCGGTGGCGCATCGGCGGCAGGATTGCCGCCGTTGCCCGGATTTCTGGGCAAGCTCATGATCCTGGAGAGCGCATCCGGCCTGGCGGCCCAGGCCTGGGTCTGGGGTGTGGTGCTGGTGGTGGGCTTCCTGACCATGGTGGGGCTGGCGCGTGCCGGTGTGATTGTTTTCTGGCATGTCCAGAATGACGATGAGCAACCGGCCAACCCGTCCGGCACCAGTGTCAAGCTGCTTTCGTCGGCCTGGGCCTTTATGGCCATGACCCTGGTGCTGGCCGTGTGTGCATCACCGGTCAAGCGCTACACCGACGCAGCGGCCGCCCAGTTGTCACGACCGGCCGACTATGTCAGGGCCGTGCTCGGCGACGACCGGTCCGCCGTGCCCACGACGCGCCCGTATGACGGGGTTCGACCGAACGCGCAGGAGCAGAAGCCATGAATTCAACGACGCCGAAGTCGCCGGGCCGCAAGTCCTGGCTGGCGCATCCGGTGCTGTCCCTGTTGCTGGGGGGCAGCTGGCTGGCCCTCTCGCGCAGCCTGGAACCCATCCACCTGCTGACGGCGCTGCTGCTGGCCCTGGGGGTGCCCCGGGTGCTGCGTCCGTTCCTGGGTGACGGGCGATCCATTCACTGGCTGGCCGCCTCGCGCCTGGTCTTTGTCGTCATCTGGGACATCATCCTGGCCAACCTGACCGTGGCCCGGCTGGTACTGGGGCCCATGAACCGCCTGCATCCGGCCTGGCTCACGATTCCCCTGGCGACCGGCCACGCCCATGTGAATGCCTTGTTTGCCAGCATCATCACCATGACGCCGGGTACCGTCTCCGCCGTGGTCGACGAGGCCAGGGCGGTGATCGTGGTTCATGCGCTCAATTGCGACGACCCTCAGCAGGCGGTGGCCGAGATGAAGGAGCGGTATGAGGCGGCGTTGATGCGTGTGTTCGGTGTCGAGGCAGGAGAGAAGCCATGAACATTCTGGAACTGGCGTTGAACGTGGGCGGTGCTGCGGTGGCGGTAGCCTTGCTGCTGTCGGCCTGGCGTCTGCTGGTGGGTCCGACGGTCACGGACCGGATCCTGGCTGCTGGACACCCTTGTACCTGTGTGTGGTTGCCCTGGTGGTGCTGCTCGGGATGCGCTGGCACACCACGCTGCTGTTCGAGGCAGCGCTCCTCATTGCCATGCTGGGTTTTGTCGGTACGGTGGCGCTGGCGCGTTATGTCACGCGCGGCGACGTGATGGAATAGGGGGGAGGCGAGATGGGAACCTTTGTCGAGTGGTGCGCCGCCTTGCTGATCATGTTCGGCGCGTTCTTTTTGCTGGTCGGTGCCATCGGCATGATCCGCCTGCCCAATTTCTACATGCGGCTGCATGCACCCACCAAGGCATCGACCCTGGGCGTGGGTGGTGTGCTGCTGGCTTCGATGCTGCTGTCTGCCGCCGACGGGCGGGCGGCCATCCCGGAATTGCTGATCACGCTGTTCGTGTTCGTGACCGCGCCTGTCTCGGCGAATCTGCTGGCACAGGCTGCCCTGCACCTGCAGTTGCCGTCCCGGGCAACGATGCCAAAGGACATGGCGCCCCGGCGCGATCAGCCGCCAGGCTGAACCCCAGACCTCGCAGATAGGTGTCGACCGTTTGCTGGCCCACGGACTCCAGGTCGAATGCGGACGGATCCAGCAGCCAGTTGTGCAGCAGGCCGTCGATCACGATGTGAAGGCCCAGGCTGGCCGAGCGGACCGGGACCGGCAGCACAAGCCCTGCGCGGTCAGCGGCAGCTGCCATGTTGGCAAGGGTCAACGCGAGGTACTGTGCGCGGTTCTGCAGGTGCCGCTCGCGGACGGCAGCCATTTCGGAGTTGTATTCCACCTGGTGCGTGGCGATTTCAAAGACGCGGCGCAACTGCTTGTCGGTCGCGATCAGGTGCAGCACATGGTTCATGCCGGCCCGCATGGCCTCCAGTGGGTCGGCCAGCTGTGATGCCGGTTGTTCCGGATCGGGAAAGCCGCATTCCAGGGGCAGGGTGGCCCTGTCCATCATGGCATTGAACAGATCGGCCTTGTCCCTGAAGTGCCAGTAGATGGCGCCACGCGTGGTCCCTGCGGCCAGGGCGATGTTCTGAAGCGATGTGCCAGACACGCCTTGCGCCTGGAACAGTACCTCGGCGGCATCCAGCAGGTGGTTTCGGGTGGCTTCGGCGTCGGCCTTGGTGCGGCGGGCCATGGTGTGTCTCCGGTCGGATATCCGGGTTTGATGTCAATTCCCCGACTATACACATACATTCAGGAATGTATGTATACTGCGGTTCCTTGGTCGGGTACACCGGTTCGTCATGCCGGTGTGCGAGTCTCGGCCACACGCCTGCTTCTTTTCCGATTTCCATGTCTATCCGAAAGGCTCTCATGTCTTCCGATCGTGTTTTGTTCCCATCTTCGACACCCGGGCAGCGGGTGCGCACCATTTTCCAGGGCGGGCCCGCTCGCCTGGCATGGATGGCAACTGCCGTCGTGGCCCTGGCCGCCTGCTCGCCCTCGGGTGACCAGAAAGGTGCGGCTGCCGCCCCCGGTGGTGGCATGCCGGCACCCGAGGTGGGGGTCGTGACGGTGACCCCTGGCGAGGTCGGACTGCAGAGCGAGTTGCCGGGCCGGCTGGAAGCCTCACGGGTGGCGCAGGTCCGGGCCCGCGCGGCCGGCATCCTCCAGCGAAGGGCCTTTACCGAGGGTAGCGAGGTCAAGGCGGGACAGTTGCTGTTCCAGATCGATGCCGCTCCTTACGAGTCTGCACTGCAGACGGCCAAGGCCAGTCTGGCCCGGGCCGAGGCCAGCCTGGTCCAGGCCCGCACGCTAGCAGAGCGCTATGCACCCCTGGTCGCCGAAAATGCGATCAGCCAGCAGGAGTACGCCAACGCCCTGGCATCCCGGCAAGTGGCCGAGGCCGATGTGGCCGCGGGCCGCGCTGCGGTACAGACCGCGAGCATCAATCTGGGCTATGCCCGGGTGACGGCGCCCATTTCCGGTCGCATCGGTCGCGCCCTGGTCACCGAGGGTGCTCTGGTGGGGCAGGGTGAGGCGACGGCGCTGGCCGTCATTCAGCAGGTCGATCCGCTGTATGTGAACTTCACCCAGTCGGCCACCGAAGCCATGCGCCTCAAGCGTGCCATGGAGACCGGGCAGCTCAAGCGCGCTGGCAAGGGTGCCGCTGCAGTCACGGTGGTGCTTGAAGATGGCAGTGCCTACGACAAGCCGGGCAAGCTGCTGTTCTCCGATCTGACCGTGGACAGCGCGACCGGGCAGGTGACCTTGCGTGCCGAGGTGCCGAACCCGGGCGGCATGTTGCTGCCGGGTCTGTATGTGCGCGTACGCCTCGAGCAGGCGGTAGCGACCGACGCCATCACCCTGCCGCAGCAGGCGGTGACCCGCTCTGCCCAGGGCGACTCGGTGTCCGTCGTGTCGGCCGATGGCAAGATCGAGCGCCGCCAGATCCAGGTGGGCGGCCAGCAAGGTGGCCGCTGGATTGTCCTGGATGGACTGAAGACCGGCGAACAGGTGATGGTCGACGGTTTCCAGAAGGTGCAGATGCTGCCGCCGGGAACGCCGGTCAAGGCAGTGCCATGGGCGCCCGCTGGCACCGCGGCGTCTGCCGAGCCGGCTCCGGCGAAATAAGGAGCGCCCGACATGGCGAAATTCTTCATTGATCGTCCCATCTTTGCATGGGTGATCGCACTGTTCATCATGGTCGCCGGCGCGGTGTCCATCACGCAGTTGCCGATCGCCCAGTACCCGCCGGTGGCTCCACCGTCGATCGTCATCAATGCGACGTACCCGGGCGCCTCTGCCAAGACGCTCGAAGACAGCGTGCTGTCCGTCATCGAACAGGAGATGAACGGCTCGCCGGGCCTGATCTACATGGAAGCCGTGGCCCAGGCCAACGGCACCGGCAGTATCACGCTCAGCTTCGAACCGGGCACCAATGCAGACCTGGCGCAGGTCGACGTGCAGAACCGGCTCTCGCGTGCCACGCCGCGCCTGCCGTCGGCTGTCACGCAGCAGGGCGTGCGTGTGGACAAGTCGCGCAGCAACTTCCTGCTGTTCGCGATCCTGACCAGTGACGACCCGGCCTGGGACCCGGTGGCGCTGGGCGACTATGCCTCGCGCAGCGTGGTGCCCGGAGTTGCAGCGGGTGTCCGGTGTGGGGCAGGCGCAGCTGTTCGGTACCGAGCGGGCCATGCGGATCTGGATCGACCCGGCCAAACTGCTGGGCTTCAACCTGAGCGCGGCTGACGTCATCGCGGCGATCCGGGCGCAGAATGCCCAGGTTTCGGCCGGTGAGATCGGTGCCCTGCCCAACGTGGCTGGCCAGAGCATTTCTGCCACCGTGGTGGTCAATGGACAGCTGTCCAGCGTCGAGCAGTTTGGCAACGTCGTATTGCGTGCCAGCAGCGATGGCGCCACGGTGCGCCTGAAGGACGTGGCCCGCATCGAGCTGGGTGCCCAGGCCTATGCCACTTCGGCGCGGCTGAATGGCAAGCCATCGACGGGCATTGGTGTTCAGCTGTCGCCCAGCGCCAACGCCCTGGCCACAGCGGACGCCGTGCGCGCGCGCATGACCGAGCTGGAAAAGTTCTTCCCCGACGGCATGAGCTGGACAATTCCGTACGACAGCTCCAAGTTTGTGCGGATCTCCATCCAGGAAGTGGCCAAGACCCTGTTGGAAGCCGTGGGACTGGTGTTCCTGGTGATGCTGCTGTTCCTGCAGAACTGGCGCTACACGCTGATTCCCACGGTGGTGGTGCCCGTGGCCCTGCTGGGCACCTTTGCGGTCCTGCTGTCCATGGGTTTCTCGATCAACGTGCTGACCATGTTCGGCATGGTGCTGGTGATCGGCATCGTGGTCGACGACGCCATCGTGGTGGTGGAGAACGTCGAGCGCATCATGAGCGAGGAAGGCCTGCCGCCGCTGGCGGCCACACGCAAGGCCATGGGGCAGATCTCCGGGGCCATCGTCGGCGTGACCGTGGTGCTCATTTCGGTGTTCGTGCCGCTGGCCTTTTTCAGTGGCTCGGTGGGCAACATCTACCGCCAGT
Organism: Burkholderiaceae bacterium; assembly: GCA_041396505.1. Lineage (GTDB taxonomy): Bacteria > Pseudomonadota > Gammaproteobacteria > Burkholderiales > Burkholderiaceae_C > Hydrogenophaga. Next base: position 35,755 of record JAWKYL010000010.1, read on the forward strand.
TCGCGGCCGTGATGGGGGTGTCCATCGCGTTCTCGGCTTTCATGGCCCTGTCCCTGACGCCGGCGCTCTGTGCCACGCTGCTCAAGCCGGTCGAAGCGGGGCACCACCACGAGAAGAAAGGCTTCTTCGGCTGGTTCAACCGGATGTTCTCCCGCACCGCCAAGCGGTACGAGTCCGGTGTGGCACGCCTCCTGCCGCGCGCCGGCCGGACCCTGGTGATCTATGTGGCCGTGATCGCGGCCGTGGCAGTGATCTACCAGCGCCTGCCGACGTCTTTCCTGCCCAACGAGGACCAGGGTACCCTGCTGGTCAACGTTCAGTTGCCACCGGGTGCCACTCGCGAGCGGACACAGGAAGTCATGCAGCAGGTCGAAGGGTTCATGCTCAAGCAGCCTGAAGTCCAGGGCATGGTGGGCGTGCTGGGCTTCAGCTTCTCCGGCCAGGGCCAGAATGCCGCGCTGGCATTCGTGACGCTCAAGGACTGGTCGGAGCGCACGGGGCCGGGCAGCTCAGCCCAGGCCGTGGCAGGACGGGCATTCGGTGCGTTCTCGGGCATCCGGGATGCGTTCATCTTCCCGTTGAGTCCGCCGCCCATTCCCGAACTGGGCGCTTCGTCAGGCTTCAGCTTCCGCCTGCAGGACCGAGCCGGCCTCGGCCGCGAAGCACTGGTGGCCGCGCGCAACCAGATGCTGGGCATGGCTTCGCAGAGCAAGTTGCTGACCCAGGTCCGCCCCGACGGTCTGGAAGACGCGCCGCAGTTGCAGGTCAATATCGACCGCGATCGTGCCAATGCACTGGGCGTGGGCTTTGACAGCATCAGCTCTGCCATTGGCACGGCTCTGGGTTCGAGCTACGTCAACGACTTCCCCAACGCAGGGCGCCTGCAGCGCGTGGTGGTGCAGGCCGACGCGACGGCCCGCATGCAGCCGGAAGACCTGCTGCGCATCAACGTGCTCAACAGCAAGGGGCAGGCTGTGCCACTGTCGGCGTTTGCCAGCACACAGTGGATCACCGGACCCATGCAGACCGTGCGCTACAACGGCTATCCCGCCATGCGCATCAGCGGCAGTGCCGCGCCTGGTGTGAGCACGGGCCAGGCCATGGCCGAAATGGAAGCGCTGGCGGCCCGTCTGCCGCAAGGCTTCGGCTTCGAGTGGACCGGTCAGTCGCGTGAAGAAAAACTCGCCGGATCGCAGGCCATCATCCTGTATGGCTTCGCCATCCTGGCGGTCTTCCTGTGCCTGGCTGCGCTGTACGAGAGTTGGTCGATTCCGCTGTCCGTGATCCTGGTGGTGCCGCTGGGCGTGCTGGGTGTGCTGCTGGCCACCCTGCTGCGAGGCTATTCGAACGACGTGTACTTCCAGGTCGGCCTGATCACCATCATCGGCCTGTCGGCCAAGAACGCCATCCTGATCATCGAGTTTGCCAAGGATCTTCAGGCCCAGGGCAAGAGCGTGATCGAGTCGGCCCTGGAGGCGGCACATCTTCGCTTCAGGCCCATCGTGATGACGTCGCTGGCCTTCACGCTGGGCGTGTTGCCGCTGTTCCTGGCCTCGGGCGCCGGTTCGGCCAGCCAGCGCGCCATCGGCACTGGGGTGGTGGGCGGCATGCTCACCGGCACTGCGCTGGCCGTGGTGTTCGTTCCGATCTTTTTCGTGGTGGTGCGCTCTCTGTTCAAAGGCAGCGATCGCCAGAACCGGGTGCATGCCGAGCAGGCGTCCCACATGGGGGTTCATTCCGATGTCCGTTGAACACGCTCCGTTTCCCGCCGTACAGGGCGTTCGCGTCGGTGTGTCCGCGCTGGCGCTGCTGGTGCTGACGGCCTGCTCGTTTACGCCCGAATACCAGCGGCCCGAGGCCCCGGTGCCCGCACAGTACACCGGGGTGGTTCCTGCCGCCCCGAGCGCGGCTGCCTTGCCCGCATGGTCCGATTTTGTGGGCGATGAGCGCCTGCGCAGCACCGTGTCGCTGGCCTTGGCCGGTAACCGCGATCTGCGCATCGCAATGGCCAGCGTCGAGCAGGTGCGCGCCCAGTACCGCATCCAGCGCGCGAATGAAGCGCCCACGGTGAACGCCGGCATCACCGGCAGCCGCGAATCCAGGCAGGGTGGCGACATTTCCAGTGTCTACACGGCCGGTCTGTTGATCAGTGCCTGGGAGATGGATTTCTTCGGTCGCCTGGCCAGTCTCAGCGAAGCTGCAAGGGCGCAATACCTGGCCAGCGAGGAGGGCGCCCGCGCAGCGCAGACGAGTCTGGTCGCGTCGGTGGTCGGCACCTGGCTGTCGCTCCAGGCCGATGATGAGTTGCTGTCGCTGACACGAAGCACCATGCAGACCCGTGAAGATGCGCTGCGACTGACGAAGCTCCGATTCGACAACGGCGCAGCGTCGGCGCTGGACCTTCGGCAGGCCGAATCTCTGATGGCGTCCGCCCGTGCCACGTTGGCGCAGCTGCAACGCCAGCGCAGTCAACGGCTCAATGCCCTCACGCTGCTGGTGGGACAGCCGGTCCAGGAGGCCATGCTGCCACTGTCCGCAGGGGACAAGGCGATTCTGGCGGACATTCCTGCCGGACTGCCGTCCGAGCTGCTTGAGCGCCGTCCGGACATCCGCCAGGCCGAACAGCAACTGATCGCAGCCAACGCCAACATCGGCGCGGCACGAGCGGCCTTTTTTCCGAGGATTTCGCTGACAACATCACTGGGTTCTGCCAGCACCGAGTTGTCGGGCTTGCTCCGTGACGGGTCCTGGGGATTCACGCTGGCACCACAGGCCCTGTTGCCCATCTTCGACTACGGTCGCAACCAGGCCGCGCTGGGTGCTGCCAAGGCGGGCCGGGAAGTCGCCCTGGCGCAATACGAGAAGGCCATCCAGACCGCGTTCCGGGAGGTCTCGGATGCCCTGGTCGGCCGTTCGACACTGAACGACCAGTACGAGGCGCAGCAGGCCTTGGTGGATGCCGAGGCCGAGCGCCTGCGGCTGTCCGAACTGCGCTATCGCAACGGCGTGGCCAGCTTCCTGGACGTGCTCGACGCCCAGCGCTCGCTGTTTGCCGCACGCCAGTCGCTGACGCAGACCCGGCTGTCACGCCAGCTCAACCAGGTCGACCTTTACCGCACCCTGGGCGGTGGCTGGTCGCCCACCTGACCGGAGGGGGCCACGCCCCCACCGTCGTCAGTCGCAGCGCGTCTGGCCTGAAGGCAGATCGTAGAAGCGGACGATGTGTTCCCAGGCCAGTTGCGGGTCGTCGACCGTCACGAACAGGTCGAGGTCTTCGGCCGAGATTGCACCTTCCTCGACCAGGACATTGAAGTCGATCAGGCGCTTCCAGTAGTCGGTGCCGAACAGCACGATCGGCACCGGCCTGGCCTTCTGGCATTGCACCAGGGTGATGATCTCGAACAGCTCATCGAGCGTGCCAAAACCGCCGGGGAAGGCCACCAGTGCCTTGGCGCGCATCATGAAATGCATTTTGCGCAGCGCGAAGTAGTGGAACTTGAAGCACAGCTCGGGCGTGATGTAAGGGTTGCCCGACTGCTCGTGCGGCAGCGTGATGTTCAGGCCCACGTTGAGGGCGCCTTCGTCGTGGGCGCCGCGGTTGGCCGCCTCCATGATGCCGGGACCACCGCCGGTGCAGATGAAGAGCTTGTCCTCGTGCGGGCATGCCTTGCTGTAGCGCGCGACGATGCGGGCGAACTCCCGTGCCTGCTCGTAGTAGTGGGCGTTGCGGACCATGGCCCGGGCACGCGCCAGCGCGCGGGCGTCGCCCGAAGCCTCGGCTACGGCGAGTGCCTCCTGGGCCACGGCCGGTTCGCGGAAGCGGGCGCTGCCGAACACCACGATGGTGTTCTCGATGCCCATCTCGCGCTGCGCCAGATCGGGCTTGAGCAGTTCGAGCTGGAAGCGTATGCCACGGGTCTCCCGCCGCAGCAGGAACTCCGGGTCGGCGAAGGCAAGGCGGTAGGCATCCGGTTCCAGTTCATTGCCGCCGGCCGCGTGGGCCTGCAACTCCGCCCAGGCATCGGCGAGGCGGCGCTCCTTCAGGTTTTCATGGCGGGCTTGAGTGTTCATGTCGTTCTCGGTTTCGTTGTCAGAGAGGCATTGTGCCGCTGCCGCCACGGTGGGCGCTACAGGCCCAGAGCCAGTGCCAGGGGCACGAACACGATCGCCAGTGCATTGCCCAGCATGATCATGGCGGCCACCTTGTCCGGCTCCTGCCCGTAACGCTCCGCCAGCATGAACTGCATGACCGCCGGCGGCAGCGCGGCGAACAGGATCAATTGGCCACGGGCGGCGCCCTCGACACCCAGCAGCCATGCCAGCGGAATGGCGATGATCAGGCCCAGCAAGGGCCGTGCCAGTGCGCCCAGCATGCCCAGGGCCAGGCCGGCGCGGGTCAGCGACGTCAGGCGCACGCCCAGGGCGAACAGCATCATGGGCAGCAGGGCGTCACCCAGGAGCTTCAGGCCCGAGAGCACGACTTCTGGTGGGCGAACCTCGGTCAGTGCACTGGCAAAGCCCAGGGCCGTACCGACCATCAGCGGACTCGTCAGCAGGTCGCGCGTGCGCGCATGGCTGCTGGTGATGCGGGCGCCGATGGAGAAGTGAAACAGGTTGCTGACCGAGAACAGCGCCACCGCGGCGCCGAAATGGGCCGGACCGAAGGCCAGCAACGCCAGCGGCAAGCCCATGTTGCCGCAGTTGTTGAACATGACCACGGGGACCAGCGTGCGCGGCTGGGCGCCCAACAGGCGTGCCATCGGCCAGGCCAGCAGGCCACTGCCCAGGATCAGCACGGTCCCGCCGATCAGCAGGGGGACATGGTCGGTCAGCCGGAAGTCCTTGGCCGCCAGGGCCGAATACACCAGCAGCGGCGCCAGCACATCCATGGCGATCCGGTTGAACACCGACAGGTCCGGCGGCTGGCGGCGCGCGTAGCCATAGCCAATGGCCACGATCAGGAACACCGGAATGATGACGTCGGATATGCGGGAAATCAGTTCCATGCCGTAGGAGAAGGCCCCAAAAAAAGCAGAAGGCCCCTCGGGGCCTTCCTGCATGCTTGCACGTTCAGAATCAGACGCGCTTGCGATATTCGCCGGTGCGGGTGTCGATTTCGATGCGGTCGCCCTGGCTCACGAACAGCGGCACGGACACTTCGAAGCCGGTGCCGATCTTGGCGGGCTTGAGCACCTTGCCCGAGGTGTCGCCCTTGACGGCCGGCTCGGTCCAGGTGATCTCACGCTCCAGGCTGGTCGGCAGTTCGACGGAAATGGCCTTGCCTTCGTAGAACACCACTTCGACAGGCATGCCGTCTTCCAGGTAGTTCAGAGCGTCGCCCATGTTCTCGGCTTCCACTTCGTACTGGTTGTACTCGGTGTCCATGAACACGTACATCGGGTCGGCGAAGTAGGAGTAGGTGCACTCCTTGTGGTCCAGGATGATGTTGTCGATCTTGTCGTCGGCCTTGAACACGACTTCGGTGCCGATATTGCCCAGCAGGCCCTTGAGCTTCATGCGGACGGTGGCAGCACCGCGGCCGCCACGGGCGTATTCGGTCTTGAGGACGATCATCGGGTCCTTGCCGTGCATGATGACGTTGCCGGCGCGGATTTCTTGAGCGATTTTCATAGGGGTTCCATCGGTGAGGCCGCAGGTTCCTTCGCTGGCCGTCAGGCCCGGGAACGGGGATGGTGGACGCTGTCTGTGCGGCGAGGCAGAAGCTGGCGGGATCGGCGTGCCGTCTCTGCAGGCCTGGTTTCGATCCCTGGATAGCCCCCTATTCTATTCGACTCACAGGTCAGGGATGGAGGCGGTCCGCCGGCGGCCCTTCAGGCATGGCATTCGCACGTCTGTCAGTACCTGTGCGTCGGTGGCAACAGATCACCGCAGAATGCCCTGTGGGGTAATTACAATGCCCTTCGAATCGCTGAAGCTGTAATGCTTATGGCCGAATTCCAATGACCGACTTTCCGTGGGAGACGACATGCCGAATAACAGCCTCTGGTGGCGCCGACTGAGCCTGGTGAGCGCCCTCGTCCTGACCGCCTGCGGTGGCATCGAAGGGGACACCGGAACGGCGACACCTTCCACGCTGGCCCTGCACGTGTCCGATGCGGTGAACGGCGGCAGCATCGGTGCGCCCGTCGAAGGCGAGTTCCCATCCCTGCTGCAGGGCGCCGTGGCCGCCATGGAAGCTGACGCCCAGGCTGCGCCTGTCTCCTTCGAGTCCGAGGCTGCGAAGTCCTATTCCGTGGCAACGGCCCGGTCGACCACGTCACCCGACCGGGTCAGGGACGCGTCACTGGCGCCCACCCCGGCGATGGTGAGCTTGGGTGTCCTGCCGGATGCGGACGTGCAGCGCATCGAAGCGGCCAATGCCAGTCAGACGGATGGCGACGGCGCGCGCGGTGTTCGAACCGGCGTCGGACGCAAGCTGTCGGCCCAGTCGGCCGTGTCGCCCACGGTCGCGGCCAGTTCATTGACATGGCGAACCCTGGCCGACGGATCTCGCGTGGCGGCCCTGGGGGTGGATACGGGGGATGCGCGTGCCGTGAGGCTGGGGTTGCGCATCAACGCCCTCCCGTCGCAGGCCCGCCTGCGTTTCTATGCGCCCGGTTCCGACAGCATGGTCGAGCTTGGCGGGGAACAGGTGAATGATCGCCTGCGCAGCAAGCGCCAGGGTGGTGCCATCCAGGGCGCGGGCGTGTTCTGGGCACCGGCCGTTCCCGGTGCGGTCGCCGTCGCCGAGGTCGTGCTGCCGGCTGGCGTGGCCACCGGTGATGTCAGCTTCGGCATCGAAGAGGTCATCCACCAGGTGGTCGGTACCGCCGAAGCCGCTCGACAGGCCACCCAGAAGCGTCTGGTGCCTACCGTCTCCGGCAGTTGCCAGGTCGACTATGCCTGTGCCGGCCCCAGCCTGCCCGAAGCCGATGCCGCCCTGTTCCTGGACTTCATCGAGTACGACAGCTTCGGCTATGCCAGCTCCATCTCCTGTTCCGGGATGCTGATCGGGGACTCGGCCAGCAGCGGCGCACCATTCGTGCTGACGGCCAACCATTGCATTGGCACGCCAGTCCTGGCCTGCGACACCGACGCCTACCTGTTCTGGCGCTCCACCCAGTGCGGACAGGATGTTGTGGATTCGCGACTGGCCCTGTTTGCCTGGGGTCTGGAATACCTGTACTCCGAAGACGAGCGACGCGGCGCCGATATGGCCCTGCTGCGGCCGGGCAACCACAGCTACCACGTGCCGGTGGCGGGTCTTCAGCTGGCCGGATGGTCGGCCGCCACACAGCTGGGCAGCCAGACGGTCATTGGTCTTCACCATCCACAAGGCGACCACCTGATGCGGAGTCTGGGCGTGGCCAGTCCGTCGCCCAAGAGCCGCTACCTGCGGGTGCTCTGGAGCCAGGGCACGACCGAGCCCGGCAGCAGCGGCTCGGCCTTGCTCAATCTCAGTGGTCAGGTCATCGGTACGCTCTGGGGGGGCTCATCGGCCTGCAGCGCCTCGTTGCCCAATGGCACCAATGGACTGCCCGACGACTACGGCCGTTTCTCGGTCGCCTATGCCAAAGGCATGCGCAATTGGCTCAACTCGGAGTCGCGACCACTGGCACTGGTGACCCGGCCCAGCGATGCCTCCGGACCGGCCGAGCTGGTGTTCTCCGACATCCGCGCCAGCTCCGCCGGGCGTTCGGTGTACCAGGCGGCCCGCCTGAACAGCAGTGCCGATGCACTCGCTGCCTCCGACCCGTGGCGTTCCCCGGCTGTCCTGCGGCCACTGGAGTTCGGTTCTGCCCGCGTCGTAGCGTCGCAGGACATCGACGGGGATGGCAAGGATGATGTGGTGCTTCGCAGGCCCGGCCTGTTTGGCACCGACGTGTTCACCGTTCTGCAGGAGCGCGACTCGGGTGGCGTGGCCACGCCGGGCGAATGGCTGCTGCACGGACAGGTGGCCAGCAACATCACGGTGCTGGGCATGGCCGATTTTGACGGCAATGGCCTGTCCGACCTGGTGCTGTATGACCCGCGGGCCAAACTGATCCAACTGGTGCTGCTGTCTCGCAATGGTTCGGGAAACTACGAGGCAGAACTGGTCAGGCTGTTCGGACTGACTGACGCACTGGGGCGTCCGATCGCCTCGCTGTCGCCTGTTGCCGTGGGAGACTTCAACGGCACCGGGCGTGGACAGATCGTGGTCCGGGACCGCCGCACGCCCAGCATTCCCCTGTTCCTTCACTGGAACGACATCCAGGGTCAGTTCACGTTCAGCTGGGGTACCTTCAGCCTGGGCGGTACCCTGCTTGCCACGCCGGACATCAATGGGGATGGGCGTGACGACTTCCTGTTCACCTCGCGTGGCGTGGTCCGTTATGCGCTGAGCCAGGGGGGCGGCCTGACGGGTGCAAGCTATTCATTGGCCACACAGCAGACAGCCCTGACTTCAACACCCGCCGGTTTTGTCGTGGCTGCCGTGCGCGATGCCGATGGCGATGGCCTGCCCGACCTGGTGCTGCGCCACAGGACCCGGGGCGAAATCCGCATCGCACGCAATCCGGGTGTGGCCGGGGTGTGGGGCCAGCAGGTGATCAGCCTGACGCCCTGAGCACACAGGACAGCAGACCGTCGGTGAGGCTGCCAGGGCGGTCGGCCCGGGCCAGCCGCGCAGCCAGGGTACCTGACCAGGCGTCCAGATCCGGCGCCCCTGGCCAGCTGGCGACCGACGTCGTGCCGGTGCGGTTCCAGGCGCCCATCAGCGTACGCCAGCCTGCTGGCGCTTCAAGCCAGTCCAGAAACGCGTCCAGCTTCGCGTGGTGCGCGTCGTCGTGCTGCGGATAGATGTGCCAGATGAAGGGCTTGCCGGCCCACAGGGCGCGCACCAGCGAATCTTCGCCGCGCACGATGTTCAGGTCGCAGGCCCACAGCATCTCGTCGAAGGCGGGCTGGTCGACCAGGGGCAGGACATGTATCTGGTCGGATGCGGGGCGCTGTGCTGGCGACAACGCTTCCAGGGCAGCGGCCATGGCCGTCGCCGCCCGACCTGGGGTGACCATCCAGTGCACCGGCCGCCGCGCCTGCGTGGCCTGGGCCATCAGGGCAGGCAGGGCCGGCGCCGGGTCGTAGCAGAACAGGCTGACAGCCAGCGCGTTGTCGGGAACATGGTGGCGGCGGCGCCAGGCCGCAACGTCGAATGCGGTATGTCGGGCATCCAGATCCGGTTCGCGCAACAGGCCTCCCGTCCCGGGCGTGAAACCCGGATAGAAGAAGGTTTTGGTCAGCCCCTTGAGCGGACCGCTCATGACCGGCGAGGGCAAGCCGTGGCAACGTTCCACCCAGGACTCGGCGCTCAGGTACTCCAGGTTGATCCAGGTGGGCGGCGCCGTGCCCCGGTCGATATGCCTGGCCATGGAGGCCATGAGGGATTCTGGCGGATCACAGCCGAAGGCCTCAATCCAGGCGTCGGCTGGCACGAGCTTGTCGATCAGGCCGGCGGCGAGCGGCTCGGACCACGGTATCACCTGAACGTCGGGCCAGCGGCCTTCCAGTGCCCCAGGTGCCATCCAGCGCAATGGGGCCGGTTCGTCGATCCACAGGCGAACACGCTGGCCACGGCTGGCCAGGTCGGCACACAGCCGCCAGCAGACGCCGATGTCACCGAGGTTGTCGATGACACGGCAAAAGATGTCCCAGAGGGCAGGGCGGGGTACGGACACGGCGAGGCTGGATGGGGGGTGCGTGCGGATAATAAGACACCCACACAAGGTGCCGGCATGACCGGCCCGCCCCCTTCACATGTCCGACCCCGTTCTGCCTGAATCTGAGGATACGCCGCCAGGCGGTCACCACCCTGCCTTGCTGGCCGAGGTCGCTGCCCTGCCTGGGTTGCCTGGCGTCTACCGCTACTTCGATGCGCAGGACCAGTTGCTCTATGTGGGCAAGGCGCGCAACCTGAAAAAGCGCGTCAGCAGCTACTTCCAGAAGAACCACGACGGCACCCGCATCGGCCATATGGTCAGCCGCATCGTGCGGATGGAAACCACCGTGGTCCGATCGGAGGCGGAGGCGCTGCTGCTGGAAAACAACCTGATCAAGACACTGAACCCGCGGTTCAACATTCTGTTCAGGGACGACAAGAGTTACCCCTACCTGAAGATCACGGGTACCCGAGAGACGTACCGCACGGCCAGCGCCGGCGCGACACCCGCCATCGTGTTTCCGCGCATGGCCTATTACCGCGGGGTGGTCGACAGGCGCCACAGCTACTACGGACCCTACCCCAGCGCCTGGGCCGTCAAGGAAAGTATCACGCTGCTGCAGACGGTGTTTCGCCTGCGCACCTGTCAGGACACGGTGTTCGCCAACCGCACGCGTCCCTGCCTGCTCTATCAGATCAAGCGTTGCAGCGGTCCCTGTGTCGACCTGATCGGCACCGAGGCCTATGGCCGCGACGTGGCGGCGGCCGAACGGTTTCTGCGGGGTGAGACGCAGGCCGTGCTGGACGAACTGGAGCAGCGCATGATGGCGCATGCCGAGCGGTTGGAGTTCGAGCAGGCAGCCGAAATCCGCAACCAGATGAGTGCGCTGTCCCGCGTGTTGCACCAGCAGGCCATGGACACGGTCAGCGACCGGGACGTGGATGTGCTGGCTGTCAAGGTGCTGGGTGGCAAGGCCTGCGTGAACCTGGCCATGGTGCGGGGAGGCCGGCATCTGGGCGACCGGCCGTATTTCCCCGCTCACGTGGACGATGCCAGCCAGATCGAGGATTTGCTGGCTGGTGAGGGGGAGCAGGGCGATGGTCCGGGCGACTCTCTGGAGCGCGTTCACGTCCGCGTGCTCGAGGCGTTCATCGCGCAGCACTACCTGGGCGCATCCCTGCCACACACGCTGGTGACTAGCCACCCCGTGGCCCGGACCTTGGTCGAAGCCTTGAGCCAGCAGGCCGGCGCGAAGCTTCAGACAGTGCACCAGCCACGCGAGCACCGGCGCGCCTGGCTGGAGATGGCGCAGAAGAATGCCGAGATTGCCCTGGCACGCCTGCTGGCCGAAGAAGGGTCGCAGCAGGCGCGCACGCGGGCCCTGGCAGAGGCACTGGGGCTGCCTGATGACAACCTGGATGAGTTGCGCATCGAGTGCTTCGACATCTCGCACACGGCCGGTGAATCGACCCAGGCTTCGTGCGTGGTGTTCGAGGGCCACAAGATGCAGAACAGTCAGTACCGCCGCTACAACATTGACGGCATCACGCCGGGCGATGACTATGCGGCCATGCGACAGGTGCTGCAACGTCGTTACGGACGCGTTGCGGAGGCCATGCGGGCCGAACGCGAGGGATTGGCCGTGCAGCCAGACGATGCGGCAGCCGAGGAGGTCGCCGCGCCGTCGACGACCGAGGCGCCCAGGGGCCCCCGCATGCCCGACCTTGTGCTGGTCGACGGTGGCAAGGGTCAGGTGAGCATGGCGCGCGAGGTGTTCCAGCAACTCGGGCTGGATCTGGCCCTGATCGTCGGCGTGGAGAAGGGCGAAGGCCGCAAGGTCGGGCTGGAGGAACTGGTCTTTGCCGACGGTCGCGAGAAGGTCTACCTGGGGCACGACTCGGCGGCCCTCATGCTGGTGGCCCAGATCCGGGATGAAGCGCACCGGTTTGCCATCACCGGCATGCGTGCGCAACGGGCTCGCGTTCGCACCGGTGGCAGCCGGCTGGAAGACATTCCGGGTGTGGGTCCGAAGAAGCGCGCGCGCCTGCTGCAGCGTTTCGGTGGCGTCCGGGGGGTGGCCGCCGCCAGTGTCGAAGACCTGGCCACCGTCGATGGCGTTTCACCGGAACTGGCCGACACCATCTACAGGGCGTTGCACTGACAGCTATTCCCTCGGACCCGAAAGCCCGCTTTGCTGCACCATAATGACGCCATGTTCTTCAACCTGCCAACCCTGCTGACCTGGGCACGCATCGTGGCCATACCGCTGATCATCGGGGTGTTCTACCTCGACGGGCTCAGCATGGGCCAGAAGAACCTGGTGGCGACGCTGATGTTCATCGTGTTCGCCCTGACCGACTGGGCCGATGGCTACCTCGCGCGCAAGCTCAACCAGACCTCGTCCTTCGGCGCATTCCTAGACCCGGTGGCCGACAAGTTCCTGGTGTGCGCCAGCCTGCTGGTGCTGGTTCACATGGACCGTGCCGACGTGTTCGTGGCGCTGATCATCATCGGCCGCGAGATCGCCATCTCGTCCCTGCGCGAGTGGATGGCCATCATCGGCGCGACCAAGAGCGTGGCCGTGCACATGATCGGCAAGATCAAGACCACGGTGCAGATGGTGGCCATTCCCTTCCTGCTCTACGACGGACGCCTGCTGGATGTTGTCGACACCCGCGAATGGGGCCGCTGGCTCATCTGGCTGGCCGCCGTGCTGACGGTCTGGTCCATGGTCTACTACCTGCAGAAGGCCCTGCCCGAGATCCGGGCCCGCGCTCGCTGAATCCCGTTTTTTGCAACCGAATATGTCTTTGTCCACCCGTGACAACGGCTGGCTGCGTGCCATGCCATGGGTCTTTGTCCTGATCTGGAGTACCGGCTTCATCGTGGCGCGCTATGGCATGCCACATGCGCCACCGATGAAGTTCCTGCTCGTGCGATATGCCCTGTCGATCCTGTGCTTCCTGCCGTGGATCGTGCTGGCCCGCGTGCGCTGGCCGGCATCGCGTCAGCAGTGGCTGCACCTGTCGGTCACCGGTATCCTGATGCACGCCGGGTATCTGGGCGGTGTCTGGGCGGCCGTCAAGGCGGGCATGGGCTCGGGCCTGTCGGCGCTCATCGTCGGCCTGCAGCCGGTCCTCACCGCTGTCTGGCTCAGCAGCGTGGGCGGGCAGGGCAGCGAGGTCAGCCGTCGCCAGTGGGTGGGGTTGCTGATGGGGTTTGCCGGGCTGGTGCTGGTGGTGTCGCACAAGTTCAGCGGTGGCGGTCCGGGCGACACGGCCACCTGGTTCAACCTGTCCTTTGCCGTGCTGGCCCTGTGCTCCATCACCATTGGCACGCTGTACCAGAAGCGCCATGTTCAGCCCTGCGACGTGCGCACCGCCAACGCGGTGCAGCTCATGGCCGCCTTCGTGGTCACCCTGCCGCTGGCCCTGCTCGAAGCCGAGTCCATGCACTGGAACGCCGAGCTGACCGGGGCCATGGCCTGGTCGGTCCTGGGGCTGACGCTGGGCGGCAGCTCGCTGCTCTACATGCTCATCCAGCGCGGCGCTGCGGCGTCCGTGACCAGCCTGATGTACCTGGTTCCGCCCTGTACCGCCCTGATCGCCTGGGTGCTGTTCGGCGAACCGATCTCCACGACCACTGTTCTGGGCATTGCGCTGACCGCTTTCGGCGTGAGCCTTGTGGTCCGGCCGGCGCGCTAACCCCACTTTGCTGGCGAGGTGCGGCCCTGGCGCCACAGATGCGTCTAGAATCTGCGGTCCGGTGAATGAGCGGGAGACGATTGCCGGCAGCTGTATTGACAGCCGGCGTCCGGCGTGGGTCTAATGCAGATGCATGCGTTGCCCAGCCAGCCGTGGAGGTCAGCGCATCGCGATCGGCTCCATGAGCCCCCGGGCGTCGTCCCGGCGCGGGCCATGGGCCGTTTCTTTGCACGGAACATCATTGATCACTTAAGAGGGGCTATACGTGAACAAAACAGAACTCGTCGAGCACATTGCCAAGCACGCCGACATTTCCAAGGCTGCTGCCACGCGCGCTCTGGATTCGACCATCACAGCCATCCGCACGACCCTGAAAAAGGGCGGCACGGTTTCCCTGGTCGGTTTCGGCTCTTTTGCCGTGACCAAACGCCCCGCTCGCAAGGGTCGCAATCCACGTACCGGCGCTGAGATTAAAATCAAGTCCGCCAAGGTGCCGAAGTTCCGTCCGGGCAAGGCACTCAAGGATGCGCTGAACTGAGTCATTCTTACGGTTTCCGGTGGGGTGCTTAGCTCAGTCGGTAGAGCGGCGCCCTTACAAGGCGTAGGTCGGCGGTTCGACCCCGTCAGCACCCACCACCATCTAAAAGGCGAACCCGGGTTCGCCTTTTCTGTTTCTGGCCAGTGTGGCAATTCCGCTGCGAGGCCGGTAGTACGTTCCAGGGTTACCAGGCATGTTCGAGTCCATACGCAATCACAAGAAGTACCTGATGGGCTTCCTGATGATTCTCATCATTCCGTCATTCGTGCTGTTCGGCGTAGAGGGTTACACCCGCTACAACGAGGCCGGCGAAGCGGTGGCCACGGTTGACGGCCACAAGATCACCAAGCAGGAATGGGACCAGGCGCACCAGCAGGAATCCCAGCGTCTGCGGGAATCCATGCCGGGCCTGGATGCACGCCTGCTCGACAGTGACCAGGCCCGCTATGCGTCGCTCGAGCGCATGGTGCGTCAGCGCGTACTGGCGGTGGCAGCCGACAAGTCCGGTCTGTACACGAGCGACCAACGCCTGGCCCGTGAGCTGCAGTCCAACGAGGTGATTGCCACCCTGCGCCGGCCCGACGGCAGCCTGGATGTCCAGGCCTACCGGGATCTCCTGTCGCGTCAGGGACTCTCGCCCGAGATGTTCGAGGCCCAGGTGCGGGCCGACCTGTCGCAGCAGCAGGTGTTGCAGGGCATTGCGCGTTCGGGCCTGACGGTGCCGGCGGTGGCCGACACGGCCCTCAACGCCTTCTTCGAGCGGCGGGAAGTGCGCGTGCAGCGCTTCGAGGCTGCCGGATTCCGCAGCCGCGTGAAGATCGAGGATGCCGATATCCAGTCGTTCTACGATGCCAACAAGGCCCGCTTCCAGGCGCCCGAGCAGGCGGATATCGAGTACGTCGTGCTCGATGCGGCTGCGCTGGAGAAAAGTGTCCAGATCAGCGATGCCGACCTGCGTGCCTATTACGATCAGAACGCGGCGACCCTGTCGGGCAAGGAAGAGCGGCGGGCCAGCCATATCCTGCTGAACTGGCCCGAAAAGGAAACCGAGCGCGATGCCGTGCGGGCCAAGGCCCGTGACCTGCTGGCGCAGGCGCGCAAAGACCCGGCGTCGTTTGCCGACCTGGCGCGCAAGCACTCGCAGGATCCGGGATCCGGGCCTGCCGGGGGTGACCTCGATTTCTTCGCCCGGGGCGCCATGGTCAAGCCCTTCGAAGACGCGGTCTTCTCGATGGAGAAGGGCGCCATCTCCGACCTGGTGGAGTCCGATTTCGGGGTTCACATCATCCAGCTGACGGACATCAAGCGTCCGCCGCAGCGCAGCTTCGAGTCGCTGCGCGATGAAATTTCCGCCACCCTGCGCAAGCAACAGGCGCAGAGCCAGTTCGCCGAAAAGGCTGAGAACTTCAGCAACATGGTGTACGAACAGTCGGACAGCCTGAAGCCCGCTGCGGATGCCTTCAAGCTGGATATTCGCCAGGCGAAGGGCGTGAAACGCCAGCCGGCCACCGGTGCCACCGGACCCCTGGCCAGTGCCCGCTTGCTGGAAGCCCTGTTCGCCAGCGAATCCGTCGAGCGCAAGCGCAACACCGAGGCGGTGGAGACGGCCTCGGGTCAGTTGACGTCGGCACGCATCGTCAGCCATCACCCTGCCCGTACCCTGGCTCTGGACGAGGTGCGCGAGCAAGTCCGTGATCAGCTGGTGGCCGAGCGTGCGGCTGCAATGGCCCGTGCCGAAGGCGAAAAGCAGCTGGAAGCCTGGCGCAGTGGCAGCAACACGCAGGGTCCCGCCGGGACCGTGCTCACGGTGTCGCGCGAGGCTGCGCAGGATTTGCCGGCCGAGGTGGTGAATGCGGCGCTGAGCGCACCCGCTGCCACGCTGCCTGCCTGGCAAGGCGTGCCGCTGGGTGACGCTGGCTATGCGGTGGTCAAGGTCGAGAAGGTCCTGCCACGCCAGCCAAGGACCGAGGCGGCCGCGGCCGCCCAGGAGCGTTCACAGTACAACCAGCTGTGGTCAGCCGCCGAGGCCCAGGCCTACTACGACACCCTGTACGCGCGCTACAAGGTGCGCATTCTGGTGCCGACCCCCGCTGCCGATGCGGTTCGTTGACGCCCAGTTGGAAAATGAGCTTCTGATCAGGCTATAATGGCAGGCTACGGTGGCTGTAGCTCAGTTGGTAGAGTCCAGGATTGTGATTCCTGTTGTCGTGGGTTCGAGTCCCATCAGCCACCCCACTATTTGAACCCCAGCATTCATGCGGCTTCCAGGCCGGTGTGGGTGCATGCTGGGGGTGCACGATGAAGAGCCTCGCTGATGCGGGGCTTTTTTGTTTCTGCAGTCGACGCGAGCAAGTACAGCAGATGCCCTCCAGCACCATGATGGCCTTGGACCAGCAGCAGACTGCGGCCTTCGGTGCCTGATGCATGCGGCAGGTCGGCTCACTCCGTTCGTATTTGAGTAAGAGAGCGGAGCTGCTGGCCGTTCCTGAAGTTCTCGGGCGAGAGCCACTTGTCGAACGCCCTGCCAACGGTGGGCCAATCCGCATCGGTGATGGCAAACCACGCCGTGTCGCGTGACCGCCCCTTGTAGACGACGGCTTGTCGAAACAACCCTTCATACTGAAAGCCCAGTCTGCGGGCCGCCGTCTGCGACGTGACGTTTAGATGGTCGCACTTCCACTCGTACCTGCGGTACTTCAGCTCATCAAACACATAGCGCATGAGCAGGAACTGCGCCTCCGTCGCGCTCGGCGTGCGTTGCATCAGCCCGGAAAAGGCCACATGGCCGACCTCGATGACCCCGTTTGCAGGGTCAATGCGCATCAGTGACAACGTCCCCAATGCTTGGTGGGTTGCCCTGTCCACCACTGCGAAGTGGATGGCGTCAACGCTGGTGGCGTTGCGATGGACGTAGGCATGGAACTCAGAAGTGTTGTTGAATGGGCCGGCAGTGAGGTAGGTCCATAGACGGTCATCCTCGGCCGTCTCATGCGCGGCCCACAGCGATCCAGCATGCCGCGCCGCGTCAAGCGGTTGCAGCGAGCAATACCGGCCTTCCAGGGTAACGCGTTCTGGACGGGGGCGGGGCTTCCAGCCCGGCATCGGGATGCCTACCGGCTGCTCGTACTCGTTCAGGAGCTGTGTCATGTACGTCGGACGTAGTGGAGGGGATGATGAAAATTCTAGGCATTTTCGTGACCACCGGTTGCCTTTCTGGATATCCTTGAATCGCCGCTAAGTGCTTGATGCGTAAGCCCTTTTCCCCAGGCGCATAACGCCACGGCATGCGGGTTGATTCATTTGGCATGAGCCATCTCCGCTGGACCCGAAGACGTTTTTCGCTGAGAACCCCTCGAATCACTGGTGCGGCATCACCAAGATGCCTCAGCGTCCGAGCCTATGCAATTTCACCCCATAGGGTTGCATAGCCGGAGGGCCTTCTGGCAGCCTTCACGGCCCCTATGCTGCCTCCGGCTCCTCGTCGACCTCGTACTACTCGGGTACCTCGTTCAGGTGGTCCAGAAGGCCCTGCGCGAGCTGGGGGCTGTAGACCTCGATGGCCTTCCAGAAGAGTTCCGGCTGGCGCTCGGCGGTGGCCCCGAGGGCTTTGCGAAGGCTCAGCGCCATGGCTTCTACGCGCTTGTCCTCCTCCTCGGGAGTCCAGTCGTCGTCCTGACCCGCAGCCTTCCGCCTTGCGGCCTCCCACGTCAGCTCCACGAGGCCCGCCGAGGTCATGCCTTGTTTCAGCAGCTTGGCCTTGGTGCGACGCATCGTGGCAACGAGCCCGTCCGACACGCCAGCGGCCTGAGACTGCTTGGCCTTGCTCATCGTTTCGGTCATCAGGACCAGACGCCATGCGGCGGTGGACTTCTCCGATGGCGTCATCTGGAGCTTCGCCTTCGTGTTGGCGCTCGCGGCCCGCTCCAGGGCTTCCTGCGGGGTCCCCTCGAAGACCTCCACGGGGACGATGTTCATGCCCTTGCCAGCGGTGATGTAGGCCATGCGGCGGTGGTGTCCGTCGATGAGGGTGAAGAACTTGCCGTCCCACCATACCGTTACGGGGTCAAGGTCCCGCATCTTGGCGGCCTCCGCCAGAGCCCGGATGTGGGCATCGGACTGGTACTGGATGGGACGTCGGTGCTGGAACACCTCAGGTCGGAACTTGATGGACTGGAGCGGGAGGGACGTAGGCTTCGGGTCCCTTGGTTGCTTGCCGCGCTGGTGCTGCTCCACCAGGGCGTCGAACGAGTCCACGGGGTTCTTCTTGCTGGTGCGGCTCATTCCAAGCCTTCCAATGCGCTGGACAGCCGACGGCGCTCCTCGTTGGCCTTGTTGATGTCCTCGCGCTCCTTCTTGGCGAGGGTCAGCCCGGCCACCCCGAAGGCCGCCTTCAACGGCTCCGCCATGGCCTGCATCACACGAGGAGGTGTGTCGCGGTAGACCCGACGGCTGCGCTGTTCCTTGTGGTCCCAGTAGACGCCCGCGTTGACCTCCGCGAGGCCCCGCACACGGCGCACCAGTTGGAAGTCGAACGCGGAATCGCTGGCGAAGCGGGAGGGGCGCTTGTCCTGCATCAGGTACATGGCGAGGGCTGTCCGCACGATGACCCATGGCTCCACGGTATCCCCGATGGTGACGAGGTGGTGAGCGACGAGACGCCCAATGCGGTGACCTGGAAGGCCCTCGGCGTGGCGCTGGAGGGTGGCCCTTGCGTGGTCCAGAACGACGCCCCAGCGGGCATCCAGCAGGCCCCATGCGTCGCTGTTCGGGTTCTTTGCCTTGCGGGCCTCAACGAGTTCCGCGAAGGGGCGCAGCTCGTGGACCGTGACGCCTTCTTGCGTTGCGGCTCCATGGCGGCGGAGAGTTTGTTTGTGGGTCTGGCAATACGGGGAGTACCCGTGGGCTGCACCAGGGCAGCCAGGGACACGGCAGGTCTTCGGCATGAGGTCAGGATTTGTACCCGTCCCCTCGGAGGGGCAGGCATGGAAACATTCAAGGGTGCAGAGCAGGAGGCGTGGATCAGTGGACCAGCGCCACAGCATCACGGGTTCGCATGATTGTCTGTCGTGTGGTCTTGTAGACCTTCGCCAGGGCCGCCACGGCTTCACCCCGCGCCAGCCGAGCGCGGACCTCATCGGCCTCCTCGGGGGAGAACGTCGAAGGCCGGCCCATGCTCTTGCCCTCCGCCTTCGCCCGTGCGAGTCCTGCCCTCGTGCGTTCGATGAGTAGGTCCTTCTCGAACTCGGCCATCGCGGCGATGACGTTCATGGTCATCTTGCCCGCAGGACTGGTCAGGTCCATTCCACCCAGGGCGATGCAGTGCACCCGAATGCCCAGGGCTTGCAGTTCCTCCACGGTGGACCGGACGTCCATCGCGTTGCGCCCCAGGCGGTCCAGCTTGGTGACCACGAGGATGTCACCGCTCTCCATCTTGTCCAGCACCTTGCGGAAGCCGGGACGGTCCTTCGCGGGTACGGAGCCGGAGATGGTCTCGGTGATGACCCGACGACGCTCCAGGGTGAACCCGCTGCTGGTCAGCTCGGCAAGCTGGTTCTCGGTGGTCTGGTCGGTGGTGCTGACTCGGAGGTAGGCGAAGGTGCGTGGCATCGTTGGGTTTTAGTACGAAAAGGATGTACGAATGTACAGGGCTGTACGAAACCTGTCAAGCCTTGCTTTCGGTCAGGGGTGCGGCGGGGTGTCCGCAAGCGGTCGGTTTCGGTCATCCCAGCACTGCGCCCGCTGCTCTACCATCCGTTCAGCAGCATGTGAGAGGTTCGATGCGGGAGGAACGGATGGACGAGCTTCGACTGGGGTGGGAACCGGACAACTTGACGCCGTTGGCGGACATCGAAGGACGCATGCGCTCCTACGGTGCTCAGGGGGTCACGTTGCTGGGTAACGGCACCTTGTTGTTCATCACGGGAGGGGACGACCCTGAAAACGATGCCAAACGCGGGCTGAACGAAGCGCGGTTTCTGACGGACTTCCAGCCGGTGGAATTGAAGGAAGGCGGCTACCTCGTTAAGTTCCACCGGGCCGTCGCAGTGTTCGTGGGGGCCGAGGAGTTCAACGCGATGCGCAGCGACATCGACCGCCGGCTCTCGGAACTGTGCTTCCCGGGCGAGCACTTCATCGTGCCGGACGGCAGTACCCAACTTCTCCAGCTTGTAGGGCTATACGCCCGAGGCAAGCTCCAGAAGGACTGCTACAGCTTCAACTTCTACAAGCGCCTGTAGGCCGCCCGGATGTTCATCGACTCCTTCAACCCGACGGCCTCCCTCGCGGCCACCCCATGCCCTCGCTGCGCCCACCAGGGCCTCCTTAAGGCGGACTGGGAGGAGTACCGCGAGGCACCCAGCCACGACCGCCACGAACCCAAGGCGACCATCGACCCCAGCCTCTACGGCAAGTGCCCGGCGTGTCGCATGGTGGTCGAGTGGCCCGGCTGCACGGTGGCCTGAGCCGGCCTCATGGGTGACCGAGGGGGGCACGGGGGGAACGCCGCGCTCGGGCTGTATCGAGAAGGCTCTCAGATTTTTTTGCCGGAAGTCCGCCCGTGGCCGCGTGTGCCGGTGTCAGAACCGCCTCACCGCAGCGCCAGCTCAAGCGCAGCCTTCTCGACGCTCGCGCTGTACCGGACCTGGGCGGAGACCTCCAGCGCAAGGACCTTGGTTCCGCCATCGGAGTACGTGTCTGCGGCCAGGGTCCCCACCTTGTGCCCGACGAATCGTGCGATGGACACCTGACCCACACCCGCACGTTCCAACACGGTCACCACGCTGCGGCGGAAGCTGTGGAAGTCGGTGCCGTCCGGGACCTCGCACGCTCGCCGGTAGCGGCCATACGCCTTCACCGCGCTGCTGGAGAGCTTGTCATCGAGTCCCCCCGGGGTCAGCTCGGGGAAGACCTGTGCGGCCTCGCTGCGGCCCTTCAGGCGTCGTTTCAGCACCGCCACGGGGGCAGGGTGGGTCACCGCGACATAACGGATGCCCGCCTTGGTCTTCGCGTCCTTTATCTTGAACACGTAGTGGCCTCGACCGGTCTCGACCTGGGCCGTGGTCAAGCTGCACAACTCCTCCTCGCGGGCACCGGTGAACAGGCCCAAGATGATGAGGTCGGGCAGGTAGTTGTACGTGGGCCACCGCTTCACGGTCTCGTTGCCGTTCAACAGGCGTAGGACCTCCGCGTCCGTGTAGCCGCGTTTCGGCGGGCGGGTGCCCGGGTTCTGCTTCTTGCTGATCTTGTGACCGGCCCAGGGGTTGACGCCACCACGGACGGCCCCTCGGCTGGCGAGCCATTTCCAGAAGCCTCCGAGCGACACCAAGCGGTCCCTGATGGTGGCGTGGGCCAGCCCGCGTTCCATGAGGTCGTGGTCGATGTAGGCGATGGCCACCTTCTGGGTGACATCCTCGGGTCGGGCCTCCTCGTTGCGCATGTAGGCCAGCACCTCCTGCAGCGCCTTCCGATGACCCGCCTTGGTGGACTCCTTGTAGTCGCTCACGGACAGCCAGCGGTCGTGGAGTTCCTTCAGGTTCTCCCCAGACGCCGTTGCCACGCGGTACCAGCGGCTCGCCCGCTCGGTGCCGTGAAGGCGTTCCATGCGCTCGGCGAAGTCCGAGGCTGCGATTTCCAGGGTCTCCACCTCATGGTCCTCGCCGTGGAGCCGAACCTGTTCCAGGTGGGCCCGAAACGCCTTGGCCTCGGCGAACGAGAAGGGGACACCCTCGGTGGGTGGGTTCGTCCGAAGCGCCGCGAGTTCTGCCTTGATTTCGGAGACCACCGCGTGCTTGCGGAGGTTGGCCTCTGCGCGGCTGCTGGTCTTGAGGCTGCGCCGCAGGTGGGTCTGCTTGACCGTGCGTTGAAGAGTTCGGGGGACCTTGATGCGGGCGTAGTAGGTGTTGCCGACTTTCTGGAGGTACTGGTCTGGGTTGCCGCGTTTCTGGGTCATCTGCACTTGTTCTTGAAGCCGTGGGGTGCACGGCGGGGGTGCACGATTCTGCCTCGGAACCCGCATGCAGGCTTGTTATCTGGGGTTCGGGGTCGTCTGGTTTCTCATCCCATCAGCCACCCCAAAATGCCAGTAAAAACAAGGACCTTCGGGTCCTTGTTTCGTTTCGGGGCGCGGCAGGGGCGAAGCGGGAATCGCTGACTGTTGTCCTCATGCTTTGGTGGCCTGATCGGACTTTCGACTTCGCCTGCCTTGACAACGCGATTTCTGGCAGCCAATCTCGGCGAGTGAGATAATTTTAATGTGATATCACGTTAAAATTATTATGGTGGGAAGATCCAAGAAATCGTCGTCGGCATCAGAACCTGCTGTACCGGCGCCTTCGGAGAAGTGGGAAGTCATCTTTCATGATGAGTTCCTGCCGGAGTTCCGCGCGTTCGATCTGGACGTGCGCCGTGAACTGGCTGCAGCTGCCAAGGCCATCGAGCTGGCAGGGCCGAAGACGGGACGGCCTCATGTCGACACGCTCAATGGCTCGAAGCACGACAACATGAAGGAGTTGCGCTTCAAGGCCCACAACGGCTCGGAGATCTGGCGGGCGGCTTTCGCCTTCGATCCCCAGCGAAAAGCCTACGTGTTGGTGGCCGGCGACAAGCAGGGGAAGGACGAGGCAGTGTTTTACAAGACCCTGATCAAGACGGCCGACAAGCGGTTCAACGCCCACCTGAAGAAGCTCGCCAAGGCGAAGAAGGAATCCCCATGAGCACCACACTGAAAAGCATCATCGAAGAGTTTTCCGCCGAGGATCAGAAATTCATCCAGAGCAAGGCGAGCGTCTTGGCCGAGGAGATGGTTCGGCACGCGGACTCGCTAGCCGAGGTCCGCACGGCATTGGTCAAGACGCAGGACGAAGTGGCGCGGGTGCTCAATGTCAAACAAAACGCCGTGGCTCAGCTGGAAAAGCGTTCGGACCTGCTGCTCTCGACGCTGCGCAAGTACGTGGAAGCCATGGGCGGAGAACTGGCCGTGGCTGTCAGAACGGGGGCGGGTACCGTGATCATGCTGGATAGCCTGAGCTCCCTCGCCAAGCCATCGACGCCACATCAAGTGCGTGCGCCCAGTGTGACTCGCAAGCCGGCATCTCGACCAGCCAGAAAATCCAATCTCAAGGCCAAGCGGGACGGAACTGCGGTTGCCTGACGATTGGCTCCGACGGCGGAACGACAGGAGTTGCGTGCGCTGCTGCCAATCAGCCGCCGCCAGCCTGCAACACCAGCCCTCCTGGCGCAGAGCTTGAGCATCGCAGCCGACCGGCTGGCCCCGCCCCTCAGTTCACCATCACCAGCTTGCCCTTGACGGCCCGCGAACCCATGATGGCGTAGGCCTGCTTCAGTTCCGCCATCGGCAGGGTCTGGTCGATCACCGGCTTGATCTTTCCCTGCGCATACATGCCGGCCAGGGTCTGCATCATCTGGGCGTTGGCCTGGGGTTCGCGGCGGGCGAAGTCGCCCCAGAAAACACCGACGATGCTGGCGCCCTTGAGCAGGGTCAGGTTCAGTGGCAGCGTGGGAATCGGCCCGCTGGCAAAGCCCACCACCAGGTAGCGGCCACGCCAGGCGATGGACCTGAAGGCTGGCTCGGCAAAGGCGCCACCCACCGGGTCATAGATTACGTCCGGGCCTTTGCCGTCGGTCAGCCGCTTGATCTCGTCGCGCAGTCCCTGCTCGGGTGTGTGGACGCTGTAGTTGATGGTTGCATCGGCGCCTTGCTGCCGGCACAGTTCGCACTTTTCGTCGCTCGATGCGGCGGCGATCACACGGGCGCCGGCGGCCTTGGCCAGCTGGATCGCCGATGTGCCCACACCGCCGGCCGCGCCCAGGATCAGCACGGTTTCGCCAGCCTTGAGCGCGGCGCGGTCCATGAGTGCGTGCCACGAGGTGGCGTAGATCATGATGAAGGCGGCGGCGTCGACGGGCGGGAAGCCGGGAGGCAGGGGCATGCACAGCGCGGCTGGCGCCAGTGTGTGGGTGCCGAAGCCCCCGGTGCCACTGAGGCAGGCGACAGCCTGGCCCGGCTGCAGGTGCGTGACGCCTTCGCCGACCGCTTCCACCACGCCGGCGTACTCCGAGCCGGGGACGAAGGGCAGGGGGGGCTTCATCTGGTACTTGTTCTGCACGATGAGCAGATCCGGGAAGTTCAGGCTGGCCGCCTGAATGCGCACCAGCACCTCTCCCTTGCCGGGTGTGGGTGTTGGCAGTTCCTTCCAGTTCAGGGCTTCGACGCCCACGGGGTTCTCGCACAACCAGGCCTGCATGTCTTGTCTCCATGAAAAAGGTGTGCCCGCATGATAGGCAGGCATGCCGCCGCGACCCAGCGGGTTGTGCGTGCGCCGTGTCACACGTGGGACCGTGCGGGGCGGGCCAGGCGTTGGCGGCGCACTGCGCCATGCGGGCATAAAATCCGGCACATGAAAATCCTCATCAGCAACGACGACGGGTTCCAGGCACCCGGCATCGTGGCACTGTACGACGCACTCAAGGATCTGGCCGATGTGGAGGTGGTGGCGCCGGAGCACAACAACAGCGCCAAATCCAACGCGCTCACGCTGCATTCGCCCCTGTATGTGCACCGTGCGTCCAACGGGTTCCGGTATGTCAACGGCACGCCCGCCGACTGCGTGCACATCGCCCTGACGGGGCTGCTCGGCTACCGGCCGGACCTGGTGGTCTCGGGTATCAACAATGGCGCCAACATGGGTGACGACACCATCTACTCCGGCACGGTGGGCGCCGCCATGGAAGGTTATCTGTTCGGCATTCCGTCGATTGCTTTTTCGCAGACGCAGAAGGGTTGGGCTCACCTGGATGCTGCCGCCTCGGCCGCTCGCCAGCTGGTGCTGCGCCTGCTGCCATCGGTGGGCGAGGCGGCCCAGCGCGGCCAGCCCTGGCTGCTCAACGTCAATGTTCCCAATGTGCCGCAGTCCGAGCTGCGCGGCTTCAAGGTGGCCCGGCTGGGACGGCGCCATGCAGCCGAGGCCGTCATCACCCAGGTGAGTCCGCGCGGGGAGACCATGTACTGGATCGGCGGCGCTGGCCCGGCGCGTGACGACGCCGATGGCACCGACTTTCACGCCACGGCCCAGGGTTATGCGACCATCACGCCGCTGCAGGTCGACCTGACCGACCATGATCGGCTGCCGTACTGGGTGCCGCTGGCAGCCCAGCTGTCTCATCCGGTCGAAGGTGCCTGCGGCACCACTGGCGTCGCATGAAAAAAGACCCGCCAGCCAGTGGCCGCTCCGCGGGCGCGGGCGTGCCCCGTCCCCGACCTGCATTTCCGGCGCGCTTGCCCGAGGCGGGGCCTGCCAGGCCAACGGTGCCCAGGTCAACGGTGCCCAGGTTGTCGCCGTCCGCGGCTGTTTCGGGGGCGAGGGCGTCCGCTACCGCACGACCGGCGGCCGGACCGGGCCTCGATTCCACGGCCTTTCGCACCGCCATGGTGCGGCGATTGCAGGGGCAGGGGCTGGCCCATCCGGGTGTTCTGGCGGCCCTGCAGGCGGTCGAACGCCACCGGTTCGTGGATTCGGCCCTGGTGGGTCAGGCCTATGAAGACACCAGCCTGCCAATCGGGCTGGGCCAGACCATTTCCAAACCGAGCGTGGTCGGGCGCATGGCCGAGCTGCTGTGCGAAGGCACGGACGGACGCCTGGGGCGCGTGCTCGAGATCGGCACCGGGTGTGGCTACCAGGCAGCGGTCCTGAGCCATCTGTCACGCGAGGTCTACAGTATCGAGCGCCTGCGCGGCCTGCACGAGAAGGCGCGTGAGAACCTGCGCTGGTTCCGGCTGCCCAACGTTCATCTGATTTTTGGTGATGGCATGCTGGGTTTCGAGCGTGGCGCACCGTATGCCGGCATCATTGCCGCAGCCGGTGGCGAGGATCTGCCGCAGGCCTGGCTGGACCAGCTGGCCGTCGGCGGACGTCTCGTGGCACCCGCCCGATCGGCGTCCGGCCAGCAGCACCTGGTGGTGGTTGACCGCACCTCACAGGGGTGGACGAGCAAAACGCTCGATGTCGTCAACTTTGTGCCTCTAAAATCAGGTACAGCATGAGAGCCATATCCCGTATGGGACATGGTGTCGCAAAAATGGCAATCAGGCCCCCAGCAGGCCGGGCCAATCAACACAGGTAGGAAGCTTCATGAATATGCGTGTTCTCCAGGGGGGAATCCCCTTCGGGAATCCGGTCGGGCATCAATGGCGTCAGGTCGCCTGGATCAGCCTGGCTGTGGTCGTGGCCCTGAGTGCCGGCTGCTCGACGCGGCGGGTGATGGGGCCGGCTCCGGTGGAGGACCGGGTGGGTGCCCGTCCCGCCGATGCCCAGGCCACGCCGTCTGGCCAGAGCCTGCCCGGCGCGGAAAACGCTGGCAAGCCGGGCTATTACACCGTCAAGCCTGGCGACACGCTGTTCCGCATTGCGCTGGACAGCGGCCAGAGCTGGCGCGATGTGCAGGCCTGGAACAACATGGCCAACCCCAACGCCCTCGAAGTGGGCCAGGTGCTGCGCGTCCAGCCTCCGGTCAGCGGTACGGCGACGGTGACAGGGCCGGCGGCCGTGACCGCCGTGACTACGCCTGGCGTGGTGGCCCGTCCCCTCGCACCAGCCGACGGATCCACCACGGCGGCGGCAACGCCGTTGCCGGCTCCGGCACCCGATGGTGGGGCCGGCGCGACCGCCGGTTCGGCACCGGCTCCCGCGCCGGCGCCGGCGCCTGCACCGGCAGGTGACGATGTCAGCTTCATCTGGCCGGCACAGGGGCCGGTGGTGGCCACCTTCGACGAAGCCCGCAACAGCAAGGGTGTGAGCATTGGTGGCCGCATTGGCGATCCGGTGCTGGCCGCTGCGGATGGCCGGGTGGTCTACGCTGGCGCCGGCCTGCGTGGCTACGGCAACCTGGTCATCCTCAAGCACAACAACAC
Organism: Burkholderiaceae bacterium; assembly: GCA_041396505.1. GTDB lineage: Bacteria > Pseudomonadota > Gammaproteobacteria > Burkholderiales > Burkholderiaceae_C > Hydrogenophaga. Next base: position 62,620 of record JAWKYL010000010.1, read on the forward strand.
CTATCTGACGGCTTACGCGCACAACCAGGCCTTGCTGGTGCGCGAAGACCAGGCGGTCCGTCAGGGGCAGCGCATAGCCGAGATGGGCAGCAGCGATACCGACCGGGTGAAGCTGCACTTCGAGGTGCGGCGTCTGGGCAAGCCGGTCGATCCGCTGCAGTACTTGCCCAAGCGCTGAGCGCCTGTCTGCACGGCACCGTCCGTGGAGCTGTCGTCCCATGGCCTGGCCGGTCCTTGTTTTCGATATCGAGTCGATTCCCGACACGGCGGGCCTGCGCCTGCTGCGTGGCGACCCGCCCGACTGGTCCGACGCGCAGGTTTACGAGGCCTGGCTGGACGAGCGCAAGCAGAAAGGCCAGAACGATTTTGCGCCGCTGCATCTGCAGCGCGTGCTGTGCATCAGCGTGGTGTTCCGCAACGCGGAGGGCCTGCGCGTCCACTCCTTCGTCGACCGTGACGACCGCAGCGAGGGCAAGGTCATCCAGACCTTCTTCCATGCCATCGAGAAGCACCAGCCACAGCTGGTGAGCTGGAACGGCGGCGGGTTCGACCTGCCTGTGCTGCATTACCGGGGCCTGCGCCATGGTGTCGAGGCGGGCAAGTACTGGGACCTCGGCGAGGACGACCGCGAGTACAAGTGGAACAACTACATCAGCCGCTACCACATGCGTCACCTGGACCTGATGGACCTGCTGGCCATGTATACGCCCAGGAACAATGCGCCCCTGGATGCCCTGGCCAAGCTGTGCGGTTTCCCGGGCAAACTGGGCATGGACGGCTCGCAGGTGTATGCACAGTACCTGGCCGGCCAGACCGAGGAGGTGCGGCGCTACTGCGAGACGGATGTGATGAACACCTACCTCGTGTACTGCCGGTTCCAGAAGATGCGTGGCGGCTTGACGGAAGCCGAGTACGAACAGGAAGTGGCCTTTGTCAGGGAAACGCTGCAAGGGCTGGCACCCGATGAACCGCACTGGCGCGAATATCTGGATGCCTGGGCCTGAGACAATCGGGGCATGAGCCAAGACAGCCCCATTTCTCCGGATTTCGTTTCTCCGTCGGCGGACCTGCCTGACGGACAGCTTTTCATCGAATCGCTCGACATAGAGGCCCAGGGCATTGCCCACCGTACCGACGGCAAAGTGGTCTTTGTCGAAGGTGCCTTGCCCTTCGAGCATGTCAGCGTCCAGGTGCATCGGCGCAAGAACAATTGGGAGGCGGCGACCACCACCACCGTGCACCGCGAATCGCCTCAGCGCGTGCGGCCCGGTTGCCCCCATTTTGGCTTGCATGCGGGCGCCTGTGGCGGCTGCAAGATGCAGCACCTGCACGAGTCGGCCCAGGTGGCCATCAAGCAGCGGGTGCTGGAGGACAACCTGTGGCACCTGGGCAAGGTGAAGGCCGAGACCGTTCTGCGGCCGATCCAGGGACCGGCCTGGGGTTACCGGTACCGGGCTCGCCTGTCGGTGCGCTATGTGCACAAGAAGGGCGAGGTATTGATCGGGTTTCACGAGCGCAAGAGCCGCTATGTGGCGGACATGCAGGTCTGTCATGTGTTGCCGCCCCATGTCAGCAGCATGCTGATGCCGCTGCGCTCGCTGATCTTCGAGATGGATGCACGCGAGACCTGCCCGCAGATCGAACTGGCCTGCGGCGACGAGGTCACGGCCCTGGTGTTGCGCCATCTCGAGCCCCTGAGCGAAGACGATATGGCACGCCTGCGCGCCTTCGGGCAGCAGCATGGGGTCCAGTGGTGGCTGCAGCCCAAGGGCCCGGACACGGTCCGTCTGCTGGACGAGGGAGGCCCCGAGCTGGCCTACAGCCTGCCGGACTTTGGCGTCGTCATGCCCTTCCGGCCGACCGATTTCACTCAGGTCAATCCCCACATCAACCGGGTGCTGGTTTCCCGGGCCTTGCGCCTGCTCGATGTGCAGCCGGATGAGCGCGTGATCGACTGGTTCTGTGGCCTGGGCAATTTCACGCTGCCCATTGCGACCCGTGCGGCGGATGTGCTGGGCATCGAGGGCAGCGAGGCCCTGGTGGCCCGTTCGCGACAGAATCTGGCGCGTAACCAGGCAGGGCGGACCCGTCCACTGGCCGCCACGCGCTTCGAGGCGCGGAACCTGTTCGAGATGGGGCCTGAACAACTGGTGGCCGATGGGGTGGCCGACAAGTGGCTGGTGGATCCGCCGCGCGAGGGTGCCTTCGCCCTGTCCAAGGCCCTGGCGGACCTGCACCAGCAGCCGCAACTGCGGGGCGGCTGGACACCGCCGTCACGCATTGTGTATGTCAGCTGCAATCCGGCGACGCTGGCCCGGGATGCCGGTCTGCTGGTGCACCAGGCAGGCTACCGCTGCGTGGCGGCGGGTGTCGTTAACATGTTTCCGCACACGGCCCACGTCGAAAGCATGGCTGTGTTCGAATTGCAGTAAGAACGGCGGCCCGGACCTGTGCCGGGCGCGCGTTTGGGGTCAGGACCGGCGGGCGTGCTCGCCAGGCGTGTTGCCTGTCGGGCGTTCATCTTCCTCGATGATGGCCGGCTCGTCGCCGTGTGCTGCGCCTTCGCCGGGCATGCCCACAATCTCGTTTTCGCGCATGTACTGGTCCATGTCCTTCCAGCCGGCGAAGATGGCGGCCTTGCCCGCCTTGGGGTTGCTGTTGAAGCAGTCTTCGATGCTGCGCACGGCGTGGCGGCAGGCGCTGCCGATGGCCCGGGCTTCGGCTTCCTTGCGGGCCAGGACCTGCTGGGCCGTTTCGATGCCCAGCGCCTCGCAGCCCGCCAGCCATCCGGTGGAGCCAATCAGGACGAGGGTGAGCAATGTGTGGCGCATGGTGATTGATCGAGGGTTACCCATGACTTCGGCATCCCGGCGGGCAACTTGAGCCATACAGGCCGTCTGGCGGATGGCTGGTCGTCCTGCGCGCCCGGCCACAGGCATGAAAAAGGGGCCCTGGCAGGCCCCTTTGCAGCGTTTTGGGTGAGGGTGGCTGCTCAGTCCTGGTCGCCGCCAAACAGGCCCAGCAGGGCCAGCAGGCTCTGGAACACGTTGAACAGACTCAGGTACAGGCCCAGGGTGGCCGTGATGTAGTTGGTCTCGCCTCCGTCGACGATGCGCTTGAGGTCGTGCAGCATGAAGAGGCTGAACACCACGATGGCCAGCGTGGCAATGGCCGCCATGGCAGCAGGGCTGCCGACGAACACGTTGATGGCCGCTCCGATCACGATGGCCAGCGCACCGACGAACAGCCATTTGCCCATCTCGCTCAGGTCGCGCTTGATGACCGTGGCCAGGTTCGCCATGACGAGGAAGACCACCGCCGTGCCGCCAAAGGCGGTCATGACCAGGCTGCTGCCGTTGCCCATGCCGAGGACTGCCGCCAGCAGGCGAGAGAGCATCAGCCCCATGAAGAAGGTGAAGGCCAGCAGCACCGGAACGCCGGCGGCGGAATTCTTGGTCTTCTCGATGGCAAACATGAAGGCGAAGGCGCCGCCCATGAAGACCATCAGCCCCAGGCCGCCGGTCAGGCTGGCGGTGATGCCGCTGCGAACGCCAATCCAGGCACCCAGCACCGTGGGGATCATGGACAGGGCCAGCAGCCAGTAGGTATTGCGCAGCACGCGGTTGCGCTGCAGGGACCGGGATGCCGAGGGGTTCAGGTGGCCGGCGGACTGCAATGGGTTGTTCATGTCGGTTGCTCCTTCTGCTGTGACGCGATGCCATGCTGTCGGGCCATGGCGGGACTGCGGTCATTGTAGGTGCCGGCTGGACATCGTGTCCGGACGCACTGGCTGGCCCCTGCGGGTCATGTCAGTTGTGACTTCTGGGCGACCAATCCGTGCGTTATCGTAGGCACTGTCGTCGGATCAGGCTATAAACCGGCTCATGCTCTGGCTCTCGCCCGGGCAGTCATTCCTGTCCGCCACCACTCAGATCCCATTTCCCTGGAACAGTTCATGAAAACCAAATCCGTGCTCGAACTCGCCGACCTCAAACTCATGGCCGCTGCCGCCGAGGCCGAGGCCCAGAAAAACCAGTGGGCCGTGACCATCGCCATCGTCGACGATGGTGGACATGCCCTGTGGATGCAGCGCCTCGATGGCGCGGCTGCGGTGTCGGCCCATATTGCGCTGTCCAAGGCACAGACCGCCGCCCTGGGGCGTCGTGAAAGCAAGATTTACGAGGACATGATCAACCAGGGCCGTGTGTCTTTCCTGAGCGCGCCGGGGCTCACCGGCATGCTCGAAGGGGGGGTGCCCATCATCAAGGATGGGCAGTGCATCGGCGGTGTGGGTGTCAGCGGTGTGAAATCGACCGAGGATGCCCAGGTGGCCCGGGCCGCGCTGGCGGCCATCGGTCTCTGAAATCCGGGGGAAAAAGCGGCCTGGCTACCGGAGCGCGTGTTTGGCGCTGCCCTGGCTGGCCCAAATGCGACAGGCGGGGATCGGGTTCCCCTGTGTCGCCCCACGATGAGCGTTACTTGGTCAGGATGAGCTTGCCCTGTCGGGTGGTCTGCAGGCGGTAAAAGCTGCCGTTGTGGGCGATCGTGATGGCCTGGTGTCCGCGCAACAGCGACTGGCTGTCCAGTACCATGCGGCCGGTGGCCGCCTCCATCTGTGCAGGGGCATCGGCGGGCAGGGGCGCGGGCACCGGTGTGCTGGCATGTTGTGTCATGTCCTGGTCCTCCTTTACGGTTTTCCGGGTTCGGTGACAAAGCCGATCTTGCGCATGCCGGCCTGCTGGGCCGCCGCCAGGACTTCCGCCACCCGCTCGTAGCGCACGGCGCGATCACCGCGGATGTGCAGCTCGGGTTGCGGCTGCGCCGATGCCGCCGCCTGCAGGCGCTCCTGCAGGACGTCGTCACCGACACGGATGTCGTTCCAGTGGTAGTTGCCCTCGGCATCCACGGCCAGGCGGATGGTCTCGGGCTTGTCCTGCAGGCGCTCGGCACTGGCCTTGGGCAGGTCGATGCTGACCGAGTGCTTGATCACCGGCACGGTGATGATGAAGATGATGAGCAGCACCAGCATGACGTCGATGAACGGGATCATGTTGATCTCGCTGAGCATCTCGTCGCTGTCGTCCTGGGTACCGATGGCCATGGATCAACCCCTTTTCATGGGCAGTACCTTGCCGTCGCTGCCGGTGCCGACGCGGGCTCCAGTGACGAAGTAGGCGTGCAGGTCGTGCGCAAAGCGGTTGAGGTGGTGGACGATACGCTTGTTGCCGCGGACCAGGGCGTTGTAGATCAGCACGGCAGGGATGGCCACCAGCAGGCCCAGGGCCGTCATGATCAGCGCCTCACCGATGGGGCCGGCCACCTGATCGATGCTGACCTGTCCCGCGGCACCGATGCCCAGCAGGGCGTGGTAGATGCCCCAGACCGTGCCGAACAGGCCGACGAACGGGGCGGTCGAGGCAATCGAGGCAAGCACGGTCAGGCCGCTCTGGGCTCTGGCCGTGTGGTCGTCCACGCCTCGACGCAGGCAGCGCTCGATCCAGTCGCTGACATCCAGACTGTCGTGCAGCTGGGGGCTGTTCTGCCCGTCCTTGTGCAGGATGTGGCGTTGTGCTTCGCGTCCTTCCATGGCCAGCGCGCGGAACGGGTTGTTCTGTGCGTCGCCCAGCTTGTCCATGCCCTCGGCAAAGTCGGCGCTGTGCCAGAAGCCCTCGCAGCCTCGGGCCTGCTTGCGATGGGCGTGATGGTCCATGAGCTTCCACAGGAAGATGATCCAGGTGGTCAGGGACATGATCAGCAGGACGGCGGCAACGGTCTTGATGACGGCATCGCCGTTGACCCAGATGTGGGCCAGTCCGGCGCTGGAGAAGGTGGGTTCCATGGGTGTGACGTGAAACGTGAAGGGGAAAGTCGGGAAAGTGGATGGTGGCGGACGCTGGTGGCCTCACTTCAGCTCGAAACTGATGGGTATGTTGAACCACATGCCTTCTGGCACGCCACCGCGCTTGCCGGGCACGTAGCGCCAGCGCAGCACGGTCTGCAACGCCGCCTGGTCGAGACGGTCAAAACCGCTGGATCTGGCGATCTCGGCTTTGGCCGCAGTGCCGTCGATGTCGATGAAGGCCCTGACCACCACACGCCCCTGTTCGCCCATGCGGCGCGACAGGGCGGGGTAACGGGGCGGGGTGTTGTTCAGATAGGCGGCGTTGCTCGATGGCGGGACCACAGGAGGTGGCTCTATGGCCGGCGTGCTGCTGGCCGCAGGGACTGGCGCCGGCGCAGGCGAGGCGGATACCGGCTCGGGCTCCGCAGGCGCAGCGACCTCGATCGCTGCCTGGGGTGCCGCCTCTGCGACGGGCAGGGGAGCCGGTGCCGGCTGGGGCGCTGGAGCACGCGGCTGGGCCACGGGGCGTGGTCGGGGGGGCGCGGGCTTCGGCTGGGGTGGCGGTGGCGCAGGCTCGACCTGGGGCTGGGGCAGGTCGACGAGATCGGCCAGTACCTGCACCGGAACGACGATCTCGGCCACGCGCCGCAGAAGGCCGCTCTGGAGGGCCCACAGACCCAGCACATGGAATCCGATCACGGCCACAACGATGAGCAGGCGGGAGGACATGATCGGTTCGGCTGGGGTCGGCGAATACGGGCCGTCCTGCGACAGGGTGGTCGTGGCGCTGGCGGCGGTCATAGTGTAGGGGCAGGCAGGCCGGTGACCACGGGATTCATTGGCCAAACACCCATAGCAGGGCGGCCAGGATGAGGGTCAGACTGCCTCCGACGAGCGCGAGTGCGGTGAGCATGGGGCTTTTCGTTGCGGTGTGACATGGATGGATAGTCAGTATATCAATAAATCAAATAAGAATCACTCGTATTAAATAACGGGGCAAAAAAAATGCATCTGGAGAGATGCATGGACGTCTTCCGGGCGCGGAGTCAGGCACTGGCAACGACCCGCTCGGGTTCGCGTGCCGTTTCCTGAAAAATATGGGCCGTGTTCAGCCCGGGTGCGCACTGGCTCCAGACGGCCCGGGCGCATGATTCGCACTTGCCGCACTGGGTGGCGACGCCCATTTCGAGCTGGATGTCGTCAAATGCCATGCCGCTGCGGGCAGCGCGTGCGATGTGGTGGTCGCTGACTCGGTGGCAGACACAGACAATCATGCTCGGCTTTCTCGGTTGAATTTTGCAAATGATAATGGATGTCATTACCATGCGCAAGAACAACCTTGCGATCCGACAGGACAGGGCCAACGGCCCGGTCTGCGGTCAGCCGGGCTCGCCCATGATGCTCTGCAGATAGTTCGGCAGGCCGACCTTATCGACCAGTTCCAGCTGCGTTTCGAGAAAGTCGATGTGTTCCTCGGTGTCGTCGAGGATGCCCTGCAGCAGGTCACGCGACACATAGTCCCGCACGCTTTCGCAGTGCGCCATGCCGTCCTTGATGGTCTGCTGGGCACCACGCTCCAGGGCGAGGTCGCTTTGCAGGATTTCAGGCACGTTCTCGCCAATGTTGATCTTGCCCAGGTCCTGCAGGTTGGGCAGGCCCTCCAGCACGAAGATGCGGTCCATGAGCAGGTCGGCATGCTTCATTTCGCCCATCGACTCCGCGTATTCCTTCTTGGCCAGTTTGTCGAAGCCCCAGTGCTTGAGCATGCGGTAGTGCAGGAAATACTGGTTGATGGCGGTCAGTTCGTTTTTCAGCTGGGCCTGCAGGTGTTCGATGGCCTTGGGATCGCCTTGCATGGTGGGCTCCTTGTGTGTGAGTGTTGAAAGACTTTGGCATTCTGATTCGTTTGGCCGTGTTTGTCGCACATGCCCGCATGGGCCGGGCGCAACAGGGGTCTTGCGTAAGGCCAATGACGATGCAAGCGATGCGCATTTCAGTTGACGAGATGGCGCTGAATCTGTGCCACGTTGCTGCAGCCGCACAGGGCCATGGCCATGGTCAGTTCGTCCCGCAGCAGGCGCAGCACATGGGCAACGCCGCTGGCACCGGCATTGGCCAGGCCATGCATCACCGGGCGCCCCACCAGGACCGCCGAAGCGCCCAGGGCAAGTGCCTTGAGCACGTCCGTGCCCCGGCGAATGCCGCCATCCACCAGAACGGGGCACCGACCTTGTGCAGCGTCGACCACGCCGGGCAGCAACCGGGCGGTCGCGGGCATGGTGTCCAGCGTGCGTCCACCGTGGTTGGAGACGATGATGGCGGCAACCCCGGCTTCCACGGCGAGTCGCGCATCGTCCGGATGGGTGATGCCTTTGAGGATGACGGGCAGGCGGCTGGTCCGCAGCAACCATCGGACGTCGTCCCAGTCGGGTGCCTGCTGGCTGATGGCTTCCAGGGTATTGGGGGTTTTTGTCCCGTCGCTGCCCGGTCTGTCGAGGTTGACGGCCCGTACGTGGGGAGGCAGCGCGAATCCTGCTTGCCGCTCCCGGTCGCGTACGCCGTGAACAGGCGCATCCACGGTCAGCACCAGTGCTTCGTATCCGGCCGCTTCGGCCCGATGCACCAGTTCCAGCGTGTGGCCACGATCGGCCTGCAGATAGAGCTGGAACCACAGCGCGCCCCGATCGGTGTCGCCGACGTAGAGCCTGGCCACGTCTTCCAGGCGGGTGGAGGACTGCGTGCTGAGCACCAGGGATGCGCCCTGGGCAGCTGCGGCCAGGGCCGTCGCCGCCTCGCCATGCGGGTGTGCCAGCCGCTGGTAGGCCATGGGCGCCACCATGATGGGGTGCGGCCAGGTGCGGCCGAGCAGTTCTGTCTGTGTCTGCAGGCCGGTGATCGACCTCAGCACACGGGGGTGCAGGCTCAGCGCTTGCCAGGCACCGGGGTTGGACCGCAGGGTGATTTCGTCGGCCGCGCCACCGTTGAAATAGGCGAGTGCCATCGGGTCCATGCGGCTCGCTGCCAGCTTCTCGTGGTCGGCCAGGCTCACCAGTCCGGCCGGCAGGGCCTCGATCAGGGCTTGCTCTGCCGTCATGTCTCGGCCCACATGCGCAGAAGGTTGTGGTACGTGCCGGTCAGGGCGGTGGTTTCGGCGCACTCGCCGTGCCGCTGGCGCAGGGCCAGCAGGTTCATGTCGAGTTCGTACAGCAGGCGCCGCTGCTCGTCGCTGCGCACCATGCTTTGCACCCACAGGAAGCAGGCCACGCGATGGCCACGGGTGACCGGTGTGACCTCGTGCAGGCTGGTGCCCGGGTAGAGGACGGCGTGCCCGGCAGGCAGCTTCACGCCGCGCGAGCCATAGGTGTCACTGACGGTCAGTTCTCCGCCATCGTATTCGTCCGGATCGCTCAGGAACACGGTGCAGGAAACGTCGGTGCGAATGTGCTCGGGGGTGCTTCGGTCGACGTTCCTGAGACGGATGGCGTTGTCGATATGGGCGCCGTAGGTGTTGGTCATTCCGCCGTAGCGGTTGATGCGGGGTGTGAACACACGCAGGGGCAGGGCCGCGCTGAAGAAGGTGTTCGAACGGTTCAGTCCGTTCAGGACCAGGGTCCTGATCCGCTGTGCCGCTTCGCATTCGTGCGGCAGCTGCTCGTTGTTCTTCACGGTCCTGGCCTGCGGTCCGGCGCTTTTGCGACCGTCCTGCCAGGGCGCTTCGGCCAGCCACTGGCGTGCCAGCCGGATTTCATTGGCGTCCAGGATGTCGGGCAGGGTGATCAGCATGTCGGCTTGCGTTGGCTGGAACGAAGGAAAGAGCAGAGGGCCACCGCTGGCGGCGGCCCTCTGCTTCTGGAGGCGGACGGTCAGTCCATCAGAACTTCAGGCTGGCGGTGACCTGCAGGGTCCGGCCGGCGCCCGGAATGTAGTGCCCCGGGTACAACTGGTCGGCGTAGAGCTTGTCGGTCACGTTCGTCAGGTTGGCCTTGATGGAAAGGCGTTCAAAGTCGAAGGTGTATTCGGCCATCAGGTCGGCGGTCACGTAAGCCGGTACGGTCCATTCGACGCGTGTGGGCTTCTGTTTGCCGCGGAAGTTCAGGCCGGCGCCCAGGCGAAGCCTGGGTGTGAACTGGTAGGTGGTCCACACCGTGCCGCTGTGCTCGGGCGTGAGGGCCGGGCGGTCGCCCGGGCGCTCGCCGGGCGAGGCTTGCGAGCAGCCGCCTCCCGGCCCCGTGGCCTGGACGGCGGGACAGGGCGCGGCCTTGTCGACCTTGGCCACGGGCAGCCACATGTAGGAGGCAAACACCTCCCACTTGGGGGTCAGGCGGCCGGCCACGTCAGCCTCGAAACCGGCGACGTGCCGTTTGCCCGAGAGGGTCACGACCGGCAGGTCCGGATCGGTGTTGCGCTCGTTGTACTTCTCGGCATGGAACACGGCCAGGCGGGTACTGAAGCGCTTGTCGGCCGAGTCGATCCGGGCGCCGAGTTCGAAGTTGCGGCTTTTCTCGGGCGGCGTGTCGGCATTGCTGGCTCCGAGCGAGTAGGCGTCACCGGACGTGTTGAACGACTGGCCGAACGATGCGTGGAAGGAGTGCAGTGGCGTTGGCTGGAACAGAACGCCGGCACGTGGGCTCCACTCCGAGACCTTCATGCGGTAGCTTTCGGTGCTCAGTGGGCCCGCGGCGTTCTGCGGCAGGCTGAAGCTGTCGTAGTCGCCTTCTAGCTGGTCGTAGCGCAGGCCGGCCACCACCTTCCAGGCGGGCGCGATCTGCGCCGTGTCCTGCACATAGGCACCCCAGCCCTGGGCTGTGTACTGGTTGTTCACCCGCAGGACCCGGCTGGCCTCATCCACGCTGGCGCCGTCGCCCGGCGTTCCGATGGTGGTGGTGGGCTTCGACAGGTCCACGCCGCCCTGGGCGGCCGAGCGGGTGGCGTAGACCACGCGCTTCTCGCGTGCGAAGTCGACGCCGGCCAGCAGGTCGTGCTGCATGCCCATGGCTTCGAACTTGCTGCTCAGGTCACTCTGGGCATGGGCGGTGTCCATGTCCTGGATCTTGACGTGGGTGCTGCGCGTCAGCACGGTCCCGGGGCCGAAGTTCTCCAGCGAGATCGACGAAGGGCACTGCGGGTTGGTGATGGCGCCGGTCTGCTGGTTGGTGCCGCGCTGGCAAAAGCGGATGGCACCAGCGCGCTGGTCGCGCTCGAACTGGCCCAGGCGCACCTGGGTCTTGATTTCCGTGTCCCGGCTGAAGCGGTGGATATGGGAGAAGCCGGCAATGGTGGCGCCGCTGTCGTTGTAGTCGCTGGCCAGGCCGTAGTTGGCGCTGGAATCGAGCGGCAGGAGCACGCGGTTGTCGGCGCCCCGGGTCGGTGCGATATAGGGAATGCCGTAGTTGATGCCGTTGTTGTTGTCCAGGTGGTACAGGCTGGCCTGGAACTCGTTGCGTTCACCGATGCCCCAGCGGTAGGCGGCGGCCAGTCCGCGCTTGTCGAGGCTGGCGCCGCTGCCATTGTCGTCCGCCTTGGTGGCCATGGCGTTGATGCGCAGGGCGGCACTTTCACCGGTCTTGATGTTGAAGTCGCCCGTGGTGCGCACGTAGTTGTGGCTGCCCAGGGTCAGGTCGACCTGGTGTTCGTCGATCAGGCGCGGCTGCTTGCTGACCTGGTTGACGGCACCGCCGGTGGAGCCGCGGCCGAACAGCATGGAGGCCGAGCCGCGGAGCACTTCCATGCGGTCGAGGTTGAAGGTGTCGCGTTCATAGATGGCCGGGTCGCGCATGCCGTCGATGAACAGGTCGCCGGTGGCCTGCAGGGCAAACCCACGCAGGCGGATGTCTTCCTCGCCACCTTCGGCAGCCAGGAAGGTGATGCCGGCGGTGTTCTTCAGGGCTTCCTTGACGGTGTCGAGGTTGCGGTCGTCGATCAGGCGCTCGGTCACCACGGTGACCGACTGCGGAATGTCGCGCAGTTGCTGCTTGCCTTTGCCAATGGTGACTTCGGTGGCCCGGACCGCATCCTTGCCCTCGGGCGCATAGGCGCTGTCTGTCACGACCACGGTCGGCAGCGTGGCCGAGGCGGCGGGCGGATTGTCCTGGGCTGCGGCACCCAGGGAGCCGGCCAGCAGCATGGCGCCCAGGGGGAGGGCCACATGCGGGGTGGATGAAGTGCGGGCGTCGGCGCGCTTGCGACGGGAGTTCTTGCGTGATGGCATGGCGGGTTGCATTGCAGGGACGGTTGTCGGCTGGCTGCAACGCGCATCACGCTGTGGCTGGCTGGATTTGCGATATTAGTGCAAATGCGAACGATTCGTAAGTGATATGTGTCTGAGTGTTGCATGTTTGCGTCAGATGACGCATCTGCCGTCGGGGCAGGCCACGCCCGTGGTCTGTCATGCTGCCATGCAACAATCCCTATCGAACGGATAGCGACTATCAATGCAGAAACTCAATAGTTTCGCGCTATGATTCGTTCCGTTGCGGTCCAGCAATGACCGCAAAGAGGATCTTTTCAACCCAACCTGAGGAAACACCGTGTCCCTGATCAACACCCAAGTCCAGCCTTTCAAGACCACCGCCTTCGTCAACCGTGACGGCAAAGGCGAGTTCGTCGAAGTGACCGAGCAGAACCTGCATGGCAAGTGGTCCGTGCTGATCTTCATGCCGGCCGCCTTCACCTTCAACTGCCCGACCGAAATCGAAGACGCCGCCGACAACTACGCTGAATTCCAGAAGGCCGGTGCCGAGGTCTACATCGTCACGACCGACACCCACTTCTCGCACAAGGTGTGGCATGAGACCTCCCCCGCCGTGGGCAAGGCCAAGTTCCCCCTGGTCGGTGACCCCACCCACCAGCTGACCAACGCCTTTGGCGTGCACATCCCTGAAGAGGGCCTGGCTCTGCGCGGCACCTTCATCATCAACCCCGAAGGCGTGATCAAGACGATGGAAGTGCACGACAACGCCATCGCCCGCGACGTCAAGGAAACCGTGCGCAAGCTCAAGGCCGCCCAGTTCGTGGCCGCCAACCCTGGCCAGGTCTGCCCGGCCAAGTGGAACGAAGGCGCCAAGACCCTGGCTCCTTCCCTGGACCTGGTCGGAAAAATCTGACCCCCCCTGCGCCGCGCCTTGCGGCGCGTCATCCCCCAAGGGGACAACGCGAGCGGCCCGGCAAAGCCGGTTCCGCCGCGTTCTGGAGCGAATCCCTTCGCTCCGGTCCTTCTCTGGCAGTTCCGCTGCCTCATGGGCCTGTCTGCAGGCCCATGCACCAGCGGTCTTCCGCCCCTTTTTTTTGACATTCAGGAGTTCCCCGTGCTCGACGACACCCTCAAAGCCCAGTTGCAGCAGTACATGGGCATGCTGCGCCAGCCAATCTCGCTGATCGCCTCGCTGGACGACAGCGCAGCGAGCCAGGAGATGCGTGGTCTGCTGGATGACATCGTGAGCGTGTCGGACAAGGTGTCGCTGGATGCATCGGGCGACGATGCGCGCAAGCCTTCGTTTGTGATCGCCCGTGAAGGCGAGACCTCCGGCGTGCGCTTTGCCGGACTCCCGCTGGGTCATGAGTTCACCTCGCTGGTGCTGGCGTTGCTGTGGACCGGTGGCCATCCGCCGAAAGTCGAGCAGGACGTGATCGACAGCATCAGGGCACTCGATGGCGAGTTCAGCTTCGAGGTCTACATGTCCCTGTCCTGTCACAACTGTCCGGACGTGGTGCAGGCCCTGTCGCTGATGGCCATCGTCAACCCGAAGGTCAAGGCCGTTGTCATCGAGGGTGGCACATTCCAGCAGGAGGTGGCCGAGCGCGAGATCATGGCCGTGCCCATGGTGTTCATGAATGGCCAGGTCTTCGGCTCCGGCCGCATGACGGTCGAGGAGATCGTGGCCAGGCTCGACACCCGATCGGGCGAACGTGAAGCGGCCAGGCTCAATGCCAGGGACGCCTATGACGTGCTGGTGGTCGGCGGTGGCCCGGCCGGCGCTGCTGCAGCCGTGTACGCCGCGCGCAAGGGCATCCGGGTGGGTGTGGCCGCTGAACGCATGGGTGGTCAGGTCAACGACACCATGGCCATCGAGAACTACATCTCGGTGCTCGAAACCGATGGCCCGAAGTTTGCCGCGGCACTCGAAGCACAGGTGCGCCACTATGAGGTGGACGTCATGAACCTGCAGCGCGCACAGAAGCTGATTCCGGCCAGCGAGCCGGGCGGCCTGGTGCAGGTGCAGATGGACAACGGCGGTGTGCTCAGGGCGCGCAGCGTGATCCTGTCCACCGGTGCGCGCTGGCGCAACGTCAACGTGCCTGGCGAGCAGGCATACAAGAACAAGGGGGTGGCCTATTGCCCACACTGCGACGGCCCGCTGTTCAAGGGCAAGCGCACGGCCGTCATCGGCGGCGGCAACTCGGGCGTGGAAGCCGCCATCGACCTGGCGGGCATCGTGCAGCACGTGACCCTGGTCGAGTTCGCCGACCAGCTCAAGGCCGATGCCGTGCTGGTGAGCAAGCTCAGGAGCCTGCCCAACGTGACCATCCATGTCAATGCCCAGACCACCGAAATCACCGGCGATGGCAGCAAGGTCAACGGCCTGAAGTTCAAGGACCGCGCTACGGAGCAAGAGCACCTCGTGCCGCTGGAAGGCGTGTTCGTCCAGATCGGCCTGGTGCCCAACACCGAATGGCTCAAGGACACGGTCGAACTCAGCCGGTTCGGCGAAATCGTGGTGGATGCCAGGGGCCACACCAATGTCGAGGGCGTGTTTGCTGCAGGGGACTGCACGACGGTGCCTTACAAGCAGATCGTCATTGCGGCGGGCGAGGGCGCCAAGGCTGCGCTGAGTGCCTTTGACCATCTCATTCGCACGCCAGCCCCCGCCGAAATGGCGCCCGCAGACGTGGCGGCCTGACCGTCAGGCGGGGCGCTGCGCTCCGGGCGTGTCCCGATTCCGACCCACCAGGGCCCCGGCATGCCGGGGCCCTTTTTTGTGCGCGTTTCCCGCCTGTGATGCCTGATGTGGGAGCGGGCTGCAAGCTGTCAGTCAGGTCTGCAAGGAATTGCTAGGTGCTTTCCCTAGGTTCACCGCCACAGGGTCCTGCCAGCAATTTTGATGTAAGAAAGCGCAACCACAGTCGCCCCCGTAATGCCATAAACCGCACGGTGGACGGCATGCAAAGCGTGGCGGTTGACCCCGCCAAAACATCCAGCGCATCACTACGAGGAGATGACGTTCATGTCGAGTGACAACAACGCAAAGGCCTACTGGTCTGCGACGCTGAGCCTGCTGACCAAAGTGCTGGTCATCTGGGCCGTGGTGTCGTACGGGGCAGGCATCCTGTTCGCACCAGCTCTCAACAGCATCCAGCTCGGTGGTTATCCGCTGGGCTTCTGGTTCTCCCAGCAAGGGTCTATCTACATCTTCATCGCGCTGATCTTCTGGTACGCGAAAAAGATGAAAGACATCGACCGCAAGTTCGGCATGCAGGAAGACTGAAACAAGGAGCCTGACAAATGGGACTTCAAACAATGACCTACCTGGTCGTGGGGCTGAGCTTCGCGATCTACATCGGCATCGCCATCTGGGCGCGCGCCGGCAGCACCAAGGACTTCTACGTGGCCGGTGGCGGTGTGCACCCGGTGACCAACGGCATGGCGACGGCTGCCGACTGGATGTCGGCGGCCTCGTTCATCTCGATGGCCGGCCTGATCTCCAACATGGGCTACGGCGGTGCCGTGTTCCTGATGGGCTGGACGGGCGGCTATGTGCTGCTGGCCTGCCTGCTGGCTCCGTACCTGCGCAAGTTCGGCAAGTTCACGGTTCCCGAGTTCATCGGTGACCGCTACTACTCGAAAGTCGCGCGCAACGTGGCCGTGATCTGCCTGCTGGTCGCTTCGCTGACCTACATCATTGGCCAGATGACCGGCGTGGGCGTGACCTTCGCCCGTTTCCTGGGCGTGACGAGCGCACAGGGTATCTACATCGGCATGGCCATCGTGTTCGCCTATGCGGTGTTCGGTGGCATGAAGGGCATCACCTACACGCAGGTCGCACAGTACATCGTGCTGATCCTGGCCTACCTGGTGCCGGCCTTCTTCATCTCGCTGAACCTGACCGGCAACTTCCTGCCGCAACTGGGCCTGGGCTCGAACCTGGCCGGAACCGATGTGTCGCTGCTGTCCAAACTCGACCAGGTGGTGACCGATCTGGGCTTTGGCCAGTACACCACGGCTTCAGCGGGCAGCACGATCAACATGCTGTTCTACACGATCTCGCTGATGATCGGTACTGCCGGTCTGCCCCACGTGATCGTGCGCTTCTTCACCGTGCCCAAGGTCTCCGATGCCCGTGCCTCTGCCGGCTGGGCCCTGGTCTTCATCGCGCTGCTGTACACCACCGCTCCCGCAGTCGGTGCCATGGCTCGCCTGAACCTGTTCGGCACCACCAACACGGCCGTGGGCATCACCCAGGACGCGTCCGGTCAGCTGACCGTGAACCCTGAGGTGGTCAACGCCAAGGCGGACCTGTTCGCCGCCGAAGCCAGCCTGGTGTACGAGAAGCGCCCCGAGTGGATGAAGCGCTGGGAAGCCACCGGCCTGCTGAAGTGGGAAGACAAGAACGGCGACGGTCGCATCCAGTTCTACAACAGCGCCACCAAGAACGAGGCCGTGCTGGCCAAGGCTGAGGCTGCTGGCTGGAAAGGCAACGAGATGACGGTGAACGCCGACATCATCGTGCTGGCCAACCCCGAGATCGCACGCCTGCCCAACTGGGTGATCGCACTGGTGGCTGCCGGTGGCCTTGCTGCCGCCCTGTCGACCGCTGCCGGTCTGCTGCTGGCCATCTCCTCGGCCATCTCGCACGACCTGATCAAGGGTGCCATCAATCCCAACATCAGCGAGAAGAACGAGCTGTTCGCGGGCAAGGTCGCGATGGCCGCCGCCATCTTCGTGGCCGGCTATCTGGGTCTGAACCCGCCGGGCTTCGCAGCCGGTACCGTGGCCCTGGCCTTCGGTATTGCCGCCTCGACGATCTTCCCGGCCCTGATGATGGGTATCTTCAGCAAGTCGGTGACCGACAAGGGCGCCAGCGCCGGCATGATCGCCGGTCTGGTGGTGACGTTGTTCTATGTGTTCGCGCACAAGGGCATCTTCTTCATCAAGGGCACCGACTACCTCGACATGATCGGTGGCGCCAATGCGTTCTTCACCATCACCCCGGAAGCTTTCGGCACCGTGGGCGCGATCGTGAACTTCGCTGTGGCCATCATCGTCAGCAAGATGGGTGCCCCGGTACCCTCCCACAT
Source organism: Burkholderiaceae bacterium (assembly GCA_041396505.1). Lineage (GTDB taxonomy): Bacteria > Pseudomonadota > Gammaproteobacteria > Burkholderiales > Burkholderiaceae_C > Hydrogenophaga. Next base: position 79,754 of record JAWKYL010000010.1, read on the forward strand.
TGCTGCCATGGTCGACTCGGTGCGCACGCCCAAGGGCGCGGGTGCTGCTACCGGCCACTGATGGCTGCGTGACGGCCTGCTGAAGGGCGGCGCCGTCCTGTGACCGACCCCGTCGGGTGACCGGCGGGGTTTTTTATTGCGACAATCGGGTGGCAACACCTGAGGGTTTCGAGGATCTGTGCATGAGCGTCTACATCTTGAACTGGCTGTTTCTGCTGGCGCTGTTTCCGATCGCCTTTGTCTGGCTGCGTCGCGCCTGGCGCATTTTTTTTCGGCGTGACTTCTCCGAGGTGGCGCTCAAGAAAGGCGTGCCACCGCCGAACGCCGAGCGCTATGCCCCCTACGAGATGATCATCAACCTGCTGGGCGGGGTCGTGATGGTGGGGGTGCTGGTGGCCGTTCTGGGCTTCCAGGCGCTGGCACGCGAGGACTGGGTGGCCATTGCCGGATCGACGTTGTGGATCAAGCTGTTTGCCTCGTTTGCCCTGAGCCGCCAGGCGCATGGCCTCGGACCGGCACGCAAGAAGAAGGACGAGGATTCCCAGGCGCAGCGCTGACGGAACGCAAGCTGCCCAGATGCAAAGAAGGCTGCCGTGGCAGCCTTCTTTCTTCACGTCAGCAGAAGATCAGTAAGCCAGCCGCTCGGGCCGGATCTCCTGCAGGATGGTGGTGGCGATTTCCTCGATCGACTTGGTGGTGGTCGATAGCCAGCGGATGCCTTCACGGCGCATCATGGCCTCGGCCTCGCTGACCTCGCCCCGGCAGTTTTCCAGGCTGGCATAGCGCGAATTCGGCCTGCGTTCGTTGCGGATTTCGGCCAGGCGCTCGGGCGCGATGGTCAGGCCAAACAGTTTCTTGCGGTGCGGCATGAGGGCCGGGGGCAGTTTGCGGCGCTCGAAGTCCTCCGGGATCAGGGGGTAATTCGACGCCTTGAGCCCGTGCTGCATGGCCAGGTAGAGCGACGTGGGTGTCTTGCCGCTGCGGCTGACACCAACCAGGATGACGTCCGAACTCTCCAGATCCTTGTGGCTCTGGCCATCATCGTGGGCCAGCGAGAAATTGATGGCCTCGATCCGGTTGTGGTAGGCCTCGCTCTTGGAGACGTCCGAGAAGCGCCCGACGCGGTGGTTGGACTTGATGCCCAGTTCGAATTCGAGCGGCTCGACGAAGGTGCCGAACATGTCCAGGATCATGCCGTTGCAGTGGTCCTTGACCACCTGAAGCACGTCCATGTTGACGACCGTGGTGAAGACCAGGGGCCGCCGGCCTTCGACCTCGGCGGTGTGGTTGATCTGGCGCACCGCCTGATGGGCCTTGTCGACATCGTCCAGGAAAGGCAGGCGCACGCGGCGCACCTGGGCCTCGAACTGCGCAAGGATGGCGTTGCCGAAGGTCTCGGCCGTGATGCCGGTGCCGTCGGAGATGAAGAATACGGTGCGGTTGGGCATGGGTGTCGTGTCGGGCGTGGCTCGGGCAGGTGCGCGCAGCGGTTGACGAAGTTTCACGGTCGCGGCGGGTCTTTGGCAGGCGCAACATGAACCCAGCCCCTACAATCGGGGGTTCTGCGCCGGCGCGCCATCGAGCCCGCCCGCATAGCGTACCCTGATTTGAGCCCCCTGCGCGAGTCCCGGACCCATAACAGAACCACAGGTCAACCGCTGACGCAAGGAGCACCCGGTTTTTCAACCTTAGGAGTCTTCCCATGTCCAACCTGTTCAGCCCGACCGATCTGGTCGTGCCCTTCGAGAAGCTGCGAATGAGCGACGTCGAGGTCGTCGGCGGCAAGAACGCCAGCCTCGGCGAGATGATCTCGCAGTTGCCGCAAGGCGTGAAGGTGCCCACGGGCTTTGCCACCACGGCCCATGCGTTCCGGGAGTTTCTCAAGGCCGATGGCCTGACCGACCGTATCAACGCCCGCCTGGACGCCCTCGATACCGAGGACGTGCGTGCCCTGGCTGAGGCCGGTGCCGAGATCCGCGCCATGGTCGAGAACCAGCCGTTCCCCGCTGACCTGGAACAGGCCATCCGGGGTGCCTTTGAAACCCTGTCCGCCGGCAATCCCGACGCCTCGTTTGCGGTGCGCTCCTCGGCCACCGCCGAAGACCTGCCCGATGCCTCCTTCGCCGGCCAGCAGGAGACCTTCCTGAACGTGCACGGCATTGAGGACGTGCTGCACAAGATGAAGGAGGTGTTCGCCTCCCTCTACAACGACCGCGCCATCAGCTACCGGGTGCACAAGGGCTTTGCCCACGCCGAGGTGGCCCTGTCGGCTGGCGTGCAGCGCATGGTGCGCTCCGACCTGGGCGCGGCCGGCGTGATGTTCACCATCGACACCGAGTCCGGTTTCGAGGACGTGGTCTTCATCACCTCCAGCTACGGCCTGGGCGAGACCGTGGTGCAGGGTGCCGTCAACCCTGACGAGTTCTATGTGCACAAGCCGATGCTCAAGGCCGGCAAGCGCGCCGTCATCCGCCGCAACCTGGGCAGCAAGCTGATCCAGATGGTGTTCTCGACGCCCGAGGAGAAAGCCGCCACGAAGAAGCTGGTCAAGACCGTGGACGTACCGGTCGAGCAGCGCAACCGCTACAGCCTGACCGAGGCCGACGTGGAGCAGCTGGCCCAGTACGCCCTGGTCATCGAGCAGCACTACGGCCGCCCGATGGACATCGAATGGGGCAAGGACGGTACCGACGGCCAACTCTACATCCTGCAGGCGCGGCCCGAGACGGTCAAGAGCCAGTCCGCCGGCAAGGTGGAAATGCGCTACAAGCTCAAGGGCAAGGGCGCCGTGCTGGCCAGCGGCCGAGCCATCGGCCAGAAGGTGGGTACCGGCCCGGTTCGCCTGGTGCACAACATCAGCGAAATGGACAAGGTGCAGCCTGGTGACGTGCTCGTCACCGACATGACCGACCCGAACTGGGAGCCGGTGATGAAGCGCGCCAGTGCCATCGTCACCAACCGGGGCGGACGCACCTGCCACGCCGCCATCATTGCGCGCGAGCTGGGCATTCCGGCCGTGGTGGGCTGCGGCGACGCGACCGAAACCCTCAAGGACGGCAACCTTGTCACGGTCAGTTGCGCCGAAGGCGATACGGGCAACATCTATGACGGTCTGCTGGAAACCGAAGTCACCGAGGTCAAGCGCGGCGCCATGCCCGAGGTTGACGTCAAGATCATGATGAACGTCGGCAATCCGCAGCTGGCTTTCGATTTCGCCCAGATTCCCAGCGGCGGCGTCGGCCTGGCTCGGCTGGAATTCATCATCAACAACAACATTGGCGTGCACCCCAAGGCGATCCTGGACTACCCGGCCGTCGATGCCGACCTGAAGAAGGCCGTGGAGTCGGTGGCCCGTGGCCATGCCTCGCCGCGCGCTTTTTACGTCGACAAGGTGGCCGAAGGTGTGGCCACCATTGCTGCGGCGTTCTGGCCCAAGCCGGTCATCGTGCGTCTGTCGGACTTCAAGTCCAACGAGTACCGCAAACTGGTGGGTGGCAGCCGCTACGAGCCGGACGAGGAAAACCCGATGCTGGGCTTCCGCGGAGCGGCGCGCTACATCAGCGAGGACTTTGCCGAAGCCTTCGCCATGGAGTGCGAGGCGCTCAAGCGCGTGCGTGAAGACATGGGTCTGACCAATGTGCAGGTGATGGTGCCCTTCGTGCGTACGCTGGAGCAGGCACGCAAGGTCACCGAGCTGCTGGCGGCCAAGGGCCTCAAGCGCGGTGAGAACGAGCTCAAGGTGATCATGATGTGCGAGATCCCGAGCAACGCGGTGCTGGCACAGGACTTCCTGCAGTACTTCGACGGTTTCTCGATCGGCTCCAACGACCTGACCCAGCTGACCCTGGGGCTGGACCGCGACTCGGGCCTGGAGCTGCTGGCGCACGACTTCGACGAGCGCGACCCGGCAGTCAAGGCCTTGCTGAAGCTGGCCATCGGCGCCTGCAAGGCCGAGGGCAAGTACGTGGGCATCTGTGGACAGGGCCCCAGCGACCATCCGGACTTCGCCCAGTGGCTGCGTGACGAAGGCATCAGCTCGATCTCACTGAACCCGGACTCGGTGGTCGATACCTGGCAGTTGCTGGCCGGAAGCTGATAGCACGCGGTTGATGTGGACCAGAATGGCAGGGCATGCGCCCTGCCATTTTTTTTGGTGCACTGCAACGTAAGGGCAGGGTCAGAGGAGCGCGCACAATAGCAGGAAGAATCGGCGGCCAGGTACCGCCACACCGAACGAGGAGACAGGCATGTTTCAAGGTTTGGGCGCCCAGCGCCTGGTGGCCCTGTTCGTGGCCGGCTGGGTGTGCATGAACTTCCCCTTGCTGGCCCTGTGGGACACCGATACCCGTGTTCTGGGCTTGCCCCTGTTCCCGCTGGCGCTTTTCGTGATCTGGGCGGTGCTGATCGTGGCGCTGGCCTGGGTGGTCGAGGGCGGCCACCATGACCGCGGGTCGCACGCGGGCGAGGCCGATCACTGAGGCACGGCATGCTGTCCTCCGGCCTGGTTCTGACCGTTTCCTTTGCCTACCTGCTGCTGCTGTTCGCGGTGGCCTACTGGGGCGACAGCCGTGCCGGGCATGGCCGCTCCGTCATAGGCAACGCCTGGGTGTACGGCCTGTCGATGGCCGTGTACTGCACGGCCTGGACCTACTTTGGCAGCGTCGGACGGGCTGCCAGTTCGGGTGTCTGGTTCCTGCCGATCTACCTGGGGCCGATGCTGGCCATGATCCTGGCCTGGATGGTGGTGCGCAAGATGATCCGCATCGCCAAGACCTACCGCATCACCTCGATTGCAGACTTCATCGCCAGCCGCTATGGCAAGAGTCCCACGCTGGCGGGGCTGGTGACGCTGATCACCGTGGTGGGGATCGTGCCCTACATCGCCCTGCAACTCAAGGCGGTGTCCAGTGGCTATGCGCTGCTGACGACACCACTGGGGTCGGTGGTTCGCCAGGAGCAGGTGTGGTGGCAGGACGGCACCTTCTTCGTGGCGCTGGCCCTGGCCGGTTTCACCATGGTGTTCGGTGCCCGACACCTGGACAGTACCGAGCGGCACGAGGGCATGGTGGCGGCCATTGCTTTCGAGTCGGTCGTCAAGCTGGTGGCATTCCTGACAGTGGGCCTGTTCGTGAGCTTTGGCCTGTTTGCCAGTCCGGTGGACATTTTTGACCAAGCCTGGGTGGTGCCAGAGCTGAGGCGGCTGCTGCAGTTCGGACAGGGGCAGCCCTTCGCCTATGCCCAGTGGTTTGGCCTGATCCTGCTGGCCATGCTGTCGGTCATCTTTCTGCCGCGCCAGTTTCAGGTCATGGTGGTCGAGAATGTGGATGAACAGCACTTGCGCCGCGCGGTCTGGGTGTTTCCGCTCTACCTGTTCCTCATCAACCTGTTCGTGCTGCCGATCGCTATGGGGGGGCTGCTGCACTTTGGGCAGGGTGCGATGGACCCGGAGACCTTTGTGCTGTCCCTGCCCCTGTCGCAAGGGCAGGGCGCACTGGCCTTGTTCGCATTCGTCGGTGGTCTGTCGGCTGCCACGGGCATGGTGATCGTGGAGGCCATTGCGGTGTCCACCATGGTGTGCAACGACCTGGTGATGCCGCTGTTGCTGCGCATGCGCCGCTTCGGCGCCAGGGCCCATGGCGATCTGACCGGCCTGCTGCTGGGCATCCGGCGCACGGCCATTGTGGGCATCCTGCTGCTGGGCTACCTGTACTTCCACCTGGCTGGAGAGGCTTATGCGCTGGTCAGCATCGGCCTCATCAGTTTCGCTGCGGTTGCCCAGTTTGCACCGGCCCTGCTGGGCGGCATGTACTGGAAGGGCGGTACACAGCGTGGCGCGTTGGCCGGTCTTCTGGCGGGCTTCGGTTTCTGGGCCTACACGCTGATGTTGCCGTCACTGGCCAAGTCGGGCTGGCTGCACGCGGGGTTCCTGGAGCAAGGGCTGTTCGGCTGGACCTTGCTCAGACCCGAAGCCTTTCTGGGCCTGTCGGGACTGGACAACCTGACCCATTCGCTGTTCTGGAGCCTGCTGGGCAACATCGGCGCCTATGTCGGCGTGTCCCTCTGGCGCTCGCCGACGGCGTCCGAGACCAGCCAGGCGCTGCTGTTTGTCGATGTGTTCAACCGCACGGCGTCGTCGCGTCCCGTGTTCTGGCAGGGCAAGGCGCAGGTGTCGGCTCTGCTGCCGCTGGCGGGACGGTTTCTGGGGGCGGAGCAGGCGGCCCGGTTGTTCGAGAGCTATGCCCGGCGGGTCGGGGTCCGGAGCGTCGAGCAGATCCCGGCGGATGCGCGCCTGGTGCAGTTCGTCGAGACGCAGCTGGCAGGTGCCATAGGCAGTGCCTCGGCCAGGGTGATGGTGGCGTCGGTGGTGGAGGAAGAGGCGCTGGATGTCGACGACGTGATGCGCATCCTGGACGAGGCGTCGCAGTTGCGGGCGTATTCGCACGCCCTGGAGGAGAAATCGCAATCCCTGGAGCGGGCCACAGCGGAGCTGCGCGACGCCAACGAGAAGCTCAAGAGCCTGGACCGGCTGAAGGACGATTTCATGTCATCGGTGACGCATGAGTTGCGCACGCCATTGACTTCGATCAGAGCCCTGTCGGAGCTGATGCGGGATGATGCGGACATGGCGGCGGAGCAGCGCCAGCAGTTCCTGGAGATCATCGTCGCCGAGGCGGAGCGGCTGAGCCGGCTGGTGAACCAGGTGCTGGACATGGCCAAGATCGAGGCCGGACATGCCGAGTGGCACACGGACGACATTGACATGAAGGAGTTGCTGGAACAGGCGGCGGGCACCATGGCAGAGACGTTCCGTGAACAGGGGGTGCACCTCGATCTGGATCTGCGTTCGGCCGGAAGGCCGGTCCGGGCCGATGCCGATCGCATCACGCAGGTGGTGCTGAACCTGCTGTCCAACGCGGCCAAGTATGCGCCCCGTGGCAGTGGTCAGGTGCAGTTGCGTCTGCGTGAGGACAGCGACGGCGCGAAGGTGGAGGTGCAGGACAACGGGCCCGGAATCCCGCCCGACCAACACGCCATGGTGTTCGAGAAGTTCCGTCAGGTCTCGGGTGATGATCACTACCGGCCAGGTGGTACGGGTCTGGGGTTGCCCATCAGCCGCCAGATCGTGAACCACTTCGGCGGGGACATGTGGCTGCAATCATCGCCGGGGCAGGGGGCCTGTTTTGGCTTCCGTCTGCCCTGGGAGCCCTGTGCGGAGGACAAGAGGAGCAAACAAGCATGAGCCGGAAGGTACTGATTGCCGATGACGAGCCGAACATCCTGATCTCGCTGGAGTTCCTGATGAAGCGGGAAGGCTATGAGGTGGTGGTGGCGCGCGACGGCCAGGAGGCGCTGGATGCGATCGGTCGCGAGCGGCCCGACCTGGTGCTGCTGGACGTGATGATGCCGGTCAAGACTGGTTTCGATGTCTGCCACGAGGTGCGTGCCAGCGAGGATCTGCGGGAGACTCGCATCCTGATGCTGACGGCCAAGGGGCGGGATACCGATGTGGCCAAGGGGCTTGCGCTGGGGGCCGATGCCTATATGACCAAGCCCTTCTCGACCCGCGAACTGGTGCAGAAGGTGCGCGAGATGCTGGGTGAGCCGGAATGAGTGGCCAGCAGAGGACCGATCGTCGCCTCTGGTGGTTGCTGGGGGTGGCCGCCCTGTTGTCGGTGGTCTGGCTGTTGCTGACGCTGGGCCTGGTCGGATCGACGCTGGATCCCGAGGCGAGGACGACCGTCGCCGGTCTGGTCGGTGACCGGTTCCTGCTGATCCTGCTGACCTGGGGTGCCGGCATGGCAGCCATTGCCTGGGGACTCAAGCGCTGGTTCGACCACTGGGTCACACCGTCGGTCCAGCTGGCTGAAGAGGCGCAGGTGTTGCTGCGCACCGATGTCGTCCGTGAACTCAAGCCCAAGGGCAACATCGAGACCAAGGAGCTGGCCGGGCTGTTCAACCAGCTTGTGTCGCAACGCGAGGCATTGCGGCGCCAGATGGACGACAAGGTCCGTGAGGCGGCGCATGGCATCGAACAGGAGAAGAGCCGTCTGGCTGCCCTCATGTCCGAGCTGACCCAGAGCGTGGTGGTGTGCAACCTCGACGGTCGCGTGCTGCTCTACAACAACCGGGCCCGCATGCAGTTCCGCGCCCTGTCACAGGCGCCGGGTGTGGCCGGCGGCGCAGAACTGATCGGTCTGGGACGTTCCATCTATGCGGTGTTCGACCGCAAGCTGGTGGCCCATGCCCTGGACAACATCCAGCAGCGCATGCTGCGAGGCGCCGCGCAGCCGTCGGCACAGTTCGTGACCAGCACGCCGGCCGGCCAGCTGTTGCGGGTCCAGATGGCGCCGGTGCGCTCGGTGCAGGCGCAGATGGCCGAATCGCCGGCCGACCGGGCCGAACTGGGCGGGTTTGTGCTGATGCTGGACAACATCACCCGGGATTTCGAAGACGAATCGGCGCGCGACCAGGTGCTGCACACACTGACCGAGCGCAGCCGCGCGGCGCTGGCGAATATGCAGGCGGCCCTGGACATGCTGGAGTTCCCCGACCTGGAGCCGGCGATGCGCGAACGCTTTCTGGGGGTGCTGCGCGACGAGACCGGTTCGCTCGGGCGCCGCATTGCCGAGGTGGAAAGTGGCTCGGCCGACAGCCTCAAGACCCGCTGGCCGCTGGAAGAGATGCTGGGGTCGGATCTGATCGGTGCGGCGGTGCGACGCATCGAAACGCTGACCGGCTTGCCCGCCTCGCCGGTCGATGTCGATGCCTCCCTGTGGCTCAAGGTCGAGAGTTTCACGATGATGCAGGCGCTGGTCTGCCTGGCCGGGCGTCTGTCGGAAGAGTTTGCGGTCCGCTTCGTGCAGCTGCGGCTTTCGCCTGCGACCGGCAGCGCGGGCAAGGCCCAGCTGGACCTGATCTGGACCGGGCAGGCCATGAGCACCGAGACCGTCATGAGCTGGGAAATGGACCCGATGACGGTCGGAGGGGAAACGCTGCGTCTGACGGTTCGCGACGTGGTCGAACGCCATGGCGGGGCATTCTGGTTCGAGCGCGACCGGGCACGTCACCAGGCGTTCTTCCGCTTTCTGTTGCCGCTGGCCTCGCCCCAGGAGCAGGCCGATGCGGCCACGTTCGTCCGCAGTGACAGTCGACCCGAGTACTACGACTTCGATCTGTTCAAGTCGACCGAGCAGACACGCAGCCTGGACGATCGCAGGCTGACCGATCTGGTCTATACCGTGTTCGACACCGAGACCACGGGCCTGAATCCGTCCGAAGGGGACGAGATCATCCAGATCGGCGCCACGCGCATCGTCAATGGCAAGCTGCTGCGGCAGGAATGCTTCGAGCAACTGATCGACCCGAAGCGGCCCATTCCGCCGGCATCCATCCCCATCCACGGCATCCAGCCCGAGATGGTCCAGGGACAGCCCACCATCGAGGCGGTGCTGCCGGCCTTTCACGCCTTTGCCGAGGACACGGTGCTGGTGGCCCACAACGCAGCCTTCGACATGCGCTTTCTGCAGATCAAGGAGAAGCGGACCGGGGTCGTGTTCGACCAGCCGGTGCTCGACACCCTGCTGTTGTCAGCGGTGGTTCATCCGAACCAGGACTCGCACCGGCTGGAGGCCATCGCCGAACGCTTCAACGTCACGGTCATCGGTCGCCACACCGCCATGGGTGATGCGATGGTGACGGCCGAGGTGCTGACGCGACTGATTCCCTTGCTGGCAGAGAAAGGCATTCACACGCTGGGCCAGGCGCGCGAAGCGGCGCAGCAGACCTACTACGCCCGCCTGAAGTATTGAGTCGGCCTGCACAGCCGGGGATCACATCTTGTACCGCTGGGACAGCACGCTCTGCAGCGACTGCACGACGTGAAAGGCGTCCTTGAGCTGCGTCCGCTCGAAGTTGGACACGTCGTCCGGGTCCATGAAGTTGTCCGGCGGCAGACCCGCGTGAATCTGCCGCGCCTGGTGCTGGATGCGGGTGAACGCCAGGAACTCGAGCGCATCACGCAGGTCGCGGGCACTCTGTTCGCTGATGGCACCGCCAGCGGCGGCGCTGGTCAGTCGGTCGTGGGTGTTGACGGCACTGTCGCCACCGGCTAAGGCATAGACGCGCGCCAAGTCCACGATCGGGACGATGCCCGAGTGCTTGAGATCGATCTTGCCTTTGTTCTCGCCGCTGCGGATGGTGCTGATGCCTTTGAACATGCCCAGGGGAGGCGTGTGCGTCAGCGCGTTGCCCACCATGTAGGCCAGAAAGATACTGTTGCCGCGGGTGCGCTGAAGGACATCCGCACGCAGGTCGTCCAGCAGCTCGCTCTTGCCATAGACCGGACGCAGGTCGAAGAACACGCAGGTGAGCATGAGCGACTTGGGGTCGGGCTGACCTGTCCAGCGGGCGAAGTATTCCAACCAGCGTCGCCTGGGTTGCCGCCAGGTGTCGGTCATCGCCATCATCTCGCCGGGGCAGTAGACATAGCCGCAGGCATCGAGGCCGTCGCACACGAACTGGGCCAGTTCCCGGAAATAGGCCCCGTGCGTTGCCTCATCATAGGCGTCGTCCAGTACCAGGCAGTTGTCCTGGTCCGACTTGGCCGTCTGTTCGTTGCGCGCCTGCGAGCCGGCAGCCACCCACACATAGTCCACCGGCGGCGGTCCCAGCCGGAGTTCGGCCAGCTGCAGGAGGCGGCTGGTGATGGCGTCGGTGATGGCCGTGACGATGTGGCCGGTGCTGTATGCAGAGGCCTCTGCGGCGGCCAGGTTCTGCTGCAGGCGCTTGACCTTGGCGGCAGAGGCCTGCAGACCTTCGATGCCGGTCTGCTTGTAGATCTCGCCCGCCAGGTAGACCGCCGAGGTGCTGTGCTGCTCGGTCAGGTCGGTGGCGGTGATCATGCCTGCGATGCGCTGGCCATCGAGCACCGGTACGTGGTGAATGTTGTGCCTGGCCATCAGGAGCAGGGCATCGAAGGCGGGGCTCTGGACATCGATGCTCATGGGCGCCAGCGTGGCGATATCCATGATGGAACGGTCGGTGTCCATGCCGGCCGCAATCACCCGGTTGCGCAGGTCGCGGTCGGTGATCAATCCGAACAGGTGGTCCTGCTCGACGATCAGCACCGAGGACACGCGGTGATCCCGCATGACCTCGGCGGCGGCGCGGATGCTGGTCTGGGGGGGCAAGGTGATCGGCGCGCGCTTGATGAGCGAGCGCACCGGTGTCGTCATCAGGTTGAGGGCCGGGTCGGCACCCGAGGCGCCGCGGGCAGGGCTTCCCCGGTCCTGCGGGGGGGCCTCCAGCAGCGGTGCCAGCATGGGCAGTTCGGCACGGATCTCGGCCACCAGTTCGGGGCCGATGGCCGTCCAGGTGCTGGCTTCGGCGGCGCGGATCGACCTGACGCCCAGGCCGCGAGCCGTGGCCGGACCGAACCAGTCGCCGTCGACCAGGGCGCCCAGGACTTCGCCACGTGCGTCGAGCAGTTCGAGCCTGCCCCGCTGCAGCCACAGCGTGCCAGCGGGCAGGCTGCCGGGCTCGTGGAGGCTTTCTGCGCTCCAGGTGTGGCGATTCTGTGAATCGGCCAGGCGTTGCTGCAGGGCCGGGGCCAGGCGGCCCAGCCACGGGTGCTGGCCGATGGCCTGGGACGGGGTGGCGTGCTGGTGGGAGGGGTCGCTCATGTTCGCCTTTGTTGGGTCCGCTGCGTCAATGCTACACCCCCGGCACATGGGGGCACGGGGTAAACCCTTGCGCGACTTGATCGACGTCAGTTGCCCGGTTCCGGGCACCTCCGTTGGCGGTAAGCTACGGGGCAGATCAGGCCTCAAGACCCGTCCGACATGTTGACGTTCATCACCCTCATCCCGGTTGTCCGGGTCGACCACAAGCTGTCTGCCGGAGTGGTGTCATGTCGTTGAACGTGACGTTGCAGCGCGCCTGGCTGCATGGCCAGATGAGGCTCTGGCTGCTGCTGGCATGGCAGAGCAGGGCGCTCGAATGCACGGCGCAGCTGCTGCAGGTGGCACCAGACGATGTCCATGCGCTGGCCACCCGTGCCCATGTGCTGGCGGGCCTGCAGCAAACCGCGGAGGCCCTGTCGTGCCAGGCCCGGGTCGTGGCCTTGCGTCCTGCAGACGCGCAGGGCTGGTTCAATCTGGGGTTTCTATGCGAGGCGGCGGGTGATCCGGCGCAGGCCGTGAGTGCGTTCACCCGGGCCATCGAGCTCGATCAGCGACTGGACCGCGCGTGGTACGGCCTGGCGCTGGCGCTGATGCAGACCGGTCGGGACGAGGAGGCCAGGCAGGCGCTGCTGCGCAATACGGAACTGCAGCCGATGAGTCCGCATGGCTGGTGCCAGCTGGCCAGGCTGCATGTGCGTTGCCGGGAGCATGAATCCGCGCAGCGTATCGTCGAGCACCTGCGCTCGTTCGATCCGCGGATGGCCAGGCGGCTTCAGCTGGAGATTGCGTCGGCCTGTCCGGGCCCCTGAGATCCGGCGCAGACCATGGACCCTATAACGAGAGACACAGATGCCACTTGAAGACAGACACCAGCGCTACTGGCGCCGAAATCTCAGGATCACCAGCGTTTTGTTGCTGATCTGGTTCGGCGTCAGTTTTGTGGTCAGCTTTTTTGCCCGCGAGCTGAGCTTCAAGTTCTTTGGCTGGCCATTCAGCTTCTGGGTGGGGGCGCAGGGCGCCCTGGTGGTCTATTGCCTGGTCATTGGCTTTTATGCCTGGTACATGAACCGGCTGGACGTGCAGCACGGCGTCGACGAGCCCAGGGACTGAGGCATGGCAGGATCCAGGGAACCAGTGGCCCGAGGCGAGCAGCGCGACGCCCGGCGCGCATTCAGGCAGCAGCTCAACAAGGTCTATCTCTGGTACACAGGGGGATTTTTCCTGTTCGTGGCCGGGCTGGCGGTGCTGGAGCAGGCGGGCCTGCCGCGGGAGTGGATCGGCTTCATCTTCCTGCTGGCCACCATCGGCCTGTATGCCGGCATCGGCATCATGAGCCGTACCACCGACGCCACCGAATACTATGTGGCGGGCCGACGGGTGCCGGCGGTCTACAACGGCATGGCCACGGGAGCCGACTGGATGTCGGCGGCCTCGTTCATCGGCATGGCTGGTACCCTGTACCTGCAGGGCTACAGCGGACTGGCCTTCATCATGGGCTGGACCGGAGGTTACTGCCTGGTGGCGCTGCTGCTGGCGCCTTACCTGCGCAAGTTCGGCCAGTTCACGATTCCGGACTTCCTGGGCGAGCGCTATGGCGGCAACCTGCCGCGCTTCATCGGCATCTTCGCTGCGATTCTCTGCTCGTTCACCTATGTGGTCGCGCAGATTTACGGTGTCGGACTCATCACCTCCCGCCTCACGGGCGTGGCCTTCGAGCTGGGGGTGTTTCTGGGGCTGGGGGGCATCCTGGTCTGCTCGTTCCTGGGTGGCATGCGGGCCGTCACCTGGACCCAGGTGGCCCAGTACATCGTTCTGATCATCGCCTACCTGATTCCGGTGGTCTGGCTTTCGGTCAAGCAGACCGGTGTGCCGGTGCCGCAGGCAGTCTATGGCTACCAGCTGGAGAAGGTGACCGCCAAGGAGCGACAGCTGACCCACGACCCCAAGGAGCTGGAGGTTCGGGCCATCTACCGCGACCGGGCCGATGCACTGGACGCCAAGCTCACCGACCCTGCCGCGGCTCTGGTGGCCGACAAGGCGGCAGCCGAAGCCAGGCTGTCGGATCTCAGGGCCCGCGGCGCTCCGCCATCGGCGGTTGCGGCCGCCGAAAAGGCGGTGTCGGCCTTGCCCAGGGACGAGGCCTCGGCGCGCAAGACCTGGACGGCGGCCAAGGCCGAGGCCGAGGTCAAGGCGCGCCCGCTCAACGGCATGGCGCCGCACGCCCAGCAGTTTGCCGGCGATCCGAATGGCAGCGCACAGGAGCGCGCCGAATACGAGTCGTCCCGCATGAACTTCATTGCCCTGATGTTCTGTCTGATGATCGGGACGGCAGCACTGCCCCACATCCTGATGCGCTACTACACCGTTCCCTCGGTGCGCGAGGCCCGGCAATCCGTGACCTGGTCGCTGTTCTTCATCTTTCTCCTGTACTTCACCGCGCCGGCCCTGGCGGTACTGGTCAAGTACGAGGTGTTCCAGGTGCTGATCGGCACCCCGATCGACCAGTTGCCCCAGTGGGTGGCATCGTGGAACCGTGTCGATCCCTCGCTGATGTCGATCACCGACATCAACGGTGACGGCATCCTGCAGCTCAACGAGATGAGCATCGGCGGCGACATCATCGTGCTGGCCACGGCCGAGATCGGGGGGCTTCCCTATGTGATTTCCGGACTCGTGGCCGCCGGGGGACTGGCGGCCGCGCTGTCGACGGCCGATGGCCTGCTGCTGACCATCGCCAACGCGCTGTCGCATGACATGTACTACAAGATGCTGGACCCCAACGCCTCCACGGCCCGCCGGGTGACCATCTCCAAGGTGCTTCTGCTGGTGGTGGCGCTGATGGCGGCCTATGTGGCCGCGCAGAAGCCGGCCGACATCCTGTTCCTAGTGTCGGCAGCGTTCTCTTTTGCTGCGGCGGCGTTCTTCCCGGCCCTGGTGCTGGGCATCTTCTGGAAACGTGCGACGGGACCGGCTGCAGCGCTCGGCATGTTCGCCGGGCTGGCCATCACCTTCTACTACATGGTGATGAACCAGCCCTGGATGCGCGAGATGTTCGGCGTGACGTCCCCGATCCAGCTGTGGTGGGGCATCCAGCCGATTTCGGCCGGCATTTTCGGCGTGCCGCTCGGCTTTGCCGTCATCATCCTGGTGAGTCTGGTGACGCCGCCGCCGAGCCGGCGGGTGCAGGAACTGGTCGAATACGTCCGCTACCCGAATCTTCGCAATCCCCCGTGAGCCGCCGTGAGCGGATAGCTCAGACGCTCATGCCGCCCGACACTTCCAGAACGGCGCCATTGATGTAGCTGGCCTCATCGCTGGCCAGGAAGGCGTAGACGTTGGCGATCTCCTCGGGCTGGCCCAGGCGGCGCAGGGGGACGCGGTGCTCCATCTCCTGGATGACCTTGTCGGGAATGGTGCCCAGGATGGGGGTGCTGATGAACCCGGGTGCGACCGCGTTGACGCGAACGCCCTTGGGTCCCAGTTCACGGCTCCAGGTCTTGGTGAAGCCGATCACACCGAACTTGGTGGCCGCGTAGTTGGTCTGCCCGAAGTTGCCATAGATGCCGACCACGCTGGATGCGTTGAGGATGACGCCACCGCCCTGGGCGACCATGATGTCAGCCACCGCCTGGGCGCAGTGAAAGACGCCACGCAGGTTGACGTCGATCACCTTGTCGAACTGTTCCAGCGTCATCTTCTGCAGGCGCGCGTCCTGCGTGATGCCAGCGTTGTTGACCAGCACGTCGATGCGGCCGTAGCGCTCCCTGACCTGCGCCACCACCGCATCGACCATGTCGCGCTGCGTCACGTCCATGACGAAGCCGGCGGCTTCGGCGCCTTCGGCCCGGCACTGCGCCACGGCGGCGTCCACGGCGGCCTGCCGCACGTCACAGACGATGACCGTGGCGCCTTCGCGCGCGAACTTCAGGGCGGTGGCCAGGCCGATGCCTTGCGCCGCGCCGGTGATGATGCTGATCTTGCCTTCGAGTCGTTTCATGTATCAGTACTGGGGTTGATGCTTGGAGAGCGCCAACTTTACTGCGTCGCTCAAGTCGAAGCCCTTGCCATGGCGCGAGGCCAGTTCGGCACAGCGGCTGACGAAGGCCTCGACGCCCATGCCATAGATGAACTGCAGCGCGCCGCCGGTCCATGCCGGGAAGCCGATGCCAAAGATGGACCCGATGTTGCCATCGTGCACACTGGTCAGCACGCCTTCGGACAGGCAGCGGGCGGTTTCGACGGCCTGGCGGTACAGGATGCGGTCCTTCACGTCCTGCAGGTCCCACTGGACGTCGGACTTCCCGAACAAGGCCTTGAGCTGCGGCCACAGCACCTTTTTCTGGCCTGCCGGGTAGTCGTAGAAGCCACCGCCGGCCGCGCGACCCGAACGGTCCAGTTCCTTGACCATGCGTTCGACCAGCAACTCGCCCGGGGTGGCCTCGTAGGTCTTGCCCTCGGCGGTGAAGTCGGCGCGTGTCTGGTCCAGCACGTGGACCGAGAGCGACAGTGCGGTTTCGTCCAGCACCGCCAGCGGCCCGACCGGCATGCCGGCCTGCATGGCGGCATTCTCGATCACGGCTGCAGGGATGCCCTCACCCAGCATGGCCGCGCCTTCCATGACGAAGGTGCCGAAGGTGCGGCTGGTGTAGAAACCGCGCGAGTCGTTCACCACGATGGGCAGCTTGCCCAGCGAGAGCACGTAGTCATAGGCACGGGCCACGGTCTCGTCGTCGGTCTGCTGGCCGCGGATGATTTCCACCAGCTTCATCTTGTCCACCGGGCTGAAGAAGTGGATGCCGACGAATTTTTTCGCATCCCGGCTGGCCTGAGCCAGGCCCGAGATGGGCAGCGTGGAGGTGTTGCTGGCAAAGAAGCCACCTTCGGCGAGCATGGGCTCGGCTTCCTGCGTGACCCTGGCCTTGAGTTCGCGCTGTTCGAACACGGCCTCGATGATCAGGTCGCAGCCCTGCAGGTCGGCGGCGTTGGCCGTGGGGGTGATGAGGTTCAGGATGCCCTGCTGCTTTTCAGCGCTCATCTGGCCCTTGTCCACGCGCTTCTGCGTGAGCCTGGCGGTGTACGACTTGCCCTTCTCGGCCGCCCCGGCGCTCACATCCTTGAGCACGGTGGCGATGCCTCTGGTGGCCTGCGCGTAGGCGATGCCCGAGCCCATCATGCCGGCACCCAGAATGCCGACCTTCTTCGGCTGATACTTGGCCACATCCTTCGGCCTCGACTGACCGCCCTTGATGGCGTTCATGTTGAAGAAGAAGGTGTTGATCATGTTGCGAGCCACGGGGCCGGTCATCAGGCCAGCCAGGTAACGGCTTTCCACACGCATGGCGGTGTCGAAGTCCACCATGGCACCTTCGACCATGGCGGCCAGTGCCGCTTCAGGGGCGGGGTAGAGGCCGCGCGTTTTCTGCTTCAGCACAGCCGGGGCCACGCTGAGCATGCCGGCGATCTTGGGGTTGCTCGGCGTGCCGCCGGGCATCTTGTAGTCCTTGCGGTCCCACACGTGCTGGCAGGCCTCGGGCTTGCCTTGCGAAGCCTCGATATGGGCCAGCGCGCGTGGCATCAGTTCCTCGGGTGAGGCCACCAGTTCATGCACCACGCCGATCTTCAGCGCTTCCTCGGGGCCGAACAGCTTGCTCTCCAGGATGTAGGGTTGCGCGGCCATCAGGCCGAGCACGCGCGTCATCTTGGTGATGCCGCCGCCGCCAGGGATCAGGCCCAGGGTGATCTCGGGCAGGCCGAACTGCACCTTGGGGTTGTTGACAGCGATGCGGTGGTGGCCGACCAGGGCCACTTCCCAGCCACCACCCAGGGCCGCCCCGTTCAGGCAGCTGACCACGGGAACGCCCTGGGTTTCCAGGGTGCGGAAGTTCTTCTTGATGCGTTCGATCTCGGCAAAGACGCGCGGGCCGTCGGCCGCAGTCGAGCGCATCACGCCCTTGAGATCGGCGCCGGCGAAGAAGGTGCTCTTGGCCGAGGCCAGCACGATGCCCTTGATTTGCGCACGGTCCTTGACTACCTGGGCCGTGACGGCGTCCAGGTCGTCCTGCCACTGCAGGCACATGGTGTTGACCGGCGAGCCCTGCTCGTCGAACGTAAGGGTGGCAATGCCGTTGGCGAGTTCGTAACGGATGGTTTTGGTGATCATTTGATTCTCCACGGGGTCTGTTCCAGGAACGCCGCGGAACCGGCTTTGCCGGGCCGCTGGTGTTGCCCCCTCGCAGGGGGTGACGCGCGAAGCGCGGCGCGGGGGTGGGTCGTCAGACCCTTTCAACAATCGTGGCAATGCCCATGCCGCCGCCGACGCAGAGCGTGGCCATGCCATAGCGCTTGCCCGTGCGGTGCAGCTCGTCGATCGCCGTGTTGACGATCATGGCGCCGGTGGCGCCCAGGGGGTGGCCCATGGCGATGGCGCCGCCGTTGACGTTGACCTTCTCGTGCGGCACGCCCATCTCCTGCATGAACTTCATGGGCACGGCGGCGAACGCCTCGTTGATCTCGAACAGGTCGATCTGGTCGATGGTCATGCCGGCCTTGGCCAGCGCCTTGCGAGCGGCCGGCATGGGGCCGGTGAGCATGATGGTCGGGTCGGCACCCGAGAGGGCGGTGGCCACGATTCGCGCACGCGGCGTGAAGCCATGCGTCTTGCCGGCGGCCTCGCTGCCGATGAGGATGGCGGCTGCGCCATCCACGATGCCCGAGGAGTTGCCGGCATGGTGCACATGATGGATGCGCTCGACCTGCGGGTAGCGCTGCAAGGCCACCGAGTCGAAGCCCATGGCACCCAGCTGTTCGAAAGCGGGCCTGAGGCCAGCCAGGCCTTCCATGGTCGAGTTGGGCTTGATGAACTCGTCCTTTTCCAGGATCGGCAGGCCCATGCTGTCCCTGACAGGCACCACGGAGCGGTCAAAGTACCCGGCTGCACGGGCAGCGGTGGCGCGCTTCTGCGATTCAAGCGCGAAGGCGTCCACGTCCTCCCGGCTGAAGCCGCTCATGGTGGCGATCAGGTCGGCTCCGATGCCCTGAGGGACGAACAGGGTGGCGCTGTTGGTCTCCGGGTCCTGCGCCCACGCGCCGCCGTCCGAGCCAATGGGCACGCGGCTCATGCTCTCCACGCCGCCGGCGACGACCAGATCTTCCCAGCCGCTGCGCACCTTCATGGCTGCCATGTTGACGGCCTCCAGGCCGGAAGCGCAGAAACGGTTGAGCTGCACGCCCGCACAGCGCCAGTCCCAGCCAGCCTTGAGGGCGGCGACCTTGGGAATCACCGAGCCCTGCTCGCCTATTGGCGAGACCACGCCCATGACCACGTCGTCCACCGCAGCCGTGTCCAGGTCGTTGCGCTTCTGTAGCTCGGTCAGCAGACCGGCCAGCAGGTTGATCGGCTTGACCTCGTGCAGGCTGCCGTCCTTTTTGCCTTTGCCGCGGGGCGTGCGGATGGCGTCGTAGACATAGGCTTCGCTCATGATGTCTCCTAAGGGAAATGACCATCTTCCAGTTCGATCCACTACAGTATAGACTTTTACCGAGCAAATGCTTTGTAAAAATCAATTTCCCCAGTCAGAAAGGTGACACCATGATCGAAAGAACCCTATTCAACTCCGACCACGAAGCCTTTCGGGACAGCTTCCGGCGCTTCGTGGAAAAGGAAATTGCCCCGTTTCACGAGGCCTGGGAGGACCAGGGCTACGTGTAGACAGGGACGTCTGGCGCCGCGCCGGAGAAAACGGCTTCCTCTGCATGACCATGCCTGAGGAATACGGTGGCGCCGGTGCTGACCGCCTGTACTCGGTGGCCCAGATGGAAGAAGTGGCCCGTGCAGGTGTGAGCGGTATCGGTTTCGGCCTGCACAGCGAGATCGTGGCACCCTATATCCTGCATTACGGAACTGAAGATCAGAAGAAGAAATATTTGCCCCTGCTGGCTTCGGGCGACATGGTGGGGGCCATCGCCATGAGCGAACCGGCCGCCGGCAGCGACCTCCAGGGGTCAAGACCACGGCCATCAGGCAGGCCGATGGCAGCTATCTGATCAACGGCAGCAAGACCTTCATCACCAACGGCTGGCATGCGGATCTCGTTATCGTGGTGGCCAAGACCGATCCGGCGGCCGGCGCCAAGGGCACCAGTCTGCTGCTGGTCGAGCAAGGCACGCCCGGCTTCACCAAGGGCAAGCGGCTGAAGAAGCTGGGCCTGAAGGCGCAGGACACGTCGGAGCTGTTCTTCGACAACGTCAGGGTACCTGCCGAGAACCTGCTGGGCGGCGCAGCGCAGGAGGGGCGCGGTTTCATCTGCCTGATGGAGCAACTGCCCTGGGAGCGCATGCAGATCGCGATTGGTGCGGTGGCAGCCGCCCAGGCGGCCATCGACTGGACGGTGGCGTACGTCAGGGACCGCAAGGTGTTTGGCCAGCCTGTGGCCAGTTACCAGAACACGCGCTACACCCTGGCCGAACTGCAGACCGAGGTGCAGGTGGCGCGCGTGTTTGTCGACAAATGCTGCGAACTCGTCTGCGAGGGCCGGCTTGACACCGCCACCGCCAGCATGGCCAAGTACTGGTGCTCGGACCTGCAATGCAAGGTCATGGACGAGTGCGTGCAGTTGCATGGCGGCTATGGCTACATGTGGGAGTACCCGATCACGCGGGCCTATGCCGATGCGCGGGTCCAGCGCATCTACGGCGGAACGAACGAAATCATGAAGGAAGTGATCTCCCGGGGCATGGGCCTGGGCGGACGCTGAGCACCCGTTCTTTGCGTGCTCCGGGCCCGTCCTGCGGCGGCGTCGCCGGATGGAGCTGGATACGGTTGTTTCATTTGATGACACGGTCTTCAAGTTCCCGTCACCCTGGGGCGGGAACATCCGGATGAAGCAAGGGTCTGACCACCGTCTGCCAGATGTCATCTGGCGCGGGGCAGCCATCCATCCGTATCCCCCGAACCAGGAGCCGCCATGCCCAGTCTTCCATTTGCACGAGCTTTAATCGCTGCCGCCCTCGTTACAGGCCTGGCCGCCTGTGGCACGGTGGGCGGTCCCAACGAAACGGCCGGAACGGTGATCGGTGGCGTTCTCGGCGGTGCCGTCGGCTCCCAGATCGGCGGCGGCAGTGGCCGTACGGTCGCCACGGTCATCGGAGCACTGATCGGGGCCAACATCGGTGCCAATGTCGGTCGCTCCATGGATGCGACCGACCGCTATCGGACGGCGCAGGTGTTCGAGACCTCGCGAACCGGGCAGCCCACCGCCTGGGTCAATCCGGACTCCCGTAACGAGTACACGGTGACGCCCACCCGAACCTACGAAGCCCAGGGCGCGCCGTGTCGCGAGTTCACCATGCGTGCCGTGGTGGGCGGCCGGCCCGACGACGTGTACGGCACGGCCTGTCGCCAGCCGGACGGCAGCTGGCGCATCGTCAACTAGGGCAATTTCACGGTCCGCAGACCATGGGCCATTCGGCCCATGTCGAAGTACTGATGAGCAGGCGGCAGAAACAGACTTCAAGTTTCATGGACGCACCCGACGTGGATCTTTGACCTGAGGTGCAACCTACCAGTGCCCCGGTCGGGGAGGCAGGGGCCAGACGACATCAGGCCGCAGGTCGCATGGGGTTTCGTAGTCGGCCACAACCCACAGTCGCCGGGGGTTGCCGGCCTGCTGCTGCAGCAGTGTCATGAGTTCACGGGTGGACGGGCCGTCCAGGGCCGCCGTGGGCTGATCGAGAAGCGTCAGTCCGGCGTTGCTGGCAAAGGCAGCCGCCAGCCAGGTCTTGCGCCGGCTGCCGGTCGAGAGCATGTACAGGCGCTTGTCCAGGTGCTCTTCGAGACCGAAGACCTCGGCCAGACGCAACGCTTCTCGCAGGTCAAAGGCGTCGCGACGGGACGCCATGGTCTGGAAGAACTCGCGCGGACTGATGTCGTTGTGTGCCTCGGTCCGCGGGTCCATCCAGAACACCTGTGCCTGGTAGGCCGCCCGATCCTTGCCAGAGCAGGCGGATCCCAGGGCAACCGAGCCCCGGCCAGGCAGGAGGTCGCCTGCGAGCAGGCGCAACAGCGTGGTTTTGCCACATCCCTCGTCGCCGATGACCCAGGTCAGGCCGGGCAAGAGATCGACCGTCAGTTCGCGGAGCCAGGGGGCCTCGGGCCCGGGTGAGGCCAGGTCGCGCAGGCGGAGTACGACCGATGTCGGGTCGCTTTGCGGTGTCGGGTGCGCCATGGCGGTGTCAGTATCCGATGGAATAGCGGGTGCCCTGGTGGTCAAGTGTGGCGCTACGTGGGCCGATGGACTCGAGGCGCAACCCAGGCTGGATCTCGGCGCCTTCCTGCACCACCTGCCCGTTGACGATCAGCATGCGGTGGGCCGGATTGGCGGAGTAGGTGGCCCCACTGACACTGACCTTGGGCAGACGGGCACGGACATCGGCCGACAGCTCTCCGAAGCTGGGTACGCGGGTTTCGACGCGCGCCGGTGCCGGCGACGCGAGTGCCTGCGTGGCTGCCTGCGCGGGCGGCGTGGCTGCGGTGGGTGCCGTGGCTGCGGGGGAGGGCGTGCGAGGCTGGCCATCGGGCGTGGCGCCAGCGCCGGTCTTCCCGGCCGGAGCCTGTTTGCCGGGGCCTGACGCGGCGACAGGCGGTGTGACCGGCGCCAGTATGGGCAAGGAAGGTGGTGCCGGGGCCGGCACAGCCGCGGCCGGAGCGGTGGTCACGGCGGCGTCGGGAGCATTGGGGGCACCGGGGGCACCTGGGCCACTGGACACCGGTCCGGACGACAGGGGCGTTGCCGCTGGGGGAGCATCCGCTGGACCGGATCCCGAAGCCGGCCAGAGCCACCAGGCGGCCACCGCCAGCCCTGCTGCCAGGATCAGGGATGCCGGCAGCCACCAGGGCATGCCCCGTCGGGACACGGGTGAGGGGTTCAGTGGAGCAGACTGTGAACGCAGGCCCGGGATCTGCCCCCGCTCGCGTTCGGCGTCGGCCCGCCGCAGTGCGTCAAGAATGTAAGACATGGGGTTTCAGAGTTGGGATGAGCTCAGGCGGGGCTCCGCCACACCCGTGACCAGGTTCACCATCATGAAGGTCATGGGTGATGCCCGGCCGTGTGGTTCGATGCCGTGCGCCTGTTGAAAAGCCATCAGCAGCCGGTCGTTATCCTGCGCCGTCGTGTCCAGTTGGCCGTCCCGCTGCAACTGCCTCAGGCGGGCCAGGGCCCAGTCGCCTGAGGCAGACCCGAGGGCATTGGAAATCCGGCCTTGCTGACCAGGGGGCTGGCGCCAGAGGGTGGCGTAGTCACCATGCCAGATGTCGGCCAGCGCCGTCAACGGTACCTGCCAGTGGCGGTCGCCGGCGCGCAGGGTCGCCGTTTCTCCGGTCATGGCGGTCAGGATGGCCCATCCGGCCGGCTGGCCGGGCAGCTCGATCTGCAACAGGGCGGGGCGGTCGAGCAGGCGCAAGCCGTGCACGGTCATGCGGAAGATGCGAAAGCACTGCAGTTGCTGGGCGAGTCCCTGGTCGCAGGCGTCGCCATCGCCCAGCCGGACGCCCCACAATGTGGCGAGTTGGCGCCAGGCCGCCCCGTTGTCGGTCCACAGGGCCTCGGCGTCAGGCAACCCGGGCTCCGGGCGGGGCGCTTCCGGGGCTCGAGGCTGAGCCACGGTCCGTGGCTCTGGCGCTCCGGTGATCGGTGCTGCGGTCCGTGCCCCATCGGTTGCCTGTCCGCCCGCAGGCGGTGCCACGGAGGGCGTGGCTGCCTGACCGACCTTGGGCGGCACCTGGGACGGGGCGGATTCGGGACGGGGCCACCACACGTAAAGCAGCGCAGCGACCAGGGCACCACCGAGAGCGCCGAGACCGAGCGTGCCTGCAGAGCGCAGCCAGGCCGGCCCGGTGGCACGTGCCGCAGGCGTTGGCTCGACGTCCGGCTGCTCGAAAACCTCGGTGGCGGCCTTTTCGACAATGGCGGCGTCCACCTTCGACCGACCGGTGGCATAGGCGCCCAGCAGTGCCCGGTCGCACAGAAGGTTGATGCGGCGCGGAACGCCACGGGCCAGGGTGTGAATTCGCTTGAGGGCGTCGTCGCCGAACGGTGTGGGACCGCGCAAGCCCGCCACCTCCAGCCGGTGCTGGATGTATTGCCGTGTTTCGGCTTCGGACAGCGCAGCCAGGTGAAAGCGGGCTATCACCCGCTGGGCCAGTTGCTCCATGTCGGGGCGAGCCAGGATCTGCCGCAGTTCGGGCTGGCCGATCAACACGATCTGCAGCAATTTGCGCTCGCTGGTTTCCAGGTTGGTCAGCAACCGGAGTTGTTCCAGCACATGGGGTGTGAGGTTCTGGGCCTCGTCCACGATCAGCAGGTTGTGCTCGCCGGCAGCGTGGCTGCGCAGCAGGTACTCGTTGAGCGGGTCGAGGTAGTCCTTGATGGTGGCCGGCAACGGGCCGTCGTGTTTCACTTCGACGTGAAACTCGTGACAGATCGTCTTGAGCAGGTCGCCGACCGTCAGCTTCGGGTTGAAGATATAGGCGACACGGCAGTTGTCCGGGATCTGTTCGAGAAAGCACCGGCAGATGGTGGTCTTGCCGGCGCCGATCTCGCCGCTGAGCAGCACGAAACCGCCTCCGCCGCGGATGCCGTAGAGCAGGTGGGCCAGCGCTTCGCGGTGGCGCTCGCTCATGAAAAGGTAGCGGGGGTCTGGAGCAATCGTGAACGGGTCTTGCTTCAGACCGAAGAATTCGGCGTACATGCGCCAAGCATAGCCGGCCCGTCAGGGCCGGGCAACGCCCACCAACGCAGCAGGCGGCGCTGGTGGGCGGACAGGGCAGGTCAGGCGGCCAGGGCCATGGAAGATGGCTTCGATGCGGACTTGCCTGCGGCCACTGAACACTCGATATCACCGGACAGCCGGCCGCCTTCCTCGATCACGACCTTGCCATAGCGAATCTTGCCGGTCACCTTGCCGGTGGCGTAAATGACCATTTTCTGGCGCACGGTCAGGTTGCCGTCGAAGACGCCGTGGATTTCGGCGATGTCGATTTCGGCCGATCCCTTGAATTCACCTTGCTCGGCGATCTGGATGACGCGGGAGTCCATGGTGGCTTCGACCAGTCCTTCGACCACGAGGGTGTCGCAATCGGTGATTTCGACGCCCTTGAGCTTGATGTTGGGGCCCACGGTCAGCTTGCTGCCGCCTTCGGTGGCGGCGGCCACGGAACTCGCGGGTGCGGCCACCGGTGCTGCAGGCTCGGGCGAAGCCGCAGCGGGCGCGGTGGTGGTGCTGGCGGCACTGCTGCCATAGCGGGGGGTATTCAGGGTGTTGCCCAGGGGTTTGTTGATCTCGTTCTCGCGTTTGCCAAAGTGCAGTGCCATGCCATCTCCTTCAAAAAGTGAAGCGCTCATGCTAAGACGACCATGGCTTACATTCTGGTCGGCACAGTAAGAGGGGTAACGAGATGAACAGCCGCGCCGCCTTCTTCAGCGCGGGCCTTGCTGCATGTCCCGGATCAGGGTTCGGGCCTCATCGCCCTCGGGGATCGGGCGCCCACTGTCGCGCCACTGCACCGCAGCCTTGAACCCCTGCTCCTGGGCGTAACGGCGGAACCAGAGGCCCTCGGGGTTGTGCCGGGTGATACCGTCGAAGACGGTGGCCATCATCTGGGTCTGCTCCAGACCCATGGACAGCATGACCTGGTTGACCACCATCTTGTGCATGGCCAGGTGGGATCGGGGTACGCCTGCAATGCGCGAGGCGAGTTTTACTGTTTCGGCCTCCAGATCCGCAGGGGCAACGGCCAGGTTGGCCAATCCCCAGTCGGCGGCTGTCCGCCCGTCGATCACGTCGCCGGTGAACATGAGCTGCTTGGCCCGGGTCGGGCCCAGGCGGTAGGTCCACATCGCGGTGGTCGGGCAGCCCCACACCCGGGTGGGCATATAGCCGATGCGTGCGTCATCGGCCATGACCAGCAGGTCGCAGCACAGCGCAATGTCACTGCCTCCGGCTACCGCAGCGCCATGGACCTTGGCGATGGTGGGCTTCGGACTGCGCCAGAGGCTCATGAAATCTTCCGTGTAGCGTTTCATGGTGGCGTAGTCGACCATCGGATCCCAGGGGTAGGATTCCTGCTGGCAGGGGTGTTCGATGTGCTGCTCGGCTGTGGCGGCCAGGTCGTAGCCACCACAGAATCCCTTGCCAGCGCCCTCGACGACGATCACATGGATGTCCGGTTCGGCATTGGCCCAGTCGATGGCAGAACGGATCTGGCCAGGCATGTCGTCCGTGATCGCATTGAAGCGTTCGGGCCGGTTGAGCAGCAGTCGGGCGATTCGGGGGTTCTCGGGGTCTGCGGCGATGTGCAGGGTGCTGAAGTCGGGCATGGTTGTCTCCTGGATGGATGCGTCCATGCTAGGCGGGGTCCCGGTTCCGGACAGCCACCTGGGAGACGTGGACTGACGGGCGGTATCCCTTCATATTCCGGGGATTGGGGTCAAACCCTACACTTGAGGGTTACCCTCCCACCTGCATTTCCATGAACGCGCCAGTTGACGTCTCCTTTTTTGCGCGCCATGCCAAGCCGCTGACCAGCTACCGCCCATACTGGGCCAGGCGTTTTGGCACCGCGCCGTTCCTGCCCATGAGCCGGGAGGAGATGGAGCGCCTGGGCTGGGATTCGTGCGACATCATTCTGGTGACGGGCGACGCCTATGTCGACCACCCCAGCTTTGGCATGGCCGTGATCGGCCGCGTGCTGGAGGCCCAGGGCTTTCGCGTCGGCATCATTGCCCAGCCGGACTGGCAGAGTGCGGAGCCGTTCAAGGCGCTGGGCAAGCCCAACCTGTTCTGGGGCGTGACCGCCGGCAACATGGACTCCATGATCAACCGGTACACGGCAGACCGGAAGATCCGCAGCGACGACGCCTATACGCCTGGCGACGTGGGCGGCAAGCGACCGGATCGTGCTGCCATCGTCTACAGCCAGCGCTGCCGCGAGGCCTGGAAGGACGTGCCCATTGTTCTGGGCGGCATTGAGGGCAGCCTGCGACGCATTGCCCACTACGATTACTGGAGCGACAAGGTGCGCCGCTCCATCGTGGTCGACAGCAAATGCGACCTGCTGCTCTATGGCAACGCCGAGCGCGCCCTGGTCGAGGTGGCGCACCGTCTGGCCCGGCGCGAACCGGTCGAGAGCATCACCGATGTCCGGGGGACGGCCTTCGTCCGCCGTCCTGGCGACCCCACGGCAGATGGCTGGATCGAGCTGGATTCGACCGATGTCGATACGCCCGGCCATGTCGAGGATCACGTCAATCCTTATCAGACCACCTCCGAGCAGGCCCAGTCGCAGGGGCAGCAGTGCGGCAAGGAGGGCGGGTCCGTGCCTGCAGGTGATCCGCAGGTGCACCCCATTACGCTGCACCGCCCGCAGGGCGCCCGCGGCGTGGCCCGTCTGCCGCGCGAGCGCACCGTGATCCGCCTGCCCAGCTACGAGCAGGTCAAGAGCGATGCCGTGCTCTACGCCCATGCCAATCGCGTGCTGCACGTCGAGGCCAACCCTGGCAACGCCCGGGCCCTGGTGCAGGCGCACGGCGAAGGTGCGACGGCCCGGGATGTCTGGATCAACCCGCCGCCGATTCCGCTGACCACGGCCGAGATGGACTACGTGTTCGACCTGCCGTACGCGCGCGGCCCGCACCCGGCCTATGCCGACGAGCACGGCCGCCACGATGGAGCGACCCGGATTCCGGCCTGGGAGATGATCCGCTTCAGCGTGAACATCATGCGCGGCTGTTTCGGCGGCTGCACCTTCTGCTCCATCACGGAGCATGAAGGCCGCATCATCCAGAGCCGTTCGGAAGACTCGATCATCCGCGAGGTCGAGGACATCCGCGACAAGGTCGAAGGCTTCACCGGCGTCATATCGGACCTGGGCGGGCCCACCGCCAACATGTACCGCCTCGGTTGCCGCAGTCCCGAGATCGAGGCCGCCTGCCGCAAGCCCAGCTGCGTGTATCCCGGCATCTGCCAGAACCTCACCACCAACCACGATCCGCTGATCAAGATCTACCGCCGCGCACGCGCGCTCAGGGGCATCAAGAAAATCCTGATCGGCTCCGGCCTGCGCTACGACCTTGCGGTGCAAAGCCCCGAATACGTCAAGGAGCTGGTCCAGCACCACGTGGGTGGTTATCTGAAGATCGCGCCCGAGCACACCGAGCAGGGTCCGCTGTCGAAAATGATGAAGCCCGGCATCGGCACCTACGATCGCTTCAAGACCATGTTCGAGAAGTACAGCGAGGAAGCCGGCAAGAAGCAGTTCCTCATTCCGTACTTCATCGCGGCCCACCCGGGCACCAGCGACGAAGACATGATGAACCTGGCCATCTGGCTGAAGAAGAACGGCTTTCGGGCCGACCAGGTGCAGACCTTCTATCCCAGTCCCATGGCGACCGCCACGGCCATGTACCACTCCGGCCTGAATCCGCTGCGGGGCGTTCACCGGGGTGAACGCGGTGAACGGGTCGATATCGTTCGTGGCGAAAGGCGCCGTCGACTGCACAAGGCGTTCCTGCGCTACCACGATCCCAACAACTGGCCCATGTTGCGCGAGGCCCTCAAGGCCATGGGGCGCGTCGACCTGATCGGCAATGGCAAGAACCACCTGATCCCGACGTTCCAGCCGGCCACCGATGGCAGCTACCAGAGTGCGCGTCGCAAGAACAGCACCCCAAAGGCTGCGCCGCGCTCGGGCACGGCCGGCGCAAAAGCGCCTGCCAAAGGCAGCATCCTGACACAGCACACCGGATTGCCGCCCAGATCCGGGATAGCCGGTTCGCGCCGCAAGTGATGCTCGGGCGGCGGAGGCCGCCGGGGTGCATCCAGCATCGGTCGGTTCCAGGTTCGCGTCAGAACGCCGCGCGGCCCCCGTGTGCTTTCTCGATCGTGGCCGCCAGTTCAGCCATCGCGGCCAGGCGCCTGCGGATCACGTCAGGTTCGGGGGGCTTGTCGATGATGCTCTGATCGAACACCAGGATGCCCATCTCGACCAGCAGGCGCCCGCTGTCCTTGCCAGCATCCAGCACGTTGGCCACCTGGCGCCGGACCAGGTCGTTGATCCAGTTGCCCGCCGTGGATGTGCCCTTTTCCTTGATGCCAGGGCCTCGGTCGCCGCCCCACCACAGGACGCGCCAGTCCATCACCGCCATCCTGTAGTCAGGCGCCACCGAGGCCAGCGGCATCTCGATGGTCAGCGTCATTCTTGCCCTGGAGCCTTGTGTGCCACTGCGAAGCCCCTGGACAATGTGGATCTTGCGGTCCTTCACCTTGCCGCGGGCTTCGGCCTGGTAGTCATCTTCCCGCTGGACGACGGCGCCAATCTCCTTTGCGTAGGCTTCGAAACTGGCCATCATGCCCTCGCGGCGGAGCTTGCTGTTGCGGTGCTCGCTGTACTGGGACCAGATCCACAGCAGGACGCCGCCCAGAATGGCCAGCGTGGGATACAGCCCATAGTTGGCGATCATGTTGTCGATCATGCCGGCTCCTGGTGCAAACTTGGGCCAGCATAGCGACTCGGCGTCAGAATGACCAGTGCCTTTCATGACTGCGGATGCGGTCGCTGTCCAATCCATCCACCGTTGGGGTGGTGGGTTCTTTGTTCCAGGGTTCAAGGAGGTGTCGGCATGCTTCGCCAGATCGTTTCCATCGCAACCGGTAGCGTCCTGCTGTGGGCCGTCGTGTTGGCCGGGGCCCATGCGCAGCCCCCGGCTTCCTCCTGTCCGCCCCAGCCAGAGCCACCCGGCCGCGAACTGCTGCTCAAGGCACAGCGGCAGGCGCAGGACCGGGGGTTCCTGTGGCGCCTGAGCCGTGGGGGGCGCGACTCCTATCTGTACGGGACGGTTCATGCCGGGCGGCCAGACTGGTTTGCGCTGGGCCCGAAAACCGAAGCCTCGCTGCTGCGCACCGGGGTGCTGGCGCTGGAGATCAACGTCACCGAGCCAGGTGTGCGCGAGGCCTTGCAGCAGGCCATGCAGGGGCCGCCGCGCGACCTGCCGGTCGCCCTGATGCAATCGCTGCGCGAAGCCTGGGCTGCCGAATGCCTGCCGCCCGAAATACTCGGACAGGGTGCAACCGAGGTGCATGTGGCCCAGCTGGCCGTCGCTCTGGCCCAGCGCCAGGGGTTGTTTCCGTTGTACGGTGCAGAGTCGGTCCTGTTGATGCGCAGTCTGGGGGTGCAGCGTCCTGTGGTGGGACTGGAGTCGGTGCAGCAGCAGCTGTCGGCGCTGATGGCGCGCAACGAGCAAGAGGCGGCCGACATGGTGCAAAGTGTCCTGATCGAGGTGGGCAGCCCGCAGGCGGTGCAGACCCTGGAAAGACTCACCGAGGCCTGGGCCACCGGCGATCTGGCGGTGCTGGAGAACTATCCGCAATGGTGCGACTGCCTGAACACGGCGGCCGAGCGCGCGGCGTTCATCCGTCTGGTCGATGACCGCAATCCCGGTATGGCCGACGCCATTGGGCGTCTGCACCAGGATGTGAGCGTATTTGCCGCCGTGGGAGCTCTGCACGTGGTGGGAGCACAAGCGCTCCCGGTCCTTCTCCGGGAGCGCGGATTCACGGTCACGCGCGTGTTCTGAACCAGCTCGCACGGCCAGACCGGCCGCGCCTGGCCTCAGGCCGGAGCCAGGGTGTGTAGCGGAATGTCATGCCTGGCCGCCAGGCGATCGAGCTGCCGGCGCGTCTGGCCAGCCAGGAACTCCGCGATACGGCGGTGCGTGTCGGGCCGGAACATGGTCGTCAGGCCATCCATGGTCACCCCGGCCACGCCGCACAGCGACGCAGCGAAATGCGGCTCCAGGGCCGCCACCGCCACGCGGCCGTCCTTGCACGGATAGACCCGGTAGCCCGCGTGGGCGCCGCCCACGGCACCCTTGGGCTGTGTCAGCCCCCAGCTGCGGGGCAGTCCGAGCCAGGCCGCCGCGTCGCTGAGTGCCACTTCCTGGAAACTGCCCTTGCCGCTCAGACGTTGCGCCAGGACAGCCTTGAGCGTGGCCTCGCTGGCCATGAGGGCGCCGCCCATGTCGGCGAACAGCGTGGCTGGCAGGTCCAGCCCGGTGACCAGGCCGGCATCGGCCAGGTAGGTCAGGTCGTGCCCGGGCTCTTCGGCGCGTGCCCCGGGGGCGCCCACAATGGCCACCACCGACAGTTGCGGCCAGGTCTTGTGCAGAAACTTCCAGGTCAGGCCCAGTTTGGCCAGGGCCGAAGGACGGAACGAGGTCAGCAGTACGTCGGTGCGGGCCAGCTCCTTGTGCAGGCGGTCCTGACCCTTTTCACTTTTGAGGTCGATCGTGACCACCTTGATGCCGTCGTGCAGCGTCGCGTAGGCCGTGGGGTTGTACTGCCCCATCGGGTCGCCGCTCATGCCTTTGGGGCCCGGTGGCTCCGCCTTGAGGCAGGTGGCACCCATGGACTTCAGTCGCATGAAGGCGGCCGGCCCCGGCAGGTTCAGGGCCAGGCTGAGAACGCGGACGCCGCGCAGGGGTCTGAGCGCGGCGTTGGAGCGGGGAGCGGGGGAAAGCGGGGTCTTGGATTGCATGACCCGGTTGTAACCCAGAATCCGGCCATTCGGCCAGCTTCCGGGAGACAGTGCCAAACGCCGCCGGTCAGAAGGGCAGGCCGACGTAGTTCTCAGCCAACGAACCCAGGGCCTTTTCGGACGAGAACAGATAGTCCATTTCGGTCTGCTGCAGTTTCTGGTCGTAGGCGATGTTGTCCGGGAACGTGTGCAGCATGGTGGTCATCCACCACGAGAAGCGCTGTGCTTTCCAGACGCGTGCCAGCGCCTTGGCCGAATAGCTGTCCAGACCGGCGTCATCGCCATCGCGGTAGTGGGCCAGCAGCGCGTGGTACAGGTAGTAGATGTCGGATGCGGCACTGTTGAGCCCCCGCGCACCGGTCGGCGGCACGATGTGGGCGGCGTCGCCCGCCAGGAACAGGTTGCCGTAACGCATCGGTTCGGCCACGAACGAGCGCAGGGGTGCGATGGATTTTTCGATCGAAGGACCGGTGATCAAACGGGCGGCCACATCCTCCGGCAAGCGGCGCTTGAGTTCATCCCAGAACTTGTCGTCGCTCCAGTCCTCGACCGTGTCGGTCAGGGGCACCTGGATGTAATAGCGCGAGAGCACCTGTGAACGCAGCGAACACAACGCAAAGCCACGCTCGTGCTTCGCATAGATCAGCTCGGGAGAAACCGGCTTGGTGCGGGAGAGCACGCCCAGCCAGCCGAACGGGTAGACCTTTTCATACTCCTTGAGCACATCGCGGGGAATCGACTTGCGGCTGACGCCATGAAAGCCATCGGCGCCGATGACGTAGTCACAGTCGATGCGGACCACCTCGTCGCCCTTGCGGTAAGTGACGTAGGGCTTGTCGCTCTTGAGGTCATGCGGCTGGACATCTTCGGCATTGTGGATCACCACGCCATTCATCCTGTCACGGGCTTCGTACAGGTCGCGCGTCAGTTCGGTCTGGCCATAGACCACCACCGAGCTGCCACCGCTGTACTTGTGCAGGTCCACGCGCTGCATCTTGCCGTTGTCGGAGACGAAGAAGCCTTCGTGGATCTCGCCTTCCTTGTCCATGCGCTCGCCGCACTGGGCCTCGCGCATCAGTTCGGCAAAACCATGCTCGAGGACGCCGGCACGGATGCGTCCGAGCACATATTCACGGCTCTGGCGTTCCAGAACGATGGTGTCGATGCCCTTGAGGTGAAGGAGCTGGGAAAGCATGAGGCCGGAGGGGCCGCCGCCGATGATGGCTACCTGGGTGCGCATGGAAGGTCTCCTGAAGGTGTGGAACGGACACGAACGAATGTACCGACCGGTCGCCCGGCGCGCCAGACCTGTCAGTCGGCTTTGTGCGATGATTGGCTGCAATGCGCGATAATCGCGCAAGACTTTCAGGGAATTGACGATATGGAGATTGCCAGGGCCGATTTCATCGAAGGCATGGCCAAGGGTATGGCCGTGCTGGAGAGCTTCGATACGGAACGCCAGCGCCTGAATGCCACTCAGGCAGCAGAGCGTGCCGGGCTGACACGGGCCGCAGCCCGGCGCCACCTGCTGACGCTGGCCTATCTGGGCTATCTGGACACCGACGGAACCCACTACTGGCTTTCGGCCAAGGTACTGCGGTTTTCAGGCAGTTACCTGGCTTCGGCCCGCCTGCCACGCCTGCTGCAACCGACCCTGAACCGGCTGGCCGCCCAGACGCGTGAGTCTTTTTCGGCTGTGGTGCTGGATGGCGACGAAGTGGTGATCATTGCCCGCAGTGCGGCGGTGGGCGGACAGCGTCTCATGGCCTATGGCCTGCACCTGGGTGCGCGGCTGCCCGCTCACGCGACATCGACCGGCCGTGTGCTGCTGGCCGCCCGGAGCTCGCCGGTATTCAACGCCTGGCTCAAGGGGCGTGAACTGGCCAGGCTGACGCCCCGCACCGTGGTGGATCACCGCGAGTTTCGAAGCCTGATTGCCAAGGTGCGCAAGGACGACTTTGCCGTGGCCAGCGAGGAACATGAACTCAGCGTGCATGCACTGGCCGTGCCCTTGCGGGACATGAAAGGGCAGGTGGTGGCGGCGCTGAACGTCGTGGCTTCTGCGGATCGGCTGGCACCCGAAGTCATGCGCGGCGACCTGCTGCCGCTTCTGTTGGATGCCGCCAGGGAGCTGCGTCCGCTGCTCTGACGGGGTGCCGCCCCTCAGACGCCCAGGTACTGTTCGAGCAGTTCCGGCTGGCCCAGAAGCTCGCCGGATGTGCCTTCGAACACCACTTCACCCTTGACGAGGATCACGTTGCGATCGGTGATCTGGGTGACGTGTTTCCAGTTCTTGTCCACGATCACGCTGCTGATGCCGGACTCCCGGATCAGACCGCAGATGCGCCAGATCTCACGGGCGATCAGCGGGGCCAGGCCCTCGGTGGCCTCGTCCAGGATCAGCACGTCCGGATTGGTCATCAGGGCGCGGCCGATGGTCAGCATCTGTTGCTCGCCACCGGAGAGCTGCTGTCCGCCATGACCCAGGCGCTCGGCCAGGCGCGGAAACGTCTCCAGCACGCGTTCATAGGTCCATTCCCGCTGCCCGCGCGTGCCGGCACGTGCGGCCATGTGCAGGTTTTCCTTGACGCTCAGGTTGGCAAAGATGCCCCGGCCCTCGGGAACGTAGGCCACGCCGAGCCGCGCCACAGCGTAGGGCGTGGCGCCGGTGACATCCTGGCCCTTGACCCGGACGTGTCCGCCGCTGGGCTTGACGATACCCATGATCGACTTGAGCAAGGTGGTCTTGCCCATGCCGTTGCGGCCCATCAGTCCGATGGTCTGGCCTTGCCCGACCGTGAAGTCGATGCCGCGCAGGATGTGGCTGGCGCCGTAGTGGGTGTTCAGGCCTGCGGTCTGGATGAGGGGGGTGGTCATGTCAGGCTTCCTCGCCCAGGTAGGCGGCCTGCACCAGCGGGTCGCTGCGTACTTCGTCGGGCGTGCCACTGGCAATGACCTGGCCGTTGACCATGACGGTCAGCTGGTCGGCCAGTGCAAACACCGCGTCCATGTCGTGCTCGACCAGCATCATGGCGTGGTCGGGCTTGAGCCGTTGCAGCAGGGCAACCATGCTTTCGGCCTCGGCCTGGCCCATGCCGGCCAGGGGTTCGTCCAGCAGCAGCACCGTGGGCTCAGTGGCCAGGGTCATGGCGATTTCCAGCTGGCGCTG
>JAWKYL010000011.1:0-97600 GCA_041396505.1 Burkholderiaceae bacterium
TCGTAGGCCAGGCGCTCGGTCACCACCCCCTGCGCGTTGGTGATGACCGAGAGGCTGCCCAGGTGGTCGTGGTGGAAGTAGCTCACCGCCTTGGCCGGCTGCCCATCCAGTGACCCCGCGCGCTCGGTGTGCATGGCAAACTGCACCCCGCCGGCGCTCAGGTAGTGCTTGTGCTCGATCAGCCCGCTGGGCTTGATGTGCTTTTCGTAGGCCAGCCCCAGGCTGTCGGGGCCGTTCATGTACCAGGTGTCGCCCGCCTCCATGTGGCTGGGCGCGTTGCTGGTGGAGACCTATGGAAGCAGCAGGGCATTGCATCCCCGCTGGGGGCGGCTTAGGCACCCCTTCAATTCGGCCACGAGCGTGCGGAACAGCTACACCGAAGTTGGCACAACCGGAGGCATTGCGGTGGTTGACCTGAACGCCATCCGATTCGGATGGGATCCGGGGATGCCGATGGGAATCCAGCAAAACAGAAGCCCCTGCATAGAGGGGCTCCTGCTATACGTTCAACACTTTGCTTGAACGACTCGACCAGCTGGCGGTCTTTTCATTCGACGGTGCCGGAGCACCCCGACCGGTGAACCTCAGTTCACCAGCTGGGCCAGTTCACCCTTGGCGTAGCGTGCGGCCATGTCGACCAGGGTCACACCCCTGATCTTGCCGCCCTGGCCTTCGCAGCCGAACTCGACATAGCGCTGCTTGCAGATGGCCTTGGCGGCCTCGCGGGCCGGCTTCATCCATTCGCGCATGTCGAACTTGTCCGGGTTCTCGGCCTGGAACTTGCGCACGGCGCCGGTCATGGCCATGCGGATGTCCGTGTCGATGTTGATCTTGCGCACGCCGTGCTTGATGGCTTCCTGGATCTCGGCCACCGGCACGCCGTAGGTCTGCTTCATCTTGCCGCCGAACTGGTTGATGATGGCCAGCAGGTCCTGCGGTACGGACGAGGAACCGTGCATCACCAGGTGGGTGTTGGGGATGCGGGCGTGGATTTCCTTGACGCGGCTGATGGCCAGCACGTCGCCGGTGGGCGGGCGGGTGAACTTGTAGGCGCCGTGGCTGGTGCCGATGGCGATGGCCAGGGCGTCCAGCTGGGTGGCCTTGACGAACTGGGCGGCTTCCTCGGGGTCGGTCAGCATCTGGCTGTGGTCGAGCTTGCCGACGGCACCGATGCCGTCTTCCTCACCGGCCTCGCCGGTTTCCAGCGAGCCCAGGCAGCCCAGCTCGCCCTCGACCGTGGCGCCCACCTTGTGCGACATCTCGACCACCTTGCGGGTGACGTCGACGTTGTAGTCGAAGCTGGCGGGGGTCTTGCCGTCTTCCATGAGGGAGCCGTCCATCATGACCGAGCCAAAGCCCAGGTTGAGCGCACCCTGGCAGATCGCGGGGCTGGTGCCGTGGTCCTGGTGCATGACCAGGGGAATGTGCGGGTAGGCTTCGGTGGCGGCCTGGATCAGGTGCTTGATGAAGCTCTCGCCGGCGTATTTGCGGGCGCCGGCCGAGGCCTGGAGGATGACGGGCGCACCGACTTCGTCGGCGGCGGCCATGACAGCCTGGACCTGCTCCAGGTTGTTGACGTTGAAGGCGGGGATGCCATAGCCGTTTTCAGCGGCATGGTCGAGCAGTTCGCGCATGGAAACGAGTGCCATGGGTATTCCTCTGGAGCAAAGTTGGTAACCGGTATGTAACCCGGGATTTTAAGGCGTCCCGCCTTGCGTGCGGATGACAAGCCCGCCGCCAGCGAGAGG
Source organism: Burkholderiaceae bacterium (assembly GCA_041396505.1). Taxonomy (GTDB): domain Bacteria; phylum Pseudomonadota; class Gammaproteobacteria; order Burkholderiales; family Burkholderiaceae_C; genus Hydrogenophaga. Next base: position 1,749 of record JAWKYL010000011.1, read on the forward strand.
GGGCTCTGACCAAGGCCGCCGCGGAACGGGCTTTGCCCGGCCGCCAGCGGCGTCCTCCTCAGGGGGAAGCGGCGTCAGCCGCGCAGGGGGGATCAACAGGCCCGGCAGATCTTGAGCGTGTTGGTGCCGCCCGGCGTGCCCATGGGCTCGCCCACCGTGATGGCGTAGACGTCGCCACTTTGCATCACGCCGCGCTTTTTCAGGTCGGCCTCGGCCTGGGCCAGCGCGGTGTCGCGATCGGCGCTGGTGTCGACCAGCAGGGGGCGGACGTTGCGGTAGAGCGTCATCTTGCGCTGGGTGGCCAGTTTGGAGGTGACCGCATAGATGGGCATGCGCACGCTGTGGCGGCTCATCCACAGGGCGGTCGAGCCGGACTCGGTCAGGGCGACGATGGCCTTGGCCTTGAGGTGGTGGGCAGTGAACAGCGCGCCCATGGCGATGGCCTGGTCGATGCGCTTGAAGGTGGCGCCCACGAAGTCGTCTTCCAGGGGGTCGTACTCGGTCTTTTCGGCTTCCTGGCAGATGGCCGCCATCTGCTGGACCGTCTCCAGCGGGAATTTGCCTGCGGCGGTCTCGGCGCTGAGCATGACCGCGTCGGTGCCGTCGAGCACGGCGTTGGCCACGTCGGAAACTTCCGCGCGGGTCGGCACCGGGTTGACGATCATGCTTTCCATCATCTGGGTGGCGGTGATGACCACCTTGTCCATCTTGCGGGCCAGCTTGATCATGTGCTTCTGCAGGCCGGGGACGGATGCGTTGCCGACTTCGACGGCCAGGTCGCCACGGGCCACCATGATGCCGTCGGAGACGCGCAGGATGCTCTCCAGCTCGGGGATGGCCTCGGCACGCTCGATCTTGGCGATCAGGCCAGGCTTGTGCCGGTGGGGCGCAGCGGCCATGTTGCACAGCTGGCGCGCCAGTTCCATGTCGGTGGCGTTCTTGGGGAAGCTGACCGCCACATAGTCGGCCAGCAGGCCCATGGCGGTCTTGATGTCTTCCATGTCCTTGGCCGTCAGCGCCGGCGCGGTCAGACCACCGCCCTGCTTGTTGATGCCCTTGTTGTTGGACAGTTCGCCGCCCAGCCGGACGGTGGTGTGGACCGCCTCGCCCGCCACCCGCACCACGTCGAGCACGATCAGGCCGTCGTTGAGCAGCAGGGTGTCGCCCGCCTTCACATCACGCGGCAGTTCCTTGTAGTCCAGGCCCACGCCCTGGATATCACCCGGCTCGGTGCGTCCCGCGTCGAGCACGAAGGACATGCCCGGTTCGAGCATCACTTTGCCCTCGGCGAACTTGCCGACCCGGATCTTGGGCCCCTGCAGGTCGGCCATGATGCCGACCTCGCGACCGGCGCGCTGCGCGGCCTGGCGGACCAGGGCGGCGCGGTCAATGTGGTCCTGCGCCGTACCGTGTGAAAAGTTCAGGCGGACCACATTGACCCCGGCCCGGATCATGGATTCGAGCAGCTGGGGGTCGCTGGAAGCGGGGCCGAGGGTGGCGACGATCTTGGTGGCGCGTTGCGGCATGAAACGGTGTCTCCGGACAGGATGGATCGGCCCGGGATGGGCCGTTATGTAACTGGGTTTCAATTATCGGTGAAACCAGTTACAAGCTGGTTTCAGCTTGGTTGCGTCGCTTCGCGGTCGGCCGCCGGGCTGCGGTACAGATCGCTGGCGCGCAACAGGTGGTCGCGCATGGCCTGCGCGGCCTCGGCGGAATCGCCGGCGGCAATGGCCTCGAAGATGCGGGTGTGTTCGCTCAGGGTCAGCTGCTCGGCCCCGGGGGCGCGCACGATGGTCTGGTAGTACTCGCCAGCCCAGTTGAACAGGGCTTCGACGATGGCCGGGAATATGGGATTGCCGGCGATGGACGCGATTTCGCGGTGGAACTGCATGTCCCGGTACAGGAACTGGTCCATCTCGTCGAGGGCCGCACGGTGCGATTCGAGGCGCTGGCGCAGTCGCTCGATGTCCATGGGCGTGGCCTTGCTCGCCGCGATCTCGCACAGGCCGGCCTCCAGGAACACGCGGGCGTCCTTGAGGTGCTCGAGCATGCCAGGCTGCATGCGCAACAGGTGTTGGGCGCCGCCGGCGATCTGCTCGATGAGCAGGTCGGCGGTGGGCACCACGACACGGGCGCGCTCGCCATGGGTGATCTCGACGATGCCCGAACGCGCCAGGTCCTGCAGGGCTTCGCGCACGGCCGGCCGGCCCACCCCGTAGGTGTCCATGAGGTCGCGCTCGGAGGGCAGGTGGTCGCCGGGGCGCCACTCGCCGGACCGGATGCGTTGAAGCAGGCGGTCAACCACCTCCTGGTAAATCTTGCGACGCTGGATCGGTTCGGTGCTCATCCAAAAAGAATAACGTATCTCCGCGCGGCGGGTGGCTCAGGCGGCGCCCCGCAGCACCCGTCCGAAGAAGTCGGTCTGTCCCATCTGGCCGCCCTTGAGCACCAGTTCGAGTCCGTCCATCGGCGCCCGCGAGGCATGGGCGCGGCACAGGGGCGCGCCCGGCGTGAGGCTGGCCGCGACCGTCAGTGCGGTGATGTCCAGCGCGCCGGCCACGGCGCCGGAGCTGTCGCCGCCGGCAATGGCGATGCGGCGCACACCCGTGGTCTCCACCAGGCCGCGCATGATGGCGGCCAGCGCCTGGCCCACCTGCTCGTGCCCCTGGGCCACGGTCAGGCCGGCCCGCCGGGCGGCCTCGGCAAAGCCGGTGACAGCCGGGTCGTCGGGTCCGCTGGCCGAGTGGATCAGGGGGCTGCGGCCGGCGGCCAGGGCGTGCTGTCCCAGGGCGACCAGTCGGCCAACTTCACCTTCGCGCGCCTGCGCATCCAGCACGGCGGCGACGTCCATGCGCTCGACCTGGAACCCGTTGGCGGCGGCCCAGGCAATCTGGCCGGCGGTGACCGGCGAGCAGCTGCCGCTGATGGCAGCGATGCGGTCGACCGGCGCAGCGACCGGCAACGGCGCCGCCTCGTCCAGCAGGCCGCAGCGCCGCCAGTGCGCCACCAGGGCGTAGGCCAGGCCAGAGCTCGATGCACTGAACAGCCCCTGTCCGCGCTGCTGCCAGACCAGGCGGCCGGCTTCGGCCAGGGTGTCGTCGCTGACCACGTCGAGCATGACGACCGGTGCATCGTCGCCCAGCTGGGCGGCCAGCGCGGTATCGCCCTGCCCGGCCTGCAGCTGCGCCAGGTCCACCAGGCCGATGCGGCGCGGGGTCTGTTGCGCCAGGTGCAGGCGCAGGTCGGACTCGGCCATGGGCGTCACCGGGTGGCGCGACATGGTGGGGTGGCGGTCCAGCCGGTACACCTCGTCGCCCATGGCGGCAAACAGGTGGCCGAAGGCCTGGTAGCGGCGCAGGCGGGGGGCGCCGATCACCATGGGCGACCAGTCGCCACCCATGGTGCGCACGCCGATGTCGATGGCCTGGCCGATCGAGCCGGTCCCGGGACTGGAGTCGAAGGTGGAGCACACCTTGTACTGCAGGATGGGGGCGCCGAAAGCCTTGAGGCTGGCAAAGGCAGACGGCAGGTGTTCGCGCATCCATGCGGGGTTGCGGCCCCGCGCGGTGCCGGCCAGGCCGATGCAGCGCATGCCCGCGAAGCGCTCCACCCATTCGGGACCGGGCTCGCGCAGGAACAGGACGGTGGGCACGCCAGCCAGCGTGAAGGCCTCCATCTCGTCGGTGGAGCCGGTGAAGTCGTCACCGTAATAGGCCAGCAAAGGCCCTTCGGGCCAGAACGACTGTCGATCGTGGGTTCGGTCGGTCACACTGTTCACCAGAATTCAAGGGCTTTGTGCAAGGGCGGATGCGTGCTGGCGTGCTGCGCCAGCGGCACGTCGCGCACGGCGGCATCCCAGGCCTGGCGCAGGGCGACCACGCCGGCGGCAACGCCATCCGGATGGCCGAAGATGCCACCACCGGCGGCGAAGATCAGGTCCTGGCTGCCGGTGGCTGCGTAAGTGGCGGCCGCCACCAGGCCGGTCTGGCCCGAGCTGAAGACGGGCATGACGGCCATCGGGTCGTGCTCCCACAGCGGCTCGGTGACGGCACGCACGGATTGGCGCACCTGTTCGTCGCTTTCGCTGAATTTGTTGGCGATGCCGTTGACATGCAGGTGGTCGGCCCCGGCCAGGCGCCAGAGCTTGTGCCAGGCCTTGTAGTCCCAGCCCAGCGCCGGATGGCGGCTGAGGTAGCCCCAGCCGTTGCGGTGGGCGTGCAAGGGCAACTGGCTGTGCCGACGCAACGCGTGCAGGCCGGGCAGGCCAACGGCGTTGAGGCTGAGCATCACGCAGGTGCCGCCCTGGGCCAGCACGAAGTCGTGACGGCGTTTCATCTCGTCGATTTCACCGGTGAGGTTGAAGGCCACCATGACCTTGCGTCCCAGCCGGTCGGCGCCGGCGTGGACCTCGCGCATGACGGCCCGCACCCGGTCCTCGAAAGGACAGTGGGGACCATCGGCCTGCAGCTCGTCGTCCTTGATGAAGTCGATGCCGCCGTCGACCAGCTTGCGCACTTCCAGCGCGGTCATCTCGGGCGACATGCCCACGCTGGGCTTGATGATGGTGCCGATCAGCGGGCCGTCCGCCACGCCGGCCATCTGCCGGGTGCCGGCCACACCGAAGGCCGGCCCCTGGTAAACGGTGGAGAAGACGGGCGGCAGGCGCAGATCGGTCAGGCGCAGGCCGCTGACGCACTGCAGTTCGAACAGGTTTCCGGCCACGGTGGCCAGCACATTGGGCAGGGAGACGCCCATGTTGTCGACGGACCAGGACAGCTCCAGCTCGGCCCGCGTGAAGCGGGCATTGGCCGGATAGCGTCCGGGCAGGCTGGGCTCGCTCACCTGGTCCAGCACCGTCAGGCGTTCGATGCGGGCGCCGCTGCGGGCCTTGAGGTCGTCGGACTCGTTGGCCAGCGCCAGGAAGGTGCCGCTGGACTGTTCGCCGGCGATGATCTCGGCCGCCTTGCGGGGGTCGAGGGGTGTTTCCAGCCAGTAGCTGGCGTGTATGCGGTCGGACATGGCAGAGGTACTCATTGGGGCCCGATGGCGGGGGCCGCCGGCGCGACCAGCTCGGCTGGCGGGAAGACGGCGTCACGCGCAGCGAGCGAGATGGACGGTATGTAGGTGATGAGCATCAGACTGCCCACGATCACCAGCACGAAGGGCAGCAGGTGGCGGACGATCTGGTCGAGTGAGATCTTGGCGACGGTACAGGCGGCAAACAGGTTGACGCCGAAGGGGGGCGTGATCATGCCCAGGGCCAGGTTGACCACCATGATGACGCCGAAATGGATCGGGTCGACGCCGAAGTGCACCGCCACCGGCACCAGGATCGGCGCCAGCACGATGATGGCTGCCGAGGTTTCGATGAACATGCCGATGATGAACAGCGCCACATTGACGCCCAGCAGGAACCAGGCGGGCGACTGCAACACCTCTTTGAGCCACAGGCCGATGGCCTCCGGGATGCCGGCCCGCGTGAGCAGAAAGGCGAACAGGCCGGCGTTGGCGATGATGAACATGATCACCGCGCTGGAGATGACCGACTTGCGCAGCACGCGGTTGAGGTCCTTCAGGCGCAGTTCGCGGTGGATCAGCCCCCCCACCAGCAAGGCGTAGAACACGGCAATGACGGAGGCTTCGGTCGGCGTGAAGATGCCGCCGTAGATGCCACCCAGGATGATGACGGGCATCAGCAGCGCCCAGCCGGCGGCCCGGGTGGCCTGGGCGATGCCCAGGCGGCCGTCGCCGTCGCGCTTGCCCAGTCCCTTGACGCGGCAGTACAGGTGCACGAACAGCATGAGGGAGCCGCCGATCAGCAGGCCCGGGCCCAGGCCGGCGACGAACATTTCACCGATCGAGACTTCGGCGGCCACGCCGAACAGGATCATGGGAATGGAGGGCGGAATCACGACACCCAGCTCGGCAGACGTCGCCTGCAGCGAGGCCGCGTAGCCCCGCGGGTACCCATGATTGACCAGGGCCGGGATGAGGATGGAGCCGATGGCGAAGGTGGTGGCCACCGACGAACCGGAGACCGCGGCGAAGATCATGCAGGTGAGCACGCAGCTCATGGGCAGGCCACCCTGCACGCCGCCGACCAGGGACTTGGCGAAATTGACCAGCCGGGCAGAAATGCCGCCCGACTCCATGAGGTTGCCCGCCAGAATGAAGAACGGGATGGCGGCCAGAGGGAATTTGTCGATGGCGGTGAACAGTTCCTTGGGCACCAGGATCAGGCGGTCTCCGTCGAACACGGCGATGCCGAGAATGGCCGAACCGCCGATCGCCACCGCGATCGATACGCTGAAGGCAAAGCCCAGCAGCATGGTGAAAAGCAGGGTGATGGACATGGCAGCCTGGCGATTGAGCCTTATTGCGCGCTGGCGAGTTCTTCGCTGCGGGGATCGAGGTGGTTGGCAACGACGGCCAGCATGGCCAGCACGCCTCCGACTGGCAGGGCGGCATAAGCCCAGGCCATGGAGATGTCGGCGCTGGCGAAGGTCTGGAAGCGCACCCGGTGGACCAGGTCGGCCCCCTGCCAGACGATCACGCCCAGAAACAGCAGGTTGGCGACGGTGATGACCCAGCGCACGAAGGCCTGCCAGCGTCCGGCGGACATGCGCAGCATGAGATCGACGGACACCAGGGCGCCCTGGCGGAAGGCCACGACGACACCGAGGACCACCATCCAGATCAGCAGGCGGCGCATGAACTCCTCGGTCCATGTCGAGGGTTGCTGCAACAGGAAGCGGGCGGCCACCTGCCACAGGCCCAGGCACGAGACGACCACCAGCAGCAGGCTGCCGATGGCCAGGCTGGCGCCGGTCATGGCGCGGTCCAGGTTCAGGATCAGGGCCCGCAGGGGCGAGACCTGTCCTGGCGCCCTGACGCCCACTGCGATTGGCGCTGGGGCGGCCACGGTCACTTGACCTGCTGGATGGCGGCGATGTTGGCAGCGCCAAACTCGCGGGCGAAGCCGGCGTAAGCGGGTGCGACCGCCTTGCGGAAGCTCTCGCCGTCGACCTTCTCGATCACCTCCATGCCTTCCTTGCGCAGCTGGGCGATGCCGTTGGCCTCGTCGTCGTTGACCTTCTTGCGCTGGACCTGGGCCGCCTGTTTCGCGGCGTCGCGGAACACCTGCTTGTCGGCGTCATTCAGCTTGTTCCAGACACCGGGGGTGAGCACCAGCACGGCCGGTGAGTAGACGTGGTTGGTCAGTGACAGGTGCTTCTGGACCTGCGACAGCTTGTTGGACAGGATGACCGGAATCGGATTTTCCTGACCGTCCACGGTGCCCTGCTGGAGGGCGGTAAAGACCTCGGGCCAGGCCATCGGGGTGGGCAGGATGCCGAAGGTCTTGTAGCCGTCCATGTGCACGCGGTTTTCCATCGTGCGCAGCTTCATGCCGCGGGCATCGTCGGCCGAGTGGATGGCGCGCTTGCTGTTGGTGATGTGGCGGAAGCCGTTCTCGGTCCAGCCCAGGCCGACGATGCCCTTGGCGGTCATCTTCCTGAGCAGATCCTGGCCGATCGGGCCGTCCATGACCTTGCGGGCGTGGTCGTAGTCGCGGAACAGGAAGGGGATGTCAACGATCTTGACTTCGGGGACGAAGTTGCCCAGCGCACCGGTCGAGACGTTGGCCAGGTCCTGCGTGCCGAGCTGGACCGCTTCGATCATTTCGCGCTCGCCGCCAAGGGCGTTGTTGGGGAATTGCTGGCACTTGTAGCGGCCCTGGGTGCCTTTTTCGACGGCCTCGCAGAAGGCCACGGCGCCCATGCCGTAGTGCGAGGTCAGGGCATTGGAATAGCCAATCTTCAGGGTGGTCTGGGCTTGTGCGGCGCCGGCCAGCAGGGTGGTGGCGGCCAGCGTGATGAGGGTCTTTTTCATGATGTCTCCTTCGCGGACGGGTGGGGGGCGGTATGCGGTTCGTGTCTGGCGCTCAGGTGATGCGCTCGATGCTCTCGGCGATTTCCTCGCGGTCGAAGATCTTTTTCCAGTCGTCGCGCATCAGGCGGGGTTTGCCGTTGACGATGGCCTTGTTGCAGGCGTCAGAGAACTGGCCGGGAATCTGCTTGAAGATGACGGCGCTGAGGATGGTCATGTGGCCCAGCAGGAAGTCACGGGCCGCCTCGGCGGGCACGCCGCGCGCAACCACTTCGTCCATGGCTTCGCGCATGACGTCCAGCAAGGTGGCGCAGACGGTCTCGGACAGGCCCGGCTCCAGCAGGGCCATCTGTTCGACGGTGACGCGGTAGGAGCGCTCGATCGGCTGGTAGATGGTCTTGGCGATGGCCTCGCCCAGGTCGAAGGCGCTTTCGGGGCCTTGCATCAGGGCGCTGACAATGGACTGGGGCGCGGCCACGCCGCCGAAGTAGTCGGGCGCGCCTTCGACATGGACCTTGGGGTGGAAGATGGACGGGTGGCAGGGGTGGGCCACGAAGTAGACCAGGTCGTCGCGGGCGGGCAGGTGGCCGGCGAAGGGCGCGGCGGCATCCAGCGTCATGACCATGGCGCCCGGCTTGAGGCTGGGGGCGATCTGGGCCGACAGGCGTCCGATCAGGGTGTCGGGCACAGCCAGGATGACGACGTCGACGTCGGCCAGCGCCTCTTCCGACGACACGCAGGTGACGCCGACTTCATCGCGCAGGCGCTGGCGTCCGACCTCGCCCGGTTCGACGTGGCGGACCTGGTAGGGCGAGCCCTTGAGGTTCAGCGACAGGCGGACACCCATCTTGCCGCCGGCCCCGAACAAAGCAATCTTCACAGTCATTCTTCACTCCAGAGAGGTTTCGGTGGGGTCGCCTGACCCGCACGCCCGGGGCCTCACGCCTCGAATTGGTGTGATGATATGATGAGTACATGATCACGCCTATAGGGATAACCCGAGGTGCATGACAAAGGGCCCCGACCGTCGAAACGGTCGGGGCCCTTTGCGCGTATGTCGCAAACCGGCCAGCCGTGCGCCGGCCAGGGGTGCGTCAGATCATGAACCGAAGTTGACAGCCAGCCAGGCCTTGCTGCCCTTGCGGACGCAGGCGGCGCCCAGTTCGGCCGGCGACGGGCTCATGACGATGCGGCAATGGTCCGGGCTGGCGAGCCAGCTGGCCATCGATTGCGGAATGACCTGGCTGGGCGCGCTGTGGCTGCCCTGGGGATGGGCCAGGATCTCGGCATGGAAGCGGATCCGGTAACCGGTGGCGCGGATGCGGTCGGCGCTGTGGCTGCCGTCCGAGCCGGTGTGCGAGAAATAGTCCTGCGCCGCCATGTCGCTGGCGTGGCCGGCCGCCGACTGGGCCAGCAGGGTGTTCCAGGGCAGGGCATGCACCGCCGCATAAGGCTGTCCGCCGCACTGGCGCCCCTGGGTGCGCGCTTCATTGATCGCGTTCAGCAGGGCGGCGGCAAAGTCGGGGTTGTCGCAACCGAGTCCGACCGGCAGTTGCACCGTGCTGACATCCACGGTACCGGCGTTGGCACTGACCGGCCCGCGTGCCGTGGCCTCGCTCTCGCCACCTCCGCCACCACAGGCCGCCAACCCCACCGCGCTCAAGGCCACACCACACATCGTCCACCAACGTCCCATTGCCGTCTCCCGATCGGCATCGGAAACCGGTCCTGCTGACTGGCCGCTCGTGCGCTCCCGTTCCTATGCCTTGTCTGATCGATCGGCCTGCGGCCGGGGAACTGAAGGCCTGAACGCCGGAAAAGAACGGGAAATTTTTGACTTATAGACCGATGGGTTTCAGGTCGCCTGCGGTACGCATACCAACCGGTTACCCGCCGTTTCGGTCGGCGCCCGCCCAGGCCAGGGCTGCACCGGCGTCCAGCAGATCACGGATCTGGGCTTCACTGCGGCCGAGTTCTCGCAGGATGTCGGCGGTGTGCTCACCCAGGTGGGGGGCTGCAGGCAGGGGTCCGGCAGGTGCGTCGGAAAAGCGCGCCGCCCCGCGTGCCTGCCGCATCCGTCCGGCGCCGGGCTGGTCCGCTTCTCCCAGCGCGGCATTGGCCTGGACCTGTGGGTCGTCGGCCAGGGCGTGCTTGGGGTTGACCCGTCCGACGGGCACGCCGGCAGCGCCAAGCCGGTGCACCAGCGAGGCCACGTCCTGGTCGGCAAGCAGGGGTTCGATCAGGGCGCGCAGTTCGGCCTGGTGGCTGCGCCGCGAGGGTATGTCGATGAACCGGGGATCCGTGACCAGTTCGGGCACGCCCAGGGCGCGGCACATGGCCTGGAATTCGTCGTTCTGCGGTGTGATCATGGCAAACCAGCCATCGCGCGCACGCCAGAGCTTCTGGTTGGCGCCGAACTCGGGGGCCGCCGGCACCTGGGCATCCAGAAAGCTGTGGTTGTAGAGGGCTTCGGGCCAGAGAAAGGACAGTGCCGCGTCCAGCATGGACAGCGTCACCTTCTGACCCCGGCCGCTCTGGCTGCGGGCATAGAGCGCGGTGGACAGGGCCTGGGCCGCCGTCAGCGCGGTGATTTTGTCGCACAGCAGGGTCTGCAACAGTTGCGGCTCCTGCGTTCCGGGATGTGGATGGGCATCGGCGAAGCCGGAGACTGCCTGGATCACCGGGTCATACACCCGAAAACTGGCATAAGGGCCGCTGTGGCCGAAGCCGGCGATGGACAGGTAGATGAGGCCCGGGTGCTGCGCCGCCAGCGCTTCGTAGCCGAAGCCCAGCCGCTCGAGTGCGCCGGGCCGGAAGTTCTCGACCAGGATATCGGCCCGGGCAATCAGTTCACGCAGGACCTGGGCGCCTTCGGGCTTCTTGAGGTCCAGCACGATGGAACGCTTGCCGCGGTTGATACTGGCGAACAGGGCCGAGACGTCCCCATGGGCCGGACCGATGACGCGGGTCAGGTCGCCCCGGGCGGCTTCCACCTTGATGACCTCGGCGCCCTGGTCGGCCAGCATGCCGGTGGCCATGGGGCCGGAGACCACCGCCGACAGGTCGACGATACGGATTCCTTCGAACGGGGCTGGCATGGGTGTCTCCTGGTTGTCCGGGTGGGCCTGCCACATGTTCCTGGCACCGCGCTCGTCGTGCAATGGCCGGAACCGTCATTGCCATTGGCCGATGGCGCCAGCCGGCCAATGGCCGCGCCTCAGGTGCCGTCGCCGGCCTGGCGGGCGTCCTCGACCAGCAGGTCGACCAGATCGCGGGCGAACTGCGGCAGCGACTCCAGGCTGCGCACGCAGATCTGCATGGCCCGCAGCGACCAGGCGTCGGACAGGGGAACCAGGCGCAGCGCCATGTGGTGGGCGTGCCGCCGGGCCGCCGACTCGGGCAGGATGCCGATGCCCACGCCGGTCTCGATCATCCGGCAGGCGCCCTCGAAACCGCTGACCTGGATGCGCAGCTTCAGCGTGCGGTTCAGCCGGTCACAGGCCTGGCGCAGGAAGGCATGGATGGCGCTGGACTCGTGCAGGCCAACGTGGTCGTAGTCGAGCGTGTCAACAAAGGCGACCTCGCCGGCCGACGCCAGCGGATGCGCGGTGCCGACCACCAGCACCAGGCGGTCGCAGCGGTAGGGTACGGTCTCCAGGTTCTCGGTGCGCACCGAGCCGGCCACGATGCCGATGTCGGTCTGGCCATCGATCACGGCGCGGATGATGTCGTTGGACAGGCGTTCGCGCAGGGCGACGTTCACGTCCGGGTGGGTGCTCAGGTAGGTGCGCAGGACGGGTGGCAGGAACTCGCTCAGGGCCGTGGTGTTGGCATAGACGCGCAAGTGGCCCTTGATGCCGCTGGCGTATTCCTGCATGTCGCCGCGCAGGTGTTCCAGCTGGCCGAGCACCATGCGGGCGTGGTGCACGAAAGCCTGGCCCGGCGGCGTGAGGGTCACGCCCTGGCTGGTCCGGTAGAACAGGCGGGTTCCGATGCTCTCCTCAAGGTTCTTGACCCGCGTGCTGGCCGCGGCCAGGGACAGGTGGGAGGCTTCGGCGCCCCGTGTCAGGCTGTTGGCCTCGGCCACGCGCACCATCAGGCGCAGGTCGACCAGATCGAAGTGCATGGACATGGCGGCCATTCTGCCACCCGGCCCAGGCCAGGCCTTCAGGGCAGCAGCAGTCGCCGGGCGTGGGCCAGGACCGGCGCGTCCACCATGCGCCCCTCGAATCGGAACGCCCCCTCGCCGGTCTGTTCGTGCGCGGCCAGCACGCGCCCGGCCCAGGCCCGCTCTTCAGCGGTGGGGGCCAGCCCGGCATGCACCACCGCCACCTGCTGCGGATGGATGCACAGCCGGGCGCCGAAGCCCAGTCGCCGGGCACGCAGCGTGTCGGCCTCGCAGGCCGCCAGGTCGGACACGTCGGGCGTGACGCCATCGACCGGCAGCACCAGCCCGGCCCGGCGCGAGGCCGCGACCAGGGACAGGCGCACCGGGGTCAGTTCGCTCTGGGCCTCGTCGGCGGTCATGCCCATGTCGAGCTGGAAATCCAGATGCCCGAACACCAGGCGCAGCACGCCCGGCGCGCGGGCCAGCGCGTCGGCCTGCGCCCACCCTTCGGCGCTCTCGATGAGCGGCAGCAGGGCCACGCCCTCGCCCGCTGCCTCGGCCACGACCGCCAGAACGGCGGGATCGGCCGCCTTGGGCAGCACGATGCCAGCCGGTGTGTGCCCACGCAACTCTTGCAGCAGGCGCAGGTCTTCGACATGGTCCGGAGTGCCGCCGACGTCGCTGGCGTTGATGCGCACCAGCAGACGCTCGCGCTGCGCCGGCGTGGCGCGGCGCAGGCAGTCGCCCACGTGCGCCCGGGCCAGGGCCTTGTCCTGGGGCGCAACGGCATCTTCCAGGTCGAGTATGACCGCGCCGGCCGCACTGGCCAGCGCCTTGTCGAAGCGCTGCGGCCTGTCGCCGGGCACGAACAGCAGGCTGCGGGCCTGCGCCAGCACGGTGCTGTTCATGGCATGGGCAACAGGGCGCCGACCCGGGGCCAGCGGGCCACCTGCCACAGCGCATCGACGGCGGCCTGCATCCGGGCGGCCGAGGCACCCCCGCTGTAGGCCGCCAGCCGCAGGGCCTTGGCGGTGATTTCTTCACGGCTGAGGGTGTTGCCCGGATCGCCCTTGGGTTCGTCGACCCGGCCATGCAGGGTGCGTCCGTCGTTCGTGGTCACCGTGACCTTGCCGATCCAGCGTGCCGGATAGGCGCTGTCGACCTCCTGGTCGAGCACCATGCTGACACGGTCGCGCAGGGCTTGCGTGAGGTCGCTCAGGAAGTGCTGGTCGAATTCGGTCAGCCCGGCGTGGCCGAACTGGGCCACCAGGGCCAGCACGGTGCCCATGGAAAACTTGCTCTGGTGGACCGTGGCAGGCCGAACGACCGGGCCCAGCACGTCGATGGCGCCCTGGTGCACATGGGTGGTGACATGGGCCAGGTCGGAGGCCTTGAGGTCGTTCTCGCGCATGACCTGCAGCAGCGCGTCGGCCGCAGGATGGGTGTGGCGGCAGCTGGCGTGGTACTTGAACGAGGTCTCGGCGGTGGCCCAGCGGCGGCCCAGGCGGTCGGTCAGCCGGTTCACGTCAGCGTCGCTGGACATGCCCGCAGCCATGCCTTGCGGCCCTTCGAGCACCTGCGCCGCGCCAGTGAAACCGTCCTGCGCCAGGTAGGCGGCCATCAGGCCCGCGCCCGCGGCATGGGCGGTGTGTAGCTGCTTGCTGTCGGCCGCCGTGCGCAGGAACTCCCACAGGCCTGCAGCCGTGGTGCCTGCGGACCCGATGGCGTGCTGCATCTGCTGCGGCGAGAGCCTGAGCAGATGGCCCACGGCGACGGCGGCGGCAACGGTGCCGGCGGTGCCCGTGGTGTGGAACACCTTGTAATGCGAGCGACCGAGGAACTCGCCGACCCGGATGCCGACCTCGTAGCCGGCCACCGAGGCCGCCAGCAGGTCCTGCCCCGAGGCCCCGATCGCCTGCGCCACGGCCACGGCGGGCGGGAACACCACGGTCGCGGGATGGAACACCGAACCGTTGTGCACGTCGTCCTGCTCGGCCACGTGCGAGGCGGCGGCATTGGCCATGGCAGCGACGTAGGGACTGGAGCGCCGGCTCTCGTTGATGACCTCGCTGGACCCGTCAGCCGGTCCCATGGCCAGCACGAAGCGCGCAATGCTGCTCACGGGCCTCGATCCATAGCCCGCAACGGTGGAGCCGAACCAGTCCACCAGCAGGTCCTCGGTCTTGCGGACAACGGGCTCGGGAATGTCGGCAAATTGCAGCCGGGCGGCAAAGGTGGCAAGTTCGGCGGAGGCGCTTGACATGTCGTGTATCCGTCAGGTGGTGTCGGGTTTCAGATGGCGCCGCTCTCGCGCAGCGCGGCAATGTCCTCGTCGCTGCGGCCAAGCTGGCGCAGGATGGCTTCGGTGTGCTCGCCCACGGCGGGCACCGGGTCCATGCGGTAGTCGAACCCGCTGTGGCGCCCCGGCGGCAGCAGGGCGGGCACGTCGCCGACCGGTGTGGCCACGTCCCGCCCGCGCTGGCGGGCCGCCAGCTGGGGGGGGTGGCCCAGGCCGGCCATGTCGTTCATGCGGGCATTCGCGATCTGGGCCAGGTCCAGCCGGTCGACGACGGCCTGGGTGTCGAGCGTGGCGAACACCTGCAGGATGCAGGCTTTGAGCTCGGCCCGGTGGGCGTTGCGCTGGGCGTTGTTGCAGAAGCGGGCATCGACCGCGAGTTCGGGACGCTCCAGCACGTGGTCGCAGAACAGCTTCCACTCACGCTCGTTCTGCAGGCCGAGCATGACGGTGCCACCATCGCCAGCCTGGAAGGGGCCGTAGGGGTAGATGCTGGCGTGCGACGCAGCGGTGCGCGGCGGTGGCGTGGCGCCGTCGTAGGCGTAGTACAGCGGATAGCCCATCCATTCGCCCAGGCTTTCGAGCATGGACACGTCGATGTGGGAGCCCTTCCCGGTACGGCCGCGCTGCAGCAGGGCGGCGAGGATGCCGCTGTAGGCGTACATGCCGGCGGCGATGTCGGCGATGGAGTTGCCGGCCTTGGAGGGGTCTTCGGGCGTGCCGGTGATGGACAGCAACCCGGCCTCGCTCTGGATCAGCAGATCGTAGGCCTTTTTGTCGCGATAGGGACCATCTTCGCCGTAGCCCGAGATGTCGCACACGATCAGTCGCGGATGGTGCCGGTGCAGGGCATCGAAGGCCAGGCCCATGCGTGACGCCGCACCTGGCGCGAGGTTCTGCACCAGCACGTCGGCCGAGGCCAGCAGCTCGTGCAGCACAGCCATGCAGGTCGGCTGCTTGAGGTCCAGCGTCAGGCTTTCCTTGGAGCGGTTGGTCCAGACGAAGTGCGAGGACTGGCCCTTGACCCGAGTGTCATAGGCCCGCGCGAAATCGCCGCTACCGGGTCGCTCGACCTTGATCACCCGCGCCCCCAGATCGGCCAGCTGGCGTGTACAGAACGGTGCCGCAATCGCATGCTCCAGCGACACCACCGTGATTCCGTCAAGCGGTCTCATGACACATTCCTCAACACAAATACAAAGGGGACCAGGGCACGCAACATCCAGGATGCCGTCGATCCGGCTCCGCCGGTCGACAGGCATCGCCCCCTCGAGGGGGTGACGCCGAAGGCGGCGCAGGGGTGGTCCATCAGTAACTCCGGGGCATGCCCAGCACGTGCTCGGCCACGTAGGACAGGATCATGTTGGTGGAGATTGGCGCCACCTGGTACAGGCGGGTCTCGCGGAACTTGCGCTCGATGTCGTATTCGTTGGCGAAGCCGAAACCGCCGTGGGTCTGCAGGCAGGCGTTGGCGGCCTCCCAGCTGGCCTTGGCCGCCAGGTACTTGGCCATGTTGGCTTCGGCTCCGCAAGGCTTGTGTGCGTCGATCAGCTCGCAAGCCTTCCATCGCATCAGGTTGGCGGCCTCGATCTCGATGTAGCTCTCGGCAATCGGGAACTGGATGCCCTGGTTCTGGCCGATCTTGCGGTTGAAGACCACGCGCTCGCTGGCGTACTTCGCGGCACGGTCGACGAACCAGTAGCCGTCGCCAATGCACTCGGCCGCGATCAGCGTGCGCTCGGCATTCAGGCCATCGAGGATGGTCTTGAAGCCCTTGCCCTCCTCGCCCAGCAGGTTCTCTTCGGGGATCTCCAGGTTGTCGAAGAACAGTTCGTTGGTCTCGTGGTTGACCATGTTCGGGATCGGCCGCACGGTCAGGCCGTTGCCGATCGCCTGCTTGAGATCGATCAGGAAGCAGGACAGGCCTTCGGAGCGCTTCTGCACCTCGGCCAGCGGCGTGGTGCGCGCCAGCAGGATCATCATGTCGCTGTGCTGCACACGCGAGATCCAGACCTTTTGTCCGTTGATGACCCAGCGACCGTCCTTGCGCACCGCCTGGGTCTTGAGCCGGGTGGTGTCGCTGCCGGTGGTCGGCTCGGTCACCCCCATGGACTGGATGCGCAGCTCGCCCGTGGCAATGCGCGGCAGGTAGCGTTCCTTCTGGGCAGCGGAGCCGCTGCGCACGATGGCGTTCATGACGTACATCTGCCCGTGGCAGGCGCCCGAATTGCCCCCGGAGCGGTTGATCTCTTCCATGATGACGGAGGCTTCGGCCATGCTCAGGCCCGAGCCGCCGTATTCCTGCGGGATCAGCGCGGCCATCCAGCCGGCTTTGGTCAGGGCATCGACAAAGCCTTCGGGATAGGCCCGATGCTCGTCGATCTTGCGGTGGTATTCGTCGGGAAACTCGGCGCAGAGCGCGCGCACGGCGTCACGGATGTCCTGGTAGGCGTCAGATGTGTGCTGCATGGGTCGGATTCAGTCGTCAGAGTCTCGGCGCCGTTCGACGGCGCAGAGGGTGTGTCATATCCCCGCTTCGGCGGACATGGTCAGCCAGCCGTCGGCGTCCTGCGCCCACAGCCGGACCGAGCGTCCGTCGTCGGCGGGCTGGCCGCTGACCCGCAGCGGCCGGCCGTCGAAGCTGGGGCGCAGGGCCTTGAAGCTGAAGGTCCGGACACGGGCATGTGGTGCTTGCCGGCGCAGCAGATCGATCAGCAGGGTGGCAATCAGCGGCCCGTGCACCACCAGGCCCGGATAGCCCTCGACCTCGGTCACGTAGCGCCGGTCGTAGTGGATGCGGTGGCCATTGAAGGTCAGCGCGCTGTAGCGGAACAGCAGCACGTCGTCCGGTGTGAGCGAGCGCTGCCACGGTGCCGACTGCTCGGCGGCCGTGGGGTCGGGAGCCGGATCGCCCGGGCGGGGCGCATCCCGGTAGACGATGTCGTGCACTTCGGTCAGGGCCAGTCCGCTTGTGTTGTGCAGCTGGTGCTCGACCTGCACGAACACCAGGTCGCCGCTGCGCCCGCGCTTGTGCTGGATGGCGGCAATGCGCGAGTGGCGATCAACCTCGTCGCCTACCCGCAGCGGGTTGTCGACCTGCCATTCCAGGCGGCTGCCGGCCCACATGCGGCGCGGTAGCGGCACAGGCGGCAGAAATCCGCCGCGGCGGGCATGCCCGTCGGGCCCGATCTCGCTCTGCCGGTGCATGGGCAGGAAGTACAGCCAGTGCCACAAAGGCGGCAGGACCGTGCCGGTGCCCGGCAGCGGATCGTCACGGTCGAGCGTGGCCGAGAGCGCGCGCACCGGTGCCGCAGTGAGGGTGTCGGTCCCGGTCTCGGTTCGCCCCAGCCAGGACTGCAGATGGGCCAGGACCTGCTCGTCCAGGCCGGTGGATGCGGTGTTCATGGGTCTCCAGTCTTTCCTGGCGTCGATCATCGCTGCTCGGGCCGGAGGCGGCAATCTCCGAATGCCAAACCCTCCCCTCGGCAAAGGCGAAGGCGTCGCGGCCCTAGACCGCCTCAGGCCGCCACCAGCGCCAGACGTTCCCGCGCCCGCCGGTACTCGCGCTCCAGGCGGTCGACGCGCCCGGCCACCGACTCAACCGCATCGACGGCGCCAATGCCCTGGCCGCAGCCCCAGATGTCTTTCCAGGGCTTTCGGGTGGTGCCGAAGTTCATGGCCGACGGATCGCTCTCGGGCAGCTTGTCCGGGTCCAGGCCTGCCGCCCGGATGGAGGGCTTGAGGTAGTTGCCATGCACGCCTGTGAACAGGTTGGAGTAAACGATGTCGTCGCTGCTGCTGTTGACGATCATCTGCTTGTAGGCCTCGTCGGCGCGGGCCTCCTCGGTGGCGATGAAGGTCGAGCCCATGTAGGCAAAGTCCGCCCCCATGGCCTGGGCGGCCAGGATGGCATCACCGCTGGCGATGGCGCCCGAGAGAGCCAGAGGGCCGTCAAACCAGGCACGGATCTCCTGGATCAGGGCCAGCGGATTGCGGGTGCCAGCGTGGCCGCCCGCGCCAGCGGCCACCGCCACCAGGCCATCGGCCCCCTTCTCGACCGCCTTGTGGGCGAAGCTGTTGTTGATGACATCGTGGAACACGAGGCCACCCCAGGCGTGCGCCGCCTGGTTGATGTCGGTGCGTGCACCCAGCGAGGTGATGACCAGGGGCACGCGGTACTTCTCGCACAGGGCCATGTCGGCGTCGAGCCGGTCGTTGCTGCGGTGCACGATCTGGTTGATGGCGAACGGTGCCGCTGGCCGGTCCGGGTGTTCGCGATCGTGCGCGGCCAGGGTCTCGGTGATCTCGGCCAGCCAGTCGTCCAGCAGTTCGGGCGGACGCGCGTTGAGCGCCGGCATGGAGCCGACGATGCCCGCCTTGCACTGGGCAATGACCAGGCGCGGCACGCTGATGATGAACAAGGGCGAAGCGATGACAGGCAGGCGCAGGCGCTGCAGGCAGACGGGGATCGACATGGAATCTGGCTCGTCGGGTTGGGAATCAGGCGCCCTCGGGCAGGGGCAGGTAGCGGAAGGTGCCGAGGCCTCGGGCCACGACTTCACCAGAGGCGTCGCGGACCTCGCCCTGGCAGAGGATGACGCCGTCCAGCGTCTCCAGCACCTCGCCGTCGGCGACCAGGCGGCCCCGGCCCGGCCGCAGGAAGCTGGTGTTGAGGTTGAGCGTGACCGCCGTCATGGTGAAGTCGACCAGGGACACCGAGGCGCTGGCCATGACCACGTCCAGCAGGGTGAGCACCACCCCGCCGTGGATGGCCTGGATCACGTTCTCCAGCTCAGGACGGCCTTCGACCGTCAGGCGGGCGCGTCCGTCCCTGGAGTAGGCGCGCTGGACGCCCAGCGACCGGGTGAAGGCCACCCGGGCATAGGCATTGCGGCGGGCTTCGGCCAGGTCCTCTTCGTCAATGGCCGGCGCGCCAGGTGCAGCAGGGGCGGTCGTGGTCATGCCTGCAAACGCTCGCGCAGGACGGTCTTGAGCACCTTGCCCGCCGCACTCATGGGAAGGGCATCGACGAAATCCATGCTGCGCGGGCACTTGTAGCCGGCCAGCTCGCGCCGGCACCAGTCCAGCAGTTCGGCCTGCAGGGCGGCGCTGCGGTCTGCAGCGTCCATGGGTGCCGGCTCGCGGGTCACCACCACGGCATGCACCGCCTCGCCCCAACGGGCGTCAGGGCGACCGATGACGGCGGCGTCGGCCACCTGCGGGTGTGCGCGCAACACCGCTTCCACCTCGGCCGGATACACATTCTCGCCGCCCGAGATGACCATGTCCTTGAGGCGGTCGGCAATGAACAGGTAGCCGGTCTCGTCCATGCGCGCGCCGTCGCCCGTGCAGAACCAGCCGTCGACAAAGGCGCGTTCGGTGGTCTCGGGCAGGTTCCAGTAGCCCCGCGTGACCATGGGTCCGCGCACCTGGATCTCGCCCACGCTGCCACGCGGCACAGCCTCACCCAGGGGGTCGACGATGCGCACCTCCGCACCCAGCCCAGGGCGTCCGACCGAGCGCCAGCGGCCGTTCTGCCGCCCTTCGCCGCGGTGGTTGACCGGCAGGTTGATGCAGACGGCGCCGGCCGTTTCGGTCAGTCCGTAGGCCTGGAAGAACTCCGCCTGCGGCCAGGTCTGCAAGGCCCGGTCGAGCAGATCCGGCGGCATGGGCGCCGCGCCGAAGGCAATGCGGTTGAGCGACTGCATGCGTCGGGCATCGAAGCCCGGCAGGTCCAGCATGGCCTGGAGCATGCTCGGCACCATGATGGTGTCGGTGATGCCATGCCGCTCGACCGCGTCCATCACCAGATCGGGACGGAAGTTCGGCATGGTGATGCAGGTGCCGCCGCAGATGGACTGCCCGATCAGGCGCCCGAGACCGGCCACATGAAACAGGGGCGCCACCAGCAGCGAAACGCCATCGGGCGGGTTGGGCAGTTCGGCCGCCCGCGTGATGGAGGCGGTCCACAGGTTGGCGTGCGAAAGCATGACCCCCTTGGACTTGCCGGTGGTGCCGCCGGTGTAGAGCAGCGTGGCCAGTGCGTCGCCACCGGTGCGGGTATCGGGCACCGGCCCGCAGCCCGCCGCCTGCTCCGCCAGATCGCCGGTCGCGAGCACAGTGACCTGGTCTGCGAGTCCGGCTGCGGCGTCCGCCAGCGAGGGGTCCACGACCAGCAACGCAGCGCCCGCATCGAGCACGGCATGCCGCAGCTCCGGCACGCTCCAGCGCACGTTCAGCGGACAGGCCACCGCCCCCATCCACCAGCAAGACCACAGGAGGACGATCAGGGCGTCATTGTTCGGAGCCAGCAGGGCCACGCGGTCGCCCGCGCGCACACCGCGCTGGCCCAGCGCAGCAGCGTGGCGGGCCGCCTGGCCAGCCAGCGCTTCGAAGCTTAGCGCGCGTTCGCCGTCTGCAGCCACATGGCGGACGGCGGTCTTGTGAGGATGTATCTGCAGTGCGCGCTGCAGTCCCTGGGTGAGATACATGGCAGTTCCGTGCAAAAGGGTTCAGGCGCCGCGGGCACCGGCGTCGGCGTCAGTGGCGGCCGCATCGACCGGCCGGCGGTACCGGAAAGTGCCCATGGCCTTGGCCACCACGGCACCGGTTCCGTCGACCAGCTCGGCCTCGCAGAAGCACACCGAGCGGCCACCGCCGGTGCTGCGACCGGTGGCCACCAGCCGGCCAGAGGCCGGGCGCATGAAGCCCACATGCATGTCGATGGTGACCACCTCGCGGGTGAAGTCCACCGCCCCCAGTGCGGCATTGGCCATGGCACTGTCGAGCAGGGTCATGACCACGCCACCATGGCCGCCACCATGGTTGTTCAGCAGATCGGGGCGCAGGTCCAGCGCCACCACCGCGACCCCCTTGCCGACCGATTCGCGGCGGGCCGAGATCAGTTCCAGGAAGGGAATGTGCCGGTCCGGCCCCGAGACGGGCCGTCCCTGGTTGGCAGGTGCCGGGGCATCGGACATGGTGACAGGGGGGCGTGCGTTCATTGCGGTTTGAATCCGATTTCGTCGAGCATCTGCTTCTCGCGTGCGAACTGCTCGATGGCGTACTGGTGGTAGGCAGGGCCGTCGACCACCCAGGGCTCCAGGTCGTAGTCGGCGGCCAGCCGCAGATAGTCGGGACTCTGGGTGCCCTTCTTCAACGCATTCTGCAGGCGCTGGGCGATGGCCGGATCCAGGCCCTTTGGCGCGACGATGCCGAAGGGTGATCGAATCACCAGGTCATGGCCCAGTTCCCGCACGGTGGGCACGTCCTGCCAGCGGGCTAGCCGGCGTTCGGTGAAGGTGGCCAGCAGGCGGAACTTGCCCCCCTGGACCGAAGCCCCGAAACCGGGGTCGCCATAGACGTCCAGGTGCCCCCCCATGACGGCAGCGATCTGCTCGGCGCCCCCCTTGTAGGGAATGAAATTGAACTGGACGCCCGCCGCCTTGGCCAGGCGCTGGCCATAGATGCGGTTGGCGCTGGTGGCACCGACATTGCCCCACGTAATCTGGCCCGGACGCGAGCGGGCATCGGCCAGCAGGTCGTCCAGCGTCTTCCAGGGTGCGTTGGCGGCGACGGCAATGCCGGTGGTCAGGCCGGCCATGCCGAGGACGTAGGTGAAGTCGCGCGTCGGGTCCCAGCTCACCTTGGTGATGTGCGGGTGCCGGATGACGGAGTTGTGCATCACGCCCAGGGTGTAGCCGTCGGCTTCGTTCATCATGGCGATGCTGGCCGTGCCCATGACGCCGCCGGCGCCCGGCTTGTGGTTGAGCACCACGGGCTGGCCCAGTTCTTCGGCCGCGCTGTTGCCCATGGCGCGCATCAGCGCATCGAACATGCCACCACCGGGAAAGGGTAGCACCAGGGTGATGTGACGCTCGGGGAAGGCGGTCGCGGCCAGGCCGGGCAGGGCGTGCAGGCCCAGCGAACCCAGGCCGGCGGCCAGCAGGGTGCGCCGGCTCAGCCGGCAGGTCGTCTTCGATGATGGGGTGTTCATGACTGTCTCCTCTGGATGGGGTTCGAGATCGGCCACCCGCCGCACCGGCTGCGCCAGCACTGGCATGTGGTGGCCTCAGTCTAGGAATCGCGCCCCGGCGTGCCCATTGCCAAAAACATGCCCGTGCTTGGCGGTTTCGCTCATTCTGTCCACGCAGCGCATGCAGATGGCCGCGACACACAGAGAGACGTCACTTCAGGCGGATGTTCGCCTGCTTGATGATCTTGGCGTAGATGTCCGCGTCGCCGCGCATGACGGCGCTGAACTCTTCAGGCGTCTCGCCACCCACGAACAGGCCCAGGCCCTCGATGCGCTCGCGCACGTCCGGCAGCTTGAGCACGCGGGCCACCTCGGCCGAGAACTTGTCGACCACGGGCTTGGGCACGCCAGCGGGCATCAGCAGGCCGAACCAGCCCAGGGGCTCGTAGGAGTGGAAGCCCTGCTCGGCAAAGGTGGGCACATCGGGCAGCGCCGGCAGGCGCCTGGGACCGGTGACGGCCAGGATCTTGAAGGACTTGAGGTGCGGACGCGAGGTGGCACTGTCGATGAAGGCCGCCGTCAGCTGGCCACCGAGCATGTTGGTCACCAGGGGAGCCGCGCCCTGGAACGGCACGTGCGTCAGGTCCAGGCCGGCCTGGGTGTTGAGCAATTCGCCCTGGATGTGCGAAGACGTGCCGGCGCCATAGGTTCCGTAGTTGAACTTGCCCGGGTTGGCCTTGACCTGCGCCACGAACTCCTTGACGTTGCTGGCCGCGTTGTCCGGCTGCACGGCAAACACGCTGGGGCTGATGGCCACGCGCGTGATGGGCTGGAAGTCCTTGAGCGGATCGTAGGGCAGGTTCATCAGCGGCGGCTGCTGGATGAGGGCCGTGATCGCCAGCAGCACTGTGTGGCCATCGGGGGCAGACTTGGCCACGAAGTTGTTGCCGATGGTGCCGCCGGCACCGGCCCGGTTCTCCACCACGACCGGGTTGTTCCAGTTTTCCTGGATCTTCTGCGCGATCAGGCGGCCCAGCGTGTCAGTGGCACCGCCAGCCGGATAGGGAATGACCAGCTTCATGGGCTGGCTGGGATAGGCGGTCTGGGCAGTGGCTGCAGTGACCGCGAACAGGCCCGCGGCGGCCAGGGCGGTCAGGGCCATGCGACGGGTTGAGAAACGGAATGGGCTGGTCATGTCTTGTCTCCGGTCGTGGTGGTGAAGTGGAAGGGAAGCGCGAAAGGGTCAGCGGGTCGCCTCCCGCACCAGGTTGCGGGCAATGACGATCTGCTGGATCTGGGTGGTGCCTTCGTAGATGCGGAACAACCGCACATCACGGTAGAAGCGCTCGATGCCGTACTCGCTCATGTAGCCGGCGCCGCCAAAGATCTGCACCGCGCGGTCGGCCACGCGGCCGCACATCTCGGACGCAAACATCTTGCAGCAGGAGGCTTCGGTGGCCACGTTCTGACCCAGGTCGCGGCGGCGCGCCGCATCGAGCACCATGCAGCGGGCCGCATAGATCTCGGCCTGGTTGTCGGCGAGCATGGCCTGCACCAGCTGGAACTCGGCAATGGACTGGCCGAACTGCTTGCGCTCGATGGCGTAGTTCAGGGCATCGCGCTGCATGCGTTCGGCCACCCCGACGCAGATGGCGCCGATGTGGATGCGCCCCTTCTCCAGCACCTTCATCGCGGTCTTGAAGCCCTGCCCTTCCTTGCCTCCGATCAGCTGGCTGGCCGGGACGCGGCAGTTCTCGAAGATGACGTCGGCGGTGTGGGCGCCTCGCTGCCCCATCTTCCGGTCCGGCTTGCCGATGGTGATGCCGGGCGTGTCGGCCTCGACAATGAAGGCAGACACGCCACCAGCCCCCTTGTCGGCCGGGTTGGTGCGCGCCATGAGCGTGAAGATGCCGGCCTGGGGCGAATTGGTGATGAAGCGCTTGGTGCCGTTGATGACGTAGTGGTCGCCATCGCGGATGGCGGTCGTGCGCAGCGAGGCCGCGTCCGATCCGGCCTCGGGCTCGGTCAGTGCGAACGAGGCAATCAGCTCACCCGTGGCCAGCGGCGGCAGGTACCTGGCCTTCTGTTCCGGCGTGCCATCGAACAGGATGCCCTGGGACCCGATGCCCACCGTGGTGCCGAACAATGAACGGAAGCACGGCGAGGTCTGGCCCATGGCCAGCATGACCTCGACTTCCTCTTCCATGGTCAGGGCCAGGCCACCGAACTCCTCGGGAACGGTCAGGCCGAACAGGCCCATGTCCTTCATCTCCCGGACGATGTCGGCCGGGATCTCGTCGGTTTCGGCCACCAGCGCTTCGGCGGGCACCAGGCGCTCGCGCACGAAGCGGTTGACGGTGTCGAGCAGGGCATTGAGGGTGTCTGGATCGCGAATCATGTGTCTGTGTTCCGGAGAATGTGTCGTGGTTTCGGGGACCGGGTTCAGGGGACCGCTCGGTCGAATGCGTCGCGCAGCTGGCGTTTGAGCACCTTGCCGACCTCGCTGCGCGGCAGTTGACCGACGAACTGGAGCGCGGCCAGGCGCTGGGTCTTGCCCAGTCGCTCGTTCGCCCAGGCGATCAGCACGTCTTCGGTGACGTCGGCCTGCGGCCGCGGCACGACAAAAGCCACCGGTGTCTCGCCCCAGCGCGCCGACGGCACGCCGACGACTGCGGCATCCGCGACGTCCGGATGCTGGCTCAGCACCGATTCGAGGTCGCTCGGGTACAGGTTGAAACCGCCCGAGATCAGCATGTCCTTGCGGCGGTCCATCAGCACCAGAAAGCCGTCTTCATCGAAGCGACCCATGTCACCGGTACGGATGAAGCGCCTGCCACTGGCGTCGAACCATTCGGTCTCGCGTGTCTGGTCGGGCAGGCCGTGATAGCCGTTCATCATGGTGGCCGAGTGGCCGACGATTTCGCCTGTGGCCAGCGGCGGCAGCTCATGGCCTTCCTCATCGATCAGCCGGATGTCGTTGCCCGGACTGACCCGTCCGACGGTATGCAGCTTGTCCGGGTGCCGGTGCGCCAGCAGTTCGGTCCGCCCACCCCCTTCGGTCATGCTGTAGTACTCGGTCAGCTCGCCGGGCCAGCGCTGCAGCACCTCGGCCTTCAGCGCGGCGTCGAACGGGGCGCCGGCACAGAACCGGTGGCGCAAGCGGGACAGGTCGGCTCCGGCAAAGTCCGGGTGGTCCAGCAGGCGGCGAAACTGCACCGGCACCAGCACCGAGTGCGTGGCGCGATGCTGCGCCGCCAGCGCCAGGTAGCGCCCCGCCTCGAACCGTGCCATGAGCACCACGGTGCCACCCAGGCCCAGTGCGCTGAACAGGTAGGTCAGCGTCAGGTTCGAATACAGCGGAATGGCCAGCAGCGTGACAGCGTCGGGGCCGAAGCCGGCTGCCGGCGCCCGCCGCACCTGCGCCCAGCGCATGCCATGGGACTGCACAATGCCTTTGGGCACACCGGTGGTGCCTGACGAGTAGATGATGTTGAACGGATCGGACGGCTGGAGGGCCACCGGCTCCGGTGCCGCCGCACCCTCCAGCCACGACGTCCAGGGCGTGCCATGGGCCACTGTGTCGTCCAGCAGCACCAGAGGCGTGTTCATCTGGACCGGCCAGCGACCGGCCACCTGCGCGTCGACCAACAGGCGGCGTGCGCCGGCATTGGCGGCCAGGCCGGCCAGTTGCTCTGCGGTGACCGATGGCGGCAGCGGCGCCACCACCACGCCTGCACGCAGCGCCCCCAGGTAGGTCACCACACTGGCCAGCGAGGTGTCGGCGCAGATCGCAATGGCATCACCGGCCACCAGCCCGTCGCGTTGCAGCGCGGCCGCGACACGGCTGGCCTGCGCATCCAGGGTCTGGTAGTCCAGCACCTGGCCGTCGAGCACCAGCGCCGGATGCCGGGGTCGCCACCGGGCGTGCAAGGCCAGCAGGTCGGACAGGGTGGCGAAAGACGGGTCCAGCATCTCGCTCACCGCCGCTGGCAACGTCATGGTCACAGCGCCGACTCCAGGCCAAGAATGGCGGTGGCCTGGCTCGACAGGGTGCCGCCGTTGCCATGCGCCAGCGCCGTCGTGGCCCCGGTCACCTGGCGTTCACCGCAAGCGCCGCGCAGCTGGCGCACCGCCTCGATCAGGGCAAAAATGCCATACATGCCCGGGTGCACACAGGACAGGCCGCCCCCGTTGGTGTTGACCGGCAGCCGGCCACCCGGCGCAATGGCACCGTCGCGCACGAATGCCCCCCCTTCACCCTTGGCACAGAAGCCCAGGTCCTCCAGGAACAGCAGGGTGTTGATGGTGAAGGCGTCATAGAGCTGCACCACGTCGATGTCCCGGGCCTGCAGACCGGCCATGGCGTAGGCATCGGCACCCGACTGGCTGGCCGCGGTGACCGTCAGGTCGTGCATGGACGAGATCTGGCGGTTCCACACGGCCGTGCCATTGCCCAGCACATAGACCGGCTTGTTCGGCAGATCGCGGGCGCGGTCGGCGCGCACCAGCACATAGGCGCCGCCGCCATCGGTCACCAGGCAGCAGTCGCGCACCGACAGCGGGTCGCTGACCATGCGGCTGGCCAGCACGTCATCGATCGACAGCGGGTCGCGCATGAAGGCCTCGGGGTTCAGACGGGCCCAGGCACGCGCGGCCACCGCCACCTCGGCCAGGTCGCGCCGCGTGGTGCCGTACTGGTGCATGT
Source organism: Burkholderiaceae bacterium (assembly GCA_041396505.1). Classification (GTDB taxonomy): domain Bacteria; phylum Pseudomonadota; class Gammaproteobacteria; order Burkholderiales; family Burkholderiaceae_C; genus Hydrogenophaga. The sequence goes on from JAWKYL010000011.1 coordinate 28,723, forward strand.
GCCGCGAGGCGGCGAGCGCGTAGGCCGACGGCGGCAGCATCGGATCGTAAGGATGCTCATAGGGCTGCGGATCGAGGAAGCGGCGGCTGGCGACCACCTCCTTGCGGCCGAAGGCGGCCGTTCGCTGCGCACTGCCGTAGCACACCAGCACCGCGTTGCAGACACCGGCCTGCAGCGCCAGCATGGCCGGCAACAGATGCGCAATGAAACTGGAGCCTCCGAGCATCGTGCTGTCGATGTAGCGCGGGTTGATGCCCAGGTGCTCGACCACCGGCATGGCCCACATGGTGGCTGACGCGCTGGCGGTGCACAGGCCGTCGATGTCGCTCATCCTGAGGCCGGCATCGGCCACCGCCTCCCGGGCCGATCGGGCCAGCAACTCCATGTCGGTGAAACCGGGGGCTTCGCCACAGCCGAAAGTCGCCACACCGGCGATGGCGGCGCTGCCGCGCAGGGAACGGAGATCCGCGTTCATGCCGACCTCCCGCCCAGGACATCGAAGAGCACGAGGCCGGTGCCGCCGTTCACCGCCACGCGGGCCTGCACCCGTTGCCCGATGGTCACGTCGGCAGGAGCCACACCCTCGACGCGGCTCATCAGGCGGACGCCTTCATCGAGTTCGACGAGGGCGACGTTGTAGTCACCCCCGGCCTCGGCCTTGCGGCGCACCGTGGTCGTCGCATACACCACGCCCGTACCCTGCGGCGGGACCAGTTGCAGTGCGTCGCTGCCACAGTGCGGACACACCTCGCGCGGATAGTAGATGTGCTGTCCGCAACCCTCGCAATGCTGGATCAGGAAGCGGCCGGCATCCAGCTCGGCCTGGTGACGGGCCTGGACACCCCGGAAAGTGCTGTACTCCATGGCCGCCACCTCAGATCGGATCCCAGCAGAACACATCGCCCGATCGGTCGAGATCGAAGTAGCTGGCCTGCATGGCCGGCAGCGCATGGCTGGCCACGGCCTGCGGGGTCCAGCCTTCGCCCCGGTGCACCGAACGGATCGGGCGTGGCTGGCTGAACAGGAAAATCTCGTTGTTGCGCACACCGAAGATCTGGCCGTTGGTCTGTGCCGACGCGTCACTGGCCAGCGCCACCGCCAGCGGTGCGATCTTGGCCGGCGTCATCTGCTTGATGCGCTCGACCCGGGCCTGCTCCTCGGGGGTGTCGGTCGGAATCGAACCGATCATGCGGCTCCAGGCAAATGGCGAGATGCAGTTGGAGCGCACGTTGAACTTCTGCATGTCCAGGGCAATCGACTTGGACAGTGCGGCCACGCCCATCTTGGCGGCGGCGTAGTTGGCCTGGCCGAAGTTGCCGATGAGGCCCGAGGTCGATGTCATGTGGATGAACACGCCGCTGGCCTGCTCCTTGAAGTGGACGGCGGCCGCACGGCTGACCTGGAAGGCGCCATACAGGTGCACCTTGATGACCGCGTCCCACTCGTCCTGGCTCATCTTGTGGAAGAAGCGGTCGCGCAGGATGCCGGCGTTGTTGACCACCACGTCGATGCGGCCAAACGTATCCAGCGCCGTCTGCACGATGCGCCCGGCGCTGGCGGCATCGGACACACTGTCGGTGCTGGCGGCTGCCTCGCCGCCCAGGGCCTTGATCTCGTTGACCACCGCCTGGGCCGGACCGGCGTCCTGGCCTTCGCCGGCCACCGATGCGCCAATGTCGTTGACCACGACCCGCGCGCCTTCGCGCGCCATGGCCAGTGCGATGTCGCGGCCGATGCCGCCACCGGCACCGGTCACTACGACGACCTTGCCTTCAACCATGCGGGGGGTGTTGACTGTCACGCTCACGTTGGAATTCCTTGCTGTTGCGGTACCCGTTCGGCGCCCTCGAAGGACGGGTCGGGCACATGAGGTTGAATGGTGTGCGCAGGCAGGCCCGCACACAATCTGCCATTGCGAAACCCGCCCTTCGGCGGGAACGAAGCCTGGGGTTGACCCTTAGGCGCCCGGTTGCGCCGGCCACGCAAAGGGCAGCGGCTGCTTGTCCAGGAAACACTGCACCGCCTGCCGGTGTTCGGCCGTGGAGGCGGCCAGTGCCTGGGCGTTGACTTCGGCCTCGACCAGGGCCGACAAGGGCGCTGCGGGCGACTGCTCCAGCACCCGCTTGACCAGGCTGACGGCCGTCGGCGAGGCGCCCACGAAGCTGCGCGCCATCGCACGGGCCCTGGCCTGCAGGACCTGCGGCTCATGCAACTCCATGACCAGGCCCAGCCGCAGCGCCTCCTGCGCATCCACGTCGCGCGCCGACAGCATCAGTTCCTTGGCCCGTTGCACGCCCACGATGCGCGGCAAGGTGTGGAAGGCCGCCAGGTCGGGCACCAGGCCCACTTTCAGAAAGGACATGCAAAAGCGTGCACGCGGCGTGGCCAGCACGAAGTCGGCGGTCATCGCCAGGCTGAAGCCGGCGCCGGCAGCGGCCCCGTCGACGGCTGCGATCACCGGACGGTCCAGCGTGAGCAGCTCGTGCAGCCATTCGTGCAGACTGCGCATGCGACGGCGCCAGCCATCGGTGTCCAGCCCCGCCGAAGCGATGTTGCGCAGGTCGCCGCCAGAGCAGAAATGGCCACCGGCCCCGGTGATGATCAGCGCACGGATGCCCGGGTCGCGCCGCACCTGGCGCACCGCGTCGGCCATGCGGTCGCGTGTCTCGCCATCGAACACGTTGCGCTTGGCCGGGTTATTGAAGGTGAGGGTGGCGACCTGCTCGCTCACCTCGAACAGCAGGGATGGGGCGTTGCTCATGACTGGGCACCTCCCAGGTCACGGCCACCCGCCAGCGAGCTGCCGCCGTCGACCGGTATCACAGCCCCGGTGACAAAGCTCGCCTGCTCCGACGCCAGGAACAGGGCCATGCGCGCCACATCCTCGATCCGGCCCATGCGGCGCAGGGGAATGCTCTCCTCCATGCGCCTGAGCGCCTCGGGGGTGGGGGCGAGCCGGCGCACGCCTTCGGTGTCACCGATCGGACCCGGCACGATGGAATTGATCCGTACGCCATCCGCGCCCCACTCCATGGCCAGCACCCGCGTGAGCATGTCCACGCCGGCCTTGGCCGCGCACACGTGGGCCTGCAACGGTGTCGGGTTGAAGGCCTGGGGCGCCGAAATGTTGAGCACGCAGGCCCCCGGCCGCCGAAGGTGCTCATGGCCGGCCCGCAGCACGTGGAAGGTGCCGTTGAGGTCGATGTCGACCACCGTGCGGAACCCCTTGGCCGACATGCCCAGGGCCGGTGCCACAAAATTGCCGGCGGCGCCCGAGACCAGCACGTCGAACGGGCCCAGTGCCTCGTGTGCCTGCGACAGAACGCCGGCAATGGCGTCGGCATCGCGCACGTCGGCGCTGTAGCCCCTGACTTCGTGACCGTGCGCCTGCAGTTCTGCCACGGCGTCGGCCACGCGCTCCGGATTGCGGCTGGCGATGGCCACCTTGGCGCCGGCCGCCGCGAAGGCGTGAGCAATGCCCAGGTTGATGCCGCTGCTACCGCCGGCGACGAAGACCGTGCGGTCTTTGAAGCTCTCGCTTGCTGTCATGCTTGCTCCTCTGTGTTGACCTGTCGGCACTCGCTCTCCTGCAGCTCACGCCACAGGATTTTTCCGGTACCCGACTTGGGAAGGTGGTCCATGAAGCGCACGCTGCGCGGCGCCTTGTAGACCGCCATGCGCTGGCGACTCCAGTCGATGATGTCCTGCTCGCTCACCTGTCCCTGCTGTCCGGGCTTGAGGACCACCAGGGCGCGCACGTCCTCGCCGCGCCGCGCATCGGGGATGCCGACAATGCAGGCTTCGTGGACCGCGGGATGCTCGTAGAGCATGCTCTCCACCTCCGCCGGCCAGACCTTGAAGCCGGACGCGTTGATCATGCGTTTGAGACGGTCGCGCATGAAGAAATAGCCTTCTTCGTCCACGCTGGCCAGGTCGCCCGTGCGGAAGTAGCGCTGGCCACCGATCTCGACGAAAGCGGCTGCATCGGCCTCGGGATTGCGCCAGTAGCCCAGCATCACCTGCTCGCCGCGCGTCACCAGCTCGCCCACCTCGCCCGGCGGCAATGGCTGCAGCGTGACCGGATCCACGATGCGTGACTCGACCCCCTGCGTGGGCATGCCCAGGCATTGGCGCTTGCCGCGCGCCACCGGGTTGGCATGCAGAAAGGCGGCGGTCTCCGACAGGCCATAGGCCTCGTTGTAGTACAGCCCGAACCGCTCGGCCAGCAAGGTGGCCACCGCCTCCGGCATGGCCGCGCCACCGCCCGAGAGCAGCGCCAGGCTGGAGAGGTCACGGGTGGCCGCTTCGGGCTGCGCGAAAAAGTCGATCACCATGGCCGGCGGCGCCGTCCAGACCGTGACCCGGTGGCGCTCGACCAGTTCGACCGCCTGGGCCGCGTTCCAGCGCGGCATCATGACCACCGTGGCCCCCAGGGTCATCGGCATGTTCATGCCGTTCTGCATGCCCAGCATGTGAAAGAGCGGGGCCACGCACAGAAACACCGCATCGCCGTGCAGTCCGCGCCAGACCTGCGAGGCGAGGTTGGACGCGAGCACCGTGCGGTGCGTGTGGCGACAGCCTTTGGGATGACCGGTGGTGCCCGAGGTGTAGGGCAGCACGGCCAGGTCGTCCGGCCCCGCCATGCCGGGACCGGGCTGGGCCGATACCGACAGCGCATCGGCCAGACAGCTCACACCCTCCGGCAGCACGAACGGCACCCGGACCTGCATGGCCGCAGGCAGGCTGCCATCCAGGGCTCCGGGCAGGCCGTCGGCATAGCTGTACAACACCAGGTGGTGCAAGGCGTCGTCCAGCCCTGGTCGAAGCAAAGGCAACACCCGCTCCAGCAGGTCTGCCGCCACCAGGGCCACGCGGGCACCGCTGTCCTGCACATAAAACGCCAGTTCGTGCGCCGTGCTCATCGGGTTGATCGGCACCACGGCCGCGCCGGCCTGCAGCACCGCATAGTAGGCCACCACGTACTGCGGCGAGTTCTGGCCCATCAGCAGCACGCGGTCACCCCGCGACACCCCCAGAACCTGCTGCAGGTGGCCCGCCAGTGCATGCACCTGGCGCTGCAGTTGCGCATAGGCCAGTGTCTGGCCGCAAAACACGATGGCCGGCTTGCCTGGGTAACGCTGGGCGGTCACCTCCAGGTAGTGATTCAGCGTCACCTCGGGCGTTCGCAGGCCGTGCGGCACCCCGCGCGGCCAGAACCGCAGGTGGGGCGGGGTCGGGCCGGCGGCCATCAACCCCGCTCCACCGAACGGGCAATGATCTCCTTCATCACCTCGTTGGTCCCGCCGTAGATCTTGCTCACGCGCACGTCAGCGTACAGTCGCGCGATCGGGTATTCGGTCATGTAGCCGTAACCCCCGAAGAACTGCAGGCATTCGTCGACGATCCGCACATTGGTGTCCGTGGTCCACCACTTGGCCATCGCCGCCGTGGTCGCGTCCAGCTCGCCGCGCAACAGGCGCTCGATGCAGCTGTCCACGAAACTGCGCGCCACCGTGGCCTGGCTCACGCATTCGGCCAGCTTGAATCGGGTGTTCTGCATGGACAGCAGGGGCTGGCCGAACACCTGGCGTTCGCGCACATAGGCGATCGTGTCCTCCAGCGCCCGGTGCATGGTGGAGACTGCGCCGACGGCGATGATGAGCCGCTCCTGTGGCAGTTGCTGCATCATCTGGCCGAAGCCCTTGCCCTCTTCGTCGCCGAGCAACTGGTCGACCGGAATGCGCACATCGTCAAAGAAGAGTTCCGCCGTATCCTGGGTCTTCTGGCCCAGCTTCTCCAGCAGCTTGCCGCGACGGAAACCCTGCGCCCCCTCGGTCTCCAGCATGACGAGCGATACGCCTTTGGCTCCGGCAGCGGGGTCCGTCTTGACCGCCAGGCAAATCAGGTTGGCGTGCAGGCCGTTGGTGATGAAGGTCTTGGAGCCGCTGACCACGTAGTGGTCGCCCTCGCGCCGCGCCTGCGTCTTCATGCGCTGCAGGTCGGAGCCGATGCCCGGCTCGCTCAGCGCCAGCGCCGCCACCAGCTCACCGGTGGCCATGCGCGGCAGCCAGCGCTGTTTCTGCGCTTCGCTGCCGTAGGCCAGCAGGTAGTGCGCCACGATCCCGCTGTGCACGTTGTTGCTGAATGCGTTGACCATGGCGCGTGCCTGCTCTTCGCAGATCACGGCCTCGTGGCGGAAGTCGCCGCCACCGCCACCGTAGGCCTCGGGAATGCCGGCACACAGCAAACCGGCTTCACCGGCCTTCAGCCAGATGTCCCGGTCGGCGTGCATCTGCTCGGTCCACCGCTTCTCGTGAGGGACGCACTCCTTCTCGTAGAAGCGGCGCGCCGTCTCGCGCAGCATGTCCAGGTCCGCATCCATCCACGGACGCGGCGCATTCAGCAGCGCGTGACTCACGGCCGCCCTCCGCCGCAGACCAGCACCTGGCCGCTGACGTAGTTCGACTCGGGAATGCAGAACAGGTAAACGGCCCCTGCAGCCTCTTCGGGGGTGCCTCCGCGACCCAGCGGAATCAGCGCCTCGGCGTTCTTGAGGACCTGCGGGTTAACGCCCACCTTGATCTGCTGGCCGGCAATGTCGATCTTGGCATCGACGTCGGCGGCGGCCTCGGTCAGGCGCGTCATGATCAGGCCGAAGGCCACGCTGTTGACGTTGACCTTGTAGCGCCCCCACTCCTTGGCCATGGCCTTGGTCAGGCCGTTGATGCCGGCCTTGGCAGCGGCGTAGTTGGCCTGTCCGGCATTGCCATAGACACCCGATGTGGACGAGATGTTCACCACCTTGCGGAACACCGGCGTTCCGGCCTCGGCCTCGCGCTTGGCCGCATCACGGATGAAGCCGGAGGCGGCCCGCAGGATGCGGAACGGCGCCGTCAGGTGGACCGCCAGCATGGCCTCCCACTGGTCGTCGGTCATTTTCTGGACCACGTTGTCCCAGGTGTAGCCGGCGTTGTTGACGATGATGTCCAGTCCGCCGAAGTGGTCCAGCGCGGTCTTGACGAAGCGGTCGGCAAAGTCCGCATCGGTCACGCTGCCGACGCAGGCCACCGCCTGGCCGCCGGCCGCGACGATGTCCGCCACGGTCTGCTCGGCCGGCACCGGGTCGAGGTCGTTGATGACGACACGCGCACCGTCGCTGGCGAGCTTGAGTGCGATTTCGCGGCCGATGCCACGGCCCGAGCCGGACACCAGGGCCACCTTGCCTGCGAGTTTCTGATTCATGTTCTGTCTCCGTTGGATGTTGAGATTCATTGCGGCAGGGCGATCACGGCCTCGCCGGCCAGCTTGACCACCCCGGATTCGTTGGCGGTGCTCAGGTCCAGACGGACGCGGCGTTCGCCCTCGTGCTCGAACTTGTCCCGGACCGTGCAGGTGCAGCGGATGCGCTCACCGACATGCGTGATGGCGGCAAAGCGCACCTGGAACTCGCGCAGGGCGCTCTGGGGTACCAGATCGGTCACGGCCCGTCCCAGCCAGGCCATCGACAGCATGCCGTGGGCAAACACGTCGGGCATGCCGGCCTCGTGGGCGAAATCGCTGTCCACATGGATCGGGTTGTGGTCGCCCGAGGCACCGCAGTACAGCGCCAGCGTCAGCCGGGTCAGCGGCGGCAGTTCCAGCGCGGGCAGGCTCTGGCCCACCTGTAACGTGTCGAATCGCAAGGTCTCATGGTTCATGGTGGTCTTCCGCTCAGGCGTTTCTCATGACGGTCACGCTGCGCAGGTCGGCCACGGCCTCGCCACGCTGGTTCGTGACCCGGGTCAGGCGCACGACGAACTCCAGTGCGCCCCCCTTCTTGTCGTAGATGTCCTCGATGCGCTGCTCGAAGCGCAGGACATCGCCGGCATAGGCCATGCGGTGGTAGGTGAAGCCCTGCTCGCCATGCAGAAGCCGCTTGTAGTCCAGCCCCAGCAGGTTGCGGATCGCGGCCGGATCGGGCGACTCCATCTCCAGGCAGAACAGGAAGGTTGGCGGCACCGGCAGGCCCGTATGGCCCGCCGCATGTGCCGCTGCCTCGTCGGTGTAGACCGGGTCGGTCTGGCCGGTCGCCTTGGCAAAGAAGCGCAGACGGCCCTGCTCCACGACGACCTCAAAGGCCGGCATGGTGTGACCGATGTACTGGCGGTCAATCATCTCGCCCCCCTGTCCTGGCGGTTCATGTCGTGCGGATCCCGCATGTCAGACCTTCTGGTAGAGCGTGACCACACAGGCGCCGCCCAGGCCCAGGTTGTGCTGCAGGGCCAGGCGTGCGCCTTCGACCTGGCGCTGGTCGGCCTGGCCGCGCAACTGCCAGACCAGCTCGGCGCACTGGGCCAGGCCCGTGGCGCCCAGGGGATGCCCCTTGGACAGCAGCCCGCCCGAGGGGTTGGTGACGATGCGGCCACCATAGGTGTTGTCGCCTTCGACGATGAAGCGCTCGGCTGTGCCCTCAGGGGTCAGCCCCAGGGCCTCGTAGGTGAGCAGCTCGTTGGCGGTGAAGCAGTCGTGCAGCTCGACCACATCCAGATCATCGGGGCCGATGCCGGCGGCCTCATACACCTGTGCAGCGGCGGCGACGGTCATGTCGTAGCCGACCACCTTGCGCATGTCGTCGGACTCGAAAGTGCTCGGTGTGTCGGTGGTCATGGCCTGTGCGGCGATCACCACGCTGCCATCCAGCCCATGCTGCTTCGCAAACTCCGCCGAGCAGACGATGGCAGCGGCCGCGCCGCACGTGGGCGGGCAGCACTGATACCGTGTCATCGGGTCGAAGACGGTGGGCGAGGCCATCACCTCTTCCAGCGTCAGCGTCTGCCGGAACACAGCGAGCGGGTTGCGCGCGGCGTGCTGACGGGCCTTGACGGAGATGCGGCCAAAGGTATCGGGGCGGATGCCGTACTGGGCGATGTAGTCCCGGCCCGCGCCGCCGAAGAACTGCGCGGCACGCGGTGCCGTGGGCTCGTAGCCCTGGTGCGCCGTCATCACGTCGGCAAAGCGGGCCATGGGCGACGGGCGGTCGTCATACGCGCCCTTGAGCGCGCCTGGCACCATCTGCTCGAAGCCCAGCGCAATGGCGCATTCGACCATGCCGCTCTCCACCGCCTGGCGCGCCAGGAACAGCGCACTGGAGCCGGTGGAGCAGTTGTTGTTGACGTTGAAGACCGGAATGCCGGACAGGCCGACACCGTAGATGGCCGCCTGGCCGGCCGTGGAGTCGCCGTACACATAGCCCACGTAGGCCTGCTGGACGTCCTTGTAATTCACGCCGGCGTCATCCAGTGCCGCCTTGGCGGCACGCGCGCCCATGACGGTGTAGGGCTCGCTGGCGCCCGGCTTGGTGAAGGGAATCATGCCCACGCCCACGACGTGGACGGCTCTTTTCGATCGAGTCATCGTCTCTCCTGATGTGAAACAGAATGACCCGAGTGTGGGCGTCCGGTCCCCATCGGCCAATAACCGATGACCTCAAAATGATTGGCAGAAATGCTCAGGCCGGCGCGTGTGAGCGGGCGTCGTCCTCGGGCACCTCCTGGCCCTCGGCGCTTCCGTTGCGTCCCTGCAGGCGGCGCTGGCGATAGACCCCGGGCGCCAGACCGGTCCAGCCCTTGAAGGCCCGGTGGAAGGTGCTGGCCTCGGAGAACCCCAACCGGTTGGCAATGTCGATCAGCGTCATGTCCGGCTGCGACAGGTATTCGACCGCCACGTCCCGCCGCAGGCTGTCCTTGATCGCCTGGTAACCCTGGCCTTCACGCTGCAGGCGCCGCCGCAGGGTCTGCGGCGTCATGGCCAGCGTGCTGCTGACCTCCTCCAGCGACGGCATGTCTTCCGACAGATAGCGCCTGAGCAGGCGCCGGATGCGCTCGGTCAGGCTGGTCTGGTCACGGTATCGCACCAGCAGGCTGGCCGGCGCCTGCCGCAGGAATTCGTCCAGGCTGTCCGGGTTCTGCACCACCGGCAGGTCGAGCCAGTGGGCGTCGAAGCGAAAGCCCATCCAGTCCGGTTCGTAGTGCACCGGCGCCTGGAACAGGCGCGACGCATCGCTGCGCAGGCCCGGCGCCGCCTGGGTGTACACCACGTCCAGCAGGGGAATGCGCCGCGCCACCAGCCAGCAGCAGAGCCCGAAGCTGAAGAACATGAAGGTGCGCTGCGCATAGATGAGCCGGGCATCCGGCGCGCGCCGGCTGCTCAGTCGCAGGGTGGCCACACCGTTGCCGACCTGCAGGCGCGGTGCGAAGTCGTGCAGCTGCTGGTGGTAGTAGCGCGCGCCACTGCGCATGGCTTCGCCCAGCGTGCCGCAATGGATGAGCATCCGGCACCCGAGCGCGAAGCTGCCGATCGGCAGCGGCTGTTCGCACAGGCCCCACAGTTCGTCGCGCGTCAGGCGGCGCAACTCGAAGACCAGGCGTGCATACTGGGCCTGCGTGACCCGCGAGAGGGGCGAATCGAGCAGCGCCGGCGCAATGCCGCTGCGGCGCAACACCCGCTCCCAGTCGAGGCCACGGGCCTGCGCGCCTTGCAGGATCTGCACCACCTGCGGAACGGCGATCGTGTGCTGGACGGCGGACGGATAGGTGCGGGACGGCATGACAGCGGATGGAACGGATGCTGGCGCCCCGCTGCCGGTCAGCGGATGGCGCCGAGCGCCCGCCATTCTGTCACCTGCTGCGCATCGCAGCCTATCTCGAACAGGACTTCGTCGGTGTGCTGGCCAGGCTCCGGGGCGGCCATGCGAACCTGGAATTCGAATCCGTCCATGCGCACCGGACAGGCCAGTTGCCGCATGCGCCCGCCCTGCGCGTCGGGCACCTCGACCGTCATGCCACGGGCCTTGAATTGCGGATGTTCGATGGCCTCGTCCATCCGCAACACCGGTGTGACACAGCATTGGGCATCGGCAAAGACAGCCGTCCATTCGGCCAGCGGACGTGATCGCAGGATGGCAGCCACCTCCTGGCGCACCTGTTCGGCTTCCCCGGTCGATGCCGGCGCATGCCGCTCCTTCAGGTCCGGGCGCTCCAGACGTTCGCAGAACAGGTCCCAGAACTTGCGCTCCAGGGCGCCCACCGCCAGGTAACGGCCGTCTGCGGTCGGGTAGTAGGCATAGCAGGGCAGCGAGCCGGTCAGCCGGTCGCCACCCACCGGCACCGGACGACCATGGCGGTGCACGGCCGCCATCGGCAGGACCGCATGGGCCATGAGACCATCGGCGATGGCGATGTCCACGTGACGTCCCGTGCCGGTGCGGGCCGCATCGTAAAGCGCGGCCAGAATGCCCATGACGGCCGTCATGGTGCCACCCAGCAAGTCGGCCACCGGCACATTGGACAGCCCGGGCATGCCGCCCTGCCCGCCGATCTGGTCGGCCACCCCAGCCAGGCCGCTGTAGTTCATGTCGTGTCCCGGTTCATCGCGCAGCGGTCCTGTCTGGCCATAGCCGCTGATGCTGCAGTACACCAGCCTGGGGTTGCGCTCGCGGACCACCTGCCAGCCCACACCCAGGCGCTCCATGACCCCGGGGCGAAAGCCCTCCACCAGTACGTCGGCGTTTGCGCACAGGTCCAGCAGGATGGCCCGGCCCTGGGGATGCTTGAGGTCGATGCGGATACCCCGCTTGTTGCGGTTGACCATGTCCCGCACCGGCGGCGACGCATAGTCGCCAGCGCCGGTATCTTCGATCTTGATGACATCGGCGCCCAGGTCGGCCAGGTGCAGGGTGCACATGGGTCCGGGCAGCAGGCGCGTGAGGTCCAGAATACGGACACCCCGCAAGGGGGCCCCGCCCTGGGCAGCAGGAGTGGCGGCGGTGTGGTTGGTGGCGGTACGTGTCATGGACATGGCTGTGCGTGTTGGCGTGTGGACGATAGTCCGCCACCCGCACCCCGGCAATGGCTGGAGCGCCCAATCCATTGGCAGAAAGTGACACGCCGCCGGCGCGGCGTCGGCCTGCTGACCTCAGCGCCCGGAGGGCTCGCTGGGTGCCCGGCTCAGCTCGTTGTTCTCGTCCACCAGGCGGGCCAGCATGCGCATGAAGTCCCGCCTTTCACGCTCGTTCAACGGCGCCAGGATCTGCTGCTGGGCCCGCAACATGCCGGGCGTGACCTCGCGCAGGGCCCGCCGCCCCGCCGCCGTCAGCTCCATCACACGCGCGCGCCGATCCGTCGGTGAGGGCTGGCGCACCAGCCAGCCACGCGTCTCCAGGCGGTCGACCACGCCGCCGGTCGTCGAGGCATCCAGTGCCACGGTCCGGGCCAGGGTTCGCTGGTCGATGCCCGGCTGGTTGGCCACCGCCTGCAGCGCCGCGTACTGCACCGGTGTCACCCCCAGATCGCCCACCGCCTGCAGGAAGATGCCGACCGAAATCTGGTGCAGGCGACGGATGAGGTAGCCGGGCTGGTCGTCGAGGTCGATGCCGTTGGGGTTCTGGGTGTTCATGCCGCGGATCGGTGGAGACGCCGAAGCGGTCGCCCGGCGGTTGACGGATGGTAGCAGCAGCCATATACTGAGTGTACTCATCAATTCGCCAGGTTGAATGGGTAGCGAATCACATCAAGGAGACACGCATGAGCCACGAACTCGGCCGGCTGGAAGACCTGCCACAGGACTATCGCGACGACCTCACCGGCCTGAACCTGGTGCCCCTGTGGCCCAGCCTGCGCGCCGTGTTGCCGCCCGGCGTGCCCGCACGCGCCACCCAGGCCATCCACTGGCCCTATGCCACCCTCAGGCCGCTGCTGCTCAAGGCCGGCGAGCTCACCCCCATCGAGAAGGCCGAGCGCCGCGTGCTGGTGCTGGCCAACCCCGGCCACGGCCTGGAGAACATGAAGGCCAGCCCCGCCATCTACCTGGGCATGCAGCTGCTGCTGCCGGGCGAATGGGCGCCCAGCCATCGCCACACGCCCAATGCGGTGCGCATGATCGTCGAAGGCGAAGGCGCCTACACCACCGTCGATGGCGAGAAATGCCCCATGAGCCGCGGCGACCTGATCCTCACCCCCACCGGCCTGTGGCACGAACACGGCCACGACGGCAACGACCCGGTCGTCTGGCTGGACGTGCTGGACCTGCCGCTGGTCTATTACATGGAGGCCAGCTACCACATCAACGGCTCCCGTCAGAGCGTCAAGCCCGGCAGCGGCGACCGCGCCTGGAAACACGCCGGTGTCGTGCCGTCCCCGGTGTTCAGCCGCAGCGACAAGCGATACCCCATGCTGCGCTACCCCTGGGCCGACGCCCGCGCCGCGCTGCTGAGCCTGGCCGACGACCAGCCCGGCCTGGACTGCGTACAGGTCACCTACGTCAACCCCGAAACCGGCGGCGATGCCCAGAACATCCTGGGCTTCTATGCCCTGATGCTGCGTCCCGGCCAGACCCTGGTGCTGCCGGCCCGCTCCCCCTCGCAGGTGTTCCACTTGATCGAGGGCGGCGTCGACGTGTCCACCTGCGGCAAGACCTTCGGCCTGGCCGAGGCCGACACCTGCTGCGCCCCGGGTTACGAGCCCGTGACCCTGACGAACCGCTCGACCGACCAGCCTTCCTTCGTCTTCGTTGCCGACGAATCGCCCCTGCACAGGAAACTGGGCGTCTACGAAACCAGGTAACACCCCCGCGCCGCGCACCGCGCGCCGGACACGTTCTGCTTCACTTCAGGCTTTTCATCATGACCCAATACGTCTTCACACCGCCCGCCGTCCCGTCGCTGCCAATCCGCGGCAAGACCGAACGCTTCCCCGTCAACCGCATCTTCTGCGTCGGCCGCAACTACCACGCGCACGCCGTCGAGATGGGCCGCCCCGTCGACAAAAGCGTCGAGCAGGCCTTCTATTTCACCAAGTCGCCCCAGACCCTGGTGGAAAGTGGCGCCACCGTCGCCTACCCGCCGCGCACCAGCAACTACCACTACGAGATGGAACTGGTGCTGGCCATCGGCAAGCCGGGCTTCCGGGTCGGCGCAGACCAGGCCCACGAACTCGTCTATGGCTACGGCGCCGGCCTGGACATGACCCGTCGCGACCTGCAGCTGGTGGCCCGCGACAAAGGCCGTCCCTGGGACACCGGCAAGGACATCGAGGAAGGCTCGGTCTGCACCGAGATCGTGCCGATGGAAGGCGTGGTGATCGACCAGGGCGCGATCGCACTGGAGGTCAACGGCCAGACGAAACAGTCGTCCGACGTGGACAAGCTGATCTGGAACATCCGCGAGATCATCGCCGACCTGTCCACCTACTACCACCTGCAGCCCGGCGACCTGATCTACACGGGAACGCCCGAGGGCGTCGGCCCCGTCGTCAGCGGTGACCGCATCACCGGACGGGTCGACGGCGTGGCCGAAGTGGTGCTGAACGTAGGACCGGCGGCCTGACGCTCAGCCCGCAGGACCGGCCGGCGTTCCGCTCCGGCCTTGCAGGGCGCTGATCATCGGCAGGTCCTGCTCGATGATGTGCCTGACCAGCCAACGCTGGACGAATTCGCGCAACTCGTCGACGACCAGCGTTCCATCCTCCAGCCGTGCCTCGAAGCCCGACATATCGTGGTTGAAGCGCTCGTGCAGGCGCGTATGGACCGCGATCAGCGGGTGGCCGACCAGGTGCCTGGCGTGCTTGCGCACCCAGTCTTCCTCATAGCGGAAGTGGTAGCCGGCATAGGACCGCATCTGCTCCAGTACCTGCGCCAGTGCAGGCGACTCGCCGGCATCGCCCAGGTGGCGAAGGCCTTGCAGCAGGTCGAACAGGATCCGGTGCTGCAGATCCAGGGTGCTCACCCCGGTCTCCAGCCGCGGATCCCAGACTTTCAGGTTGCCGAGCGCTTCGGCGTTGGGCATGTCCATGCTCAGGTACCCGTCGGCTGGATGCGTCGCCGCTGCATGTCCTCACCCATGGTCGCCAGTGCCCGCGCATCCAGCACGGCCTGTGCTGCAGGGTAGACGACATCCTCCTCCAGCCGGATGTGCTCACCGTAGCGGCCGGCAAAATCGTCCAGGGTCTGGAGGGCTCCGGCATCCCAGGGCCGCCAGGCCCCATCCAGCCCGGCATCGGACACTGCCTGCAGCAGCGCACGTGCACGTGGCCACGCATGGCCCATGTCCACGTGGTCCTGCTGCAGCCGGCGCACCGCCGATCGCAGCGCATCGCTGCCCTGCGCCAGCAGCACCGGAAACACATGCAGCTCCTCGTCCTCGTGGTGCAGGGGCGCCGCCAGGTCGAAATAGCGCATGATGTCCCGCGCCGCCTGGGCCGCCTGCTCATCGTGTCCGTGGCTGGCCAGGTGCTCGCGCAGACGTGCCAGCAAGCGCAGCATCCGGTCCACCCGCTCATGACAGGTCGTCAGCATCTCGAATGGTGCCTCGGCAAAGCCGACTGCACCACCCCGCTCTCCTGGCTGGCCGATCTGGTGAAGTCGCACGCCACCGCTCATGCTGTCACCCCAGACGCACGGCCTGGCCGTCCCGGTCGAAAGGCAGGTAGGCGCCAATCTGGCCTTGCCGGATGCGCTCGACCATGGTGTCCAGGGCAGCGTCGATGTCGGCCTGTGCGGGGGCCATGGCACCCCGTCCGGACAGTGCGGCTGCAAACACCATGCCCCAGTCGCAGCCCATCGCACGGGCCTCGTCGCCCAACTGGGCAAAGTCTGCCAGTTCGTCGGGCGACTTGTCGACACACATGCGCGGCACCAGCGCCCCGCCCTCGCCCCGTTCGAATCCGGCACGCTGGGCCGGCGTGGCGTCGTCCGGCAGTTCGATGGCAGCCAGCACGAACAGCAGGCGCTGGGGCTGGGACTGCATCCGGGCCGCATCCAGCAGGTCGTTGAAATTCGAGATGTTCATTTGCACATTCCTGTGGTGTTCAGCCGCGACCGGTCGTCTGCGGCTGTCCCAGGCAACTGACGTAGTCGTCGACCGAGGGCCGGGGCCGTCCCGGCTTGTGGCTGCCCACCGTACCGATATTGATGAAACACAGCGCCTGCTCGGTCGGCGCCAGCGAAAACAGGTGCCGCAAGGCCTGCGACTTGAGGGCCTTGCCGCTGGTCAGCGCCGAGCCGTAGCCCGCCGCGGTGGCCATCAGCAACACATTCTGCACCGCGCAGCCAGCCGAGAGAATGCGCTCGGCCAGGTCCACCTCGGGATCGCCCCCCCGCTCGGCGTCGACCACCACCAGCAACAGCCAGGGCGAGCGGTCGGCCTTCTCCCGCGCCCGTGCCTGTTCCTCGCCGGTCGCTTGCGGATCCCGCTCCAGCAGCGCCTGGGCAAACACCTCGCCCAGCCGGGACCGCTGATCGACGGGCACCTCGATGAAACGCCAGGGCAGCAGCTGCCCGTGATCGGGCGCGGCGGAAGCGGCCTCCAGCATGGCCAGCTTCTGCTGCGGGTCCGGGGCCGGCTCAACCAGGCGCCGTGGCAGCACCGTGCGTCGGGCGTGCATCAGTTCGGTGGTCAGCGTGGGCCAGTCGCCGGGCAACAGGTCTGATCGGTCGGTCATGCAGACAGGATGCGATAGAGATCAAGGAACAGGCGTCAGCCAGGACGCCCATCGACACGGGCCCGGCCATACCATCCCAGCAGGCGGGCGCCCCAGACACTGCAGACCAGCGCCCACAGCAGCGCCGCCACGGCCGTGACGGCCGCCGGCTCAGGCACCAGAACCGCTGCGATGCGCAGCACCACCGCCACCTGCAACAGCCAGAACAGCGACCACACCAGGGCATCGGCCACCAGGGTGCGCCCGCTGTGACCGCAGGACACACGGGTCACCATGGCCACCAGCAGCGACCCCAGGAAGCCCATGGTCAGGGCATGCAAGGCGCCCAGCCCCAGCACGGGCATGCCGGTGCGCAGTCCCAGCAGCTGCGACAGGCCGGCCAGCACGAACGACAGGCCCAGCCAGACAAAACCCAGGTGCAGCATGGCCAGCAGGCGGATCTTCAGGCTTTGCACCAGGCCCCAGGCGAACGCCAGCCAGAGAATGATGCTGCCAGCGGCCAGTTCCAGCAGCCCCAGCACCAGCATCCACTCGCGGCCGGACGGCCAGCCGGCCCATTCGGCCCACACCGCCACCAGCTCCATGGCCACCATGGCCAGCAGCGCCCAGAGCACCCAGAACGGACGCCAGACCTCGATCATGGGCACCGCACTGGAGGTAAAGAAAGGGATCATGCGGTGGGCGACCGCCACATAGGTCACCACCACACAGCCCCACAGACCGGTACGGACCATCGCGCTGCCCAGGTCGGGACGCCCCGCCAGCAGGGCCAACAGGAGCCCGACCACCGACAGGACACCCATGGCACCGCCCACAGCCACCACCGTGGCATGCAGTCGGTCGGGCGCCGGACTGGCCCGCAACAGACGCCAGAAGCGTCCGTAGGTCAGCAACAGGCCCAGGGCCGCCAGGGCCAGGCCCGAGGCGGCCAGCGCCAGATGCAGGTGGGCACCGGCCAGCCAGAACCACCAGCCCACGAACTGCGCCAGCAAACCCGGCAGGATCTGGCGCACCGATGGCCCCTGGACCGCCAGCCACTTCGGACCGGCCGTGAACAGGAAGCCGGCAAAGAACAGCGGCAGGAAACCCAGACTCATCATGGCGGCGTGGGTCAGCGTGGGCGACACCACATACTGCAGTCCCAGCAGTCCGGTGTAGCGGTCCAGCTGCACCAGGGCCCACCATACGGCCGCCCCCATGAGCACCAGCATGGCCAGCGCGAACGCCAGCCGGTGCGGCGCCTGCAGGAGCCAGGCCGGGTGCCAGCCCGCCGCAGGCGGCGTGACCTCGCGCATGGCCGACTGCGCTCCACCGCTACCCGGCAGAGGCAGTTCCTTGCGCGAGGCCGCGTTCACCCGCAGCTCCCCAGGTGGCCGCAGGAGGTGCAGTAGTCGCAACCGTCCTTGCGGATCATGGCGTGGGCACCGCACTCCGGGCACTTCTTGCCCGCCATCACGCCCGAGGGCATGCCGGTGAGTTCGGGCATGGCCGGCGCATGGTGCTGAACCTGGGCTGTCATCTGGGCCGTCGCCTGCACCATGACCTGCGCCCGGCGGGACAGGATATTCTGGATCGCAAAGGCAATGGCCGCCACCTCCGAGTCGTGCCACATCGGCACCCGGGTGCCGTCGGCCTTCTCATACGTGCCCAGACGCACAGGCCCGCGGTCCCAGGCCACCTTGCGCATGTCCTGCAGCGCGCGTTCCAGAAAACCGCCGCGGGCGGCCAGTGACAGGATGCGCATGGTGGAGGTGATCCACTGCTGCGATTCGCCGCTCTGGCCCACCGGCATGAAGAACTCGATGGCGCGCTCCACGGTACCGACCCCGTCCAGCGCCGGCATGGGCAGGAAGGAAACGATGATGTACAGCGTCTTGTGCCCTTCCTGGGTCCAGTACTCGATCTTGTCGGCCACGGCGGACAGGGCGCCCTTGGGCCGGCTCTCGATCACCGCCCGCATCGGGTCGACCGGCGCCGCCGCCGGTGCGGACTCGGCCTTGGCCAGCGGCTCGCCCGTGTCCAGCACCGAGCCCAGGATCAGGTTCGGACGGTAGGTGGCCAGGCCCTTGAGATGCGCCCGCCAGGCCTGCTGGTAGAGCCCCTTGAAATCCTCATACGGATAGTCGGCCGGCACGTTGACCGTCTTGGAGATCGCGGTGTCCACGAAGGGCTGGACCGACTCCATCATGGCGATGTGCTCACCGGCCGACATGGCCAGGGCGTTGACGAAGTATTCGGGCAACGCTTCGACGTCACCGCCCAGTTCGCGGTAGAGGCGCCAGGCGTGGTCTTCCACCGCATACTCGCTGGTCGAACCGTCGGCCTCGCGCTTCTTGCGCCGGTAGGTCCAGGAGAACGGCGGCTCGATGCCGTTGGAGGCGTTGTCGGCAAAGGCCAGGCTGACGGTGCCGGTCGGTGCGATCGACAGCAGGTGGCTGTTGCGGATGCCATGCTGGCGGATCGACTGCCGGATGGACTCGGGCAGGCGGCTGGCGAAGGTGCCGGGCGCCAGATAGCCGTTGGCCTCGAATTTCGGGAAGGCGCCTTTTTCCTGGGCCAGCGCGATCGAGGCGCGGTAGGCTGCATCGCGCATGCCTTCGGCAATCCGGGCGGCCATCACGCGGCCTTCCTCGCGATCGTAGCGCAGGCACAGCATGGCCAGGGTGTTGCCCATGCCGGTGAAACCGACCCCGATGCGGCGCTTGGCCTGCGCTTCCTCGCGCTGCTGCTCGAGCGGCCAGAAGGTCAGGTCCAGCACGTTGTCCAGCGCCCGGACCTGGGCCGCCACCACCTGCCCGAAGGCCTCGAAGTCAAACTCGGGCTCGCCGCCAAAACCGAACGGGTGCCGCACGAAACGCGTCAGGATGATGGGCCCGAGGTCGCAGCAGCCATAGGAGGGAAGTGGTTGCTCACCACAGTTGTGGACCACCAGGCCATTGGCGTCGAAGGCGTGAACGTCGTCGACCGTCACGTCATAGACGGTTTCCTCGCCATCGTCCACCAGGGTATCGACCGTCGCCACGAAGCGCTCACGGTTGAGCGTGCGGCGATACGAGCCAAGCGCCTCGTCCAGGCGCCGGGCCTTGGCCTCGTCCTCGAACCCGACGCGATCGGCGAACACCCGCAAGTTCTCGCCACTGATCACCAGCTCATGCTGCGGCTGCGCGCCATACAGCGCTTCTCCACCCCGACCATCGGGCAGCATGCGCAAGGCCGCTTCCCGCCGCTCACGGTCAATGGTGGCGACGATGCCCAGGCGCTGCAGCATGCGCTGCACCGTCTGCAGCAGCGGCAGATCGCTCTGCGCCAGACGGACACTCACGCCCTTGTCCTGCGCACCCTGCACGCTGCCATCGGCGTCGAACAAGCCGCGCAGCAGGCCCTCGCAGAAAGACGATGAACGCCGCTCCATGGCCGGTGTGATGGTCTTGTTGCCCACCGACATGCCGAGCGAAAACGCCAGGTCGCGCAGGGCGGCGCTGGCCAGACGGGCCTCGCCGCGGCCACCGATGGGCCGCTGGAAACCACGGAAATCAGCGCGGTGCGGCAACGTGGCTGCGGCGGCCTCGGCGGCCCGAACCACACCGGCAGCACCATTGGCCGCCCGCGCCACCACGTCATGGCCGACCACCTTGAGCTCCGGTGCCCAGACCGAGAGCACGGCCTGGTCGGACTTGAGGACCCCGTCGCCCACCAGCAGACCCAGCAGGTAGCCCTGCGCCTCGGCGCCAACCCCACCCCATCCGCCCAGTTCCCGGTGGTTGTGCAGCAGAACTTCGTCGCCCGTCTTCAGATGCCGGGCTTCGACCCAGGACGTCTCGATGCTGTAACGCGTCTTGCGCTGCACCTTGCGCACCCGGTGGTCGGCGGTCAGACGCAGCTCGTGGCCCTCTTTCGTGCCCAGGCGCAGCACCGGCTTGTGCCCGGTCTCGAAGAATCCCTGGCTCAGGACCGGATAGCTCCTGCCATCCACCACGGCGGTGAAAGGACGCCCCACCAGTTCGGCCACCTGCCGCGGACCTTCCTCGGTCATGACCCAGGTATCGGCCGTGACACAGGGATTCGTGGCCGCGATGCCTTCGCAGTAACGCAGGTTGTTGTCTTCGTTGATGTGGTCCAGGAACAGGATGCCCGGCTCGGCAAAGTCGTAGGCCGAGGTCATGATGGTGTCCCATAGCTCACGGGCTGCCAGGGTCTGGTAGACCCACAGGCCATCGGCGCGCTGGAAGGCGCCGCGCTCCATCAGCCGGGCGCCGGGCCGGGCCTTGTGCACCAGCTCCCAGGGGCCATCGGCCGACAGGGCCTCCATGAAGCCATCGGGCACCCCCACCGAGACGTTGAAATTGTTCCAGCGTCCGGGCGTGCGCTTGGCGGTGATGAACTCCAGCACGTCCGGGTGGTCGATGCGCAGCACGCCCATCTGGGCGCCGCGGCGGGCGCCGGCGCTCTCCACGGTCGAGCAGCTCTGGTCGAACACGTTGATGTAGCTGCACGGCCCGGACGCCATGGACGCCGTGCCCTTGACCTCTGCGCCCTTGGGCCGGATGCGCGAGAAGTCATAGCCGACACCCCCGCCGCGGCGCATGGTTTCGGCGGCCTCCCGCAGGGCTTCGTAGATGCCGGGGTAGCCTTCGTCGTCGAAGCCCTGGATGCAGTCGCCCACCGGCTGGACGAAACAGTTGATCAGGGTGGCCTGGATGTCCGTGCCCGCCGCACTCATGATGCGGCCCGCCCCGATGGCGCCGGCATGCAGGTTGTCCAGGAAGCGCTTGGCCCATTCGGCGCGCAGTTCGGGTTTTTCCACCGAAGCCAGCGCACCGGCCACGCGGCGGTACAGGTCTTCGGCGCCGGTCTCGCCGGATTTGAGGTATTTTTCAGCCAGCACATCCTGGCTGATGGGCTGGGTGGACGTCAGGTCCTGGGGACGCATGTGTGAATCTCGTTTCATGAAGGATGCCTTTCAGATGGCGACAGCAGGGCGGACCCCCGCCACCAGCCATTGCATCAGATCATGAACCGAACGGATTTCCTTGCCAAACGGCAGGGTTCCGGCACCCCGGAAAAACAGGCCCTTGCGAGCGTCGCCCTCAAGGGCGTGTCCCAGTTGCTGGTCGATGCAGAACTGGCCCATTTCCGGCTTGCCATCGCGCAGGCCACAGTGTGCCAAACAATCAAAGGCCATGTTGCACTGCTTCTTGACGTGCGCGACCGCCTTGAGCTTGGGCTCGACGCGCAGGTACTTGTCCAGCCAGGGCGTGCGCACCGCGCGCGCCGGCAGTCCCGCCACGCTGATGAACTCGACAATGTCTTCGGGCCGGGCCTCGGCCAGCACCTGTTTGAACACCGGATCGGCGTCGCACTCCTCGGTCACGGCAAACGCCGTGCCCAGCTGCACCGCACTGGCGCCCAGCCCCTGCAGGCGCAGGATGTCCTCGCGGCTGCCGATGCCACCGGCCGCGATCAGCGGGATCTCGCGCTCGATACCGGCGCTGCGGAAGAACTCGAGCACGGCCGGAATCACGTTCTCGAAATCGAAACGCGTATCGTTCAGATCGGCCACCTTGGCCGCCCCCAGGTGGCCCCCGGCCAGCCTCGGATGCTCGATCACGATGGCATCGGGCAGACGCCCCTTTTTCTCCCACTTGCGCACCAGCAACTGCACACCCCGGGCATCCGAGAGAATTGGAATGAGGGCGGTGCCCGGATGGTCCTGCGCCAGGTCGGGCAGGTCCAGCGGCAGACCGGCGCCCACCACCACCGCGTCGGCACCGCTTTCCAGCGCCTGGCGCACATAGATGTCGTAGGCCGACAGCGCCTTCATGATGTTGACCGCCACCAGGCCGCGCCCCTGGGCTATCTCGCGAGCGCGCCGGATCTCGCGGTCCAGCGCCTCCAGATTGGCCGCATCGATGCGCTGGCGGGCATCGGGCTCCTTGTCCAGGTGCGCGGTGCGCGCCATGAGGTCCGGGTGCAGGCGGCGCAGGTCCACCGACGAGACCGTGCCCACGGCCCCCATGCCGGCCACGGTACCGGCCAGGCGACCGGCGGACACGCCGACCCCCATGCCGCCCTGCACCACGGGGACCAGCTCGCGACCGGCCAGGCGCCAGGTCCGCAGTCCGCCCTGGGCACTGAGGCCCAGCAGCCGCGCCGCCCGCCGGGCCAGCTGGCCCGGCAGCTCGGCGGCCACCTTGAGATTGTTCAATACTTGATCCATGCTTGCGTCCATCGAATTCACGGCACCATGCCGAGGCCACAGGCTATCGACGCTGGACCGAACCCGCCTTGTGATGGGTCAAGGACCCGGTTCCGCCACCCAAAATCCCAGCCAAAACAGTCGCCAAAACCCATCGACAACGACAAACCGGCGCCTTCACTGGACCAGCGGCGAGCTCGCGGCGTCCAGCGACACCCCCTCGATGCGGGCCTGCCCCGCCAGCAACTGCATGTACTGGCGCAGCGCCGTGGTGCGCGACTGCAGCGACAACCGCGCCGCGATGCCTTCCTGGACCTCCTCGAAGTCGGGCAGACGGCCCTTGCGGCGCCCAAGCACCTCGATGATGTGCAGGCCGAACCGGGTATGCACCAGGCGCGGGTGCACGCCCATGCCCCAGCGCGAGTCGCTCTGGAAGAACAGCTCGTTGGCCAGTTCGGGCGCGCAATCTTCCGGCGCGACCCAGCCCAGGTCCCCGCCCTGTGCGCTGGACGGGCAGTTGGACAACTCGGCAGCCAGCTGCTCGAAGTGGCCCGGCGCCACGTCCTTGCGCGCCAGCTCCAGCAGGGCCGCCTCGGCCCGGCGGGTGAGCGCGTGCACATCCACACCCGGCGTGACCGCGAACAGGATGTGGCGCACATGCAGCGACTGGCCGACGATGAAGTGGGCCTTGTTGGCCTCGTAATAGCGGCGACATTCGTCGGCGGTGGGTGCTGGCGTGCGAACCTCGTCGTCGGTCATGTCCTCGATGACCTGGCGCTCGGCATCGCCCAGTTCGGGCGCCATCAGGCCGGTATGGCGGGGCAACAGCCCGCGCTGGACGGCCCGTTGGCGCAGCAGCTCGGCCAGCGCCCGTTCGCGCAGTGCCTCGGCCTCGACGTGTTCGCCCGGCTCGTGCAGCGCGATGCCATTCACGCTGGCCGGAACGATCTGCCGCTGGCCGGCGCAGGCACAGTGCTCGCTGCCGCAGCCGGTGGATGATGTGGCGTTCATGAGGGTCTCCTTCGTGTCGCGGCGCGCTCAGATCTTGCCGCCCTGGCTGGCGGAAGCCCGGGGTGTCATGCCGACACGCCGGCTGCGCACCAGCTGGTAGGGGCGCACCACGTAGGCCAGGGTGCCGAACCCGCTCCAGACATGCACCAGCCGGGTGAACGGGAAGATCAGGAAGATGCTCATGCCCAGGAACATGTGGGCCCTGAACACCGGACTGACCCCCGCCAGCAGCTCGGGCGCGCCGGCGCGGAAGGTCACGATGTGCTGCGCCCATTCGGCCAGCCGGATCATCACGCTGCCGTCCAGATGCTGGGCCGACAGCGGAATGGTCGCCAGGCCCAGCGCGAACTGCAGCCACAGCAGCCACAGCAGGACGATGTCGCTGGTCTTGCTGGTGGCACGGATGCGCGGGTCGGACAGGCGACGGTGCAGCAGCAGGCTGATGCCGATGAAGCCCAGCACGCCGAACAGGCCGCCCGAGACCATGGCCAGCAGCTGCTTGGCGCCTGCGGTCATGAAGGACTCGTACAGGAAGTGCGGCGTGAGCATGCCGACGCTGTGCCCGAAGAACAGGAACAGGATGCCGACATGGAACAGGTTGCTGCCCCAGCGCAACTGGCCAGCACGCAGCAACTGGGACGAATCGCTCTTCCAGGAATACTGGTCGCGGTCGAAGCGGATCAGACTGCCCAGCAGAAACACGGCCAGGCAGATGTACGGATAGATTCCGAAGACAAAATTTTCCAGATAGTTCATGGTCATCTCCAGGCGTCAGGCGGCGGCGCGCTCGGCGCTGCGGGCAGGACGAACGATGTGGACCGGCTGGGCTTCGCCGGGGCGGGACTGGCCACGGGTGCTGCACCCGCCCCAGGCCTCGGGTTCAGCCCAGGACTCGTCCAGCGGTTCCTCGGCAGCGACAGGCACCGCCTGCACCCGCTGGCCCGCCAGCTCCAGCACGGCAGCGATCACCACCGCATAGGGGCTCTCGCGCTTGAGCAGGGCACTGAAGACCGCGTTGAGGATGTGGGCCATCTCGCCCAGGAAGGCGCGCGCAATCTGCGGCGGCTGGGTCGAGGCAAACTCCAGCACCACACCCAGGTGGTCGGGCAGTTCGTCCGGCGCCAGGAACAGGCCCGCCTGTTCGTAGGTGCGGGCCAGGTCGATCATGGCGGGACCCCGGTCGCGCGAATCACCGTGCACATGTTCGAACAGGTGCAGCGAGGTCGAGCGCCCACGGTCGAAGGTCTCGACATAGCGTGCCTCGACCGCGAGCGGGTCCTGCCTGAGCAGATCCGCGGCCAGGGCGCGCAGCTCGGCGCGACGCGGCGCCGGCACGGCAGCTTCGTCGTCCAGCACCTGCAGCAGGGCATCGAGCTCGCTGCGCAACTGCGCATCCGGATACGCGATCAGCCGTGCCAGGGCACGCAGGGAATAGCGGGTGTTCTTCATTTCACAAATCTCCTTCACGAAGCGTGATCGGTTCGCGATGCACGGAACCTTTTCAGACCACGGACTGAATCGGGATGGTCCGGCGCTTGCTGCCACCGAACAGGCTGGTTTCGGTACTGCCGTCCGAGCAGCCGTTGCCGAACGAGAAGCCACAGCCGCCACGCAGGTCGAACGCGTTCTCCGCGTACTCGCGGTGCGAACTGGGAATCACAAAGCGGTCCTCGTAGTTGGCAATCGCCATCACGTGGTACATGTCCTCGACCTGGGCCGCGGTCAGACCGGTCTGCTCCAGCACACGGGCGTTTTCGACGCCGTCCACGTGCTTGCCACGCTGGTAGGCGCGCATGGCCAGCATGCGTTCGAGCGCACGCACCACCGGCGCCGTGTCGCCGGCGGTCAGCAGGTTGGCCAGGTATTGCAGCGGAATCCGCATCTGGCTGAAGTCCGGCAGTTCGCCGTTGGCACCCAGGTGACCGGCGTTGGCGGCAGCTGAAATCGGCGAGAGCGGCGGCACATACCAGACCATGGGCAGGGTCCGGTACTCGGGGTGCAGCGGCAGCGCGACTTTCCAGTCGATCGCCATCTTGTAGACCGGGCTGTTGCGAGCGCCTTCCAGCCAGGACTCGGGAATGCCGTCCTTGCGCGCCTGCTCGATGACCTTGGGGTCGTTCGGGTTCAGGAAGATGTCGAGCTGGGCCTGGTACAGGTCCTTCTCGTCCTCGACGCTGGCGGCCTCGCCGATGCGGTCGGCGTCATACAACACCACGCCCAGGTAGCGGATGCGGCCCACGCAGGTCTCGCTGCAGACGGTGGGCTGTCCGGCCTCGATGCGCGGGTAGCAGAAGATGCACTTCTCGGCCTTGCCGGTCTGCCAGTTGTAATAGATCTTCTTGTAGGGGCAGCCGCTGACGCACATGCGCCAGCCGCGGCACTTGTCCTGGTCGATCAGCACGATGCCGTCGTCCTCGCGCTTGTAGATCGAGCCCGACGGGCACGACGCCACGCAGGCGGGGTTCAGGCAGTGCTCGCACAGGCGCGGCAGGTACATCATGAAGGTGTTCTCGAACTGGCCGACCATGTCCTTCTGGACCTGCTCGAAGTTCGCGAGGTTGGCGTCCTGGCTGCGCTTGCTGAACTCGCCGCCCAGGATCTCCTCCCAGTTCGGGCCCCACTCGATCTTCTGCATGCGCTGGCCGGTGATCAGGCTGCGTGGGCGCGCGGTCGGCGCAGCCTTGCTCTCGGGTGCCGATTGCAGGTGGTCGTAGTCGAAGGTGAAGGGCTCGTAGTAGTCGTCGATCTGGGGCAGATTGGGGTTGCTGAAGATCTTCATCAGCAGCGACCACTTGCCACCCTGCTTCGGAACGATGGAGCCGTCGGCCTTGCGGATCCAGCCACCATTCCACTTGTCCTGGTTCTCCCATTCCTTGGGATAGCCGATGCCGGGCTTGGTCTCGACGTTGTTGAACCAGGCGTACTCCACGCCGGGACGGCTGGTCCAGACGTTCTTGCAGGTAACCGAACAGGTGTGGCAGCCGATGCACTTGTCCAGATTCAGCACCATGGCGATTTGGGCTCTGACTTTCATTTCTTATCTCCTGTGCTGATCAAGCCTGGACAGAGTCCGTACCTTCGCCGTCGAGCCAGTCGATGCGGCGCATCTTGCGCACGATCACGAACTCGTCGCGGTTGGTGCCGATGGTTCCGTAGTAGTTGAAGCCGTAGCTGAACTGCGCGTAGCCGCCGATCATGTGGGTGGGCTTGGTCACGATGCGGGTCACCGAGTTGTGGATGCCGCCGCGCGTGCCGGTGATCTCGGCGCCGGGGGTGTTGATGATCTTTTCCTGCGCGTGGTACATGAGCACCATGCCCGGATTGACCCGCTGGCTGACCACCGCACGCGCCGCGATGGCGCCATTGGTGTTGAACAGTTCGACCCAGTCGTTGTCGGCGATGCCGGCGCTTCGCGCATCGTCCTCGCTGAGCCAGATCACCGGACCGCCGCGGTTGAGCGTGAGCATGTGCAGGTTGTCGCTGTACGTGCTGTGGATGCCCCACTTCTGGTGCGGCGTGATGAAGTTGAGCTGGATCTCCTTGTTGCCGTTGGGCTTGCGGTCGATCATCTCGTCCACGGTCTTGAGGTCGACCGGTGGCCGGTAGCTCGACAGCCCTTCGCCGAAGGCCAGCATCCAGGGGTGGTCCAGGTAGAACTGCTGACGGCCCGTGAGCGTGCGCCATGGAATCAGTTCGTGCACGTTGGTGTATCCGGCGTTGTACGAGACCTTCTCGGACTCCAGACCGGACCAGGTCGGCGAGGAAATGATCTTGCGCGGCTGCGCCTGGATGTCGCGGAAACGGATCTTCTCGTCCTCGCGGTGCAGCGCCAGGTGGACGTGGTCGCGACCGGTGATCTTGCTCAGGGCCTCCCACGCCTTGACCGCGACATGGCCGTTGGTCTCGGGCGCCAGTTGCAACACCACCTCGCAGGCGTCGATGTCGCTTTCGATCTTCGCCATGCCTTGCGTCACGCCCTCGGCGCGCACTTCACCGTTGAGCTCGCGCAGCTGGCCGACTTCGGTCTGGGTGTTCCAGGCAATGCCCTTGCCGCCGTTGCCGACCTTGTCCATCAGGGGACCCAGCGCGGTGAAGCGGGCATAGGTGTTGGGGTAGTCGCGCTCGACCACGCTGATCTGCGGCGCTGTCTTGCCGGGCACCAGATCGCACTCGCCCTTCTTCCACTCTTTCACATCGAAGGGCTGGGCCAGTTCGGCCGGCGAATCGTGCATCAGCGGGGTGAGCATCAGCTCCTTCTCGACGCCCAGGTGACCGACGCAGACCTCGCTGAAGGCCTTGGCAAAACCCTTGTAGATCTCCCAGTCGCTCTTGCTCTGCCAGGCCGGATCCACCGCCGTCGACAGCGGGTGGATGAAGGGGTGCATGTCGCTGGTGTTGAGGTCGTTCTTCTCGTACCAGGTGGCCGTGGGCAGCACGATGTCCGAATACAGGCAGGTCGTGCTCATGCGGAAATCCAGCGTGACCAGCAGGTCCAGTTTGCCTTCGGGCGCGGTGGCATGCCACTGCACCTCGGTCGGCTTGGCGTCGTCCGGACCCAGGTCCTTGCCCTGCACGCCGTGGGTGGTGCCCAGCAGGTGCTTGAGGAAATACTCGTGGCCCTTGCCGGACGAACCCAGCAGGTTGGAGCGCCAGACGAACAGGTTGCGCGGCCAGTTGTCGGGGTGGTCCGGATCCTCGCAGCTCATGCGCAGCGAGCCGTCCTTCAGCGCCTTGACCGCGTAGTCCTTCGGATCCATGCCGGCCGCGGTCGCGTCCCGGACCACCTGCATCGGGTTGGTCTGCAATTGCGGGGCGCTGGGCAACCAGCCCATGCGTTCGGCGCGCACGTTGTAGTCGATCAGGCTGCCGCCGAATTTCGACTTGTCCGCCAGCGGCGAGAGAATTTCCTCGACGCCCAGTTTCTCGTAGCGCCACTGGTCGGTGTGCGCATAGAAGAAACTGGTGGAGTTCATCTGGCGTGGCGGACGCACCCAGTCCAGCGCAAAGGCCAGGGCCGTCCAGCCGGTCTGCGGACGCAGCTTTTCCTGGCCGACGTAGTGGGCCCAGCCGCCACCGCTCTGGCCGATACAGCCGCACATCATCAGCATGTTGATGATGCCGCGGTAGTTCATGTCGCTGTGGTACCAGTGGTTCATGGCCGCGCCGATGATGACCATGGACTTGCCCTGGGTCTTGTCGGCGTTGTCGGCGAACTGGCGCGCCACCGCAATCACCTGGTCGCGCTTGACGCCGGTGATCTTCTCCTGCCAGGCCGGGGTGTAAGGCACATCCTGGTCGTAATTCAGCGCGGCGTTCTCGCCCGGGATGCCCCGGCCCACGCCGTAGTTGGCCGCCGTCAGGTCGAACACCGTGGCGACCAGCGCATAGCGCTCTTCACCCGCTTTGCCCAGCTTGATGCGGCGCACCGGCACCTTGCGCACCAGCACGTCGTCCGTGGCGCTGTCCTGCTTGTTGGCGTTGAAGTGCGGGGTGTCGATGCCGCCGAAATACGGGAAGGCCACCTCGCCCACCTCGTACTGGCTGCCCTCGCCTTCCATCAGGCTGAGTTTGAGCCTGACCTGTTCACCCTGGCGGGCCTCCTTGTTCTCCAGGTTCCACTTGCCGCCGTCGGTGCGGTCCGCCGCACCCCAGCGGAAGCCGATGGAGCCGTTGGGCAGCACGACCTTGTCGTCCTGGTCCAGGGCCACCGTCTTCCACTCGGGGTTGTTGGCCTGGCCCAGCTTGCCGTTGAAGTCGCTGGCCCGCAGGTAACGGCCCGGGACCACGACGGTGCGGCCATCGGGCAGCACGCGCTCTTCCAGTTGCACCAGGTTGGGCATGTCGGTGTAGCGACGCACATAGTCGTCGAAGTAGGCCGAACGCCGGTCAAAGTAGAACTCCTTGAGGATCACGTGGCCCATGGCCATGGCGATCGCCGCATCCGTGCCCTGCTTCGGGTGCATCCAGAGATCGCACAGCTTGCTGATCTCGGCATAGTCGGGTGTGATCGCAACCGTCTTGGCGCCCTTGTAACGGACTTCGGTGAAGAAGTGGGCGTCGGGCGTGCGCGTCTGGGGCACGTTGGAACCCCAGGCAATGATGTAGGTCGAGTTGTACCAGTCGGCCGACTCGGGCACGTCGGTCTGCTCGCCCCAGATCTGCGGGCTGGCCGGCGGCAGGTCACAGTACCAGTCGTAGAAGCTCATGCACACGCCGCCGATCAGCGACAGGTAGCGCGAGCCGGCCGCATAGCTGATCATGGACATGGCCGGGATCGGCGAGAAGCCGATGATGCGGTCGGCGCCGTACTTCTTGGCGGTGTACACGTTGGCCGATGCGACGAGCTGGTTGACCTCGTCCCAGGTGCTGCGCACCATGCCGCCCAGGCCGCGCTGCTGCTGCCATTCGCGGCGCGCGTCGGGGTTCTCGGCGATGCTGGCCCAGGCGTCCACCGGACTCTTGGACACCGCCAGTGCGGCACGCCAGTGCTTGAGCAGCTTGCCGCGCACCATCGGGTACTTGACGCGATTGGCGCTGTACAGATACCAGCTGTAGGAAGCACCACGGGCGCAACCGCGCGGTTCGTGGTTGGGCAGGTCGGCGCGGGTACGGGGGTAGTCGGTCTGCTGGGTTTCCCAGGTGACGATGCCCCCTTTGACGTAGATCTTCCACGAGCAGGAACCCGTGCAGTTCACCCCGTGCGTGGAGCGCACGATCTTGTCGTGCGCCCACCGGTTGCGGTAGGCATCTTCCCAGGTCCTGTCTTCACCGGTGGTGCGGCCGTGGCCGTTGGAGAAGTCTTCCGTGGGTGCCGAGAAATGGCTCAGTCGGTCGAGAAAGTGACTCATCGTGGGTCTCCGGATGTCGGTTTCAGGGGTTCTTGATCTCGGCGCCCTTGCGCAGATAGAACCACCAGTTCAGAACCAGGCACAGGGCGTAGAAGACGGCAAAGCCGTAGAACGCCACCTGCGGGGTGCCCGCCTTGATGTACTGGCCGATCAGCACCGGTGCGATGAAGGCACCGTAGGCGGCCACCGCCGATGTCCAGCCCAGCACCGGGCCGGCCTGGGCGCGGTCGAAGATCACGCCGATGGTGCGGAAGGTCGATCCGTTGCCGATGCCGCTGGCGAAGAACAGCACCATGAACAGGCCCAGGAACATCGGGAAATACGCCTCGGGCGTGGCCGAACCGTAGGCCAGCATCATCACGTAGCCCACGGCCACGGCCGCTGCCGCCATCACCGCGGTGATGATCTGCGTCACGATGGAGCCGCCCACCTTGTCCGAGATCCAGCCGCCCAGGGGGCGGGTCGCAGCGCCAACGA
Source organism: Burkholderiaceae bacterium (assembly GCA_041396505.1). Classification (GTDB taxonomy): domain Bacteria; phylum Pseudomonadota; class Gammaproteobacteria; order Burkholderiales; family Burkholderiaceae_C; genus Hydrogenophaga. Next base: position 59,727 of record JAWKYL010000011.1, read on the forward strand.
AAGGACCGATCCAGGCGTAGGTCAGGGCCGACGGCGCATTGGGGTTCTTCAGCGTGTGCTGCAGGACACCGGCAGCGTCCGGCACGTGCTGGAAGCCGAAGATCACGGTGATGGCCAGCGGCAGGGCCATCGAGAAGCCGATGAAGGAGCCGAAGGTGACGATGTACAGCGCGGTCAGCGACCAGGTGTGCTTGTCACTGAAGATGGCGAACTGCTTCTTGACGCCTTCCTTCATCTCGCCGAAAGCGGCCAGGCGCATCATGCCCACGGCCATCACGATGTCCAGCGGAATCGCCACCCACATGCTCAGCACGCCCAGGCCGGTGGGCTTGGGCAGGTACAGCCAGAGCATGAAGACCGTCGGCACGAAGGCGAGGGTGTACAGGTAGGTGATCTTGGCGAAGGCCACCAGGGCGTTGCCCGTGTTCGGCGACACGGTCTTGAGGTTGTTCATGCCGAACCAGCACAGCGCGCCCAGCGGCACCAGGGACAGCACCCAGGCGAAGCCGGCGTTCTGGATCCAGGTCGGCGTGCCGGCGGCGATCTTGCCGAAGATCCAGCCGCTGTCCTTGACCAGGTTCATGGACTCGCCACCGAAGGCCCCCAGCAACGGCAGGGTCATCACCAGCGGAATCACGATCTGCATCGTGGTCACGCCGAAGTTGCCCAGACCCGCGTTCAGGCCCAGTGCCGTCCCCTGCAGGCGCTTGGGAAAGAAGGTGCTGATGTTGGACATCGAGCTGGCGAAGTTGCCGCCGCCCACGCCGGACCACAGGGCCATCAGCTGGAACGACCACAACGGCCAGTCCGGGTGCTGCAGCACGATGCCGGTACCGATGGCCGGCGCCAGCAGCATGGCCGTGGTCAGGAAGATGGTGTTGCGCCCGCCCGCCAGCCGGATCAGGAATGAGGCCGGGATGCGCATGGTGGCGCCGGCGATGCCCGCGATGGCGGTCAGCGTGAACAGCTGGGCCTGGGTGAAGGGGAAACCCAGGTTGAGCATCTGCACCGTGATGATGCCCCACATGCCCCAGACCGCGAAGCCGCACAGCAGGGCGGGCACCGAGATCCAGAGGTTGCGATAGGCGATGCGGCTACCGGTGGTGTTCCAGAATTGTTCGTCTTCGGGGCGCCAGTCCTGGACGTCGGCGCCGGAGGTGTTGGGGGTGTTCATGGCATGGCCTGGCCCGACGGGTCAGTTCTGAAGTGAAAAGGGTTTTGCATTGCTGCCCATGACTTCGGCGCGGCGCACCTCGGTCCAGTACATCCAAATCAGGGAGACCCAGACCACGCCATACATCAGCATGAAAGCGCTGGATCGAATGCCGGTCAGGTCCATCAGGGCGCCGAACATGATCGGGAGCACGAAGCCGCCCAGGCCGCCGGCCAGGCCGACGATGCCGCTGATGGTGCCGATGTTGGCGCCGTAGTCGTCGCTGATGTACTTGAAGACGCTGGCCTTGCCAAAGGCGAAGGCGAAGCCCAGCACGGCCATCAGGGCGGTGAAGGTGTAGACGTTCAGGCCGATGCGGAAGGTGGTCGGGCCATTGACGGTCTGGATCGTGAAGTCGGTCTGCGGATAGGACAGCAGGAACAGGCAGATCCAGCTCACCCACATCACCCACCAGGTCACCTTGTGGGCGCCATACTTGTCGGACAGCACACCGCCAATGGCGCGCAGCACACCTCCGGGCAGCGAGAAGCAGGCAGCCAGCAGGGCGGCCACCCGGATGTCCAGCCCGTATTCACCGACGTAGTACTGCACCATCCACAAGGCCAGCGCCACGTACCCGCCAAAGACAATGCTGTAGTACTGGCAGTACTTGAGCACCTTCGGATCCTTCAGCGCCTTGAGCTGATCGGTGAAGCGGACATGGCTGGGCACCAGGTGCGAGGGTTCACTGTGGCTGAACAGCCAGAACAGCACCAGGGTGCCGAGCATGATGGCTGCGTAGACCTTGGGGACCATGGTCCAGCCAAAGGCCACCAGCAGCGCCGGCGCCACGAACTTGTTCACGGCCGCACCCGAGTTGCCGGCACCGAACACCCCCATGGCCATGCCCTGCCGGTTTTTCGGAAACCAGCGTGCCACATAAGGCGTGCCCACCGAAAAGGATCCGCCCGCCAGCCCCAGCACCAGACCGATGACCAGGAACTGCCAGAGCTCGGTGGCATAGGCCATCATCCAGATCGCCGGCACCGTGATGGCCAGCAGCACCGCCATCACGATGCGCCCACCGTACTTGTCGGTCCAGATGCCCAGCGGCACCCGGATCAGCGACCCGGAGAGCACCGGCATGGCCGTCAGCAGGCCAAACTCGGTGGCATTGAGGTTCAGCATTTTCTTGATCGGAATGCCGATCACGCCGAACATCATCCAGACCATGAAGCAGACCGTGAACGCCAGCGTGCTGACGATCAGGACCGACCAGGCCTTTTTTTCGTTTCTCAGTTCCGTAGTCATGATTCTTCTCCTGAAGACATGCATGGACTGTCGGCGATGGGGCATGAAATGCCCATCCACCGAACGAACGCCGGCCCGCGCCGGAAGGAGTAGGAGATCCGCCCGCCCCCTAGTCCGGACGAACTATGTGGGCGTCAGACTGCCACCGGTTTGATCTATGTCAAACGATGGCGTGCGTGGTTGCGTATACGGCAGCCTGTACGCGGGAGCTCAGGTCGAGCTTGCGCAGGATGTGCTGGACGTGGATCTTCACCGTCGTCTCCGCAATGTCCAGCTCGCGGGCGATGTGTTTGTTGCTGTCGCCGCGCGCGATCAGCGACAGGATCTGCCGCTCGCGGGGCGAGAGCAGTTCCAGACCTGGCGCCACCGTCTGCGGGTCCGGCATCTGCGGCGGTGGTGGCGCGGGCGCCGCGGCCACCGGAAACGCTGGCGCACGCCCTGACACCGCAGGCGACATGCCCAACGGCCGCTGGCGGAACACCGCCACCAGTTTGGTCAGCATCTCGGGGCTGACCACCGAATCGCCGGCCAGCACCTTCTCGATCAGGTCGCCCAGCTGCTCCGACTCCATGGTCTTGAGCAGGTAGCCGTCGGCCCCCGCCTGCAGGGCCGCAGCCAGGTCGTCGGCGTCCTCGCTCACGGTCAGCATCAGCACCCGCACACCCGGCAGTGCATCCTTGATGGCCGGAATGCCGTCCACGCCACGCACACCGGGCAGGTGGTTGTCCAGCAGCACCAGGTCCGGGCGTGCCTGCGCCAGGCAGCGCAAGGCCTCGCCCATGTCGCCCGCTTCGCCCGTGACCTCGAAGCGATCGTCCTGCGAGAGCAGGGCATTGAGCCCCCGGCGGAACAGGGTGTGGTCGTCAACCAGCAGCAGGCGGATCGGGCGGGATGGGGTCATGGTGGGGTGAGTGCCGATTCTGGCAGATCGAGTCCCACGGTACCCACATCGACAGCCGCCACCGGGTACGGCGGCAGCGCCAGCGTGACGCAGGTGCCCTGCCCTGGCCGGGATTCCAGCTGCACCGTGGCACCGATGCGCGCGGCACGTTCGCGCATGATGCGGGTGCCCACATGGGTTTCGTCCAGGCGGGCCGATGCGTCGAAACCCTGGCCGTTGTCCCGGACCGCCAGCGTCCAGCGCGCGCCCTTGGTGACGTCCAGGCTGACATGGCTGGCCTGCGCATGCTTGCGCACATTCGACAACGCCTCCTGCACCACATGCAGCACCTGCACCTGCACATCGGCCGGCAGGGGCAGACCATCGCCGGTAACCTGGAACCGGGTGGGCATACCCGTCTGGTGCTGGAACTTCTGCAGGGTCTCCTGCAGGGCCTCCTCGATGTTCTCGCTGTTGGTCCGCGTGCGGAAATGCACCAGCAGCTCGCGCACGTCGTGGATGCTCTCGCGCAGCCCCTCGTCCAGTTCGTCCAGCGTGCGCTGCACCTTCTCCGGCTGGCCGCGGCTGATCGCCGTGCGCAACAGCTGCGCCTGGATCTTCAGGAAGGACAGCGACTGCGCGATGGAATCGTGCAGCTCGCGCGCCAGCAGGGCCCGCTCTTCGCCCACGGCCGCCTCGCGCTCAAGGGCCGCGGCGCGCAAGCCCTCAAGCGAACTGGCCAGGTGGCTGGCCAGGGCATCCAGCAGCTCGGTCTCGTCGGCGTTGAGCAGCACCTTGTGGCGGAAGAACAGGTTCACCTCGCCCAGCAGACGCTGCTGCAGTCGCACCGGCACGCTGACCAGGCTCTCGTAGCCCACGCGGGAGCAGTGCCGCAGCGGCGCCGATTCGTGCGAATGAATGGGAATGACCCGCGTGCGCGCGCCGGGCGACAGGTTGCCGCAAGCGCAGGCGCCCGCGATCAGGCTGCGCTCCTCGTCCTGCATCTCCTGCGGAAAGCAGTCGGAAGCCAGCATCAGGTAGCGCTGGTTGGCCTCGTCGGACCAGCGCACCGCCACCGCATCGGCCTTCATCACCGCCCGCACGCGCTGCGAGAACCCCCGCGACAGTTCCTCGATCGTGTTGGCCTGGGCCAGAAAGGCACTGACCTCGTACAGCGCTTCCAGCCGGGCCCGCTGCGCTTCGACGCGCTGGGTCTTGGCCTGCACCTTGGCCTCCAGCCCTTCATACAGCCCCTGCAGGGTTGCAGCCATGCGGTTGAAGCCGCCGGCCACCTGTCCGAACTCGTCGTTCGATCGCACGGTCACCCGGGTGCCAAAGTCGCCCGACTCCAGCTGCCGCAGGCCCTGTCGCAGGCTGGCCAGCGGATTGATCACGTAGCGGTAGCCCGTGTAGAGCATCACCACCGCACCACCAATGGCCAGCGCCATCATCAGGAACTGGAACAGGTTGAGCACCGCCGTCAGGCTGGCGAGCTGCCGTTCGATGGCATTGACCAGGCCGTCGACAGCTTCGACAAACGAGGCAGCCCACGCGACCGCCTGGGCACCATCGGGCCCCGTGCCCCGCTGCCAGTCGGCCTGCCGCTGCTGCCACAGCATCTGGACATGGTCGAACTCACGGCGCACGTCCTCGTCCCAGGGCACGAACAGGGGCCGCCCGGGGTCGCCCTCGCGCAGCAACAGCAGACTCTCATCAAACCGGCCGACGAGCCGTTCGATCTCGTGCGCGGGCAGCTCGGCCTGGACCGCACTCGTCAGGCGCCAGGTCTGCATGCGAAGCCGGCCGGCTTCGTTGACCGCCGCCGCACCGCCTTCGAGCTGCCAGGTCACCCACAGCGTCAGGCCGATGGACGCCAGGGCCACCACCAGCAGCCCCGCACCGATGCGGATCAGTTTGGTCGAAAGGGAAGCGGTGTTGCTCACAGGGGCGGATTATCCCGCGCTGGCGTCAGGCTGCACAGTGGACATCTGGACCGGGATTTAATGATTCATTTAAAATGCATATTAAACACCCGCTCATTGCCGTGAACTCCCAGCCCCGTTCAGCCGCCCCTTCCCCACCCGTCCTGGTGGCGGAACATCCGGTCAAGATCTACCCGCGCACGGTCAGCGGGCGCTACGCGTCCTGGCGATGGGTCATGGTGTGGCTGACCCAGCTGTTCTTCTATGGCATGCCCTGGCTGAACTGGAACGGCCGCCAGGCCCTGCTGTTCGACCTGACCGAACGGCGCTTCTACGTGCTGGGCCTGGTGCTGCAGCCGCAGGACTTCATCTACCTGGCTGTGCTGCTGGTCATCAGCGCGCTCGCCCTGTTCTTCTTCACCGCCATTGCCGGTCGCCTGTGGTGCGGCTACAGCTGTCCCCAGACGGTCTACACCGAACTGTTCCTCTGGATCGAGCGCCGGACCGAGGGCGACCGCAGTGCCCGCATCCGCCTCGACGCCATGCCCTGGGGCTGGCACAAGCTCCGGCGCAAGGGCGCCAAGCACGGGCTCTGGCTCATGCTGTCGCTGTTCACTGGCTTCAGCTTCGTCGGCTATTTCAGTCCGATCCGCGAACTGCCAGCCGCCCTGCTGCAACCGGCCGAGTCCGCCTGGCTCTGGTTCTGGGTGCTGTTCTATGGCGCGGCCACCTACGGCAACGCCGGCTTCCTGCGCGAGCAAATGTGCAAGTTCATGTGCCCCTATGCCCGCTTCCAGAGCGCGCTGATCGACATGGACTCGCTGGTCATCGCCTACGACGGCGCGCGCGGCGAATCCCGCGGCCCCCGTGCCCGCAAGACCGACCACCGAAGCGCCGGCCTGGGCGACTGTGTGGACTGCACCCTGTGCGTGCAGGTCTGCCCCACCGGCATCGACATCCGCAACGGCCTGCAGAACGAATGCATCGCCTGCGCCGCCTGCATCGACGTCTGCAACGGCGTCATGGACCGGATGGGATACGAACGCGGACTGATCCGCTACACATCCGGACGCGCCGTGGCACAGGGCTGGGGCCCACGCCAGATGCTGGCCCGCATCTGGCGTCCGCGCGTCATCATCTACGGCGTGCTGCTGCTGGCCATCGGCAGCGCCTGGCTCTGGAGCCTGAACCACCGGCGCGATTTCAGTGCCGTCCTGATCAAGGACCGGGGCAGCCTGGCCCGCTTCGGCGCCAACGGCAGCATCGAGAACACCTTCCGACTGCAGGTCACCAACAGCCAGGAAGAGGCCCGCGCATTCGTGCTCCGGCTGGACAGCGCCCCGGACCTGCCGCTGCGCATCGACAGCGCCACCCGCATCCAGGTCGACGCCGCCGGCACAAATGCCATGCCGGTCCGCCTGGTCCTGCCGGCGACCGTGGCCGCCGCTCACGCGGGGCAGACGCTGGACCTGTCGCTGCTCGTCTCGCCACTGGCGCCCGCTGCCGCCGACGCCTCCACCCGCCTGCCGGTGCGGTTCACGGTGCCACGCTGATGCGGGGCCATCCCGACCTGGGCGTGGCCGCCGCGCTCCGGTCGGCCGGCAGCATCAGGTCCGACAGCTTCACCTTGTCGAGCACCGCGAGATAGGCGTCCAGGGCCGACCGCAACGCCCCCTTGAGGCGGCAACTGTCGTCCATGGGGCATTGGTTGCTGCCCGGATCGAAGCACTCGACCATGTCGAAGTCGCTCTCGGTCTGGCGCACCACGTCGCCAATCACGATGGCGGATGCCGGCCGCATCAGCCGGATGCCGCCGCCACGTCCGCGAGAGGTCTGTAGATAGCCCCTGGCCGACAGGTTCATCACGATCTTGGTCAGGTGGCTGTGCGAGATATCGTGCGCCTGTGCGATCTCCGCAATGGTCGGCGCCTGCGCGCGCTGCTCGCAGGCCGCGCAGTACATGAGCACGCGCAGGCTGTAGTCGGTCCAGTGGGTCAGTCGCATGGCAGGGCGGATTATCCGGTCCGCCCGTCAGTCAGGCATCGTTCGAACGGACTATTGGCGGTCGTTTCAGTGTAGTCGACAATTCATGCATTCCACATGAATGTTTAGGTGATGCCATGACCACATTGACCCCAGACCGCAGCGAACAGGCCCTCGGACAGATCGCCGTCGAACTGCCCGGCGCCACAGCCGTCTTCCGGCGCCTCAAACTCGACTTCTGCTGCGGCGGCCAGATCGCGCTGGCCACGGCCTGTGCCAACAAAGGGCTTGACCTGGAGGCCGTCTGCGCCGAGCTGGCCACCCTGGACCGCCCCGACACCCAGGACGCACCGGCCGAGCCCTCGGTTCTGATCGAGCACATCCTGGAGCGCTACCACGCCGTCCACCGCCAGCAGCTGCCCGAGCTCATCCGCATGGCCCGTCGCGTCGAGGCCGTGCACCGCGACCACCCCGACGTGCCGGCCGGCCTGGCCGACCACCTGGAGACCATGCAGGACGAACTGCTCGATCACATGGAGAAAGAGGAACAGATCCTGTTCCCCCTGATGCTCGGCGGCAGCGCGCCGGCCACGCAGTACCCGACCCAGGCCATGCGGCACGAACACACCGGCCACGGCGACCTGCTCGACAAGCTCATGGCCATGACCGGCGACGCCACCCCGCCCGCCGGGGCCTGCAACACCTGGCGCGCCCTCTACAGCGGCATTGCGCAATTGCAGAACGACCTGATCCACCACATCCACCTGGAGAACAACCTGCTGTTCCCCCACTTCGAGCCCAGCGAGAACAACTGCTGCGCCTGAAGCCCCGGCCGCCAGCGGACCTCGCATGACATCGAACCCTTCCGCCAGCGCCAGCCTGGACCTGGTCTGCCCGGCCGGCAGCCTGCCCGCCCTGCGCGAAGCGGTGGACCATGGCGCCAGCGCGGTCTACCTGGGCCTGCGCGACGCCACCAACGCCCGCAACTTCGCCGGGCTGAACTTCGACGATGCCGCCATGGCCAGGGGCATCGCCTATGCCCACGCCCGCGGCTGCCAGGTCTTCATGGCCCTGAACACCTACCCCCAGGCAGCCCAGCCCGAACGCTGGCAGCACGCCCTGGACAAGGCGGTCCGGCTGGGCGTGGATGCCGTCATCCTGGCCGACCCTGGCCTGATGCGCTACGCCAACGACCGGCATCCGGACCTGCGCCTGCACCTGTCGGTGCAGGGCTCGGCCACCAACCACGACGCCATCAACTTCTATCACCGGCAGTTCGGCGTCAGCCGCGCCGTGCTGCCGCGCGTGCTCTCGCTGGAGCAGGTGCGGCAGGTGGTGCAGAAGACGCCGGTCGAGATCGAGGTGTTCGGCTTCGGCAGCCTCTGCGTCATGGTCGAAGGGCGCTGTGCGCTCTCGTCCTACGTCACCGGCGAGTCACCCAACACCCACGGCGTCTGCTCTCCCGCCAAAGCCGTGCGCTGGCAGGAAACGCCGCGCGGCCTGGAATCCCGGCTGAACGGCGTCCTGATCGACCGCTACGCCCCGGGCGAAAACGCCGGCTACCCCACCCTCTGCAAAGGCCGTTTCGACGTCGGCGACGACGAGAACTACTACGCCATCGAAGAGCCCACCAGCCTCAACACACTCACCCTGCTGCCCCAGTTGCAGCAAATGGGCGTGCGCGCCATCAAGCTCGAAGGCCGCCAGCGCAGCCCGGCCTATGTGGCCCAGGTGACCCGGGTCTGGCGCGAGGCCATCGACGCCTGCGGCGCCCAGCCGCTGCACTTCACCCCGCACGGCAGCTGGATGGCCGCGCTCGACAAGGTCGCCGAAGGCCAGCAGCACACGCTGGGCGCCTACCACCGATCCTGGAAATGAACCGCCAATGAAACTCGCCCTGGGCCCCCTGCAGTACTACTGGACGCGCCCGACGGTGTTCGACTTCTACGAAGCCATCGCCCGGACGCCAGTGGACATCGTGTACCTGGGCGAAGTGACCTGCTCGCGACGACACGAACTGCGCCTGTCCGACTGGCTGGACGTGGCCCGCCTGCTGCAGGCAGCGGGAAAGACCGTCATCCTCTCGTCCATGGTGCTGCTGGAGTCCGGGTCCGATGTCGCCGCCATGCACAAGGTCGCTGCCAACGGCGAGTTCGCCATCGAAGCCAACGACATGGCCGCCGTGGGCGAGGTGGCTGGCCGCCTGCCCTTTGTGGCCGGGCCGCACCTGAACATCTACAACGGACCAGCGCTGGACTGGATGGCGTCGCTGGGCGCCATGCGCTGGGTCGCCCCCCTGGAAATGCGCCGCGACGACCTGGCCATCCTGCAAGGTGCACGCCCCCCGAATCTGCAGACCGAGGTGTTCGCTCACGGCCGCCTGCCACTGGCCTTCTCGGCCCGCTGCTTCACCGCCCGCCACCGGAACCGGCCCAAGGACGACTGCCAGTTCAGCTGCCTGGCGCATCCTGACGGCCTGCTCATGCGCACCCGCGAGGCCGCCGATTTCCTGGTCCTCAATGGCATCCAGACGCAGTCGGCCCATGTACACAGCCTGATCGACGCCTGGGACGACCTGCTGGCCACCGGGGTGGATGTCGTTCGCATCAGTCCGCAGTCGCGCCACACCCCCGAAATCATCGACCTGTACCACGCAGTTCTGCACCGACGCCTCACGCCGAAGGCCGCCCGCCAGGCCCTGTTGCCCCTGCTGCCCGACCGCGACTGCAATGGCTACTGGCACGGCCAGCCCGGGCAGGAGCGCGTGGGCAGCCCAGCCCCGGCCAGCACAGTCCGCCCCTGAACGGAGCCCCCATGAGCCCCACCGCCCGCGATCCGTCCCGCAACCAAGAACAGGTTCGCGACCTCCCGCCGCCCGTCGCGGCACTGCTCGCACGCCTGCCCGCCTACCCAGGCTCCGTCCTGCTCGTGGCAGGCCTGAACCTCGTCCTGTCCCGCCAGTTGCCCGACGACGTGAAGGAACACCTGCAAGGCCGGCGCGTGCGCATCGCCGTGCGCGACGCCCGCCTGCGCTTCGACTTCATCTGGCAGGATTGCCAGTTCCTTGCCTGTCGTCCCCATCCCGAGGTCGACCTGACCATCGGCGCCAGCGCCCATGACTTCGTGCGCCTGGCCCGGCGCCAGGTCGACCCCGACACCCTGTTCTTCAACCGTCGCCTGTCCATGGAAGGCGATACCGAACTGGGCCTCGTGGTCAAGAACGCACTGGACGCACTCGACCTGCCCGTCTTCACCGCCGCCGACCTGTCGCCGCCCGCCGTGCTCGACAGGCTGCGCCGCCTGCGCCCCACCCCACCGGCCCGGCGCCACGGACACACGCCATGAACACGCCCCACAAGCAGGACAGGCCCCTGGTGTATGCCTGCTCCGGCTGCTCCAGCGCCGCGCAGCTGGCCAACCACGTCGCCGTCAGGCTCGACCGCAGCGGCACCGCCGAGATGTCCTGCATCGCCGGCGTCGGCGGCGACGTGCCTTCGCTGGTTCGGTTGGCCCGCTCCGGACGTCCCGTCATCGCCCTCGACGGCTGCCCGCTGGCCTGCGCCCGGCATTGCCTCCAGCGCCACGGCGTCACCCCCGACCAGCACCACGAACTGCAGCTCTATGGCGTCCGCAAACGCCTGCACGAGGACTTCGACCCCGATCAGGCCGAGATGGTGCTTGCGCGGGTACTTGCCGACATCCGGCAACACCTGGCCGAACGCCACGAGCCACCCAATGCCTGATCGCCACCTACAGCGCCGCGTGCTGGTCGCCATCACGGGTGCCAGCGGTGCCATCTACGGTCTGCGCCTGCTCCAGGTCCTGCACCAGTCCGCAACCGTGGAAACCCAGCTCGTGGTCTCGCCGTCGGGCCTGACCACATCGCAACACGAACTGGGCATGGACCTGCACGCCCTGGGCACACACGCGCACCACACACACGATGCCTCCGACCTGGGCGCCGGCCCCGCCAGCGGCTCCTTCCGGTGCCACGCCATGGTGGTCGCGCCCTGCTCCATGCGCACGCTCTCAGCCATTGCCCACGGACTGTCCGACAACCTCGTCACCCGCGCCGCCGACGTCATGCTCAAGGAGCGCCGCCGCCTCATCCTGATGGCGCGGGAGACCCCCCTGCACCTGGGCCATCTGCGCAACATGGTCGCCGTCACCGAAATGGGCGCCATCGTCTGCCCACCCATGCCCGCCTTCTACCTGAAACCGCAACGCATCGAGGACCTCGTCAACGCCAGTGTGGCGCGGGTGCTCGACCTGCTGGACCTGCCGGACCTGGCACAAACCACCAGCTCCCGCTGGGCCGGCCTGCACACCCCCATGGAGGCGCCGTGACCTACAGGGACCTGCGCGAGTTTCTCGCCCAGCTCGAAGCCGATGGCGAACTGCGCCGCGTTCGCGAACCCGTCTCGCCCCATCTGGAAATGACCGCCCTGTGCGACCGCGTGCTGCGCGCCGGCGGCCCTGCCCTGCTGTTCGAACAGCCGACCGGGCACACCATGCCGGTGTTGGGCAACCTGTTCGGCACCACGGCCCGCATCGCCCGCGCCATGGGCGTGGACTCGCCTGCCGACCTGCGCCGCTTCGGCCAGCTGCTCGCCCGGCTGAAAGAACCTGAAGCACCCCGCGGCCTGCGTGACGTGGCCGGGCTGGGTGCCATGGCCCGCTCGCTCTGGCACATGAGCCCGGCCCAGATCCGCCACGCGCCCTGTCAGGCCGTCGTCATCGAAGGCGATGACGTGGACCTGGCCCGACTGCCCATCCAGCACTGCTGGCCCGGCGACGTGGCCCCCCTGATCACCTGGGGCCTGGTCATCACCCAGGGCCCTCACAAGCCGCGACAGAACCTGGGCATCTACCGCCAGCAGGTCCTCTCGCGCAACCAGCTCGTCATGCGCTGGCTCGCCCACCGTGGCGGCGCGCTCGACTTCCGGGACCACGGACGGCTGTACCCCGACCGCGCCTACCCGGTCGCCGTGGCCATCGGTGCCGACCCCGCCACCATCCTGGGCGCGGTCACACCGGTGCCCGACAACCTGTCCGAGTACCAGTTCGCCGGGCTGCTGCGCGGCGCCAGGACCGAAGTCGTGAAAGCCATCGGCGTGCCGCTGCGCGTGCCGGCACATGCGGAGATCGTGCTCGAAGGGCACATCCACCCCGACCCGTCACACCCCTCGGGCTGGCAACACGCGCTCGAAGGCCCCTACGGCGACCACACCGGCTACTACAACGAGCAGGCCGAATTCCCAGTCTTCACCGTCGACCGCATCACCCACCGCAGCGACCCCGTCTACCACTCCACCTACACCGGCAAACCGCCCGACGAACCCGCCATGCTCGCCGTGGCAATGAACGAACTCTTCATCCCCCTGCTGCAGCGCCAGTTCCCCGAAGTCACCGACTTCCACCTGCCCCCCGAGGCCTGCAGCTACCGCCTGGCCGTGGTCGCCATCCGCAAGGCCTACGCCGGCCACGCCCGGCGCATCATGATGGGCGTCTGGAGTCACCTGCGGCAGTTCATGTACACCAAGTTCATCGTGGTGGTCGACGACGACATCGACGTGCGCGACTGGCGCGAGGTCATCTGGGCCATCACCACCCGCATGGACCCCGCCCGCGACAGCTTCACCATCGACCAGACCCCCATCGACTACCTGGACTTCGCCTCCCCCGAGAGCGGCCTGGGCAGCAAGATGGGCCTGGACGCCACCCACAAGTGGCCCGGCGAGACACGGAGGGAGTGGGGACGGACCCTGCACATGGACCCCTGCGTGAAGGCGCGGATGGATACGCTGGCGGGTCAGCTTGGGTTGTGAATGGCCAAGAAGCGTCAAATCGAAGGCCTGACGCCCACCCTCCGCCTCAAGTCGTCCCCCCGCCCAGCAGTTCAAGCTCTTCGATCACTTCCACCTCCAGGCGGCGCGCAGTCGCCGCCAGCGCCTCCACACCCAGGTCCATCGACGCGAGCAGACCCAAATTGGCGATGTGGATGGCCTGGCTCAGATCGGACTCGCTTCGCATCAGCTCCCGAATTCCCGCACCAGCACGCAGCGCCAGAGCTTGCGCATCTGCCCCGAACTTCTCCTGCAATGCGGCCCACATGTTCGCCGGCCATTCGACCAGAACCTCGGTATCGTCACGCCGGTCCCGTTCGATGGTCAGGTGCGCCAGGGCCAGCACGCGGCCAAGATCCTTGTTTGAGCGCTTCCACTCAGTGCCAGCGATGAGCGTGTCTGTGATCGTTGGGTGATGCAACATGTTCGCCAGCGCGATCATGTCTGGACGAGCGATTTTGATACCAGCCTTCGTTGTCTGCGGATTCCACTCGGCCAGCGCCAGGAAATCGAAGCTGCAAAGCGCAAAGCTACCGTGGGCCGTGTCAATGGCCTGGAGCTTCTTGGCGTCGGATCCTGACTGGTAGGGCGGCGGCGCCGCCATGAGCTCCAGAAACCAGTTGCTGCCCTCTGGTGGATGGAGGCGCACCATCGGCAGGCCATCCGGCGAGTCGCCGGGCTTTCCAGGAGGAAAACGGGGGTCGTCGCGTGGCGTCCAGTTGGCACCCAGCAACTGTTCGGTGATGGCAGTGGCCGCGGCAACGGCCTTGGCGTGAGGACTGCACAGGCCGTCGATGTCCTTTGTCCGGATGGCCCTGTTTCCATCACCAGCAAAGAACCCATACGCGGCAGCCAGCGAACCGCAAACAATCAGGTCGTCGCGCACATCGGCAGGCAACGCAGCGGCGACCTGATCGAGAACCTGGCTTGGGGAAATGTTGTAGGGTTCGATCATGAAAACGTGACGCCGCGAGCGATGGTTTTGTTCAGGTGTTGTGCAAAATCGTAAGCCTCGGCCATGAGGCCGATGTCCAGCAAGTCGGCCAGGCATTCCAGGGGCGAGGCCAGGTTCAACCCGGGCGTCTGCGAAGCCGATGACGTCCGGATGCGCCGCCCCAGATGCAGCACCAGCGGCGCATGCATTCTCCGGTTCTCGGTTTTGACTAGACCCGCATCCAGCTTGCGCACAAATCTCGTATTGCCGTCGTAAACGCTCAGGTCAAGGCGCGGCGCTGCTGTTATGTTCAGATGCTCATGGAAGTGAAAGGCCGCCATGACACCACTGAGGGCGACGTCATGCGGTCTGCCGTCGCGGTTCATGACCTTGAGAAGTCGATTCAGGAGTGCTGACGGCCGCCGTGCCAGGCCGCTTGGATCCTCGAAATGAACCGCCTTGCGCTCCGACTTCAGGTCCAGCGCGAGGCTTTGCCATGCGTCCCAACTCGGCAACTGGACAGCAAAGTCCCCGAATGGACCAGCAATGACATCGAGCTTCCTCAGGTGTTCAAGCGCCGCGATCACCGTGGGTTTGCTCGCCTTGGATTCGCCCTGGACGTCCAGGGAGGAGGTCATTGGCCGACCCTGCAACCAACGATCGACAACCAGCGACTGCACGAACACGCGGCTGACCCGCCCGCCGTGAGTGACCATGTCATGAAGGACCAGATCGTGGATGAACACCGCCAGATCATCACTGGATTGCGGCAGCGCCCCCTTCATCCGGTCGATGTCTTCACTGTAGGCAACCAGGTGGATTTTCCGCCCTATGCCTTCTTTCACAATATGACGGAACTGCTTCAATTCCTCTCGCAACCTGACGGTGCTCAGCTTGGACTCCGTCAGCACCAGCATGGCCTGTGCATTGACCGGCTCGTTCTCCAGTGCGTAGGCAAGCGCCAGAAGCGCGCCTCGCACGTCGCGCGCGTTGTTGGTCCGCTTGACCTCGACGAGGAAGTCACCATCAGGGCCGACCCAGCGACCACCGTATGCCGTGTTGGTGTCTGCGAAATGGCTTTGACGCATAAGGTAGCCAGTTTAATGCAAGTAGCAACCTTATGAAAAGTTGCTACTTTATCTACCGTGAAAGACCCTGGACGCCCGCATGACCGCGGATGGATGGCAGGCACGCCAGCACAGGGCTTGCGCCGCCACCCACCCGTCCGATGGCACATCCGGGCCGGCGGCATACAATCAAAGGTTGCGGGTCGCTAGCCCGCCGCGGCCCAGACGGCCCGGCCGGCGGGCGACCCATCCCCTGTACCGAACGACTTCCTGTTGCTGGAGACCGCCCGTGTTCATCTCTTCCGCCTACGCCCAGGCCGCCGCTGGTGGCGACACCACTTCTTCCCTGCTGAGCATGCTGCCCCTGGTGCTGATGTTCGTGGTGCTGTATTTCGTCATGATCCGGCCCCAGATGAAGCGCCAGAAAGAGCACAAGGCCATGGTCGAGGCCCTGTCCAAGGGCGACGAGATCGTCACCGCCGGTGGCTTCCTCGGCAAGGTCTCCAAAATCGGCGACACCTACATCAGCGTGGAACTTGCCAGCGGCATCGAGGTCCAGATGCAACGCAGTGCCGTGGTTCAAGTCCTGCCCAAAGGCACCGTGAAGTAAGCAACCCCTGCGACCCGGGTCTGCCGGCGCAGGCCGATCCGCCGCCGTCCGGATTCCGTCCGCAAGCCATCAAAGGCAGCCAGTCATGAACCGTTACCCGCTGTGGAAATACGCCGTCATCGCGGTGGCGTTTCTGATCGGCCTCATCTACGCCCTGCCCAACCTGTTCGGCGAATCGCCCGCCGTGCAGGTCACGGGCGCCCGCGCCTCGGTCCAGGTCGGCACCGACACCGTGACCCGGGTCGAACAGGCGCTGGCCCAGGAGAGCATCGAGGCGGCCTCGATCCTGCTCGAAGGCAACTCGGTGCGCGCACGCTTTGACACCACGGACCTGCAGATCAAGGCCCGCGATGCCATCGACCACGCGCTCAACCCCGACCCCGCCGACCCCAGCCACGTGGTGGCGCTGAACCTGGTGCCCCGCACGCCGGCGTGGCTCGCCTCGCTCGGCGCGGCCCCCATGTACCTCGGCCTGGACCTGCGCGGCGGCGTGCACTTCATGCTCCAGGTGGACATGGACGCCGCCTTGACCCGGCGCACCGACGTGCTCGCCAGCGACCTGCGACTGGCCGCCCGCGAGAAGGGCATCCGCCACGGCGGCATCACCCGCGACGGCCAGACCATCGAGGTGCGTGCCCGCGAGCCCCAGGTGCTCGAAGCCATGCGCAACCTGATCACCGACCAGTTCACCGAACTGCAGGTATCCGACGCCGGCCAGGGCGAGGAACAGCGCCTGCGCGCCGCGATTGCCCCGGTGGCGGCCCGCAGTGTCCAGGACCAGGCCCTCAAGCAGAACATCACCACCCTGCACAACCGGATCAACGAACTCGGCGTGGCCGAACCCGTGATCCAGCAGCAGGGTGCGGACCGCATCGTGGTGCAGCTGCCCGGCGTCCAGGACACCGCCAAGGCCAAGGACATCCTGGGCCGCACCGCCACCCTCGAAATCCGCCTCGTGGACGAAAGCACCGACGGCCTGGCTGCCGAACGCGGCACGGGGCCCGTGCCCTTCGGCTCCGAGCGCTACCTCGACCGCAGCGGCCGTGCCGTCATCGTGCGCCGCGAGGTACTGCTGACCGGTGAAAACCTGACCGACGCCCAGGCCGGCTTCGACAGCCAGTCCCAGGAAGCGGCCGTGCACCTGACGCTCGATGCCAAGGGCTCGCGCATCTTCCGCGACGTCACACGCGAGAACGTGGGCAAGCGCATGGCGATCATCCTGTTCGAGAAGGGCAAGGGCGAGGTCGTGACCGCTCCGGTCATCCGCACCGAGATCGGTGGCGGCCGGGTCCAGATTTCCGGCTCCATGACCACCGCCGAAGCCAGCGACACCGCCTTGCTGCTGCGCGCCGGCTCGCTGGCCGCCCCGATGGAAATCATCGAGGAACGCACCATCGGCCCCAGCCTGGGCAAGGAAAACATCGCCCGCGGCTTCAATAGCGTGATGTGGGGCTTTGCCGTCATCGTCGTTTTCATCAGCGTCTACTACATGCTGTTCGGCGTGGTCTCCAGCATTGCACTGGCCTTCAACCTGGTCCTGCTGGTCGCCGTGCTGTCCATGCTGCAGGCCACCCTGACCCTGCCCGGCATCGCCGCCATGGCCCTGGCGCTGGGCATGGCCATCGACGCCAACGTGCTGATCAACGAACGCGTGCGCGAAGAACTGCGCCGCGGCTCGGCGCCCCAGACGGCCATCAATGCCGGCTACGAGAACGCGTGGGGCACCATCCTCGACTCGAACATCACCACGCTGATCGCCGGCCTGGCCCTGCTGCTGTTCGGTACAGGCCCGGTGCGCGGCTTCGCCGTGGTGCACTGCATCGGCATCCTGACCAGCATGTTCTCGGCCGTGTTCTTCTCACGTGGCCTGATCAACCTCTGGTACGGCCGCCAGCGCAAGCTCAAGTCCCTGTCGATCGGCACCATCTGGAAGCCGGAATGACCCCGCTGCGCCGCCTCGCTGACATCAAGCAGACTGGATAACGTCCATGGAATTCTTCCGCGTCCGTCGCGACATCCCCTTCATGAAGCACGCGTTGGCCCTCAACGCGTTCTCCACCATAGCCTTCGTGCTGGCCGTGTTCTTCCTGGTCACCCGGGGCCTGAACCTGTCGGTCGAGTTCACTGGCGGCACCGTCATGGAAGTGGCCTACGAGCAGCCGGCCGACCTGCCGGCCGTGCGCCAGGTCATCGGCTCCCTGGGCTATGCCGACGTGCCGGTGCAGAACTTCGGCACCTCGCGTGACGTCCTGCTGCGCCTGCCGCCCATGACCGGCGTCAGCTCCGGCCAGCAGAGCGAGCAGGTGCTGCAGGCCCTGCGCGAGCAGAACCCGGCCGTCCAGTTGCGCCGCACCGAATTCGTCGGCCCGCAGGTGGGCCGCGAACTGCTGGAAGACGGACTGCTGGCGCTCGGTCTGGTGGTGGTCGGCATCATGATCTACCTGGCCTTCCGCTTCGAGTGGAAGTTCTCGGTCGCGGCCATCATCGCCAACCTGCACGATGTCATCATCATCCTGGGCTTCTTCGCCTTCTTCCAGTGGGAGTTCTCGCTGGCGGTGCTGGCCGCCGTGCTCGCGGTGCTGGGCTACTCGGTCAACGAATCGGTCGTCATCTTCGACCGCATCCGCGAGACCTTCCGGCGCCAGCGCAAGATGACGCCGGCCCAGGTGATCGACCACGCCATCACCTCGACCATGAGCCGCACCGTCATCACCCACGGCTCGACCGAGGCCATGGTGCTGTCCATGCTGCTGTTCGGCGGCCCGACCCTGTTCTACTTCGCCCTGGCGCTGACCATCGGCATCCTGTTTGGCATCTATTCCTCCATCTTCGTGGCTGCCTCCGTGGCCATGTGGCTGGGCGTCAAACGGGAAGACCTGGTCAAGAACACCCCGAAGAAGGACGACCCGTCCTCCGATCCTGACGATCCCAACGCCGGCGCTGTGGTGTAAGCACCAACAGGGACGGAACCTTGTCACGGAGCGACCGATAGCCCCGGAAGCTGGGGGTGTATTCGTGTCATACTTCACGCATTGTGGCGTCCCCAGACCAGCACGTTTCTTCTCTGGCCAAGCAGGCGCGTGAGCTCTTCGTGGTTCACGTGGGCCGCGCGCTTCCCGAGATCGTCACCGCCTGCGAACAACGCCTGAACGCAGCCCTTGACCAGGCCGGTCCGGTGCGCGAGATGCAGGACCGCCGCGACGCCTGGACCGCTTTCCAGAAAAACCAGGCCGCCTGGCTCAACAGCAGCCGCCGCGCCATCCAGCGCACGCTGCTGCCCCGCTTTTCCAATTCCGGCCGGGCCAGTCTCTCCGGCAGCCTGGAGCTGGTGGCCGAAGGCACCATCGATGACCAGATCCTGGCTTCGCGTCTGGCCATGCGCGTGCTGGACAAGTGCTCCGGCGAACTCAACGAACTGCGCCTGCGCATCCAGCACCTGGAAAAGCGCCAGGAACTGCCCCGGGGCGACGTGCTGCTGCCCGATGTCATCACCCGCGCCCTGCTGGACCAGTGGCTCGATGCCCAGATGAGCCGCGAAGGCTGGACCCTGGTCCAGGAGACCGTGGCGCCCATCCTCTCCGACCGCCTCCATGAGGCCTACAAGGCCGCCAACGAGTTCCTCGTCGAGAGCGGCGTCATGCGCGAGATCGACCTGAACGCGCTGGTCAAGCGCGCACCCGGCAGCCGCACGGGCACCGCCGCCGACCGGCCTGCCGCCCGTGAAGCCGCCACCACCAGCCAGATCGGTTCCGATTTCGCCTCGGTCCCGGGCAGCGCTCCGTCGTCACTGCGCCGCGCCGGCTTTGGCGTACACGACGAGACCCGCCTGATGACCGGTACCTCGCCGCTGGCGCGTGCCCGCCAGCGCGCCCAGGGCGTGGTTGGGCGGCTCAAGCGCCTGCTGCTCGACCGCGTCGGCGGCGAGTTCGAGGCCACGCAGATCCTGGAGCCGTCGGCACCTCTGCAACACGCCATCCAGCGCATCAGCCCGGTCATCCGCTCGGACATCGGCCTGCCCTCGGGCGGACATTCGGGCGGCACCCTGGCCGTCATCGACACTGCGCACGTGCAGCGCGCCTCCCAGGCCCTGCGCGAGCGCACGAACGAGCTCAAGCAGGCCGCCGAGACACCCAGCGAGAAGGCCACCATCGAGGTCGTGGCCCTCATGTTCCAGAGCATCCTGGCCGAAGAACGCATCCCGCCCAGCGTGCGGGTCTGGTTCGCGCGCCTGCAGATTCCGGTACTGCGCGTGGCCCTGGCCGAACCCGAATTCTTCAGCGCCCTGCAGCACCCGGCCCGGCGCCTCATCGACCGCATGGGCTCGGTGGTCCTGGGTTTCGAGACCGACGTCACCTCGGCCGCCCTCGAAACCGAAATCAAACGTGTGGTGCAGGTCATCGAGCAGTACCCCGAAACCGGCCGGCGCGTGTTCCAGCTGGTCTACGACGAGTTCCAGAAATTCCTCTCGACCTATCTGAGCGAGCAGCACGAAGCCACGAGCAAGTTCGTCAGCATTGCCCAGCAGGTCGAGCAGAAAGAGACCCTGGTGGTGCAGTACACCATCGAGCTGCGCAAGCTGCTGGACGACATGCCGGTGCGCGGCGAGGTGCGCGACTTCCTCTTCAAGGTCTGGGTCGAGGTGCTGGCCGTGGCCAGCGTGAAATTCGGCCTCAAGCACGAAGAAACCGCCTCGCTTAAGCAGGTGGCCTCCGACCTGCTCTGGGCCGCCAGTGCCAAGCCTAACCGATCCGACCGGGCGCGTGTCATCCAGCAACTGCCGGCCCTGCTGCAGCGGCTGCGCCAGGGCATGAGCCTGCTCGGCTATCCGCCAGCCCTGCAGGACCAGCACATCAAATCCGCCAGCGACACCCTGGCCGACGCCTTCATGTCGCGCACCGAACAGATTCCGCAGGAGAGCCTGGATCGCCTGGCCAAGCGCCTGTCCAACCTCGAAGAGTTCCTGCCCGACAGCAGCGTGGGCGACCTGGACCTGGACGACGAAAGCATCGAGATGATCACCGGCGTCGATGCCAGCAACATCGAGGTGATCCGCCAGGGCGGCAGCCAGCCCAACGAGGCCATGCGGGCCTGGGCTGTCGAACTTCAGGTCGGCTCCTGGTTCACGCTGGACCACAACGCGCGCCTCAACAGCGTGCAGCTGGCCTGGCGCAGCGAGCGCGGGCAACTGTTCCTGTTTGTCACCAGTGTCGGCCGCTGCTACCTGATGCCCATGAACCGGGTGGCAGCCTACCTGCAGGCCGGCCTGCTGCTGCCTGCCGAGGAAGAGGCCCTGACCGTGCGCGCCACGCGCGATGCACTGGCCAAGCTGGACGCCAACCCCGAGCGCCTCCTGAACTGAACACGGCGGCCAGCCTGCGCTGGCGGCCCCCGGCGGGTGCATCGCCCGCGGTCGATGACCGTCAGCCGCTGGCCAGGCGCTGCAGCAGACCGCCCGGCAGGCGGGCCACCCGTCCATCCAGCTCCAGTTCCAGCAAGCGCGCCTGCAGCGTGGGGGTATCGATGCCGGTACGGGCCTGCAAGGCGTCGAAGCTCACCGGGTCGTGACCGAGCGCGGCCAGCACCTCGTCTTCAGCCGGCTCTGCACGACCCACCTCAGGCGCGCCCGGAAACAGGTCTGTCTGTGACGCGCCCACCGGAGGCTGCAGGCGCAGGTCTTCCAGAATATCCTGCGCCGACTCGACCAGTTTGGCGCCCTGGCGAATCAGGGCGTGGCAACCGCGCGCCTGGGGCGAATGAATCGACCCGGGAATGGCGAACACCTCGCGCCCCTGCTCGGCCGCCAGCCGGGCCGTGATGAGCGAACCCGACTGGACCGCCGCCTCGACCACCAGTGTGCCTTGCGTCAATCCGGCAATCAGGCGGTTGCGGCGCGGAAAGTGCGACTGGTGCGGACCGGTGCCCGGCAGGTATTCGCTCACCAGGCAACCCTGGGCGGCGATGCGCTGCGCCAGCGCAGCATGGCGCCGGGGGTACACGATGTCCAGACCGGTGCCCACCACCGCCACCGTGGGCCCACCCCCCTCC
The DNA here is from genome assembly GCA_041396505.1 of Burkholderiaceae bacterium. Classification (GTDB taxonomy): domain Bacteria; phylum Pseudomonadota; class Gammaproteobacteria; order Burkholderiales; family Burkholderiaceae_C; genus Hydrogenophaga. The sequence goes on from JAWKYL010000011.1 coordinate 81,478, forward strand.
AGTGCGCCTTCGTGGGCCGCCCCGTCGATGCCGGTTGCCAGGCCGGACACCACACAGACACCGGCCTCGGCCAGCGCCCGGGCAAACGCCTGCGCATGGGCCTGCCCCTGGGGTGTCGGATGGCGCGAGCCCACGATCGCCAGCCGCGCCGGGTGCTGCAGCGCCCGTGGGTCGCCCTGGATCCAGAGCAGCACCGGAGGGTCGGCCATCTGCAGCAATTCCGCCGGAAAGGCCGGATCCGCAAAACTCAGGACGGCATGATCGGGCGCCGACGCCAGCCAGTCCAGCGCGCGGGCCAGTTGGGCATCGAGTTCAGTGGGCGGTTCAGCCAGGGCCTGGGCGACGCGCGCACTGACCACCGCCCGCCAGGCCGACGGCGACTGGGCAAAGACCGCCTCCGGCGGACCGAAAGCCGCCAGCAGGCGGCGCGCGGTGTCCGGTCCGACGCCTGGCGTGAGCAGCAGGCGCAGCCAGACGCGCAGTTCGTCAGGAAGCACGCGAACGATGCGAGCGAAGCGTCAGGGATTGGTGAAGCGGTCGCCCACCTTCACACCGTCGTTGATTTCCAGCACCAGCGCATAAGACACCTTGTCGAAGGTGCGGAACACCATCATCAGGCCGTTGCGCTCGCCGGGCAGACGCATCATGGGCTTGCTGTCGTCGGTGCGGTCGGCGATGCGGCCAGTCTCGCTCTGCAGCGCGAACACATGGCCCTGCTCCACCCCGTGACTGCGACCGCGGTTGATGGCGACCACCTGGTTCTGCGCGGCAAAGGTCACGGCGTTGCCATAGACCTTGACCACCGATCCCTTGAGCTCGCTGGCGGGCGCGCTGGGCACGTAGTTGGTGAACTCGCGCGGCGGCTCGGGCAGCAGGCGGTCACCCACGCGCATCTCTTCCTTGGCCTGGAGGATGTCGATGGTGGCGGGCACGATCTCGGACTCGGGCCCCTGGCTGTCCGCCGGTGCGGCAGCCACCGGCTGGCGCGCGATGTTCGAGGGGTTGTCGAACTGGGGCTTGTAGCTGTCGCCGGCAACCGCCTCGCCGGCCGGTTTCGGTGGCGGCACCACGGCACGCAGGGTCTCGTCACGCACCAGGTCGGCCTTGCCGATGTACTGGGCTTCGTAACCAATGACCGCACCGGTCTCCGGATCCTTCAGGGGCACCGCGTTGCGGAACACCCGGTAGTGGCGGCCATCGGCCACGCGCAGCGGCTTGCCGTCCGCCTGTTTGTCCGACGCTTCGCCGCTGCCGTACTGGCCACGGGCATAGGCACGGTCGCCGCGGCTGAGCAGCACGCGCGACTCGGGCGTGGCCACGATGCGCGGCGCACGGGCAAACGTGGCTTCGTCGACCACCAGCGGCTCGGTCAGGAAGGACTCGATGGCCTGCAGCGAGATCGGCGGGATGGCCGACTCCGACAGGCTCTCGGCGCGGATGCGGGGCGAGACCTTGATCGTCTCCATGCCGCCACCCGGGCGTCGCGCGCTCAGGCGGGCACGCCCGTTGGTGATGTCCAGGTAGAGCATCTGACCCGGAAAGATCAGGTGCGGGTTGCGGATGTCCTTGAGGTTCATGCCCCACAGCTCGGGCCAGCGCCAGGGTCGCTTGAGGAACACGCCTGAGATGGCCCACAGCGTGTCGCCACGCTTGACCGTGTACTCGGCCGGCGCATCGGGCGCCAGCTCGGACAGCGGCACGCCGGCCTCGGCCACCTGCTGGGCTGTGGTGCGCTGCTGCTGCGTGATCGGGAAGTTCTGGGCCAGCGCGCTGGTGGCCATGGCACTGGCCAGCAACAGGCCGGCGCAGGCCAGCGGCCGTAGAGCCGGAGCACATGCCGGGGCACGGAAACTGGTGGAGGTCGAAACGGTCTTCGAACGGGTCTTCGATGGCATGTAGGGCCCCTGGGGCAGGCTCGCGGACACCGGCCGGTCGCCTGGCAGGCGGCCGGACCGACGCGCCACGGCACTGTCGGTCTTGACAAGTCGCATTTGATTTTGCGCCCAAGCCATTGATTAGGCAATGTTAATGGACCCCACGGCGTGCGCCTCCGGAGAAAAGTGGCGAAAATAGCGACAAACGGCCATCTGTGTCGCAGCCACGCCAATGGCGCCGCCGACAGCCGGTTTTTCCGTCCCGCTGAACGGTTTTCCCCGACTTTCATGAACTCGCCCGAGCTGCTGCCCATCCTCTGTTATCCGGACCCTCGCCTGCACACCGTCGCCCGGCCGGTCGCGGCCGTCGACGACCGCATCCGTGGCCTCATCCCCCGGATGCTGGCCACCATGTACGACGCCAACGGCGTCGGGCTGGCGGCCACCCAGGTCGACGTCCACGAGCGCCTGATCGTCATCGACGTGAGCGAGTCGCGCAACCAGCCCCTGGTGCTGATCAACCCCGAACTCGAATGGGCCAGCGATGAAAAGCGCAAGGGCGAGGAAGGCTGCCTGTCGGTGCCCGGCATCTATGACGGCGTCGAACGCTCGATCGCCGTGCGCGTGCGCGCCCTCGACGGCGAGGGCCAGAGCCGCGTGATCGAGGCCGAAGGCATGCTGGCCGTCTGCATCCAGCACGAGATGGACCACCTGATGGGCAAGGTCTTTGTCGAATACCTGTCCACGCTCAAGCGCAACCGCATCAAGACCAAGCTGGTCAAGGCCCGGCGCGAGGCCGAACGCGCGTGAAAGTCATTTTTGCCGGTACGCCGGAGTTCGCCCGCGTGGCGCTGGAGCGCCTGCTCGCGGCGGGTTTCCAGGTGCCCCTCGTCCTCAGCCAGCCCGACCGGCCTGCCGGGCGCGGCATGAAGCTCCAGGCCTCGCCGGTCAAACAGCTGGCGCAGGCCCATGGCATCGCGATGTCGCAGCCGCGCAGCCTGCGGCTGGACGGCAAGTTCCCGGAAGACGCCGCAGCCGCACGCGCGGCCATCGAGTCCGCCGCAGCCGATGTCATGGTGGTGGCCGCCTACGGCCTCATCCTGCCGGCCTGGGTGCTGCAGACGCCGCGACTGGGCTGCCTGAACATCCATGCCTCCATCCTGCCGCGCTGGCGCGGCGCGGCGCCCATCCACCGCGCCATCGAGGCCGGCGACGCCGAGACGGGCGTGACCATCATGCAGATGGACGAGGGCCTGGACACCGGCGACATGCTGCTGGTCGAGCGGCTGCCCATCGCCAACACCGACACCACCGCCACCCTGCACGACCGGCTGGCCGAGCTGGGTGGACGGCTGATCGTCGAGGCCCTGGAGCTGGCCGCCTGCGGCGGCATGCCCCGCACCGCGCAGCCGGCCGAAGGCGTGACCTATGCCCACAAGATCGAGAAGGCCGAAGGCGCCATCGACTGGACAGGGCCGGCCGAGACCATCGGGCGGCGTGTGCGGGCCTTCAACCCCTTTCCCGGCGCGAGCACGGCCATGGGGGGTGAAGCGATCAAGGTCTGGCAGGCCACGGCGGCATCCACACCGCCACCGGCGCAGGCCGTGCCGGGCCAGATACTGGCCGCCGACGGGCAGGGCATCCGGGTGGCCACCGGCGACGGCGTGCTGGTGCTGACCGAACTGCAGCGTGCCGGAGGCAAACGGCTGCCGGCGGCCGATTTCCTGCGCGGGTTTGGGCTGAATGCCGGCCAGGTGTTTGACGCCATCCCGGCGCCAACACCAGCGGCTCAGGGAGGCCACTGATGTTTCTCAGCGCCGAGTACCGCCAGCGGCCCGAATACTACGAAGGCATCCGGGACCAGACTTCGGTCGCCATGGGCATCGCGGCCTGGGGCCTCATGACGGGCGTGGCCATGGTCAAGTCCGGCCTGTCGGTGCTGGAAGCCTTGCTCATGACTTTCATCGTCTACGCCGGCAGTGCCCAGCTGGCCGCCGTGCCCATGATCGCCGCCGGCGCGCCGCTGTGGGTGATTCTGGCCGCCGCCTTCTGCGTGAACCTGCGCTTCGTGGTTTTCTCGGTGCATCTGCGCCCTTACATGATGCACATGACCCGCTTCAGGCGCGTGCTCTCGGGCTTCGTCACCGGCGACCTGAGCTATGTGTTCTTCGCGCGGCGCTACCCCAAGCCGGGCGTGACGATCGACGAGCTGACCGCGCAACAGGCCTACCTGATGGGCAACTGCGCCATCAACTTCGGCGCCTGGATGACGGCCAGCGTGATCGGCGTGGTGCTGGCCAACGCAATCCCAACCGAATGGGGCCTGGGCTTTGCCGGCATCCTGGCCTTGCTCGGCGTGCTCAGTTCGCTGGCCACCTCGCCCCTGCGCATGATCTCGGCCGCCGTGGCCGGTGCCGCAGCAGTGGTGGCCTGGGCGCTGCCGCTCAAGCTCAACATCCTGGTCGCCATCGCCTGCGCCGTGACCCTGTGCCTGCTGCTGGAGAAAACGCCCCTCTACACCCACCGCGAGGGCGGACACCATGCTTGACCTGGACCTGCACACCCTGCTGACCATTCTCGCCATGGGCGTGGTGACCGTCATCACGCGCTCGTTCTTCCTGTTCTCCGACCGTCCCTGGAGCCTGCCGCACTGGGCCCAGCGCGGCCTGCAGTACGCGCCGATCGCGGCGCTGTCGGCGGTGGTCATTCCCGAAATCATCACCACCCAGGGCAGTCTCGTGAGCACCTGGCAGGACGCACGCCTGTACGCTGCGGTGGCCGGCGCGGCCTGGTTCTACTGGCGACGCGGGGTGCTGGGCACCATCGTGACCGGCATGGCGGTCTACCTGCCACTGCACGTGGGTCTGGGTTGGTGATTCAGGCGCGCGCGGGCATCCGGGCTCCGCGCATCACGACGCCCCAGACGAGCACCGCGCTGCCCAGGCAGACCACCAGCGTCCACAGGGTGTGGCTGGGGTAGTGGGCGCCACGCAGCGTCTGGACGGCACCGGCCACGACGCCCATCAGCAGCACCGCGGCCAGCCACCACCAGCCGGACCGCTGTCCCCGGGTCAGCCCCGGCAATGCCAGGCCGACGAAGGCGAACGCGCTGGAGGCATGACCGCCCGGAAAGCAATGCCCACGGCCGCCGTCCGCGATGCCCCAGCTCCAGTGTGAGACGTGGTGGGCACGGCCGCCAAAGTCGGCCAGGTCCCACGGGCAACTGGTCAGGCTGTTGATCTTGATGAGGTTGACCGCCAGGATCGACACCAGCACGGCACCCAGCACAGCCAGGCGTTCACGGCGCTGTGCGCGTGCTGACGGGCCGGGCCAGAAGGTCCAGAGCACCAGGGCGGCCAGCAGGGCCAGGGCCAGCTGCCGGAACCCGTCGTGCAGCCCGAGACTCAGCAGGGGCTCGTCCCTCAGGGCAAAGCCCCGGACCGTGCCCAGCAGGTGCATCACGGGCATGTCCTGCGCCCCCAGATCCCAGGCGATGGCCAGACCCAGGCTGGCCAGCCAGAGGACCAGGGGACGTTTCAGGAGCTCGGCAAGGGTCGGACGCATCCGCCGATGCTCGCGCCGGGTTTTTAAGACAAACTTAAGTCCGGTTGCCAAAATGCGAAAATCCGGCCTTTGATGCTGCCCTGGTACGGGCGACGCACCGCTACGGCGCACCGGCGCCCCTTCGCATGACCCTCTCCGCTCCTTTTCCCGATGTCCTGGACCTGTCTTCGGACCTGCAGGTCTCCGTGCTCATTCCCGCCAAGGACGAGGCGGGCAACATCGGGTCCCTGGTGTCCGAGATCGTGGCGGCGCTGCAGCCGGTGTGCAGCTACGAGATCGTGCTGGTCGACGATGGCAGCAGCGACGGCACGGGCGATGTGTTCCTCTCGCGCTGCCGTGAGCTGGGGGCCCACGCCCAGCTGCTGCGCCATGCACGCAGCTGCGGCCAGAGCACCGCACTGGCGACGGCGGCCCGCCACGCGCGCGCCCGCTATCTGGTGACCATCGACGGCGACGGCCAGAATGACCCGGCCGACATTCCGGCCCTGCTGGCCGACGCGGCGCGCATGTCCGCCGACGGACCGGACTTCTGCATCGCCGGCTACCGCAAGAACCGGCGCGACACCGAGTGGAAGAAGTTCCAGTCGAAGATCGCCAACGGGGTGCGCCGGCGCATCCTGGACGACGGCGTGCCCGACACCGGCTGCGGCCTGAAGCTGATTCCGCGCCGCACCTGGCTCCTGCTGCCCTACTTCAACCACATGCACCGCTACATCCCGGCCCTGGTGCGCCGTCTGGGCGGGCGCATCAGCGTGGTCGCGGTCAACCACCGGCACCGCCAGGCCGGCATCTCCAAGTACACCGCCTGGAACCGCGTGTGGGTGGGCATCGTGGACATGTTCGGGGTGCGCTGGCTCATCCAGCGCAGCAAGCTGCCCCAGGTGGCCGCGCGCGAAGTCCTGGACGGACCGTCTCAGGGATGAGGTCGGACCTGGGCATGCTGGTCAAGCCGCTGTTGCTGACAGCGGTGCTGGGGCTGGCATTCGCCTCATTCCACTACGGCTGGTGGGGCGCCTATACCGAGGAAGACCTGCTGCGTGACCTGTTCCGCCAGCACTGGGCGCTGGCCTGGCCCGTGTTTGCGCTGGGTGCCATCGTCTACACCGCGCTGGGTGGACCGCGCCAGATCCTGGCCTTCAGCTGCGGCTACCTGATGGGGGGCTGGTGGGGCGGTGTCGTCGCCACCCTGCTGACCGGACTGGGCGCCCTGCTGACCATGAACGTGGTGCGGCACATGGGCATGGACTGGCTGCGCCAGCGCCATGGCCAGAAGATCGAGGTGGTGCGCCGCGTGCTCGGTGGCGACACCTGGAAGTGGATCTGCATCGTGCGCCTGATGCCGGTGGGCAGCAACCTGGTGACCAACGTGGCCGCCGCCCTGGCGGGCCTGAGCCGCCGCTCCGTCCTGCTGGGCAGCCTGCCCGGCTACCTGCCGCAGTCGCTGCTGTTCAGCTATGCCGGGCGCGGCGTCGCCCTGCAGGACGGCTCCAAGATCTGGATGAGCCTGGGCCTGCTGGTCGGCTCGACGGCACTGGCCCTGTACCTCTATCACAACGGCTTCAAGCAGCGCCTGGCCCAGGTGCTGCAGGATCGCCGGACCCCATGACCCCATCCCCGTCCACCCCATCGGCCCGCGCATTGGCCGGCCCGCGCGTCCTGCCTGTGTTCTGGCTTCTCCTGGCCGTGGCCATCGTGCTGGCCTCGGGCATCGGCCTGCGGGCGCCCTGGCCGGCCGACGAGCCCCGCTTTGCCCAGATCGCACGCGAGATGGTCGAGTCCGGCCAATGGCTGTTCCCGATGCGCGGCGGCGAGGCCTACCCGGACAAGCCCCCGGTCTTCGTATGGCTGGTCGCCCTGTTCTACGGCATCACGGGCCACCTGAAGGTCGCCTTCCTGCTGCCCAGTGCCCTGGCGGCCATGGGCACGCTCTGGCTGGTGCACGACATCGGCAGGCGCCTGTGGGGCAGCGAGGTGGCCCGTACCGCCCTGCTGGTGCTGGTGTTCACGCCGCAGTTCCTGCTGCAGGCCAAGGCGGCGCAGATCGACGCCCTGGTGTGCTTCTGGATCACGCTGGGCTGCTATGGCCTGCTGCGCCACTTCATGACCGGGCCGGCCTGGGGCTGGTACCTGGGCGCCTTCGCAGCCATGGCGCTGGGCATCATGACCAAGGGCGTGGGCTTCCTGCCCGTGCTGATGCTGATTCCGCTGGCCATCTGGGGCTCTGCCCTCCAGCGGCCGGCCGCAGGCCGGGTCTGGGGCGCCCGCAGCTGGCTGGGTCTGGCGGCGCTGCTGGCCACGCTGGCCCTGTGGCTGGGTCCCATGCTCTGGCAGGTAGCGGCATCGGGCAACGACGAGTTGCGCGCCTACCGGGACAACATCCTGTTCCGGCAGACCGCCGGGCGCTACGCCAACCCCTGGGGACACCTCAAGCCCTGGCACTACTTCCTGACCGCTGCCATCCCGACCGTGTGGTTCCCGCTGGCGGTGCTGCTGCTGACGCAGGCCCGGCGGCTGTGGCGCGTGCTGCGCGAAGACCCTCGCGCGCGCATCGTGTTCGCCTGGGTGGTGCTGGTGATCGTGTTCTTCTCGTTCAGCCGGGGCAAGCGCGAGGTCTACATCCTGCCGGCCCTGCCCATGCTGGCCCTGGTGGCCGGGGTCGTGTGGCAGCGGGCGCTGGCCGAGTCAGGCACGCGCTGGAGCACGGGCATGCTGCGCCTGTTCGTGCTGCTGCTGGGCGGCGCGCTGGTCACCCTCGGGGCCCTGGCCGGGTGGCGCCCGGAGACCCTGGGCTCGAAGGTGACCGAGTACGCCGACGAAGTGGCCGACCTGGCCTGGCCGCTGATGGCCATGGGCGCTACCGTGCTGGCCGTGACGGCCCTGACCTGGCGTCGCCAGGTGACCGAACAGCTGGCTGCGGTCGCGCTGGCCTGCTGGCTGCTGGTGGCCTGGTGGATCTGGCCCCTGATGGATACACACCGCACGCCGAAGGACCTGATGGCGACCCTGGAGCAGCGGGTCGACGCCAGCCACCAGGTCGGCTTGCTGGAGTTCAAGGAACAGTTCCTGCTGTTCTCGCACCGGCCCCTGGTGCACTTCAGCTATCTGGCCCCGGTGGCCGAGCAGGAGCGCAACGCCTGGCGCTGGATGCAGGAAGACCGCAACCGCGTCCTGCTGATGCCCGACCACCTGACGCTGACGTGCTTCGACCTGGGACGCCAGCAGGTGCTGGGCACCGCGCACCGGCGCGACTGGGTACTGCTGGACGCCTCGGCCATGAAGGCCGACTGCCCGGCGCCCGAACGAGCGCGCCGGTTCGCCTGGACACCCCGCCGCATGGACATACTCGAATGAACCCGGAACGCTTCCTGCCGAGCCGTGTGCTGGTCACTGGCGCTGCCGGCTTCATTGGTTACCACCTCTGCGAACGCCTGCTGGACGCCGGCCTGCAGGTGCTGGGCGTCGACAGCCTGACGCCCTACTACGACCCGCGCCTGAAGGCCGACCGCCTGGCCCGCCTGGGCGCCCGCCACGGTTTCCGGTTCGAACGGCTGGACCTGGCCGACCGGGTCGCCACCGCCGACCTGTTCGCACGCGAGTCCTTCGATGCGGTACTGCACCTGGCCGCGCAGGCGGGTGTGCGCTATTCGGTCGAGAATCCGCTGGCCTACCTGGACAGCAACCTGGCCGGCATGATGAACATCCTCGAAGGCTGCCGCCACGCCGGCGTGGGCCATCTGGTGTACGCCTCGTCCAGCTCGGTCTACGGGGCCGGCAACACCATGCCGCTGTCGGAAGACAAGATCACCGACCGCCCGGTGTCGCTGTACGCCGCCAGCAAGAAGGCCAACGAGGTCATGGCCTACAGCTACAGCCACCTGTACGACCTGCCCGCCAGTGGCCTGCGCCTGTTCACCGTCTACGGCCCCTGGGGCCGGCCGGACATGGCCATCTTCCGCTTCGTGCGCGCCATCGAGTCGGGCCAGCCCATCGATGTCTACAACGAGGGCCGCATGCGGCGCGACTTCACCTACGTGGGCGACGTGGTCGAGGCCATCATCCGTGTCCTGCAGCGCGTGCCCCGTCGCGACGGCAGCGAACCGCCGCAGCGCATCCTCAACGTCGGCAACAGCAGCCCCGTGATGCTGATGGACTTCATTGCCTGCCTGGAAGACGCCCTGGGCAAAGCCGCCGACAAACGGATGCTGCCCATGCAGCCGGGCGACGTGCCCGACACCTGGGCCGACGTGTCGCGCCTGTCGGCGCTGACCGGCTTCTCGCCGGCGACACCGATCCGTGAAGGCGTGCAGCGCTTCGTCGACTGGTACCGGGACTACGTGCGTGAGCGTGGCGAGCCACCGGCGGCCGCGTGAGCCGGCGATAAGCTCGGGTTAAGCGGACAGGCGGACAATCGGCGGCCACATTCACGAACGAGGTCCCAAGGCATGCGCGTACTGGTGGTGGAAGATGATCCGGGCATTGGCGATGGCATCGTGTCGGCCCTGCGCCGCGACGGCCATGCGGTGGACCTGTGCGGCACGCTGTCCTCGGCCTGGACCGCACTGAACGTCGAACCCTTCGACGTCATGCTGCTGGACCTCGGCCTGCCCGACGGCGACGGCCTGGACCTGCTGAACCGCCTGCGCCGCCAGCCCGCCCCGTCCGACAGCACCGGATCGGGCGAAGGCGCCAGCCTGCACCCGGACATGCCGGTGCTCATCATGACCGCCCGCGACGGCGTCAGCGACCGCATCGCCGGCCTGGACAGCGGGGCCGACGACTACCTCGTCAAGCCTTTCGACGCCGATGAAATGCTGGCCCGCCTGCGTGCCATGACGCGCCGGGCCGCAGGCCGCCGGCGTCCGCAGATCGAGTACGGACCGCTGGTCATCGACCCGGCGGCACGGCAGGTCTGGCGCGACGGCGAACCGGTGGCCGTGGGCGTCAAGGAATACGCGCTGCTCATGGCCTTGCTGCAGGAGCGCCCCCGCGTAATGTCCAAGTCGCGCCTGGAGTCCGCCCTGTACGGGTTTGGCGACGCCCTGGAAAGCAACGCCATCGAGGTGCACGTCCACCATCTGCGCCGCAAACTCGGCGAAGGGCTGATCCGCACCGTGCGCGGCGTCGGCTACTTCATGCCTGAAAACCCGGCATGAGCCGCAAGCTGCCCTCGCTCAAGCGCTACCTGTGGAACTGGGCCGCAGGCGCCCTGGTCATCGTCTGGATCACCCTGGCCGCCGCCGCCTGGAACAGTGGCCACCACGAGGCACGCGAACTCACGGATGGCAAGCTGATTTCGGTAGCGCGCCTGCTGCTGGCACCGCGCGACCAGGCCAGCCTGGACACGCCGGCCAACCGGGCTACCCACCACCGCGACTACGCAGTCGCGCTGGCCGTCCTGCGCTGGCGCGAAGGCCAGCTCGTCGAAGACACCCACGACCTGGCGCCGCGACTCAGGCTGCCGCAGCTGCCCGCTCCAGGGCTGCAGACCGTCGGCTATGACGACAATGGATCGCGCCGGGAATGGCGCATGTACGTGGCGGATGACGAGGCCGGCAACCGCACCGGTGTGCTGGTGGACGTGCGGGAGCGCACGAACCTGGGACACGATCTGGCCGAGCACATCGTGCTGCCGGTGCTGCTGGTGCTGCCCGTCGTCATGCTGGTGCTCTGGCTGGCCATCCGGCGCGGCCTGCACCCGCTGGACCGCCTGTCCGAGGACGTGGCCCGGCTGGACACCGCGGCCGGCCACCGGCTGGACGGCGACCACCGGTTCCGCGAGTTTGCCAGCTCGGTCCATGCCATCAACCAGCTGGTCGACTCTCTGCACGAACAGGTGCGTCGTGAACGCGCCTTTGCCTCCGACGTGGCCCACGAGTTGCGCACGCCCTTGACGTCCTTGGCACTGGGCGCCAGCGCAGCGCGCCAGTCGCCCACCCCCGATGCGCTGGCCCGGCTCGAGGGCGACGCCCTGCGCGCCGGTCGCATTCTCCAGCAGTTGCTGGACCTGGCCCGCGCCGAACGCGATGCACCGAACCAGCTGGATCAGGCGGTCGACCTGGGTGCCACGGCGACATCCATCATTGAAGTCCATGCGCCGCAGGCCTACCAGCTTGGCCATGAGCTGGCGCTGCAGCAACCCGAGGCGCCCGTCCACGTGCATGTCATTCCCACGCTGCTCGAACTGGCGCTGCGCAACCTGGTCGACAACGCCATACGCCACACGCCACCGGACACCCAGATCCAGGTCGACGTCTGGTCCGACGCCCATGGGGTCGGTGTGGCCGTCAGCGATGACGGCGGCCGCTCCAGCAGCGGTCCCCGGGTCGCCGCCGATGGCCTGGGCCTCGGCCTGCGCCTGGTGGGCCGTCTGGCCGAGGCCATGGGTGCCCGGCTGGAAACCGGCCAGGCCCAGGCCCCGATGACCACCCGCTACGCCCTGGTCTGGCCACGCGACGCCATGCCAACGAACAAGCAAACCGCTCCATGAACGCCAAGCAACACGGTTGGAAACGCATCATCAGCGCCGGGGGCAACTCGGTCCGGGGGCTGCGTGCCGCATGGCATGAGCCGGCGTTCCGCCAGGAACTCTATTTCGTGGTGGTGCTGCTGCCCTGGACGCCTTTTCTCGCGCGCAGCTGGCTCGAAGGCGTTGCCCTGGTGTCCCTGCTGGCCCTGGTGCTCATCACCGAGCTGCTGAACACCGGCATCGAGTCGGTGGTCGACCGTGTCGGCCTGCAGTGGAACGAGCTGTCGGGACGCGCCAAGGACGTGGCGTCTTCGGCGGTCTTCATCAGCCTCGTGCTGTGCGGCGGCGTCTGGTTCTCCGCCTTCGTGCGCTGGCTCTGGCCGTGACCATGTCGCCGCCATCCGGCCGCATCAATAGTGCCGCTTGCGGCCGGTAATCATCGCCCGTACCAGGTTGACACGCTCCAGTCGCCCCATGAGCAGAGCGGCAGCGGCGTGCACGCCGGCGGCGATCAGCAGGCCATCGGCCAGCACCTCATGGAGCTCCATGAGCCACTCTTCACCGAACCAGCGATCGGTGGTCTGCATCCAGCCCGTCAGGCCCAGGGCCAGCACGATGGCCATGAGGGCCAGCATCATCAGCGCGCCCAGCGGGTTGTGGCCGTCATGATGTGGCCAGCGACCCTCGCGCAGGGCGCCGAGATGGGCGCCCAGACGCCTCGGCGTCGGGAAGAAATTGGCAAAACGTGCGTGGTGCGTGCCCACGAAACCCCACACGATGCGGGCCGCCACCAGCGCGCTGGCCACATAGCCCACCCACTCGTGGGCGCCCTCCCCGTCTTCGAGGATCCACTGATTGAGCACCACGCAGGTCACCAGGCTCCAGTGGAACAGGCGGACAAACGGGTCCCACACGCGCACCTCCCCCTCATTCGGCAGCGGCTGGCGTGTGGGCACGGTGCTCACGGACGTTCGGTTGTCCGGTCCGCTCACTTGCGCTCGAGTTCGGCGGCGGTGGCGGGATCGAAGTAGATCTCGACCTTCTTGCCCGCCTTGTCGAAGCCATAGATCTCGTAGCACTTGCCCTTGCTGACCTTGAAGGTCTTGATCTGGTAGCCCTCGGCTTCGACCTTCGCGCGGAAGTCGGCTTCCTTCATCCATTTGGCTTCCGGGACCTGGCAGGCGGGACCGGCGAACGCGGCGGTGGCAGAGGCCATGGCAATCAGTGTGACAGCAGCGGTACGGAAAAACATGTTCAAGTTTCCTTGAGAAGTTGATATTGACATTGATGTGGAACGGTTGATCCACATGTGCATTGCAACCGGCGCCACTTAAGACAGCATGAAGCGTATCCGTGAGCAGATGTATCAATCACATCGGAAAAGTGACATCAAAAAAAATCCCGCCGAAGCGGGATGTTCCTGAGGGGCGCCGACGTGCTGCGCTGATGCAGCACACGCGCTCTTCAGCTCACTCAATGATCGTCATCTCGGTCATCGTCATCTTCGCCGTCATCGTCGTGATCATCGTCGCCGTCATCGCTGTCGTCATCATGATCGTCGTCGCTGTCGTCATCGCTGCCGTCATCTTCCAGTTCGACCTTGTCGGCCACCATCACGCCGTCAACCAGAATGCCATGGACCTCGACCAGACTGCCCATGGTGAGGCCGCTGGCCAGCACCGCGGCACCCGTCGCGTCGACGGGAACGCCTTCCACAGAGAACATGGCCGGCCCGGTGATGGCGGTGATGCGACCCTTGATCTCGTTGCGGATGCCGTCGGGATAGTCGTCGCTGCTGTCGTCGTCCAGGTCGAGGCGCGTGGCCATGATGACACCGTTGTCCATCACCCCGTCGACTTCCACCTGGCTGCCGACCTGCAGGTTGGCCGGCAGGCCCGACAGGGACGAGGTGTCGATCAGGATGCCGTCGACCACCAGACCCTGGCCGTCATACTGGGTGACGACGCCGGAGAAGCTCTTGCCGGTCGGCGTGCCGGTGCTGCCGTCGCCTCCGCCGCCACCGCAGGCGGCCAGTGCGCCCGCCAGGGCAACAACCAGAACGGGGCGCAAGGCCTTGCGCAGCAGGGTTTCGCGACCAGGGTCAAAAGCACGCGTCATTTCATCTCCTCGGGCAGTTAATAGGATTCGTCAATGCACTCGCATCGGCCGTGCATTCTTTTCTGGCCCTGCTTAACGAAGCTTAAGACGCCCGCCGTCGCGGCTGTATCAGTTGCAAGCGTTCGTAAGCGCCCGCCACCCGCCGGACAGCCCTAAGGATCGCTTAATTTGACGATACGAGGATGTGAACCGAACCGGATTCACCCTTCCTCGTCCATGACACACACCGTCACAAGCCCACCTGTCGCCGGGACCACACCGGCGTCTGGCACCGCGCGTGCCCGCGCGCTCTGGCCGGACAACCTGGTGCTGGCGCTGTGGCTGACGGTCGCGGGCAACCTGCCGTTGTGGCAGTCGGCCCGGGCAGCCGTTGGCGAGGGAAGCGGCCACTGGCTGGTCATCGCGGCCATGGCCGGCATCGTGGCTTCGGCCAACTTCGCCCTGCTCTCCCTGATCAGCTGGCCGCGCCTGTACCGGCCGCTGGCGAGCGTGCTGGTGCTGGCCGCCGCCCTGGGCTCGCACTTCATGCACAGCTACGGCATCGTCATCGACAGCTCCATGCTGGCCAACGTGGCGGCCACCGACGTGCGCGAGGTACGCGACCTGCTCACGCCCGCGCTGCCCCTCACGCTGCTGCTGGTTGCCGGACCTCCGCTGTGGTGGATCTGGCGTCGCCCCCTTCCGCAACGCAGCCCCCTGCGCCTGGTGCTGGGCAATGTGGGCAATGTCGCCCTCGGACTGCTTCTGGCCGTTGGTTTCGGACTGGCCGACTACCAGGGACTGGCGTCCCTGATGCGCAACCACAAGACCTTGCGCTACATGATCAACCCGCTCAACTCGGTCTACGCCTCGGCCGGACTGGTCGCCGAACGCATGCCCCGCCAGGCCATGGCCCTGCAACCGGTGGGTCAGGATGCGAGGACCGGCGCCAGCTACCAGGGCCAGGCGCGCCCCCCTCTGCTGGTGCTGGTAATCGGCGAAACCGTGCGCGCCGAGAACTTCGGACTCGACGGCTATGCCCGTCCCACCACACCGACCCTGGGCAAGTGGCAGCGCGACCGCGGCCTGGTCAATTTCCCGCAGGTGACGTCCTGCGGCACCAACACCGAGGTGTCGGTGCCCTGCATCTTCTCACCCCTGACACGCGACCAGGGTGGCAACCGCCGGTCGGCACACGAAAACCTCCTGGATGTGCTGGACCACGCGGGCCTGGCCGTGCTGTGGCTGGACAACCAGTCCGGCTGCAAGGGCGTGTGCGACCGGGTGCCCCACGTCAGCACACGCGAACTGACCGACGCGCAATGGTGTGCCGATGGCGAGTGCCGGGACGACATCCTGCTGCAGGACCTGGACCAGCGGCTGGCCGCGCTCGACGCACAGCGCCGCGCCCGTGGCGTGGTCGTGGTGCTGCACCAGATGGGCAGCCACGGCCCGGCCTACTTCAAGCGCACGCCAACCAACGCCAAGCCCTTCATGCCCGAATGCGCCAGCCAGAACCTGTCCGACTGCAGCGTGGAAGAAGTGCGCAACGCCTACGACAACACGGTGGCCTATACCGACCACTTCCTGGGCAAGGCCTTGTCCTGGGTTGAATCACAGTCCGCGCGCTACGACGCCGGGCTGGTCTACCTGTCCGACCACGGCGAGTCGCTGGGCGAGAACGGCCTGTACCTGCACGGCCTGCCGTATGCGGTGGCGCCCACCCAGCAGACCCATGTGCCCATGGTGGCCTGGCTCTCGCCCTCGCTGCAGCAACGCAACAGACTGGAGCAGCGGTGTCTTCAGGAGCGCGCTGCCCTGCCGGTCAGCCACGACAACATCTTCCATTCGGTGCTGGGCCTGATGGACGTGCGGACCTCGGCAAAGGACGACGGACTGGACCTGTTCACCCCCTGCGCCATCCGCACCGCCGGCGTGACGTCGTCCGGTTCATGAACCTGATCGCGGCGGGGCCGCCAGTTGCTCCCTGAGCGACTGGACCTCGTCCCGCAGGTGCCGGATCTCGCGCAGCAGTTCGGCATCGATCCGGCGCTCTTCGTCAACCACGTCCTTTTCCACGAAGATCGCCGCCAGCGACGCCGTGACCAGGGACAGCACGGCC
>JAWKYL010000012.1:0-90851 GCA_041396505.1 Burkholderiaceae bacterium
CGCGGTCGGCCTCGTCCATCCAGAAGCCGCCGCCGCTGAGCGGGAGGAGCGTGCCGAAAAACTGAATCTGGCCATCCGGCTGCACGGCATGGATGGGCACCTGACGGCCCACGCCGTCGACTTCGCGTGGCAGCAGGTAGCGCCGGGCTCGTGCTGCACCCACGCCCACCACAAGCCCTTCGGCCAGCAGCGGTGTCAGCAGGCGCGAGGCGCTGGGCTGGCTGATGCCCAGGCGGGTTTGCAGCTGCGGGCTGGTGGCCGTGCCGCCGAGCTGGCGCAAGGCGGTCACGATGTCGGCGGGGGTAGGGGCGGTCAAGGAATCAATTTGTGAATAGATTTATGCTTGAAAGTCTATTGTTTTTAAAGAGAAAAGGCAATCCGTCCGAATGAAAACGGAACTGCCGCAGAGTCAGACCGGACTGCGGGCTATGCGCGCCGCCAGCCGGGCAGCCACGCGGGCGGTGCGGCTGTCGTCGTCGAGCGCGGGGTTGAGTTCGGCGATGTCGGCCAGCCGCACGCGGCCGCTGGCCATGACCTGGTCGATCAGGGTTTCCACATGGGCCAGGGGCACGCCCAGGGTGGCCGGAGCCGACACGCCGGGGGCCAGCGGGGCGGGCAGCACGTCCAGGCAGACGGTCAGGTACACGCCGTCGCAACGCGCCAGGTCGTCGGCCAGTGCGGCCTGCGCCTGGGCCAGGTGCTCGGCAGACTGGAGGTGTTCGTCCAGCGTGTAATGCACGCCGAGCGCGCTGGCGCGGTCGAACAGGGCCTGGGTATTGGCGAAGCGGCTGATACCCAGTACGTGGTAGTGAAATGGCCGGCCCTGCGACGCGCACCAGTCGGCCATTTGTCGAAACGGCGTGCCCGAGTTGCCCTGGGCGGCCTGGCGCAGGTCGAAATGGGCATCCAGGTTGACGATGAGGGGGTGCTTCAGCCCGGGACGGGCGCGCATCAGCCCCTGGAAGCTGCCCCAGGCCACTTCATGGCCCCCGCCCATCACCAGCGGACGGCAACCCTGGTTCAGGGCCGTGGCTACCCGGTCGGCCAGGGCCTGCTGGGCGTCTTCCAGCGAGCGTCCGTCCATGGTGACATCTCCGGCGTCCCAGAGGGCGGGTTCGCCTAGCACTGGCATGTTGGTCAGGGCCGCACGCATGGCCTGCGGGCCCTGGGCGGCGCCCGGGCGCCCGCCATTGCGCCGCACGCCTTCGTCCACGGCAAAGCCGATCAGGGCCACGCCGTCACGTGCGTCGGCGGCCAGGGGGCGCACGCGCTGGTGCCAGCGGGTGGTGGCGCCGCTCTCTTCGGTGTCGGCGCGGCCTTGCCAGTTGAAGCCTGGATTCATGTGCGTTCCTTGCCTGCCACCACGACGCGGCGGCAGGGGTTGTGGCCAAACCAGTAGGCCAGTTCGTTGGGGTGGCGCAGGTCCCAGGCGGCGAAGTCGGCGCGCTGGCCGGCGACCAGGTGGCCCCGGTCATGCAGCCCGAGTGCCCGGGCCGCATGGACGGTGATGCCTTGCAGGGCTTCGAGCGGGGTGAGCCGGAAGAAGGTGCAGGCCATGTGGGCCATCAGCAGCAGCGAGAGACCGGGCGATGTACCGGGGTTGTGGTCGGTGGCCACGGCCATGGGCACGCCGGCTTCGCGCAGCGCGGCAATGGGGGGCACCCGGGTCTCGCGCAGCATGTAGTAGGCGCCGGGCAGCAGGACGGCGACGGTGCCGGCTGCCTGCATGGCTTCGATGCCGTCGGGCCCCAGGTGCTCCAGGTGGTCGCACGAGAGGGCACCGAAGCGGGCGGCCAGTGCGGCTCCGCCCTGGTCGGACAGCTGCTCCGCGTGCAGTTTGACGGGCAGGTCCAGCGCCTGCGCGGCTTCGAACACACGCCGCGTCTGCGCCGGTGTGAAGCCGATGTTTTCGCAGAAGGCGTCGACCGCATCGACCAGGCCCTGGGCGTGCAATTGCGGCAGCCACTGGCAGACGGCGTCGATGTAGTCATCGGGCCGGCCTTCGAATTCGGGCGGCAGGGCGTGCGCGCCCAGGAAGGTGGTGCGCACGTCCACCTGCCGGTCGTCGGCCAGTTGGCGCGCCACGCGCAGGCAGCGGGCCTCGTCTTCCAGGCTCAGGCCGTAGCCCGACTTGATCTCCAGTGTGGTGACGCCCTCGTCCATGAGGGCCTGGGCGCGGTGGGCGGTCAGTTTCAGCAACTGGCATTCGCTGGCGGCGCGGGTGGCGCTGACGGTGGAGCGGATGCCGCCACCTGCGCGCGCGATGGCTTCGTAGCTGGCGCCGTTCAGACGCATCTCGGCTTCGTGGGCGCGGTCGCCGCCGTAAACCAGGTGGGTATGGCAGTCGACCAGGCCCGGGGTCACCAGCAGGCCATGCAGGTCGACGTGGCGGGCGCTGTCGGCCTCGGCAGGGCGTTCGCCCATGGGGCCGGCCCAGATGATGGTGTCATCGTCGGTCAGCAGTGCGCCGTCGTCGATCAGCCCCCACCCGTCGGCAGAGCCAGGCGCCAGCGTGGCCAGGCGGGCGTGGTGCCAGAGGGTCCTGGCGGGGGTGCGAGGCCGCGCGTTCATGCTCAGGCCCAGAGTTCGGCCAGCAGGTCGTGCTGCCCGGTGCTGGCGCTGCCGTCCAGCACCAGTTGCCGCGCCGACGCGATGTCGGGCGCGAACAGGCGGTCCTTGGCATAGAAGGGCACCTGGGCGCGCAGCGCGGCCTGGGCCTGCTGCAGCCGCGGCGAGGTGGGCAGCGGGCGGTGAAAGTCCACACCCTGCGCGGCGGCCAGCCACTCGATGCCCAGGATGGTGGCGGTGTTCTCGGCCATCTCGGCCAGGCGCCGTCCGGCGTAGGTGGCCATGCTGACGTGGTCTTCCTGATTGGCACTGGTGGGCAGGCTGTCGACGCTGGCCGGGTGGGCGTGCGACTTGTTCTCCGAGGCCAGGGCGGCGGCGGTCACATGGGCAATCATGAAGCCACTGTTCAGGCCGGGCTGTTCGACCAGGAAGGGCGGCAGGCCCGAGAGGGTGCTGTCGATCAGCAGCGCGATACGCCGCTCCGAGATGGCGCCGATCTCGCTGATGGCCAGGGCCAGCGTGTCGGCCGCGAAGGCCACCGGCTCGGCGTGGAAGTTGCCGCCGGAGAGCACGTCGCCGGTGTCGGTGAAGACCAGCGGGTTGTCGGTGACGGCATTGGCTTCGGTCAGCAGCGTGCGGGCGGCGTTGGTGATGAGGTCGCGGCAGGCCCCCATGACCTGGGGCTGGCAGCGCAGGCTGTAGGGGTCCTGCACGCGTTCGTCATTGTCCAGGTGGGACTGTCGGATCTGACTGCCGGATAGCAGGGCCCGGGTGACGGCGGCCTGCGCGATCTGGCCGGGCTGGCCGCGCGCGGCGTGGATGCGCGGGTCAAAGGGAGCGTCGCTGCCTTTGGCGGCGTCGACACAGAGTGCGCCGATGACGGTGCCGGCTTCGAGCAGGCGCTCGGCCATGAACAGGCCGTGCAGGGCCAGGGCAGTGGATACCTGGGTGCCGTTGATCAGGGCCAGGCCCTCCTTGGCCGCCAGTTTCAGCGGTGCAATGCCGGCGGCCTGGAGCGCCTCGGCGGCCGGGCGGATCTCGCCCTTCACGCGCACCGGCCCTTCGCCCATCAGCGCCAGTGTCATATGCGACAGGGGCGCCAGGTCGCCCGAGGCACCGACCGAGCCCTTGACCGGAACCACCGGCATCACGCCCGCGTTCAGCAGCGCCAGCAGCGTGTCGATGACGACCGGACGCACGCCCGAGAAGCCGCGCGCCAGGCTGGCAGCCTTCATCAGCATCACCAGGCGAACGGTGGCGTCGCTCATGGGCTCGCCGGTGCCGACCGAGTGCGACAGGATCAGGTTGCGCTGCAGCTGTTCGAGCTGGTGGTCGGGGATGCGGGTCTTGGCCAGTTTGCCGAAGCCGGTGTTGATGCCGTAGGCGGCGTCGCCCTTGGCGACGATGGCGTGGATCGCCGCGGCCGACGCGTCGATGGCGGCGCTGGCACTGGTGTCCAGCTGCACGGCCACCGGCTGCTGCCAGACGGCGCGCAGGTCGGTCAGTGTCATCTGGCCGGGATGGAGTGTCAAAGCGTTCATGGTGATGGGGCGTAGGCTTGAAGTGTCTTCGGACCCGTGGCGCCGCCCCCTGGGGGGCACCGAAGGCGGCGCGGGGGGGAACCAGTTACCCGATCATGGGCAGTTTGAGGCCATGCTTCCTGGCTGTCGCCATCGCCAGTTCGTAGCCCGCATCGGCATGGCGCATGACGCCCGAGCCACAGTCGTTGACCAGCACGCGCGCCAGCCGCTCGTCGGCGGCCTCGGTGCCGTCGGCCACGATAACCATGCCCGAGTGCTGTGAGTAGCCCATGCCGACCCCTCCGCCATGGTGCAGGCTGACCCAGCTGGCGCCCCCGGCCGTGTTGAGCAGGGCGTTGAGCAGCGGCCAGTCGGACACGGCATCGGTACCGTCCTTCATTCCTTCGGTCTCGCGGTTGGGGCTGGCCACCGAGCCGGTGTCCAGATGGTCGCGTCCAATGACGATGGGCGCCTTGAGTTCGCCCTTGCGGACCATCTCGTTGAAGGCCAGGCCCGCGAGGTGCCGCTCGCCCAGGCCCAGCCAGCAGATGCGCGCCGGCAGGCCCTGGAAGGCGATGCGGTCACGCGCCATGTCCAGCCAGCGGTGCGTGTGGTGGTTGTTCGGGAACAGTTCCTTGATCTTGGCGTCGGTCTTGTAGATGTCTTCCGGGTCGCCGGAAAGGGCGACCCAGCGGAACGGTCCCTTGCCTTCGCAGAACAGGGGGCGGATGTAGGCGGGCACGAAGCCGGGGAAGGCGAAGGCGTTCTTCACGCCCTGGTCGAAGGCCACCTGGCGGATGTTGTTGCCGTAATCGACGGTGGGCACGCCCATGGCGTGGAAGTCCAGCATGGCCTGCACATGGACCGCGCAGCCCCGGGCGGCTTCGGCGGTCAGGCGCGGGTGCTGCGACGGGTTGCGCTGCGCGGCCTTCCACTGTTCCACCGTCCAGCCCACCGGCAGGTAGCCGTTGATGAGATCGTGGGCCGAGGTCTGGTCGGTCACCAGGTCGGGCCTGATACCGCCGGCCTTCGCCCGCCTGACCAGTTCGGGCAGCACCTCGGCCGCGTTGCCCAGCAGGGCGATGGAGACAGCTTCCTTCTTGCCGGTGTGTTCCTTGATCAGCTCCAGCGCGTGGTCGATGTCGCGCGCCTGTTTGTCGACATAGCGGGTGCGCAGGCGGAAGTCGATGCTGCTCTGCTGGCACTCGACGTTGAGCGAGCAGGCCCCGGCCAGCGTGGCGGCCAGCGGCTGCGCGCCGCCCATCCCGCCCAGACCGGCGGTGAGGATCCACTTGCCCGAGAGGTCGTTGTTGTAGTGCTGCTTGCCGGCTTCGACGAAGGTCTCGAAGGTGCCCTGCACGATGCCCTGGCTGCCGATGTAGATCCAGCTGCCGGCGGTCATCTGGCCGTACATGAACAGGCCCTTGCGGTCCAGCTCGTTGAAGTGTTCCCAGTTCGCCCATTTGGGCACCAGGTTGCTGTTGGCCAGCAGCACGCGCGGGGCGTTGCTGTGCGTCTTGAACACGCCGACCGGCTTGCCCGACTGCACCAGCAGCGTCTCGTCGTCGTTCAGGTCTTTCAGCGAAGCGAGGATCTGGTCGAAACAGGCCCAGTTGCGGGCGGCCCGGCCGATGCCACCATAGACCACCAGGTGCTGGGGGTTCTCGGCCACCTCGGGGTCGAGGTTGTTCTGGATCATGCGGTAGGCCGCTTCGGCGATCCAGTTCTTGCAGGTGAGCGTGTTGCCGCGCGGGGCGCGGATGACGCGGGTGGGGTCCAGGCGCGGGTCGGTTGTGGTGGTCATGGCAGCCTCCTTGGGGGACTTCAACAAGAGATTCAATCAGGGGTTCAGGGTGTCGGCAACCAGCCCGTCGACAGGGCCATTGCGATGACGGCGGCGCCCAGAACGATGCTCAGCAGGGTGCGCATCAGCCAGACGATGAGCAGGTGCGAGAAACGCAGGGAATGCCGGTGGCCAGGATGCAGGGATGCAGCCCGAGAGGAACAGCACCATGCTCACCGAGACGATGGCGGCCAGCATGCGCACGGCGAACCTGGCGTCCTTGAGCAGGATGGCCGGCAGGAACATTTCGGCCAGCCCCGAGGCGAAGGCGCCGCTGGCCGCACCTGCGCCCGTGGTGCCCAGCATGGCATCGGCCAGCATCAGGGCCGGCTTGAGCAGCAGCCCGATCCACTCGAAGACCGGCGTGAACTTGGCCAGGCAGATGCCGATGAAGCCCACCGCAAGAATGCTCGACACGACCGTGGCCGACATGCGCAGGCCGTCCTGCAGGCTGTTCCACAGCATGGTGTGCAGCGGCTTGCGCGACTCGAAGCGCGCAATGCCGGCGTCCAGTGCACGCGCCAGGCGACCCTGGCCGTCGGCCGGCTCCGGGGCGCCATCGCGGTGGGCGATGAAGGCAATGGGCGGCAGGTAGGCCGTGATGGTGGTGACGGCAAAGGTGACGAACAGGGTGGCCCAGAAGTAGAAGCCCCAGTGCTCCATCAGGCCCAGCGTGCGGGCTACGACCACCATGAAGGTGGCCGACACAGTGGAAAAGCCGGTGGCGATGATGGCGGCATCGCGCACGGAGTACGTGCCCTGGGCATACATCCGGGCCGTGACCAGCAGCCCGACCGAATAGCTGCCGACGAAGGACGCCACGGCGTCCAGCGCCGAGTGGCCGGGTGTGCGGAACAGCGGGCGCATCACGCGCTGCAGCAGCACACCGATGGTCTCCAGCAGGCCAAAGCCCAGCAGAAAGGTCAGGGCGAGTGCACCGATGGGAATGAGCACCCCCACCGACAGCGCCAGCCGCTCGAACAGGAAGGGCAGCATGTCCTTCTGGTTGGCCCATTCGGGCGTCAGGCCCGCCAGGTGCAGGCCGGCCAGCGCCAGGCCCAGCCATTTCACGGCGGTGAACAGGGCCTGACCCCATCCCCGGCGCCAACTGCCGTCCAGCACCGGGCGAAGCGCGCCGTAGACCATGAGGGCCACGATGAACAGCACAGCCAGTGTGCGCTGCTCGCGAACCAGGTAGCCGCTGACGTGCTCCACCAGGATGGTGCTGCGTCCGCCCAGGTCAATCTGGACAAAGAACAGGAACACGCCCACGCCGCTGAACATCAGCAGCTTGAGCAGACTGAGGGCGCGCGGGCCGCGCGCGGTGCTTGTCTCCAGGGAGAGCCTTTTCATGGTCGCCCCATGTTTGTTAAAATACAAATTCATCTTGATTTGATCAAGTTGTATATACATTACCACGGACAGGATTGTCACGTCAATACAATCGAGGCGAGTTCAACTTGGTGCAAACCCTGATGCCACCTTCCGTGCCGGCCTACCGACAGATCAAGGACCACGTCCTGGCGCAGATCCAGAATGGCGTCTGGAAGGAGGGCGATGCCATCCCTGGCGAGGAGGCGCTGGCCCGCGAGTTCGGCGTCTCGCGCATGACGGTCAACCGGGCCATGCGCGAACTGGGCGACGAGCAGATCGTCGAGCGCGTTCAGGGCTCGGGCACCTTCGTGGCCCAGCAGAAATACCAGGCCACCCTGGTCGAGATCCGAAACATCGCCGAGGAGATTGCAGCTCGCGGTCACCAGCACCGCAGCGAGCTGCACCGGCTCGAACGCCTGAAGGCCGGCGATTCGCTGGCCCGCGCCTTCGGGCTCAAGCCCGAATCTCCACTGTTCCATTCGGTGGTGGTGCACTTCGAGAACGGACAGCCCATCCAGGTCGAAGACCGGCATGTGAATCCCGAGGTCGCGCCCGACTACATGGCGCAGGACTTCACCTCGCAGACGCCCAATGCCTACCTGATGCGTGTGGCGCCCTTGCAAGGGGTGTCCTTCGTGATCGAAGCGGTGCTGCCACCGCCCGACGTGGCCGAGGTGCTGGCCATGTCGGCTGGCGACCCTTGCCTGGTGCTGCGGCGGCAGACCCGCTCGATGGGGCGGGTCGCTTCGGTGGCGACCATGTGGCACCCGGCAGGCCGTTACCAGTTCGCCGGCAGCTTCTAGCTTCGCTCGGTTTCTGGCACGGCGGTGCCACCAGTCCGGATGGCAGGCCGTGGCATGATCCGTCGGACATGCGCGTGCCAGCCTTTCACCCTCCGACCATCCCTCTGCCATGACCTCGACCGCCGATCTGACGCCGGGTTTCATGGTGCTGCACGGTGACCAGCCCGAGTCTCTGCTGGCCCTGCTCACCCAGTGGGTGGCGCGTTACCCGCTGGCGCCGCTGGACAACGAAGTCGTGCTGGTGCAGAGCAACGGCGTGGCCCAGTGGCTGCGGCGCTCGCTGGCCGCCGAGCCGGCCGATGGCGGGCTGGGCGTGGCGGCGGCGCTGGAGACCCAGCTGCCTGCGCGCTTCATCTGGGATGCCTATCGGGCCGTGCTCGGCGCCGACGGGGTGCCGACCGTCTCGCCCTTTGACCGTTCGCTGCTGCTCTGGCGCCTGGTGCGCCTTCTGCCATCGCTGCTGGATCAGGCGGCCCTCCAGGACGCATTCGCGCCGCTGGCCCGCTTTCTGTCCGGCGACCGGGATGGCCGCCGGCGCTACCAGCTGGCACAGCGGGTGGCCGACCTGTTTGACCAGTACCAGGTATATCGGGCCGACTGGCTCGCGGCCTGGGCCGATGGCGATGACACACTGACGACCGCGCGCGGCGTCACCCAGCCTGTGCCCGAAGCCATGCGCTGGCAGCCGTTGCTCTGGCGACATTTGCGCCAGGACGTGGGGTCTGCGCTGGCCGACAGCGGACGGGCCGACGTGCACCGCCGCTTTCTCCAGCTTGCCACCGATCCGGGCACGCCCCGGCCGGCCGGCTTGCCGGCGCGCCTGCTGGTGTTCGGCATCTCGTCCTTGCCGCAGCAGTCGCTGGAGGTGCTGGCCCATCTGGCGCGCTGGGTGCAGGTGCTCATGTTCGTGCACAACCCCAGCCGCCATGACTGGTCACACATCGTGGCCGACCGCGACCTGCTGCGCACGACGTTCCGTCGCCATCGGCCACGCGCGGGTGCCCCGGTGCCGGCGGTCGATGCGCCGTCGCTGCATGTGCATGGCCACCCCCTGCTGGCCGCCTGGGGCAAGCAGGGACGGGACTTCATGGCCCTGGTCGACGCCCACGACGACCATGAACGCTACGCCGCCCGGTTTGCTGACATCGGTCAGCGCATTGACTGCTTCACCCCGGAAGACCGGCCCGCGCCCGGGCGCCTGCTCGGGCAGTTGCAGGACGACCTGCTGGACCTGCGCCCGGTGGCCGAGTCCCGCGCCTTGTGGCCGCCCGTGGATGCGGCGAGCGACGACTCGCTGCGTTTTCATGTTGCCCACAGCCGCCAGCGCGAGGTCGAGGTGCTGCACGACCAGTTGCTGGATGCCTTCGCGCGGGACGCCACTCTGCAACCGCGGGATGTCATCGTCATGGTGCCCGAGGTGGCCGACTATGCGCCGCACGTCCAGGCGGTCTTCGGGCAGACCCATCCGGGCGACCCGCGCCACATCCCATTCCATCTGGTCGACCGGCAGCAGCGCCGGCACGATCCGCTGCTGGGGGCGCTGGAGCGGCTGCTGTCCCTGCCGGTCGGTCGCGTGACCGTCAGCGAGGTGCTGGACTGGCTGGAGGTGCCGGCCCTGCGTGCGCGCTTCGACATCGACGAAGACAGCCTGCCGTTGCTGCGGCGCTGGGTGGCCGCCGCGCAGGTGCGCTGGGGCCTGCACGCGGACCAGCGCGAATCACTGGGTTTGCCTGCTCTGGAGGGCGAACACACCTGGGACCGGGGTCTGGTGCGGCTGCTGCTGGGCTACGCGGCCGGACAGGCGGGGGCCTGGAACGGCATCGAGCCGGTGGACGAGGTCGGAGGCCTGGAGGCGCCGGCACTGGGTGCACTGGTCACGCTGTTGCAGACCTTGGAGCAGCACTGGCGCGCCTTGCAGACCGACCGCTGCCCGGCCGACTGGGGTGTCGCCCTGCGCGCCTTGCTGGCCGATTGCTTCAGGGCCGATGACGGGCGCGATGCCTTGACGATGCAGCGCCTGGACGGCGCACTCGAAGACTGGCTGCAGGCCTGTTCACTGGCCGGTCTGCAGGACACCCTGCCACTGGCCGTGGTGCGCGAGCACTGGCTGGAGCGGCTGGACGACAGCTCGCTGCAGCAGGGCTTCCTGGGCGGTGGTGTGACCATCGCCACGCTCATGCCCATGCGGGCGATTCCGTTTCGGTTCGTGGCGCTGCTGGGCATGAACGACGGCGAGTATCCGCGCAGCCGTCCGCCCATGGATTTCGACCTGATGGCGCACGACTGGCGTCCGGGCGACCGCTCGCGTCGCGAGGATGACCGTTACCTGTTCCTGGAGGCCCTGCTGTCGGCACGTGACCGCCTGCTGGTCAGCTGGTGCGGACGCAGCATCCACGATCTGGCCGAGCGGCCGCCATCGGTGCTCGTCGCCCAGTTGCGCGACCACCTGGCCCAGGGCTGGTGCCTGCCGGGTGACGGTGAGTTGCCGGCCCATGAGGCGGGCCAGCACCTGCTGCAGGCGCTCACCCTTGAGCACCGCATGCAGCCTTTCGATCCGGCCTATTACCGGCAGACGGGCGACCCCCGCCTGTTCAGCCATGCGCACGAATGGCGCATCGCCGATGCACCAGAGCCTGCCAGCGGCGGCGCCGGCCCGTCGCGTGACCGCGGCCTGCCCCTGCCGGCCCAGGCGCCGGCCGATACCCTGGCCCTGTCTGATCTGGCGGCGTTTCTGAGGCGACCGGTCAGGGCCTTTCTGCAGGATCGCCTGGGTGTGTACTTCGACGATGACGATCCCGCCAGCGACGATGTCGAGCCCTTCGTGCTGGATGGCCTGACCCACTGGCAGCTCAAGGATGAGCTGATCCAGGCGCAGGTGGCCGCGCTCAATGCCGGGGACGACACGGACACCGTCCTGCAGGAGCGCCTGCAGTCGCAGATCCGGCGTGGCGCATGGCCCCCTGGCGCCTTCGGCGCCCTGGTGGCCGAGGACATGGCCGAGCCGCTGCCCGGCATGCTGCGCCGCCTGTCCGAAGCGAGAACGCGCTGGCCCGTGTCCTTGCCCGCCCATGAACTGGACCTGCCGGCGCCGGCGGGGCTGGGGTTTGGCCGTGTGCAAGGCTGGATCGATCAGCTTTGGGCAAACGAGGCGGGCGAGCGATGCCGCCTCGTGCTCAGCAGTTCGACGCTGTACGACACCAAGGGCAACACCTACCGGCTGGAGCGCCTGGCCGCCTTCTGGGTCCACCACCTGGCCGCCAACCTGGCGCTGGGGCCGACGCACACCTGCATGCTGGACGCCGAAAGCCAGGTCGACTGGGCTCCCTTGTCCGAAGGGCCATTGCAGGCGGCCTGGGACGCTTTGCTCAGAGCCCGCGATGCGGGCATGCGCCAGCCCTTGCCCCTGGCCTGGGGGACGGTGCAGGTCTGGCTGGCGCAGCAGGCCGGCGATGCCGATAAGGCCGATGACGCCAACGCGCGTGAGAAGGCGCGCGCGCACTACGAAGGCGGCTGGAGTACGGGCGAGCGAGACCGGCAGGCCGAGCTGGCGCGCGTGTTTCCCGATTTCCAGGCCCTGTGGTCGGATGGTGAATTTGTTCGCTGGTGCGACGCGCTGGCTGTGCCCCTGGACCAGGCCATTCCCCGCCAAGGCGGGGCGTCTTCGCCAGGCAGCGCCCGGGGCAGGCGCCAGGGCCGCGACGCGGACCGTGACGCCGACGCGCCGGAGGTCGCCCCATGACGGGTACGACGCCTCGGGTGCTTGATCCGCTGGATTTTCCTCTCAAGGGCAGCCGGCTGATCGAGGCCAGTGCCGGTACCGGCAAGACGTTCACCATTGCCGCCCTCTACCTGCGGCTGGTGCTGGGCCATGGGGGGCCGGCAGGTTTCGGGCGGTCGCTGAATCCGCCGGAGATCCTGGTCGTCACCTTCACCGATGCGGCGACGCAGGAGCTGCGTGGCCGCATCCGCGACCGCCTGGCCCAGGCAGCGCGGTGCTTCGATTCGGCCGATGACGACGCGACCCGGGGATTCGATGCGTTGTTGCTGAACCTGCGTCAGACCTACCCGCCGGCGCAGTGGGCCGATTGCGCGGCCCGCCTGCGTCTGGCGGCGGAGTGGATGGACGAAGCGGCCGTTTCCACCATCCATGGCTGGTGCAAGCGCATGCTGTCCGAGCACGCCTTCGACAGTGGCAGCCTGTTCACCCAGGCACTGGAGCCCGACACCGGACCCATGCTGGCCGAGGCCGTGCGCGACCACTGGCGTGCCCATTTCACCCCGCTCACGCGGGAACAGGCCGGGCAGGTCCAGGGTCTGTGGTCGGGGCCGGATGCGCTACTCGCGGCCATCGAACGTCCCATGGCCTGGCGCGACGATGTGCCGCCAGGCTTGCCGCCGGCCCAGGCCTTTCACACTGCCGCGCAGGAGGCGGCTCGCCTGGTGGCCGAACTGCAGGCCCCCTGGGCCGGTGACGGCGGCTGGGCGGTTGAGCTGGCGTCCATGCTGGACCATGCCGTGAAGTCCAAGTGGCTGGATATGAGGGCGCGCAAGAACTGGACCGACAAGCTGCGCCAGTGGGCGGAGTTGCCTGCCACCGACCCGATGGCTGCCCGTGGCCCCCAGCTGACCGACACAGCCTGGCAACGCCTGGCCAGGCCCGCGCTGGATGTCGACCTGCAGGGGCGCGCGCCCGCAGGCTGGCTGGAGCATCCCGGCTGGCAGGCCCTGGCCGGGCTGCGTCCGGCCCTGGCCGGATTGCCCGATCCGGGTTTCGACATGCTGTGCCATGCCGTCCACGATGTGGCGGCCCGCTTCGAGGCCGAGCAGCAACGGCGCGCCCTGATGGGCTTTGACAGCCTGCTCACCCGCTTCGAGGCTGCGCTGCATGGCCCCAACGGTACCCGTCTGGCAGAACAGGTGCGGCGCCAGTTCCCGGTCGCCCTGATCGACGAATTCCAGGACACCGACCCGGTTCAGTACCGCATCTTCGACGCCGTCTACCGTGTGCGTGACAACGCGGACGAAACCGCACTGGTGCTCATTGGTGACCCCAAGCAGGCCATCTACAGCTTCAGGGGCGCGGACATCCATACCTACCTGGTGGCCCGGCGCGACACGGCCGGCCGCCTCGACACGCTGGGGACCAATTTCCGGTCCAGCCCGGCCATGGTGGAGGCGGTGAACCGTCTCTTTGCCCATGGCGAAGACACCGGAGGCGGCGCATTCGGCTTCCGCCAGGACGGGGACAACCCGGTTCCGTTTCTTCCGGTCCAGGCACACGGGCGACGCGCGCAATGGATCGACCGGACAACGCAGGGCGACGCCTCGCCCGCCCTGGTGTGCTGGACATTCGACCCCGACCGCGCGACCACCTCGGACGCGCTGCGCCGGCGGGTGGCCGATGCCTGTGCCACCGAGGTGGTCCGCCTGCTGCGCGCCGGCCAGTCAGGCCAGGCCGGGTTCCTGGACGACCGGGGTGACTGGCAGCCGGTGGCGCCGGGCGACCTGGCGGTGCTGGTGCACAGCGGCATCGAGGCCGAGGCGGTGCGCCAGGCCCTGCGCGCCCGGGGCGTGCGCAGTGTCTACCTGTCGGACCGCGAATCGGTGTTCCGCAGCACCGTGACCGCCGATGTGCAGCGCTGGTTGCAGGCCTGTGCCGAGCCCGACGACGACCGGCGTCTGCGGGCCGCCCTGGCCACGGCCACCCTGGACCTGGACTGGACCGAACTCGACCGCCTGAACCACGACGAACTGGCCTGGGAGGCCCGCGTACTGCAGTTCCGCGACTACCGCATGGTCTGGCAGCGCCAGGGCGTGCTGCCCATGCTGCGACGACTGGTGCATGACTTCAGCGTCGCTCAGCACCTGCTGGCCGTTGGCAACGAGCGTGCGCTGACCGACCTGCTGCACCTGAGCGAACTGCTGCAGGAAGCCAGCGTCACGCTGGACGGCGAACACGCCCTGGTGCGCTGGCTCGCCGAGCAGCGTGCCGAAGATGCCCGCTCGTCCGGCGAGGACGGCAGGCGCCTGCGGCTGGAAAGCGAGGCCAGCCTGGTCACGGTCGTCACGGTGCACAAGTCCAAGGGGCTGGAATACCCGCTGGTGTTCCTGCCCTTCGGGACGCACACGCGACGGGTGGCCCCGAAAACGAACGAGCCCCTGCGCTGGCGCGACGACAGCGGTCACTGGCATGTGCAGGCCAGGCCGTCGACCGAGGCCATCGCGGCTGCCGACGGCGAGCGCCTGAAGGAAGATCTGCGCAAGCTGTACGTGGCGCTCACGCGTGCGCGGCACGTGACCTGGGTGGGCCTGGTGCCGGACAAGAAGGCCATCGGGCACAGCGCCCTGGCCCATCTGCTGGGTCTGCAACCCGACGACGGCTATGAGGCCCTTGTCGACGCCGCCGACCGGCTGAGTGCGCGTCCTGCCGCCGATGGTGATGCGGTGATGGCCTTGATCGCGGCCCCGGAGAACGACGACCTGGTCTATACGGACCACACGCCACCCGCGCCGCAACGTCCTGAGCCGCCGCGGCGCGAGCAACCTCATGCGCCCTGGTGGATTGCGAGCTACTCGGCCTTGCGTGTCGAAACGCTGGCCTCACCCGATGGCGCTGCCGGTGGCACTGCGGCCACCCGCAACGCGACCGAAGAACGGTTTGTCCAGGCATGGCAGGAAGGGCAGGTCGCCGACGTGGCGCCGACGGAACCGGCCTCGCTGACCCTGCACGCCTTTGACCGAGGCGCCGGACCGGGTACCTTCCTGCACCAGTTGCTGGAATGGGCTGGCCGGCGAGGCTTCGCACGGCTGGCCAGTGACGCGGCTGCCCGCCAGGACCTGGACGACCTGGTGGCCAGGCGCTGCAACCTGCGTGGCTGGAGCCGCTGGACCGAGTTGCTGCAGCACTGGCTCGGGGCCTGGGTCGGCACACCGCTGTCACTGGGCAGCCTGGCTCCGGGCGAGGAGAGCGTGGCGCCTTCCGGATGGCGTCACTACCAGGTGGAGATGGAGTTCTGGTTGCCGGTGCAGGGCGTCGATGCCCAGGCCGTGGATGCCGCCGTGCGCGAGTACCTGCTGCCCGGGATGGATCGCCCCATGCTGGCGCCCCTGCAGCTGCAAGGCCTTTTCAAGGGCTTCATCGACCTGGTGTTCGAGCACGAGGGTCGCTACTTCGTGCTGGACCACAAGTCCAACTGGCTGGGACCGGACGACAGCCACTACCACCCTGACGCACTGGCCGACGCCGTGCTGTCCCACCGGCTGGAGCTGCAGTACGCGCTCTATACGCTGGCCCTGCACCGGCTGCTGCGCAGCCGCTTGCCCGATTACGACTACGACCGGCATGTGGGCGGTGCCCTGGTGCTGTTTTTGCGGGGGCATGCGGCGCCGGGGCAGGGCGTTCATGCCACCCGGCCACCGCGCGCCCTGATCGAGCGACTGGACGCGCTGTTTGGCGCCAACCCGATGGAGGCAAGCGCATGAGCCTGCTCGGTCGCGTGCCAACGCCTGCTGTGCGCCTGCTCGACCATTGGGTCGATCAAGGCTGGTTGCGCCCGCTGGACCGCCAGTTCGCTGCCTTTCTGGCCGGCCAGGCATCCGATGCCGGACCGCTGCTGCTGGCCAGTGCCGCCTGGGCCAGCCATCAGCTGGGCCGGGGTCATGTCTGCCTGGATCTGGGGGCGACTCTGGATGATGCAGGCCGGGCACTTTCGCTGCCAGCGGCCGCGCTGATGCCATCGGACCCGCAACCCGGCGAAGCCGGGCCGGGCCCCGTCGAGCTGCTGCGCGGCGTGACGCTTGAACACTGGCGCCAGGCCCTCGACCATCCGGTCCTGGTGGGCCACGGACCGGGCTCGACGCCGCTGGTGCTGGACGGCAACCGGCTGTACCTGCGCCGTTTCTGGTCCTATGAGCAGGCCGTGCGCCAGGACATTGATGCCAGGCTGGACTGGCCATGTGATGCAGCATTGCCCGAGTCCGCCGATGCACTGGGGCACGCTTTGCGCGTGCTGTTTCCCGGCCGCTCGGGTGATTCCGCTCCGATGCCGCTCGACTGGCAGCAGGTGGCCTGTGCGCTGGCGGCGCGCAGCCACTTTGCCATCGTCACGGGAGGACCGGGCACCGGCAAGACCACCACGGTGGTGCGGCTGCTGGCCTTGCTGCAGCACCTGGCACTGACCGCCAGCAGCGGCCAGCAACGCCTGCGCATCCGCCTGGCCGCGCCCACCGGCAAGGCCGCCGCCCGGCTGAATGCGTCCATCGCCGGTGCCGTGAAGAACCTGCCTCTGCAGGGGCTGTATGCACCCGATACGTTGCGCCAGGCAATTCCGGTCGACGTGGTCACGGTGCACCGCCTGCTGGCCAGCCGACCCGACAGCCGGCGGTTCCGCCACGACGCCTTCAACCCGTTGCCACTGGACGTGCTGGTGGTCGATGAAGCCTCCATGCTGGACCTGGAGATGATGGCCCGCCTGGTGGCTGCGCTGCCGCGCGATGCCCGCCTGGTGCTGTTGGGTGACAAGGACCAACTCGCCTCGGTGGAGGCGGGTTCGGTGCTGGGGGACCTGTGCCGGCGCGCCGACGAGGGGCATTACACCCCCCGGACCCGTGACTGGGTGCGCCAGGTGACCGGCAGCGCATGGGGCGACGACCTCAACGACAACCAGGGCCGACCGCTGGACCAGGCGGTCACGCAATTGCGGGTGAGCCACCGGTTCGGTGCCGACAGCGGTATCGGCCGTCTGGCCGCCGCAGTCAACCGGGGCGACGCCAGGGCGGCTGCCCGCGTGCTGAAGGCGGGGCTGCCTGACCTCCAGACCATGGATGGCGCCAACCCGAGGGCCCTGAAATCCCTGGTCCTGCACGGCGGCATCGACCCGCCGCCTGGGCAGGGCGAACTGTGGTCGCAACCGGGTGGTCCTCTGCCTGAAGGTGGGTACGGCCTTTACCTGCGATCACTGCGGCAGAGCCGGCCACCGTTGGATGCCGATGCCGAGGCGTTCGACCACTGGGCGGAGGCGGCGCTCCTGAACTTGGCACAGTTCCAGTTGCTGGCGGCCGTGCGGGAGGGCCCGCAAGGCGTGGACGGCCTCAACCGTGCCGTGGAAACCTGGTTGCGCACGGCCGGCCTGCTGGACGACCCCCGGGGTGGCTGGTACATGGGGCGGCCGGTCATGGTCACGCGCAACGACCGCGCACTGGGCCTGATGAACGGTGACGTGGGCATCGCGCTGCCAGCGCCCATGCCCGGCGGCGGGAGCGTGCTGCGCGTGGCTTTTGCCGGCAGCACAGGGAGCACGAGCGCCCAAAAGGTGCACTGGGTGCTGCCCAGCCGCTTGCGCCAGGTGCAGACCGCCTTTGCCATCACGGTGCACAAGTCGCAGGGCTCGGAGTTCGGGCACGCCGCACTGGTCTTGCCTGCCCAGGCGTCACCGGTGCTCACACGCGAACTGGTCTACACGGCCATCACCCGGGCGCGCGAGCGGTTCACGTTGGTCACGTCACCCGGTGGTCCCGCCGTACTGGAGAACGCCATTGGCCGTCGGGTGGATCGGGTTGGCGGGCTGTGATGGCCGCCACGATCCCGGTCCCTCTTACACAATGTCGAAGATGTGCTGGCTGAAGCGCCCGGCGCGCCGGTCGGCAAAGTAGTGTTCCAGCGTCTCACGAACGGTCCGGAACGCCAGGTCGTCCCACGGTATCTCGTTCTCGGTGAACAGCCGCGCCTCGACGGTCTCGATGCCGGGTTCAAAGCGGTCGCTGAGCAGTCGGGCCCGGAAATAGAAATGCACCTGGCCGACCCGGGGGACATTCATCAGCGTGAACAGGTCACCGATCGCGATCTGCGCACCGGCTTCCTCGTCGGTTTCGCGCATGGCACCCTCGGCCAGCGTCTCGCCCAGTTCCATGAAGCCGGCCGGCAGGGTCCACTTGCCGCGGCGCGGTTCGATGTTGCGCAGGCACAGCAGCACCTGTTCGCCCGACGGGCCCCAGACCGGCACCGTGCCCACCACGTTCAGCGGGTTGTCGTAGTGCACCGTGTGGCAGGCCGGACAGACGGCGCGCATCTTGGTGTCGCCGTCGTCGGGCAGACGGAAATCCACGGCGGTGCCGCAGTTGCGGCAGAACTTGGCAGGCGTTCGGATCATGCCGGGCAGTGTAGCCCGAGCCCGGCAGGCACAAAAAAACCGGGGCAAGCCCCGGTTTTCATTGGCGTCTGAAAGAAGATCAGGCCTTCTTGCCGTGCTTCTCGATCAGGGCCTTGGCGGTCTCGAACAGCTTCTTGCCGTCGTAGCCACGCTTGTCCATGTCCTGCATCCACTCGACTTCGACCAGGCGCGCCTTGCGCTGGAATTCCTGGGCATCAGAGGCCGAGATGGTGTGGATGGTGTTGCCCATCTTGACGGCAGCGGCGCGGCCCGGGACGTCACCGCTCTGCTGCACCTTGCCCAGCCAGCCCGAAGTCTCGACGCCGGTGTTCTTGTCGATGACGGCCTTGAGGTCGGGCGGCAGCTGCGCGTACTTGGCCTTGTTCATGGCCATCACGAAGGTGGTGGTGTAGAGCGCACCTGCGGACGGCTCGAACTCGCTGTGGAACTTGGTCAGCTCGTGCACCTTGACGGCAGGCACCACTTCCCAGGGAATGACGCAGCCGTCGATGACGCCCTTGGACAGGGAGTCGGGAATCTGAGGCAGCGGCATGCCCACCGGCGTGGCGCCCAGCAGGCCCAGCATCTTGGTGATCTGGCGGGTCGGGCCGCGCACCTTGGAGCCCTTCAGGTCCTCGGCGGTCTTGACCAGCTTGTTGCGCATGTGGAACATGCCAGGGCCATGCACCTGCAGAGCCAGCGGATGCACGTCGCGGTACTCGTCTGCGGCCATGGTCGTGATGTACTCCCAGAAAGCCTTGGAGGTGGCCTCGGCGTTGTTCATCATGAACGGGAGCTCGAACACCTCGGTGCGCGGGAAGCGGCCCGGCGTGTTGCCTGGCAGGGTCCAGACGATGTCGACCACGCCGTCGCGGGCCTGGTCGAACAGCTGCACCGGCGAACCGCCCAGCTGCATGGCCGGGTAGGCTTCGAACTTGATGCGCCCGTCCGAGTCCTTGGTCACCTTGTCCATCCAGGCCTTGTGCATGTTCAGCCACACATTGGATTGCGGTGACATGAACGTGTGGAACTTGAGCGTGACGCTTTGCTGGGCAAAACCGACGAGGGCCGGTGCGCCCAGCGCGATGGCGGCGCCGGACTGGAGCAGGGTTCTGCGCTGGATCATGAGGGGGTCTCCTGTGTGGTCAAAAGGTCAACGGTGCTTCGGGAAGTGACTTTAGGCCGGCGAAAAACCGCTGGTCAGAGGTCTAACCCCTAGGCGCCAGGCAATGCGCTTCGTCGTGAAATGCATTTACCTATTCGAAATTATAAGTGTGCCCGGAGATTTTGCGGCGCCTTTTAAGCGATCTTGATCGCGATGTCTGTCAAATGGTCGACACCTGCGGTGACCACGTCGCCGCGCACCAGGCTGCCGACCCCTTCGGGGGTGCCTGTGAAGATGAGGTCGCCGGGTTGAAGTTCCCAGGCCCGCGAGAGGTGCTCGATGACTTCGGGAATGCGCCAGATCAGTTCGCCCAGCGTGCTGCGCTGGCGTTCGTGGCCATTGACGGCCAGCCAGATCGCTGCGTCCGACAGGTCGCCCGCCTGCGCCGCTTCGGTGATGGGGCCCATCGGGGCCGACTGGTCGAAGGCCTTGCCGATGCACCAGGGGCGCCCCTGCTGTTTCATGCTGGCCTGCAGGTCCCGGCGCGTCAGGTCGATGCCGACGGCATAGCCAAAGATGTGTTGCGCGGCGTCGACGGCGCTGATGTCGCGCCCGCCTTTGCCGATGGCCACCACGCATTCGATCTCGTGGTGCAGATCGGCCGTCAGGCCGGGGTAGGGCAGCACCGTGGGCGTCGGACCGCTGACCACGACCAGGGCATCGGCGGGTTTGAGGAAAAAGAAGGGGGGTTCGCGTCCGGTGAAACCCATCTCGCGGGCGTGCGCCGCGTAGTTGCGGCCGACACAGTAGATGCGATGGACCGGAAACGTCTCCTGGCGGCCCACGACGGGGACAGAGACGACGGGGGGCGGAGAAAACACGTGGCTCATGGCGGGCTTGGATCCTGGTCTGGGCACTGGCGACCCCCTGGCCGGCTACATCACCCGCTGGGGACCGCGCCCGCGCAGGCGGCGCGAGCGCACCCATCGTACCCGCAGAATCCAGATGCCGCTGACCAGGAAATAGGCCAGCCCGCCACTGACGGTCGCCATGAGTGCCATGCCCAGGAACAGCGGTTTGCCGATGTCGCCCAGGTGGCGGAACCAGCGCTTGAGCGAGCCCTTGGGCGACTGCACCTTGTCGGTCTCGGTTTGCGCATGGTCCAGCAGGGCCAGGGCCTCGGCTTTGCTGGGCTTTTCGTGGCCCAGCACGAACTTGCCCAGACGGTAAGAGCCGTACCACAGGGGCGCGTAGGTGGCCGGATTGGAGACAAAGGTGCTGGCCACGGCGACCGGCACGTTGGCCCGCAGGGCGACCGCCGCGCCCACGGACAGGGGTATCTGCCCGATCGGAACGAGCAGTCCGAAGAACACGCCGACGGCCACACCCACGGCAATGCCCCGGCGGCTGAAATGCCAGAGCTTGGGATGGTGCAGGAGCGGCCCCAGCCAGCGCAACCAGCGATTGGCGCGGATGCTCTCGGGCGTTGGCAGCTTGGCCTTCAGGCGCTTGCGCATTCTGGGTCAGTTCGGTCTCGTGGATCGGGTCAACCCGGCATTTTCGCCGAAGGTCGTCAAGGCGGCATGAAGGCGGCGAAAATGGCCGGATGTCTATGTCATTGCAGGATGTTCTTTTTTCCCAGGGGTTCGGCACGCGCCGGATCTGTGCCGGCCTGATCCAGCAGGGCCATGTGGCGGTCGGGCCAGATGCGCAGGTCTGCACCGACCCCCTCTCCGAGTGGGATACGCAGGATTTGGTGTTCCACGTGCAGGGCCAGGCCTGGCAGTACCAGCGGCGGGCCTACCTGCTGCTCAACAAACCGTCCGGTTTCGAGTGCTCGCACAAGCCCGGCGCACACCCGTCCGTCTACACCCTGCTGCCGGCGCCGCTGCGCCAGCGTGCCGGGACGGCGGCGGCCGGGGTGCAGGCCGTGGGCCGGCTGGACCAGGACACCACGGGGCTGCTGTTGCTGTCGGACGACGGCAAGTTCATCCACCGGCTGACCTCGCCCAGGCACCATGTGCCCAAAGTCTACGAGGTGGGCGTGAAGCATCCGCTGGACGAACGTCAGGTCGGCCGCCTGCTGGAGGGCGTCGTGCTCGACGACGACCCGCGACCGGTCAGGGCGGCTGCCTGTGAGGTGGTGGGGGAACGTACGCTCAGGCTGACCCTGACCGAAGGCAAGTACCACCAGGTCAAGCGCATGGTGGCGGCGGTGGGCAACCGCGTCGAGACGCTGCACCGCTCGTCGATCGGTTCGCGGGGGCTGCCGGACGCCATGGCCGCCGGGGCCTGGCGCTGGCTTACGGCCGATGAAGTCCGGTCTCTGGCCGGCGACGCGGTGTCTTGAGAGCGTCAGAGCAGGTCGCCCTTGCGGCTGTCCAGGGGCACCAGGAACGAGTTCTCGTCCTGCCACTGTGACGGATAGTCACTGCGGGGGCCGGTCGTGCTGTTGGACCAGTTGGACAGCGGGCTCAAATCGCTGTGGCGGCTGCTGCGCTGGCGGTTGATGGCGGTTCTGAGGTTGGCCTGCGCCGCGATGATGGCCCGTTCTTCCATTTCGCGCTCGCGCATGGCCTGGTTGGTGACCGACTCACCGAGAAACTCGGCCCGGATCTCCCCCACCGAGGGCAGATTGCTCGAACGGATCACCCAGTACGGCAGGCCGATCTGGGTCAGCAGCGAGTGCTTGAGCAGGCGCGTGGCCCGGGGAATGCCCGCCGTTCCAGGGACGTCCAGGCAACCGACCACACGCCCGTCGGCCTTGCAGATGGTGAAGGTGCAATACACCC
Organism: Burkholderiaceae bacterium; assembly: GCA_041396505.1. Classification (GTDB taxonomy): domain Bacteria; phylum Pseudomonadota; class Gammaproteobacteria; order Burkholderiales; family Burkholderiaceae_C; genus Hydrogenophaga. The sequence goes on from JAWKYL010000012.1 coordinate 22,154, forward strand.
CCCCCAGCAACCGGTACCAGTGCATGCCCTGCTCGCGGTCACGTGGCAGGGTAAAGCGCGTGACCGGCATCTTGATCATGATGTGGTGGTCGTAGAAGGCGCGTGCCAGCCAGTGCCATACCCGAGCCTCTTCGCTGTTGGTCAGGCTGCGGGTGCTCAGGGGCCAATGCTTCGGGATGCGGCGGCGTTTGCGTGCCTGCCGCGAGGCCCAGCCGGCGTGCAGGAAGCCGCCCAGTGCCAGCAAAGCGGGCACCAGTACGGCAAGCAGCCAGGGGTTGGTCCAGGAGTTCATGGCAGGAACATTGGTTTTACATGTATCAAAGTGTATGAAATTGTCGCGATCTGTCCATGCCTTGAAGGGGTCAATCGGGGTTCAAGGTGTGCAATTCTTGGGGTTTCCCCCCGTTTTTAATGGCAGGTCAGCCCTTCAGCCACCCTGGCATGTGTGTTTCGACACGCCAGAGGTCGCAGCGTTGCTGATGCCAACTTTGTGACATTTGTCCGACAAAAGTTCGCCAATTGTGCCCAAAGCCATCAGACGCTCATCCAGGACGCAGGGCGAGGGGGCTGCCCGGTGGGACTTCGGGCCTGAGCGGTGGACCCGTGTCTCACGGGTGCGACATCACGCCCGGTTCAGTTGATTCCGGCCAGGAATGGCAGGAGCCGGGCGGTCAATGCGTCGGGTTGATCGCGGTGCGGGCTGTGTCCGCATGCCGGCAGCACGCAGGTCTGGGCCTGGGGGGCGGCCTGGGCGATGGCGTCCACCTGGTCCAGCGTCCCGTACTCGTCCGATTGGCCCTGGACCACGAGCAGCGGTGCGCGAATGTCCCGGCATTGGTCGCGGATGTCGAAGGACCGGAAGGCTTCGCTGAGCCAGACGTCGTTCCATTGCCAGAAGGCATTGTCCACATCGGCGTGGTAGCGCTGCAGGCGCTCGCGCAGTCCATTTCGTTCGTAGGCCACACGGGCCGCATCAATGGACGTCAGGGCGATCGGCTCGATCATCACATGGGGTGCCATGGCCACGCAGCCGGCCGTATCGTGGTGGCTGGCGTACAGCAGGGCAATGGTGGCGCCGTCGGAATGGCCCACCAGCACGGGCGCACGCAGGCCCAGTGCGTCAAGCAGGCGGGGCAGCACGCGGCTGGCCTCGCGGTGCATGTAATCGGGCTGGTGCCTGCCACGCGTCCAGGTGGCACCGTCGTGCCAGGGGCCGCGCACGTCGGGCACCGGGTCCGACTGCCCATACCCACGCCGCGAATACATCCAGCCGGCGCGCCCGCTGGCTTCGCACAACTCCTGCGGCCAGAGGCGGCCACGCTGGCGCCACATGGCCACGCTGCCCAGTCCCTCGTGCAGGAACAGCAGGGGCGCCCGGTCGGCGGGTCCGGGAATGTGGGCGACCTCCAGCCCGACGCCATCGATTTCGATTCGGTCCATGCCGCCATCCTATCGGTCCCGGCGCCGCCGTGCTGTCGCAGGGGCGGACGTCACCGGTACAGGGTATTCTTGGCACATGTCTTTGCTGCTCGATGCTTTCTGGCGCGCCGTCGCCTATTGCCTGCACCCGCGCGTCATGGCGATTTCGCTGTTGCCGCTGGTACTGATGGTGGTGCTGTCTTTCGTGCTGGGTTACCTGTTCTGGGATTCGGCGGTGGCCCAGCTGGCCTCCATCCTGCAGGACCTGGGGCCTGTCCAGACCTTGTTCGGCTGGCTGGACGGCATGGGCATGGAGGGCTTCCGTTCGGTGCTGGCCCCGTTGCTGGTCCTGCTGGTGGCCATGCCCGTGACGGTGGTGTGCTGCCTGCTGCTGGTGGCGGTGTTCATGACGCCCGCCATGGTGGCGCTGGTGGGGCGTCGCCGCTTCCCGGCGCTGCAGAAAAAGCAGGGCGGTTCGCTGCTGGTCAGCGTGCTGTGGTCGCTGGGGTCGACGTTGCTCGCGCTGGTGGTGCTGGTGATGTCCATGCCCTTGTGGCTGATCCCGCCTCTGGTGCTGATCCTGCCGCCCCTGATCTGGGGCTGGCTGACCTACCGGGTGTTCGCTTTCGATGCCCTGGCGGAGCACGCCAGCGCGGACGAGCGCCGCGAGATCCTGAAGACCCATCGTGGCTCCCTGCTGGCCATGGGTGTGCTCAGCGGCTACCTGGGCGCAGCGCCAAGCCTGTTGTGGGCATCCGGTGCGCTGTTCGTTGCCCTGGCACCGCTGCTGGTTCCCCTGGCCATCTGGATCTACACGCTGGTGTTCGCGTTTGCCTCCCTGTGGTTTGCCCATTTCTGCCTGGCCGCGCTCGACCGGATGCGTTCCGACCGTGGCGTCGAGGTCCTTGATGCCCTGCGGCCGGGGCCCGGTTCCGTTGACAGGACCGATATCGTTGACGTGCTCCCGCCCGGACCGGGTGCGTCCGGAACATCGACAGCGGCCCCGCCGAGCCTGCCCGAACCACCCAAGTCTCCCTTTTGACATGACCCAGCCCCAGCCTGCCACCGACGGCCATCCGACCGGCGTACCGGATTTCGGCCTCATCATCATCGGGGACGAGATCCTCTCCGGCCGCCGGGCCGACAAGCACCTGCCCAAGGTGATCGAACTGCTGGGGCAACGGGGGCTGTCGCTGGCGTGGTCGCAACTGATCGGTGATGACCCCCGCCGCATCACCTCGGCCCTGCGCCAGGTCTTTGCCGGTTCCGATGTGGTGTTCTGTTGTGGCGGCATTGGCGCCACGCCGGACGACCACACGCGCCAGTGCGCGGCGGCGGCACTGGACCAGGAGTTGCGGTTGCACCCCGAGGCGCGCATGCTGATCGAAGAGCGCATGCGCGACGTGGCCGCCGAGCAGGGGCAGACCTACGACCCGGACCGGCCAGACAACGTCCACCGGCTCAACATGGGCGTGTTCCCGGCGTCGGCCGGGATCATTGCCAATCCCTACAACAAGATTCCGGGGTTCAGCTGTACCGGCCCCGGCGGTGCTCGCGTGCACTTCGTCCCCGGGTTCCCGGTGATGGCCTGGCCCATGATCGAAGGTCTTCTGGACGGCCCCTACCGTGGTCTGCACCGGGCGCTGGTGCACCAGGAACGGGCGGTGGTGGTGTTCGGTGCCATGGAAGCCACACTCACCCCCCTGATGCTGCGCATCGAACAGGACCATCCGGTGAAGGTGTTCTCGCTGCCCAGCGTCGACCATCCGGTGCATGGACGCCACATCGAGCTGGGCGTCAAGGGCGAGACGGCGGCCGTGTCCCGCGCGTTCCATGACCTGCTGGACGGCCTGAAGGCCCATGGCGCACGGCTTGGCCCCGAAATGGTGCGCGATCGATGAGCACCGGAATGGTGCGATGAATTGCACCGATATGGTGCTCATGTCGGGGGGCGCCAAAAAGGCCGGGATCAGAGGCTTTGACAAGCGGATGACCGTCAGGCGCCTGCGCCGCGCCGGTGCATGCCGGCTCGGAGATAATGGCCGGCGGCAGCCATGAATTCCCCGATGTTGTGCGCCGCACAACGAACGGGCGTCAGGTGGCACGGATACTGCTTGCCTGACCGCGAAGCAATTTTTTTCACTCACCCAGCTACAGGAGCTTTTGATGGCCAAGACCGTCGCAGACGTGATGCAAATGGTGAAAGACAACGAAGTCAAATTTGTCGACTTCCGTTTCACCGATACCCGGGGCAAGGAACAGCACGTGACCGTGCCCGTATCCGCTTTCGACGAGGACAAGTTCACCTCGGGCCACGCTTTCGATGGCTCCTCGGTGGCCGGCTGGAAAGGCATCGAGGCCTCGGACATGCAGCTCATGCCCGACCCGAGCACCGCCAACATCGACCCGTTCTTCGAAGAAACCACGCTGTTCCTGCAGTGTGACGTGATCGAACCCAGCGACGGCAAGTCCTATGACCGCGACCCGCGCTCCATCGCCCGGCGTGCCGAGGCCTACCTGAAGGCCTCCGGTCTGGGTGATACCGCCTACTTCGGACCGGAACCCGAGTTCTTCATTTTCGACGGCGTGCGCTGGAGCTGTGAGCCCGGCCGCGGCTTCTACGAAATCGAAGAGTACGAGGCTCCCTGGGCCAGCGGCTCCAAGCTCGAAGGTGGCAACCGTGGTCACCGTCCGCGCGTCAAGGGCGGCTATTTCCCGGTGCCGCCGGTGGACAGCACGCACGACCTGCGTGCCGAGATGTCCCTGATCCTCGAATCCCTGGGCATTCCGGTCGAAGTGTTCCACCACGAGGTGGCCGGCGCCGGCCAGTGCGAGATCGGCACCAAGTTCAGCACGCTCGTCGAGCGCGCCGACTGGACGCAGGTCCTGAAATACGTGGTCTGGAACGTGGCGAACGCCTACGGCAAGACCGTGACCTTCATGCCCAAGCCCTACCACGGTGACAACGGCTCCGGCATGCACGTGCACCAGTCGGTCTGGAAGGACGGCAAGAACCTGTTCGCTGGCGACGGCTACGCTGGCCTGAGCGATTTCGCCCTGTACTACATCGGCGGCATCATCAAGCACGCCCGTGCCCTCAACGCCATCACCAACCCGTCCACCAACAGCTACAAGCGTCTGGTGCCGCACTTTGAGGCTCCGGTGAAACTGGCCTACTCGGCCAAGAACCGTTCGGCTTCCATCCGCATCCCGTACGTCGCCAACCCGAAAGGCCGCCGCGTCGAGGCCCGTTTCCCGGACCCCATGGCCAACCCCTACCTGTGCTTCTCGGCCCTGCTGATGGCCGGCCTGGACGGCGTGGAGAACAAGATCCATCCGGGCGAAGCCGCCACGAAGGACCTGTACCACCTGCCGCCGGAAGAGGACAAGCTGGTGCCGACCGTCTGCCACAGCCTGGACATGGCCCTGGACTACCTGGACAAGGACCGCGCATTCCTGACCAAGGGTGGCGTGTTCACCGATTCCATGCTCGACGCCTACATCGAGCTGAAGATGGCCGAAGTCAACCGTGCCCGCGTCGAGGTGACCCCGACCGAGTTCGACATGTACTACAGCCTCTGATCGACTTTCGTCGACACGGCATGTAACAGGGGCAGCGCAAGCTGCCCCTTTTTGCTGGGCGCTTGCGGCATACTTGGCCTCAGGTCCGGCTGGCAGGGGGCACTTTTGCCGGCCGTATGGTTCTCAACAGGTGAGGTCCCGATCAGCGCATTGCCGCTGGGCGGGCTCTGTCTTCATTCAAGCGCTATGTCCATGTCCAAGTCCCGAACCTATCTGCTGATGCTGCCGCTGACCCTGCTGGCCGGTGGGGTGGTCGCGCCGTCCGTCCAGGCGCAGGGGCCGATCTTCCGCTGCCCGGGAACACCCGTCGAGTACATCAACGACGCCCAGCAGGCCAAGGCACGCGGGTGCAAGCCGATGGAAGGCGGCAACATCACCATCATCCAGGGCACCACGCCCAGAGCCGCACCGGCGCCGGCTGCGGCACGCCCGGCCGCTGCGTCCCGCAGTGGTGGTGACCCGGTCGATCCGGCCGCGCAGCGTGCGCGCGAAAGCGATGCCCGCGCGATTCTCGAGAACGAGTTGCGGCAGGCGCAGGAGCGCCTGGCCAAGGCGAAGGCCGACTATGCGGACGGCCAGCCGCCGAAGCAGGGCATCGAGGGGCGCAACCACCAGCGTTACCTGGACCGCGTGGCCGACCTGAAGGCCGAGCTGAACCGGGCCGAGAGCGATGTGGCCGGCATCCAGCGCGAGCTGGAGCGCCTGGGGGCACCCAAGGCTGCACCTGGCAGTCCGGCCCGATGAGCAGCGGGGACACGGGCAAACCTGCCTCCCGCTCGATCGCAGCTTCGGCCGCCTCGGCCGTCTCCGCCCTGAAGAAGGCCGGCAAGCGGGTGTCGCGACCACCTGCTGCAGCCCAGCGCTTCCAGTCGCTGGACCTGCTGGCCACGCTGGTTGCGGTGGTGGATGGCGAAGGCCGGGTGCTGTTCGCCAATGCGGCACTGGAAGACGCGCTGGGCCTGTCCCGGCGCAGCATCAACGGCGCGCGTCTGCAGGAGTGGTTCACCGAGCCGCCGTTGCTGGACAACGCACTGCAGGGTGCACGCGGCAACGAGTTCGCCGCGCTGCGCTATGACGCCTGGTTGCGCCGACTGGGCCATGAGCCCATGCCGGTTCACGTGGTGGTCGCGCAGACGGAGGTCGACGGCGAGGTGGTTGTGGAACTGCTGCCGCTGGAGCTGCAGACGCGTCAGGAGCGCGAAGAGCGCATGATGGACCAGGCCCAGGCCAACAAGGAGCTGATCCGCAACCTGGCGCACGAGATCAAGAACCCGCTGGGGGGCATCCGGGGTGCGGCCCAGCTGCTTCAGATGGATCTGGAAAGCCGTGAGCTGATCGAGTACACGCAGGTGATCATCCACGAGGCCGACCGCCTGCAGTCGCTGGTGGACCGCCTGCTGGCGCCGCACCGCCGGCCACATGTGGTCGGCGACGTCAACGTGCACGAGGTCTGCGAGCGGGTCCGGTCACTGATCCTGGCCGAGTTTCCGCGCGGCCTGCGCGTGGTGCGGGACTACGACACCTCGATCCCCGAGTTCCGGGGCGACCGCGAACAGCTCATCCAGGCGGTACTCAACATCGCGCATAACGCTGCGCAGGCGCTGTCCGAACGCATCGCCGCTGGCGATGCAGAGATCATTTTCAGGACCCGTGTGGGGCGTCAGGTCACTTTTGGCAAGCAGCGCTACAAGCTGGCACTGGAATTGCATGTGCTGGACAACGGGCCCGGTGTGCCGGACTCGATCAAGGATCGCATTTTCTTCCCGCTGGTGTCGGGTCGCGAAGGCGGATCCGGCCTGGGACTGACGTTGGCACAGACCTTCGTACAACAGCACCATGGCCTGATCGAGTGCGAGAGCGTGCCGGGTCGGACGGATTTCAGGATCCTGATTCCGTTGCCCTGACAACAACCACTCAAGCCTTGCCTGAAGAAGGGATGACCTGCACATGAAGCCGATCTGGATAGTGGATGACGACCAATCGATTCGCTTCGTGCTGGAGAAGGCCCTGCTGCGCGAGAACCTGCCGACGCGCAGTTTCACCAATCCGCAGGAGGTGCTCAGCGCGCTCGATGACGGACCGGACAGCGAAGGTCCGCAGATCCTGGTCAGCGACATTCGCATGCCTGGCGGTTCGGGTCTGGACCTGCTGGAGAAGATCAAGGAGCGCCTGCCGGGCCTGCCGGTGATCATCATGACCGCGTTCTCCGATCTGGACAGCGCGGTCTCGGCATTCCAGGGTGGGGCCTTCGAGTACCTGCCCAAACCGTTCGACCTGCCCAAGGCCGTGGAACTGATCCACCGCGCCGTCGAGGAAAGCCAGCGCGAGGAAGTGCTGCAGGAGACAATGACCGCCGCCCCGGAAATGCTGGGCCAGGCGCCGGCCATGCAGGACGTGTTCCGGGCCATTGGCCGCCTGAGCCAGAGCAACGTCACGGTCATGGTCACCGGCGAGTCCGGCTCCGGCAAGGAACTGGTGGCGCGTGCGCTGCACAAGCATTCGCCGCGCGCGGGCGGGCCCTTCGTGGCCATCAACACGGCGGCCATTCCGAAGGACCTGCTGGAGTCGGAGCTGTTCGGCCACGAACGCGGCGCCTTTACCGGCGCGCAGACCATGCGGCGCGGCCGCTTCGAGCAGGCCGAAGGGGGCACCCTGTTTCTCGACGAAATCGGGGACATGCCCTTCGACCTGCAGACCCGCCTGCTGCGGGTGCTCTCCGACGGGCACTTTTATCGCGTGGGCGGTCACAGTGCCGTCAAGGCCAATGTGCGGGTGATCGCTGCCACCCACCAGAACCTGGAACAGCGGGTCAAGGAGGGTGTGTTCCGCGAAGATCTGTTCCATCGCCTGAACGTCATCCGCTTGCGCCTGCCCGCCTTGCGCGAGCGCCGTGAGGATATTCCGGTGCTCACGCGCTATTTCCTGCAGCAGAGCGCCCGCCAGCTCGGCGTGGAGCCCAAGCGCATTGCCGATGCGGCGCTGCAGGTCTTGTGTGCCTTCGAGTTTCCGGGCAACGTGCGCCAGCTGGAAAACGTCTGTCACTGGTTGACGGTGATGGCGCCGGCCCAGGTGATCGACGTCAAGGACCTGCCGCCGGAGGTGCTGGGTGGTGTGGATGTGGCATCGGCCGCCCACACGCCGGTGCCGGCACCCGTGGTGCTGCCCGTGGCCCAGGCGCCGCTCTCGGTCGCGCCTGTCACGGGGGACGTGGGCAATGTGGCGCCGGTTGCGCCTGTGGCGCCACTGCCGGCGGGCGAAGCTGCTGCGGTCGCACCGTACTTCGATCCCGTCTCGTCGTCCGGCGTGGTGGGCGGGATGGCGGGCGTTGCGCCTTCTGTCAGCTGGATGACCGGTTTGCAGGATGAGGCCCGGGCATTGCTGGAGTCCGGACGCACCGATGTCTGGGACACGCTGACACAGCGATTCGAGACGACTTTGATCCAGACTGCGTTGAACTACACGCGTGGCCGCCGCATCGAGGCGGCCCAGAAGCTGGGCATTGGCCGGAACACCATCACGCGCAAGATCCAGGAACTCGGGATGGAGTGATGACGGGCGGCCAGACCGGCCTCGTGTCCGTCTGGTCCTGGGTCAGTCGAGGTCCAGGACCACCGGTGCGTGGTCGCTGGGCTGCTTGTTCTTGCGCGGTGTCCGGTCGATTTCGCAAGCGAGGGTGCGTGCCTTGAGCGCATCGCTGATGAGGATGTGGTCGATGCGCAGGCCACGGTTCTTCTGGAAACCCAGCATGCGGTAGTCCCACCAGCTGAAGGTTTTCGGTGGATGATCGAACAGCCGGTGCGCATCGTGCAGGCCCAGGCCGATCAGGCCCTGCAGCTGCTGGCGCTCTTCGGTCGTGCAGTGGATGGTTTCGCGCAGGCCATCCGGATCCCACACGTCGGCGTCGTCGAAGGTGATGTTGTAGTCGCCCATGAGCACCAGCTCGGGATGGGCGGCCATCTCGGCGCGCACCCATTCGCGCAGGGCATCGAGCCAGCGCATCTTGTAGGCGAACTTGTCGCTGCCCGGCTCCTGCCCGTTGGGGAAATACGCGCCGATGACCCGGATGCCGTCGATGGTGGCGCACAGCACGCGCGACTGCTCGTCCTCGAAGCCGGGGATGTTGCGCACCACGTCGGCGGCAGGCGACTTGCTGACCAGGGCCACACCGTTGTAGGTCTTCTGTCCGAACCACTGCGCCTGATAGCCGGCTTCGGCAAAGGCCTGGGCCGGAAACTTGTCATCGGTGAGCTTGAGTTCCTGCAGGGCCAGCACGTCGACCGGGTTGGCGGCGAGCCAGTCGAGCACCTGGGGCAGGCGCACGTTGAGTGAGTTGATGTTCCAGGTGGCGAGTTTCATGACTGGCGGTCGTAAGTGACAAACGCAAAAGGCAGGCCGTCGGCGGAGACGTGGCTTTCGCGCGCCACTTCCTGCCATTCGGAACCCAGGTGCGGGGCGTGCGCGTCGCCTTCGAAGTCGTGGTCGATCTCGGTCACGACCACCCGGCTGGCCAGGGGCAGGGCCAGCGCATACACCTGGGCGCCACCGATGACCCAGGCGTCGCTGCCGGGCGGGCACAGGTCACGCGCCATGGCGAGGGAATGGGCCACGGTGGCCCCTTCGCTCTGCCAGGTGGCGTCGCGGGTGACGACGATGTTCTGGCGGCCAGGCAGGGGGCGGAACCGAGGTGGCAGCGAATCCCAGGTCTTGCGGCCCATGATGACCGGGCATCCGAGGGTGGTGCGCTTGAAGTGGGCCAGATCTTCCGGCAGGTGCCAGGGCAGGCCGTTGTCCTTGCCGATCACACCGTTGCGGGCGCGTGCGTAGATCAGGTTGAGTCGGGCGGGCGTTGTTTCGGTCATGGACGCATTGTGCCGCGCGGCGGCAGCAGCACGCTGGCAATCGCGACGGAGACGAACACCATGGCCAGCCAGTCTTGCCAGTGCGGCACCTCGCCGACGATGAACGTGGCACTGAGCGTGCCGACCAGGGGAATGGCCATGACGCTCATGGCACTGGTGGCAGGCGGCAGGTCGCGCGCCATGCCGAACCAGATCAGCTGGGCAACGCCGTAGTTGACAAAGGCACCATAGGCCAGGCTCAGCCACATGGGCAGGGTGAACTGGCCGGGCCGTGGGAGCTGCTCCAGACCGATGGCCAGCACCCACACCGCGAGGCTGCCCAGCAGCAGCATCCACACCGTGACCACAAGCGGGGACAGCGTCAGGTGGGCGCGCCGGAAGGCCAGTGTGCCCAGCGCCCAGCTGACCGCGGCGCCCAGCATCCAGGCAATGCCCGCCGGCCTGCCGGACAGGCGCTGCAGTTCGTGCCACAGCAGCAGGGCGACCGCCAGCAGCGCGCAGACCACGGCCAGGCGCACGCGTGGCGTGATGCGTTCGCCGAAGAATGCGGCACCCAGCAGCACGGTGAAGATGGGCATGGTGAAACCCAGGATGGCCGCCCGCCCGGAGGCGAGCTCCTGGACGCCGAAGATGGACAGCGTGTGCCAGCCCAGGATGTTGGGCAGACCGAGCCAGACAATGGCCCACCATTCGCGGCCGGCCGGCATCATGCGCTCGCCCTTGGCCGAGACATAGGCGAACAGCCACAGGGCACCCAGCATCATCGTGCTGGCGCGGAAGTACAGCGGTGTGAGCTGCTGCAGCGAGAGTTTCATCATGGGCCAGTTGACCCCCCACATGAGTGTGAGGGCCAGCAGCGCCCAGAGCTGGCGGCGCGAAATCACGGAACCGGCCTGCCTGCTCAGACCGCCACGGGCGCCTTGATGGGCGGGTGGCATTCGTAACCCAGCACCTCGAAATCCTCGTATTCGTAGTCGAAGAGGGACGCCGGCTTGCGCCGGATGTTCAGCGTGGGGTACGCGTAGGGCTGGCGCGAGAGCTGAAGCCGGACCTGTTCGACGTGGTTGTCGTAGATGTGGCAGTCGCCGCCGGTCCAGATGAAGTCACCCACATCGAGGTCGCACTGCTGGGCCAGCATGTGGGTCAGCAGCGCATACGAGGCGATGTTGAAGGGGACGCCCAGGAAGATGTCGGCACTGCGCTGGTACAGCTGGCAGGACAGCCGGCCCGGGCCGCCGGTCTCGGTGGGCGGCGCCACGTAGAACTGGAAGAAGGCGTGGCAAGGCATGAGCGCCATCTTCGGCAGGTCGGCCACGTTCCAGGCACTGACGATGATGCGGCGGCTGTCGGGGTTGGTCCGCAGTTGCCGCACGACGTCGGCAATCTGGTCGATGTGCCCGATGGAGCCGTCGGGCTCGGGCGTGGGCCAGCTGCGCCATTGCACGCCGTAGACCGGACCCAGGTCGCCGTCCTCGCGGGCCCATTCGTCCCAGATGGTGCAGCCGCGGTCCTGCAGCCATTTCACGTTGCTGTCGCCGCGCAGGAACCACAGCAGCTCGACGATGATGGCCTTGAGGAACACCTTCTTGGTGGTGACCAGCGGAAAGCCTTCGTTCAGGTCGAAACGCATCTGGTGACCGAACACGCTGCGCGTGCCGGTGCCGGTGCGGTCGCCCTTGGCCACGCCATGCTCGTAGACGTGGCGCATGAAGTCTTCATACTGGGAGCGGACGGGGCGGTCTTGTGCGGGCATGTCGGGTCGCGGATGCGTAAGCGGTGGTGGTGTGGTGTGCCTTGTCAGGCCAGGACGCGGCCCGGGTTGAGCACGCCCTGCGGATCCAGCGCCTGCTTGATGTTGCGCATCATGGTCAGGGCGACCGGATCCTTGTAATCGGGCAGTTTGGCGGCCTTGAGCGATCCCACGCCGTGTTCGGCGCTGATGGAGCCGTGATGGCGCATGACCTGGCCAAAGACCAGGCGGTTGACGCGTTCTTCCTGGTCGAGCAGAAAGGCGGCCGGGTCGCCGTCGGCCGGTGCCTGGACGTTGTAATGCAGGTTGCCGTCGCCCAGATGGCCGAAATTCACCAGGCGCACGCCCGGGATCTCGCGCTGCAGCAGGGCGTCGGTCTCGGCGCAGAAGGCGGGAATGCGCGAGACGGGAATGCTGATGTCGTGCTTGATGTTCAGGCCTTCTTCGGCCTGGGCCAGCGGGATGCTTTCGCGAATGTGCCAGAGCTGGCGGGCCTGCTGCAGGCTCTCGGCGACGACGGCGTCGCTCACGATGCCGTCCTCGAAGGCCGTCTCCAGCAAGCGTTCGAACTGGGCACGGGCATGGGCCTCGGATTCGCTGTCGCTGTTCTCCAGCAGCACGCAATAGCGGGATTCCGTGCCCCCGGAGGCCTGCTCCGGCGCATCGGACAGAAACGGTACGCGCAGCTGCGGGAAATGCCGGTCGACCAGGCTCAGCGCAAACTGGCCCATGACCTCGAAGCCGGTCAGTCCGGCGCCCAGGTGCCGGTGGGCCTGCCCCAGCAGGGCCACGGCCGCATCCAGCGACGGCACGGCCGCCCAGGCGGTGAGCTGGCAGGCGGGGAGGGGGTACAGCTTGACGGTGGCTGCGGTGATGACGCCCAGCGTACCTTCGCTGCCGACCATCAGGTCGCGCAGGTCGTAGCCGGTGTTGTCCTTGCGCAGGCCGGTCAGACCATGCCAGATCTCGCCGCCGGCGGTGACCACCTCCAGGCCCAGGCACAGGTCGCGCGCGTTGCCGTAGCGCACCACCTGGGTCCCGCCGGCGTTGGTGGCCAGGTTGCCGCCGATGGTGCAGCTGCCCTCGGCGGCCAGCGACAGCGGAAACAGGAACCCGGCCGTCTCAGCCGTTTCCTGGAGCGACTGCAGCACGCAACCGGCTTCCACCGTCATGGTCAGGTTGGCCGCATCAATGCTGCGCACGCGGTTCAGGCGTGTCAGGCTGAGCACGACCTGGCGGCCACTGTCGTCGGGCACCGACCCGACGACCAGACCGGTGTTGCCGCCCTGGGGCACGATGCTGTGGCCGGCCACGCTGCAGGCGCGGACGACCGCAGCCACTTCATCGGTGGTGCCGGGCCGAACCACGGCCAGGGCCTGTCCGCGTGCGCGCCGGCGCCAGTCCTGTTCCCAGGCGGTGAGGTCGTTGCCTGCGTCCCGCACCAGCACGTGGTCGGTGCCGACGATGGCGCGCAGATGGTCGATCAGGTTCATCATGGCCGGGCCGAGGGGGTGGGGTCTGCCGGGGCGCCGGTTTCCATGGCATGGCGGGCGGCATCGGCGGCAATGGCTTCCTTGCCGGCGGCCTTCAGGCGCAGGCGCACATGCATCGCGCAGGCGACGAACAGCACCACGCAGAGCAGGGCCTGGATGCCCGCCAGCACGGCGGACAGGCCGGATTCGCTGGTGGCGCGCACGGCGCCCTCGGTGAAATACAGCCAGATGCCCAGACTGAGCCAGCGGTAGGTGTACATGCGGTGCTTCAGCAGCCCGGGCAGAGGCAGCACCAGGGGCAGGACCTTGAGCACCAGCCAGGAGCCACCCGGGCGCAGTGGCGCCAGCCAGAGCTCCCAGGCCAGACCCACGGCGATCAGGGCGAGCAGGCTGCCGACAGCCACGGCGCGGGTGAACTGCACGGCTGACGCGGGAGACGCTTGGGCGGAGGCGGACATCGGGAACGGATCTGGGGGGGCGGGACGGAGCGGCGGCAGGCCGGTCGAACGTGGGATGATAGCGGCATGAGCTTCATTGAACGGCGGCGTGCGCTGGAAACCCTGCTGCGCGATTTCTGGCGCGACCTGCTGCGATTTCCCTGGCAGAACACCGCGTTGACGCTGCGTGAGCGATTTCGCGAAGACCGGCTGGGTGTCACAGCCAGCAGCCTGACGTTCACGACCCTGATTTCGCTGGTGCCCCTGTTCACCGTGGCACTGGCCGTGTTCAGTGCGTTCCCGATGTTCGACCGGCTGCAGGACACTTTGCAGAGCTGGCTGGTGCGCAGCATGGTGCCGGAGAACATTGCACGCCCCGTGCTGCAGTACCTGACCCAGTTTTCGGCCAAGGCCGGCAAGATGGGCTGGACGGGTGCCCTGGTGTTCTTGATCACGGCGCTGGCGCTGATTCTGACCATCGACCGCAAGCTCAACGATATCTGGCGGGTGCGGCGCAGCCGCGGCCTGACCCAACGGGTGCTGGTGTACTGGGCCGTGCTCACGCTGGGGCCGCTGGCGCTGGCCTTGAGCCTGTCGTTCTCGACCTACCTGCTGGGGGCTTCGCGTGGGGTGGTCGGCGAGTTGCGCGGAACCACGGAGTTCTTCATCCAGTTGCTGCAGTTCGCCGTGGTCACGGGCGGGGTGGCTGCGCTGTACCGGTATGTGCCCAACACCTTCGTGCGCTGGCCGCATGCCCTGCTGGGCGGTTTTTTTGTCGCCACTGGGTTCGAGCTGGGGAAGAAGCTGCTGGCCTGGTATCTGGCCGAGGTGCCCACCTACTCGGTGGTCTACGGGACCTTCGCCACCCTGCCCATTCTTCTGGTCTGGATCTACCTGGCCTGGGTGATCGTGCTGCTGGGGGCTGTGGTGGCGGCCTATCTGCCCAGCCTGCTGTCGGGCATTGCCCGCCGGGGCGGTACGCCAGGCTGGCATTTCCAGCTGGCGCTGGAGGTGCTGGGCGAACTCGGGCGCAGCGCGGGTGAGGTGCAGCGCGGACTCACCCTGGATGAACTGGCCCTGCGCCTGCGGGTGGATCCCCTGCAACTCGAAGACACCACCGGCAGCCTGGTGGCCATGGACTGGGTGGGGCGCCTGGACGAGACGGACGGCCGTTTCGTGCTGCTGGTTGACCCCGGCATCACGCCCGTGGCACCGCTGGCAGAGCGTTTGCTGCTGGGTCGCAGCCCCAGTACCCTGGCGTTCTGGCGTGCCACCGGCTGGGGAGGCCTGACGCTGGCGCACGTGCTGGCCGCACCCGCCAATCCGGTCAATGGCCTGTTCAGCCCTGGGCCACGAAAGGCGCTTTCAGAAAACCCCTGAAGCGGGCGCGCCCGCCCCGCGTGGGAGCAGCACTCAGGCGGTAGGCAGGAAAGCGCTGGAGGAAGCGGCCGATGGCGATGCGCCCCTCCAGGCGCGCCAGGCTCAGCCCAGCGCACTGGTGTATGCCAAAGCCAAAGGCCAGGTGCCGGTTGCCTTCGCGCCGGATGTCGAACGACTCGGGGCGCTCGAAAGCATCCGGGTCGCGGTTGGCCGCGCCAATGCACAGGGTCACCAGGGCACCTTCTGGCAGCTCGACACCTCCCACGGTGGCGGCACGCATGGCCCGGCGTTGAGCAGAAAGATGCAGTTCGGGCGTCGGAACGGATTCGAGTGCACCGAGGATGGCCAGAGACCAGTCACGCAGCGGGCCCCGGTCCGCATGGGGCACGCCCAGCAGGTTGCCAATGATCTCGACCGGGATGGCCGCCGCGAAATCCTCGACCAGATCGCCTCCGCCTTGCTCGCCGATGTTGTCGAGCAGACCGTCGACCAGGGTGACCAGGCCCGGCTCCATGTCGGCAATGGCGCGCCGGGTCAGGGCGCCCATGATGAGCTTGCGCACCCGGGTGTGCAGCGGCGGGTCGTTGAACACCAGGCTGGTGGTGTGGTGTTCGTACAAAGGGGAGTCCGATCCGTACTTGGGGGCGAACTCGATGTGCTTGTCGGAGCTGAACGTGGCCGCGTCGCGGTAGACCGCCATCAGATCCGCATGGCGTGTCAGGAAATAGCTGCCATCGGGCATGTGGCGCACGGGCTGGCTTTCGCGCAAGGCCGCATAGGCCGGGAAGGGATTGGCCAGGAAGTCGGCCGGCAGGGCGCGCAGGTCGAACGTGCCGGCAATGTCCCGGGCACGCCCGGTACTCATGGGGGGGGTGATCTGGGACGGCTGGATCATGGTCCGGCCATTGTGACAGCACGGCCCGCGGCCTAGGCGCGCCGTCGCCCCTGATCCGGCTGCCCGGCCAGCATCGCGTTGGCGATCTCGCCGATGCGGGCCAGGGCCTGCCTGGCCGGTTCGTCCCATGACCCGGAAAAATTCAGGCGCAGGCAGTTGCGGTACCGGTCCGTCGCGGTGAAGAACTCGCCCGGGCCGAAGGTGATGCCTTCATCGGCGCAGCGGCGAAACAGCGCCAGGCTGGAGAAACCCGGTGCGAGCTCCAGCCACAGCGTGTCGCCGGAAGGCGGGTTGCTGACGCGGGCGCCGGACGGGAAATGCTGAGCGATCAGGCGCCGGGCTTCGTTGCGGCGCTGGTTCATGTACGTGGTCAGCCGCCGCAGGTGGGCCTCATAGTTGCCCTGGGTCAACAGTTCGGCCAGGGCTTCCTCCAGCACCACCGGGGTGGCTGCGCCCTGCAGCCGCTTGGCGGTGGCGACGCTGTCGCGCCATCGCCCGGCCTCGACCCAGCCCAGCCGGAGGCCGGGGGTCAGGGTCTTGGCAAAAGAGCCGCAGACCATGATGCCACCGTCGGTGTCGAACGCCTTGGCCGCCTTGCGGCGCTCATCGCCTGCCAGCAGGTCGTTGAACACCACATCCTCGATCAGGGGGATGCGCCGCTGTGACAGCATCCGCACCAGCCGGTGTTTGGCCGCCAGGGGCATCACCGAGCCCAGCGGGTTGGACAGGGTGGGTGCGGCCAGCACGGCCTTCACCGGCTGGGTGTCCAGTGCCAGTTCGAGCGCCGGCAGGGACAGGCCGGTGGCCGGATGGGTGGGAATCTCCAGGACACGAAGACCCAGCGACTCGATCAGGTCCAGATAGCCGAAAAACGTGGGTGACTCCAGCGCGACCACATCGCCTGGCCGGGTCACGGCACGCAGGCAGAAGCTGACGGCCTGGGTGCAGCTGGCGGTGATCACGATGTCGGCGGCGTCCAGCGCGCAGCCCAGGTGCAGTGCCCGGAGTGCCACGGCCTGTCGCAGTGCAGGGCGGCCGGCATCGGCCTTGTTGTACTCGGTCAGGCTGTGGCGGTGCACCCGGGAAGCCCGCCCGATGGCGATGCGCAGGCGCTCTTCGTCAAAGAGCGTGCTGCTCTGAGGCGAGAACCCGCCGAAGCTGGCGCGGTCTCCGGGCTGGTGGAGCATGGCGAAGCCGTCCGAACGGCTCTGGCGTTCCACCAGAAAGCTGCGCTGTGGCGGCGCACTCAGGCCCGGCTGGGCGATGCGCTGCGGGCGTCGCACAAAGTAGCCCGCCTTGGGTCGGGCCTGCACCAGGCCTTGCTCTTCGAGCTGACGGTAGGCCAGCATGGCGGTGGAAATCGACACACCGTGTGCCAGCGAGGTCTCGCGCACCGATGGCAGGCGCTGGCCTGCCTTGAGCGAGCCGCCGTGGATCAGCTGGGCAAGGGCCTGCGCGATCTGCCGGTACAGCGGCACATCGGCTGCAGGGGGCGGCGGCACCGGTGGAACCGGGCGCAGCGCCGGGGGCTGGTGGGGCTCGGTCATGGGTCTTCATGCTAACCCAGCGGCAGTGCAGGCGGTGGGCCGGGCATCCGGGCCCGACCAGTACAGATGCGCGGCAATTCGGCCACACAGATGGGTGTCTGTACGGGTCTGCTCGCCTGTCTTTTGCGTCTGTTGTGTCTGTCGCGAGTCGCTCGAACAGCGGACAGTGCAGTCTCGACATTGAAAGGGCACGCCATGCACACGACATCTCAACCCACCCGCCTGTATCCGTTGCAGACCCGCGTCATCAACGCCGGCGCCGGCATGCGGGTTCGCGTGGTCAGCGGCCGCCTCTGGCTGACCCAGCCGAACGCGAGCCAGGACCTGTTCCTGGGTCCGGGCTCATCGATCGATCTGCTGCAGGACGGGGTGGTGATCGGCGCCGATGCCGAGACCGGCGGGGCGTCGAAGGAACGCTACAGCGAATTCCTGCTGACGCCGCTGACAGCGCCAGCACCCGGGTGGCTTCAGCGCATGGGTCAGCGTTGGAGGAAGTCGCGGATCGCGAAAAGGGTCTCGTCCGGGGTTTCGGTCATCTGGTGATGGCCAACCGGCAGGGTGAGCACCTGGACCGTCTTGCCAGCCGCCCTGGCTGCCTGGATCAGGCCCTGGGCGGCCTTGGGATGCGTCATCTGGTCCTGGCCGCCCAGCAGAAACAACACCGGACAGGTGAGGGCGGTCATGGCTGCTTCACCCCCCTGGTAGCTGTCGCAGGCCACGAAGCCGCGGTGAAAGACGTTGACCTTGGGGTTGCTGCGCAGCACGCGCCGGCCCAGTGCCATGCCAGCGCCATAGACCCAGGTGCCCGGGCCCAGCGCCGAGGGAGGCGCGCAGAGGGTGGACCGGGAGAACACGTTGACCATGGTCAGCGCTTTCTCGGGCTGGTTCAGTGACGCCTCGATGAGCGCCGGAGATACCTTCATGGGGAAGGCCGTGCCGACCAGCACCGCATGGGTGACGCGGTCCTTGAGCCGTGCGGCAGCTTCCATGGCGATCAGCGATCCCCAGCTGTGGCCGACCAGTGCGGCCCGCTGTACGCCTGCCGCGTCAAGCAGGGCGCCGATGAAGTCGGCGGCTTCTTCCACGGAGGAGGGCGCTTCGCCCCCGCTGCGGCAGTGGCCTGGCAGGTCCACCGCCAGCACGTTCCAGCCGTGGTTGGCCAGGTAGCGGCTCTGGAGGATCCAGACACTGTGGTCGTTGAGCACGCCGTGGATGAAGACGACGGTGGGTCTGGCGGGGTCGAACGCCTTGCCGCCGGTGTAGCAATAGGTGGTGGCGCCGTTGACGGTGAGTTCCATGGTCAGGCTCCCACTTTCTCGGCGGCCTTGAGCGCGCGCTTCAGGTCGTCGATCAGGTCGTCGGGGTCCTCCAGCCCGATGGACAGGCGGATCGTGCCCGGGCCGATGCCAGCGCTGGCCAGCGCCTCGTCGCTCATGCGGAAATGGGTGGTGCTGGCCGGATGGATGACCAGCGAGCGGCAGTCGCCCACGTTGGCCAGGTGGCTGAACAGCTTGAGCGCCTCGATGAAGGCCTTGCCCTGCTCGCGCGAACCCTTGATGTCGAAGCTGAACACCGAGCCGGCCCCCTTGGCGCCGTGCCTGAGCAGTTGGTTTGCCAATGCGTGGCTCGGGTGCGATTCGAGCAGCGGATGGCCGACGCGGCCCACCAGCGGATGGCTGGCCAGAAAGGCCACCACCTTCTCGGTGTTGCTCATGTGCCGCTCCATGCGCAGCGGCAGGGTCTCCAGTCCTTGCAGGATCAGCCAGGCGCTGTGCGGGCTCAGGCAGGCGCCGAAGTCACGCAGGCCCTCACGGCGGGCGCGCAGCAGGAAGGCGCCGACGGTGCTTTCCTCGCTGAAGTCCATGTTGTGGAACCCGTCGTAGGGCTCGGTGAGTTCGGGGAAGTGTCCCGAGGCATCCCAGTCGAAGCTGCCGGCATCGACCACCACGCCGCCGATGACGGTGCCATGGCCCGAGAGGAATTTGGTGGCCGAGTGGTAGACCAGATCGGCGCCGTGTTCGAAGGGCCTGATCAGGTAGGGCGTGGTCAGGGTGCTGTCCACCAGCAGCGGCACCTTGGCCTCGTGCGCGATCTGCGCCACGGTGGGGATGTCCAGCACGTCCAGGCCGGGGTTGCCCACGGTTTCGCCGAAGAACAGCCGCGTGTTGGGCCGGACAGCGGCCTTCCATCCATCAATGTCGCCGGGCTTGACGAAGGTGGTCTCGATGCCGAACCGGCGCAGCGTGTAGTGCAGCAGGTTCTGGCTGCCGCCATAGAGCGCGGTGCTGGCGACGATGTGCGAGCCCGCGCCCATGAGGGTGGCAATGCTCAGGTGCAGGGCCGCCTGGCCGCTGGCCACCGAAATGGCGCCGATGCCACCCTCCAGCGCCGCCATGCGCTGCTCGAAGACGGCGTTGGTCGGATTGCTGATGCGGCTGTAGACGTGGCCGGCGCGCTCCAGGTTGAACAGGGCGGCGGCGTGGTCGCTGGATTCGAAGACGAACGAGGTTGTCAGGTGGATGGGCACCGCGCGGGCGCCGGTGGCGGGGTCCGGCGCCGCGCCGGCGTGCAGTGCCAGCGTGTCGAAGCCGGGGTCAGAGTAACCGGACATGTGAGGGTCTCCTGGATGGGCTGGCGGCCGGTTGCGATTCCGGTGGCAGGCAACTGGCCCCGAAAAAATGCACCGACCCGTGGTGTGGCCGCAATTGTGGGCTATATTTGTTCCCACACCAGCCAAGCTGGGGACAGCACCTACCCTGAGGAGAAGAGCCATGAAGGTCAGCGACATCCTGCGCGTCAAGGGCGGCACGCTTTACACCACCTCGCCCGATGCTCCCCTGACAGGCGCCGTGGATACCATGGCCCAGTTCGACATCGGCTCTCTGGCGGTCATGGAGCACGGAGAGCTGGTCGGCATGCTGACCTTCCGGGAGGTGCTGCACACGGTCGCCAAGAACGGCGGCAGCGTTGGCAGCAATACGGTGCGCAGCGTGATGGACGACCATCCCATGAGCTGCACGCCCGAGACCGAGCTGGATCAGGTCCGTCCCCTGATGCTGGAGAAGCACACCCGATACATGCCCGTCATGGACAACAAGATGCTGATGGGTGTCATCAGTTTCTACGACGTGGCCAAGGCCGTGGTCGACTCGCAGAACTTCGAGAACAAGATGCTCAAGGCCTACATCCGCGACTGGCCCGAAGAGGACGAGCCGCAGGCGGCTGGCGAGCAGAAACAGCCCTGATCATCCCGCCGGATCAGGCTTCGTCGGCGGCGTGGATGACCTCGCGGACCCGCGGGTAGATCTGCTGGTTCCATTTGCGGCCGCTGAAGACCCCGTAGTGCCCCACGCCGGTCTGCACGTGGTGCGTCTTGAGCCAGGGCCGGATGCCGGGGCACAGGTCCTGAGCAGCCACCGTCTGGCCCACCGAACAGATGTCGTCCCGTTCGCCTTCCACCGTCATCAGGGCCGTGCGGCGGATGGCTCCCGGGTCGACCTTGCGTCCCCGGAACGTGAGCGTGCCCCGGGCCAGATCATAGGTCTGGAACACCTTCTCCACCGTCTCAAGGTAGAACTCGGCCGGCAGGTCGTTGACAGCCAGGTACTCGTCATAGAAGGTCTGGATCGTGCGGGCTTCTTCGGTCCGGCCCTCGACCAGGTGCTCGTACATGTGACGGAATGATTGCTGGTGCCGCTCCAGGTTCATGCTCATGAAGGCCGTCAGCTGAACGAATCCGGGATAGACCCGGCGCATGAAGCCCTTGTGCGGCAGCGGGACATGGCTGATGAGGTTTTTCTCGAACCAGTCGATGGGGTTGCCGGTGGCCAGCCGGTTCACCTCGGTAGGGTTGACCCGGCAGTCGACCGGGCCCGCCATCAGGGTCAGGCTGCGTGGTGTGGCCGGATGGCCATCCTCGGCCATGATCGCGGTCGCCGCCAGCGCCGCCACGCAAGGCTGGCACACCGCGACCATGTGTACGCCTGGCCCGATGTGGCTGGCGAAGCGCATCATGTAGTCGATGTAGTCCTCCAGGCCGAAGCTGCCGTGGCGCAACGACACGTCGCGTGCGTTGTGCCAGTCGGTGATCCACACATCGTGATCCTGCAGCAGGGTGCGCACGGTCTCGCGCAGCAGCGTGGCAAAGTGGCCGGACAAGGGGGCTGCCAGCAGGACCCTGGGCATCGGAGCGGAGGGCGCGTCGGCCTTCCGGAAATGCACCAGGCTGCCGAAGGGCAGCCGCAGATCGGTCTCCTCGACCACCGGCACCATGCGGCCATCGACTTCGACCGACTCGATGCCATAGGCCGGCCGGCTATGGGTCAGTCTCAGCCTGGAGATCACGTCGGATGCCGCTGAAATCTGGCGCAAGACGCTGCGCTCGGTTTTTTCCAGCCACAGGCTGGCGCTCAGGTGCTGCGCCACCAGCCGCAAGGGGGAGAACATGTCGGAATGGAGCTGGTAGGCCTGGTACAGCATGACGGGGTGCCTGGTCGATGGTTCTGGCCCTGACAGGCAATTCCCGGGCCAGCCCGGGTGCACCGTCGCGGTGCGGGCAATGCCTGAACGCATGGCACAGGGATTGCTGTTCACGCAGCCACAGAGGAGTCGACATGACCAAGGCAGTACTGACCATCAGCAGCAAGAACTACGGCGCGTGGGCCCTGCGGGGCTGGCTCATGTGCCGGTTTGTCCGGCTGGATTTCACGGAGCACGTGATTTCGCCCGACGATCCGGACATGAAGGCGGAGATGCTGCTGCTCTCGGCGTCCATGCGGGTGCCGGCACTGGATCACGAGGGCGTCCACGTCTGGGACACGCTGGCCATCGGCGAATACCTGCACGAGCTCAAGCCCCGGGCCGGTCTCCTGCCGGACGACCGGGCTGCGCGCGCGCACTGCCGCGCCATCTGCGGCGAGATGCACTCGGGCTTCTCGGCCATGCGATCGTCCCTGCCCATGAACATCAAGGGACATTTTCCGGGTTACAAGCTCTGGTCAAGGGCGCGCACGGACATCGATCGCGTCGAGGACATCTGGCAGGAGTGCCTGCTGGCCTACGGGGGGCCGTACCTGTTCGGCACCCGGCCGTGTCTGGCCGACGCCATGTTCGCGCCCGTGGTCACGCGTTTCCTGACCTACGACGTTCAGCTGCACCCGGACTGTGCGGCGTACTGCGAGACCATCATGGCCTTGCCCGCCATGCAGGAGTGGGTGGCGGCAGCCCAGGAGGAGCCGGACGAGATTGACGAACTCGATGCGGAGTTCTAGCCCGCCCCCGCCGCGCTGCGCGCGACCCCCTCAAGGGGGCGGTGCGAGTGGCCCGGCGAAGCCGGTTCCACCGCACCCTGGGACCTGGCATTTTGCGCCGGCCTTGCTCACATTACGGATCGGTCCACGGCGATGGCTCCGGGATGTCGCAGACGGGGTCGACGTCGACGGTCTTGAAATCGGCGGGTGAGACGATCTCCAGGTATTCCATGTCTGGCGAGTAGTCGAACAGGTAGTGGCGGATGCCCGGGCGCTGGTGCACCACGTCGCCAGCCTCCACCAGGGTCACCTGGTCCTCGTACATGAACTTGGCCCAGCCCTTGGTCATGATGACGATCTGGAAATCGGCCTCATGCCGGTGCCAGCCGGTGCCGCCGCCCTCGGGCGGCAGATTGGCCTTGACCAGATGGGCAATGACTTTGCCGTTGGTCGCGTCGGCCACGCCCAGGTCGCGGTAGAGGAAAAAATCGCGCAGGCCGCCGCCCTTGAATTGGGTGTCGGCGGGCTTGACGTGCGAGAAGAGGGTGCCTGTGCGGTCCAGCATGGTGCGCTCCTGTCGGGTTTGGGGCAGCGGGATGGCTGCGGTTTGTGCGATGCACAAAGCGCGCCACGGTGCAGGCCGCCCCTCGGGGATAATCCGGTTCCATGAGCGGCAACACTTTCGGCACCCTTTTCTGTGTCACCAACTTTGGCGAATCCCATGGCCCGGCCATCGGCTGCGTGATCGACGGCTGTCCTCCGGGCATGGCGCTGTCGGCATCCGACATCCAGCACGACCTGGATCGCCGGCGCCCGGGGACGAGCAAGTTCGTCACCCAGCGCAACGAACCTGATGCGGTGGAGATCCTTTCGGGGGTCTACGAGGGCCGGACCACCGGAACGCCGATTGCCCTGCTGATCCGCAATACCGACCAGCGCAGCAAGGACTACGGCAACATCCTGCAGACCTTTCGCCCCGGGCATGCCGACTACACCTACTGGCAGAAATACGGTATCCGCGACCCGCGCGGAGGGGGACGAAGCTCGGCCCGCCTGACGGCACCTACGGTGGCGGCCGGCGCGGTGGCCAGGAAGTGGCTCAAGGAGAAATTCGGCACCACCTTCCAGGCCTGCATGACGCAGGTGGGCGAGGTGGCGGTTGGATTCGAAAGCTGGGATTTCGTGCCGAACAACCCGTTCTTCGCGCCGGTGGCCGACGTGTCGGCCCTGGAGGACTACATGAATGCGCTGCGCAAGACCGGCGATTCCTGCGGCGCGCGCCTGCGGGTGGTGGCCAGGAACATGCCGGTGGGCCTGGGGCAACCGCTGTACGACAAGCTGGATGCCGACATCGCCTGGGCCATGATGGGTCTCAATGCGGTCAAGGGCGTGGAGATCGGTGCCGGCTTTGCTTCGGTGGCCGACAAGGGCAGCACGCACGGGGACGCGCTCACGCCGGAAGGCTTCGTCGGCAACAAGGCCGGCGGGGTGCTCGGCGGCATCAGTACCGGACAGGACCTGGATGTGTCCGTGGCCATCAAGCCCACCAGCTCCATCCTGATTCCGCGCGATTCGATCGACGTGGCGGGCTCACCCACCGAGGTCATCACCAAGGGACGCCATGATCCCTGCGTGGGCATTCGCGCCGCACCCATCATGGAGGCCCTGCTGGCGCTGGTGGTGATGGATCACGCGCTGCGCCACCGTGCACAGTGCGGCGATGTGCAGGTGGATACCCCGGACATCGAACGACGGTGAACACCCCCGCCGGCTGACCCACTTGTCGCACCCACCTGCAAGCAGGCAGCTGCTGCCCTTCGCCGCCCTGTCCGCGAGCTACTTCGCGCACATCGGGTTTTTCAATCCCTACCTGCCGCTGTGGCTCAAGGATCTGGGCTTCGGGCTGCTGGCCATCAGCGTGCTGACGTCGGTGCAATCGGCGACCCGGCTGTTTGCACCCTATGCCTGGGGCTGGCTGAGCGACCATTCCGGTGAGCGCGTGCGCCTGCTGCGCTATGGCGCCACGGCTGCGATGGCGCTCTCGGCCGGCCTGTGGTGGCCACTGGGTGGTGCTGCGCTCTTTGTCGTGCTGTTGCTGATGTTCAGCCACACCAGTGCCATGATGCCGATGAGCGAGGCCGCCATGGCCCATCTGGTGAGCCAGGGCGGCGCC
Source organism: Burkholderiaceae bacterium (assembly GCA_041396505.1). GTDB lineage: Bacteria > Pseudomonadota > Gammaproteobacteria > Burkholderiales > Burkholderiaceae_C > Hydrogenophaga. Next base: position 46,938 of record JAWKYL010000012.1, read on the forward strand.
TTTGATGCGCGGCGCTATGGCCGCGTGCGGCTGTGGGGCTCGGTAGGCTTCCTGCTGACCGTGCTGGCCGCCGGTATCTGGTTCGAGCGGTACGGCATTGGCAGTTTCCCGGCCTGGACGACCCTGTCGCTGCTGGCGGTCACGGTCAGTGTCTGGTGGATGCCCGACCTGCGGGAGGCGCCGCACACCGAAAGCCGCGGTCCCGGCATCGGCCCGGTCCTGCGCCAGCCGGCCGTGCGCTGGTTCTTCCTGGCGGCGTTCTTTCATGTGCTCTCGCACATCTTCATCTACATCTTCTTTTCGCTCTACCTGGACAGTCTGGGCTATGGCAAGGCCGTCATCGGTCTGCTGTGGGCCGTGTCGGTCGTGATCGAGATCGGGTGGTTCTTCACCCAGTCCCGATGGCTGCCCCGGCTGTCACTGACCGGTTGGCTGGTGCTGGTGTCGGCCGCGATGACCCTGCGCATGGCCCTGACGGCGGGGGCGGCGCAATGGCTGTGGGTGCTGCTGCTGGTGCAGGGACTGCATGCGCTGACCTTCGCGGCCCACCACACCGCCTGCATTGCATTGCTGTCACACCATTTTCCGGGGCGCTTGCGCGGACGGGGACAGGCACTGTACAGCGTGCTGGGCTACGGCCTGCCCGGTGTGCTGGGTGGCCTGGGGGGCGGCCTGCTGTCGCAGGCACTGGGCTTGCGGGCCGTGTTCTGGCTATCGACCGTCAGCGCGCTGGCGGCAACGGCGTGCGCATGGCGCCTGCGCCAGGTCGAGCACGCATCCTGAGCCTCTTTGCGGGTGCGGCCGGGTTGAATACCCCTGTTGACTGGTCGGATTAGACAGCCGGAGCCGGTTTCACCGGGCAAGGGGACTACATTGGTCCGCGACCCTGGCGCAGAGTACGTCAGGGCGTTTCGTACAAACGCAGGAGACCCCCTCATGATGAACCTGACCGTCAACGGCCGGGCCGCGTCTGTCGACGCCGAGCCCGACATGCCCCTGTTGTGGGCATTGCGCGAAGACCTTCAACTCACCGGCACCAAGTTCGGCTGCGGCATGGCGTTGTGCGGTGCCTGCACCGTGCACCTGGACGGACAGCCGGTCCGATCCTGTTCGACCCCCATGTCGGCCGCTGCCGGCAAGAAGGTGGTCACCATCGAGTCGATCGGTACCAGCAAGGTCGGCAAGGCGGTGCAGGCCGCCTGGGTCCGGCACGACGTACCCCAGTGTGGCTATTGCCAGAGTGGCCAGATCATGAGCGCCACGGCCCTGCTGACGGCCCAGCCTCGGCCCAGCGACAAGGACATCGACGATGCCATGAGCGGCAACATTTGCCGCTGCGGCACCTACAACCAGATCAAGGCGGCCATCAAGGACGCGGCGACCGAATTGCAGAGGGGCTGATCATGGACCAATCACATCGCACCGATACCCCTGTGATCGAGGCCAACCGCCGCCAGTTCCTGGCCGGCTCCGGTGCTGCCCTGGTCATCGGTTTCACGCTGCCACTGGCGGCAGGCCGTGTGCTGGCGGCCGCCGATCCGGTGTTTGCCCCCAATGCCTGGCTGCGCATCACGCCTGACAACCGCATCACCGTGGTCTGCGGCTCTTCAGAGATGGGTCAGGGCGTGCTGACGGCCATTCCCCAGCTGATGGCCGAGGAACTGGATGCCGACTGGTCCCAGGTCCGCGTCGAGCAGGCGCCGGTGAGTCAGGCGTTCAACAACCCGGCTTTCGGCATGCAGGCCACTGGTGGTTCGACCACGGTGCGCGGCCATTGGGACGTGTTGCGCAAGGCGGGCGCCACGGCCCGGGCCATGCTGGTGGCGGCCGCTGCCGAACAGTGGAAGGTGCCGGCCGCCGAGTGCCGCACCGAGGCCAGTCACGTCCTGCATGGCAGCAAGAAGCTCAGCTACGGCCAGCTGGCCGATGCTGCCTCGAAGCAGAAGGCGCCCGACAACGTGGCGCTGAAAGACCCGAAGGACTTCAAGATCCTGGGTCAGCGAAAAGCGCGCCTGGACACGGCCGGCAAGACCAATGGCTCGGCGAAGTTCGGCATCGACGTGAACCTGCCGGGCATGCTGGTTGCCGTGATGGCGCGTGCGCCGCTGCCGGGTGTGAAGGTGGCCAAGGTGGACGATGCGGCGGCCAAGGCGGTCAAGGGCGTGAAGCAGGTTATCACCCTGCCGAGCGGCGTGGCGGTGCTGGCCACCGGTTACTGGGCAGCGAAAAAGGGGCGCGATGCGCTCAAAGTGGACTGGGATTTTGGCGATATGGCCGGGCTGGATTCGGCCAGGGTCACGGCCACGCTGACCGACGGCGCGGCCAAGGCCGACGCGGTGGCGCGCAAGGAAGGCGACGCCAGCATCGCGGCGGCGAAGGTCGTCGAGGCCACCTACGAGGCGCCTTATCTCGCACACGCCTGCATGGAACCCATGAACTGCACCGCCTGGGTCAAGGCGGGTGAGGTCGAGATCTGGGCCGGCACGCAGAGCCAGGGGCCGGTGCAGGGCATCCTGAGCCAGGTGGCGTCTGTCGATCCGGGCAAGGTCAAGGTCAACACCATGATGCTCGGTGGCGGATTCGGGCGCCGCTTCGCGCCCGACTTCGTGATCGACGCGACCCTGCTGTCCAAGATGAGCGGTGTGCCGGTCAAACTGGTCTACACACGGGAAGACGACATGGCGGCCGGTTTCTACCGGCCAGCCTCGGTGGCGAAGTTCACGGGCGGGCTGGATGCCCAGGGCCAGGCTGTGTTGCTCAAGGGAGGCGTGGGGTCGCCGTCCATCATGGCGGCCTCGGGCTTCATGAAGATTCCCGAAAACGGCGTCGACAGCTTCGCCATGGAGGGCATCGCCGATCACCCGTACGGCGTGCCCAACCAGCACATCGCCTATGGCCGGCGCGAGCCCGGACCCAAGGTCTGGTTCTGGCGCTCGGTTGGTCATTCGCAGAACAGCTTCTTCATGGAGAGCTTCATCGACGAAATGGCGCACGCTGCGGGCAAGGATCCGTTCGAGTTCCGTCGCGGGCTGATGGACAAGCAGCCGCGTTACCGGCAGGTGCTCGAGGTGGCGGCCCAGAAGGCTGGTTGGGGCCAGCCGCTGCCTGCGGGTGTGTTCCGGGGCATTGCCGTGGTGCAGAGCTTCGGCAGCTATGTGGCCGAGGTCGCCGAGGTGTCGGTCAACGCCGACGGGACACCGAAGGTGCATCGCGTGGTGGCGGCCGTTGACTGTGGCATGACGGTCAATCCGGCCATCATCGAGCGGCAGATCGAGGGCGCCATCGTCTATGGTCTGAGTGCCGCGCTGTACGGCAGGATTTCCCTCAAAGACGGCCGTGTCGAGCAGGGCAACTTCCACGACTATCCGGTGCTGAGACACAGCGAGATGCCCAGGGTCGAGGTGCACATCGTCAAGAGCGCGGAGAAGCCCGGCGGCATCGGAGAGCCGGGCACGCCACCGGTGGCGCCGGCGGTGGCCAATGCGATATTCGCCGCCACCGGCAAGCGCTTGCGCAGCCTGCCACTGGATACGGCGCAACTGAAGAAAGCCTGATCAGGCAGGGGCCGCTGGCCCTGTACAGCGGTCCAGTTCGCTGATCAACGCCAGTGCCCCCGGCCAGGGGCCGAAGCCCGACGCCGGGTTGAGATGACCGACGTCACCCAGGTCCACGGTGCGGCTGCCCCAGGACCTGGCCAGGTCCCGCACCCGGTCCACCTGCCCCAGGGGGTCGTTCTGGCTGACAGCAACCAGGCTGGGGAAGGGCAGGCGCTGGCGTGGAACGGGAAACCAGCCGGCGGCGTGCAGGTCCTCGGTGCTTGGGTACCCTGCTGGCATCGGCTTGTCGAAGTCGGGCGGCGTCGCCAGCAGGGCGCCGCGCACGCGCGAAGCCAGTGCCGTGCGCCCCGCCCAATGCGCCACGGTGATGCAACCGCCGCTGTGCGCGACCAGCAACACGGGGCCCTGGGCGGCTGCAACCGCCTTTTCCAGGGCGCTCACCCGGTCCTGGCACTGCAGGTTGTCGCGCCCCATGGGCGGCACGGTGACGCTGCCAGGCTGACCGGCAGCCAGCAGGGTCTGCCAGTGCTGCGCCACATGGTCCCGCAGTCCGGGCACGATGACCAGGGTGCTCCGAACGCCCGTGCCTGGCATCAGGCGACCTTGCGCAGGTAACCTTGCTGGCGCCCCGGGGCATTGGGCGAGAAGCCGTTGGCAGCCAGGGTTTCTTCCACGGTGTCATAGAACACGCCGATCTTGAGGATCTCGCGCGCCTGCCGGCCGGTGGCGACGGGGCGGCCGAACTCGCTGGCCATACGCACCAGTTGTTCGATCTGCTGCACCGTCGTCATCCTGGCGGTGCGGCTCTGGTTCCAGAGGTTGTCTTCAATACCGCAGCGCACATGCAGGCCCATGGCCAGGCCCATCATGTTGATCGGCAGGACATTGCGCATGCTGCTTTCCACCGTCAGCATGGTGCCGTCCGGGACGGCGCGCAGGAAGTTCGCCAGGTTGTAGATATTGGGTGCGTCCATGCCACCGCTGATGGCGACCCAGTTGCAGACCAGCGGGCCTTTGTAGATGCCGCGCCGGATCAGGCGCTCGACGGTCTCGAAGCTGTTGAGGTTGTAGAACTGGAAGGCGCTCTGGATGCCGGCGGCGCTCAGGCGCTTGACGTGCTCCTCCACGAAGCTGGGGGTGGAGGGCACCACCATCTCGGTGTAGGCGCGGCGGCCCTCAGGCGTGGCCATGGAGGTGCCGGCAATGTCGGCTTCTTCCATGTGCTCGGTCACGTTCATCTGGGTGGTGTTGACAGTGACCGTCACCTGATCGGGCTTGGGTGTCAGCTCGGCCAGCATGTGCCGGGTGTCGTCGGACAGCCATTTGGCGATCTCGCCTTCGCCAACCGGAGCAAACGAGATCGACCCGCCCACCTGGATGATCATGTCGGGCACGGCCTGGCGCACGCCAGCGATCAGTTCGTTGAACATGGACAGGCGCTTGCTGCCCTTGCCGTCAAGCTCGCGCACATGCAGGTGCAGCACGGTAGCGCCTGCGTTGTAGCAGTCCACGGCCTTTTGCACCTGTTCCTCCATGGTCACCGGGATGTCCTCGGGATAGTCCGAAGGAATCCACTCGGGACCATAGGGGGCGGCTGTGATGACCAGGGGTTGCTGGTTTTCCGGAAAGAGGTGGCCGTCGAGGAAGTTCATGTCGTGTCTCCGTGATCGAGGTGAAAGGGATGGTCAGAAGGTGGGCGTGCCGATGATTCCTGCGCGCTCCATCTTCCGGTGGCAGGGCGGGTAGTCCATGACGGCGTAGTGCTGTGTGGCCCGGTTGTCCCAGATGGCGATGCTGTTGGGCTGCCAGCGCCAGCGCACCTGGTATTCGGGAATGGCGGCCTGGTTGATCAGGTACTGCAGCAGGGCGGCAGCGCCCTGGGTGTAGTCCTGCCCGTAGCGCACGTTGTCGGGTGTGTGGAAATTGGTGAAGTGGGTGGTGAAGGCATTGACGAACAGCACCTTCTCGCCGGTATCGGGGTGGGTGCGCACCACCGGGTGCTCGGCGTCGGGAAACTGGGCCTTGAGCGCCAGCCGGCGCTCGGCCGTCATGGCGGCGCCGAAGGTGCATTCGATGCTGTGGCGGGCGCGCAGGCCGGCGATCTGCTGTTTCACCTGTTCGGGCAGCTTCTCGTAGGCCAGCGCCATGTTGGCCCACATGGTGTCACCGCCCACCGGCGGGCACTCCACGCAGCGCAGTACACAGCCCATGGGCGGAATCTCGCGCCAGGTGGCGTCGGTGTGCCAGGCGTTTTCGTAGCGGTCGTTGGGTGCGTCGGGCGTCTTGTAGATGCGAACCAGCCCGGGGTGGTCCGGATCGCTGCCGGCGACCGGATGGTCTTCGAGTTCACCAAAGCGACGGGCGAAGGCCACGTGGTTGGCGCGCGAGATGTCCTGGTCGCGCAGGAACAGCACCTTGTGCTGCAGCAACGCCGACCGGATGTCGGCGAACAGGGCATCGTCATGCACGGCATCGGCCAGGTTGACGTCAGTCAGCTCGGCGCCGATGGCACAGGTCAGTTGTTGGATCTTCATGGTGCTGTCTCCTCTGGACGGACTCAGATCACGAACACCGACGAACCGGTCGTCTTGCGCGATTCCAGGTCCCTGTGTGCCTGCTGGGCGTCTTCGAGCGCATAGCGCTGGTTGACCTCGATGCGGATGCGGCCGGCCGCCACGTGGCCAAAGACTTCGGCCGCCAGTTCGGCCTTCTCGGCCGGATCGGCAATGTAGTCGGCCAGGGCCGGGCGGGTCAGGTAAAGCGACCCTTTCATGGCCAGCAGGTTGGGGTTGAAGCCTTCGATGGGGCCGGATGCGGTGCCGACACAGACCATCAGGCCGCGGCGCCTGAGCGAATCGAGCGAGCTCATGAAGGTGCTTTTGCCCACGCTGTCGAACACCACGTCCACACCCCGTCCGCCGGTGATCTGCCGGACCCGTGTGGCTACGTCCTCATGGCTGTAGTTGATGGTGTGCGTGCAGCCATGGGCCTTGGCCACGGCGGCCTTTTCGTCGGTGGAGACGGTGCCGATGACGGTGATGCCCAACAGCCTCGCCCACTGCGAGACGATCAGGCCCACGCCGCCCGCTGCGGCATGCAGCAACAGGGTGTCGCCTTCTTTGAAGGGATGGATGCGGCGCATCAGGTAGGCCGATGTCAGACCGCGCATGGTCATGGCGGCAGCGGTCTCGAATCCGATCGCCTCCGGCAGCCTGATCAGCGGGGCGGCCGCGATGATGCGTTCGGTGCTGTAGGCACCCAGGGTGTTCAGGAATCCGGTGTAGGTGACGCGGTCACCGACGCTGACGTTCGCAACCCCAGGTCCGATGGCCTCGACCACGCCCGCTGCCTCCACGCCCATGCCCGCCGGCAGGGGCATGGGGTAGGTGCCGTTGCGGAAATAGGTGTCGGCGTAGTTCAGGCCGACGGCGGCATGGCGCAACCGGACTTCGCCCGGGCCCGGTGCGTCGACCTCGACCTGTTCGGATTGAAGCACTTCGGGACCGCCGGTGCGGTGCATGCGGATGGCTGTGGCCATGGGGGTGGTCTCCTTCGTTCGTTCGTGGGATCCGGTTGCCGGACCATGAAACGAATCGTAGGTGTGACCTTGTTGATGTGCTTGTCCATCTGGGACATTTGATTGCGAATTTGGGACATTCAGGGTTGTCCCTGAAGGACGGCTGCCTTTGCCCTTTCCTGTGTCCGCCAGGCGGTGACGCTGCAGCCAAAGGTGCTGCGGAACCAGTGCGAGAATGCCGCCGGCGCCGCAAAGCCCAGCAATTGCGCCACTTCCGACAGCGGCAGGTCGCTGTCCTTGACCTGACGCAACACCAGCTCCGAACGCACCGACTGGAGCAGCGTCGCGAAGCTCTCGCCATCGCGTGCCAGATGACGATGGATGGTGCGGCGGTCCACGCCCAGGTGCTGGGCCACCTGTTGCGACGTGCAGCGGCCGCCGGGCAACAGGGCTGCAATGAGCTGCTGTACCGTGGCCTTGGTGCTCTGGTTCCGGCCCGAGAGGGCGCGGTCCAGGTACTGGCGCGCGAAGCGGGCCATCTCGGGGTTGTTGCCCGGCAACTGGGTTTGCAGGTCGGCGGCGTTGCAGACGATGCCGTTGAACTCGCTGTTGAAGTCCACCGCAGCACCGAAGAAGGCCTTGTGGGCGTGGGTATCGCCAGGCGGGCGGTGCTTGAAGCACACGCGCACGGGCTTCCATGGCGGGCCCAGCAGTTCGTGCAGGATGCGGAACATCACGCCCACGGCCAGCTCCATCGACTGGCGCGTGCTGGCCAGTTGCTCGACCAGTATCTCTTCGCGGATGATCACCAGCGGCGCGTGGTCTTCCACTTTGGTCAGCAGCGACGCATTGAGCAGGCGCAGGTAGCGGCAAAGCGTGTCGAGTGCAGCGCGGGCCGTGGGCTCGTCCTTGAGCACCAGACTGATGGGGCCGAGGCTGGAAAGCTGGCGCCGCGCCGCCATGCGCAGGCCAAAGTCCTCGATACCGCTGGCTTGTGCGCTGTCCTCGAGCAGGGCCCGCACGGCGGCGGCACTCAGGGGCGTTTCCGGGTCGTCCAGCGCGCGCTGCGCGAGGCCGGCTCGGCGCAGCAGGGCCCGTGCATCCAGTCCCAGTGACTGCGCCAGGTCGACATAGCCAGCCAGGCTGGCAGCGCGCACGACGGGCACATAGGGGTAATCCATGCTTGTCCCAATATCGAAAGTCAATGTCTCATTTTGACAAGCAAACCAGCAGGTGCACACCTAGTATTTGCACCATGGTCAGGGTGAGGCCCTGGTCTTCAGCCGACGATTGACATCGCAACACATCCGGAGACAACACATGAAATTCCCAGTCAATGCCCCGATCCGCCGAACCGCCTGTGCGCTGGGCCTGGTCCTCTGTCTGCCCCAGGCCATGGCCTGGACCGACCGGCCCGTGCGCATGATGGTGCCTGCCCCTGCTGGCGGCACCATGGATGTCGTGGCCCGCATCGTGGCCGAGCAGCTGTCGTCCGACATCGGCCAGCCGGTGGTGGTGGAGAACCGCCCGGGTGCCGGTGGCGCCATCGCTGTCCAGGCCATGACGTCCGCGCCACCGGATGGCAACACCATCATGATGACGGCCAGCAACATCCTCACCGAGATTCCGCATGTGATGAAGACGTCCTTCGACCCGCTCAAGGACGTGCGGCCGGTGTCCGCCATTGCCCGGTCCACGATGGTGCTGGTTGGCGGTCCCGGGACCCCGGCCACCGATCTCAAAGGCCTGATCACCTGGGTGAAGTCCAACCCGGGCAAGGTCAATTTCGCGTCCTACAGCACCGGCACCAGTTCGCACTACGCCGGCATGATCCTGAACCAGAAGGCCGGTCTGGACATGCAGCATGTGCCGTTCGCGGGTTCGCCGCCGGCGCTCTCACAGATCATGGGCGGGCAGATTCCGCTGATGTTCGACGGCATGGCCACCTCCAAGAAGCTGATCGAAGGTGGCAAGATCAAGGTGTTTGGCCTGGCTGCCACCAGGCGTTCGCCCTACCTTCCCAACGTGCCGACGCTGGCGGAGCAGGGCTATCCGGACCTGAACTTCAGCAACTGGATCGGCATCATCGTTCCAGCCAGTGTTCCTTTGCCCGTGGTACAGAAGATTGGCGCTGCGGTCGACAAGAGCGCCCATGCACCCAAGGTCAAGACCCGGTTGCTGGAGTCGGGGTTCGACCTTGCCGGTGACGAGTCGCCCGAGCAGCTGGCGACGTCGTTGCGCGCCGAGTTCGAGCGCAACGCGGCGATCGTCAAGACCTTTGACATCAAGCTGAACCAGTGAGCACGGTGACCATGCCGGCCTGGCGCGAGCGGGTGTCGCAGCGGGCACCAGGCGTCCTGATCTGTGGCGTGGTGGCGGTGGCGGCCATGGCCCTGGGCGCCCATTACGGGGCACCTGTCATGCTCTTTGCGTTGCTGCTGGGCATGGCCCTGAACTTCCTGTCCCGGGAGGGGCCAAGTGCGCCGGGTATTGAATTCACCGCGCGTTCGTTGCTGCGCCTGGGGGTGGCACTGCTGGGGCTTCGGATCACGCTGGCCCAGGTGGTTGAGCTGGGGTGGGAGCCGGTGGCGATGGTGGTCGTTTCGGTGGCCGCGACCGTGTCGTTCGGCATCGTTCTGGCACGCTGGATGGGCTTTCGCGTCTTCTTCGGCTTGCTGACGGGCGGTGCCGTCGCCATCTGCGGTGCCTCGGCTGCGCTGGCATTGTCGGCCGCCATGCCCATGCATCCGCTCAAGGAGCGGGCCACGCTGTTCACCGTGATTGGTGTCAGTACGCTGTCCACCCTGGCCATGGTGCTTTACCCGCCATTGACGCACATGCTCGACCTGTCCACCGTGGAGGCGGGCACATTCATCGGCGGCACGATTCACGACGTGGCACAGGTCGTGGGGGCGGGATACAGCCTCTCGCACGAAGCGGGTGATGCAGCCACCCTGGTCAAGCTGATGCGTGTGGCCATGTTGCTGCCAGCCGTGGCGCTGGCCGCCTGGCTGTCGGGGCGGTACCTGCGCACCAACGGCGAGGGCGGCGAATCGGGCGCCCGGCCGCCGTTGCTGCCCGGTTTCGCGATCGGGTTCGCGGCACTGGTGGCCATCAACAGCACAGGCTGGATACCCCGGCCGGTGGTGCTGGCCGGTCAGTCGGTTTCCCAGTTCCTGCTGGTAGCGGCCATGGGGGCCATCGGCATGAAGACCCACCTGCGCGAACTGGCCACGGTGGGCTGGAAACCGGTGGCGCTCATGGTGGCCGAGACGGCCTTTCTGGCGGCCCTGTTCTGGGGCCTGATCCGGGCGTTCGCCTGAATCCTTCAGGCGCTGGCGGTCTCGCCTAGCCGCCCGTCCCTGAAGTCCGCCAGTGCCTGGTAGATCTCTTCCTTGGTGTTCATCACGAAGGGGCCGTACTGGGCAATCGGCTCGTCCAGCGGGTGGCCGGCGATCAGCAGCACCTTGGCGTCGGTGCTGGCGACGATGTGCACGCCATCCGAGGTCGCGTCATTGGCCAGAAGGGCCATGCGCTGGACAGGCACGGCCTGGCCGCCAATCGTGACTTCGCCCCGGTACACGTACACAAAGGCATTGTGGGTCGGTGCCAGCGGCTGGCTGAACGACGCGCCGGCTGGCATGTGCAGGTCCAGGTACAGCGGCTGCGTGGTCTCGCGGGTTACCGCTCCGGCCACGCCATGGCTGCTGCCGGCAATCACGGTCGCATCCACCCCGTCGGGTGAGGTGAACCGTGGCAGATCCGCGTTCTTGAAGTCGCGGTACCACGGCGGATTCATCTTGTCGCTGCCGGGCAGATTCAGCCAGAGCTGGAAACCTTCCATCACCCCGTCTTCCTGTTGCGGAATCTCGGAATGGATGACGCCCCTGCCGGCGGTCATCCATTGCACGCCACCGTTCTCCAGCAGGCCCTCATGGCCAGCGCTGTCGCGGTGCAGCATGCGCCCGGCAATCATGTAGGTTACGGTTTCAAAACCACGGTGGGGGTGGTCCGGGAAACCGGCGATGTAGTCGTCCGGCCTGTCGCTGCCAAAGGCATCGAGCATCAGGAACGGGTCCAGGCGCCGTTGCAGGTCCTGGGTGAGCACGCGGGTGAGCTTGACGCCGGCACCGTCGGATGTGGGCATGCCCGCAACGAGCCGCTCCACGCGGCGCGGCTGCTGCAGCTGGTGGGTGGTGGGGGTGTTCATGTCGGTCTCCTTTCGATGCGGCGTCACAGTCCGGCCAGCGGTCAGTCTGCCGCCGGCCGGGTCATTCTGGCAGAGTCAGCCGATGGCGGCGGCCAGATCAACTTCGGCCTGTGCAAAGCCCTTGGCGGCGGCTTCCGGTCCCATGTTCAGACCTTCTGCGTAGATGAAGCGGACGTCGGTCAGACCCAGGAATCCGAGAACCATTTTCAGGTACGGCACCTGGCTGTCATTGGGCGTGTCGCGGTACAGGCCGCCACGCGCCAGCGCCACGTACACGGTCTTGTTCTTGAGCAGGCCTTCCGGTCCCTGCTCGGTGTAGCGGAAGGTCACGCCGGCGCGGGCAATGGCGTCGATCCAGGCCTTGAGCTGGACCGGCACGCCGAAGTTGTACATCGGCACGCCCAGCACGATGGCGTCGTGGCTCTGGACTTCGGCGATCAGGGCGTCGTACCCGGCCACAACCGCAGCCTGTTCGGCGCTGCGCTGCTCGACCGGGGTGAACAGGGCGCCCAGGGCGGCCTCGTCCAGGATGGTGACTGGCTGTTCGCCCAGGTCGCGCACGGTGACCTTGGCGCCTGCGCTGGCGGCCTGCAGGCGCTCGGTGACCTGGTTGGCCAGTTTGGTGGAGTTGGCGTCGCCGCGGCGGGGGCTGGCGTTGATCTGGAGGATGTTCATGATCGGTTCCTTGGGGGCAGGTGTTGAGGATGGATTGACTTTAGATTGGAACAGTGATGGGATAAAGTGGCTAAATCGGATAACATTGTTCCCATGATGGAACAATTGGTGGCTGGGCCGGCGCTGGATCCGAACGATGTGCTGCTGTTTTCGCGGGTGGCCCGACTTGGCAGTTTCAGCCGGGCAGCCGAACAGTTGGGCTTGCCCAAGTCCACCGTGTCGCGGCGGGTGCTGTCGCTGGAAGGGCAGATGGGCGAGCCACTGCTGGTGCGCACCACACGCCGCCAGCGCCTGACCGAACTGGGGCAGCAAGTGCTTGAACTGGCCCAGGAACTCGCCGCCGATCTCGATGCGCTGCAGGACCTGCGCGAACAGCGTCAGTCAGAGCCCAGCGGGCGCCTGCGCGTCTCGCTGCCCAGTGACATTGCCAATCTGTTGCTGACCGACGCGCTGGCGGCCTTTTCCACTTTGCACCCGGCGGTCACGCTGGACCTGGATCTGTCGCCCAGGCGGGTGGACCTGCTGGGCGAGGGATTCGACCTGGCGGTTCGCATGGGAGATCTGCCTGACGACGGATTGCTTGTCGCCACCCGGCTGGTCGTGTTTTCACATGGCCTGTACGCTTCGCCGGACTATCTGGCCAATCATGGCGAACCGCAGTCGCCTGAGGACCTGCTGCACCACACGGCAGTGCGCCTGGGGCGCTCGGGCCAGCCCTGGATGCTCAGCGACGGCCAGCGATCCTGGCAAGGGCAGCCGCAGGCACGGGTCCTGGCCAACTCGCCGGAGTTTCTGGTGAGGCTTGCCGGTTCTGGCATGGGCCTGGCGGGTGTGCCTGATCTGATCGCCTGTACCGAAGTGCGCGCGGGCCGCTTGCGCAGGGTGTTGCCCGGCTGGCAGTTCCCGCAGACGACGGCCTGGGCCGTGACGCCCGGACGCAGGCTGATGCCGGCCAAGACGCGGGCCTTCATCGACATGCTTCGGCACACTCTGCAGCAGGTCGAGCAACCGGGCTGATCCGGCGGCAGCGGAACCGGATGGTTCGCTGGCAGTCAGGGCGCCGGTGAAGCCGCCGAGTTCACGTACTTGCGCACCAGGCCGTCCATGGCCACGAGGTATCCGTCGACGCCAAAGCCGACGACGATGCCGGCTGCGGCTGGAGACACCCACGAGTGATGTCGGAAGGATTCCCGTGCGTGCACGTTGGAAATATGGCACTCGATGACCGGGAGTGGATCCACCCCTTTGATGGCGTCGTGCAGTGCGACGGACGTGTGTGTGAGGGCACCAGGATTGAACACCACACCGAGGACAGAGCCTTCCCGATAGAGATGCCCGTATTCGTGGATCTTGTCGATCAGGGCGCCTTCCCAGTTGCTCTGGAAGCACTCGACCTCGTAGCCCATCGCCTGGCCGTGTTGCCTGCAGAAGGATTCCACGTCGGCCAGCGTCGTGTAACCGTACTGTGCGGGTTCACGGGTGCCCAGCAGATTGAGGTTGGGGCCATTGAGGACGAGAATTTTCATCATGGAGGCAAGTGTACAAACCCGGGCGTTGCTGTCACGTATTGTGCGGGGCCATGATGCATGGCGTTCTCAAGGCACTGGCTCCACCGGCAGCGTGCTGCGCCGCAAAGGGTTGAAACCGGTCACCAGCGCTGTGGCCAGCAGCACCAGGGCGCCACCGGCGAATATGCCGGGCGACAGTTCCTCGCCCAGGAACAGATGGCCCCAGGTCACGCCAAACACCGGGATCAGGAAAGCCGGGCTGGTGGCCGCGACCGGCGAGACGTGGCGGATGATGCGCAGGTGGGCCCAGTAGGCCAGGCCGGAGGTCACCACGCCCAGCACCAGCATGGCAGAAAGGGCCGGAACCGAGAAGCGCGCATCGGGCAGGGCCAGCACCGCACCCGGCAGAACCAGGATCAGGGCCACCACATGGATGGTGGCCGAGATGGCCAGCGGCTCGATGCGCTGGGTGGCCCGCTTCATCAACGGGGTGCTGACGCCATAGCAGCAGGCCGCGCCGATGCAGGCCAGTGCCGCCATCATGGTTGGCCAGTCCGGCCGTACCGGGCCGAGCCGGACAATCAGCGCCACACCGGCCGCCCCCACGGCGCATCCGGCCAGCTTGCGCCATGTCAGCGTGTCCTGTCCGAACCAGGCGGATGCCAGCGTGCCGAACAGCACCACTGTGGTGTTGAGCAGGGCGCTGTATCCCGCAGGCAGCCGCAACGCGGCCCAGGCAAACAGCAGGAAAGGGACACTGACCGACAGGGCGCCCAGCAGGGTCAACTCTTTCCAGTGTGCCCAGGGCCAGCGGTGGTTCAGGAAACGCATCAGCAGCGCCAGAGTCAGGGCCGCCAGGCCGACTCGCCCGCCAGCCAGTACCCAGGGGCCGAGCACCGGGCTGGCGACGCGCAGGAACATGAACGAAGCGCCCCAAAGGGCCGACAGGCCGACGAGCTGGCTGAAGTGACGGGTTTTCACGCTGTGATTGTCGGTGTTTGCCCGACCGGCTGTTTGATGGAACAGACACCTGCGGGACCCCCAAGTCAACAACAGCATGTCGTATTCGGGCAGTGGCGATGTGAATGCGCCGGTGAGTGCACTGTTGGCGCCACCTGTATTCCAAGGTCAGGCGACCATGCGACCGGCGAAGGTCACGGCCCGGGTCAGCCTACTCGGCGTCAATGAACCGCGCGCAGCGGTGAAGTGCGGCGGCTTTCATTGCAGGGGAACGGTCAGGCGTGCGATCACCGGTTGTGTGTCCGGCCGCACGCCGCGCCACCAGGCGAAGGCTTCGGCCGCCTGTTCAACCAGCATGCCCACACCGTCGACCAGACGGGTTACACCGGCCGCTTGCGCCTGCTTGAGGAACGGGGTCATGCCTTTGCCGTAGACCAGTTCGTAGGCCAGCGCACCGGGAGCGAACACGTCATCAGGCAGCGGCAGCGCGGCGTCCGACAGACCGGTGGATGTGGCGTTGAGCACGACGTCGAAACGCTCGCCTGCCAGGTCGGCATAGCCTCCAGCCTGCAGGCGGGTGTGGTCGGCGAAGTCGGCCTTGAGTTCCCGGGCCTTGTCAGGACTGCGGTTGGCCACGGCGATCATGGCCGGGCGTTCTCGCGCAATGGGCAGAATGGCACCGCGCGTGGCACCTCCGGCGCCACAGATGAGTACCCGCTTGCCGACCAGCGGAACGCCCAGGTTGCGCTGAATGTCGTTGACCAGGCCCAGGCCGTCGAAGTTCTGTGCCCAGATGCGGTCACCTTCGAACTTGAGTGCATTGACCGCTCCTGCCAGCCGGGCCGACTCCATGGGGTCGGTGGCCAGGTCGAAGGCTTGCAGCTTGAAGGGCAGGGTGACGTTCATGCCCCGGCCGCCAGAAGCGATGAAATCGCGTACCGTGTCTGCAAAGCCGTCCAGTGGCCCCTCGATGGCGGTGTATTCGATGTCCTGTCCGGTGGCCTCGGCAAACAGGCCGTGGATCAGGGGTGATTTGCTGTGGGCAATGGGGTTGCCGATGACGGCGTAGCGGTCGGTCATGGTGATGGTCTGTAGTGGATTCGATTGTCCCCTATCCGGCCGGGTAGCCTCGGCGTGAACAGGGTCGGCACGGCGCGACTACCATTCCGGCATGACGACACCTGTATCTCTTCGCATTGATTTTGTCTCCGACATCGCCTGTCCCTGGTGTGCCATCGGCCTCTCTGCCCTGGAGCGTGCGCTGCAGCGCCTGGATGGACAGGTGAACGCCGAACTGCATTTCCAGCCTTTCGAGCTCAACCCGCAGATGGGGCCGGAAGGGGAGGACATCTCCGAACACCTCACCCGCAAATACGGCAGCACCACCGAACAGCAGGCCCAGATCCGCGCCACGATCGGCGAGCGCGGCGCGCAGGAAGGCTTTGTATTCAAGGCCGAGGGGCGCGGCCGGATCTGGAACACCTTCGACGCCCATCGCCTGTTGCACTGGGCGGGACTGGAGGGCGCGGCCGGGTCGCAGCATGCGCTCAAGAAGGCCTTGCTGGTGGCCTACCATGGCCGCGCCGAAAGTCCGGCCGAGCACGAGGTTCTGTTGGCCTGCGTGCGCGAAGCCGGGTTGGACGAGGCGCGCGCCCAGGCCATCCTGGCTGGTGACGAGTTTGCCGATGACGTCAGGGCCCGCGAGCAGTTCTACACCGGCAACGGCATCCACTCCGTACCTGCGGTCATCATCAACGAGCGCCACCTGATCTCGGGCGGGCACCCGTCGGAGAGCTTCGAACAGGCGCTGCGGCAGATTGCGGCGGAGGCCTGATCAGTCCGGACGTGCCAGAGCCTTGGCCAGACGTCCTCGCCTGACCGTCGGCCGCGGCACCTGACAGGGCAGGTGTTCGAACCACCGGCGCACATCGTCGTCCACGCACAGGCCGTGCATGTAGTTGTAGATGGCCTTGCGCAGGCCCTGGCCCAGTTCATCGTGGTCGACTCCCGGGGGCATGGGCGTCGGGTCGACGAAACCGATGTCGTTCCTGGCGAACGTCGTCTCCGGCAGGGGGATCAATTCGATCCCGTAGGCGTCCGGGCTCTGGCCCACCGGCGAGTGCACGGTACACGAGAAGCGGTGAAAGAAGCCGCTCTGGATGCAGCCGTTCTCGAACAGCTGGCGGACGTACTCGATCGCGTCGATCGTGTCCTGCATGGTCTGCGTGGGGAAGCCATACATCAGATAGGCATGCACCAGGATACCGGCATCGGTGAAGCCCTTGGTCACCCGGGCCACCTGTTCGACCGAGACCCCTTTTTTCATCAAGGCCAACAGCCGGTCGCTGGCCACTTCCAGCCCACCGCTCATGGCGATGCAGCCGCTTCGGGCCAGCAGCTCGGCCAGCTCCGGCGTGAAGGTCTTCTCGAACCGGATGTTGCCCCACCAGCTGATTTGCAGGTCGCGTCGCAACAGCTCTTCCGCCAGCGCCTTGAGCGACTTGGGCGGCGCCGCCTCGTCGACGAAGTGAAAGCCCGTCTGGCCGGTCTCTTCGACAATGCGCTCGATGCGGTCGACCAGTGTGCGGGCCGTGGCGGTTTCGTAGCGGCCGATGTAGTCCAGGCTGACGTCGCAAAAGCTGCACTTTTTCCAGTAGCAGCCATGCGCTACGGTCAGCTTGTTCCAGCGACCGTCGCTCCACAGGCGGTGCATGGGGTTGAGCATGTCCAGCAGGCTCAGGTAGCGTCCGATGGGCAGGCCATCCCAGGTCGGGGTGCCTGTGTCCTCGAAGGCGATGTCCGGTTCGGCCAGGTTGACGTACTTCACGTCCCCCGCCTCGCGCAGGAAGGTCCGCTGCAGGCGCTGCGGGCCGCGTTCGCCCTGCAGGCGTTCAATGATCGACAGCACAGGCCGTTCGCCGGCATCGAGCGTCACGTAATCGACAAAGTCGAAAACGCGGGGGTCCTTCAGACCACGCAGCTCCGTGTTCACATAGCCTCCGCCGAGGACAATGTCCACGCCCGGCCGAGCCGCCTTGATCGCCTGGCCCATGCGCAGCGCGGCGTAGACCGAACCGGGAAACGGCACCGACAGCAGCACCAGGTGGGGGGCATGTTCATCCACGGCCTGCAGTGTCAGATCGCACAGCAGGTCGTCGATAAGCGTAGGTGGTGCAGTCAGGGCCTGGGCCAGCGGATCGAAAGTCGGCTGGCTGCTGGCCAGCGACTCGGCGTAGCGAACGAATTCGAAGCGCTCGTCCACCGCGTCCCGGATCACGTCGGCCAGGTCGTTCAGGTACAGCGTGGCCAGGTGTCTGGCCTTGTCCTGGACGCCCAGCGCGCCGAAGGCCCAGCCCAGCGGATCGCCGCTGCCATCATCGACGTAATTGTCCAGCGCCATGAAGCGCGGGCCCTCCGGCAGCAGCCCACGGGCGGCGATGCGGTAGGCCAGGGTCGAGTCGCTGCCCTGAAGAAACCGGATGACGGGGCCGACGGTCGAGCGGTAGTCGTCAAACTGGTCCAGGAACGCATGCACGCTGGCGCTTCGCGCGGCCTCGGGCATGGCTTGGGCCCGCTGCTGCATGGCGTCCAGTCCGGACGGTGTGAACAGCCGCAACACCAGCGACAGGGCGATGTCGGCCTGCGCCGCCTGGATGCCACGCGAACGCAGGAAGCCGGTCAGGTAGGCGGTGGACGGATAGGGGGTGTTGAGCTGCGTCATCGGGGGGATGAGGCTCAGCACGCGGATGTTCGTGGGCATGCGCATGTAATGGCGTTTTCCTGAGCTTAGCCCATCAGAACTCCGGCAGCGCGAAGGTCAGCACTCCACGATGTTGACCGCCAGTCCGCCCCGGGACGTTTCCTTGTATTTCGTCTTCATGTCGGCGCCGGTCTCGCGCATGGTCTTGATGACCTTGTCCAGGCTCACGTGATGGGTGCCGTCGCCCCGCAGTGCCATGCGGGCGGCATTGATGGCCTTGACCGATGCGATCGCATTGCGCTCGATGCAGGGTATCTGCACCAGACCACCCACCGGGTCGCAGGTGAGGCCCAGGTGGTGCTCCATGCCGATCTCGGCCGCGTTCTCGACCTGTTCGGGCGTGCCGCCCAGTACGGCGCACAAGGCGCCAGCGGCCATCGAGCAGGCCACACCCACTTCACCCTGGCAGCCGACCTCGGCACCGCTGATGCTCGCATTTTCCTTGTACAGGATGCCGATGGCGGCTGCGGTGAGCAGGAAGTCCACCACGCCGTCGTCAGTCGCACCCGGCACGAAGCGCCGGTAGTAGTGCAGCACCGCCGGTACGATGCCCGCAGCGCCGTTCGTGGGCGCCGTCACGACGCGCCCGCCGGCGGCGTTCTCTTCGTTGACCGCCAGCGCATACAGGTTGACCCAGTCCAGGACGGCCAGCGGATCGGTTAGCGCCTTCTCGGGATGTCCGGTGAGTTCGCGGTACAGACCGGGCGCGCGCCGCCGTACCTTGAAGCCGCCGGGCAGTACCCCGTCCGAGCTGCAACCGCGTTGCACACAGGCCTGCATCACGGCCCAGATGCCCAGCAGGCCACTGCGTACCTCGTCGTCCGTACGCCAGTGCCGCTCGTTGACCCGCATCACACCGGGAATTGACAGGCCATGCTCACGGCAGCGCTGCAACAACTCGTCGCCAGTTCGAAACGGGATGGGCAATTGTGTCGCATCCGGGGCGATGACCTTCTGGCGTTCGCCGTCGGCCGCCACGGATTCGCTGATCACGAAACCGCCACCCACCGAATAGTAGGTGCGCTCCAGCAGCAGGGTGCCTTCGCGTGTCCAGGCCGACAGGCGCATGCCATTGGCGTGGAAGGGCAGGGGCTGACGGTAGAACGACAGGTCTTCACGCTCGTTCCAGGCGATGCCGTGTTGCCCCATCAGCGAGATATGGCGCTGCTGCCGGATCGCAGAGATGGTGGGTTCCACCGATTCGATGGGTACGGTCTCTGGCTCCAGGCCACACAGGCCCAGCAGGACGGCCTTGTCGCTGCCGTGGCCCTTGCCGGTAGCACCGAGTGAACCGTACAGGCCGCAGTGCACGCGGTGCACCTGCGGCAACAGATCGGTACCCAGCAGGGCCAGAACAAAGAGCCGTGCCGCACGCATGGGGCCGACCGTATGTGAGCTGCTGGGCCCGATGCCGATCTTGAACAGGTCAAATGCCGAAACGGCCATGCGTGTCTCCGTTGAGGTCGTGATTGTCAGGCCAGAACTGGCCGGGCGCTTTCGTGACCCAGGCGCGCTTCCTGCCATTGTGCGACGTGACCGGCCAGTTGCTGCGCGGTGATGGCAGAAAGTGTCCACCCGAGGTGGCCGTGGCCTGTGTTGTAGAACACGTTGGGGCGGCGGCCGGGGCCAACGCGAGGCATCATATCGGGCATCATGGGCCGCAGACCGGCCCAGGGTTCGACGCGCCGCGTGCTGACACCCGGAAAGCACTGGTTGACCCAGTCAACCAGCGGGCGAATCCGGTCAGCGCGGATGTCGCGGTTGAAGCCATTGAACTCGGCTGTTCCAGCAACGCGAAAGCGGTCGGCGCCCAGGCGGCTGGTGACCAGTTTGGTTTCATCGTCGAGCAGGCTGACTTGCGGCGCTGAGGCCTGGCTTTGTGCATCGCCCAGCATCACGGTGATCGAGTAACCCTTGACCGGGTACACATTGAGGCGGTCGCCCAGTTGCGCGCCCAGCGCCCGGCTGTGCACGCCAGCGCAGACCACCACGGCATCGGCACTGACCACCTCGCCGCTGGTCAACGTGACGGAGGCCGTCTGGCCGGTGCTCTGCACGCGGGCCACCGTGCTCCCCGTCATCAGCCGCACCCCGCGGCGCACGCAAGCCAGGCCCAGGCCATGGGTGTACTTGTGGATGTCGCCCGTCGAGTCGCTTTCGGTGTAGAAGCCGCCGTAATAGTCACCGGCCAGCGTGGGCTCGATGGCGCGCATTTCGTCGGGCGTGACCGCGCGGCGGGACAGGCCACCTTCGGCCAGCAGCTTGTTCACCTCGGCCGCATGCTCCCAGTCGGCTTTCTTGCGGTAGATGTGCAGGATGCCCTGCCTTTTCAGGTCGAAGTCAATGCCTTCGGTCTCGGCCCAGCCGAACAGGTGCTCGCGCGCCGCGATGGCCAGCTTCGCGGTTGCGATCGTGTTGTCGCGGTACTTGGGGATCGAACCGATGAACTCGGCGAACCAGCTGAGCTTGTGCCAGGAGGGCCTGGGGTTGACCAACAGCGGGGCGTCGGCCTTGAGCATCCACTTGAGGCCTTTGATCAACGTGGAGGTATGGGTCCACGTTTCAGCGTTGGAGGCTGACAGTTGACCACCGTTGGCGTGGCTGGTTTCCATGCCGGCGTAGCGGTGCTGTTCGATCAGGGTGACCTGGTGACCTTCGCGGGACAAGGCGTAGGCGCTGGTGACGCCGGTGATACCGCCGCCGATGACGATGAGGTGAGCCATGAAGAATCTCTCTTTCTAAGCCGTCAAACAGGAATGGGCATGTACCGCACACCATGTGCGGCACATGACCCCCTCTGTTTGTGACCTGAGAGATTCGCCGGCCGGGGGGCGGGCTTGCTCCTGCGGTGGGCCGGGGGACGAATCCCGGCCGCTCTTCAGAGATAGAAGCGCATCGATCGGTCCTTTTGCCTGAGAGTTTCCGGGGCGGTTGCTCCTTCGGCGCCAGCCTCGCAGGGCCGGTCTCTCCCGATCAATGAAACAGATGTTAGCGGGACAAGGGAAAGAGCCTCACCGGGTTTCCACCTGTCACTTGTGCCATCAGTCGACCATCTCGGCCACGGGCACGCAACTGCAGAACAGATTGCGGTCACCATAGACGTTGTCCACGCGACCCACCGACGGCCAGTACTTGGTGTTGACCGCCGGGCCGCACGCCACGGCAGCCACATCGCGGGGATAGGGATGAGGCCACTCGCTCTTGAGGACACTGGCCGCCGTGTGCGGCGCGTTCTTCAGGGGGTTGTCGTCTCGCGGCCACTCACCTTGCTCGATTCGGCGGATTTCCTCTCGAATCGCGATCATGGCGTCGATGAAACGGTCCAGTTCCTCCAGCGTCTCGCTTTCGGTGGGTTCGACCATCAGGGTATTGGCGACAGTGAAGGACAGCGTGGGTGCGTGGAAGCCGTAGTCCATCAGGCGCTTGGCCACGTCTTCCGACATCACGCCGCTGGTCTCCTTGAGTCCGCGAAGATCCAGGATGCACTCATGGGCTACATGTCCGTTGGCCGATGCATAGAGCGTGGGGTAATGGGCAGCCAGGCGCTTGCTGATGTAGTTGGCACTCAGAATCGCGGTTTCCGTGGCGTGCCTGAGGCCGTCGGCACCCATCATGCGGATGTACATCCAGCTGATCGGCAGCACCGCCGCGTTGCCCAGCGGAGCTGCGCTGACCGCGCCCACCGGCGAGGCCGATGCGGGGGCATCGCAGACGCCACCCGGCTCGGTGCCCCGACCGTGGCCCGGCAGGAAGGGCACGAGGTCTTCGACCACACAGACCGGGCCGACACCCGGGCCACCGCCGCCGTGCGGAATGCAGAACGTCTTGTGCAGGTTCAGGTGGCTCACGTCGCCGCCGAACTCGCCGGGAGCAGCCACGCCCACCAGCGCATTCATGTTCGCGCCATCCACGTACACGCGGCCGCCGTGGCTGTGCACCAGGGTGCACAGCTCCTTGACCGTCGTCTCGAACACGCCGTGGGTGGACGGGTAGGTGATCATCACCGCTGCCAGCCTGTCGCTGTGCTGTTCGCACTTGGCCTTGAGGTCGGCCATATCCACGTTGCCGTTCTCGTCGCACCGGGTCACCACCACCTGCAGTCCGGCCATCTGGGCGGACGCAGGGTTGGTGCCATGGGCCGAGGAGGGGATCAGGCAGATGGTGCGGTGGCTGTCGCCGCGCGAGGCATGCCAGGCCTGGATGGCCAGCAGGCCGGCGTACTCGCCCTGCGAGCCGGCGTTGGGCTGCAGGCTGATGCCGGCGTAGCCCGTGGCCTGGCACAGCCAGGCGCGCAACTGCTCGTCCAGTTCCTTGTAGCCCTGCAACTGCTCGGCCGGTGCGAAGGGATGCACATGGGCGAACTCGGGCCAGGTGATGGGGATCATCTCGCTGGTGGCGTTGAGCTTCATGGTGCACGAACCCAGCGGAATCATGCTGCGGTCCAGCGCGAGATCCTTGTCCGACAGGGCGCGGATGTAGCGCAGCATGCCGGTTTCGCTGTGGTGGCTGTTGAACACCGGGTGCGTGAGGTAGTCGCTGGTGCGGCGCAGTTCGACCGGGATCAGGGGCTCCACGCCCTTCTCGAAGGCATCGAAGGTCGGTTGCGCCTGTCCGTCCCGCGCGAACACCGACCACAGCAGCGCAAGGTCTTCGCGCGTGGTCGTTTCGTCGAGCGACATGCTGACGTACCGGCCCCAGGACAGTCTGAGGTTGGCTCCCCTGGCCAGCGCCCTGGTCACGATGGCCTGCGCCTGGGCGGCGTCGGCAGCCTTCACGGTCAGTGTGTCAAAGGCCGACTCGCTGGTCAGCACACAACCCAGTTGTTGCAGGCCGGCGGCCAGCACGGCTGTGTAGGCCGCCACGCGCTGCGCGATACGCTTGAGTCCCTGCGGGCCGTGATACACGGCGTACATGCTGGCCACGACGGCCGGCAGAACCTGCGCCGTGCAGATATTGGACGTGGCTTTCTCGCGGCGGATATGCTGTTCGCGCGTCTGCAGCGCGAGGCGGTAGGCCGGGTTGCCGTGCGTGTCAACGCTCACGCCGACCAGGCGGCCGGGCATGGAGCGCTTGAAGTCGTCGCGGCAAGCCATATAGGCGGCGTGCGGGCCGCCTGCACCCATGGGCATGCCAAAGCGCTGTGTGGTGCCGACCACGATGTCGGCGTCGAACTCGCCCGGTGCCACAAGCAGTGTCAGCGCCAGCAAATCGGCGGCCACGATGAAGGCCGCCTGCTGGCTGTGCACCGTCAGCACGTCGGCGCGCAGGTCGTCGATCCGGCCGCTGGTGGACGGGTATTGGGCCAGCACGGCGAAGTAGTCGTCGGCCGCCAGGGCTGCTTTCCATTCGTCAGCCGAATTCGCCAGCTTCACCGTCAGGCCCAGGGGGCGTGCGCGTGTCTGCATGACCTCGATGGTCTGCGGATGCGCATCGCCAGCCACCACGATGACAGAGCCCTTGGCCTTCACCGAGCGCCGGGCCAGTGTCATGGCCTCGGCGGCAGCGGTCGCCTCATCCAGCATGGACGCGTTGGCGATCGCCATGCCGGTCAGGTCGGTGATCATGGTCTGGAAGTTGACCAGCGCCTCCATGCGGCCCTGCGAGATCTCGGCCTGGTAGGGCGTGTAGGCCGTATACCAGGCAGGGTTCTCCAGAACGTTGCGCAGGATCACGCCCGGCGTGTGCGTGCCGTAGTAGCCCTGGCCGATGAAGCTCCTGAAGACCTGGTTCTTCTGCGCAATGGCCCTGAGTTCGGCCAGTGCCGCGGCTTCGGTGGCTGCGGGCGGCAGATCCATGCCGGCACTGCGAGCAATGCTGCGCGGCACGATGCCGTCGATCAGGGCACGGCGCGAAGCCTCGCCGATGACGGACAGCATCAGCGCTTCGTCGGCTTCGCTGACACCAATGTGGCGGGCGATGAACTCGCTGGCGTTTTCGAGTTCACCCAGGGGTTTGACGGACGGCATCAGCATGGTGGCAATGGACGGGTGGATGGGGCGGTACGCAGCCAGATCAGGCCATCAGCCTTGCTGGGTGAACGATTCGTAGGCGGTGGCGTCGAGCAGGGCATCGACCTGGCCCGCATCGCTGAGCCTGACCTTGAAGAACCAGCCGGCGCCCAGCGGGTCGCTGTTGGCCAGGGCGGGGTCTGCACGCAGGTCTTCGTTGACTTCGGTGATCTCGCCGCTGACCGGCATATAGACGTCGGCCGCTGCCTTGACGGACTCGACCACACCGGCCACGTCCTTCTGTGCAAACGACTTGCCGACTTCGGGCAGGTCCACGAACACCACGTCACCCAGGGCGTCCTGTGCATGGTGGGTGATGCCCACCGTGGCGATGTCGCCGTCGACGGTGATCCATTCGTGTTCTTCGGTGTACTTGGTGGTCATGGTACGGGCTCCGGTGAAAAAAGAGGATGGGACGGGGGTCAACCCCGGTAGTAACGGTTGGGGACGAACGGCATGGCCGCCACTTCCATTGGAACGGCCTTGCCGCGCACGATGGCCTGGACGCGGGTGCCGGCGCTGGCGAAGGCGGAGTCGATATAGCCCATGGCCACCGGCTTGTCGATGCTGGGCCCCAGCAATCCGCTGGTGACTTCGCCGATGACCTCGCCGTCCACGCTCTGCAGAACGGTGTGCTCGCGTACCGGCACGCGCTCCAGGGCCACCAGTCCCACCCGTTTGCGTGCCGGGGGCTGCGTGCCGTCAAGCTGGGCGAGCACGCGGTCTGCGCCCGGGAAGCCGCCGGCCCGGTCGCCGCCGCTGCGGCGGACCTTCTGCATGGCCCAGTTCAGCGACGCCTCCACTGGCGTGGTGGTTTCGTCGATATCGTTGCCATACAGGCACAGGCCGGCTTCCAGTCGCAGGGAATTGCGCGCGCCCAGGCCGACAGGCTTGACCTCGGGCTGCGCCAGCAAGGCACGGGCGAAGGCATCGGCGCGTTCGGCCGGCAGCGAAATCTCGAAACCGTCCTCGCCGGTGTAGCCGCTGCGCGTGATGTAGAGGTCGGCGCCTTGCCATGTGAAGGCGTGCCCGGTCATGAAGACCAGGTTTTCGACGCCCGGCAGCAGTCGCTGAAGGGCGCTGACCGCCAGCGGGCCTTGCAGCGCCAGCAGGGCGCGGTCGAACTGGGGCGTGACGGTGCAACGTGTCCCGATGTGGGTCTGGATGTACGCCAGGTCGCCGTGTTTGCAAGCGCCATTGACGATCACGAAGATCTCCTGGCCTCCGCGGTTGACAAACATCAGGTCGTCGATGATGCCGCCCTGGTCATTGAGCAGCAGGCCATAGCGTTGCCGATGGATACCCAGTCCGGCCACGTCCACCGGCATCAGCGATTCGAATGCGGCGGCTGCTTCGGGGCCGGTCAGCACCATCTGCCCCATGTGGGAGACGTCGAACAGACCGGCAGCGCGCCGCGTGTGGTGATGCTCGGCCATCAGGCCGTCGGGGTATTGCACCGGCATGCTGTAGCCGGCAAAGGGCACCATGCGGGCGCCGAGTTCGAGGTGCAGGGCGTGCAAGGGGGTCTGGAGCAGATCGGACGAATCGGACACGGGCAGGCTCTCGATGGTGGGGCAGGGCCGCAACCGGGGTTGCGGACGGACACGGTTCATCCGTGTGCTGCCCCACTGTCCGCTTTACCTGAGAGATTCGCGCGGGCGATGCCGCACTTGCTCCTTCGGTGGACGGTCTTGCTGACCATCTCTCTCCAGTCGGGGCCACCGGCGTCGCCGCCGATGGTTGCCAGTCCTTTTGCCTGAGCGTTCAGGGCCGGATCAACGACCGCCTGCGCCTTCGGCGGCTGCCCGTGGGCAGCGCTCTCCTGACCGGCGCATTGTAGCGGCTGTCGCGGTGCGTGCCAAAGGCAGGCTCCACCCGGGCGTCATTCGCTGTGCAGCGCGTGCAGGCGTTGCCGGACGCTCTGCAGGTGCTCGCGCAAGGTGTACCAGCGGTCGGCATAGCGGTCGGGCAGTTCGATGCGGGTCACATCCCGTTCCAGCTGGTACAGGCGTGCGGCCAGGCGCTGGACCTGGTCGGGACTGTGGAACTCGTCGCGAACCAGTTCGTCTTCCAGGAACTTGAGTTCGCCATAGTGGTGCTGCAGCTTGGCATCGGCCCGCCAGTCCAGGATGCCGGGCGCCCTGAAGGCCAGCCACATGCCGAACAGGCCGAGGGGAATGATCGCGTACAGCACCAGCGCCGCTCCCTGGGCGAGTCCGAACGGCAGGACCCGCTCCAGCCATGGACGATGGCCATGCGCCATGGCCTGGGCCACGGGCGAGACGGGATAGTTGCTGCCGACCACGGTGGGGTAGGCACCCTGGTCCTCCAGGAAGCCCGACATGACATGCAGTTCGCCCGCCACGTCCAGCAGGGCGCGCTGGAGGGCCGGATGCAGGTTCTGGCGCACCAGCAGGTGGGTGAGGGTCACGATGGTGGGCAGGTCGGCCGGCGGCAGGTTGCTGCGCAGTTCGATGGAGCCCTGAGGCATGACCAGGGAGCGCAGGCGAGGTTCGCTTGCTGCCAGCAGGCCCGCCCGTTCGATACCCAGCAGGCTCACACCAGGCAGCCGGGCCAGGGCCGCCGCCGTTTGCGACTCGCCGCCCGCCACGTGGATCACAGCGTCGACGGCGCCCGATCCGATCGCGTCGATGGCGGCTTGCCCGGTCTCGGACGTGAAGATGACGTCTTCCGGGCGCAGGCCCGCGTGGCGCAGCAGCAGAACGGCCGCCAGGCGACTGGACGATTGCGCCGTGGAGGCCGCGATGCGCCGACCACGCATGCCGGCCAGGCTGGACAGGCCCTGGCGTGCGAATACCCACACGATCTCGTGACCGATGACGGACAAGGCCTGCAACTGGCCCTGGCCGTCCGCGTGCAGTCCCTGGGCAAATGTCACGTCGATGTCGGTGCCACCATTCGACATCAGGGCCGGTGGCATTTGCAGGCGTTCATGGGCGACGATGTCGACCGCGATCCCCATGCGTTCCAGACGCATCGCATAGGCGCGGGCCAGTGCCAGGTAACTGCTCTGGCCTGGTTCGGTGCCGATCACCAGGTGACGCAGTGGCAGTGGCTGCCATACAAACAGCGCTGCGGCCAGCAGCGCACCCACCAGCAGCAGCAGGGGGAGATAGATCAGGAGCCAGCGCCGCCGGTACAACAGGTTCAGCTTCATCGTCCCCGGAATTCCACCACCTGTTGGCGCACGAATCCGATGTGCTGGCGCAGTGCGTACCAGCGCTCAACCAGTTCGGATGGCACCTGCACCCGCACCAGCGCATTCTCGATGGCATTGAGCCGGCCATGGATGCGGTTCATTTCCAGGCCTCCCACATCGATGGTGTTGTTGGCCAGGTCGTTCTCGACGAACTTGAGTTCGCCATACCAGCGCGTCACCTGCCGTTCCAGTCGCCAGCGCAGCAGGGCAGGCAACAGGCTGCTGCCGAAGAACAGCAGCATCAACATGGGCGCGCCGATGACCAGCGCGCGTTGCAGGATCTGGGCCCACCAGAAGGGCAACAGGGCTTCCAGTCCGTCCAGTCCGCGGCTGAGTACCTCGCGTGCCTGCGGCGACGTCGGGAAATCGCTCACACGGAGCGCAGGCAGCTCGCCATCCAGGTAGAAAGGCCCGTTGCCAGTGTGGACTTCCATGGCCACTGCCGTGGCCAGCCGCTTGAGTGCCGGATCCAGGTCATGGTGTGCCAGGAGGTGGGTGGGAGTCGTCAGCACGGCCACGTCGCTCGGCGGCTGCCCCGGGCCCAGGCTGTCCTGGGTCAGCAGGCGGTTGCGCAGGAAATTGCTGTGCATCGACAGGGCCAGCGTCCGTTGCAGCTGGGC
This sequence comes from Burkholderiaceae bacterium, assembly GCA_041396505.1. Taxonomy (GTDB): domain Bacteria; phylum Pseudomonadota; class Gammaproteobacteria; order Burkholderiales; family Burkholderiaceae_C; genus Hydrogenophaga. The sequence goes on from JAWKYL010000012.1 coordinate 74,973, forward strand.
CATGTGGATCTGCGGGTTCTGCAAGAGCGCCTGTACACCTGGCGCAGCGGGCGAGGCGACCATGAATGCCGCATCGACCTCGCCGCGGAGGAGTGCATCGCGGGCGGCCGCACCGCTCAGCTCGGACCAGATGAGCGCATCGAGCGGAACGCCCATCTGCCTGAGCAGGCGCTGCAGCATGGCCCGGTGCCCGCTGCCGGGCGGGCCGGCGGCCACGCGTGCCCCGGCCAGTTGCTCCAGCGATGCCAGGGGTGGATCCAGCGTGAAGAGCCAGAGGACCTCCACATCCACATTGGCCAGCGTCTGCACCATGGGGGCACCGATGGACTCGTCCGTGGCAGACGACCAGCCAAACCCGCCCTGAACCAGGGCCAGATCCGATGCCGGAGGGTCTGACTGCAGGCGCTGCAGATTGTCAGCGGAACCCGCCGAAGGCAGGATGTCAAGGCGCACGCCATGCCGCGCAAATGCCTCGGCATACCGCTGGGCATGGCTCTGGTAAGCCCCGTCGGTCAGGGCCGTGCTGATCGTCAGCCGGGACGGCGGCATGGGATACAGGGTCCACCACAAGAGCGCGCCCAGACCTGCCGCCAGAAGGGCCAGCGGCAGGTGTATGAGCATCCAGCGGCGTCGGTAGATATAGGCCGAAGTCATGGTTCTGCGTCAATGACCCTGCAAGCATAGGAGATTTGGCGACCATGAAAAGGCTCTTTTGGGGGACACCGGTCGGCCCAGTTGACCGGCTGGCAACTTGGACGCAGCGCCTCCAGGATCGTCGCCCTCGCAGATCGCGGGCACACTCAAGCTCATGTGGCCCGATGAACCCCAGCGCACCGTCTCTCACGAAACCATCTACACCTGCATCTACGCCATGCCCCGGGGCGAGTTGCGCAAAGACCTGCGAGAACACCAACGGGCTGATTCGTCAGTACCTGCCCAAGGGCACCGACCTGTCGGTTCACAGCCAGGAGCAACTCGATGCCATTGCCGACTTGCTCAACAACCGCCCGCGTGCCGTCCACGGCTTCTACCCGCCTATCGCGGTCTACCGGGCCATGCTGGACAAACTCAATCAACACGATTCCTCAATTCAATAAACCAGTGTTGCACTTGGTGCTTGACTCCGCCGCCCCTATTGGAAATCAAACTGGGAGTTCCGGCCATCCGCAATCACCCCAGAAGCTCAGTGTTCATGCGGGGTCTGGGGATTCTTCAGGGCGACTAGTTATTCTTCCTCCAGCTCAGCAACAACGACAGAAGAACAAAAACGGCAGAGAAGAGACCGACACCAGAGATCACTCCGCTAAGTGCAAGCAAGCCGAAGAGGGGCTTTGGAGAAGATGGAAAAAATAGCACCGACACAACCAACAGCACCAGCGAAAAATACTGCATGCGCCGATTATGAGCTGCCAAACCAAGATGCCCTAAGGCCGACGCCACTCCCGCAACACCACCCATTACTGCCGCTTGATAGTTAAAAGAATAAAAAACATGTAATGACAGCAATCCTGCTACTGAAGCAACGAGAAAAATTGGAGCCATCTCAGCAATTTCGCGGCAATGAGCACCATCACTACTCGAAGCACTCAAAAGATTCAATAGATCATTCAGGGTCGAATTGCTCATCAGTTATTTCCGAGAAAGGTCGAATCTTTGATATCTTCACTACCGATCGAGATGCCATTAAACGTGACAAGGGAAGTTTGACAAAAATTCCCCCATCATTGCTGCTCGGGATTCTTGGCGCCTTTTAATCTGAGTCCAATATGACAAATCAATATTGCAACCAGGACTGGAAAGAAAACGATCGAAAAAAACTAAACAATCCTCTCGTAATATCCCGGCAATCCATATTGGAAATCAAACTGGGAGTTCCGGACATCCGCAATCACCCCAGAAGCTCGGTGTTTATGCGGGGTCTGGGGATTCTTCAGGGGCGACTAAGTAGGCATGCGGTCAGCAGGGGAAGCAGTGGGCGGAGGGTGGGTGACATTTGCGAATTTGGTGATAGGACAGGTGTTGCGTTTATCAGTTGTCACGTCTAGCAAGAAGCTCAATCAACCAGGGTTGAAAAGACAACAGCAACAAGCACCAGACCAGAAAGCGCAGAGTGCCTGAAGCTATATGAGCTCTATCAAACGGGCTAATTGATATTAGCAAATCCGTAAGCACATCCGCATAAATGAGCGGTGCAACGAGGGAAATAATAACACCCAAAAGAACAGCAACAAACCACCGAAAATACAACAAAAGCAAACCAACAACCCTGACGAATCCAAAAATCACGACTAAAGACAGACCAACCGAGCTCAAAGAATATACCCAAAATTCAAAAGACTCGGGGCTCCTCAAAAAAATCGCCAACAATAATATCAATGGGTAGATCAAAAATCCACACAAACCAAACAGCAGGTGTTTGCAAATCGACAGACTATTTGAGAGCTTCATTGTATTCTCTCCTATTATATCCATCAGAATACCCATTCCAGGCACCAAAAACATAACCAAATGAAGGCCAAGGGGTCGGCCCAGTTACCGCCTCGGGTCTACCCATATGATATTCAAAAGGATGCGAAAATCTCAACACACGATATTGAGTCTCAGTCACTTCAAGAGATTCTCGATCGTGCCGCTCGCGCAATATCTCCCCTTGGCTAAACCCGTCCTTGTGCCCCTCCTTTATATCCTTTGCGAAATTACGAGTTGCCCAAAGTTTTTTGCCCACTTCTTCAATTGTTTTATTCGCTTCGTTATAAAGATACCCTTGAGCACCAATTTTTGCGCCGTCTTCAAACTTACCCCCCTGAATCTCAGAAATCACCCCGCCAGCCAGCGACGTCGCGACCAAGCCCCCCATGAAGCCATCAAACCCACCCTCTGCACCCATACCATTGGCACGAAGCGTAGTCGAGGTCAACTTTCCGGCCAAGGCATTCATGGCTCCTTGCCCACACTTGCCTCCCCGGCCACGGCGCTGATGCACCCGGCGCCAGCATGTCCTGCATAGCTGCCTGGGGTACCGAATCGATCACCCAGTCCTCCGGCAAAGGAGAATGCCGCTCCACTGATAAATCCTCCCCAGAATGCCTTCCCACTCCCTGCGCTCGCTGCAGAGACTATCCCATTGACTATCCCTGCGGTAACCAATTTACCAAGGGCCAGTGACCCCACCACCGCCGTGTTGGCTGCGGCACCCATCAGTGCGCCGACGGCAGCACCCACAACTGCGGTCAACACCATAACCACCGCAACCACCACCACAATTTTGACAATTGCCTTGAAAAGCTTCTTGAGGAAGTACCCAGACGGATCAGTGAAGGCCAGCGGGTTGTTCTTGACATAGCTGTAGCGGTTGAAGCTCTGCAGGTCATCGGGGTGCTGGATGTGCGGGTCGGCGCTGAGAAAGCGCCCGATCAGGGGGTCGTAGACCCGCCCGTTCATGTTGATCACCCCCATCTGGTCCATGTGCTCGTGCATGGTGTAGCCGCGCTGCGTGCTCTGCGCGGTCAGCACCTCCAGCGTGTCGCGCTGGCCGTCCACATGCCTTCTCTTGCCCCAAGCGTCGTAGGCCAGGCGCTCGGTCACCGCCCCCTGCGCGTTGGTGATCACCGAGAGGCTGCCCAGGTGGTCGTGGTGGAAGTAGCTCACCGCCTTGGCCGGCTGCCCATCCAGTGACCCCGCGCGCTCGGTGTGCATGGCAAACTGCACCCCGCCGGCGCTCAGGTAGTGCTTGTGCTCGATCAGCCCGCTGGGCTTGATGTGCTTTTCGTAGGCCAGCCCCAGGCTGTCGGGGCCGTTCATGTACCAGGTGTCGCCCGCCTCCATGTGGCTGGGCGCGTTGCTGGTGAGCGTGACGCTCTGGCGCAGCCGCTGGTGCTCGGGCCCGTAGACGAACTGCACCGTGCGGTCGGCCACTGCATCGGTGGCGTTGGCCGGGTTGGTCAGCAGACCAAAGCGCATCTGCGCAATCTTGTTGAAGCTGGTGTACTCCTCCCAGCGCACGGTGTGCAGGCCTTCCGGGGCTGTGTCCTGGCTGACGGTGTACATCAGGTTGCCGTTGCCCATGGTCTGGGCGCCGGAGGCGTTCTGGATGCTGCGCACACCGGCCAGGTCGTCGTCGAAGGCGTAGGACAGTGTCTTGGTGCCGGAGTTAGCTTGTACGACCGAACCAAGAGCGCCGGGCGCCCAGCTGTCGTCGTCCAAGGTGATCTGCGTCAGGCGATCGGGACGCGCACTGTCGTAGTGGTAATAGCCCACATCGCTCTTGTAGCGGATGTTGCCACGCACGTCGTAGAGCATCTGCACCGCATCGGCCGACTGCAGGCCCGGGCCCAATGTGGTGGTCAGACTCAGCCGGTTCAGGCTGTCGTACTGGAACGTTTCGGTCACGCCCGTGTTGGCATCACCCCGGCCCAGCAGATTCCCCGCTTCGTCATAGGTGTAGCTCTGGCTCTGCACGTGGCCGATGGCCTGCCCGTTCAAGGTGCCGGTGACGCTGCGAAGCACGCCGCTGGCCGCCTCGATGTCTTTGCTTGTGACCACGTTGTTACCGTACAGGAAGGCACTCAGGCGCCCTTGCGCGTCCTTGTCCAGCGCCTGCCAGCTCACGTTCTGCGTGGCCCCGTCGATGCCGCGCACCCGAAGCAGGTGCCCGGCCGTCCAGTCAGTGCCGGCGGTGGTGTAGTCGTAGACCGCCCGATACCCGGTGGGCCAGGTTTGCTCGGCCAGGCGTCCGGTCACCGGATCGTAGACCTGGCTCATGACCGCCGGCTGCACGGCGCTGTCCAGCACATTGGAGGTGCTGACCGGGCGACCGATGCTGTCGTAGGTGTGCAGACGACGGTAGCCGTTGTTGGCCGTGGCCTCGCACAGCTTGCCAATGCCCGCCCCGCAGGCGCCGCCGTTGGCCCTCTGGTCGAAATACCAGTGACTGACCAGGTCGGGCTCGTTGCGCTGGGTCATGCGCCCCAGGCGGTCGTAGGCCATGGTGGCCACCTGGCTGAGGCTGTCCTGCTGCCAGACCAGCTCACCAAAGGCGTTGTGGGCGTAGTCCCAGCGGCCCATGGCCGGGTCTTCCATGCTGGTCTTGCGTCCGCGCAGGTCGTAGCTCAGGCGCGTGATGGAGCCGGCCGCGTTGGTCTGCACCAGCTGACCCAGGGCGTCGTAGGTGTAGACCACCTCGTTGCCGAGAGCGTCGACCGCGCGCACTGTGCGCCCCTCGGCGTTGCGGTGCACGGTGCGAGTCTGGTCCAGCGCGTTGGTGGTGGTGGTCACCAGGCCGTCGTAGGCGGTCCTGAGCACCGCCGTCTGACCATTGGGGGCCGGCGAATGCTCTTCGATCACCCGGCCAAGCTGATCGTAGATGGACTGCACCCATTGGCGGGTGCTGCCCAGCAGGAAGGGCACGGACTTCCAGACCGTCTGCCCCAGTGCGTTGTACAGCGTTTCTTGCAGGCTGGGCTGGCGCAGCGCCGCGTCGCGGTGCATGAAACTGTCATCGCGGGTGCGCACCACCCGGCCCAGCATGTCGTGGAACTGGTACTTGGGCGCAACCAGCGGCACGCCGTTGCTGCCGTAGCTGAGCTCGCGCACGTACCACTGCAGGGTGTGGCTCAAGCCGTCGTGGCTGACCGGCTGCGCGCACAGCGCATCCACCGGCTGGCCCGGGGCCTGGCACAACCGATATTCCCACAGCGTGTAGGTGCCGTTGGCCCGGTTCTCACGGGTCTTGCGACCGAAGCTGTCGTATTCCCAGGTGGTCACCCCGCCGTTGGGGCCCACCAGGCGGGTGACTTTGCCGTGGCGCGGGTCGTGTTCCCGGCTCTCGCTGTGCCCCAGGGCGTTGGTCTGGCTGTTGGCAAAGACACTGGCGGGGGTGCTGTAGCTCACCCCATCGACGCTGACCGTCTGCGCAGCAAAGGTCTGCGAGCTGCTGCGGGGCTGGGTGGCGCTGGAGAGGGTGTGGCCGCTGGCGCCGGCGCAGGCCGAGGCGCTGGAGCCGGTGCGGTTGCCCTGGGCGTCGTAGCTGTGGGTGGTCTGCAGGCACAGCTGGGCGCTGTCGGGCTCAATCACCTCGAGCGTCAGCTGCCCCTGCGCGTTGTACTCGAAGCTGCTGGTGCGGGTGATGCTCTGCTGGGCCTGGGCCTGCAACGGCAGACCCAACACGCCTGCGGCCACCAGGGCCCAGGCGGCCAGCCAGCGCGGGCTGTTGTTGAGGTTCGCGCCGTGACCCGTGCGCCAACGGAGCGGACGAACACTCCACATAAACCGACTCGACAGCGTCAAGATCATGGGGAATCGACCATTGCACCGCCCTCAGCGGTACGACTGGCTCTTGTTGCCCTGGTAACCCGTGAGCACCTTGCGGACCACACCTTCATTGCCGCTGCCCACGGTGACCAGCAGGCTGGACGCCCGGAACGTGCCACGGTCGGCTTCCCAGATATAGAGGCGGTCGCTGGCCCCTTCGGGCTGGCTGCTGTTCGGGTCATAGCCCACGATAGCGCGCACATGGGTGTAGGAAATGCCGCCGTCGATGACCTCGTAGGCCCCGTCCAGATTGCGCGAGACCAACGGGTCGTCGCTGCCGCCGCAGGCACTCAGGGCCAGCAGGCATGCGGTCAGCGGAGGCAGGAGTGGGCGGAAGGTGGGTGACATTTGCGGATTTGGCGATGGGACAAGTTTTGCAATTGATTATTGAATCCGCCAAGTTTGAAAAAAATTCCCCCATCATTGCTACCCGGGATTCTTGATGCCTTTTAATCTAAGCCCAATATGACAAATCAATATTGCAACCAAGACTGGAAAGAAAACGATCGAAAAAAAACTGAACAATCCTCTCGTGATATCCCCGTACTGACACCACAACGAAAAACCCTCTTGACAATGGCGATCTATAGACAAACCCACCCTTTTATAGAGCCACAACACCAAACCGGAGATCAGCGTCAATCCGCCAAAATAACAAAACAAGGAAACCAACTCTATCGACCATCGCCTCGTTCCAATCACGGAAAAATATAACTTTACAACGCCTCGAACTCGCACATAAGAATAAAGAAGAACTAATAGACCCAACAATAAAAATGCATAAAATACACCTCTATCCCACAACTGAATAAAGCTAGATTTAACAAAATTTTCCCTTATTAATATAATCGATAGCTCAAACAAGAGCAACATAGCCACAATCCAACACGAACGAACAAAGGCTTGAACAAGAATGTGTCCAGCACTTGGCATCTTCATAGCCACCTACCTCAATCTATCCATGATTGCACTGCGAGCGTCATCAGCCATATTCGGGTACTCCCTGTATCCATCCAAGTAGCCAATTACACCGGGAATTGCACCAAAAGGTGGCGCCTCGGATGTTGATTCGATCAGCACCGACCCCAAATACGAAGGGTAGCTGTTGTACCTACTGCCAATACGACCAGGCGTTACTTCTCCATTCGTATCGAATTCGTTTCCGATTCGCTGCCGGCGAATCTCTTCATTAGCAGCATGCTCTACTCCCTTTTCATATCCAACCTGATATGCACCTTCAATGTTCAGCACAGTATTAATCGCTGACACACCTGCAGCCAGCAAGGCAGGGATCGTCTTACTGGCTTCGTTGTAAAGATACCCTTGAGCACCAATTTTTGCGCCGTCTTCAAACTTACCCCCTGAAGCTCGGACATCACCCCGCCAGCCAGCGACGTCGCGACCAAGCCCCCCATGAAGCCTCCTACCCCACCCTCTGCACCCATACCATTGGTACGAAGCGTAGTCGAGGTCAACTTTCCGGCCAAGGCATTCATGGCTCCTTGCCCACACTTGCCTCCCCCGGCCACGGCGCTGATGCACCCGGCGCCAGCATGTCCTGCATAGCTGCCTGGGGTACCGAATCGATCACCCAGTCCTCCGGCAAAGGAGAATGCCGCTCCACTGATAAATCCTCCCCAGAATGCCTTCCCACTCCCTGCGCTCGCTGCAGAGACTATCCCATTGACTATCCCTGCGGTAACCAATTTACCAAGGGCCAGTGACCCCACCACCGCCGTGTTGGCTGCGGCACCCATCAGTGCGCCGACGGCAGCACCCACAACTGCGGTCAACACCATAACCACCGCAACCACCACCACAATTTTGACAATTGCCTTGAAAAGCTTCTTGAGGAAGTACCCAGACGGATCAGTGAAGGCCAGCGGGTTGTTCTTGACATAGCTGTAGCGGTTGAAGCTCTGCAGGTCATCGGGGTGCTGGATGTGCGGGTCGGCGCTGAGAAAGCGCCCGATCAGGGGGTCGTAGACCCGCCCGTTCATGTTGATCACCCCAATCTGGTCCATGTGCTCGTGCATGGTGTAGCCGCGCTGCGTGCTCTGCGCGGTCAGCACCTCCAGCGTGTCGCGCTGGCCGTCCACATGCCTTCTCTTGCCCCAAGCGTCGTAGGCCAGGCGCTCGGTCACCGCCCCCTGCGTGTTGGTGATCACCGAGAGGCTGCCCAGGTGGTCATGGTGGAATCCAACAAAACTGGAGCCCCTGCGTAGAGGGGCTCCTGTTATACGTTCAACACTTTGTTCGAACGACTCGACCACGGGGGCCTTGTCGTCGGGCGGAGAGGGAGTTACATGCCCGCGTAGTTCGGACCACCACCGCCTTCGGGCGTGACCCAGACAATGTTCTGTGTCGGGTCCTTGATGTCGCAGGTCTTGCAGTGCACGCAGTTCTGCGCGTTGATCACCAGTTCGTCTGCGCCGTCCTTGTTCACGAACTCGTAGACACCGGCCGGGCAGTAGCGGCTCTCAGGTCCGCCATAGCGGGCCAGGTTGACCTTGACCGGGACGCTGGCGTCCTTGAGCGTCAGGTGTGCCGGCTGGTTTTCCTCGTGGTTGGTGTTCGAGACAAACACGCTGGAGAGGCGGTCGAACGTGATCACGCCGTCCGGTTTCGGATAGCTGATCTTCGGCATGTCGGCGGCCGGGCGCAGCTTGGTGTGGTCCTTGACGCTGTTGTGGATGGTCCACGGCGGGGATGACACGCCGACCTTGGGCAGGAACCAGTGCTCGACACCCGTCATGAGCATGCCCACGAGCGGGCTCTTCTTGAACCAGTTCTTGAAGTTGCGGTAGGTCCACAACTCCTCGTGCAGCCAGCTGGCCTTGAAACTGGCTTCGAAGGCCGAGAGTTCGTCGGACTGCCGACCGGCACCTACGGCCTCGAACGCGGCTTCGGCACACAGCATGCCGCTCTTGATGGCTGCATGGCTGCCCTTGATGCGTGCGGCGTTGAGGAAGCCGGCATCGCACCCGACCAGCGCACCACCCGGAAACACCGTCTTGGGCAGGGCCTGAGGGGTTCCGTTGTTCAGGGCGCGGGCGCCATAGCCCAGGCGCTTGCCCCCCTCGATGTGGGCCTTGATGCTCGGATGGGTCTTCCATCGCTGCATCTCTTCGAAGGGCGAGAGCCAGGGGTTCTGGTAGTCCAGACCGATGACATAGCCCAGGGTGACCTTGTTGCCCTCCAGGTGATAGAGGAAACCGCCCCCGAACGTGTCGTCACCCAGTGGCCAGCCAGACGTGTGGACCACCAGTCCGGGCCTGGCCTTCTCGGCCGGGATCTCCCAGAGCTCCTTGATGCCGATCGCAAAGGTCTGGGCGTCCTTGCCTTCATCGAGCTTGAAACGGGCGATCAGCTGCTTGCCCAGATGGCCACGCGCGCCTTCGGCGAACACCGTGTATTTCGCATGCAGCTCCATGCCGATCTGGAAGTTGTCGGTCGGCTCGCCGTCCTTGCCAACACCCAGGTTGCCAGTGGCCACGCCCTTGACAGAGCCGTCGGCGTTGTAGAGCACCTCGGCAGCCGTGAAACCCGGAAAGATCTCCACGCCCAGCGCCTCGGCCTGCTCGCCCAGCCACTTCGTCACCGCGCCCAGGCTGATGACATAGCAGCCATGGTTGTCGAAGTTTCTCGGCATCAGCCAGTCGGGCGTGCGCTTCGCGCCGGTCTCGCTGAGCACCAGCAGGTCGTCGCCCGTGACGGGCTGGTTCAGCGGGGCACCCAGTTCTTTCCAGTTGGGGAAGAGTTCGGTGATGGCTTTCGGATCCATGACCGCGCCCGACAGGATGTGGGCGCCCGGCTCGGAGCCCTTTTCCAGCACGCAGACGTTGATCTCGCTGCCTTTGTCGGCGGCCAGTTGCTTCAGGCGAATCGCAGTGGACAGGCCCGCAGGGCCGCCGCCGACGATCACCACGTCGTATTCCATGGCTTCGCGGGGTCCGAACTGGGCAAGGATGTCGTCTTGTGTCATGGGGCTCTCGCTGATAATGGTTTCTGCGTCGGGTCCGACATTGGCGGCCCGGCCGAACGGTCGGCGTGCATTGTATGACGTCCGCTCAAAAAACGAACGATCGTGCTAATTTGAAGTCCAGAGGAGATTATCCCGTGTCCTACCAGATTGACCTTTCGGGCCGTGTCGCCCTGATTACCGGTGCGTCCGGCGGGCTTGGTGAACAGTTTGCCAAGACACTGGCCAAGGCCGGCGCTGCCGTGGTGCTGGCAAGCCGCAGGACCGATCGCCTGATGGCGCTGCGTGCGCACATCGAAGCCGAAGGCGGTGATGCCCATGTCGTGGCGCTGGATGTGACCGACATCGCGTCGATCAAGGCCGCCATTGCCCATGCAGAGACCGAGGTTGGCCCTATCGACATCCTGGTCAACAACTCGGGCGTGAGCACCACGCAGCGGCTCCAGGACGTGACCGAGGACGACTACGACTTCGTGCTGAACACCAACACCAAGGGGGCTTTTTTCGTCGCCCAGGAAGTGGCCAAGCGCATGCTGGCCCGTGCCAGGGGGCAGGCGCCCGGCACCTGGGTGGGTGGACGCATCATCAATATCGCGTCCATGGCCGGACTCAAGGTGTTGCCGCAGATCGGCATCTACTGCATGAGCAAGGCGGCCGTGGTCCACATGACCAAGGCGATGGCGGTGGAATGGGGGCGCTTTGGCATCAACGTGAACGCCATTTGTCCGGGCTACGTCGACACCGAGATCAATCACCACCACTGGCAGACCGAGCAGGGTCAGAAACTGATCCAGATGCTGCCACGCAAGCGCGTGGGCCACCCGGCCGATCTCGATGCCGTCCTCGTGATGCTGGCCAGCAACGAAAGCCACTTTGTCAATGGCGCGGTGATCGCGGCGGATGACGGTTTCGGTGTCTGACGCAGCGCCTGCCCGGCTGCCGCCGGGCATGGCCCTCGGCCTGGCTGCTGGCCTGGGCGCCGGTGCTTTCTGGGCCACGACATTCATCGCCCCCTTGCTGGTGCCGGATGTCGGTCAGGTCGATCTGACCGCAGGCAGGTATCTGGCCAGCGCCATTTTCTCGCTGGTGCTGTTGGCCGTGGGTGCCTCGCGCGGGCGCCTGCGCCTTCCAACGGCCCGGCAGGCGCTGGACGCCCTCTGGCTGAGCATCCTGGGCTACACCGGCTACTACCTGCTGCTCGTGTGGGCCATCGAATCGGCCGGAGCCGCCCTGTCGGCCCTGGTCATCGGCACCATTCCTCTGTGGCTGATGCTGCTGGGCAAGCCGGCCCATCTTCGCTGGCCCACGCTGCTGCCAGGCCTGCTGCTGACGGCGGCCGGGCTGGGCCTCATGGTGGTGCAGTCCGGTGGCCAGGCGGGTGCATCGGCGCCCGGCGTCTGGCAGGGGCTGGGCTGGGCGGCGCTGGCCATGGCGTCATGGACGGCGTTTGGTCTGCTCAATGCCCGCTGGGTGCGTCAGCATCCCGATGTGGATGCCACCCTGTGGGCCAACTGGCTGGGCGTGGCGGCCGGACTGGGGTCGATCGCCCTGTGGACTGTGGCCGGCAGTGACCTGCGCGTGTTGGGGCAGCAACCGTATTTCTTCCGTTACCTGGCGGTCTGCACCGTCACGGGCATCGGGGCCGCCTGGGTGGCTTCCGTGCTGTGGAACGTGGCCAGCCGGCGCCTGAGCACCAGCCTGGCAGGTCAGCTCATCGTCAGCGAGACTGTCTTCGCGCTCATCTATGCCTTTGCCTGGAGCGGCCAATGGCCCGTGCCATTGCAGCTGCTGGCCTGCGTCCTGTTTGTTGCCGGTATCCTGGCGTCTATACGGGCCCATCGTTGATCAACAAGGAGACCTGAGACATGAAACTGGAATTGCCCGAGGACAAGCGGCTGGTGCACGAGATCGTCGTGCCCATTCGCTGGGGTGACATGGACGCCATGGGGCACGTGAACAACACGCTGTACTTCCGCTACATGGAGATCGCGCGCCTGGACTGGTTCTTCGGCATGGGTCTGCCGACCGACCCCCAGGGTGAGGGTCCGGTCATCGTCAATGCCTTCTGCAATTTCATCCGGCAGTTCGAGTTTCCGGGTGACGTGCTGGTGCGCACCTATGTGGGGTCCATGGGGCGAACGTCGTTCGATACCTTCCACGAGATGCTGCGCACCGATGACCCGGGCACGGTGTATGCCAACGGCGGCGCCACGGTGGTGTGGGTCGACTTCCCGAAGCAGAAGTCGGTGCCGATGTCCGAGCAGGCACGTGCCCTGATCGAGGCGGCCGGCGGGCCGCCCAGGCTCACTTCGACTTAGGCACGCGCCCCATGAGGTAGAACTCCGCATTGGGCATCATGCCGCTGAAACTGGCCATGCGGTTGGACAGGCCGAAGAAGGCGGTGATCGCGGCGATGTCCCAGGCGTCCTCGTCGGAGAGCCCGTGGGCCTGCAGGGCCTCGAAGTCCGCGTCGTCGATTTCGTCCGAGTGCAGGCAGACCTTCATGGCGAAGTCAAGCATGGCCCGCTGCCGTGGCGTGATGTCCGCCTTGCGGTAGTTGGTGGCCACCTGGTCGGCCACCAGGGGCTTTTTCTCGTAGATGCGAAGAATGGCGCCGTGGGCCACCACGCAATAGAGGCAGTGGTTGGCTGCGCTGGTGGTGGTCACGATCATCTCGCGATCGCCCTTGGTCAGGCCGGACGTGCGCCCGACCGATTCTGGCACCATCAGGGCGTCGTGGTAGGCAAAGAAGGCACGCCATTCGGCCGGACGGCGGGCCAGGCCCAGAAAGACATTGGGCACGAACCCTGCTTTCTCCTGGACCTCCAGGATCTTGGCCTTGAGATCCTCCGGCAGCGAATTCAGATCGGGCAGGGGGAAGCGGGTCGGCTGGCTCATGGGGGTCTCCTGTTGGGTGTACGAAAGACCGACAGCTTATCCTTGCGGCTTGACCGATCTCTGACACATGGGAAACACACAATGCAGGACGAACAGTACCAACGTGGCCTGGCCACCCGCCGGCAGGTGATGGGCGATGACTTCGTGGACCGGGCGCTGACCGGGGCTACACCGTTCACACAGCCAATCCAGGACCATATTTCCCGTGCGGCCTGGGGTGATGTCTGGCAACGGGACGGACTCGATCGCAAGACCCGCAGCCTGATCACCGTGGCCATGTTGACCGCCCTGGGCAAGCAGCACGAACTCAAGGGTCACGTGCGCGGTGCGCTCAACAATGGTGCGACCGCCAAGGAAATCCAGGAAGTGCTGCTGCACGCCGCGGTCTACTGTGGCATTCCGACGGCGGTCGAGGCCTTCCGGACCGCAGCGGAAGTGGTGCCACCTGAAGGTCTCTGAATCCCTTTCTTCCAACGCTTTCCATCTACAAGGACACCTATGTCATTCAAACGTCGTTCCTGGATCCTGGCCGCGCTGACCGCACTGGCAGCGCCGTCGGCCGCGCTGCTGCCGGTGCAGGCACACGCACAGGCAGCAACCACCCGCATCCTGGTCGGCTTCCCGGCCGGTGGTGGCAGCGACGCCATCGCACGCATCCTGGCCGAGCACCTGCGCACCGAACTGGGTGCCAGCGTGGTGGTGGAGAACAAGGCGGGTGCGGGCGGACAGTTGGCCGCACAGGCCCTCAAGGCCGCGGCGCCCGACGGCCACACACTGTTCCTCAGCCATGACCACAGCGTGTCGATCCTGCCGCTGACCATGAAGAACCCCGGGTTCCATCCGGCGAACGACTTTGTGCCGGTGGCGGGATTTGCCACCTTCGTCAATGCGATTGCCCTGTCCGGGGGTACGCCTGCCAGGGACTTCACGCAATGGATCGCCAGCGTCAAGAGCGCCGGTGGCAAGTCCGCGGTGGGCATTCCCGCGCCGGCTTCCACGCCGCAGTTTGCGGTGCGGATGATCGGGCAGCAGTTCGGCCTGGACCTGGTGGCCGCGCCCTACCGGGGCAGCGCACCCATGATGACCGACATGCTGGGCAACACGATCCCGGCCGGTGTCGGTTCGGTGCCCGATTTCATCGAGAACCACAAGGCGGGAAAGCTGCGCGTCGTGGCCGTGATGGGCACCCAGCGACAGGCCGCCCTGCCGGATGTCCCGACATTCACCGAAGTCGGCGTCAAGGGTTTCGAGGAAGTGCCGTACTACGGTCTCTTTGCGCCGGCGGGGACACCGCCGGCCGTGCTGGAACAACTGGGCGCTGCCGTGCAAAAGGTGATTGCAGTGCCGCAAGTCAGGGAGCGGCTGACGGCCATGGGATTGACGGTGGGCTACATGAGCGGCGCAGAGCTGGGCCAGCGCGAGGCCGCCTACCGTCAGGTGTGGGCGAAGATCATCAAGGACAGCGGCTTCCAGCCCCAGTGACGGATTTCCGGAACGCCCTACGCAAGCTCGCCGGTTCGGAATGCCGCGAGTTGCAACAGGGCTGACGCCGGGGTGTGCCGGTCACTGGCTGAGCAGCCGGTGCACCAGGTCCGGTGTGCTGTGTGCCTGGTATTTGCGCATCAGGCGGGCACGGTAGATCTCCACCGTGCGGGGGCTGATGCCTAGCTCCTTGCCAATCTCCTTGCTGGTGAGCCCGTCCATGACGAAGGCAGCGACCTCGCGTTCACGTGCCGTAAGGCCCGCCCGTACCGGCCGGCGAGCGCTCAGGTCTTCAAAGCTCCAGATGCCTGCGGCATGCGGGTCCTGGGCGTCCAGGGCGCGTCCGGTCACATGGCACCAGAAGGTCTCGCCCTTGAGTCGTCCGTCCACCCGTTGCATGATGCGCTCGTCGGCGTAGGTGCCGCCGCGCCCCAGAATCGGGACAATGCGTGCGCCTGTGCGCTCGTATTCGTCGGCACTGGGGTACAGGATGCGAAAGCTCTGTCCGACCAGCTGATCGCGCGAGGCGCCAAACATCTCGCACAGCGCCTGGTTGCAGTCGACCATGGTGCGTTGTCGCGAGAGGGCCAGGCCCACCGGGGCCAGGTCGAACGCGAGACGGTAGTCGATGCGGTCCATGGTCGGGTCCGGGTTAGTCTCTAGGTCATACTACGTATGTCAATACGTAGTATCGTAGCGGCTTCCGATTGTTCAACCCTCTGGAGTCTTTCGACGTGAACAAGATCTATCCCAGCGCGGCCGAAGCCCTCAAGGGCGTGGTGGCCGATGGCCAGCTGATCGCCGTGGGCGGTTTCGGCCTGTGCGGCATTCCCGAAGCCCTGATCGACGCCCTGCGCGACTCGGGCGTGAAGAACCTGACTGCCATCTCCAACAACGCCGGTGTCGACGGATTCGGTCTGGGCAAGCTGCTCGAAACGCGCCAGATCAAGAAGATGATCTCGTCCTACGTGGGCGAGAACAAGGAGTTCGAACGCCAGTACCTGGCCGGCGAACTGGAGCTCGAATTCACCCCGCAGGGCACGCTGGCCGAGAAGCTGCGCGCCGGTGGCGCAGGCATTCCGGCCTTCTTCACCAAGACCGGCGTGGGCACCATGGTCGCCGATGGCAAGGAGCTGCGCGAATTCAATGGCGAGACCTACGTCATGGAGCACGCGCTGTTCCCCGAGGTCGCCCTGGTCAAGGCCGAC
>JAWKYL010000013.1:0-39128 GCA_041396505.1 Burkholderiaceae bacterium
AGCGTCCTCAGTCCTGTGCGCCGACCCGTGGCCAGTTGTTCAGCACCGCCTGCAGCATGGCCTGGCTGTCATGGATGACCTTGATGCGCCAGTCGGGCGATGACGGGTAGAACATCTCGCGGTAGTCGTGCTTGATGCGTTCTTCGTCGGCCGGGGTGGCATAGCCGAACTGGGCGCCCTGGTTTTCCAGGACGGTCAGGTGCAGCGACTTGATGGAGCCCAGCGTCTTCTGGCTGTCCATGGTGCCGAACTCGAACACCGCCGGCAGGTGCGTGCCGCCGCTGCGCAGCTTGCCCAGCCAGCCGGCAAAGTCGCCGGTCACGGTGTAGAAGTCGTCACCCGAACCCCAGTCGATGCGCTGTCCGTCAAAGGCGGTCTCCAGGCCTTTGCGGACCTTCGGGTCGGCCGGAGGATCGAAGAACAGGTGCAGCCGGCCGCGCTCGCCATAGCCGGTGTGCAGGTCGATCGACATCGATAAGGGGTATTCGTCCAGGATGGGGGCCACCACGGGCGCGAGCGCCTGCAGTTGCGGCTCCAGCATCTGGCCCCCGAAATAAATGCCTTTGGGCACCTGGTACTGGCCCTGCAGCACCGCCTGGCGCAAGGCCGGCATGCCGTGCTCGGCAATCATCGCGATCGAGCGCAGGTGGAACAGGCGGTGTCCAAGCGACGCGGTGTTCGCCGGCCCTTGCGGGTTGATGAGCGGGTCGACCAGCGGATAGCCCTTGTTCACGGTCTTGTACAGACTGCCGTTGACCGAGGCATTGCGGTTGAGGTCGACGTTGTTTTCGGTGAAGCGGCGGTCATGGGCGAAGCCGTAGGGATTGACCGCATGCAGCAGCAGGATGCCCGTGTCGGCCAGCGGACCGACCAGGCGCTCCGGGGTCAGGAACTCATGCATGAACAGGCGTTGCACCGCGCTGCCGGTGGGGCCCTCCACGCCATGGACCCCCGAACTGACCACCAGCAGGCGGCGCCTGTTGCCGCTCTGGGCCGGGATGTACAGGCCATCAACGAACAGGTCCGTCGTGGACGTGGCGCTGGGTACTTCGACCTCGATGGCCTGTACGCCCTGCAGCTGCCGGGTCAGGACCTCGGCACGCACCAGAAAATCCTGCCGGGCGTCCGGATAGGCGTCGATGAACCAGGCCAGCGCCGCCTTGTCCTCCGGCATGGGAACGTCCGTGGGCGCGTAGCTGGAGAACTGCCACACGCTCACGCCCGCCGCCCCCAGTGCAAACAACACCAACGCGCCCAGCAGGCGCCAGAACCAGCCAGCCATGCATCCGCCTCCGATCTTCCCCGCCGACCAAAAACCACGAGGTTAACACTTTGCGGTTACGAACGAAACATGTCTTTACAAATTGACCTGCGTGGCACCCCGCATTCCGGAAACAGGCAAGATCGGCCCTGACCTGATAACACCATCCCGGGCGCCCATGCGCAGCCCCGGAATCGACGCCAACACCATGAACCTGCAGGGCATTCAACGCAAGATCGTCTACGTCAGCCTGTTCGAGCTGTTCGCCATCGCCATCAGTACGGCGGGGTTTGTCCAGTTTTCCAGCGCCAGCCTGGGACACGCCGGCGTTGCGGCGGTCGTCTCGTCGGCTGTGGCCGTGATGTGGAACCTGGTCTACAACACTGTGTTCGAGGCCTGGGAAGCCCGCCAGACCGTGCGTGGCCGGAACTGGCGCCGGCGGGCCATTCATGCGGTCGGATTCGAGATCGGACTGACATTGGCCCTGGTGCCGTTTTTTGCGTGGTGGCTGGATATCGGCCTGTGGCAGGCCTTCGTGCTGGACATCGGCCTGATCGTGTTTTTTCTGGTCTACAACATCGTGTTCACCTGGCTGTTCGACCAGGCCTTTGGCCTGCCCGCCTCGGCCAGATGACGCGGAACGGCCTGAGAACGAGTACTTTTTTCGGCTGCTGTTCAACCGTTGGGCGGTGTGTCTCGAATTGAGACGCCGGTGCAACCGGTGTGCTTGACATTTTCTTGCCGATGGCCCCAGACTGTGCTGCACTGCAACATGGAATGCGCCATGAACATGATCACCACCCGAAACTCCTGGGATCTCGACGACTTGCTCGCCGATTTGCACCACGCCCGCAAGCGGGGCGATCTGGGGCGCCTGGCGTTCGTGGCCTACTGCGATGTGCGGCGCTGGGCGCGGGAGGTGGGGCGCGAGTTGCTGGCCGACCAGGCCACGCGCCTGGTGACCGAGAGTCCCCACCAGAGCCGGGACGCATTCCTGACGCAGGTGGACCAGCTCATTCGCGCACTCGAGGTCCTGCAGAAGGCTGCCCTGGACAGCCGCCGTCGCGAGGTCCCGGAACGCACTGTCCGGTGCATGTCGGCCTGACCTGACCGGCCCTCCGTACCCTTTCTCCTTCGCATCACGCCAACGGCACAGGCCGGACCCTGTCCGGCAGCGGCTGTCCGTTGCCTGCATGGCGCCTGAACCCGGTCCGATGAAACCCCCGTCGCTGACGTCGGATTGATCTTGAAATTTGTATGAAGACAATTGTGTTGTCCTTCAGAATGTCGGTTTTCAGTAACCCGACAGCTTCAAGAAAGGACACACCATGCCTGAAACCAACACCCCGCAATCCCTGACCGGGAAAGGCTGGAAACCGCGCGAACTGCCTGGCTTCATCGGTCTTGCCGGTCCGCTCTGGACCCGGCGCGAAGGCGACGCCTGGGCCTACGGTCTGTTCGTCGAAGACCGTCATCTCAACCCCGCCGGACGTGCGCACGGCGGCGCGCTGATGACCCTGATCGATCACGCTATCAGTGCTGTGGCCTGGGAGTTTTCGGGGAGAAAGGCCTGCGTCACGCTGCAGATGGACTGTCAGTTCATGGCCGCGCTGGCGCCGGGACAGTTCGCCGAAGTGCGGGTCGATATCACCCACCAGACCGGTGGCCTGGTGTTCGCACGAGGCACGCTCACGGCGGATTCAACACCCGTCATGGCCGCGCAGGCGGTGCTCAGGAAGCTGTCGAGCTGAACCGGATGCTGGTCTTCGGATGCGCCCGTATGGCGCCCCTTTTTTGCCTCTTTTGCGATTGTCTATAGACAATCGCATGTGCCTATTGACAAAACAAGACAAAAACGACGAAACTGAATGCACACGGAGACAACCACGAGCAGCCACACATGACACGACTGACCGACTTCACCAGCTACGCCGACGCGCAGCGTCACTTTTCTTCTGATCGCTTGTGGGAGCTGTTCGACGGCAACCGCGAGTTCCTCAACATCGGCCATGAGTGCGTGGACCGTCATGCGGGCAGTGGCCGCGATGCCCTGGTCATCGTTCATGCCGACGGCCACGACGAGGTCATCAGCTATGCCGAGCTGTCGGCAGAGTCGTCGCGCTTTGCGCATTACCTGCAGACGCAGGGTGTGCAGCCGGGTGACCGTGTGGCGGTCATGCTTGATCCGTCGCGCGCCTTCTACACGGCCATGTTCGGCGTCATCAAGAGCGGCGCCATCGCTGTGCCCATGTTCACGCTCTTCGGCCCGGACGGCATCCGGCTGCGGGTGGGCGACTGCAAGCCGCGCCTGCTGGTGACCAATGCCCTCAAGGCCGAGGCGTCGGAAGGTCTGCAGGGGACGACGGTCGTGGTGTTCGACCAGCGCTTTGCCCAGCACCTCGCACAGTTCCCGGCCAGCTACGAGGTCAAGACCCGTGCCGACGACCTGGCCGTCTTCCAGTACACGTCGGGCACGACGCGGGAGTTGCCCGAGGCGGTCCGGCACACCCACCGCGCACTGGTCACGCTGACCACCGCCGCGCTCTACGGCACCGGCCTGCGCCCGGGCGACCGCTTCTTCTGTCCGTCGTCACCCGCCTGGGGCCATGGCCTGTGGCATGGCACGCTGGCTCCACTGGCCATGGGCCTGACCGTCGGTGCCTACAGCGGAAGATTCAACCCGGAACGCCTGCTCGAAGGACTGTCCACACACGGGTTCACCAACATGTCGGCCGCCGCCACGCACTACCGCATGATGAAGAACTGCGGCAAGGCTGCACAGTACCGCTTTGCCTTCAACAAGCTGTCCTTCACCGGCGAGCCGATCGACGACGAAACCTCGCGTTTCATCTCCGAGACCTTTGGGCTGGAGGTCTGCAGCATGTATGGCACCACAGAGATCGGTGTCGTGCTGGTCAGTTATCCCGGTGCGACCGACTTTCCGGTCAAGCGCGGTTCTCTGGGCAAGGCCGTGCCGGGCACGGTGGTCGAGGTGCACGACGACCAGGGCCGTCCATGCCCGCCCGGCGTCACGGGCCAGCTCATGGTGCAGCGCCGTGGCCAGTGGATACCGACCAAGGATCTGGGTCGCACCGACGAGGACGGCTACTTCTACCACGGAGGCCGGGCCGACGACGTGATCATCTCGGCCGGCTGGACCATGAGTGCCGTCGAGATCGAGAACGTGATGCTCATGCACCCCGATGTGCTGGAGGCCGCCGCCATTGGCGTGCCGGACGAACTGCGTGGCCAGGTGGTCAAGGCCTTTGTCGTCAGCCAACGTCCCGCCAGCGAGGCCTTCACCCAGGAAATCCAGGACCTGGTGCGCCAGAAGCTGAGCCAGCACGAGTACCCCCGGCATGTGGCCTTCGTGGCCGACCTGCCCAAGACACCCGCCGGCAAGGTGCACCGCAAGGTGCTCCGCGACCGCGAAGCCGCTGCCCTGGCAGCCGCCTGATTTTCCTCTCGCCTTTTCAACAACGTATCAACCCCAGGAGACAACCATGTCCGATACCCAGCGCAGCTTCCCCAAGATCACCGAGGCCGGCCTCGACGAACTCCGTCAGCGCCTCGGCCAGAAGATCGGCCAGACCGCCGAGCCCTGGTGCCATGAAGCGACCCGCGACAACATCCGCCATTACGCCCACGGCATCGGTGACGACAACCCCCTCTGGTGCGACCCCGACTACGCGGCCAAGTCCCACTACGGCGGCATCGTCGCCCTGCCCAGCTTCCTGTTCTCGACCAGCCGCATCGTCTCGGGCTATGTCGGCGGCCTGCCTGGCGTGCACGCCATGTGGTCCGGCGCCGACTGGACCTGGCACAAGCCGGTGCGCCGCAACGACGAGATCCACACCGAGGCCCACCTCAAGGACCTGATCGAACACCAGACCAAGTTCGCCGGCCGGGCCGTCCAGCAGATCTACCACGTGGACTTCTTCAACCAGACTGGCGACAAGGTGGCCGAGGCCGACAGCTGGTGCTTCCGCACCGAGCGCGACCACGCCCGTGAACAGGGCACCAAGTACCGCGAAGTCCGCTCGCGTGAGCCGCGCCGCTACACCGACGAGGAACTGGGTGAGGCCTACAAGCTCTACCGCGACGAAGAAGTCCGTGGCGCTATTCCCCGCTACTGGGAAGACGTCAAAGAGGGCGAGGAACTGCCCGTGATGTTCAAGGGGCCGATGACGGTGACCGGCTTCATCGCCTATGCCCAGGGCTGGGGTGGCCTGTACATCCGCGCCAACAAGCTGGCCTGGAAGCTGATCGACGCCCACCCGGGTGTTGGCATCAAGAACCGGTTCGGCATTCCCGACTGCCCCGAGCGCGTGCACTGGGAAGAGGACTTCGCCCTCGAGGTCGGTGCACCCGGTGCCTATGACTATGGTCCCGAGCGCACCTCCTGGCTCACGCACCAGCTGACCAACTGGATGGGCGACACCGGCTTCCTGCACAAGGCCAGCTGCAAGATCCGCCGACACAATCCCGAGGGCGACATGCTCTTCATCAAGGGCAAGGTCAAGCGCAAATTCGTCGAGGGCGGCCAGCACATGGTCGAGATCGAGCAGGAAGCGCGCAACCAGGACGGCGAACTGTCGGTGCTGGGCGGCGGCGTGGTCATTCTTCCGTCAAAAGGCTGAGCCATGTCCGACATGGGCACCGGATCCCTGCAGGGGTTGAAGGTGGTGGACCTCTCGCGTGTCCTGGCCGGCCCGCTGTGCACCCAGATGCTGGCCGACCACGGAGCCTCGGTCGTCAAGATCGAGCCTCCGTCGGGCGACGAGACCCGAGGGCTGGGGCCTCCGTTCGATGCCGCGGGCAACGCCGCCTACTACCAGGCGCTCAACAGGGGCAAGCGGTCCATCAGTCTGGATCTCTCGAAGCCCGAGGCCCAGCAGGTGCTGCACCGGCTATTGGAGAACGCCGACATCCTGGTCGAGAACTTTCTGCCGGGCACCATGGAGCGCTGGGGCATCGGCTACGAACAGACGCTGGCGGCCCGCTACCCACGCCTGGTGTACTGTGCCGTCAGTGGATTCGGCGGTGATGGTCCGCTGGGCGGCCTGCCCGGCTACGACGCGGTGCTGCAGGCCTTGTGCGGCCTGATGAGCATCAACGGCGACCAGGCCAGCGGTGCGACCAAGATGGGCATTCCCATCGTCGACCACCTGACCGGCTATGTGGCACTGACCGGCATTCTCATGGCGCTGCAGGCCAGGCAGCGCACCGGCCAGGGGCA
The DNA here is from genome assembly GCA_041396505.1 of Burkholderiaceae bacterium. Classification (GTDB taxonomy): domain Bacteria; phylum Pseudomonadota; class Gammaproteobacteria; order Burkholderiales; family Burkholderiaceae_C; genus Hydrogenophaga. The sequence continues at coordinate 6,501 of JAWKYL010000013.1, forward strand.
GCGGGTGGAAGCCACGCTGTACGACACGGCCATGAGCTTGTTGTTGCCGCACGCGTCGAACTACTTTGCATCCAGTCAGTCGCCCCAGTTGCTGGGCAGCGCACACCCGAACATCGCTCCCTACGACAAGTTCAGGGCACGGGATGGCGACCTGTTTCTGGGCATCGTCAACGATGCGCAGTTCCGGCGTTTCTGTGGCGTCCTCGGACTGGAAGACCTGCCGGACGACCCGCGCTTTGCCAGCAACAGCCAGCGCGTGACACACCGGGCGGACCTTCGCCAGCGCATCGAGGGGGCGATTGCAGACCGGGACAGCGGGCCGCTGTGCGAGTTGCTGATGCGCGCCGGGGTGCCGGCGGGCGCCGTCAACTCGCTGCCCGCCGCCCTGGCCCATCCGCACTGTGAGCACCGGCAACTGCTGGTCCGCCGGGGCGGTTACACCGGACTGCGCGCGCCCATGCGTCTGCTGGGCACTCCGGGTGAGCCCGGACGAAGTCCGCCGGTCTTCGCGCAGGACGGCATCGACGTTCTGATGGAACTGGGCTACCCGCCCGACGACATCGAAAGCCTCGTCGCCTCGGGGGCCACAAAAGTCCCGAGTGACAGGCACCATTCCAGTCAGTGACAGTACACATACAGGAGACAAGCATGAAATTCATCACCAGCCTCGCCGCCGCCCTGATGGCCGTGGCCGTGTCCCCCCAGTCCAGTGCCCAGACCTACCCGGACAAGCCGGTGCGCATCATCGTGGCTTATGACGCGGGCCAGGGTACGGACATCGTCACCCGTTTCATGGCCGAACACCTGTCCAAGGAACTGGGACAGCCGTTCATCATCGAGAACCGCGCGGGTGGCGGGGGCAACATCGGCACCGAATCGGCCAAGCAGGCGGCCCCCGACGGCTACACCCTGACCATGGGCACCAACGCCACCCATGTGCTCAACCAGTACATGTACTCCAACCTGTCCTTCGATCCGGTTGCCCATTTCGACCCGATCGCTCTGGTGGGCAGCTTCCCGATGGTGCTGGCGGTCAATGCCAAGGCGCCGTTCAACAATGTCAACGATGTGCTGGCCCAGGTGAAGGCCAATCCCCGTGGCGCCGACATCGCGATGCCCAGCACGACCGCCCGGCTGGTGGTTGAATTGCTCATCGACCGCACCAAGGCATCGCTCTATGGCGTGCCCTACAAGGGATCGGGCAACGCCATGGCCGATGTGCTGGGTGGGCAGCTGCCGGTGATGGTCGACACCCCGACGGCCCTGCGTTCGCAACTGGCGGCTGGCAGCGTGCGCGCCATCGGCGTCACCTCGAAGACCCCCAGCAGCCTGGTGCCTGGCGTCACGCCCGTAGCCGAGCAGGGCGTGGCTGACTTTGAAGTGGCGGCCTGGAATGCCCTGTACGCACCCAAGGGTACGCCGCAGGCGGTCATTGATGCGCTGAACAGGGCCGTCAACGGCATCCTCCAGAAGCCGGAGGTGCGTCAGAAGCTGCTGGAACTGGGATTCGAGCCGCGTGGCGGCAGCGCCAGGGATCTGGCTGACTTTGCGAAGGCCGAGCGCCAGAAGTGGGAACCCATCATTCGCGCGGCGAACATCCGGTTCAACTGAGGCCCGGGCGCATCACAGTCCGCGGGCGGACAACAGATCCGACAACTCGCGGGCTTCGCGCCGCATGGCACCGGCCAGCTCCGTCGTCAGTGCGGCCGGCAGGTGAGCCGTCAGGCCAGCCACGACCAGCGTGTGGGTCAGCTGGCCGCCTTCATTGAAGACCGGAGCGGCCACCACCGTCAGGCCGCTGACGAAATGGTCCCGGTCCAGGCTCCAGCCTCGCGCGCGGGCCTGCTCGACATCTTTCTTCCAGGCGGCAAACCCCGGCGCCTTGTCCCACACGATGGCGTCGTAGTGCTGGCGCAGCTGGGTCCAGTTCTCGCCACTGTGCGCGGCGATGAGCCGACCGGTGGCACTGACCAGGTGATCGAACTGGCTGCCCACGTCGGTATGCAGCTGAAAGGGCTGGTTTGACTTGGAAATGGCCAGCACCACCACGCCCTGCCGTGCGGTCACCTCCACGCCCATGGCTGTGACGCCATAAGTCGCTGACAGGCGATCCAGCGCGGGTTGCACCAGTTGGGCAAAGCTGCCCACCGACAGCACGCTGCGCGCCAGGCTGATCATGCCTGCCGCCAGCGTGTAGCGCTTGCTGGCCGGGTCCACCCTGACGAGGTCTTCACTGACCAGCACCCGCAGGATGTGCAGACAGGTGCTGGGTACCAGGTCCAGCGCATCGGCAATGGCCTTCACGCCCAGTCCCTGCCTGGACTCGCCCAGCAGACGCAGGATGGCGATGGACCGGCTGACGGCCGGTACCGGGCGGACACGAACGGGTTTGGCGGAAGTGCTCGGGGGGGCCATTGCGGTAGAGACCCAGACAGTAGTGAAGGGAGACCGCAGCATAACCCGAACGCAGGCCCGAGGCCCCCGGGCCCCGGCCCGGGACGCCGCCCACGCCGCCTCGCATCACTTCCCGGGCGCTTCGCTGAACGCCACCGGCTTGAGCGATCGCAGGTAGGCAATCAGCGCCGACATGTCGGCGTCGGTGATGTTCTTGTAAAAGCCAAACCCCATCGGAGGCTTCAGCGGCTGGCCGTCTTTGCTCACGCCTTCGCGAATGGCCTTGGCAATCTCGGCGTCGCTCCAGTCCTTGAGTCCACTCGCGTGCGGGGTCAGGTTGCGCGAGACGCTTTTGCCCCAGGGGCCGTTGAACACCTGACCGCCCGCACCCAGCCGGGCGTGTACCGGCATGCCGCTGGCGTCACGCGCCGTGTGGCATTCCATGCAGTGCGCAATGTTGGCCAGGTACTCACCGTACTTCACCTTGTCGGCTCGCGCTGGCGCCTTCACCGCCTTGACCGGCGGGCCATAGGACGGTGGCAGAGGCATGCGGTACTCGGACCTGGCCACCTTGTTCGACACCGCAGGCTGTGCCTTCAGGTAGGCAATGATGGCGGCCAGATCGTCGTCCGAGATGTGTCGAAAGAACTCGATCGGCATGGGCGGTCCGATCACCGACTGGTCGGGCCGCACGCCTTCGCGAATGGCCCTGGCCAGCTGGGCGTCTGTCCAGTTACCGATGCCGGTCGCCTTGTCTGGCGTGATGTTGGGGGCTCTCGCGGTGAACGGCTTCTCGTCAAAGACCAGTCCACCGGACATGCCCTTGTCGAACATGGGCCCCTTCTCGCCCATGGCCACATGGCAGTTCGCACAGGCCACCGGTCCTTCCATCAGGTACTTGCCGCGCGCCAGGACCGCGGCTGGATCCGCCGCCAGTACCGAATGGGCGCAGGTCCATGTCAGGGCCGAAGCGATCCAGAGTCCAGACAGATGCTTCATGGCAGTTCCTCGTTGGCGTTGAACTGAAGCCCGCAGGGTAGTCCTGTCGGGTCGACTTGTGAAGTCCAGTTCAGAAGGGGGTTTGCAACCCGAACGCGGACCTGTCACACAAATGGCGCTACAGTGGGCCCGCACCAATCACTTTTGTCTGCGGCACGCAAGGAGGTTTCCACATGATGTCCATTCTCGGCACCCTGTTCATTGGACTGATCGCCGGCTTCGTGGCCCGCATGGTCAAGCCTGGCGATGACAGCATGGGCTGGATCATGACCGCCGTGCTCGGCGTTGCCGGTTCGTTCCTGGCCAGTTATGTCGGGGCGGCCATGGGCCTGTATCTTCCTGGTCAGCCTGCGGGCTTCGTGGCGTCGGTGGTGGGTGCCATCGTGCTGCTGGTGATCTACGGCATGCTCAAGAAAAAGGGGTGACGCCGCCGCCGGAGGCCGTGGCTTCCGGCAGGATGCGTCAGGCGCGGGTCCGCTGTTCCAGCAAGGTCTGGATGAAGGCCAGGCTGGCCGGCGCCAGTGACCGGCCGATGCGTGTGACGATGCCCAGGGATCGGTGTGCCGTCGGCTGCACCAGGGCAATGATGGCCAGCCCGCGCATGTCCGCCAGCGCCAGGGCGTGGCGGGGCAACGCCGCGATGCCCAGCCCTTCCTTCACCAGCGCACAGCAGGCCGCCACGCTGGGCGCCTCGATGTCCGTCTGAACTTTCAGACGCTTGCGCAGCACGACACCGTCAACGATCTGCCGGATGCTGCTGCCCGCCTGTATGCCGATGCTTGGCCTCTCGGACAGCACGGACCACGGTACCTGGTCGCAGGTGGCCAGCGTGTCGTCGTCGCGGCACACCAGCACCATCGGATCGTTCTGCAGCGGCTGATACCGAAGGCGCCGGTCAGGGGCCGGTCTGGCACATACGCCAAAGTCGGCCCGGCCTTCTTCCACCGCAGCCAGCAGCGCCTGTGCCGCCAGTTCCTGCAAGTGGAAATCCACCTGCGGATGGTGGCGCCGGAATGCCGCTATGGCTGTTGGCAGGATGGCCACATTCATGGACGGCAGCGCCGCCACATTGACCTGCCCCCTGTAGCCCTGCATGAAATGGCCGAGTTCGCCCAGCGCGCTGTCGAAATCGCGCAGCACGCGGCGAGCAATGTGCAGCAGTTCCTGCCCGGCCGGGGTGATGGTCACGCGGCGCGTGTCGCGATCGAACAGGCGCGCGCCCAGGGCCTGCTCCGCCAGCTTGAGTGTGCGGCTGAGTGCCGGTTGCGATAGGCCCAGCTGTCTTGCCGCTGCCCGGAAGCTGCCGGCTTCGGCCACCTGCACGACGACTTCCAGTTGGCGAAGGCTCAGATTCAGGCGCATGCGGAGCTGGGAACGGGTGTGGTCTGTTGATCCGCTAAAGTTATCACAGAAAACACTTTGCATGGATTCCCAGATCACATGTCGCCGCCTAAACTGGCCTCCATACAGGAGACAAGGACATGGGGACAGCGGCAGCAGCACCGCTTGCGGGCGTGCGTGTGATCGAACTCGGGCAGGTGCTGGCCGGCCCGTTTGCCGGCGCCATCCTCGCGGATCTGGGCGCGCAGGTCGTCAAGGTCGAACGGGTCGAGGGCGGTGACGATGCGCGCCGCATGGGGGCGGCGTTCCGCCATGACGACGCCCTGGTCTTCCACATCTTCAATCGCGGCAAGCAGTCCGTCGCGCTCGATCTCCGTTCGGACCAGGGGCGGGCTGGCCTGCATCGCCTGCTGGAGCAGGCCGACATTTGCATCCATAACCTGCGGCCGGACGTGCCAGCAGCGCTGGGGATTGACGGCCCGACCCTGTGTGCTCGCCATCCCCGCCTGATCTATGGCGAGATCTCCGCATTCGGACACCTCGGGCCCATGGCCAGCCGGCCAGGCTACGAACCCCTGATCCAGGCCTTCAGCGGCCTGTCCAGCACCAACGGCGGGCCGGACGATCCGCCCTTGCGCTCCGGTGCCTCGGTGTGCGACCAGGGCAGCGGCATGTGGCTCGTCATCGGTGTGCTGGCCATGTTGCACCGGCGAGCGCAGACCGGACGCGGCGGCCTGCTGCAGACCTCGCTGCTCGAAACGGCGCTGGTCTGGAACGGCCAGAAGAGCGATGCCTATCTGAACGAAGGTCGCCTGCCCGATCGCCATCGTTCAGGTCACCCGGGCTTCGTGCCCTACGAGGCCTTCGAGACCGCTGACGGCCCGTTGCTGATCTGTTGTGGCAACGACCGCCTGTTCGCCAAGCTGGCCGAGGTGCTGGATCGGCGCGAATGGCTGAGCGATCCGCGCTTTGCCACCAACAGGGCGCGCCTGACACACAAGGCCGATATGTTGGCGGTTCTCTCGCCCCTGCTGCTGGCCCGGCCGCGCGCCGAATGGGTCGAACGGCTGGAGACGGCCGGCGTGCCCTGCGCGCCCATCAACAGCGTGCCACAGGCGCTCAATGACCCGCAGGTGCAGGCGCTGGGACTCCTGACCCAGGTTCCCGGCGAAGACTTCCGGCTGACGGCCTCACCGCTGACGATTGATGGACTGCGTCCGTCCATTGCGGGTGCTGCACCCCGGCTGGGCGAGCACAACGCCCAGCACGGCCTGCCTGCTTTCAGCCCCGCCGATCCACCCGTTCGACCCAACCACAAGGAGACATCATGAAACCATCGCGCCGCCAGTTCGGAGCGCTGCTTGCCGCAGCCACCTGCCTTCTGGGCCTGCCTGCCGCGCAGGCGCAGTCCTTTCCGGCCAAACCCATCACCCTGGTCGTGCCTTTCTCGGCCGGCAGTGGCACCGACCAGATGGCGCGCCTGTACGCCCAGTTGCTCGGCGACGAGACCAAGGTGACCGCCTCAACATGTTCGTGTCTATGCGGTCGAACGATGCCTTTCTTGGACTTCCACATGACATCTTCTCGTTCACCATGCTTCAGGAGTTGGTGGCCCGCTCTGTCGGTATGGAGTTGGGGGAGTACAAGCACTGCGCGGGCAGCCTGCACCTATACAAGAAAGACGAAGCAAGGGCGACCCGCTACCTTGAAGAGGGCTATCAATCAAAAATTGCGATGCCTCCCATGCCTCTGGGGGACCCATGGAAAAACATCCGGGCGCTACAAATTTGTGAACAAGGTCTTCGCGAGCAAGGTGTGGCCAACGTGCAGCAGGGATGGGACCCATATTGGCAAGAATTGGCCCACCTGCTAGATGCCTATCGGGCCTATAGGGACAAAAACCTCCCAGTCATCACGGACCTTACGGGGAAGCTTAGGTCTTCTGTATACAAGATGTTCGTCGAGGCGAAGGCAGACCAGTTGACCGCTAGCGCGACCAACGGAGTCCCTTTGTGAGCAATGAGGTCCGAACGCTTTTCTGAAGAGTTGCTGACGCGCATGTTCTTGGGCAGCTCTTACCAATGCGCCGACGTCCAGAGATGCGACAGAAGAACCAACGAGCACTGCCCAATATCCTTCGCAGCTCAGCTAGGGGGACGTCCCGTCCGTAGAAAGACCAATCTGCCATGATTAACTCTCAAAATTGAATCTTAAGCGATTATTCTGTCTAAGTCGATGATTTATATGCACTTTCTCTACGGAACCCACCGCTTTCTGGGGGGGCCGAAATCTTAGCTATCGCGTACAGACTGACGGACTCGCACCCGCCGTACTATCCCTTCCGGCTGCTGACAGGCGCGATGACAGGGGGTCTATGCGGGTGTTAGCTCGAACGACAGTCGTAGCGACAGTCTCAATCCGAACAACCCGGCTCATCACCACGGCCTGAGCAACCGGTCGAACCAGCTCAATCCGAATAACGAGCGGTACAAGCGCTCCTGATACTGCAGGACCCGGGAGACTACTGGATGCCTCGCCTGCGCGCGGCCTTCACTGCCGGCTGCTTCTCAAGCTGGTCTTTCATCTTGTTCTTCTGTGCCGGGGTGAGCGTGCTTGCGTCGATGGCGGCTGGCCATCGGCGGGCCGCTTCCCTGACCACAGTGTCCGCGGTCGCCTGGAACTGCTTGTATGGCAGGCCGACCGTCTCGGCCAGAGTTCTCAGAGTCGAGGGACGTAGCAGCAGCAACTTCTGGGGCAGCTCTCGCCCTACAGGGGGCCTGCCTTGGGTCTTTTGGAACTCGCGCGAAAGCTGCTCGTGCTGTCGCTGCTCGAGCGCCCTTTGAATCTCCGACGGCAAGATGCAGAGGGCATGGCCAACCGCGCCGTTGTAGACATGGTGTGCCACGATGTCATAGGCGGGAGGCAGAACTGGATTGCGTCCGTCCGGGAAGTACACCCCCATGTTCTTGAGGTGGCAGTCGGGGTTCCCGATGAGTTCGTTCACGGCAAGGCGGCGGAGCAGTTCCAGCACTGCTTTCTCCCCCAGTGACTCAAACTCCATGCAGTACTTCATTACCGCGGCATAGGACGCCTCTAACGCGTACTTGTCGTGTGGGGCAAAGCCGAGCGCCTGCGCAAAGTCCTCGGCATGTATACGCACCGTGCCCTCGCGGTCATATCTGGGGACGGCCAGAAAGTTTGTGACCTCTGGATTGGGGTCACCCAGGTCATAGCCGTGGGCTGCGACCAACTTCTCTAGCGGGACCAGCTCAGTCTGGCATGCATTTGCTCCAGCCAATCGAGCAAGCTGCATGCTGACGTGCTCAACTTCCGGCATGAGCGGGTAGTCCACCACGGGTAGCTTGGCAATGATGTGCGTTGACTGATTGAGCTTGGTCCGCGCAACGTATCGACCGGCTGCATCTTTGTTGACTCCCAGCTTGGGCTGGATACCAGACAAGGAGATGCCTTCGACAAGAGGAATATCGATGACAGAGGCTTCAATGGCATCGTTATCCTGCGTGACCAAGCGCCGCTTCAATTCTTCGCCGGCGTCCTTCACGGGCATTGCGTACACCGCCCCTGGAAGGTCCGCTCCGCAGGCGGCCAACAGCTCGAAGTAGTCCGTCTCTGCACATTTGCGAAGCTCAGCTATGTGCTTTCGAAAGGCACCTTCTGGAAGAAGGTTCTGAAACCAGGAGGGCAGCATCATTGGCGGCATGCCCCTGTCGTTCACAGGCCCGTTCACATGTCTTGAGCCGTTGAATTCAGCAGACGTGATGTCTTGCAAGAGCTGCTGGGTGACATCATTCGTCTCGCCCGTGAACAGCAAGCTCAGCACCCGCCTCGTGTCGTCGGCGATGTACTGGGCATTGGGGACAAAGCGAATGACCTCGGTCGGCTGGTTCTCGCCGTACCGGAACAGATGTCCAACCAGGAATCCTCCTTGCGCTACTGGCGCCCCAAGTGAGATTTCGAGGATGCGCAAGTCCATGCTCAGTGACTCGCATCTCTGGGCTTGAGCTCCTCAAGGAGTCTTCTGACTCTTGAGTGCTGAGACAGTGCTCCCTCGGTCGGACTGGAGAGCTTCATCGCTTGTGCCGCCTTGGGGGCTGCGAACAGGTCCATGCCCAACACATGAGCGAGCGACTCCAGTGTCGACAGGCGCGGGTCTACTTCGCCTTCGAGCAAGCTGTACAGGGCACGTCGGCTGATACCAGCGCGCTCGGCGATTTCCTGCTTCGAAAGCTTCGAGCTCTCCACGCCAGAACGTAGTGCCTCACGCAATGCACGAGCAGTAGAGAAAGAACCTTGAGTGAGCATAAAATTTCCCATTAGACTAATATGAGCAGTATAAAGCACACAAATCAAAGAATCAATGGGCAGAATAATACTCACAATGTCATTGTGGGCGCTATAGTGCTCCAAATTGCTCGGCTCCGTTAGCGAAACGTATTGATTGAGGTCGTGCGGTCGGCGGAGCATCGGTGGCTGGGCTTGACCGGATGCGCGAACGTAGCTATATTAAGCTCTGAATTTGGAGCTAATTATGGAAGCTATCCTCGCTGATGTCGCAGTGAGCATGTCCGAGTTCAAGAAGAACCCGGCTGCCGTACTTAGGGAGGCCAACAACCGCCCTGTCGCAGTGCTCAACCACAATCGAGCCGCCTTCTACATGGTCGAGCCGCACCTCTTCGAAGCCATGCTGGAGGAACTCGCTGACCAGGAGCTGTACCGCAAGGCGGCCAGTCGCCTGGCCGAGAAGGCACGGGCTATCGAGGTAGACATTGACGACCTCTAAGGGAAAAGCGAAGCACAAGTACAAGCTTCGCTTTATGCCAGAAGCGCTTGAAGAGTGGCGCAATTTAGACGGCTCCGTTCAGGCCAATCTCAAGAAGCTTCTTGCCAAACGGCTCGACAACCCTCGCGTTCCCGGCGGCGAACTCCACGGGCCCCTTGCAGGGTGCTACAAGATTAAGCTACGGCAGCAGGGCGTCCGACTGGTCTACTCTGTGGAGGACGACCACTTGTTGGTCACGGTCGTGGCCGTCGACAAACGCGAGGACGGCGTGGTCTACGAATCCGCCATTGCACGCCTATCTGTTGCTGCCGCAGCACTCACCAAAGCGCTGCGGGACAAGCTCAAGAAGTAGCCGGGACGTTGATGAGCTGCTTCCCGAGACCCGAGACGACGAAGTGTTCGGGCTTGGCGCCGTCCTCAAACCACTCCCAGAGCCGCATCCAGGCAAGGTAGTTCGGCAGGTGTTTGGTCGATACGCCACGCAGCCGGCGGTTGACCCAGGTCTTGAACCGCTCGGGTAACGTCGAGGTGATTGCAGTCGACATGACCATTGACGGCGAGCTACAACTCAATCCCGTTCGCGCGGTGCAGCTCTCGAGCACGAGATGAGCACCCAGCTCTTCACGCGTACTCAGGGGGGGTGCTCCCTCCACCGGAGATGTGGTCAGAACGTATTCTTCTGGCACGTTGCTCGGCTTTGCAACCCCCACACAGCTGTCGTGGCTCTCCTCACTTGCGTTCAAGGGGATGGGTCGAGCGTGTGATGCAAGCTGGAGTTGGGATGGGCTACGGCGTTGAGAAATCTGCGAGGGTCGACCCCGAGCCCCTGCGGCAGAAGAATTTCTCAGCTTTTGGGTCCACTTTTCTCAACTCATGGGTCGCGAACCGAGGTAAGCCCTTGATTTGAGATAGTGGCGTTTCTTACCTTATGGGTCGCTCTACACAACACTCAAACGTCAATATTCCCCGCCCGCAAGGCATTCGTCTCGATAAAGTCCCGACGCGGTTCCACCTCGTCGCCCATCAGCATCGTGAACACGCGGTCGGCCTCGATGGCGTCGTCGATCTGCACGCGCAGCAGTCGGCGCACGGCCGGATCCATCGTGGTTTCCCAGAGCTGCTCGGGGTTCATCTCGCCCAGTCCCTTGTAGCGCTGGCGGGCGGTGGTGCGCTCGGCTTCGCTGATCAGCCAGGCCATGGCCTGGCGGAAGTCGGCCACGCGCTCTTCGCGCTGCTTGTCGCCCTCGCCGCGCGTGACCCGGGCACCTTCGCCCAGCAGGTCACGGAAGGTGTCCGCGGCGGTTGCCAGCGCGGCGTAGTCGGCACCGTGCACGAAATCCTGCGTGATGATGCTGCTCTTGATGTTGCCGTGGTGGCGGCGGCTGATGCGCAGGATGGGCTTGTCGGTGCGGACGTCAAACTCGCCGGCTACCTCGGCAGGCACGCCGGTGGTGCTCAGCTCGCGCAGGCGGGCCTGCAGAGCGGAGGCGCTGGCTTCGGCTTCTTCCACCGAGTCCAGCCGGATGCTGACGCCATCGGCCATGGCGCGCAGGGCCTCGGCGTCCATGAAGTTGGACAGTCGGGCAATGACGTTCTCGGCCACCTGGTGCTTGCGCGCCAGTTCGGCCAGCGTGTCGCCTTCGAGCACGGCGGCCGTGGCACCCCCGGTGTGCACCCGGGCGTCCTTGAGCGCGACGCGCAGCAGGAACTGGTCCAGCGCCGAGGCGTCCTTGAGGTAGAGCTCTTCCTTGCCGCTCTTGACCTTGTACAGAGGCGGCTGTGCGATGTAGATGTGGCCGCGTTCGACCAGGTCCGGCATCTGACGGTAGAAGAAGGTCAGCAGCAGGGTGCGGATGTGCGCGCCGTCCACGTCGGCGTCGGTCATGATGATGATGCGGTGGTAGCGCAGCTTGGCCACGTCGAAATCGTCGGCGCCGCTTTTGCCACCACTGGCGCCTTCGCCACCGGCCTTGCCGATGCCCGTGCCCAGGGCGGTGATCAGGGTCAGGATCTCGTTGCTGGACAGCAGCTTCTCGTAGCGGGCCTTCTCGACGTTCAGGATCTTGCCGCGCAGCGGCAGGATCGCCTGGAACTTGCGGTCGCGCCCTTGCTTGGCCGAACCGCCGGCGGAGTCACCCTCGACGATGTAGATCTCGCACAGGGCGGGATCCTTCTCCTGGCAGTCGGCCAGCTTGCCGGGCAGGCCCAGGCCGTCGAGCACGCCTTTGCGGCGCGTCATCTCGCGCGCCTTGCGGGCCGCCTCGCGGGCCCTGGCGGCCTCGACGATCTTGCCGCAGATGATCTTGGCGTCGTTGGGCTTCTCCTGCAGGTAGTCGGTCAGCAGGCGGGCCACCACGTCCTCCACCGGCCCCCGCACTTCGGAGCTGACCAGCTTGTCCTTGGTCTGGCTGGAGAACTTCGGCTCGGGCACCTTGACGCTGAGCACGCAGCACAGGCCTTCGCGCATGTCGTCACCGCTGATCTCGACCTTGGCCTTCTTGGCCAGCTCGTTTTCTTCGATGTACTTGTTGATGACGCGCGTCATGGCCGCGCGCAGGCCGGTCAGGTGGGTACCGCCGTCGCGCTGCGGAATGTTGTTGGTGAAGCAGAGCACCTGCTCGTTGTAGCCGCTGTTCCACTGCATGGCCACCTCGACACCGATGTTGGTGCCCTGGTCGCTCTGGCGTTCGCCCAGTGCGTGGAAGATGTTGGGGTGCAGGGTCTGCTTGCCCTTGTTGATGAACTCGACGAAGCCCTTGACGCCACCGGCACCCGAGAAGTCGTCTTCCTTGCCGCTGCGCTCGTCGATCAGGCGGATGCGCACGCCGTTGTTCAGGTAGGACAGTTCGCGCAGTCGCTTGGACAGGATCTCGTAGTGAAAATCGTTGTTTTCCTTGAAGATCTCGGTGTCGGGCAGGAAGTGGACCTCGGTGCCGCGCTTCTCGGTCGGGCCGGTGACCTTCATGGGCGAGGTCTCCGCGCCGTCCACCGTTTCGATGATGCGGTTCTGCACGAAGCCGCGCGCAAATTCCAGCTGGTGCACCTGTCCCTCGCGGCGCACCGTCAGGCGCAGCCAGACCGACAGCGCATTCACGCAGGACACGCCCACGCCGTGCAGGCCGCCCGAGACCTTGTAGCTGTTCTGGTTGAACTTGCCGCCGGCGTGCAGTTCGGTCAGCGCGATCTCGGCGGCCGAGCGCTTGGGCTCGTGCTTGTCGTCCATCTTCACCCGCGTAGGGATGCCGCGGCCGTTGTCGACCACGCTGATGGAATTGTCGGTGTGGATGGTCACGACGATGTCGTCGCAGTGCCCGGCCAGCGCCTCGTCGATGGAGTTGTCGACCACCTCGAACACCAGGTGGTGCAGGCCGGTGCCGTCGGATGTGTCGCCGATGTACATGCCCGGGCGCTTGCGCACCGCCTCCAGGCCCTCCAGGATCTGGATCGCACCCTCGCCGTAGCCCTCGCTCGCGCCGGGCTGGTTGGCGTCGATTTTCGGGGGCTGGCTGCCGGTGTTCTCGCCGTTCTGCGACGGTTCGATGGGCTGATTGGCTTCGGACATGTCAAATCTCACTGACTTCTAGAAACGCCAAACCCGCAAAGCTGCGGGTTGAGCATGAGCGGGTAGCGCTGCAAGCGCTGCGCGGGGGTCAAATCCTCATCGGCATGACCACGTACTTGAACGCGCTGTCTTCCGGGTTGGTCACCAGGGCCGAGCTGTTGCCGTCCTGCAGTTCGATGCGAACCATCTCCTGGCCCATGTTCTGCAGGGCGTCGATCAGGTAGGTGACGTTGAAGCCGATCTCGATCGGATCGCCACCGTAGTCGATGTCGAGTTCGTCGACAGCCTCTTCCTGTTCGGCGTTGTTCGAGGCCACGCGCAGCGAGCCCGGCTCGACATTCAGGCGCACGCCCTTGAACTTCTCGCTCGTCATGATGGCGGTGCGCTGCAGGCAGGCCAGCAGCGGCGCACGACCCAGCGTGACGATGTTCTTGTGGTTCTTGGGAATGACGCGGTTGTAGTCGGGGAACTTGCCCTCGACCAGCTTGGTGACGAACTCCATGCCGTCGAAGCTGAACTTGGCCTGGTTGGCGGCGAACTGCAGTTCGATGCCGCCGTCCTTGTCGGACAGCAGGCGCTGAAGCTCCAGCACCGTCTTGCGCGGCAGGATCACTTCCTGGCGCGGCACCTCGACCTCCAGGTCGGCGCTGGCAAACGCCAGGCGGTGCCCGTCGGTGGCTACCAGGCTCAGGGTCTTGCCCTCGGCCACGAACAGGATGCCGTTGAGGTAGTAGCGGATGTCGTGCACCGCCATCGCGAACGAGACCTGGCCGAGCAGGCTCTTGAGCGTCTTCTGCGGCACGCTGAACGCGGGACCGAAGCTGGGCGATTCCTGCACCAGCGGGAAGTCCTCGGCGGGCAGGCTCTGCAGCGTGAAGCGGCTCTTGCCGCCCTTGAGCAGGGTCTTGTTGCCGGTGGCCTCCAGGCTGACCGACTGGTCGGCCGGCATGGTGCGCAGAATGTCGATCAGCTTGCGGGCCCCCAGGGTGGTGGCAAAGTTGCCATCGTCACCGCCGAGTTCGGCCGTGGTCCGGATCTGGATTTCCAGGTCGCTGGTCGTCAGCTGCACCTGCGAGCCGGTCTTGCGCAGCAGCACGTTGGCCAGGATGGGCAAGGTGTGTCGCCGCTCGACGATGCCTGCCACCGACTGCAGCGCAGCCAACACTTTGTCCTGGGTCGATTTCAAAACGATCATGTGAGGTTCTTCCGTCTCTTATGACACCCGGCCACCGTCTGGCCAAACTTCGCTATTCTCCCCTCTTTTTACCATCACGCTGGCGGGCACCTGCCGGTGAGGGGGGATGACGCGACATGGCGCCGGCGGGGCGTTTGCCGTCACCCCTTCAGGGTCTGCTCCAGCACGTGCAATTGCTGGTTCAGTTCCGTGTTGGTCTGGCGCTCGGCCGCAATCTTGCGCACCGCGTGCAGCACCGTGGTGTGGTCGCGTCCCCCGAACAGTTCGCCGATCTCGGGCAGACTCTTTTGTGTCAGTTCCTTGGCCAGGAACATGGCAATCTGACGGGGCCGGGCGATGCTGGCGGGCCGCTTCTTGCTGTACATGTCGGCGACCTTGATCTTGTAGAAGTCGGCCACCGTCTTCTGGATGTTCTCCACGCCGATCTGGCGGTTCTGGATCGACAGCAGGTCCTTGAGCGCCTCGCGCGCCAGCTGGATGGAGATTTCCTTCTGGTTGAAGCGGCTGTACGCCAGGATCTTGCGCAGGGCGCCTTCGAGTTCGCGCACGTTGGAGCGCACGTTCTTGGCCACGAAGAAGGCGACCTCCTCGGGCATGACGGCGTTCTCGGCCGCCGCCTTGTTGATCAGGATGGCCACCCGCATTTCCAGCTCGGGCGGCTCGATGGCCACCGTCAGCCCGGAATCGAAGCGCGAGACCAGGCGTTCATGGATGTCGGCCAGGCCTTTCGGATAGGTGTCGCTGGTCAGGACGATGTGGCTCTTTTTGGCCAGCAGGGCCTCGAAGGCGTTGAAGAACTCTTCCTGGGTGCGTTCCTTGTTGGCAAAGAACTGCACATCGTCGATCAGCAGCAGGTCCAGCGAGTGGTAGCGCTGCTTGAATTCATCAAAAGTCTTGCGCTGGTAGGCCTTGACCACATCCGAGACGAACTGCTCGGCGTGGATGTAGAGAACTTTGGCCTGTGGCCGGTCGGCCAGCAGATGGTTGCCGATGGCATGCACCAGGTGGGTCTTGCCCAGACCGACGCCGCCATAGATGAACAGCGGGTTGTAAAGCTGGCCCAGGCTGCCGGCCACATGCATGGCGGCGGCGCGCGCCATGCGGTTGGCCGAACCTTCCACCAGGGTGGCAAACGTCAGCGCCGGATTCAGGCGTGTCTTGGCGCCCTGCGCCGGCACCGGCTCGGGCGGCGCCACATCGGGCAGTTCTTCCAGCACCTCTTCCTGGACCGTGCGCGGAAAAAGTGTTGGTTTTACAGCGGTTTCACGCGGAGCAAGTGCCAACTCCAGAACCACCGGCGACCCATTGATGGACTCCAGCAAGGCAGTGATGCGGGCCGAATACTGGGCCCGGATCCAGTCGAGCTTGAAGCGGTTGGCCACCAGCAGGGTGACCTTGGACAGGTCCTCGGCGACCTGGGCGGCCAGGGGCCGGATCCAGGTGTTGAACTGCTGCTCAGGGATTTCCTGGGCCATTTGCTCGACGCAGGACAGCCACAGCGCTTGCGCGCCCATGGCCGATGAAACTGGAGTGCTTCCCTCGATCATTCAGGTTGGGGGGTGAATGTGTTCTTGTGGACAATTGCCCGCGGGCAGGGGCGTGATTGTAGGCCCAGGTGGGACTTATCCACACCCCGGGCGGCCCCTTTTTGCCCACCGTCTGTCCGCTGCTCCAGACCGGACGGTGGCCATTGGCCTGTCGTCGTTTCGGGCGTGCCGTCTCCACCATTTCACCGGTTGAGGGGACAAATGGCAGGTCTCTGGCGGCGTCCGGCGCCACGCTCGCTATGCTCGCCCCAGCGCTGACACAGGCGCCGCGATGCAAGGGAGGAAAAACCATGATCACACATCAAAACATCACCCGATGGCTGACCCGCCTGGGTCTGCTGCTGGCTTTGGGCCTGGCCGGCTGTGCCGCCGGGCCGCGGCTGGTGCCACATGGCTTCAATTTCGATGGCTGGTACGACGGTTGGGCCGAGGAAGTCGACCTGCTGGAGTACGCGTACGGCGACGCTTATGAGCCTGTGCGAGGCAAGGTACGGGATGGAAAGAGAAGTGCTGGCGGCCAATCGGGCGTCTTCGGTTCGATGCCCGTTGGTGAGTTCCTGTACGTCAAATGGCGCATCAAGGCCACGGGCGAGGTGCTGGAAGACAAGGTCGACCTGCGCGACCGGCTACCGCGCGACATGTCCGACCATGAGCTGACTTTTCTGATCGATGGGCGGCAGTTGTATGCGTACATCGTGACGCCGCGCGATCAGGCCCGAGAGGTTCGGCAGCGAACGCACAAGACCTGGCTGTCTCGGTACAACGTGGTCTACGAGATCTACCCTGAAAACGAAATCAAGGGTGAGCGCTGATGGGCGCAACGATCGATCGCCCACTTTCAGCTGCCGAGTTGGCCCGCATGCCGGAGGCCCGGCAAGAAATGGCGACAGCGGGTGCACAGGGCGGCGCCACTCGGTTCACTTTTTTTGCCGCTTTCGACGGCACCTTCAATGACGAAGGGAATCTGAAGCTTTCGGGCACGGCATTGCCTACCAATGTCAGCCAGCTGCGCAAACAGGCCCATGGTGCAGATACGCCTTATCTGGAATCTCGCTACTACCCTGGCGTTGGCACAGGCGGCGACCAAGGCGGCGTGATCCATGCCGGGATATGGCCCACCCAGGCCATCGAGGCCGCAGCCAACAAGGCCTATGTTGATCTCCGCCGTGCAGCGCTGGATTATCTGGAGCGCCCCGATGCCACCCCCGCCGACCTGGGCGTGGCCGTCACCGGTTTCAGCCGCGGCGCCGCCAGCGCCATCCGTTTCGCCCAGCTGGTCAACGAACGCGGCCTGGTTGGCCCAGCCGGCGAGGTCGTTGCCCCGCCGGGCAGCATTCCGGTCACCGCCATGGCCTTGATCGATCCGGTGGCCCGCCACGTCAGGATGCCCATGGACATCCCGCCCAACGTCCAGGGGACGGTGCTCTCGGTGATCGCCCAGCACGAGACCCGCACCGACTTTCGACCGCTGTACTACATCACCGACCCGCGCGTGGCCCATGTGGACCACCCGGGCAACCACGTAGGCACCGGCGGTGGTTACGACCCGCATGGCACGGCTGCCAGCGTGCTCGAAGGGGTGACAGGCTATTTCCAGCGGCGCGGCGTTGCCATGGCCGACGTGGCGCCCGAGCGGCGCCACGATCCGCAATCCCCTCAAATCCTCTACACCGAGGTCTGGAAGACCCCTCGAAGCGGCGATCTGTCCGAGGATGACTTGGGCCAGCGCCCGATGTCCTGGGCCCACGACCCACCGGGGCAGGGCCGGGTCATGGTTCGTCCCCGAATGAGTCCCAGGCACGCGGACTGGCTGCGCCTGGCTCTTGCAGAGCTCTCGCCCGAACTCAAGGCCCGGGGGCTGGACGCCGAGGGCTGTCTGCGGGTGGCGGTCGCCTGTGTCCGCAGCACGGCGCAGCGCGAGGCGATGCTGGGCCCGCCGCGCCGGTTCATGCTCAGCGCTGACGGCCAGCGCGTGGGCGTGGTGCACGAGGTGGGTGTGCTGCACGAGGTGTCGGTGTCACAGGCAATGCAGACCCCGACGCTGGAGCACCTGCGCCTCCTGGAGCACGAGCAGCAGCCAGCCCAGGCGGCCGAAGCTGGCCGGGCCTGGACCCGTCGGGACGAACAGGAACACACTGCGTCGGCACTGGCGCGCTGAGTGTTCTGTCTCTTGCGGGGGGCAGTCGCGGTGTCCAACTTGCCTAAACAGCCCAATCTTTGCGATAATTGCGGGTTTTCCTCTAACTTGAACTGCCCTGGCTTTGCCCGGGCCGCATTGCCATGGCCATGAAACGCACCTACCAGCCGTCGAAAATCAAGCGTGCCCGCACGCACGGTTTTCTCGTTCGCATGAAGACCCGCGGTGGTCGCGCCGTCATCAACGCCCGCCGCGCCAAGGGCCGCAAGCGTCTGGCCGTCTGAGCCCGACGGTGCGGTGCCGCAGCCATTCGCTGCCCCGCCATGCCTTGCCGACGGTGACGCCGGCCCTGTGCTGATGCAGCGTTTGCGGTCCCGACCCCAGTTCCAGGCTGTCATGGCAGGAACGCCCGTGGCCAAGACGCCCCATTTCGCCCTGCACCGTACTGCCCTGGATGTGCCGGGCAGCGATGGTCGGGCGCTGTTTCCCGTGGCCGATGCGTGGCTGGGTGTCTTGCTGCCCAAACGCTGGGCCCGCCGGGCCGTCACGCGCAACACCATCCGCCGCCAGATCTACGAAGTGGCGCGGGGCCGTGAAGCGGCTTTTCCGCAGGCGGCGCTGGTCGTGCGCCTGCGCAGCGAATTCAGCCGCAAACACTTTGTCAGCGCCACATCGGATGCGCTGCGCCGGGCCGTGCGCGCAGAACTGAACCAGTTGCTTGACCGCGCCGGCCTGTCGGCGCCGCTGGCGACGTCCCCTGTCTGTGCCGGAGCCGCGCATGTGGTCTGAGTGGCCGCGCCGCGTCCTCGTCGCCCTGGTCCGGGGGTATCGCCTGCTGCTCAGCCCCTGGCTGGGCAACGGTTGCCGTTTCGAACCCACCTGCTCGGTCTATGCCATCGGCGCGCTGGAGCGCCATGGTGCGCTGGCCGGCACCTACCTCATGCTGCACCGCATCGGCCGATGCGGTCCGTGGTGCGAGGGCGGGCATGATCCGGTACCCGATCGGGCACCGGCCCTGTTCTCCCGCCTGATCCCCTCTTCCACCGTCAAGAAGAATCCGTCATGAACGACATCCGTCGCTCCATCCTGTGGGTGGTTTTCGGCCTTTCCATGATCCTGCTGTGGGACCGCTGGCAGGTCCACAACGGCAACCAGCCGACCTTCTTCCCCGGATCGCTCTCCGGCCAGACCCAGACCGCAGCCAAGGCCGCCGGTACGGACACCACCCCCGCCGCCGTGCCTGGCGCTCTGCCCCAGGCCACCCCGGCGGCAGGCGCCGCATCGGTGCCCGGATCGGCGCCCGCCGTGACCGTGCCTGCCACCCGGCATGAAGTGACCACCGACGTGTTCCATCTGGTGTTCAACAGCGAAGGCGGTTCGCTGGTGGGTACCCAGCTGCTGCGCCATGCCGAGGCCACGCACGCGAGCAAGGACCAGACAGCCCGTCCGTTCACCTTGCTCACGCAGGACGAGACGCATACCTATGTGGCCCAGAGCGGCCTGATCGGCGGCGGCTTCCCCACCCACAAGACCCCGATGCACCTGGTTGACGGGCCGCTGGCACTGGCCGATGGCCAGGACGAGCTGAAGGTTCGCTTCGAATCCGACCCGGTCGGCGGCGTCGTGCTGGCCAAGACCTACACCCTGCGTCGCGGCCACTACGACATGGCCGTCGAACACGAGGTGCTCAACCAGGGCGCGCAACCGGTCAGCCCGCAGCTGTATGTGCAACTGGTGCGCGACGGTGGCAAGGTCGAGAACGAAACCCCCTTCTATTCGACTTTCACCGGTCCGGCGGTGTACACCGAGGCCCAGAAGTACCAGAAGGTCAAGTTCGAAGACGTCGACAAGAACAAGGCCTCGTTCGAGACCACGGCCACCAACGGCTACGTGGCCATGGTGCAGCACTATTTCGCCACAGCCTGGATGCTGGGTGAAGGCGTGGCACGCGAGAACTTCGTGCGTCGCGTCGACAGCAGCCTGTATGCCGCCGGCGCCATCACCACACTGCCCGCCATCGCGCCGGGCGAGCGTCAGGTGGTGAAGGCCACGCTGTTTGCCGGTCCGCAGGAAGAGAAGGTGCTGGAGACCATCACCCCCGGCCTGGAACTGGTCAAGGACTACGGCTGGCTGACGATCCTGGCCAAGCCCCTGTACTGGCTGCTGGAGAAGATCCACAGCTTCGTGGGCAACTGGGGCTGGTCCATCGTGTTGCTCGTGGTGCTGATCAAGGCCTGCTTCTACTGGCTCAACGCCAGTGCCTACCGCAGCATGGCCAAGATGAAGAAGATCAACCCCCGCATCATGGAAATGCGCGAACGCCTCAAGAGCAACCCGCAGGCGATGCAGCAGGAAATGATGAAGATGTACCGGGAGGAGAAGGTCAACCCGCTGGGCGGCTGCTTCCCGATCGTGATCCAGATTCCGGTGTTCATTGCCCTGTACTGGGTGCTGCTGTCTTCGGTCGAGATGCGCAACGCGCCCTGGACGGGCTGGATCACCGACCTGTCCTCGCCCGACCCGTGGTACATCCTGCCGCTGGTGATGGCCATGACCACCGTCATCCAGACCGCGCTGAACCCGTTGCCGCCCGACCCGATGCAGGCCAAGATGATGTGGTTCATGCCGATCGCGTTCTCGGTCATGTTCTTCTTCTTCCCGGCCGGTCTGGTCATGTACTGGATCACGAACAACATCCTGACCATCACACAGCAGGCCTACATCAACAAGACCCTGGGCGTGCCCCTGAAGATCACGAACCCGCTGGAGCTGTTCAGGAAGTAAGCTGCCTGAGCCGTTGTGCTTGATCGGGCCTGCATCTGCGGGCCCGTTCTGTTTTCCGCCTATCCTTGACCATGCTGGCTGCCTCTCGAGACCCTGTCGTTGCCATTGCCACCGCCCCCGGACGCGGTGCGGTGGGGATCGTCCGGGTCTCGGGCCAGGGGCTGTTGCCCTTCGTGACGGCCCTGGTCGGACGCCCGTTGCGACCCCGGGAGGCCACCTACCTGCCGTTTCCGGACGCCGCCGGCCACCCGATCGACCACGGGCTGGCCCTGTGGTTTCCGGGGCCGCACTCCTACACCGGCGAGGATGTGCTCGAGCTGCAGGGCCACGGCGGCCCGGTGGTGCTGCAGCTGCTGCTGGCGCGCTGCCTGGAGGTGGCCCAGGACAGCAGCGGTGGTGCCCCCTGCCTGCCGGGCCTGCGGCCGGCGCGCGCCGGCGAGTTCACCGAGCGGGCCTTCCTGAACGACAAGCTGGACCTGGCCCAGGCGGAGGCCGTGGCCGACCTGATCGATGCCAGCACCGAGGCCGCAGCGCGCAGCGCCAGCCGCTCGCTGGCCGGGGTCTTCTCGCAGCAGGTGCATGCCTTGCGGGATGCCCTGGTGCACCTGCGCATGCTGGTCGAGGCGACCCTGGACTTTCCCGAAGAAGAAATCGACTTTCTCCGCAAGGCCGATGCCCAGGGCCAGCTGACGCGCCTGCGCCAGACCCTGGACGGCGTGTTTGGCCAGGCCCGTCAGGGCGCCTTGCTGCGCGAGGGCCTGACTGTGGTCATCGCCGGCCAGCCCAACGCGGGCAAGAGTTCGCTGCTGAACGCGCTGGCGGGGGCCGAACTGGCCATCGTGACACCCATCGCCGGTACCACGCGCGATGTCGTGCAGCAGACGATACAGATCGAGGGCGTGCCCCTGCACGTGGTCGATACCGCCGGCCTGCGCAGCGGCCATGACGTCGACGAGGTGGAGCGCATCGGCATCGAGCGGGCCTGGGGCCAGATCGGGCGGGCCGACGCCGTGCTGTTCCTGCACGACCTGACCCGTTGCGCCACGACCGACTACCAGACGGCCGATGCCGCCATTGCTGCCGACCTGCCCACCGGTGTGACCGTGGTCCATGTCTGGAACAAACTCGACCAGACCGGTGGCGCGCCGCCCACCGCCCTGGCGACCGGCGACCTGGCGATTTCGGCCAGGCACGGCGAGGGCCTGGAGGCCCTGCGACAGCGCCTGCTCGACCTGGCCGGCTGGCAGCACGCCAGCGAGGGCCTGTTCATGGCCCGCGAGCGCCACCTGCAGGCCCTGGGACGGGTGCAGGCGCATCTGGCGCAGGCCGATGGTTGGCTGGGCGCCGACGCCGAGCACCTGGACTTGCTGGCCGAAGAGCTGCGGCTGGCCCAGGTGGCCCTGGGCGAGATCACGGGCGAGTTCACGGCCGATGACCTGCTGGGCGAGATCTTCTCGCGCTTCTGCATCGGGAAGTGAATCGATGTCCAAGGACATCCACTGACATCTTCAGAATGACTTTAAGTTTGCGTAAATAAAGGATTTTTTGTCCACTGACGAGCTCAGTGATATAGTCGAGGCCACTCACTGATATGTCCAAGTTTGGCGCCAAGTAGCGGGATATGTGCTCTCAACCCTTCTACTTGGACATACGGAGGATGAGATGGCACTGACCGATACCGCGCTCAAGGCGCTCAAGCCCAGGGACAAGACCTATACGTTTACCGACGACCGGGGGCTGTATGTAGAGGTCTTCCCGACCGGAGGCGTCGTCTGGCGCTACCGCTACCGGCTGAATGGCAAGTACGAGAAGCTGACGCTGGGCAAGTACCCCGCGCTGACGCTGAAGAACGCACGCTTGAAGCGGGACGAGGCGGCTCACCAAGTGGCGATGGGAGAGTCTCCGGCAAAGAGAAAGCAGCAGGAAAAGGTGGCCGGCGCAGAAGACGCCACCGTGGCCGACTTCGCCGAACGCTTCTTCAAGGACATCCAGGCACGCGACCGCAAGGACGTGACCATGCCTCGTCGCTACCTGGAAAAGGACATCCTGCCGCACATCGGCAGCAAGCCGGTCCGGGACGTCACCGCCGAGGACGCGCGCAGCGTCATCTGGCGCAAGAAGGAACAAGGCTTCGATGCCGCCGCCGGCCAGGTGCGCGGCCTGCTCAAGCGCATGTTCGACTACGCGCTGACCTGCGGCCTGATCCAGGCCAACCCGGTCATGGCCCTGCCCATGCGGCACGTCTACCGCGCCGCCGCCCGCGACCGGGCGCTGACGCCAGACGAAATCCGGCGGTTCCTGCGCGCCATGCAGACCTCCAACATCCGTCGCCAGTTCAAGATCGCCTTCCAGTTGATCCTGATGACCCTGGTGCGCAAGTCCGAGCTGATGCTGGCGCAGTGGAAGGACGTGCATCTGGACGAAGGCGAATGGCACATCCCGGTCGAGAACTCCAAGACCGGCAAACCGCACATCGTCTATCTGTCCACCCAGGCGCAGACGCTGTTCAAGGAACTCAAGCCGCTGGCCAGCAGCAGCGTCTGGGTGTTGCCGGGCCGTGGCACCCTGGCCAAGCCCTTCGCCAGCAATGCACTGAACCAGGCGCTGAAGGTGTCATTGCAGGGGCAGGAGATCCCGGCCTTCACCATCCACGACCTGCGACGCACCGCATCGACGCTGCTGCACGAACAGGGCTGGCCTTCGGATGTGGTGGAAAAGGCGCTGAACCACACCATCGGCGGTGTGCGTGGTGTCTACAACCGGGCCGAGTACGCCGAACAGCGGCGGGAGATGTTGCAGGCGTGGTCGGACTACATCGACGGGCTGGCGCCGTCGGGGAATCTGGTGATCAATGCGGCTTTGGCTTGAGGGTGGCCTTTTCCTTTTCCGGGTAGGGCCGTTGCCCCTTGAGCGCCATTCCCTTGCCTTTTACTTTGCGTTTTGAAGCTTTTCCGTCGGAGCAATTGTCAACCAATGGTTGACAACTGCTTCAGGTTCCTAAGGTTTGCAGGGAGAAAACGGCTAACCGAGAGAGTCCTACCTGAGGCCCTATAGCCGAACGTAGGTGACGTTGAATTCCTTGCATTGCCGCTGCTGCTGCAAACGGTTGGCGAAGTTGAACGCATCATTGAGCTCGAAGCGTTGGAATACATCTAGGCCGCGGCTGAGAACGATTTTCCACCCATGGTCCGTGGTGATGTCCCGGTCATGTTTGGTGCCGCTGGTATCGTAGGCCCAGGTGAACTGAATGCCGACAGTCGCACAGGCATCCGCGATTTTCTGCAGATTTTCCGTCTGGCGATCCCCGTTGAATTCGTCTTCGACGGTAACGACATGCACAGCGACTTCATCCTCGGGGCCATGAAGTTTGCTGACGGTTTCCATCAGTTCCATCAGGTTGCGGAGCTGGTGGAACATGCGTAAGTAAGGGTCGGTCACGACGATCCGCTTGGCTCCAGCCAGATACGCGCCGAACAAGCTGTCAAAGCTCACGCCACGCTGGTTCTCCTGAAAAACCAGGTGCAGCTCTTTCAAGGGGTTGTCAGTGGTCTTTGAGCGAGGTGGCTGCTCGACTGCCCGCACGCCTTGAGATGGCTCGACCGCTGCTGAAGCGCCCTGCACACCAGCTGTTGCCTCGGTCGAATCGCCGGGAGCCACACGGCGGTGATATTGGTTCGGGTACTCGTCTTCCTCCAGCGTATGCACCAGGCGCTCCTGCCCAGCAGCATCCGAATAGGCAAAGCGCACTTTTGGATAGGTCGCATCGATGCGCAGCAACTGGTCCTTGACCCGCTTGCGCCCCTCAACGGCGCAACGCAAGACCTCTTCGATTTCGGCGTCATTCGCCTGTCCGTCAGGGAACAAGAGCTTCATCAGCCCGGAGAAGGTCTTGTTGATGCCGTCGCGGTCTCGCGTAGAGATATCGTCACCCAGCGTGAACAACGCCTTGTAGCGGTCCGAGTAATCGTGGCTGCGCAGCGAGCGCAGGATCTCGGCCAGATAGTCGACCACGAACCCATAGCCCGCAGAGAACATCTCTGCACGAATCACATCTACCTCCCAGCCCGGGATGTAGCTGTGGATGCGATCGAGGAAGGCGGAATCGTGGAATTTCTCAGGCAACGGATCGAACAGATCGCTGTGTTTGAGCATGTAGGGCACGGTGTGGTCGGTGTTGCCGACGAACACCATGCTCGCTTCAGCCCCGAGCGTCTCCACTCCACGAGAGAACGACTTGTTCGCCATGTAGTTCTTCATGATGTCCACCAGCGCCTTGTCCACGCGCTTTTGCTTGCCGGCGAACTCGTCGAAGGCCACCACGTCCCAGTACCCCACCAGCCCAAGCTTGCCGGTGCCGTTGTGAACGAACAGCTTGGGAACCGTGACTTCACCGCCAGAGATCAAGATACCGTGCGGCGAAAACTCCGAGTACACATGCGACTTGCCCGTGCCTTTGGGCCCCAGTTCGATCAGGTTGTAGTTGCGTTCGCAGAACGGAATCAGGCGAATCAGTTGCAGCAGCTTGTTGCGCTTGCCGAACATCTGCGGATTGAAGCCGATGCTCTGGATCAGTAAGTCGATCCACTCATCGGTGCTGAACTGCCGGCGGGCTTCCAGGTAGCCGTCCAGGTCGAAACGGGAGATCTGGATCGGCTTGAGCGTGGCCGGTATCCAGGGCGAGCGGACTTGTCCTCGGTGTATTCGTCATTCCAGATCGGCAATGCACCAGACGCCACCCACCATAATTCTGGTGCGATTTCACTGTGCCGGAGTCGATCAGTACCTTTTTGATGCCAAGGTTGGCGAACTCGGCTTCATAGACGTCATGCTTTGTCGTTGAGCGACACGCTGATGCAGTCGATCTGTATGTGCCGGCCCTTTTCCTTGATCGTCAGGCGCACCGGGCCGCTTCGTTGCGGTGCACATAGTGCTTGCGCAGGATCTCCCGGACCGTATCTGTGCCGGTCTGGATGGTCGCCGCGTCATTGGTCGCGCAGTACTGCCCCAGCAGGTACTCCAGCACATAGGTGGGCACGATGGCGTTGCCCTTGACGGCCTTCACCAAATCCTTGCGCACCACCAGGCCGGCGAAATGCTGGTTGATCTTGTCATCAAGCTGGGTCATGGCCGGTCTCGCCTAGAAATCGAATTCGCTGGTGAAGGATCGGCGGATGGTGTAGCGCACCGCCTTACTTGGTGTGATGCGAAGTGCCCTCGACGGGCTCTTCGAGCCGCAACTCGACCTGTTGGTTGTTCGCTTCGTCGGCCTTGCGGCTGAGCAGCAGGCGCAACGGCAATTCGCGCTCGCGCGGATTGTCCGAGGTGAAATCAAACCGCAGATCATGCTGATCAGAGATCAACTCACCCGCGAGCGTGTACAGGCCTGCACGCGGACGCCGGGGCTGGCGTTTCTCCGTGATGGCTTCACGCTGGTGCAGCACCACGGCCAATTGCCCCGTGGTGATGGTCTTGCCGCCATCGCCAATGAAATCCACCTTCCACGCGGCCTACGTCGCTTTGGCGCTTGTTGATGTGCAGCAGAGGGATCACTACCTCTGCAAGAGGTGGCACCGCCATGCGCGAACCGGCTGCGGAACCCTTGAGCCGCAGGCGGTTGATGGATTTCAGGATCTCTGTACCTCCAACGTGCCGTCCAGTCCCAATTGTGCGGGCTGGAAGGTCTTGAAGCCCGCCCCTTCGCGCAGGCCCTTGCCCTTTGAAACGCCGGTCGCGATAAGAGAATCTGTTCACCCTCTGGTTCGCTGCTGAGGAAGTCGCTTTCCTGCAGCGGGTGGTGCTGATAGATGAAGCCATGGTCTGCCGTTAGCAGCAGATTGCTGGCATTGGCGTTGAACAGCTTCTTGATCTCCGAATCAGCTCTTCCAGCGTCTCCTGTGCGGCGGCGAACACGCGCTCTTCGGTATCGCGGGTGTCGCCGGTCTTGTCGATCAGGTTGTGATGAACGTAAACCACATCATGGTCGCGTACCAAGGCGCGGGAATCTTCGCGCCCATGGCCAGCACGTCCTTGGCCAGCACCACCATGGGTGAGGCCAATGCCGCAGCGGCCAGTATCCTGCGCCGGTTGGTCGACCCCCTGTGCGCTCTGGCCATCGACCAGCGCATCACGCTGTCGCCGTCGGCCAGTGCAAGGCGCGTGTTCGGCAGCAGCAGCCGCCGCCATGCCGTGCGTGTAGCTGGGCAACATCGACAACATCGGCTCCAGGCTGGCCTCGTACTTGTCTTCCTGCCGGATCAGGCTCTGCAGCTCTTCACCCACTTCGTAACGGAAGGCATCGGAAATCAGCACGCACACCTTGGCCTTGCGCTCCAGAAAAGGCTGGACATGGCGTTTGGCAAAGTCACGCTGCAGCGGTGCCGACTCCACCTTCCAATGCTGCGCGGCGTCTACATGTTGTTGCCGCAGTTGTTGAGGCAGGCCAGGTAGTTGGTGCCGTAAAGATTCTCGATGCTCGTTGCCAGTTGCCCAAGCAGCGACGCCTGCCCAGTTCGCGCAAGTGATGGATGAACTTGCGATAAGCGCTGATCAGCCGGAACCAGTGGGCCGCGTACTTGCGCACACCGTCATCCAGCGAACCCATCTCCAGCGGCGTCGTGTCCAACAGATGCATGAACTGCGCAGCGTGTTCCAGTGCCAGGTACACATGTTCGAAGTTCTCGAACCAATGGCTCTGCCAGCGCTGGCGCACCCATTGCTCCACCTCGGCGGCCGTGATGGTGCGCGCCACCACCGCATGTACCAACTCGCTGAGAACCTTGCGGTCGATCAGTTCGAAGTAATCCAGATCTGCCAACTGGCGATAATCCAGTGCCTGCAGTTTCTCGTCGATTTGCAGGATCTCGGTACACCGCCCGGACAGCGCCTCGAAACTGGCCTTGTGCATGCGGCTGTCTTTCCAGCGGCGCGGAGCCACCAAGCGACTCGGCGGACAGGGTGCTGACGCAGGAAGGGTCGATGCCGGTCAGGAAGCTGTTCTTGAACAACTCGATCACAAAAATCCTGCAGGCCCGGCTGCGGCGAGTCGTAGCCATAGGCACGCTTGATCTGCTGCCACAGATATTCCTTCAAATGACTGCGCTCGATCAGCTTGATGCAGGTATCGCGCCCCTGAGCCAGCTCGGCGAGCAAAGGTTTCCAGAATGGCATCAGAGCGAGGCTCGCCGCCCGCACACGGCCAGCATCGCCGCTGCAACTGTGCTTGCGAATCGCCCGGTTGCAGCAGTTTCATCAGGGCGTCGCGGCGCTTGGCAGACTCAAAGAAGACCTGGTGCGTTTCCACCAGCGTGTAGTCGTTGGGCCCCAGGCCCAATTCCGCCAGCCACAACGCCACCCGATCGGTCTGGAAGGTTCGACCGCTGGCCAACTGAACGTCCAGCAGCCAGTTGTGCAGATGGGCAGGTTCGGGCCCCTCCCGGTACAGCAGGAACTTCTGCTGCGCCTGCTCCCGCAGCACGCGGTACTTCACGCCGAACTCGTTGTTGGCCAGTTCGACCTTCTCCACCGCGGGCAGCTCCAGCGTTTCGAACGCGCCCCGGAATTCCCGGCGCGTGTCGTACCAGAACACGATACGTTGCTTGTCGAACAGGCTGGTCAGCGCCTGGATGATTCTGGGGTCAGCCAACGTCCGAGTTCCTTGTCGTTGTTCTCTGGATTGCATGGGGGTGGCGTGCCAGGGCTTGCTGGCCCTGCTCGGTCAAACGGTATTGCTGCAATCGGCTATCGGGCTTGTCCGGCAGGGTGTAGGCAATCCACCCCAAGTCCAGCAGTTCCTTGATCGTGCGCTTGAAGGCCCCGGTCTTGGACTTCAACCCCAGGCCTGCCACCAGGGCATTGGCAGACAGGGCACCGGCGGCAAGCAGTTGCAGTATTTTATCCGACTGGGCCCCCGACTGGGCCCCTGACTGGGCCCCTTCTTGTTCCGGGGCCCCTGTGTCGATCCGCACTGGCTCCCGCAGGTAGATGCTCAGGCGCAATCCGGTGGCTATCTCGGTGATGGCAGGCTCCGGCAGGCCCTGCTCGGCGGCTTCGGCAAAAATGCGCCTGACGCCGCTGCCCCATTGCTCGATCAAATGCAGTTCGCGGAACACGCGGGCAATCACGGGGTTGCGGATGCGGGAGACGCCGCTTTTCATGTCCTCCACGGTCATGCCGGGTAACAACATGCCGGGGCTTTCGATGTCGATGCGGTCATCGAAGAAGGCAATGCGGATCGGCGTGCCCCGCTGGGAGTAGTCGCAGTGCACCAGCGCATTGACGATGGCCTCGCGCAGGATGGTCAGCGGAATGCTCCACACATCCTCGCGGCGCATCGCGCCGAACTGGGCGGTCTTGAACGCATGCTTCTTCAGGAACAGCTCGATTGCCGCCACGGCATCGGGCAAGTGCTCGTGGATCTCCGCCTGGTCGAAGATCTCCACCTTGTCACGGCCACGAAAGCGCCCGCACTGCACCCAGGCATCCGGGAAATACTGTTCGCGCGCCTTGCCGAACAGCAGCACGGCACCTTGCGTGGGCACCAGCCGACCCTGCTCGCGGCGCAGCAGCTTGAGCGTGGTCAGGGTCTTGTTGTCCAGCTTGCGTTCCGGCCCGAACAGCCGCTGCGCCGCTTCCAGGTCCAGATCCTCCGAGCCCAGTTCCGGCATGGGCATTTCGTCGAAGACGACACCCTGCGCGGAACGGCGCAATTCCGCGATCAGCTCCGGCCCCGCCTGCCGGCTGCTGGAGCCCAGCCGCACATACACGCCGTTTTCCGGCCCCATTGCTTTCAGGTAGTGCGGGCGCGAACTGCTGGGGAAGACCTCGACCACCAGCAGCGTGCATTCGCCGAGGCTGGTCAGCTCCACATTGGGCAGC
The DNA here is from genome assembly GCA_041396505.1 of Burkholderiaceae bacterium. Taxonomy (GTDB): domain Bacteria; phylum Pseudomonadota; class Gammaproteobacteria; order Burkholderiales; family Burkholderiaceae_C; genus Hydrogenophaga. Next base: position 36,135 of record JAWKYL010000013.1, read on the forward strand.
AGGCGCGGCGCAATCGAATCCGCGATCAGGTTGCAGATCCGCTCTTCCTCGTCCAGCGGTTCGGCCACGCCCGTCACCTGGCGGTCGTCGTCCACGCCGATCACCAGCCGCCCACCGGCCGAATTGGCAAAGGCCACCAGCGTCTTGAGCACATTGCGCGGCGAGGACAGATCACGCTTGAACTCCAGCGTCTTGCCCTCCGGCTGCTGCAAGGTCTGCTCGATGGCCTGGCTCATGTCAGTCCTCGTCCTTTGCGGCCAGGCCCGGAATCTTCTTCAGCGCACTCTCGAACTTGAGGTAGTTCACCTTCACCCCGTCATCCAGGTCGATCTGCACCTGCTGGGTGGCCAATGGGTAGAGCACGTCGCGCTCGTAGTCTTCCAGCTCGGCCAGCACCTTGCCCAGGCGTTCAGTTTCCTTCAAGGCACGAGTCTTGTCGCCCTGGCTGCTGGCCGGGTTGATGCTGATCGCGGCCTGGCGTTCTTTCTCGGTGACGAGCTTTTCGCGGTAGTCGCGCAGGTAGCGCAGCACCACGCTCACCGTGTCCGGGCGGTAGCGGTGCATGTAGATCAGCGCATTGAAGCTGCCCTTGGGGCTGGAGAACAGCCAGTAAATCGGGCGCTTCTTGTAGCGTTTCACATGGTCGGCGTAGAACTCGCCCAGCAGGTAATCGCGCAGGCCGTAGTTGCGCTTGCCTTTGATATTGAGCGCCTGCTCGATGAACGCCAGGTTGTCTTCGTAATGCGCATCACCAAACGCCACGCGCAGGAACTGGCGCACCCGCCGCGTGATGTCGTCGGCGAACCAGTCGCCATCGAGCAGCGGGATTACGTTGTCGTCATCGGCGGGAAAGCGTGGCTGCGGCACCTGGGCCAGGTAATCGGCCAGCGTGTCGCCCTGGTTGGCCAGGATCAGCCCCGGCTTATCCAGGCTGTAGCGGCCGAACATGCAGCCCACGGCATAGCTCACCAGCTCGCGCATGGTGTCGGCCTGCAGCAGGGCTTCCAGCTCGTCTTCGCTCTTGTCGCCGCCATAGCGGTAGTGCGGGTTGCAGGTGAGGGTGATCTCGTTCAGCGGCACCTCAGGCGTCAGCTCGCCCTGCAGGCCGTAGGCGTTGATGAAGATGCGGTTGTTTTCTTCCTCCAGGCGCTGCATTTCCAGCGTCATATCGCGCCAGTGGCTGCGCAGGGATTGGTAGCTGGCTTTGAGCGTGGGTTGGCAGTGGTCGGCGTGCAGCAGTGGGAGGTTAGTGAAATCCCAGGAGGTCTCAAATGAATTCCAGATGGAATTGGCTATTGCCACCAGTCTATCAATAAGGTGAGAAGCCTCGCTGTTGCCGCTACCAATATTGGCAATGAGCCGATATGACCAACTTCAAAGTTGAGAGTGGGTGACAGCGCTTGTAGTATTTTTACCGCGACTTTGCTGTTACAAAAACCAAGCAAATCAAAAAGAACTCGCTGATCGGCTTGGAAAATTGATGTGCCGGCGACATCAAAGATGAATCCATCGGGGAAGTATCTGAAGGCTGGTAAGGACGAGCTAATCTTTGACCAAGAAATAGAGGGATGAAAATAATGCTCTAAATTCTGCGGCCGGGACCGGAGTTTTCCCAATTCATCTTTGAAATTTTGAATCGCATGCCCATCGCTTTCCCAATTCACGACGAAATCTTGGTTTCCATACCACTTACAAAAATCCCCCCCCTTGTTGTACGGAAACCATCTTTTCTGGGATTTCTTTGCATCAGCTCGTGAAGTTAAAGAGAGGCCCATTGTATCAGCGGTCACTTCATGCCAGGCTCGCACAAATCGAGCGTTTTCACCGGTTTGCAAGCCAACAACCGGCTTTCCAATAGCTGTCAACGGACGACCATTGATAAATGCCTCGTAGATGGCTTTGCTGGCCCAGTAAACAATTGGATTGCCTGGAATCTTCTTGAAACCTTCGGCCGAAGATCGAAAAAAATACTTCTCCATCCCCTGCTCACGGCTGCTGTTCTGATTTCCGCTCATTCTGCTTCTCCCGCCGGCAACACCTTGCGGCCAACATCAATCTCGAATCCATCCGGCACCGGCTTGAACGGTTTGGCCGGGGAACGGTAGCTGCTCTGAAACTGGCGCAGCGCCTGCACGTCGATTTCTCCGATCACGCAATAGTCGGTGACGCCGCCCTTGACCCGCAGCACATCGCGCTTCCAACTGTCCTTGAACGGGGCACGGATACGGCTGTCGCCATATTGGCGGTCGTTGCACTGGATGATGTAGGCATGCACATCGAGCGCCGCCGATTCCACCAGCGCGTTGAAGGTCTCGGTGTCCTGATTCCACTCCGGCACGAACAACGCATCCACCTTGCCGCGCAAGGCCGCGCGGTAGCTGATGTTGGTCAGCTCGCTGCACACCAGCAAGGCAAACCGGAAATCACCATGCTGGATGATCGGTGGGGCATCCCAGCGCTTGCCAGGCTTCATCTTCAGGCCAGCGATGCGCTGCAACTCCAGCTCTTCATGCAAGGCCGGGCGTTGCTTGTCTTGTCGATAGACCATCAACGAGGGAAAGCCCAGTCCATCATGGGAGAGGGCCGCCCAAACCTGATTACGCACTCGCGCCTTGCTGGCTTTGCGCGCATGCAGGTACTCGATGCCCGTGATCAGTGAAATGCCCCGGCCATGCAGCTTGTAGGCGAAGCGCATGAACCAGCGCGCCGGCATCGCCAGCTCCGGCAGGATCAGGTAGCGCGTGCCCTTGGGGTGGGAAATCACGCCGTTGAGCAGCCTCGTCAAGCGCTCGTAACGATCCCGCCCCAGCGGATCTTCCATGTCGCTTACCGATGCGATCCAGCTCTTCATGCTGGTCTGCCAGCTCGATACCGCGATGACGTGCCTTGCTGGCGCCTTGCCGTCCGGAATCAGGAGAAGATCTTCCTCGTCATTCCAGCGCGGCATCTTCTCGTCTGGCGTGAATCCGCGTAGTGCCTGCACAACCAACGCCA
>JAWKYL010000014.1:0-9699 GCA_041396505.1 Burkholderiaceae bacterium
CGCAACCAGTCTTACTTCCCGATGCAGAAGTGTCGTTTTCGCCGCATGCTGTTGATTTTCAAGGGGGTTTTTGAACCCCATCGACGCGCTTGGATCTATTCTTGGACCCAAAAACCAAGCGTGTCCTTTGGTAGCGGTGATTGGTCCTCCCTGGACACTTCCCGCGCTCCCGTTACCGGCGCGATGTGTGAGCGGACGACCTGATCCAAGGCCGCGAACCCGGCCATCGGCGTTCAGCAACGTCCAACGCACTGCAGCGGGTTCTTTTTCCCACCTCCTGACTCGGAACACCAAGGATCTTGCGCCCTGCTTCAGCTCGAAAAAGCGGAGGAAGCGCAGTTCGGATTGATGGCTGCGGCAGCGGTGATGCCGGGGTGAGATGACGGCTCCTTTGGCCAGTTGGCCGATACCGATGGGAGCCTCGCCATGTCACACCAAGCCTCAGACATCATCACCCCGAAAGCCCTGTTGCTCGATGAGCGGCTGACGCCGCTGGAGCGCAACGCCTGGCTGACTTTCCGTGCGCTGGCCAGCAGCGACGGCACCGTGGTCCTCAGCTACGACGCGCTGCGTGGATACCTGCCCAGCGCACCGGGCAGCAAGCGGGCAGCCCTTGAAACCGTGTCCAGGGCCGTGCTGTGCCTGCGGCTGTCCACGTGGATTTCGCTGGTCGAATACCGCCGCAATCCGATGACCGGCTTCTCGATGGCCAGCCGCTACGCGGTGAGGAATCAGCCCCTCGCGTTCGACGACGCGTGCCTGGAGGACGAAGACTACCTGCCCCTGCTGGAACGGGCGCTCGGCCATGCCAGCGCAACGATCCGCCAACTGGCACAGTCCATTCTCGACGAGGCCATGCGCCATCCAGACAGGTTGGGAAAGCTGCCCGCAACAATGCAAGAGCGAATCAGGCGCTTGCAGCACCGGGGCGATGACCATGATCCGGGCAGTCCTGGTGGTTCAACTCCGCGCAATGCCCTCGTGCCCGAAGCCAGCGGTGGCATTCCGAAACCCGTTCCGGCATCTGCGACAGCAGTACGTACTGTACAAAAAGAAGTATTTAAAGAAGTACATACGTACCGGTCACTAACCGAAGTGCTGGCATCGCGGCCGGATGTGCCCATCCGCTTCCGGCAGCTCCCGCAGGACCAGCAACAGATCCTCACCGCGCGTCTCAGTGGTTTGCTCCCGGAACAGCGCCTGGAGGTGTTGGCCGAGTGGGACGTGCGCTGCGAATCAGGTGGCGTGCACAACGCCATCGCCTACCTCTACGGGTTGATCAAGAAGGCCGTGGAAGGCGTCTTCAAGCTCTGGGCGGCACGCAAATCCACCCCACAGCAGACACCCGTGCAGGACGTCAGCAACAGCCAGCATGGCTCGCCGCCCGCTCCTTCGCCATCGTCCAGCAGCCAAGCCGCAAAGCCTGCATCGCGCGAGGTGGCGCAACGGCATCTGGATCAGATCAGGCGCATGTTGAAGACGCCATCGCTGCCCATCGGGCAGATCATCGGGTGCATGGCTGACAGCGGAATGCTGCCAACTACCCCGGTGAACACGCCCGCTGCTGCAAGGCTGGGGCCACTGGGCGCTACGTGACTGATGGGGCCGTCACTGCCCGCCGCAGTGACGGCCCGGCAAATTGCAGCAGCAATGCGGGTTGGCGCAGCATCGCATTGATGGCTGCGCACATGACGATGCCCCGGCACACTGGCCCAGCAACGACCTGCCGGTGGGTATGAATACCGGATCCCTGGCGCAGGTTCCTGCAAGCGCCGCCCCGGTTCACCGGGCGGAACCACCCCAGGCACACCCAGGCTCGCTCCGTGTGCCGCCCTACCCACGGGCAGAGCCATCCTCATCCTCGGCGTGGTTCGTCTCGCCATCGTCGCAACATACGTCCACCGTTCCAGGCACGCGTTGCTGGTCGCCCGTCCTCGCGCGGCCCGCCGACACCTTTTCCACCACCGCACCACAGGAGGTACTCATCCCAGCACATCGCGTTGTCGTCTCTTGCAATTCCTCCGCTCGGCCTTCCCGCAGGAAGCAAGGCGGACGCCTCATTCGAGGCCACAGGTGAACTGAGCACCTGGCCCTTGCCCTTCGGGGATCTCGCCTTGGCGAGTTGGCAAAAACACTGACCGTTTACTTCTCAGCCCCGACAACCGACGGAAAACACCGTGATGGACGACCTGACCTATACCCTGCGCCAACTCTGCCTGCGCAACCGCGACGGCAGCCATGCCACCCAGGCTGACCGGCAGCGGTCATTGAACCTGGTCGCACGCCAACTGCGCGAGGCGGGCTTCCGCCAGATGCGGGCCATCTCGCTCAAGGGCAAGCATGTCGAAGCCCTGTTGCAGCGCTGGCAAACCGAAGGCCTGTCGGCTGGCACGATCAAGAACCGCATGGCGCACCTGCGCTGGTGGGCAGAGAAGGTCGGCAAGGCAGGCATCCTGCCAGCAGACAACACCAAGCTGGGCATCCCTGACCGCCGCTATGTGACCAACGAGAGCAAGGCCAAGGAACTGGGCGACGGACTGGACAGGATCACCGATCCACACGTCCGCATGAGCCTGCGCCTGCAAGCGGCCTTTGGCCTGCGGCGGGAGGAGTCCATCGAGAGTTCCAACCCCGCTATGCCGACCGTGGCGACCACATCGCCATCAAAGGCTCATGGGCCAAGGGCGGGCGCGACCGGACGGTGCCGATCACGACGCCGGAGCAGCGCATAGTGTTAGACGAGGCGCATCGGCTGGCTGGCCTAGGCTCGCTAATCCCGGCGAACAAGACCTACATCCAGCAACGGCACCTGTACGACGGGCAGTGCAAGGCGGCGGGTCTGAGCAACATGCATGGACTGCGGCATCGATACGCACAGATGCGGTATGAGGCGTTGACGGGGTGGAGGTCGCCTTCGGCGGGTGGGCCAGATGCAGGCCAGCTGGCCCCAACGGAGCGCAATCAAGACAAATATGTGCGCCTCATGATTAGCCAAGAGCTGGGCCATGATCGACTGGCAATCGTGGCCGTTTACCTCGGCTGAAGATCATGGAAAATCCTGTCAAACCGGGTTAAAACCGGTAGAATTGGCCCCTTATACAAATTCTCCGCGAACCCATTGCCATGACCGACCGCTGGCTGAGCGTCGAAGAAATCACCGAACACCTCGGGGTCAGCAAGGACACCGTCTACGCCTGGATCGCCAAGCGCAACATGCCCGCCCATAAAGTGGGGAGGCTCTGGAAATTCCAGAAAGCGGAAGTCGACGCCTGGGTCAAGGCCGGCGGAGCCAGCGACAGTGACGATGCCCGGCAGGAGCGCGATGATGGTTGAGCGCTACCGCCTATCTTTCACCACAGGCGGTCTGTTCCTGCTCGAAGCCCCGGCGATTGCCGAGCACTACCTGACCACACAGAACTGGGAGCAAACACGTTCGCATGTGCGTAGCGGGAACGTGTTGCAGGTCCGGACGGCTGCCGCGTCCACCCGCATCAGCAAAGAGTTGATCGCGCGCCTTGAACTACTCGACTTTGAAGAGCTGGAAGTCCTGATCGACTCCAACTTGCGCGACCGAGCCTATCTGCTCTGGGTCGCTGCCTGCCGGCGCTACGCCTTTGTCCGTGACTTTGCCAGGGAAGTGCTACGGGAGAATTTTCTCGTTCTGCGACGGCAGTTGAGCGCAGCCGACTACGAGGCTTTCGTCAGCGCCAAAGCACTCTGGCATGACGAACTGGACGAATTGGCACCGTCCACCCAACGCAAGCTTCGGCAGAACCTGTTCCGCATGTTGCGCGAGGCTGAATTGGTCTCCGAGCAATTGCTGATCCAGCCAACGGTACTGACCCCACAGCTCGCCCGGCTGCTGGCTCGGCGGGGTGTCGATGAGCTTCTGGTGTTCCCAGCAAGTGACCAAGAGATCAAGAGGTGGCTGAAATGAGCCAGAAGATCAGCCAGAAGCCGCTGGCAAAACGCTTCGACCATTTGCGCGAGGTCATTGCCAGTCCTCGATTCCTGCAGATGCGGGGGTTGAACAACGACCTGCCCTTTTACATCTGCGAGTTCAAGGCATCGGAGGCCTTCGAGATCCAGCGCATGCGCCGCCAGTTGGTCAACACATTGGCAGGCCTGCAAGTGGAATGCCTGCAGGGCCGGGGCGTCAAGGTGCTGGAGATCAACCTCTACGACCTGACCATCGACATGCTCAAGGCGCGCGAAGGCAGCAGTGAGGGCAGCAATCTGTGGGATGAGATTCTCGCTGCCGAGCCGGAGGTCGAGAAAGAAGCCTTGCAAGAGCTGTTGCAGAACGTCCTGGACATCAAGGGGCATCTGATCCCGGAGATCGGCGAGCGGCTGGCGCAAAGTGACTACGACGTGCTGTTCCTCAGCGGGGTCGGTGAAGTCTTCCCCTATATCCGCTCGCACAACGTGCTGAACAACCTGCAGAGCACCGCCAAGGACAAGCCCACCGTGATGTTCTTCCCGGGGGAGTACCGCCACTCGCTGGAACAAGGGGCGTCCCTGGAGTTGTTCGAGCTGCTGCACGACGACAAGTACTACCGCGCATTCAATATTTTCGACATCCAGGCGTGAGGAAGCACCCGATGGAACTCAAAGGCATTTTCAAGCGCCCGGTCAGCCGCCCGATCGAAGGCGTCATCAAGGCAGACGATGAGGCCAGCCTGTACACCGAGCTCAGCGAGTACGTGCTGACCGACGAAGTCGCCAAGCGCCTTGAGCACTTCCTGGAGGCCTATACCGACTATCAGGTCGCCAACGGCGTGTGGGTGTCAGGCTTCTTCGGATCGGGCAAGTCGCATCTGCTGAAAATGCTGGCCTTGCTGCTGGAAAACCGTGAGGTCGGCGGCAGCACTGCACTGGATCTGTTTCTGCCCAAGATCCATCAGGACGATGAACTGCTGCGCGCCAAGCTGAAGCAGGCCGTCGCCATTCCATCCAAAAGCATTCTGTTCAACATCGACCAGAAGGCCGACATCATCAGCAAGACCCAAGTCGATGCGCTGCTGTCGGTATTCGTCAAGGTGTTCAACGAAACCTGCGGCTACTACGGCAAGCAGGGCTACATCGCGCAATTCGAGCGCGACCTGGACGAGCGTAGCCAGTTCCAAGCGTTCAAGGCGGCCTACCAGGCCCTGGCCAGCAAACCGTGGGAACGGGGCCGGGAACAGGCCTTGCTCGAATCCGGCAACATCGCCAAAGCCTATGCCGAAGTCACGGGCGAAGACGCCGCGCATGCCAAGGGCATCTTGGACAAGTACCGCATCCAGTACAGCGTGTCCATCGAGGATTTCGGCAATCAGGTCAAGGCCTGGCTGGACCAGCAACCGGCCGACTTCCGCCTGAACTTCTTCGTTGACGAAGTCGGGCAGTACATCGCCGACAACACCAAGCTCATGACAAACCTGCAGACAGTGGCCGAAAGCCTGGCCACCAAATGCCAGGGCCGCGCCTGGATCATCGTCACCGCCCAGGAGGACATGACCGACGTGCTGGGCGACATGAGCAAGCAGCAAAGCAACGACTTTTCCAAGATCCAGGCCCGCTTTGCCAACCGGCTCAAACTCACCAGTGCCGATGTGGCCGAGGTGATCCAGAAGCGCCTGCTGGCCAAAAACGATGACGGTCGCCAGTTGCTGCAGGGCGTGTATGCGCAGCAGGCCAGCAACTTCAAGACCCCTGTTCGAGTTTGCCGATGGCGGCCAGCGCCTCAGAACTTCCGCGACGAACATTTCATCTACGCCTATCCCTTCGTTCCCTACCAGTTCCCGCTGTTCCAGGCCGCCATTCGCGGGCTGTCGCTGCACAACGGCTTCGAAGGCAAGGCCAACTCAGTCGGCGAGCGCTCCATGCTGGGGGTGTTTCGCGATGTCGCCATGGCGATCGAGAGCGAATCGGTCGGTCAGTTGGCCACTTTCGACCGCATGTTCGAGGGCATCCGCAGTGCGCTGAAAGGCGGCATCCAGAGTGCCATCAACGTGGCCGAACGCAACCTCAACGATGCATACGCCGTGCGCGTGCTCAAGGCGCTGTTCCTGGTCAAGTACGTCAAGGAGTTCAAGGCCACACCACGCAACCTGAGCGTGCTGATGCTGGAGCGCTTTGGCGAGGACATTCCCGCCCAGCACAAGAAGCTCGAAGCGGCGCTCAATCTGCTGGAACAGCAGACCTACATTCAGCGCAATGGTGATGTCTATGAATACCTGACCGACGAAGAAAAGGACGTCGAACAGGAAATCAAGAACACCGACATCGAGAACGCCGACCTGGCCAAGGAGCTTGAAAAGCTGCTGTTCGATGGCGTCATCAAGCAGCGCAAGATCCGCCACAGCCACGGACAGGACTATCCCTATACCCGCAAGCTCGATGATCGCGTGCTCAGCCGCGAGCATGAATTGGCCATCCATCTGGTCACGCCGCTGACCGATGGCTTTGACGATTCCGAAGGATTCCTCACGCAGCAGCGCATGCAAAGCATGGGGCGCGATGAGCTGCGGGTGGTCCTGCCGGCCGATGCGCGCTTCATGCAAGACCTGGCCATGCACAAGCGCACCGAGAAATACATCCGCCAGAACAGCAATACCCAGCAAGAAACCGTCAAACGCATTCTTGACGCCAAGGGTTCCCAGAACACCGAGCGCCTGAACGATCTACAGGTTCGCGCGCGTGCGCTGCTGGGCAAAGCCAGGCTCATCATCAACGCGTCAGACGTGGACGTTGGCGGCGAAGATGGCCAGACCCGTGTGCTCAAGGGCTTCGAGCAACTGGTGCAGACCGCATACCCCAACCTGCGCATGTTGCGCGACGACGTGGTGTTTGCCGAAGCCGACATCGGCAAACACCTGCGAATGGCCAAGGACGGCTTGCTGGCCAACGACGCCGCCAGCCTGACCGAGCCAGAGCAGGAGCTGTTGGCCTTCATCCAGAGCAATGCCCGTGGCGGCGTGCGCACTACGGTCAAGAGCTTGCTTGAGCGCTTCGAGCGCAAGAACTACGGCTGGTACCACGCCGCCATCCTGTGCAACCTGGCCCTGCTGTGCGCACGCGGCAAGGTCGAGGTCCGGCAGGACAGCAATCCGCTTGAAGACGATGCGCTGGAACGCGGCTTGCTCAATACCCATACCCATCCCTCGCTGGTGCTGGAGCCGCAGATCGAGTTCAGCGCCTCGCAGGTGCGCACGCTCAAGGAGTTCTACGCCGAGTTCTTCGACCAGCCCGCCGCCGGCAACGAAGCCCGGGCACTGGCCCGTGAAACGGTCGATGCACTGAAAACGCTGGAAACCGAATTGAGCGTCCTGCACGGGCAAAAAGCGCAATACCCCTTCCTGAGCGCATTGGCGCCGGTGCTGACCACCTTGAAGGACATGGCCGGAAAAAACCCGAACTGGTTCCTGACGGATCTGGCCCGGGCCGAAGATGCACTGCTGGACACCAAGGAGAACACCATCGACCCGCTGCGGCGCTTCATGCGCAGCCCGCAAAAAGCCATCTACGACCAAGCACGCCAGTTGGTTGCCGAGCAGGAAGACAACTTCGCCTACGTTGGCGCTGCCGAAGTCGATGCGGTGCGCGGTTTGCTGGATGACAAAAGCCCCTGGCAAGGCAACCGCCTGCAACAGCTCAAGCCGCAGCTGGACGCCCTGCAGCACGCCATTGAGCAGCAGCTCGCGCAGGAAAGGGACAGGCCAATGATCGCCTTGTGGAGCTGGAACAGCGCCTGCAAGACGCGACGGAGTTCGGCCAGCTGGACCCGACTGACCGCAAGCGGCTCATCCGGCCCTTCGGCGACGCTCGCCAAAGCGTCCAGGCCCACAAGCGCATCGCCATGATCCGCGATCAGCTGCGCAGGTTTGAAGACGAGGACTACCCCGGCTGCTGCTGCAACTGGAACAACTGGTCCGGCCTGCACCTTCCGATCCTGCGCCAGACCCCGCATCACCGGGACCCGGCGGCGCGACGCCCCCATCCCACGCCAGCCCCTGAGCCCAAGCTGGTGGCCGCACGCACCATCAAGGTCAGCTATGCCAAGCCGTGGCTAGCGTCCGAAGCGGATCTGGACGACTACCTGCGAAAGCAGCGCGAAGCCTGGCTGAAGGAAATCCAGCGGCAATCGGGTACAGATCTGAGGCAAAGGAGACAGCGACATGGCCAACGAAGTCATCCAGCGCATGCGAAAAACCATCTTGATGCATTGGCGCAGGGGATACCCGGTGAAAACATCGAGTTCTGGTACGCCCGTGACTTGCAGGAACCCCTGGGCTATGCCCGCTGGGAGAATTTCATGACCGCCATCCGGCGGGCCATGGATGCTTGTGAATCAACGGGTTACAGCGTGGACGACCATTTTCGTGGCGTCACGAAAATGGTCCCTCTTGGCAGCGGTGCCGAGCGCCCCGTCGACGATTTCATGCTCACCCGCTACGCCTGCTACCTCGTGGCGATGAACGGCGACCCCCGCAAGGAAGCCATCGCTTTCGCCCAGAGTTATTTCGCCACCCAGACCCGCAAGCAGGAACTGATCGAGGAGCGCATGCGTCTGCAGGCTCGCCTGGATGCACGCGACCGCCTGCGCGAATCGGAAAAAGCCCTGTCCCAGAACATCTACGAACGGGGCGTGGACGACGCCGGCTTCGGTCGCATTCGCTCCAGGGGCGATACCGCCCTGTTCGGCGGCAACAGCACCCAGAAAATGAAAGACCGCCTGGGGGTTGCCCCGGCCCGGCCGCTGGCGGACTTCCTGCCAACCCTCACCATCGCGGCCAAGAACCTGGCCACGGAGATGACCAACCACAACGTGCAACAGGCGAATCTGCACGGCGAAACCCGCATCACCGACGAACACGTGCAGAACAACCTCAGCGTGCGCGGCATGCTCGGGCAGCGCGGCATCCAACCGGAGCACCTGCCGGCGGAAGAGGACATCAAGAAGCTGGAGCGACGGGTGAAGTCCGACGAAAAGAAACTCGAAAAACGCTCGGGCAAGCTGCCGGGCAAGAAGGCCGATTGATGGACACCAGCAAACTCAAGAAATTCGCCCAGTTCGCCCGCCGCACGTTGCGTGAGCAGGTCAGCGCCAAGCTGGCCCTGGTACTTTCGACGAACAGCGCGGCCCGGCGCGAAAGCCCGCAAGCTGTGAAGAAATTGGAAGAAACCATTGCGCAAAGCGGTGGCCAGGATCCGGTCATCGAGCGCGTGGCCTACACCTGGTTCAACCGCTTCTGCGCCCTGCGTTTCATGGACGTGAACCGCTACACGCGCATTGGCGTGGTGTCGCCCGCCGAAGGCCAGTTCCAGCCGGAGATCCTGCTTGAAGCCAAGATGGGCCACTTCGACGAAGACATGGTGCCACCCAAGGCGCGGCAGAAAATCGCCGATCTGCTGGCAGGCCGCGCGCGCAGCCATGACGGCCAGGGCGAGGCCTACCGCCTGCTGGTGGTCGCCGCCTGCAATGCCTGGCATCAGGCTATGCCCTTCCTGTTCCAGCGCATCGACGATTACACCGAGCTGCTGATGCCCGACGATCTGCTGTCGGGCAACGCCATCCTGGCCTACACCCGCGAGGCCATGACGCCTGATGCCTGCAAAAGCGTGGAAGTCATCGGCTGGCTGTACCAGTTCTACATCTCCGAAAAGAAGGATGCCGTCTTCGAAGGGCTGAAGAAGAACCAGAAGATCACACCGGAC
>JAWKYL010000015.1:0-9224 GCA_041396505.1 Burkholderiaceae bacterium
CGAAGTCATCTGGGCCATCACCACCCGCATGGACCCCGCCCGCGACAGCTTCACCATCGACCAGACCCCCATCGACTACCTGGACTTCGCCTCCCCCGAAAGCGGCCTGGGCAGCAAGATGGGCCTGGACGCCACCCACAAGTGGCCGGGCGAGACACGGAGGGAGTGGGGACGGACCCTGCACATGGACCCCTGCGTGACCGCGCGGATGGATGCGCTGGCGGGGCAGCTTGGGTTGTGAGGGCGGCCCAGGAGCTGGAGGTGCTGTCGCTTTGACATTCACGAGGCGATATCGGTTCTAGGGCGTGTTAACACTAATGGCGATCGTGGCGATTGCATCGGACAATCTCGGGCATGGAGATCACGCCCGCACAATTCGCCACTATTGAGCACTGCCTGCCCAAGCAGCGTGGCAACGTCAGCCTGAGTAACCTGCAGGTGGTCAATGCGATCCTCTATGTGGCCGAGCATGGCTGCAAGTGGCGCGGACTGCCCAAGCGCTTCGGCAACTGGCACACGATTTACACGCGTATGAACCGCTGGACCAAAGCAGGCGTCCTGGATCGCATGTTCGAGGAGTTACAGCGCGCGCAGGTCGTGCGCATCAAGATCGAGGCGGTCTCGCTGGACTCCACAAGCATCAAGGTCCATCCCGACGGCACGGGGGCACTAAAAAAAACGGCCCACAAGCCATCGGAAAGTCCCGAGGCGGATGGAACACCAAGATTCATATGGTTGCCGCGGATGCTCGAACGGCCGTGACGTTCTGCCTCTCGCCTGGTCAGGCGCACGACGCGCCTGAAGGCCGGCGCCTGCTCAGCAGTCTTGGGCCGACCAGCAGACCAGTGCACTTGTTGATGGACCGTGCCTACGAAGGCAATGAGACACGGCAATTGGCGCTGGATCTGGGTTTCATTCCAGTGGTGCCACCGATGAAGATGCGGATCGAACCTTGGGAGTACGACCGCGAGATGTACAAGCGTCGCAATGAGGTCGAGCGCTTGTTCCGTCGGCTCAAGGGCTATCGCCGCATCTTCTCGCGGTTCGAGAAACTCGACCTCATGTTCCTGGGCTTCATCAGCTTCGTCCTCGTCGCTGATGGACTTCGGATGTGTTAACAGGCCCTAGCTATAAGAAGCAGCGCGAATCCCTGCTCAAACGGGTTCAGTGGAACTTGCTGGCACGGTTGGGGCCAGGGGCTTTTGAGACCATCAGTGGCGAAGTTGTACAGGCCGTCCTACTCACCCAAACCCGCAACCCGGCATCGGAGGGCTTTCAGATGCGCGGCGTGGATGCCAGCGCGCCAAAGGTTGCGCAGGAGAAGGCGGGACTGCTGCGCGATGGCGAGGTGTTGGCGGTAAGTCAAAAGGGGCAGTTGGAGAACCCGGATGCCGTCGTTTCATTCAACAACATCGCCTCCGAGAAGCTGCTGGCAGACGCCGCAACTGTGAACTACGGCTCCAAGCCTGGACAGACAGACCGCGTCATACGTGCGTTCTGGGAACAACCACTCCACACATCTAAGTGGCAGTACCTCGAATCAACTCCAACCGGTGAGTCGTTGTTCACCGGAAAGCACAAAGTCTGCCTGTCTTTTGATGAAATAGAGCGGCAGAAAATTGAAGAGTTTGGGCTGCGAAGCGCCGATGTGTTCGGCAAGCCAGGTGTGCTCATATCGCAGATGAAAGACCTGCCTGCAACACCTTATCTTGGCTATCTGTTCGACAACAACACCTCAGCAATCGTGCCGAGGAACTCGCGCGACTCGGGAGCTGTCTTTGCTTTTCTGGCAAGCGGCGAGTATGCGGCAGCAGTGCGCTCTGTGAACCAGAAAATGGACGTAGCGGCGAACATGATGGTCAAGGTTCCCTTCGACCTTGACCACTGGAAACAAGTCGCCGCCGAGCGCTATCCCAACGGCCTGCCCAAGCCTTATTCCGACGACCCTACCCAATGGCTGTTCCACGGGCACCCGCAGTTCGCCACCGATCCGCTGCAAGTGGCGGTCGCCCGTCTGCTCGGTTACCGCTGGCCGGCTGAGACCGATGCGCGAATGAAGTTGTCCGATGAGGCACGTGTGTTGGTCACTAAGAGCGCCACGCTAACCGACCTTGCCGACAAGGATGGGATAGTCTGTATTCCGCCCGTAGGCCGGGAGGCCGCAGCAAGTGACCGACTACTAAATCTGCTGGCGAATGCCTACGGCGCAGACTGGAGCAACGACGTCCTCGCCAAGTTGCTGACGGCCGCCGATCACGCCGGCAAGTCGCTCGAAGCCTGGCTGCGCGAAAAGTTCTTCACCCAGCACAGCGCGCTGTTCGGCAACCGGCCCTTCGTCTGGCACATCTGGGATGGTCTGCGCGACGGCTTCGCCGCATTGGTGAACTACCACAAGCTCGACTACAAGGCACTGGAGGCGCTGATCTACACCTACCTGGGTGACTGGATCAGCCGCCAGAAGCGCGATGCCGAGAGCGGCGTGGACGGCGCTCAGGAAAAGCTGGCCGCCGCAGAGGCACTGAAGAAACGCCTGGAATTGATCCTGGCGGGCGAGGCGCCCTGCGACATATTCGTGCGCTGGAAGCCGATCGACGAGCAGCCCATCGGCTGGAACCCCGATCTGAACGATGGGGTGCGCATGAACATCCGTCCCTTCCTCTCGGTTCCCGACGTCGGCAAAAAAGGGGCGGGCGTGTTACGCGACAAACCGAAAAGTCTGCATTGGGAGAAGGACCGTGGCAGCGATTCGCCATCCGCACCTTGGTACGAGCTTGGCCTGAAGTACGGCGGCAAGGTGGGCGACCGCATCAACGACCACCACTTGACGCTGGACGAGAAGCGCGCCGCTCGCGCCAAACTGGGAAAGGCATAAGACCATGACGACCGCCCGATCCTGGAAGGCCAAAGACCCTGCAGAGGCATTCTTCCCCGTGGAGATGCGCCCCCTGTTCATGCCGACCGCAGATGGTCTCGACAGGTATCAGCAGCTCAAGCGCCACTTCGCGGTGGTCGACGTGGAGCGGCAGCTCCCGTTTGCGGTAGTGACCGACGACTATGAGCTGGTGACGAACAAGGCCGCCTACGACATGGCAGCCGAGGTGATGAAGAAGGTGTTCCACACCACCCGGATCGGCGACATGGCGTGTTTGAACATCACGATGCCTAAGACCCGGTCGTTCTGCCACATCGACCTGATCCACAAGACCGCTGACTTCTCGCCGTGGGAGAGGGACAAGTGGACGGCCTTCCTGCGCATTAGCAACAGCTACAACCGCACCCGGCTGCTGCGCTTCGAGCTGGGCTTTTGCCGCTGGATCTGCCTGAACGGCATCATCTTCGGCAGCAAGAGCATCGAGTTCAGCTACGCCCACACCCGCCGCGGCATGGACAGGGTGGACCGCTTCGTCGAGAACATCGGCGACATCCGCAAGCTGGAGACCGCGCTGACTGAGAAGCTGCACCAGCTCAAGCGCTACCACGTGCCCGAGAAGGAGATGCTGCCCCTGCTGTGCCGCGCCTTCGACATCAAGGCGACCAAGGACGTCGTTGAGAAGCAAAGGCGCGTCGATGACCTGCTGGCCTTGCGCGAGCAGGCCCAGCGCCTGACCAAGGCTTACTTCACGGAGATGGGGCCGCACGGCTATGCCGCGCTGAACGTGCTGACGGACTATGCGTCCCGCCCCGCGGGCGTGATCGCACCGGAGGCCAGCATGCATGGCCTGCAGCAGAAGGCGGGCAGCTGGATGGACGACTTCATTTCGGCCATCAAGAACCCTGACTTCTCATTCGACCGCTACCTGGCCGACTACCGCCAAACGGCGGAGGTGATTGAGTCCCTATGATCAAGTCGGTCAACAATTACCCGGTCTCGCAGCTCTTCGACATCGAAGCAGGTGTCGTCTATGCGATCCCGCGCTACCAGCGCGAATACACCTGGAAGATGGATCAGTGGGAGTCGCTCTTCGATGACATCGAAGAGAACGACCCCGGGTACTTCCTGGGTTCGATCATCTGCATCAACCAGACCACCGATACCCTGGCGGTGCAGCGGCTGGAGGTGGTGGACGGCCAGCAGCGGCTGACGACACTGTCGCTGCTGTTCGCGGCGCTGTACCAGTCGCTGAAGCTGCACGAGAAGGACCTGGACGACGATCAGCGCGTGGAGCTGATCAACCTCAAGCGCAAGCTGGTGCTGAAGAAGGGAGACGACCAGCTGCGCGTCATCCCGCAGATTCAGAACAACAACCAGAACGACTACCGCGCCGTCTTGTCCGACGTGGGCGTGATCAGCCCGTTCGATACGCCAGCCTACGCGGGCAACCGGAAGATCTTCCGTGCCTTCCGGTACTTCCAGGGTCGCATCGAAGAGATGGTGCAGGGCGAGAACGATCGCCTGGCGTCGATCATGGCCTTCCTCGATAAGGTGAGCCAGGCCTGCCTGGTGAAGATCGAGGTGGCCAGCCACGCCGATGCCTACACGCTGTTCGAGTCGCTCAACAACCGGGGCATGCCGCTCACGGCCATCGACCTGATCAAGAACAAGCTGCTGGCACGGCTGGAGACCACCGAGCCCGGCAAGGTGGACCACTACTTCGACGTCTGGAACAAGCTGCTGGGGTATCTGGGCGACGACTACAGCGTCCAGGAGCGCTTCTTCCGGCACTACTACAACGCGTTCAAAGACCCGCTGAACGTGCCGTTCCGCAAGGACGAGGACAAGAAGAAGGACCCGCTGGGCCCGGTGGCCACAAGGTCCAACCTGATCCAGATCTACGAGAAGCTGATCAACCAGGACGCCAAGCACCACCTGCAGGCCATTCGTTCCGCTGGCCAGCTGTATGCACTGATGCTTGCCCGGAACACGGACGAGGCCTGGGCACAGCTGGACAAGCCGCTGAAGGACTTGGACCGCATTCAGGGCGCTCCGTCTTATCTGTTGATGCTGTATCTCCTGGTGCGGCGTGAAGCGCTAGGCATCAATGTGGCGCAACTGGAAGAGATTGCGCGGCTGCTGGTCTGCTTCTTCGTTCGACGCAACCTTACCGACACACCACCCACCCGCGACCTGACGCGCCTGTTCATGGCCACCATCGACAAGGTGGCAGAGCTTTCGGGTGACGCTGTGGTGAAGACCATCCGCGACGAACTGCTGGCGGTGTCGGCCAGCGATGAAACCTTCCGCAGCAAACTGGAAGGTGCTATCTACGAGGAGAACGCCGGGGTCACTCGGTTTGTGCTGTGTGCCTTGGCCGAGCAGGGGATGACCAAAGAGACCTGGGTCGATCTTTGGAAGTACGAAGGCAAGCTCTTCGTATGGACCATCGAGCACATCTTCCCGCAGGGCGACAACATCCCTGCTTCGTGGGTGACGATGATCGCGGGCGGAGACGAGAAGAAGGCGAAAGCCATTCAGGAGACGCATGTCCACAAGCTGGGCAACCTGACGATCTCCGGCTTCAACAGCGCGCTGGGCAACAAGAGCTTCAAAGAGAAGCGCGACCGTACCGACAGCAAGGGCCGTGAGGTGGGCTACAAGAACGGGCTCAAGCTCAACGCCGAATTGGCATCGGCCGAGGCGTGGAGCGTGGCGCAGATCGATGCGCGAACGACCAAGCTGGTGGGCCAGGTGATGGGGCTCTTCGCCATGACGGAGGGCCAGCCGTGCGCGTGATCGAACATCTGGTCAAGACCCTGCGCGACTCGGCGATCTTCAACCCCGAGGTTCAAGTTGCGCCTTCGTGCATCTTGTGGCCCGACAAGGACCGCCAGTGGGAGGCGGTGATCCCGCGCCTGCAGAGCGAGCTGGCGGAACTGCTGGTGCTGGGCGACTACGCGCCCGAGAACCGCATGGGGCCGGCTATCTGGCTGCGGTGCGTGATTGCGGGCAAGGCGCCCGATGTCACTTTGCCAGCCGACCGCGTGCCGGTGTTCTACCTGCCTGGCGTCAGCCGCCAGGACCTGCGGGCGATCGAAGACTGCCCGGACCTCTTGAAGCCCTTGGCCGAGCTGCAGTACCGGGGCGTGATCTGGTCGCAGGCGAACGCCAAGGACTGGACCATCATGGCCTTCTTGAAGTCCGACCAAGGCGGCATGGGTCTGGACGTGGCCCAGGACAACGACGCCAAGAACGCCATGCAGCTGGCGCTGTACCGGCTGCTGGATGAAGAACTCGAGCTGCTGAAGGGCAAGCGGCTGGACAAAGACTACTTCAACACCCTGCTGACCGGCGGCGACCCGGTGCGCGACCTGCTGCAGTGGCTGGATCTGGGCGACGCGTTCCAGACCACGCGCGGCGCCAACGAGTGGAAGGCCTTTGTGGAGGTCTGCAAGTCACAGCTGGCGTTCAACCCCCAGGCCGATGGGGTTCTGGCGGGTGCCAGCAAGTTGGCGACGCGCGAGGGACCCTGGCATTCAGTGTGGGAGCGGTACAGCGAAGCACCGAAGCGTTACCCCAACATCCCGAACCGAATCCGCCAGTGCAAGCCGCCCGGCTGGGCATCTTCGACACGCCCGCAGAAAAGCTCAGCGGTTGGCCGCAATGGAACGAAGAGCAGGAGAAGTCGCTCCAGCATGAACTGCTGGGTTTGAACCACCTGCCCGCGCACGAGGCCAGGAAGCGGTTGCTGGAGTTGGAGAAGGCCCATGCGCTGCGCCGTGATCTGGTATGGGCCGAGTTGGGTGAATCGCCGCTGGCGCTGGCCGCGAAGCACCTGGCAGTGGTTGCGGAGGTGACCAAGACGGCGTTGGCGGCCGGCTCGGTTGCGGACTTGCAGGCAGGGTATGCCACGCAGGGCTGGCGCGCCGACGATGCGGTGCTGTCAGCGCTGGCGTGCGTTGACAAGGCGGCCGACGTTGATGCCGTGACAGCCGCTGTTCGGGCGATCTATCTGCCCTGGCTAGAGGAGTCTGCGCGCTATCTGCAAAAGCTGGTCGATGGATCGAGCTACCCCGGTGGAACGATCGCCAGCGCCAAGGCCTTCGCCGCCTCGAAGGGTGAGTGCGTGCTGTTCGTGGACGGCCTGCGTTTTGACGCGGCCCGCCGCCTTTCGGCCACACTGGAGGCACGCGGTTGCCAGGTAGCGGAAGCCATGGGCTGGACGGCCCTGCCCAGCGTGACCGCCACCGGCAAGGCGGCTGCTTCGCCAGTGCGGACCAAGATCAGCGGTACCGACGACTGCGATGACTTCGAACCTTGCGTCGCCGCCACGGGTCAGTCGCTGAAGGGCGGCTATCACCTGAAGAAACTGCTGAATGACAACCACTGGAAGGTGCTGGACCGTACCGAGAACGGTGATGGCCAAGGCAATGCCTGGTGCGAATTCGGCGACATCGACAGCGAGGGGCATGCGCGCGGCTGGAAGCTGGCCAAGCACATCGACCCGCTTCTCGCAGAAATTGCAGAACGCATCGCCGCTTTGTTGGCTGCAGGCTGGAACAGCGTTAGGGTGGTGACTGACCACGGCTGGTTACTCATGCCGGGCAAGTTACCCACGATCCAGATGTCCAAGGACCTCACCGACAACAAATGGGGGCGCTGCGCCTCGATCAAGCCAGGCGCTTCCACCAGTGAGCGCTTATATCCCTGGTTCTGGAACCCCAACCAACAGTTCGCCCTGGCCGACGGTGTGAGCTGCTACGGCAAATCGGTGGACTACAACCATGGCGGGCTGAGCCTTCAGGAATGCCTCACCCTGGATCTGGTAGTGACCCGGGCAGGCAGCACGTCAGGCACGCAAGCAGCCGAGGTTACCGACATTGCTTGGAAGGGCTTGCGCTGCACGGTGGGGGTGGACGGCCAGTACGCGAATCTGTCACTGGACATTCGCACACAGGCGGGTGACCAGGCGTCCAGCGTGGTCGTGAGCGTGAAGCCGCTCAAGGACAACGGCACCGCATCGGTGGTTGTTGAAAACGAAGAACTGCAAGGCCGCGCGGCATGTTTGGTCCTACTCAGCCCGTCAGGTGAGATGGTGGCCGAGGCCAACACCGTGATCGGCGGAGGATGATGAATGATTGAATTGGATCAGATAGACAAAAAAGCCGCCTCGGTGTTGGACGGGTATCTGGTCCGGAAAGACTTGGTTCGAACCTTCAGTCGCCAGTTTCCGGTACCCACCTACGTTGTCGAGTTCATGCTCGGGCGTTATTGCGCAAGCACCGATCAAGAGGAGATCGACGAGGGGCTGGAGATTGTTCAACGCCAACTCAAGTCCCGTACGGTGCGGGCCGGCGAGGAAGAGCTGTTCAAGGCCAGAGCGCTGGAAACCGGCGAGGTGAAGATCATCGACCTCGTGACGGCGCGCGTGGACAACAAGGGCGAGTACGTGGCCAGCCTGCCGAGCCTGCGGCTTACGGATGTGCGGATCAGCAGCGAGCTGGTCAACCAACACGAACGCATGCTGACCGGTGGTTTCTATGCCGAGCTGGGCGTGACGTTCGATGTAGCCATTGCCCAGGAGGCCAAGGGGCGTCCGTTTGGTATCACGTCGCTGCGGGAAATTCAGCTTTCCAAGCGCGACGTTTTGGACACCCTGACCAAGGCCCGCGAGGCGTTCACTACCGAAGAATGGAAGTGCTTTCTGCTTCGATCCATCGGCATTGAGGCTGGCGACCTGAGCGACCGCCAGCGAAACGCCCTTCTCTTGCGCATGGTTCCGTTTGTGGAACGCAACTACAACCTGGTGGAGCTCGGTCCGCGTGGCACAGGCAAGAGCCATCTGTTCCAGCAGGTTTCACCCTATGCGCATCTGATTTCCGGCGGCAAGGCCACGGTGGCCAAGATGTTCGTGGAGAACACGCCCAAGGGCCGCCGGGGTCTGGTCTGCCAGTACGACGTGGTCTGCTTCGATGAGGTGTCTGGCATCTCCTTCGACCAGAAGGACGGCGTGAACATCATGAAGGGCTACATGGAGTCCGGCGAGTTCAGCCGTGGCAAGGAGAGCATCCGCGCGGACGGCAGCATCGTCTTGGTCGGCAATTTCGACGTCGATGTGGAACACCAGCAGCGTGTGGGACACCTGTTTGGCCCCATGCCGCCGGAGATGCGCGACGACACCGCCTTCATGGACCGCATCCACGCGTTCCTGCCTGGTTGGGACGTGCCCAAGATCAACAAGGACTTGGTGACCAACCACTTCGGCCTGGTCAGCGACTTCCTGTCCGAGTGCTGGAGCCAGCTGCGGAACCAGAGCCGGGTGAGCGAGTTGCAGAACCGCGTCTTCTTT
>JAWKYL010000016.1:0-7138 GCA_041396505.1 Burkholderiaceae bacterium
GGAAGTGCCCTTGCACTTCCAGCACCATGTCCTGGCCGAAGACCGGCTGCAGGCGCCCGGTCGCGATCAGTGACTGGCCCAGGGTGGCGCTCTCCAGTGCCACGCCGAGCGACTGCACGGCCGCGTCCAGGCTCATCATGGCGCGGTCGAAACGCAGGGCGATGCGCTCCGGCCGGTGGGCTGGCCGGAACCGGGCAAACCAGTCGGCCCACTGCGCCACGTTGACCACCGACTGGATGAGCGGTGCATGCAGCAAGTCCTCGGCATCGTGCAAGGCGTGCTCGCGGATGAAGGCCGGGCTGGCCAGGGGCATGACCTTTTCCATGAACACGGGTTCCACTTCCAGGTGGGGCCAGTTGGGCAGGCCGTAACGGATGTCGATGTCCACCAGGCCGAGCTGGAAATCCGAATGAATGTGGGAGGCGGACAGCGCCAGCGCGATGTGGGGATAGGCCTGGCGGAAACGCGCGATGCGTGGCATGAGCCAGAGGCTGGCGAAGCTCGGGCTGCAATGCAGGTGCAGGGTGTCCTGCATGCCGTGCCGCAGGGCCTCGGTGGCGGTGTTGATGGCGCCCAGTGCATTGGCCACCCGTTGCAGGTAGTTCTGACCGGCCGGCGTGAGTTCGACTCCGCGGGCCGAGCGCTCGAACAGGCGAACACCCAGCAGCCCTTCCAGCTTGGCAAGCTGGTGGCTCACGGCCGAGGGCGTCAGGTGCAGCTCCTGCGCCGCGAGCGCAAAGCTGCGGCGGCGCGCGATAGCTTCAAAGGCCTGCAAGGCGCTCAGTGGCGGGATCATGGATGAAGTTCATTCAATTATTGCGATGCAACATGAATGAAATTGCATCATGGATGAGTTTATATCGTTTGTTTTCAGCCTTCCAGACTCCCAGAATCCGGCTCGTCGTCAACACAGCAAACCTCCAGGAGACATCAACATGCTGCTCAAAGACAAGGTCGCGGTCATCACGGGAGGCGCGGGCCTCAATGGCCTCGGATTCGCCACCGCCCGCATGATGGCCGCCCAGGGCGCCAAAGTCGTGATCCTCGATCTGGCGGGCGCCAACCCCCAGGCCGCCGCAGCCCAGCTGGGCGCCGAGCACATGGGCCTGGTGGCCGATGTGACCGACAAGGCATCGTGCGTGGCCGCCGTGGCGCAGATCCAGGCGAAATACGGCCGTATCGACGTGCTGGTGAACAACGCCGGCATCACCCAGCCGGTGAAGTTCCTGGACATCGTCGGCCCCGACTACGACCGCATCATGGACGTGAGCCTGCGCGGCACGCTGTACGCGTCGCAGGCGGTGCTGCCCCTGATGCAGGCCCAGAACAGCGGTTCCATCGTCTGCATTTCCTCGGTGTCGGCCCAGCGTGGCGGCGGCATCCTGGGCGGTCCGCACTACTCGGCTGCCAAGGCGGGCGTTCTGGGGCTGGCCCGTGCCATGGCGCGGGAGTTCGGCGGTCAGAACATCCGCGTCAACTGCGTCACGCCGGGCCTGATTGCGACCGACATCAACAAGGGAAAGATTCCCGAAGACAAGCGCCAGACCATCCTGGACGGCATTCCGCTGGGCCGCATTGGCGAACCGGCCGACGTGGCGGGCTGCGTGGTGTTTCTGGCCAGCGACCTGTCCAAGTACTGCACCGGTGTCACGCTGGACGTGAACGGCGGCATGCTGATCCACTGAGTTCATCGTTCGGGCCTCGAGGCCACAACCCACCGTGGCCCTTTGGCCACCCAAAACAGGAGACAAGATGACATTTCCCAACGCACGCGCCGCAGCCTGATCGCCGTTGCCGTGATGAGCATCAGTGGCGTCGCGTTCGCCCAGGCCAGCGCCTTCAAGCTGGACATTGGGCCACGGCAACCCGGTGGCAGCCCCGCCACACGGCCGCCGCGGAAGTCTTCGCCGACGAGGCGAAAGCCCGATCCGGCGGTCGCATTGAAGTGACGGTGGCGCCCTCGGCACAGCTGGGCGATGACGCCGCCATGGTGACCGCGCTGTGCACCGGTGCGCTGGACATGTCGGCCAACTCGCAAGGCGCGCTGGCCAACACCGTGCCCGAGTACGCCGCGTTCGGTTTGCCCTTCCTTCACCGACCTGCCCCAGGCCTGGAGGATCCTGGACGGCGCGGTGTCGGCAAGGAGCTGGCCGCCAAGACCGCCGAAAAGGGCATGGTGGTGCTGGGTTACTGGGACAACGGCATCCGCAACATGCGAGCAACAGCAGCGCCTCCGCTGCTCAAGCCTGAGGACCTCAAGGGCCTGGAAGATGCGCACGCCACCCGACGCCGTGACCGTCGACATCATGCAGGCACTGGGTGCCGAAGCGCAGCAGATCAAGTTCTCCGAACTGTACGTGGCACCGCAGCAAGGTGTGGTGGACGGCCAGGAAAATCCGCTGACCAACATCTACCTACAGCTCTACGAGGTCCGTAGCACGTGTCGCTGACCGGGCACAAGTACGAAATGACCCCGTCTCTCGATGAGCAAGCGCACATGGGATCGTCTGTCCGACGCCGACCGCAAAGCGGTGCAGGAAGCTGCCAACGAAGCCACGGCGCTGCAACGGAAGCTGTCCAAGGAAAGTGATGACAGCCTGGTGGCCGAACTCAAGGCCAAGGGGACCCAGGTGGATGTGGTGGACAAGGCCGCGTTCCAGAAGGCGACCGCCTCGGTGGTGAGCAAATGGGAAGGCAGCCCGATCGGCCCCTTCGTGAAGCAGGTGGTGGCCGCATCGCGCGCCCAGTGAACGCGTCATGCTGACGCAGGTGCCGCCGCAGCGCGGCGGTGCCTTTTCCCCTCACCAGGAGTTCTCTGATGTCACCTGCCCAGCCCGGCCTGGTGGATCGGACGATTGCCGTCGTTTGCCAGATCATTCTCTGGCTGACCACGACCGTGATCTTCCTGATCCTCTCGGCCAACACCCTGCTTCGCTACAGCACTGGCTCCAGTCTGCAATGGGCCAACGAAGTCCCTGAGTTGTTGTTCCCCTGGCTGGTCATGTCCGGCGTCGTGCTGGCCGCCCAGCACGGATCGCACATTGCCACCACTTTCATGATGGAGGCCTTGCCGCCGGTGGGGCGTCGCTGGGTGGCCGCGGCGGGCTGGCTGGTGGTGGTCGCGCTCTACGGCACCCTGGCCAGGGCCACCTACAGCCTGCTGGAGATCGTGCACGACGAAAAGTCCGCCATTCTGCAAGTGCCGTCTTCGGTGACTTATGGCTGCGTCATGGGGGCCATGGGGCTGCTGGCCTTGCTGGCCCTGCGTTCGGCCTGGCGATGCGCCTGGTACGGGTCGCCATCTCCGGCCAGCGCAGATCCGGCCGCCGGTCCGTCGGCGGCGCAGGGCTGACCGTTCATCCCAACCTCTTCCGGAGAACCTCATGAGCGCTCTCATCCTGCTGGTGTTCATTGCCGGTGCGGTCGCGGCCATTCCCATCGCACATGCCTTGCTGCTGGCCGCGCTGGCCGCAGCCGCTTCGTCGGATCGCATTCCGCTGGACCTGCTGGTCCAGCAAATGGTGTCCCAGGTGCAAAGCTTCCCGCTGATTGCCATTCCCTTTTTCATGCTTACCGGCGCACTGATGATGGGCGGCCGTCTGGGCGAGTCGCTCATCGGCGTGCTCTCGGCCACCGTCGGCCGCTGGCATGGTGGTCCGGCGCAGGTCAACGTGCTTTCGTCCACGCTGTTCGGTGGTGTCTCGGGCTCGGCGGTGGCCGATGCGTCGGGCCACCGGATCTCTGGTCATGCCCTGGCACCGTCAACTGGGCTATCCGATGCCGTTCTCTGCCGCGTCCCTGGCGTCGGCTGCCACCATCGACATCATCATCCCGCCATCGATCCCGCTGATCTTGTATGCCCTGTCGTCGAACACCTCGATTGCCGCGCTGTTCTATGCCGGCATCCTGCCCGGCGTGATGCTGTGCGGCGGCTTCATGCTCGCGTGCTGGTGGGTCGGCAAGCGCAAGAATCTTCCGCGTGTCAGCGTGGCGGCGGACAAGGCGCAGTTGCGACGCAACCTGCTGCTGGCCTCGCCTGCGGTGTTGCTGCCGGTGCTGATCGTGGTGTTCCTGCGTTTCGGTATCGCCACTCCGACCGAGGTGGCCGTGCTGTCGGCGCTGTACGCGGGCGGCGTGTCGGCACTGCTCTACCGTGACCTCACGCTCAGGCGCCTGCATGCGGCCATCCTGGAGGCTGGCATCGCCACCGGCGTGGTGCTGCTGGTCATCATGGCCTCGGCCGCCATCGGCTGGCTGCTGACCTTCGACCAGCTGCCCCAGGGCGTGGTGGCCTGGGTGACGGAGAACGTTTCCACGGCTTGGGTTGTCATCCTGCTGATGAACCTGATGATGCTCTTCGTGGGCATGTTCATCGACCTGCCTGCTGCTGTTCTGTTGCTCACCCCCGTGTTCCTGCCTTTGACCCAGAGCATCGGCATGGACCCGGTTCAGCTGGGGATCATGATGGTCGTCAACCTGGCCGTCGGTCTGTATACGCCCCCCGTGGGCACCACGCTTTTCATCACCAGTTCGCTGGCCCGCGTCAAGGTGGGCCAGACCGTGCGCGCCATGGGGCCCTTCTACCTGGTGGCCTTTGGCGTCCTGATCCTGGTTTCCTATGTGCCGGCCGTGATCCTCAAGTGACCGGAACACTCAAATCAACTGGAGTTCGAACATGACCGTCAATCAAGAAACCATGGCCGAGATCGCGCGCTGCGCCTGGCGTATCCGCCGTTACGCCGTGCGTATGGGTGAGGTGCAGGGGCAGGGCTATGTGGGGCAGGCCCTAGGCTACGCCGATGTTCTGGCCGCGGCCTACGGGCATGCGCTCAATTTCCGCCCCGAGGACCCGCAGTGGGACGGCCGCGACCGCTTCCTGCTGTCGCATGGGCACTATGCCATCGCGTTCTACGCGGCGCTGATCGAGGCGGGGATTGTGCCCGAGTCGGAGCTGGAAACCTATGGCAGCGACGACAGCCGCCTGCCCATGTCGGGTATGGCGACCTACACCCCCGGCATGGAAATGTCGGGTGGCTCGCTGGGGCAGGGGCTGCCCATTGCCGTGGGCATGGCGCTGGGCCTGAGGTACCGGGGCAACGCCGCCTTTGTCTACAACTCGATGTCGGACGGCGAGCTGGACGAAGGGTCCACCTGGGAGGCTGCCATGTCTGCCAGCCATCACGGGCTGGGCAACCTGATCTGCATCGTCGACATCAACAACCAGCAGGCCGACGGGCCGTCCACCAGGGTCATGGGTTTCGAGCCGCTGACCGACAAGTTCGCCTCGTTCGGCTGGCATGTGCAGCGGGTCGACGGCAACCACCTGCCTGCCGTGGTTCGGGCCTTTGATACGGCGCGCCAGCTGAGCGAGGCCAGGCCGCGCGTCATTCTGTGCGACACCCTGATGGGCAAGGGTGGCCGTTTTCGGAGGCCCGGGACAAGAACCACTCATCCGGGTGGATCCGCCGGAGTGGCAGCAGGCGCTGGATGCACTCGACGCCAGCCGGCCCGCCTGAACCCGGCTACTCCCGCATCGCCACTGCAAGCACCCCACTGGACAGAGGACCATTCCCATGAATGCCATCGTTGACAAGAAACCTCGGCTGACCACCTCGGCCATGATCGCTTCCATCGCGTCTGAAGGCCAGCGTGTCACGGCTGCGCCGTTTGGCAAGGCGCTGGTCGAGTACGCCGCCAGCCACCCCGAGGTGGTCGGCATGACCGCCGACCTGGCCAACACACCGATCTGCACCTGTTTGCACAGGCCTACCCTGACCGCTTCTTTCAGATGGGCATGGCCGAACAGTTGCTCATGGGGGCGGCCGGTGGCATGGCCAAGGCCGGTCTGGTGCCTTTGCCACCACCTATGCGGTATTCGGCACGCGTCGCGCCTACGACTTCATCCACCAGGTCATTGCCGAGGAAGGTCTCAATGTCAAGATCTGCTGCGCTCTGCCAGGACTGACCACCGGCTACGGCCCCAGTCACCAGGCCACCGAAGATCTGGGCCTCATGCGCGCCATTCCCGGTCTGACCGTGGTGGACCCGTGTGATGCGCTGGACATCGAACAGGCCGTGCCGCAGATCGCGGCCCACAACGGTCCCGTCTATATGCGACTGCTTCGCGGCAATGTGCCGCTGGTGCTGGACGAATACGACTACCGCTTCGAGCTGGGCAAGGCCAAGCTGCTGCGAGACGGCGCGGATGTGCTGGTCATCTCCAGCGGCTTCATGACCATGCGCACCCTCGAGGTCGTCAAGCAGCTGGAAGCCGCCAGGGTCAGCGTTGCCGTGTTGCACTGCCCCACCATCAAGCCGCTGGACGAGGCAGCGATTCTGCGCGAGGTACGCAAGCCCGGACGTCTCGTCGTGGTGGCCGAGAACCACTCCGTCATCGGCGGGCTGGGCGAGGCCGTGGCTGCGCTCCTGCTGCGCGAAGGTGTGGTGCCGACACGTTTCCGCCAGCTGGCGCTGCCCGACGCCTTCCTGGATGCCGGTGCATTGCCCACGCTGCACGATCGTTACGGCATTTCAGCCGAGCGCATGGCCGGCTCGCTCAAGGCCTGGCTGGCCTGAGTCGATGTCTTCTGCAGTGGGCTCTTCGCTGCACGACCCTCGCACCCTGCTGCGCCACCTCTACGACGTGGCGGTGCAGCGGGCACTGCCCTTGCACAACACCGCCGCACACCTGCCACCGCCGCCCAGGGGGCGCACGCTGGTGCTGGGGGCGGGCAAGGCCGGCGGCGCCATGGCGCATGCGGTGGAGGCGCTGTGGCCGCAGGACGCGCCGCTGTCCGGGCTGGTTGTCACCCGCTATGGTCACACGCCCCCGCGACCGGCCGGTGTGTCCGAGCGCATCGAGATCGTGGAGGCGGCACACCCGGTGCCCGACGAGGCCGGGCTGGATGCGGCGCAACGCATCCTGCAGCTCACGCAAGGTCTGACAGCAGACGATCTCGTGCTCTGCCTCATCTCGGGTGGCGGTTCGTCTTTGCTGACCCTGCCCTGTGAGGGGCTGACGCTGCAGGACAAGCAGCGCATCAACCGCCAGCTGCTCGAATGCGGCGCCCACATCGGCGAGATGAACACGGTGCGCAAGCACCTCTCTGCCATCAAGGGTGGGCGGCTGGCGGCGGCC
>JAWKYL010000017.1:0-7108 GCA_041396505.1 Burkholderiaceae bacterium
TGCCGTCTGTGCGGCCCCTGAGGACAACCAACGGGGCGGCTTTGGATTCTTCCACCAAGGCCCTTGCCTCTTCCGAAGGAATCGACACCCGGGTGCTGTTGAAGCCGAAATGGACGATGCGCACGCTATTGGCTATCGATTTCTCCTGAATCGATGCCATCAGCTGCTGCCGTGCGGCCATGTGCGCCAGGGTGGCGGCGGTGGTTTCGGCCAAGCGACTGGATTCGGTGGCCAGGATTCGGGTGTTCTGCAGGTCGTTCCTGCAGACTTGCAGCTCGATGGCCGTTTGCGAGTTGACCGGTCGTTTCTGCGACTCGTCCACGGAGGGCGGCTTGGGGGGTGAGCTGCAGGCAGTGAGCAGAACAAACAATGGTGCGGTGAATGCGATGTAGGCGCGCATGGTGGTGCTCCAGGTTTCAGGTGATGTCGCCGCGTTCGATTTCGTTGGGCTTGGTGATCAGCACCCCGTCCTCGTCAGGCAGGAGTTCGATCGCGCCGCCGGGTGCGCCCTCGCCAGGCTTCGGACCCACGAGGAAGTCCAGGACGGACTCAGCGACGTCCTCGGCCGGTCCTTCTTGCAGAGCCGGTAGCTGGCCTATGTCGTAGGCCAGTTGCTCAATGTCCAGGCTATCGCACGGTCCAAGTTCGTCGTCGGCATAGCGCCAACGCTGCTGCACTTTCGCCAGGTGTAGGTCAGTGTTCATCCGGGGCACCACCGGGGCAGGCAAGAGGCGAGCCCTGAACACTTCGTCTCGGTGGTAGCGGATCTTTTCGCCAAGGATCGGTTTGCAGTTCTCGCAGATCACCACCAGCCGTTCGGGGCCCAGCTCCTTGAACTCCTGAGGCAGGAGCAGGGATCTGCGTTGCTCGCTCTCGTTGCGGCTGACCGAGCTGTGGCCGTGCCCGCTGAAGGAGCGACTGCGTCCACGGGTGGTGACCCGCTCCGTGAAGTGACCCAACATGGCGCTGTACTCGTCGGCGTCGCGCTGTTCGCGAGGGGCGAAAAGGATCTGCAGGCCATGGTTGGTGGCGAAGGTGCGGGCTTCTTTGTCGCCGTAGACTGCGTCCAGCTGGGACATGGCCTGTACCACCGTGAGCAGGCGCAGGTTGTAGCCGGCCAGGAAGGCGGCGGAGTGGGTGATGACCCCCGCACGGCCCATGGCGGTGAACTCGTCGTTGACCAGCAGGCACTGGTACTTGAGTGATTTGTCGTGCTCTGGCAGGTGCTGCGTGTTGAGGCTGACAAGCTGGGAGAAGAACAGGGTTAGCAGCGGCCGGGCATTGGCCAGACGGTGCGGCGGGATACGCACATAGACCGACATGCGTTGGCGCCGCAAGTCTTCAAGCCGAAAGTCGTCGGCGCTGGTGGCCGCGTCGACCACCGAATCCGCGAAGATGGTGAGCGGCGCATGGAAGGTGGCGACCACGCTGGACAGCGTGTTCTCGGAGTTGCTCAGCAAACGCTGCAGCGCATCGACGCATTCGTCGGTGAGCGGATTGCCTTGCTCGCGGCGCTGGGTGATCTGACTGCCCAGGTGATCTTTCAGCGGCTGACCTTTGCCCGAAGACTGGCGCAGCATTTCGCCGACGGTGCGTGGCAGCTCGGGGGTTTCCAGCAGCAACAGGCCCAGACCCAGAAACAGGTTGCGCGCCTGGTCGTTGAAGAAGGCTTCGGACGAGGTGCCGCTGCCGTCGTTGGGGAAGAACACCTGGCCGATGCCCAGCAGGTCACCCACGCGGTGCAGGGGGCTGGTACGGACGGCAGTGAGCGGATTCCAGCGGTGGCTGCGGGCTTGTTCGTCGAATGGGGAAAAGGCGAAGACCGCCTGGCCATGGGCGGCGCGGTAGCCCGCCGTGATGGCATGGTTCTCGCCCTTGATGTCGAGCACCACCACGGAGTCCGGCCAGTTCAGCAGGTTCGGGATCACCACCCCCACGCCTTTGCCACTGCGGGTGGGGGCGGACAGCATGACGGAGAGCTGGCCGGGCAGGGCCAGGAACTGGCTACGGAAGCGGCCGATCAGAACGCTCGGGGTGTTGGTGTTCTGCTCGTTCAGCAACAATCCGGCGCGCTTGACTTCAGCGGTTGAGGCGAAACGAGCGTCGCCATGCAAGGCCCGGCGCGGGCGGCTGGCGGCGTACAAGGCGCCTGGGCACGCGATGAGCATGGCAAAGCCAGCCATACCTATGGCCGTGACCAACCGCCGCCGAAGCACCGGCACATCGGCGTAGAGCTGCCAGTAGTCAAGGACACTGTTCCAGCCCGCAAGCCTGGGGTTTGCCTTGCTGAAGACCAGGAAGAGCACGGCCGACAGGTACACCGCGGCCATCACCAATGCAGCAAAGCCGATGACCGTGAAAATGCCAGCCGCTGCTTTGCGCGCGGTCGACCACGATGCCATGGGCAGCGCCAGAACGGTGCTCATGTCGGCGCTCCGTCGAACAGACTGGCTTGCGAATCAGGTGCACCCCCCAGGCTGTTGTCGTCGATGGCAAAGCGCTTGCGGCGCGGTTCGTAGGCGATCTCGGAAATAAAGCGACCCCGTTCGTCACGACCGAACTGCACGATGACATCGATCACGATGCCCAGAAGGCCCTTGATTTCGTCCAGACGCAAACCGCCACCGGCACCGCTCTCGCGGATCATGAGCGACATCTGTTCCAGCGCCAGGGCACAGCTGCCGGCGTGCACGCTGGTGATGCTGCCCGGGTGGCCAGAGGCGGCCAGGCGGATGAAGGAGAAGCACTCCTCACCGCGCAACTCGGCCAGGAAGATGCGGTCGGGCTTCATGCGCAAGCAGGCTTCCAGCAGGGACTTGGCCGTGACGCGTGCCGTACCCTGGGCGTCCTTGCTGTAGTACAGGTGAACCACGTTCGGGTGGTTGGGCAGTGTGAGTTCGGCCGTGTCCTGGATGGTGATCAGGCGTTCGTGGTGTGGGACTTCTTCGACCAGACCTTTCATGAAGGTTGTCTTGCCCGAGCCGGTCTTGCCGCTGACCACGATGGTCTGGTGCTTCTGCACCGCGAGGCGCAGAAACTCCGCATAACGACCGGCCGCCTTCAACGCAAGCAGCTGCTTTTCAAAGGGCTGAAGGCCGTCGTCATCGGCGTCCGGTGCAGCGCGATTGCCGATACGGTTGAACAGGCCATCGCGTTCGAAGTCGTCCAAGCGCTTGATCAGCTCCGACGGTTTGCGAACCGTGATCGACACGGTGCCGCGCGTCACGGCCGGCGGTATGACGAACTGGATGCGCTCTCCGCTGGGCAGTGTGGCCGACAGCAGCGGCCGTTCCTGGTTGATTTGCTGGTCGCAGTAGGTGGCTACGGCCGTGGCCAGCGAGAGGCAGCGCTCTTGTGTCATGTTGGGCGCGGCCACCTGTTGCCAGCCCTGCACGGTCTCCACCTGGAGCACGCCGGGGAGGTTCACGCAGACTTCCAGTACGCCCGGCGCATCCAGCTGATCGCGCAGCGGGCGCAGGAACTCGACCACCGAGGTGGCGTCGCCACACCAGCAATCTGGTTGTGCGTCATCGGTGAAGGGCAGGGCGTTCATCGCTCGACCGGTTGCAGTGCGTAGACCGACGAGAAGTCCACATCACGGGCCACGTAGATGCCCACAATGCCGCCCTGGTTCTGATAGATCAGTGGCGGGATGTTGATGGTGCTATCCAGCAATTTTTCCGCCAGCTTGCTGGTGTTTTCGGTGGTGGAGGGCAGGACGATGGTGTCCGCCTCGCGGTCCTGCATTTGGTTCTGGATCACCAGTTTGACCGAGTCGTCGATCAGAGACAGCAGCATGGCGGCGCCGATGCGGTCCCCCCACCGGTTGTCCACATGGCCATCGATGCCCGACTCGCCCAGTTGCCCCGTGCCCGGCGACTCAACATCTACCGTGACGCCGTGTGGTGTGCGGATGCGGGTCCACAGCACCGGTATGCGAACCGTTCCTGGCCGGACCGACGCGATGCGGTATTCGCCGTCCAGGTGCGATCCACGCTCGATCAGCAGCACCCGGCCGTTGTCGCTGTACACGTCGCGTTGCACCTGGCAGCCGACCAGGCCCGAAGCGGCGCTGATGACCCGAGTCTTGAGCGCGCAGGTGAAGGCAGTGCCTTTGGGCAGGGTCAGGCTGCGTTCACCCAGCGTGGTGGCCTTGACCCGGGGTGTGGAAGAGTCCTGCAACTCGCCGCCGAACAAACCGGCCGCCACAGAGCGCAGGTTCGACCCAATATCAGGTGAGGCCGCCGGCTCGGTTGCTGAAGCACCGAGGCCTGCCGGCAAGGCGTTGCCCTGGGTCAGGTTGTCTAGAAGCCCTTGCAGCCGGCGCTGGTAGTCCTGCAGTTGCTTGGCGGTGGAAGCAGCCGGGTCGTTGGGCAACTGCGAGACGTCGCTGTTTGCGCCAGCGGCACCACCAGGCCGGGATGACACCACCAGCACCGGTGCATCGTCTGGTGAGGGGGCCTTGGGCCCGGATGGTGTGGCCGTGCCTGTGTTCCGCAACCCGATGGGGTCGGCCGCCTCGGCGGGCGTTGGAATCAACGCAGGCACGCGGGGAGCGACTGGCTGGGTCATGTCCAGCTGCCGGGTGCCGGCGCCCGCGGCCGAGGGGCGGTCTCTCAGCAGCAACTTGTCCTTGTCTGCATCGCTGTTGTGGTCGATGAAGCGGTACAGGTACAGGCCACTCATGCCTGCGACCATGGTCACCACCAGGCCAATGACCGAAATGTTTTTCCAGGACAGGTTGAGCGACTGTCGGCGGGCCACGTTCGGAATGCCCGCTTCGCCCGGCAGGGGGCTGATGGTGTTGCCGCTATCCTGCGAAGATGAATCGTCGTTTGACGCCGACGAACCTTGCGATCGTTCAGTCATGGCTGTGCTCCCGTGCTGGAGGGTGAATGGGAGGGATCGGACTTCAGCACCCGCTGCACACCGGGCACGGTGGTAGAGCCTTTGGCTGGCGAGCCCTCCAGATCAAAGGCTTCGTTCCAGATCCCCACCACGGCTGATCCCACACGCAGCATCAGGCGGCGGCTGACCCGGTCCACCACCAGGGTGTCGTCCTCCATGCGGGCGTTGACCAAGGTTTCGCTGCCGTCGCCCAGCACATGAAAGACGGCGGGCACCTCTCGGTTGCCTGGAAACCTCAGATAGGTGAACCGGCCGTCGTCGTAGACCAGGGTGGGGACGATGTCAGTCGAGTCGGCTCCTTCTGCCAATGCGTACTGGGTGTTGACCACAGTGGGTTTGGCCGCCAGGCGCTCCGCCACGATCTGCTGGGCGGTCGGCGGGGCCGGAATCGGGGGCAGGTTCGCCAATGCGGCTAGTTCCTTCTGTCCCGGGCTGAATGCGATCATCGTGGGCTTGGGAGAGCGGATAGCCAGGCGGTAGACAGGGGGCTGCCGGTCGCCATCGGGCAGGACCACGAAGCGCAGGGCGTGCGAGCGCCGGTCGGTGACCACCGCCAGGTTGTTGGGCGCATTGGCCGCGCTCTTGGCCTTGACGTACAGGTGGCGCCCGCCCGGCTGGGCAGCCACACACCAGGCGGCGTCGGGCTTGCTGCAATCGCCGCCTTGGCCCACGGCCACTTCGGCGATGACTTCACCCGGATCGAACTCCACCAGCGTCACCATGCCGCGCTTGACCGGGACGGTGACCACCGCCTGGCTGTCGTAGACCACCTCGCGCAGGCGTGGGTCGGATTTTTCGCCGAGCTGAGCTGCAGAAGCCGGAATGAGTGGCATGGACAACGACACCAGCACCAAGGGAAGAACAAGGGCGTTCATGGCTTCGCTCCGGTGGTCGGAGTATTGATCTCGGGGTCGGAGCGGTAGGCCGTCACAACGAAGCCAAACGGGTTCTCAAGGCGATCTGACTCCTTGGCCAGCACCTTGGGTTGGTACTGGTAGACCACGCTGGCCACGTGCCGGGAGGTCACGTCCGGCAGGTTGCGGTCGGTCATGCGCACGACCTTGTCGTAGGTGACGGTGGCGTCGCTCTGGTTGCCGCTGCGGCCCGATGCGCGCAACCGCACGCCGACAATGTTGATGCGCCACTCTTCGGTGGAGCCCACCTTCTTCTGCAGTGCGCCGTCGCCTTCGAACTGGCGGTT
Source organism: Burkholderiaceae bacterium (assembly GCA_041396505.1). GTDB lineage: Bacteria > Pseudomonadota > Gammaproteobacteria > Burkholderiales > Burkholderiaceae_C > Hydrogenophaga. Next base: position 6,110 of record JAWKYL010000017.1, read on the forward strand.
GTATTCGGCAAAGACCGCGGGCACCGCCATGCGGGCCACCTGGTCAAAGTCCCGCTGCAGGAACATCCAGCTGTAGGCCTCGCGGGCGCGGACGAAGGTCGCAAGGTTGTGCTTGTCCAGCACCTCCATGGCGGGAATGGTTTCTTCGCTCAGGCGCTGCTGGATGGTGGTTTCACCTGTCACCCGGTCCACCACGATAGGGATTTCCACCACCTTGCGCAGCGGCCCCTGCACGAAGACGGCGGCGATGCCGATCAGGCCAATCGCCAGCCCCGCCGCAGCGGCGGCCCAGGCCCGGCGCTCGGAGCGCTCCAGCATCAGGGTGCGGTCGATTTCCCAGTCCCGGTTGGCCTGCAGCGACGGGGTTTCGGGTTTCGGCGCGGGCGTTCTGGGCTGTTTCGGCCATGCGGCGGCCTCACCCGACATCAGGATGGTACTCATGGGGGACTCCGGTGAGGTGGTGCTTACGGCAGGAAGTCCGACACCTTGCCGGTTCGGCCCAGCATCTGGTACTGGCGTTCCCGCTCCCGTGAGCGGGCAATGCGTTCCTCGCTGTCGGCCATGCCTTGCAGCATCTGGATCTGCGAGGTCTCGTGTGCCAGCAGGGCGTTCTCTGCGCCAATGCGGGCCTGAATCTCCTGCACCGCCTTCTGGTCTTCGGTGGCGTTGATCTGGGTCATCAGCGACTGGATCTGCTCCAGCCGCTGGGCCGCCGACTTCATCGCGTCCTGCAGTAAGCCCTTTTGCTGGTAGGGCTGCGCCAGGGTGGCCTGGCATTCGGTGCGCGCGTCACCGCTGCGGTCCAGGCAGTTGTAGATCATCCCCACATCGCGCAGCACCTTGGCCGTGGCGTTGAGACCGTCGTAGCCCGAGGTGTTGATGGCGTTGAGGTAGGTGTAGGCCTCGGCCGGGATGTAGTTCTTGAGCAGCGGGTTGTTGAACACGTCGCCTAGGTTGCGCATGCCGTTGATGCTCTCGATCTGGGTCTGCAACTGGCGG
>JAWKYL010000018.1:0-5445 GCA_041396505.1 Burkholderiaceae bacterium
GACTTCAAGGACATGGCCGATGCCGGCGTCAAGCTGTTGGGCGAAGTCGGCCTGGGCTCGGTCAAGGCGGGCGAAGAGGCCCAGCAGATGGTCGCCTGGGCACGCAAGTACGGCATCCAGAGCACCATCCACACCGGCGGTCCGTCCATACCCGGCTCGGGCCTGATCGACAAGGACGTGGTGCTGGAGGCCGATGCCGACGTCATTGGCCACATCAACGGTGGTCACACCGCCCTGCCCTGGAAGCACGTGTGCGAGCTGTGCGAGAAATCCTCCCGCGCCATCGAGATCGTGCACAACGGCAACGAGAAGATCGCCATCGAGGCCGCGCGCGCCGCCATTGAGCTCAAGTGTCCGCACCGCGTCATCCTCGGCACCGACGGTCCCGCTGGCTCCGGCGTCCAGCCCCTGGGCATGCTGCGCATGATCGCACTCATCTCCAGCTTCGCCAACATCCCGGCCGAAGTCGTGTTCGGGTTCGCCACCGGCAACACTGCCCGCATCCGCAACCTCAACTGCGGGCTGATCGAAGTCGGTCGCGCAGCCGACTTCGTGTTCATGGACAAGGCCCAGCACACGGCTGGCAAGGACTTGCTGGAAAGCGTGCAGCTCGGCGATATTCCGGGCATCGGCATGGTCATGATCGACGGCCTGGTGCGCTGTGGCCGCAGCCGGAACACGCCCCCGGCCACCGAAATCCCCGTCATTCTCTGAACATCGAGGTCAACACATGAAAATTCTCGTCCCCGTCAAACGCGTGGTGGACTACAACGTCAAGGTGCGCGTCAAGAGCGACGGCACCGGTGTGGACATCGCCAACGTCAAGATGAGCATGAACCCGTTCGACGAGATCGCGGTGGAAGAGGCCGTGCGCCTGAAAGAGAAGGGCGTGGCCACCGAGGTGATCGCTGTCTCCTGCGGCGTGACGCAGTGCCAGGAGACCCTGCGCACGGCCATGGCCATCGGTGCCGACCGGGCGGTGCTGGTCGAGACGTCCGAAGAGCTGCAGCCCCTGGCGGTGGCCAAGCTGCTCAAGGCCCTGGTGGACAAGGAGCAGCCGGGCCTGGTGATCCTGGGCAAGCAGGCCATCGACGACGACGCGAACCAGACCGGCCAGATGCTGGCGGCGCTGGCCGACCTGCCGCAGGCGACCTTTGCCAGCAAGGTGGAAGTGGCCGCAGACAAGGTCCAGGTCACGCGCGAGATCGACGGCGGCCTGGAGACGCTGGAGCTGAGCCTGCCGGCGGTCGTCACGACCGACCTGCGCCTGAACGAGCCGCGCTACGTGACGCTGCCCAACATCATGAAGGCCAAGAAGAAGCCGCTGGAGACCGTCAAGCCCGAGGACCTTGGTGTGGACGTGAGCCCGCGCCTGAAGACGCTCAAGGTCGAGGAGCCGCCCAAGCGCGGCGCCGGCGTGAAGGTGGCCGACGTGGCTGCCCTGGTGGACAAGCTGAAAAACGAAGCCAAAGTCATTTGACCCCCCCCCCGCGCCGCCTGCGGCGTCACCCCCCAGGGGGCGCGCCTGGTGGCCCGGCCAAGCCGGTTCCACGGGCGCCTCGATCAAGACACTTCGTTCGATCCGTATCCGATTTCAAGGAATTCATGTCATGACCGCACTCGTCATTGCCGAACACGACAACGCCTCCATCAAGGGAGCAACCCTCAACACCGTCACCGCCGCCGCTGCCTGCGGGGGTGATGTGCACGTCCTGGTGGCCGGCCACAACGCCGGCGCCGCTGCGGCGGCTGCCGCGCAGATCGCTGGCGTGGCCAAGGTCATCCACGCCGACGGCGAAGGCCTGGCCCACGGCCTGGCCGAGAACGTGGCCGCCCAGGTTCTGGCCATCGCCTCGAACTACAGCCACATCCTGTTCCCGGCCACCGCCGGCGGCAAGAACGTGGCCCCGCGCGTGGCCGCCCAGCTGGATGTGGCCCAGATCAGCGACATCACCAAGGTGATCAGCGCCGACACCTTCGAGCGCCCGATCTACGCTGGCAACGCCATCGCCACCGTGCAGAGCGTGGACGCGACCAAAGTCATCACCGTGCGCACCACCGGCTTCGATGCCGCGGGCCAGGGCGGCAGCGCCGCTGTGGAGAGCGCCGCAGCGGCGGCGGGCAACGGCAAGAGCAGCTACCTGGGCAGCGAGATCGCCAAGAGCGACCGCCCGGAGCTGACGGCGGCCAAGATCATCGTCAGCGGTGGCCGTGCGCTGGGCAGCAGCGAGAAGTTCAACGAAGTGATGACGCCGCTGGCCGACAAGCTGGGGGCGGCCATCGGCGCCAGCCGCGCGGCGGTCGATGCGGGCTACGCACCGAACGACCTGCAAGTGGGCCAGACCGGCAAGATCGTGGCGCCGCAGCTGTACATCGCGGCCGGCATCTCGGGTGCCATCCAGCACCTGGCGGGCATGAAGGACTCCAAGGTGATCGTGGCGATCAACAAGGACCCCGAGGCCCCGATCTTCTCCGTGGCCGACTACGGCCTGGAGGCCGACCTGTTCTCGGCTGTGCCGGAACTGGTGTCCAAGCTGTAAATCCCCAACCCACCACAGCGCTGGAGCCGGCCCCCCTCCAGCAGCAGCCGAGGAACCGGCTTTGCCGGGCCTCTGGCTGCGCCCCCTGGAAGGGGGTGACGCCGCAGGCGGCGCGGGGGCGATTCAGGAGACTTTCATGAGCTACGTCGCCCCCCTCAAGGACATGCTGTTCAACATCGAGCACCTCGCTCGCATCGACCAGGTTGCCGCCATGCCCGGGTTCGAAGACGCCGGTCTGGAGACCGCGCAGGCTGTGCTGGAGGAGTGCGCCAAGCTCAATGAAGGCGTGATCGCGCCGCTGAACTTCGAAGGTGACAAGAACCCTTCGTGGTTCAAGGACGGCGTTGTCACCACCACGCCCGGGTTCAAGGATGCGTTCCGGCAATACGCCGAAGGCGGCTGGCAGGGTCTTCAGCATCCTGTGGATTTCGGTGGCCAGGGGCTGCCCAAAACCATCGGCTCTGCCTGTGGCGAAATCCTCAACAGTGCCAACATGAGCTTCGCGCTCTGCCCGCTGCTGACGGACGGTGCCATCGAGGCGCTGCTGACGGCTGCAAGCGACGAGCTCAAGGCCACCTACCTGGAGAAGCTCATCAGCGGTCAGTGGACAGGAACGATGAACCTGACCGAGCCGCAGGCCGGCTCCGACCTGGCCGCTGTGCGCAGCCGCGCCGAGCCGCAGCCCGACGGCACCTACAAGGTCTTCGGTACCAAGATCTTCATCACCTACGGTGAGCACGACATGGCCGAGAACATCGTCCATCTGGTGCTGGCCCGCGTGACCGGTGCGCCCGAAGGCGTCAAGGGTATCAGCCTGTTCGTGGTGCCCAAGTTCATGGTCAACGCCGATGGCTCACTGGGTGCGCGTAACGACGTGCACTGCGTGTCCATCGAGCACAAGATGGGTATCAAGGCCTCGCCCACGGCGGTGCTGCAGTACGGCGACCATGGCGGTGCCGTCGGCTATCTGGTCGGCGAGGAGAACCGCGGTCTCGAATACATGTTCATCATGATGAACGCCGCGCGTTACGCCGTGGGCGTGCAGGGCATCAGCGTGTCCGAGCGTGCCTACCAGAAGGCTGTCCAGTACGCCAAGGACCGCGTGCAGAGTCGCCCGGTGGACGGCAGCTTCACCACGGCTGCACCCATCATCCACCATGCGGATGTCAAGCGCATGCTCATGACGATGCGCGCCGCCACCGAAGGCTGCCGTGCCATGGCCAGCGTGGCCGCTGCCGCCTACGACGCGGCCCACCACCACCCCGATGCCGAGGTGCGCAAGCAGAACCAGACCTTCTACGAATTCCTGGTGCCGCTGGTCAAGGGCTACAGCACCGAGATGAGCCTGGAAGTGACATCGCTGGGCGTGCAGGTGCATGGTGGCATGGGTTTCATCGAAGAGACCGGTGCGGCCCAGTACTACCGCGACGCGAAGATTCTGACCATCTACGAGGGCACGACGGCCATCCAGGCGAACGACCTGGTGGGTCGCAAGACCTCGCGCGACGGTGGCACCAGCGCCAAGGCGATGGCGGCGCAGATCGAAAAAACGGAGGCCGATCTGGCGGCGCAAGGTGGTGCGAATGCCTTGGCGGTGGCCAGGCGCCTGAAGGCCGGGCGCCAGGCCTTCAATGACGTGGTGGATTTCATCGCGGCCAATGCCAAGGCAAACCCGAATGCCGCTTTTGCGGGCAGCGTGCCCTACCTGATGCTGGCCGGCAACCTGATGGCCGGCTGGCAGCTGGCCCGCGCCCTGCTGGTGGCTGAGGATCTGTCCTCCAAGGGACAGGATACGCCTTTCATGCAGGCCAAGATCACGACCGCCCGTTTCTATGCCGACCATATCCTCAGCCGTGCACCGGGCGTGCGCGACGCGATCGTGGAAGGTGCCGACGCGGCAACGGCACTGTCTGCCGACGCGTTCTGATTCACAAGACTGGAGATCTCATGTCCACCCGCCAACGCAAGCTCCCCCCGGTGCTGCAAAACCTGCCTTTCCCGGTGATCGGATCGCCGCTGTTCATCATCAGCAACCCCAAGTCGATCATTGCCCAGTGCAAGGCCGGTGTGGTGGGGTCCATGCCGGCGCTCAATGCCCGCCCGGCCTCCCAGCTGGAAGAATGGCTGGCCGAGATCACCGAGGAACTGGCGGCCTACAACAAGGCCAATCCCGATCAGCCGGCGGCCCCGTTTGCCATCAACCAGATCGTCCACAAGAGCAACGACCGGCTGGAGCATGACCTGGAACTGTGCGCCAAGTACAAGGTGCCCATCATCATCACCAGCCTGGGCGCGCGCGAGGATGTCAACCAGGCCGTGCACGGCTGGGGTGGCGTGGTCCTGCACGACGTCATCAACAACGTGTTTGCACGCAAGGCGATCGAGAAGGGCGCCGATGGCCTGATTCCGGTGGCGGCCGGCGCCGGTGGACACGCCAGCGTCAAGAGTCCGTTTGCCATGATCCAGGAAATCCGCGAGTGGTTCGATGGTCCGGTGGCCCTGTCGGGTGCCATTTCGACCGGCGGTGCCATCCTGGCGGCCCAGGCCATGGGCGCCGACTTCGCCTATATCGGCTCGGCCTTCATTGCCACCGAAGAGGCGCGTGCCGTGGATGCCTACAAGCAGATGATCTGCGAGTCCAATTCGGACGACATCGTCTACAGCAACTTTTACACCGGGGTGCACGGCAACTACCTCAAAGGCAGCATCCGCAACGCCGGCATGGACCCGGACAACCTGCCGGTCAGCGATCCGAGCAAGATGAATTTCGCCACGGGCGAGGGCTCCAACTCGGCCAAGGCCTGGCGCGACATCTGGGGTTGCGGGCAGGGTATCGGCGCGATCCGCGAAGTGGTACCGGTCGCCGACCTGGTGGCACGCCTCAAGCGCGAATACGCCGAGGCCA
>JAWKYL010000019.1:0-1730 GCA_041396505.1 Burkholderiaceae bacterium
TTGCCGGCCCAGGCGCTGTACGACGATCTGCGCGCGCGCGTCAACGCTGCGAAGTGACGGTCGTGGAGGGCATCGTCAAGGCCGCCAGCCGCTTGCTGACCTGGGTCGGGGGCCTGGCCCTGCTGACCATGACCGTGTGGACCGTCACCGACGTGTTCACGCGTTATCTGCTGGCGAAGCCGCTCAAGGGGTCCATCGACCTGGTCGAGGCGACCCTGGTGCTGGTGGTATTCCTCGCGCTGCCAGAGTGTTTTCTGCGCGATGAGCAGATAACCGTGGACGTGGCCGACCATGTGGTGGGGCCGCGTGCGCTGGAACTGCTCAAGCTTGCAGGAGCCTTTGCCACCATGGTGTTCCTGCTGGTGCTGGGATATACCGGCATTCAACCCATGCTCGACGCAATGCAGTTCGGCGACCGCAAGCCCGACCTGCCGATTCCGATCTACTGGCTGCTCGCGGCCATCGAGGTGTCGATCGCAGCGGCCGTGGTGGTACTGCTGGGCAAGTTTCTCCTTCACCTGAGGCGTGTCCTGCGACACGGCACGGCATGAGCCCGGCATGGGTTGGCCTGCTCAGTGCCGCAGCCTTGCTGGTATTGATCCTGGGCCGCGTACCAGTGGCAACCGCCCTGGGCTTGATCGGACTGGTGGGTTACACCGCCCTGGAAGGTTGGACCAAGGCTGCTGCGGTCGTGGGGTCTGTTCCGCTGGAACTGGCCTCGGCCTATACCTTGTCGGTGGTTCCGCTCTTCACGCTGATGGGTGCATTCGCGACCACCGCCGGCCTGTCGTCCGACCTGTTCCGCGCCGCCAATGCCTGCTTCGCGGGGCGTCAGGGTTCGCTGGCCATGGCCGCCATCGGTGCGTCGGCAGGCTTCGGCGCGGTCTGCGGTTCGTCCGTGGCAACGGCCGCCACCATGAGCAAGGTGTCGATTCCCGAGATGGTGCGCGCAGGTTACGCGCCGGGGTTTGCCACGGCCGCCGTCGCAGCGGGGGGCACCATCGGCATCCTGATTCCGCCATCGCTGATCCTGATGATCTACGCCATCATCGCGCAGCAGTCCGTCATCAAATTGTTTGCCGCGGCATTGATCCCGGGTCTGGTACTGACCGTCCTGTATCTCGTCACCATCGCCGTGCAGGTGCGGATGAAACCATCGATCGCGCCGCGTGTGGCACGGCCCGATGGCAGCAGCGTCGGTCGCGACCTGATACGCATCTGGGACGTGGCGCTGTTGTTCGCATTGACCTTCGGCGGCATCTACCTGGGCTGGTTCAGTCCGACCGAGGCAGCGGCGGTCGGCGCATCCGGCGCCGCCGTCATCGGTTGGGCGCGCCGCAGGCTGCCTTACCGGCACCTGGTGAGTTGTTTTGGCGACACCGTGCGGATCACGGCCAACCTGACCCTGATCATTCTCGGATCGACGATCTTTTCCTATTTCATCGTGCAATCCGGTATCGCCACCGCGTTGGTCGCAGGCATCGGTGCGCTGGGGGTTGCTCCCTGGGTCGTGATGCTGCTGCTGGTGATGTTCTACGTGGCGCTCGGATGTTTCCTCGAAGGCATCGGCATGGTGCTGATCACGGTCCCGGTACTGCTGCCCCTGGTCGTCGCCAACGGCTACGACCCGGTCTGGTTCGGCGTATTGCTCGTCATCCTGATCGAGATCGGTCTGGTGACACCCCCGCTGGGCATGAACATCTTCGTGATCCGGACCCAGGCACCCGGCA
>JAWKYL010000020.1:0-1643 GCA_041396505.1 Burkholderiaceae bacterium
GACACCGTCCTTCTGGTGAACGACGCCAACGGCCAGTGGCATTTCAACGACGACACCAACGGGGTCAACCCGGCGGTGCGGCTGACCGATGCTCCGGCCGGGGCCTATGACGTGTGGGTGGGGACCTTTGGCACGCAGACCTGCCAGGCCGCGCTGGAGCTGCAAAGCTATGGTGCCGCCGCGATGGGCGGACAGGACGCGGGCAAGGAACCCGGCGGCCAGGCCGAGCAACCCCAGGTCCAGGCCATGCCCGACCCCGGCAACTTGGTGAACTACCGCAACCAGGTCGGCCAGACGCTGGCCTTCACGGTGACAGGCACGGCCTCGGGGTCGGTCTGGGGCAGCGGGGTTTACACCGACGATTCCTCGCTGGCGGCGGCGGCGGTCCATGCCGGCGTGCTGCGCGTGGGGGAAACCGGCACGGTGCAGGTGACGATCCTTCCCGGGCAGCAGAGCTATCAGGCCTCGGCTGCGAATGGGGTGCGCTCGTCGAACTATGGCTCGTGGACGGGCAGCTACAGCTTCGTCTATGCGCCCGCCCAGTCCGCGGCTCCGGCTCCGGCTCCGGCCCCCGCGCCAACCCCCGAGCCGTCGAAATAATCACGATACAGAAAGGGGGCCCCAAGGCCCCCTTTCCCATTCCGTTGCGCACATGCGCCGGTCGAAAGCGATCAGGCCGAGGCCAGGCGCGCCGCGACGTTTTCCCAGTTGACCAGCTTGTCCAGGAAGTTGGTCAGATACGCCGGGCGCTTGTTGCGGAAGTCAATGTAATAGGAATGTTCCCACACATCGCAGCCCAGCAGAGCGGTCTGGCCAAAGCACAGCGGGTTCACGCCGTTTTCGGTCTTGGTGACCTTGAGGCCGCCGTCGGTGTCCTTGACCAGCCAGCACCAGCCCGAGCCGAACTGACCCGCGCCGGCAGCGGCGAAATCGTCCTTGAATTTCTGCACCGAACCAAAGCTGTCCACGATCGCGGCTTCCAGCGCGCCGGGCATCAGCTTGGTCTCGCCCGGGCCCATCATCTCCCAGAACTGCATGTGGTTCCAGTGCTGCGAGGCGTTGTTGAAGATGCCGTTCTGCGCCACCGCGCCGGCCTTGTAGGTGCCCTTGACGATGTCTTCCAGCGACTTGCCGTCCCATTCGGTGCCGGCGATCAGCTTGTTGCCGTTGTCCACATAGGCCTTGTGGTGCAGGTCGTGGTGGTATTCCAGCGTTTCCTTGGACATGCCGAGCGCGGCCAGGGCATCGTGGGCATAGGGCAGATCGGGCAGGGTGAACGACATGGTGTCCTCTTTTCGTTGGGGTTCCCGTTGAGGGTAATAAGGGCCCGGACCGGGCAAAGGTCAACCCCGGGTCAGGCGCTTCACGCCTTTGGGTGGTCGTCGTAGTCGCCGCGCAAGATGCGCTGGCTGTCGCCCTCGGGATCCTCGTACTGGCCCCGCCTGAGCGTCCACCAGAACCCGAACAGCCCCCCCAGCCCCAGCAACAGAGACACGGGGATCAGCACAGCCAGAATGTCCATGACCTATCCTACCTCAGCCGCAAGGCGTTGAGCGCGACCGTAATCGACGAGGCCGACATTGCCAAGGCGGCGATCAGCGGCGAGGCCAGCCCCACCAGGGCGATCGGCACGGCGATGATGT
>JAWKYL010000021.1:0-95046 GCA_041396505.1 Burkholderiaceae bacterium
GGGCACTAAGTCGTTGTTTCCCAAACACTTTCTCCGCTGGGGTGATCAGCGGAGACCTTGATTATAGCCCTATTTTTTGCCCTCGACGGCAGAACTGTCCATCGACCTCCAAGGACATCCAACGAGCGTCTATCTATCGGTCGCGAGCCGCGGCTCATCCTTGGCGATTGATCTCGCTCTCCAACGTGGTCAGGCGCTCGACGATGCGATCGAAGACCAAGGTCTCGCCGTAGAACATCTGGGCGTCCAGCATGGCCTGGTAGTCCTGCTGCAACGCATTAAGCAACGCGGCATCGGGAATCAACCGCAGGCCACCCGTCTGGCACAGCTCGTAGTGGCTGAACCCGCTGCGGTAGAAGGTCTCCTTGATGCGCAGCACGTCACGCAGCAACTCGGTATCAGCCAGTGCCCTGCGCCCCACTTCGTGATCGGCCAGGCGCGCCAGGTCATACCAATGCCGCGACAGCCGCTCGGCGCCAGCACGCAGATCAGGACGATGGCACTCGACATGGATCAGCGTGGCTTTCTCCCAGAACGTTCGCATCGGTGACAGCACCGCCACCTGGGCAGTCGGGAACGCCAGCCCCGGCACGTGGACGGCCACATCCGGCACGATCGTCATGGTGTCCTGCGGCAGCGTGGCATTGCGCCCGCCAAATTCGAGCAGGACGCTCGGACGCAGGTAGGCATCCGTGTTCTCCACCGCGCTGGGGTAGTACAGCCAGAGCTTCTCCGCGTCGTCGCTGACTTCGATGGTGACTTCATGCGCGGGGAGCGCTTGCGCCAGCGCTTCTCGCACGGCCGGCACCAGTTCCTCTGTGACGTGCTTCACCAAAGCCACCTTGAGCGCATCGGACAGCTTCTTGCGCTGGGTGTTGGACAGACCCACGAGGTCAGGCACATCGGCCACCAGACTTCGGTAGTCGATGGTGACGTCGATATCCTCGGAGAAACGTTCAATGGCCTGATAGACCTTGGACAGCGACGTGCCGCCCTTGAACGCCATCGGCTTGCGAATCGGCAGCGCGAACAGGACACCCAGCACCTGGCACAGCCAGATGTCTTTTTCCAGAATTTCAGCGCGGCGGCCCAGCACCGGTGCCAAACCATGCAACAACTCGGCCTGCTCAGCCAGGGACAAATCGAAGTAGTGCGCCGTGGATTCAGGCATGGGCCGGTTCGCTTCGCTCGTAGCGGGCCAGGGCTTCCACCATCCAGGCCGGCATCGACGCCTTGGCTCCGCTCAGCGCCTCGAACTCGCCCGCCGGCAGTTTCTTCGCGATCTGCTTGAACGTGTCCGGTGTGACCTGGCTGCGCCCCAGGTACCAGAGGGCCGACAGTGCCTGCCCCGCAGGCCGACCGGCCAGCGCCAGTTTGCGCGGCGCCACGTGCTGCAGTCGGACGACCAGTTTGCCCAGCCGGAGCTGGTGCGAGGAGCCTGTAGTGTGAAAAACCGCCTGTGCCGGCATCTGTGTCGTCAGCCCCAGGCGCCGTGCGGCTTCCGCCCCATGAACCTCGATCATCGCCCCTTCCGCCTCGGCCACGGTTCGCGCCACCTGCTCGGGCGCAGGCATCGACTTGATACCGAATCGCCCGGCCTTGGGCACGATATACAGGCCATGACCAATGCGCTCAACGCTACCCGCCTTCGCCAGCCGCATCAAGGCCTGATCGATGGCCGCGCGCGAACCCAGCCCCGCGAACAATGCGGGGGTGAAGGGCTCGCCTGCGGGTTGCGAAGCGATGCGTTCACGGATAGCTTGGGACGTGTTCATGGCTGAATTGAACTTGATCGTTAGATATTTTAGTTAAAAATCTAACATCTGTCACCCACCTCGTTCAGGGGCAATACGGGCACCTGGTTCTTGCCGAGTTCTGCAGCAGGGCCGCGCGATCACAGCCTCGATGTGAGCGTGCGCTCAGGCCTAAAACGAGATCCTTGCAGATCTGCTGGCGCAACTTGTTCGCCAGCCGGGCAAACTCCCGGCAGTGGAAGGTTGTGCAGCTGGCCGAAGGATGCGCCAGCGTTCCGTCATCCGAATGGGATAAGTAACGCCGAACACGGCGCTGTTTTCCCTGACGTCAGCCTCGGTCGTCAGAGCGCGACATCGCCTTCAAAGTCCTCGTCCAGGGCGGCTCCATGGCAAGCGAAGGTCTGCATGGCTTGGAGCCAGTCGTCCGGCAGCGGCTGGAGATGGCGTCCGGCGTCGATGTCCTTGTCCAATAGTCCAAGAAATGCCTGGAGGGCTGGGGTTTCTTGCTCGATTTTTGTGCGATGGGACATTTCACGCCTCCGCACCATTGTTCATCAATGCACGCCCAGCACGTTGAAGACGACTTTGGCAACTGCATCAATCGAATCCTCCGTCACGGCGTCGACCGGGAGAGGCCATTCAGTCCTTCGAGGGGATCGGACAAAGCCCGATAGAGCGTCCATGTGTCGGATTCGGGCACGCTCTGCAGGACCGTCTGGGTGAGCCGGTGTTTGACCGGATCGAGTTGCCAATCGGGCAGTTTGCGCCCGCGGGGGCCAACGTTGAGTGCCAGCAGTCGTCTCGCGTCGATGTCCTTGTAGATCTGCTGGCGGACTTTGTTCACCAGCCGGGCAAACTCCGGCAGCGGCAGGTTGTGCGGCCGGCCGTAGGCTTCCAGCATCGCCTCGCGGCCGCGCTGGATATCTGTCCTGCCGGGTGTCCAGCGGGTATCACCCCGGTCAAACTTAATTTGCATCCGGAACTGGCCTGGCGTCCCCTCGGAGTAGAGGTTCTCAATGACACCTGCGCCAAACAGGCGGTGGACGACACGGGAGCCAACTCCCAAATCACTTTCCCCAACCAAATTGAGGCTAACGTCTTGAACGGAAAAACCGGGCTCTTTCAGACGAGCTTGAGCCCTCGCCAGTTCTGCCGCGGCGTCTTCGGAGTCCGCCGCTACTTGGACATGAACGGTTCTTGTCTGAACCACTTGAACCTTGGCGTTGAAATACTTGGTCATCGAAGCGATTTCCTTAAGTTGGTCAGGGTGCGGGGCGCAGCTATGGGGAAACTTCAAGCGAGGCGTGCGTATTCCACGCGATGGCGGACACGATTCCATGCTGATGGCGGACAGTGTTCCAGCGTGATGTCGGACACCGTTCCACGCTGAAGGCGGACAGCATTCCAAACTGATGGCGGACACCTGCGGGGTGTTCTGAGTGACCCGAACGCGGCATACGCTGCCCGGTTTTTTGACCGGAACCAGCGATGCCCACACCCAGGGTCACCATGAGCAAACTACGACACACACTGCAACTGCTGCACGGCGTGGCCTTGAGCACCCGTCAAATCGGTGCCGCCCTCGGCATCTCCAAATCCACTGTCAGCGAGATAGCCAGCTACGCGCGCGTGGCCGGCGTGGACTGGGCACTGGCCCAGAGCCTGAGCAACGACGAACTCCAGGCCCGGCTCTACAAGCCACCCGTGGCGCGCGAGTCCCGGCACCTCGAACCCGACCACGCCCACATCCACCGCGAGCTGCGCCGCCCCGGCGTGACGCTGCAGTTGCTTTGGGAGAAATACCAGCACCAACATGCCGGGCAATCCAGCCGCCGTTCTGTGCACGCTCCCGAATATGAGCGAAATTCACTTTCATCTTGCACTCCTAGCCCGGAAAACGTCGAGCATGGGAGGTATTCTTGTGAGTGCACTGGTTCAAATAACGACCTACTGAACATCTGCAGGAAGATTTTTTGATGCTGCGGCGCACAATGCGTCGTGTAGGCGCTGTCGCAGCTCAGGAGGCTCCAGGATTTCCACCTCCGGGCTGTGGCGTAGGAGGTCCATCAACAACTCTTGGTCATTCGAATATGGAATTTCCAAGATGTAGCTGCCATCCTGGAGGAGTTCGCTTGACTGGTCGTGGTGCCAGGTCTCCGATCTCGCCAACAGATAGTTGTTGCTCCCCAGAGCGACGCAGCGCAGGCCACGCTTAGCCGCTGGAGTTGTCGATCTCGATGCGACCGTTGTCGACGTAGCGTGTCAGCGCCACCCAGCTTGGCCGAGTACAGGACGGCCTTGCCCAGATCAGACTTGTACGAGATCGCCACCAGCGCCTGATTCATCCACCTCTTCAGGGCCCTCAGCCTAGGTGCTACCCGCTGCTGGCGTATTCGCCGGCGTTCATCGGGCGGCTGGCCTCGGAGGGCCCGCTCGATCGCGGCGGACAGGCCAGCGATGTGTTCCAGTGCCAGCAGCGCCTGCGGCGACCCAGTGTTGGCGTGCAGTTCGAAGTACTTGCGCCGCGCATGCGCCCGGCAGGCGGCCTCGTTGATCCGGCCGGTGGCTTACAGTGCCTCGAAGCCCCGCATGCCGTCGGCCTGCAGGACGTTGGTAAAGTCCTTCAGATGAGCCTGAGGCGCTGACCCCTTGCGATCCGGTGAGTACTCGAACCACTCCGCAGGGGCCTGCGCGCTGCCCTGGGCCACTCATCGCGCACATACATCCACAGCCGTCCAGTCTCGGTGCGGCCGGCCTTTGCCGAAACCGGCAGCGGTATGTGAGTCGTTATCGCCCGCCTCCCTGGGCGGAAGACCGGATCGTAGCCCGACGCGAGCGCGACATCGAAAAGTATCGCCTTAGCGCAGAGCAGATGATGGCCCCAAAACAGGCCTAAAAAAGCTGTCTGTAGATGGACTTCCCCAGGCTTCTGGGGACAATCTCCCCAACAAAAAAAGGAGCCGAAGCTCCCTTTTTTTAGCATTTCATGGATCTCTGTAGAGCTCCATGGAAGTCCTTGGAGCGGGAAACGAGGTTCGAACTCGCGACCTCAACCTTGGCAAGGTTGCGCTCTACCAACTGAGCTATTCCCGCATTTTCTTCAGAACTTGTTGTGTTCGTCAGAAGCTGAAATTATAGCGTCTTTTTCGCGCCTTCATCAAGTCCACTGAAATTTTTCTGACTTTTTTTGCTGAGCGCCCATTCAGTGCTTCACCGCACCGCTGCCCTGTGCGGTGGCGGCCACCTGGGCGGCCACCTGGGCAGCGACCTCTTCGTCGGTCAGCGGCACCGGCTTGCGCTCCAGCGCGATCTCGAGAACCTTGTCGATCCACTTGACCGGACGGATTTCCAGACCCTGTTTGACGTTGTCCGGGATCTCGGCCAGGTCTTTGACGTTCTCTTCCGGAATGACCACGGTCTTGATACCCCCACGCAATGCCGCCAGCAGTTTCTCCTTGAGGCCACCGATGGCAGTGACCTCGCCGCGGAGCGTGATCTCGCCCGTCATGGCCACATCGGCGCGGACAGGAATGCCCGTCAGGGCAGACACCAGGGCCGTCGTCATGGCAGCACCGGCACTGGGGCCATCCTTGGGCGTCGCGCCATCGGGTACGTGGATGTGCACGTCGCGTTTCTCGAACAGTTCGTCCTTGATGCCCAGCGTCCTGGCGCGGCTGCGGACCACGGTGCGCGCGGCCTCGACCGATTCCTTCATCACGTCACCGAGCGAACCCGTGCGCGTGGTGGCGCCCTTGCCGGGCATGGTGGCCACCTCGATGGTCAGCAGGTCACCGCCGACCTCGGTCCAGGCCAGACCCACCACCTGCCCGACCTGGTTCTGGGCTTCGGCGCGCCCATAGCTGTACTTGCGCACACCCAGGAAATCGGACAGGTTGTCGGCCGTCACCTCCACGGTAGGCTCGTATTTCTTGAGCAGCAGCCCCTTGACCACCTTGCGGCAGATCTTGGAGAGTTCCCGTTCGAGCGACCGCACACCAGCCTCGCGGGTGTAGTAACGCACGATGTCACGCACGGCTTCGTCGGTGACGTTCAGTTCACCGTCCTTGATGCCGTTGTTCTTGAGCTGCTTGGGCAGCAGATAGCGCACCGCGATGTTGGTCTTCTCGTCTTCGGTGTAGCCCGAGAGTCGAATGACCTCCATGCGGTCCAGCAGCGCCGGCGGAATGTTCATCGAGTTCGACGTCGCCACGAACATCACGTCCGACAGATCGAAATCCACCTCGACATAGTGGTCGGCAAACGTGTGGTTTTGCTCGGGATCGAGCACTTCCAGCAGGGCGGAGGAAGGGTCGCCACGGAAGTCCGTGCCCAGCTTGTCGATCTCGTCGAGCAGGAACAGCGGATTGCGCGTGCCGACCTTGTTCAGGCTCTGCAGGACCTTGCCGGGCATGGCGCCGATATAGGTGCGGCGGTGGCCACGGATCTCGGCCTCGTCACGCATGCCACCCAGGGCCATGCGCACGTACTTGCGGCCGGTGGCCTTGGCGACCGACTGCCCCAGCGAGGTCTTGCCCACACCCGGAGGGCCGACCAGGCACAGAATGGGTGCCTTGACCTTGTCGACACGCTGCTGCACCGCGAGGTACTCGAGAATGCGGTCCTTGACCTTCTCCAGTCCGTAGTGGTCCTCGTTGAGCACATCCTCGGCATGAGCGAGGTCGTGCTTGATCTTGGTCTTCTTGCTCCAGGGCAGCCCCACCAGGGCGTCAATGTAGTTGCGCACCACGGTGGCTTCTGCCGACATGGGCGACATCAGCTTAAGCTTCTTGAACTCGGCATCGGCCTTCTTGCGTGCCTCGGCCGGCATGCGGGCGGCCTTGATCTTTTTCTCGATCTCCTCGATGTCGGCACCCTCTTCGCCCTCGCCGAGCTCCTTCTGGATGGCCTTGACCTGCTCGTTGAGGTAGAAGTCGCGCTGGTTCTTCTCCATCTGGCGCTTCACACGACCGCGGATGCGCTTGTCCACATTGAGGATGTCGACTTCGCGTTCGAGCTGTTCGAACAGGTTCTCCAGCCGCTTGTTGACCGGATCGAGATCCAGCACCACCTGCTTGGACTCCAGCTTGAGCGGCAAGTGGGCTGCAATGGTGTCGGCCAGGCGTCCGGCATCGTCGATGCTGGAGATCGACGTCAGGATTTCGGCCGGAATCTTCTTGTTGAGTTTGACGTACTGGTCAAACTGCTGCATGACCGCGCGACGCAGGGCTTCCAGCTCGTTGACCTGGGTACCGGCGCGTTCGGCAGCCGGGTCCGACGGGGTGACACTGGCCGTGAAGTGGGTATCGTCTTCACGGATTTCGAGCACCTTGGCCCGCTGCAGGCCCTCGACCAGCACCTTCACAGTGCCGTCGGGCAGCTTGAGCATCTGCAGGATGGTGGCAACGCAGCCCATCTCGAACATGTCCTGGGTCGAAGGCTCGTCCTTGGCAGCGGCCTTCTGGGCCACCAGCATGATGCGGCGCTCGGCCTCCATGGCCGCTTCCAGCGCCTTGATGCTTTTCGGACGTCCGACGAACAGGGGAATCACCATGTGGGGGAACACCACCACATCGCGCAACGGCAACAGCGGCAGATCCACCAGGGTACTGGGCAGGGGGGTATGACCGGACATGGCTCAACCTCGACAAAAATGGCAATTGGGTGCGGTGCGCCGATTTTCAAGCCGTTGCACCGTCACGCTGTATTTCCTGCATGCGCAGGCGCGACCGGGTATGAAGTCCGTCACGCCTGCTTGGCCGCCTCGCGGTACACCAGCAGCGGTGGTTTGTTCTCGTCGATGGTGGTCTCGTCGACCACGACCTTTTCGACGTTGTTCATGCCCGGCAGGTCGAACATGGTGTCGATCAGGGCGTTTTCCAGTATGGAGCGCAGTCCCCTGGCGCCCGTCTTGCGGACCAGTGCCTTGCGGGCGATGGCCTTGAGTGCGGCTGGCCGCACTTCGAGCTCGGCCCCTTCCATGGACAGCAGCCTGGCGTACTGCTTGACCACGGCATTCTTGGGCGCCGTGAGGATCTCCACCAGGGCATCCTCGCTGAGCTCGGCCAGACTGGCGATCACCGGCAGACGGCCCACGAGCTCAGGAATCAGGCCGAACTTGATGAGGTCTTCCGGCTCGATGTCCTGGAAGGACTCGCTGAGGCTGCGCTGGCTCTTGCTGCGTACCACGGCACCGAAACCCATGCCCGAATCTTCGGTGCGGTTCTCGATGATCTTTTCCAGCCCCGCGAAGGCGCCCCCGCAGATGAACAGGATGTTGGTGGTGTCGACCTGCAGGAAATCCTGGTTGGGGTGCTTGCGGCCACCCTGGGGCGGCACACTGGCCATGGTGCCTTCGACCAGCTTGAGCAGGGCCTGCTGCACGCCTTCGCCCGACACATCGCGCGTGATGGACGGGTTGTCGGACTTGCGGGTGATCTTGTCGATCTCGTCGATGTAGACGATGCCCTGCTGGGCCCGCTCGACATCGTAGTTGCAGCTCTGCAGTAGCTTGGCAACGATGTTCTCGACGTCCTCGCCCACGTAGCCGGCCTCGGTCAGTGTGGTGGCGTCGGCCATGACGAAGGGGACGTTGAGCATGCGCGCCATGGTCTGAGCCAGCAGGGTCTTGCCTGAGCCGGTCGGGCCGATGAGCAGGATGTTGCTCTTGGTCAGCTCGACATCGTCCTTGCGGGCTGCCTGCTTGTGCCGCAGTCGTTTGTAGTGGTTGTAGACCGCTACGGCCAGGGCGCGCTTGGCCGCTTCCTGACCAATCACATACTGATCGAGATTGGACTTGAGGTCGGCTGGCGTGGGCAGTTCGTCACCCTGCGGCTTGACCGACTCGAGGCCGGGCAATTCGTCGCGAATGATGTCGTTGCACAGGTCGATGCACTCGTCGCAGATGAACACCGAGGGTCCTGCGATCAGCTTCTTGACCTCGTGCTGGCTCTTGCCGCAGAAGGAGCAGTAAAGCGCCTTTTCACTGGAGGTGGCTTTCTTGTCGGCCATGGGTTTCGGGTCTGCCGTGCAGGATAGGATTCAGATGATTCAATGATAGATCAAGCAGGCACAAGGCCAAACGCCGGAAAAGCGGTCGAACCTGTGCCTGTTGCAGGACCGGATGTGCACTTTTTCATGCACATCCGCCCTGAACCGCTCAGTTGGCGCCGGGCCGGCGGTCGATCACCTTGTCGATCAGACCGTATTCGACCGACTCGGCAGCACCGAGGTAGTAGTCGCGCTCCGTGTCGCGCTCGATTTTTTCCAGCGGCTGGCCGGTGCGCTCGGCCAGGATGCGGTTGAGCTGCTCGCGGGTCTTGAGGATCTCGCGGGCGTGGATCTCTATCTCGGTCGCCTGGCCCTGGGTGCCACCCAGCGGCTGATGGATCATGACCTTGGAATTGGGCAGTGCGAAACGCTTGCCTTTGGCACCGGCCGCCAGCAGGAAGGCGCCCATGCTGGCTGCCATGCCGATGCACAGGGTGGACACGTCCGGCTTGATGAAGTTCATGGTGTCAAAAATGGCCATGCCTGCACTGACGGACCCGCCGGGCGAGTTGATGTAGAACGAGATGTCCTTGTCAGGGTTCTCACTTTCCAGGAAGAGCAACTGGGCCACCACGAGGTTGGCCGACTGGTCGTTGACAGGCCCAACCAGGAAAATGACCCGCTCCTTGAGCAGGCGGGAGTAGATGTCATAGGCGCGTTCGCCGCGACCCGACTGCTCGATCACCATGGGCACCATGCCCAGACCCTGGATATCCATTGCGCTCATGTCTTTCTCCATGTGTTGCACGATTGTCATGCCACTACTGTAACCAACCTCGGACCAGGGCATTGACCCCGGGTCATCTGCCGACTGCGGACCCGCCAGTGTGCTTCAACGAAAAAGGGCGGGTTGCCCCGCCCTCCCGTTGCCCTGGCTGCGCCAGAAGCGTCAGCCCTGACCCATCAGTTCGTCAAAGCCGATGCTCTTGTCGGCCACTTTGGCCTTGGACAGGACATAGTCGGTCACGTTGTTTTCGATAACCACAGCCTCGATCTCGGCCATGCGGCGGCTGTCGCCCTGGTACCAGCGGATCACATCGGCCGGTTGCTCATAGGACGAAGCCAGTTCCTCGATATGGGCCTGGATTTGTTCAGGCCTGGCCTGCAGGTCGTGGACCCGCACCAGCTCGGCCACCACCAGTCCGAGGCGCACACGGCGCTCGGCCTGGGGACGGAACAGGTCCTCGGGAATGGGGGCCTTGTCGGCATCCTTGACGCCGCGCTGCTTGAGGTCGGCACGGGCACCTTCGGCAAGGCGGTCGAGTTCGGACTGGACCACGGACTTGGGCAGGTCGAGCTCGGCCTTGGCCGAGAGCGCATCCATGGCGGCCTGCTTGTTGCGGGCCATGAGACGGAACTTGACCTCGCGCTCCAGGTTTTTCTTGATGTCGGCACGCAGGGCCTCGACCGTGCCTTCGGCAATACCCAGGGACTTGGCCAGCTCTTCGTTGATCTCGGGCAGGTTGGCCGCCTCGACCTTGTGCAGGGTCACCAGGAAGTCGGCGGTCTTGCCGGCCACGTCCTTGCCGTGGTAGTCCTCGGGGAAGGCCAGGGGGAAGGTCTTGGATTCGCCCGCCTTCATGCCGCGCACGGCGTCTTCGAACTCCTTGAGCATCTGGCCTTCACCAACCAGGAACTGGAAGCCTTCGGCCTTGCCGCCTTCGAAGGCCTCGCCGTCGATCTTGCCGGCGAAATCGATGGTGACGCGATCGCCATCCTGGGCTGCCTCGTCCTGCGGACGCTGGGCAAAAGTGCGGCGCTGCTTGCGCAGGATATCCAGCGTCCGGTCAATGGCGGCATCGCTGACTTCGGTGGTGACACGCTCGACTTCGGCTTCCGTCAGGTCACCAATCTTGACTTCGGGGTAGACCTCGAAAACCGCATCGAAGGACAGCTGCCCGTCGGGTGCGCCTTCCTTTTCGGTGATCTGGGGCTGGCCGGCGACACGCAGCTTGGCTTCGTTGGCGGCCTGGGTGAAGGCCTCGCCCACCTTGTCGTTCATGACTTCGTAGTGGACGGAGTAGCCATAGCGCTGCGCCACGACGTTCATCGGCACCTTGCCGGGACGGAAGCCGTCCATCTTGACCTGGCGGGCCAGGCGCTTGAGGCGGCTTTCGACCTCGTTCTTGATCACGTCGGCAGGCAGCGTCAGCGTGATCTTGCGCTCGAGCTTTTCCAGGGTTTCAACGGTGACGGTCATGTCAATCTCCAATAGGATGGCGGCCTGCCACTTGTTCCGGCCGGCCGGTGATGATCTGTTCCACGGTGCCGTGGTGCGCGGGGGGGGACTCGAACCCCCACACCATTGCTGGCGTCAGGACCTAAACCTGGTGCGTCTACCAATTTCGCCACCCGCGCGCCGGTTGCCCGGACCGCTCCTGCAGGACGTGTTCCCAGGGAACCGCCACGACAGGGGCACCGATTTACGGCAACCTTCTATTGTATCCGCACGAGATGGACCACTCAGATTGCCAGTTGCCGTCGCAGGCGGGCCACCGCACTTCCGGGCGTGGTGAAGACCGGCAGGCCAACGGCTGCGGCCACGGCCGGCGCGGCGCGCGCCATGCTGAACTGGGCCAGCGCGATGGCCTGGCAACCTTCGGCAGCCAGTCGCCGGGCCGCCTCCACCACCTGGGCGTCGTGCGCCTGTGCGTCCCCTTTGTCCAGGGCGGCCATGGCGGAATCGGCGAGCGCCGTCCTGAGCACGACCGACGCGGGGAACTCGGGCGGCATGGACACCAGGGTAGGCGCGAACGAGGCGATCAGGCCCACCGGGCCTTCCACGCCGGCCACGTCATCAATCATGGCCTCGTTCGGTTTGAGCACCGGCATGTGGGGTCGCCGGGCGGCCACCGCCTCGATACAGGAGCCGAACGCCGAGCAAGTGAACAGGATGCCTTGGGCTCCCGTGGACTCGGCGTAGGCGGCCAACGCTTCAAAGCGCTGGTGCATGGCGTCGTCCAGCCCCCTGCCCTGGCGGGCCAGATCCGCCGACAGGCTGTCGTCCAGCAGGTTCATCCGGATGGCTTCAGGCCAGGCCCGCGCCATTTCGTCGTTGATCGGCCCGACCGAATGCGCCAGCGCGTGAATCAGGGCAATTCGCACACCGCTCACCTGCCGCCCTGCTCCGCTGCCAGCCTGCGCCGCTGGACCACGATGATGAGTCCCAGCAAGACCAGCGCCGGCACGTAGAACCACTCCTTGGCCGGGCGGTCGGCGGGCACCTCCAGCGATGTGATGCGAAAGCTCTGCTCGATGCCCAGTTTCCCTGCCGTGCTGCCAAACTTGGCGGCAACCACCATGAGCGAGTCGCCATCGTTCATGACGGTCAACCCGGAATATGCCAGGCGGGTCTTGACATCCCCCTGGGGTCCCAGGGGCAGCAGCACGCCCTTGCGCACATCCTTGCCCTCGAGGTTCATGCCCTCGACCCAGATGCGTTTGCCGCTGTCGGCCGGCGCTTTCTCGATGGCTTCGGCCATGGCCTCGCCCTTGATCTCGTCAAAGGGCGGGTGAATCAGGTCCATCCAGAAGCCGGGCCGGAACAGTGTGAAGCAGATCAGCAGCATGGCCAGCGCTTCGTACCATCGGTTGCGGGTGAAGAAGTACCCCTGGGTGGCGGCGGCAAACACCAGCATGGCCACCAGGGCGATGCCCACGGTCAGGATCAGGTGCAGCGGTCCCGTCAGCCCGATCAGCAGCAACTGGGTGTTGAAGATGAACAGGAACGGCAGGATGGCCGTGCGCATGCTGTAGTAGAAGGCGGTCAACCCGGTCTTGATGGGGTCGTGGCGTGCAATGGCCGCCGCCGCGAACGACGCCAGGCCGACCGGCGGTGTCACGTCGGCCATGAGGCCAAAATAGAACACGAACAGATGGACGGCGATCAGGGGCACGATCAGGCCACTCTGGGCGCCCAGTTCCACCACCACCGGCGCCATCAGGGTCGAGACCACGATGTAGTTGGCGGTGGTGGGCAGGCCCATGCCCAGCACCAGGCTGATGACGGCGACCAGCACCAGCATCAGCATCAGGTTGCCACCCGAGAGGATCTCGACCAGCTCGGTCATGACCAGGCCGACGCCGGTCAGCGAAACCGTACCCACGATGATGCCGGCAGCGGCGGTGGCCACCCCAATGCCGATCATGTTGCGGGCGCCAGTGGCCAGTCCATCGACCAGATCGGCCAGTCCGACCCGGAAATGGGCCATGAACTGGTGATCCCCGCGCATCATCCCCAGCAGCGGCTTCTGGGTGACCATGACGAACATCATGAACATGGTGGCCCAGAAGGCCGACAGCGCGGGCGAGAGCTGTTCAACCATGAGGCACCAGACCAGCACCACCACGGCCAGCAGATAGTGCAGTCCGGCCTTCACGGTGGGGCCGGTCTCGGGCAGCTCGAACACGGGCGAGTTGGGATCATCGATTGGCAGGTCGGGCTGGCGTGACCCCACCCAGAGCAGGGCAATGTACGACGCCAGCAGGCCGACACCGATGACCGGGACGGCGGCCGAGCCCAGCATGGACTTGAGAAAGCCGATCACGTAGTAAGTGACACCGGCCAGGACAATGAAGCCGCTGACCGTCATCAGGAATGACATCAGGCGCTGCGTGCCCGTGGTCGGAGTGCGCCGCGGCAGGCCTTGCATGCCGGCCTTGAGCGCCTCCAGGTGCACGATGTAGAACAGCGCAATGTAGGAAATGATGGCTGGCAGGAAGGCGTGCTTCATCACCTGCACATACGGAATCCCGACGTACTCGACCATGAGGAACGCCGCCGCGCCCATGACCGGCGGCATGATCTGGCCATTGACCGAGGAGGACACCTCGACCGCGCCGGCCTGGTCGCCACGGTATCCGACGCGCTTCATGAGCGGGATGGTGAAGGTGCCCGTGGTCACGACATTGGCGATGGACGAACCCGAGATGAGACCGGTGGCCGCGGACGAGACCACAGCGGCCTTGGCCGGTCCGCCCCGCATGTGACCCAGCAGGGCGAACGCACTCTTGATGAAGTAGTTGCCGGCACCCGCCTTGTCCAGCAGTGAACCAAACAGCACGAACAGGAAGATGAAACCGCTGGAAACACCCAGGGCAACGCCGAACACCCCTTCCGTCGTGAGCCAGAAGTGGGCTGCGGCGCGGTCGACGGACGCGCCTCGGTGGGCCAGCAGGTCGGGCATGTAGGGGCCGACGAAGGTGTAGATCAGGAACACCGCCGCCACGATGACCATGGGCAGGCCGAGTACCCGCCGCGTCGCTTCGAGCAGCAGCAGCACGCCAACGCCGGCGGCCCAGACATCCATCGTCGTGGGCATGCCTGGCCGGGTGGCCAGGTCGCGGTAGAACCAGAACAGGTAGCCGGCACAGAAGGCACCCACCAGGGCAAGGACCCAGTCCAGCACGGGTATGTAGGCACTGGGTGAGCGTTTCGATGCCGGATAGGCCAGATAGGCCAGAAACACGGCAAAGGTGAGATGGATGGCCCGACTCTCGGTGTCATTGAGCACAAAGACACCCAGAGAGAACGGCAGAGGCGAGGCAATCCAGAGCTGGAACAGCGACCAGGCCACGGCCACCACCAGCAGCAGGCGTGCCACCATGGGGCCGGGTTTGCGTCCCCCTGTGTCGTTGTCTTCGACGAGTTTGTTGACGTCGATCTCGTTGGACTGGGGCGAGTTCATGGGCACTCCTTCTCGGACAGGTGGACGCAGCGGCAAGTCTGTATGGAAAAGCCCCACGCCGGACAAGCCGACATGGGGCGCAGGATAACGCGAACCGGGCTCGCGTCAGGCCGTCACTTCAGCCAGCCCTTTTCGCGGTAGTACTTGGCAGCACCCGGGTGCAGCGGCGCCGACAGGCCGTCCTTGACCATGTTCTCGGGGTTCAGGTTGGCCAGGGCAGGGTGCAGCTTCTTGAATTCGTCGAAGTTCTCGAACACGGCCTTGACCAGGGTGTACACCTGATCGTCCGGCGCCTTGGCCGACGTGACGAACGTGGCCAGCACACCGTAGGTCTGTGTGGCCTGGTCGTTGCCCTTGTACATACCGGCCGGGATGGTGGCCTTGGCGTAGAAGGAATTGGCCGCCACCAGCTTGTCGATGGCCGGGCCGGTGATGTTGACCAGCTTGGCGCCGCAGGTGGTCACCGGGTCCTGGATGTTGGCACTGGGGTGGCCAACGCCATAGAAGAAGGCATCGATCTTGTTGTCGCACAGGGCCGCGCCGTGCTCGTCGGCCTTGAGCTCGGCGGCCAGACCGAAATCGGAGACCTTCCAGCCCATGGCACCCAGCAGCATGTCCATGGACGCGCGCGTGCCGGAACCGGGGTTGCCGACGTTCACGCGCTTGCCCTTGAGTTCGGAGAAGTCCTTCACATTGGCGTCGGCGCGGGCCAGGACGGTGAAGGGCTCGGGGTGCAGGGAGAACACGGAGCGAAGATCGGCGAAGGCACCGGCCTTCTCGAAGCTGCTCGTGCCCTTGAAGCCGTGGTAGTTCCAGTCGGACTGGGCCACACCGAAATCCAGGTCACCGGCGCGGATGGTGTTGATGTTGGCCACGGAACCCCCGGTGGACTCGACCGTGCAGCGGTAGCCGTGCTTGGAGCGATCCTTGTTGACCAGGCGGCAGATGGCACCACCGGCGGCGTAGTACACACCGGTCACACCACCGGTACCGATGGTCATGAACTTCTGTTGGGCCAGTGCGGGCGCTGCCGGCGCCATCAGGGCAACGGCGGCACCAACGGCGCTCAGGCAAGCAATGATCTTTTTCATGAAGAAGGTCTCCTGCAGGGGTCTGCGTGGTTGATGAAAATCGTGCGTCCCTTTTGGGGCATCAGCACGGGGTGAAGCAATCGTAATGCCAGGTTCACACTTTCGAAGCCCGCCAGGCCCCGGATTTTCCCTGTGAACCCATGCATAAATTTCATGACGTCAGGCCGTCGTCAGTTTGATGTCAGCCAGCACCTTGCCCAAGGCCGTCGACAGGCGGTCGACCACTTCGCTGAGCTGCGCGTCGGTCGCAATGAAGGGGGGCGCCAGCAGGACGTGGTCTCCGCACCGGCCATCGACCGTTCCACCCATCGGATAGACCATCAGGCCCTCTGCCATGGCTGCTGCCTTCAGGCGCGCATGCAGTTTCAGCGTCGGGTCGAACCAGCGCTTGCTGTCGCGGTCGGCGACAAACTCCAGGCCCAAGAAAAGACCCCGCCCCCGGATGTCTCCCACGTGGGAGTGATCACCGAAACGTTGTTGCAGCTCGCGCTGCAGATGGTCACCGGCTGCCTTGACGCGGTCGAGAAGACCGTCTCGATGAATGACCTCCTGAACCGCCAGCGCCGCTGCGCAGGCCACCGCATGCCCCAGGTAGGTGTGGCCGTGCTGGAACAACCCGCTGCCGTTCCGCATGGCGTCGACCAGACGTTCCTGCACGAGAACGGCACCGATGGGCTGGTATCCGCCGCCCAGTCCCTTGGCAATGGTGAGCAGGTCGGGCACCACCCCGTCCTGTTCGCAGGCGTGCAGCGTTCCGGTGCGCCCCATGCCACACATCACCTCGTCCAGGATGAGCAGGATGCCATGGCGATCGCACAGCTCCCGAACGCCCTTGAGGTAACCGGGGACCGGCGTCAGCACGCCGGCCGTGGCGCCTCCGACGGTTTCGGCCACGAAGGCCATCACGTTTTCCGGCCCCAGGCGTTCGATGGTTTCCGACAGCTCGGCCACCAGCCGCTGGCCGTACTGTTCCGGCGTTTCGTCGTCCCGTCGGTCGCGGTATTCGTAGCATGGCGAAACGTGGGTCACATCGATCAGGAGCGGACGGAACTGCGCCCGCCGCCACTCGTTGCCACCGACCGCCAGGGCGCCGAGGGTGTTGCCGTGGTAACTCTGGCGGCGGGCAATGAAGTGCTGGCGCTGCGGCTGTCCCACCTCGACGAAGTACTGCCGGGCCATCTTCAGCGCAGCTTCCACCGCCTCCGATCCGCCGCTGACAAAGTAGACATGACTCATGCCGGCGGGCGCCGTATCCACCAGCTGATCAGCCAGCTGTTCGGCCACCTCGGTCGTGAAGAAACTGGTGTGCGCATAGGACAGCTGGTCGATCTGGCGGTGCATGGCGGCCTTGACATCCGGATGGCCATGCCCCAGGCAGGAGACGGCAGCGCCTCCGGAAGCGTCGATGTAGCGACGCCCATCGGCGTCGATGATGTGTACCCCCTCGCCCGCAACGGCGACCGGTGGACGTTTCTGGAGCTGGCGGTGAAAGACGCGACTGTCGTACATGGTGGCCTGGTGCGGATGAGTAGCTGGGTGGATGACTGATCCGCCAGTCTAGACACGCTGCGGCGACGGAGGAAATGCCAATACAGGCGGTATCCATAAATTTTGGTTATGGGACGGAAGCCGATCTTCATGCCTGCGAAAGCGCATATCCGCCTACAGTGAAGGCATGACACAGACACCGACTTCACCAGGCCATGTGGCCGTCATTGGCGCGGGCATCATCGGCTTGGGTACGGCCTGGGCCCTGTCGCGCGACGGCTGGCAGGTGACCGTGGTCGACAGCGGTCAGCCGGGGGCCGGCACCAGCGGAGGCAATGGTGCGCAATTGAGCTACGCCTATGTTCAGCCGCTGGCCGACCCGTCCATCTGGATGCAGCTACCCAAGCTGCTGCTTTCACCGGACTCGCCCTTGCGGTTCAGGCTACAGGCCGATCCGGCGCAATGGGGTTGGATGCTGCGATTCATGGCGGCCTGCCGGAGCCACGTGTCGCGCGAGACCACTGCGCAATTGCTGGATCTGGCAGCCCACAGCCGGCAGGTGTTTGAACAACTGCTCAGGGAAGAGCAACTGGACTGTGATTTCGCGGCCAGTGGAAAGCTGGTGCTGTACCCCGACGCCAAAGGCCTGGAAGGCGCACGGCGGCAGGTTGAACTCCAGGCGTCCATGGGCGGAGCAACCCAGCGCATCCTCAGCGCGCAAGCCTGCGCCGAGGTCGAACCTGCATTGGCCCGCTACGCGCCCAAGACGGCTGGCGGTGTGTACACGCCCAGTGAATGCGCTGTCGATGCCCACCAGCTGTGCCAGGGATTGCACCAGCGCCTGGCGGCCAGGGGGGTTCGCTTCCTGCTCGGCGAGAACGTCCGGGGCTGGCGTCGGTCCGGCGACCAGGTGCAGGCCGTCCGGCTGACGTCTGCCGAAGTGGAAGCCGACGCCTTTGTGCTGGCTGCTGGCACCGGGTCCGTCCGACTGGCGAGGCCGTTGGGGTTGCGACTGCCGGTGTATCCACTCAAGGGCTACAGCATCACCGTGCCCATCACACCATCCGATGCTGCCCGAGCGCCCCGGGTCAGCGTCACCGACCTGGCACGCAAGGTCGTGTTCGCACGCATCGGTCACCGACTTCGGGTGGCGGGCATGGCCGAACTGGTGGGCGAGAACCGCAGCGTGGACCCTGCCCGCATCGCATCACTGAAGCACACCACCGGCGAGGTGTTTCCGGGTCTCGACCTGTCGGACCACCTGCAACCCTGGGCCGGCCTGAGGCCGGCCACCCCAGCGGGCGCCCTTGATCGGCCAGATTCCGGGATGCCCTGCCAACCTGTGGCTCAACACGGGACATGGCGCGCTTGGCCTGACGCTGGCCATGGGCAGCGCCGACCGGCTTCGCGAACGGATCAGGCGTTCGCCGTCAGACCGACCGGTCCGACATCTTCCAGCGCCTGCACCATGCAGCGCGTGAATGCCCTGACCGTCTGGGAACCAGGACGTTGCGCCGGTCGCAAGGCCTGAACGGGTACGGCGATGCCTGGCATCAGGCGCAGCACATCGACGCGCCGCCGGTCGGCCGAGGCGGCGGTACAGGACTCGACCATCGCCACGCCGACACCGTGCTGGGCCAGGGCGAGCGCCACATGGTAGGTCTGCACCGTGGCGACGACATCCAGCACGGCGCCACTGTCGCGCAAGGTGTGGGCCAGCAAGACGCCCAGCGGGTCCTGCTGGTCCAGCGCCACCACGGGCAGCCCGGCCAGATCGTCCAGCCGCAGCTCCCCGGCGCGCACCAGACGTGCCGGCAGCATGCCGCGCGGCGCCACGCAGACCACCGACCGGCTGCCCAGCGATTCGAGCGTGAGCGCCGGGTGGGGCGGGACACTGAACACGTAGCCGATATCCGCTTCCTGCAACGCCAGTGCCGAAACGATCTGGGGTGAATGCAGCGCCTGGTGATGCACCACGACCTTTGGATGCTTTTGCCGGAACAGCCGCAAGGCCCGGGGCATCACTTCATAGCTCAGGGCCAGCACGGTCAGCACCAGCAACTCGTGCTGGCTGCGGCCAGCACGCAAGTTCGCCGACAGGCGCTGCACTTCATCGAGCTGCTGGAACAGCCGCTCGACATGCGGATACAGGGTCTGCGCTTCCAGCGTGGGCTGAAGCCGGCCGCCCACGCGCTGAAAGAGCGGGAAGCCCAGCTGCAGCTCGGCATGCTGCAGGGTGCGGCTCACCGCCGGCTGGGTGACGTTGATCATGCGCGCGGCAGCGCTGACGCTGCCGGTGAGCATGACGGCATTGAAGACCTCGATATGGCGCAGGCGCATGGCGTATTGTGGCCCGTGCCGGCGTGCCGGGTCGAGCGCCATCACCCGCAGCGGCCGACCTATCGGCGGACCCTGAACCAGGCGGCGTACATCGCGGGCAAGGCCAGCAAGGTCAGCACGGTGGCCACGATCAGGCCGCCCATGATGGCCACCGCCATCGGCCCCCAGAAGACACTGCGCGAGAGCGGAATCATGGCCAGCACCGCCGCTGCCGCCGTCAGGACGATCGGCCTCATGCGCCGCACGGTCGAGTCAACAATGGCATCCCACACCGGCACGCCCCGCGCACGGTCTTGCTCGATCTGGTCAATCAGGATGACGGAGTTGCGCTGGATCATGCCCATGAGCGCGATCACACCCAGCAGGGCCACAAAGCCGAACGGTCGTCCCAGCGCCAGCAAGGCCGCCGCCACGCCGGCCATGCCCAGCGGGCCGGTGACGAACACGAGCAGGGCCCGGCTGAAGCTCTGCAATTGCAGCATCAGCAAGGTGAACACGATGAACAGCATCACCGGCACGCCTGCGGCAATGGACGACGAACCCTTGCTGCTTTCGGCCGCTGCGCCCGCGACGTCGACCCGGTAGCCCGAGAGGCCCCGCTGGCGCCATTCGGCCTCCATCTGGCGCAGGGCCGGCAGCAGTTGCGCGGTGATCGTGGCACCCTGTACGCCTTCGACCGCATCGCTCTGGACCGTGATGGCATAGTCGCGGTTCTCGCGCCACATGACCCCAGGCTCCCACTCGAAAGAGGGTCGGGCCACCTGCAGCAACGGAATGCTCTGGCCGGACGCCGTCTGGACGTAGGCCAGCGCGAGGTCGGTTATGGCGTCGCGCTCCTGCGGTGGCTGACGCAGCACGATGTCGATCAGGCGGTCACCGTCACGGTACTGGCCCACCGTGCTGCCACTGAGCATGGTGTGGGATGCGCGCGCGATCGACTGGCTCGATACCCCAAGGGCGCGTGCCTTGGACTGATCCACCTCCAGCCGCATGACCTTGACCGACTCGTTCCAGTTGTCATTGACGCCCCGGGTATTCGGGTTCTGGCGCATGGCGGTCTTGACTTCGTCGGCCAGCCCCCGCAGCACGGCCGGATCGGTACCGACCACACGGAACTGCACCGGATAGGGTACGGGAGGACCATTGGGCAGCAGCTTGACGCGCCCGCGTACCTCGGGGAATTCGGTGGCCAGCATTGCCGGGAACAGCTGCCGAAGGCGTTCCCGCTCGCGAAGGTTCTCAGGCTGCACGATCAGTTGAGCCACGTTGCCCTGCGGGAATATCTGGTCCAGCGGCAGGTAGAAACGCGGCACGCCGCTGCCCACCCAGGTGCTCACGGACCGGACGCCCTCGGTCGAGCCCAACCGGGTTTCGAGGCGCCGGGCCACCTCGTCGGTGGCGGCAATGCTGCTGCCTTCGGGAAGCCAGATGTCCACCAGGATCTCGGGACGGCTTGAATCCGGAAAAAACTGCTGCTGCACCTTGCCCATCCCGGCCAGACCGAGGACGAAGGTCAGCACGGTCGCTCCGATGGTGATCCAGCGATGCTGCACGCACCAGTCGACGACAGCACGGAATCGGTCGTAGAACGGACCGTCGAACACCTCCTGAACCTGCCCGACGTGCGGCTTGACCTTGAGCAGCTTCACGCCCAGGTAAGGCACGAACATCACGGCCACCACCCAGGAAATGACCAGGGCAGCGGAGGTCACGCCAAAGATGGCGAAGGTGTACTCGCCGACCGTGGACTGAGCCAGGCCGATCGGCAGGAAGCCGGCCGCCGTGATGAGCGTTCCCGTGAGCATGGGCATGGCGGTCACCTCCCAGGTGAAGGTGGCGGCCCGCATCATGGTGTGACCTTCCTCCAGCTTGCGCACCATCATCTCGACGGCAATGATGGCGTCATCGACCAGGAGGCCCAACGCAATGATGAGCGAGCCCAGCGATATCTTGTGCAGGCCGATGCCCCAGTACTGCATCACCAGGAAAGTGATCGACAGCACCAGGGGAATGGTGATGAAGACCACCAGTCCGGGCCTGACGTCCAGTGTGTAACGTCGCAGGCCCCTCCCGCCCTCACGCCGGTGCAGGCCCAGGGCCACGAAGCTGACCGCAAGCACGATGACGACGGCTTCGACCAGCACCTTGACGAACTCGTTGACCGACGTCGCCACCGCCCGGGGCTGGTCCTGCACCTGCACCAGACTCATGCCCGCCGGCAGGGTGGCAGCCACGTCGGTGACAGC
This sequence comes from Burkholderiaceae bacterium, assembly GCA_041396505.1. Lineage (GTDB taxonomy): Bacteria > Pseudomonadota > Gammaproteobacteria > Burkholderiales > Burkholderiaceae_C > Hydrogenophaga. The sequence goes on from JAWKYL010000021.1 coordinate 21,654, forward strand.
CCCCTGAAGGGCCTTGCCCAGGGCAATGATGTCGCCACCGCTGGCCATCGATATGCCCAGGGCAATGCTGTCCTTGCCGTCATGGCGAACCAGGATCTGCGCGGGGTCGACATAGCCCAGATGGACGTCCGCAATGTCGCCCAGGCGGATCTGGGCTCCATCGGCGCCGCGAATGGGCATGGCGCGCAACTCGTCCACCGAGTTGAAGGCACCTTCGACCCGCACGCGCAAGGTGTCCAGCGGCATCTGCAGGATGCCCGCCGACTCGACGGCATTTTGCTGGCCCAGACTGGCCAGGACCTGGTTCAGGTCCAGCCCCAGGGCCGCCAGCCGCATCTGCGGTACATCGACATACAGCTTCTCGGGCTGCACGCCAAAGAGCGCCACCTTGCTCACATCCGGAACCCGCAGCAGGCGCTGGCGCACGTCGTCGGCGACCTGCTTCATCTCGGCCTGCGAGAAACCGTCACCCTGCAAGGCATAGATCACACCATAGACGTCACCAAACTCGTCATTGAAGAAGGGACCCAGCACACCCTGAGGCAGGGTGCTGCGCATGTCGCCGATCTTCTTGCGGACGGTGTACCAGAGATGTGGAACGTCGGACGGCGGCGAACTGTCCTTGAGCTGGAACAGGATCAGGGCCTCTCCGGGCTTGGCATAGCTGCGGATGACATCCGCATGGGGCACTTCCTGAAGAGTCCTTTCGATGCGGTCGGAAACCTGCTCGGCCACCTGCTGGGCAGTGGCGCCCGGCCAGTAGGCCTGCACCACCATGGCACGGAAGGTGAACGGGGGATCTTCGTCCTGTCCCAGCTGGAAGTAGGCGCTGACGCCGAGCAGCATCAGCACGATCATGAGATAGCGCGTCAAGGCCTGGTGGTCCAGCGCCCAGCGCGAAAGGTTCCAGCGGTCAATCCAGGAGCCGGGTTTCGTATCGGCAGCGTGTTCGGTCTGCATAGCGGACCTCACTGCTGGACCGGGGCCGCGAAACGGACGACCTTCTGCCCCGGCGAGAGCACGTGAACGCCGGCAGCAACGACCTCCAGTCCCGCCTCCAGGCCGGCGACAACCACATCATTGCCATCGGCGGTCACCACCTGGACGGGCCTGGAACCGACCGTCTGTGTCTGGGGGTCAAACACCCAGACCGTGGTCACATCGCCACTGCGCAGCAGTGCACTGGATGGCAGGCGCACGCCGGCTACAGGACGGTGGCCGTCCGCGACCACGGTGTTCACGCGCACATAGGCCGTCGCACCCAGAGGAACATCTGCGGCGGCCGGAAGGCTGAACTTGACGGCATAGGTGCGCGTGGCGCGGTCCGCACTGCCCGCGATCTCGCGCACGGTGGCGGCCAGTGTGCCGGCCTGTCCTCCGGCCTGATCCGCCCACAGGCGGACCTGGGCCGACTGGCCAAGGCGCATACCCTTGAGCCGGTCTTCCGGTACGGAGGTCCACACCTCGCGTGCACCGTCCTGCGCCACCCGCAGCACGGGTGCACCGGCTGCCACTACCTGCCCCACCTCGGCCAAGACCGCGGTCACCAGACCGTCTGCATCGGCCATCAGACGGGTATATGAAGCCTGGTTGCCTTGCACGGCCAACTGGGCCTGCGCCTGCCGCAAGGCCGCTTCGGCTGCATCCAGGGTGGCCTTTCTGCGCTCGATCTCGGCGTCGCTGACAAAGCCGCGCCGGCGCAGATCCGTGAATCGGCGCAGATCGGCTGCGGCCAGGTCACGTTGGGTGCTGGCGGCAGCCTGCTGAGCCTGCGCAGCCTGGCTGGCCAATGCATAGTCCTGGGGATCCAGCCGTGCCAGCAACTGCCCCTTGCGGACACGCTGCCCCGGCTCGACCAGCCGCTCGATCAGCTTGCCGGCCACCCGGAACCCCGGCTGGGATTCGACACGCGCCCTGACCTCACCGGCATACTCGGTCGTGTCCTGCAGATCCGAACCGGACACGAGCACCAATTTGACGGACCGGACCGGCTCCTGGGGTGCCTCCGGCTTCGAGCAGGCAGCCAGAAGGCAACTGGCGATCACGAAAAAGACAAAATGCAAGGTTTTCATTGTTGGAACTCTATTCGTGCCAGGGTCGGGACAATGCGCAGACCTGCCCACCAGCGCAACGGGCGAATGGACCGCGCCAGCTCAGTTAATGACTGACTGGTTAGTATTATTGTAGATGAGTCTGGATGCAAGCCCGTGACACACATGACCGGTGACGCCACCCACACCCAGGCGGAGGGCCTGGCCGGTGGCGTGGCGCACTACGAGAACTTTCCCGTGGCTTCGTGGCTCTGCCCGGCCGCCTTGCGCCAGCCCGTGACGGCGATCTATCACTTTGCCCGCACGGCAGATGATCTGGCAGATGAAGGCACATGGACCGCGACCGAACGACTGGCCGCCTTGCGCCGCTACCGGCTGGCGCTGGACCATGTCGTCTCGGGCGCGGCGCCCGATGCATCGGCCTGGCCGCAGGTGTTTCAGCCCCTGCAGGTGGCGCTGCGCCAGCATCGACTGCCCGTCCGGCTGCTGCACGACCTGCTCGACGCCTTCGAACAGGACGTACGCCATACCGACAGCCGGCACCGCTACGCCTGCGAAGACGACCTGCTGGACTACTGCCGGCTTTCGGCCAATCCGGTCGGACGGCTGCTGCTGCACCTTTATGGCATTTCCGATACGCCTGCCCTGGTCCAGAGCGACCGTATCTGTAGCGCCCTGCAGCTGATCAACTTCTGGCAGGATCTTGGCGTGGATCTGGCCCGTGGCCGAGACTATCTGCCCACGGACCTGCTTGAGGCGCACGGCCTGACGCCCTCGCATTTTTCCGACGGCGGATGGCTCAGGGACACGACCCTTGACCCAGCCCGCCAGGCAGTGGTGGCCCACCTGTGCGGCCACGCCCGGGAAATGATGGGCTCGGGCGCACCGCTCGTCCATCGCCTGCCAGGCAGGTTCGGCTGGGAGCTGCGACTGGTGGTACAAGGTGGCCTGCGTATCCTGGACAAGATCGGTTCCTCCGGTCACCGCAGCTGGCTGCGGCGCCCATCGGTGGGTCGCGCCGACCTTCCACGGATGATCTGGCGTGCGCTGCTCATGTGAACAAGCGCCCGCCCGTCTGCCCAACCCGTCCGACATGACCCACATGCTCAAAACGCACCTGCGCCTGCTGTCTCTGACCCTGGCTGCAACCACCTGTGCCCTGACTGCTCCGTCCGCCTGGACCCAGTCACCGGCAGCAGTGGCCGCCGCACCTGCTGTCCCCGTGGTCACCGCTGCCCGCCTGGATTCCAGCTGGGTCTTTCCCATGCAGGAGGCTGCGGCACAGGTCCTTGGGCGCAATGTGTCCCGGCTGTCGGTCGAGGTGGGCGGAACGCTGCAGCGGTGGACTGCCGACGTCGGTGCGCAGGTTCGACGGGGCCAGACCCTGGCCCAGATCGATCCGCGGGACCGGGCGCTGGACGTACAGAAGACACGTGCGGCCCTGGATGCCAGTCAGGCCCGCCTGCGACTGGCCCGCGCCCAACTCCAGCGGTCACGGGAGCTGACCGAGAAGGGATTCTTCTCGCCGGATGCCCTGGCCCAGCGCGAAACCGAAGTCGAGCTGCTACAGGCCGAATCCGACGCGGCACAGGCCCAGCTGGCCACGGCGCAGCGGTTGCTGGACAAGACGGTCCTGCGTGCGCCGTTCGATGGCGAGATCGTCGAACGGACGGCGCAGACAGGCGAAACGGTGGCCCCGGGCACCCAGCTCTTTGTACTGGCGGAAAGCGGTCCCGTCGAACTGGAGGCGGCCCTGGATTCCCGCAGCGCCGCCAGCCTGGGCCGAGGTCGGAACCTGCAGTTCAAGGGACCGGCCCATGCAGTTCCGGTCACCCTGCAGCGGCTGGGCACGACGGTCAGTGCGCCGGCGCGCACACGAACCGCCCGGCTGAGCTTCAACGACAGAACCCAGGCTCCGGCGCCAGGCACGTCCGGGACCCTTCACTGGGAAGACAGCAGGGCCCACCTTCCGCCCCAGTTGCTGGTCAGGCGCCAGGGTCAGCTGGGTGTGTTCCTGCTGGGCAGCGAGGGGGCACAGACCGTTGCCCGGTTCCAGGCCATCGCAGGAGCCCAGGAAGGTCGGGCTGTGCCGATGCCCGCCGGGTGGGCGCCAGCGTCCCGCGTGGTGATTCACGGTCAGTCGGCCCTGCAGGACGGCCAGCAGGTGAGCATCAGCCAACGCGACCGGCAGGGCGACTGACCCATGGCCTTCATGCGATCGCTGCTCACCAACCACCCTCTGGCGAACATAGCCTTTGTGGTGGTGATGCTCATCGGCCTGCTGGGCTACCTGACCATGCCGCGCGAACAGGACCCGGAGATCAACTTCAACTGGGTCAGCGTCACCACCGTCCTGCCGGGCGCCAGCGCCGAGGAAGTCGAACGGCTGGTGACCAACCCGCTGGAGGACGGTATCAAGGGCGTGGCCGACGTGCGCTTTGTCGTCTCCAGTTCGCGCGAGAACATCTCGAGCATGCTCGTGCGCTTTCGAGAAATCTCCGAGCGCTCTTTCGACAAGCGGATGGCGGATCTGAGACGCGAGATCCAGAACAAGGCATCCAGCGAACTGCCCGCCATTGCAGAAGATCCCCTGATCATCGAGATCACCACCAGCAACGGTTTTCCGACCGCCGCGCTGATGCTCGTCGGCCAGGCCGATGACGAAGGCCTGCGCCTGAACGCGCGTCGCCTCAAGGACGACATGGAGCGCCTGACCGGCGTGGACCAGGTCTATGCCTCGGGCCTGCGCGACCCGGAAATCCTGGTCAGCCCGGATGCGACCGCCCTGGCGTCTCGTGGCCTGCTGGCATCCGACGTGGCCGACGCGCTGGCGGCCTGGTGGCGCGACACCAGCGGGGGCACCCTGCACACCCAGGGCGGCTCCTGGTCGGTCAGCGTCAAGGGCGTCATGACCGATCCCGGCCTGCTGGCCCGTCTGCCCGTGACATCGGCCATGCGCCCGGGCGTTTCCGCCGAACTCGGCGATGTCGCCCGCATCGAGCGGGCCCGGGCGCCTGCGTCGCAGTATGCGTCCATGGATGGCCGCCATGCGGTGTCACTGGCCATCACCAAGAAATCCGGCACCAACACGCTGGAACTGGTCGACCGGCTCAAGGCCTATGTTGAACGGCAGAATCAGGTGCTGGCCACGGAAGGCCTGCAGCTGGTGCTCACCGACGACCAGACGGTACCGACACGTGAGGCCATCGGTGTGATGCAGACCAATGCGCTGTACGGCATCGTCATGGTGCTGGCCGTCTGCTGGGTGTTTCTGGGGTGGCGCATCGGCGTCCTGGTGGCCCTGGGCATCCCATTCTCCCTGCTGGGCACCTTTGCCCTGCTGCAGTCCATGGACTACACCGTCAATGTCTCGGTGCTGCTGGGGGTGGTGATCGCACTGGGCATGCTGGTGGACTGCGCCGTGGTCGTGGTGGAGTCCATCTACTACCGCATGGCCCGGGGCCAGGGCGCCCTGGAGGCCAGTCTGGAAGCCATCGAGGAGATGTGGAAGCCGGTGGTCGCGTCGGTGGCCACCACCATGGCGGCCTTCCTCCCCCTGATGCTGCTGCCCGGCATCGTCGGCAAGTTCATGTTCGTGATCCCGTTCGTGGTCACCCTGGCCCTGGCCATCTCGCTGGTCGAAGCCTTCTGGATGATGCCCGTGCATGTGTCGGCCATCGGCGTTCGCTTTGACCGGCCCTCACGCATGCACCGCTGGCGCGAACGCTTCACGCGCGGCATCCGCCTGCGCTATGGCCAGATCCTGGCCTACGTGTTGCGACGCCCGATCCGGTTCGCCGTCGCTGGTGTGGTGTCGGTTCTGGCCGCCGTGTCCCTGCTGGTCACTGGCGTGATCCGGGTCCAGTTCTTCGCCTTCGATCCGATCCGTGCTTTCTACGTGAACGTGGACATGCCCGAAACCGCCTCGCTGGAAGACACGCTGCTGGAAACGCGTCGGGTGGAGGTCGCCGTTCGCGAACATCTGCAAGGCATCGGAACCGACGCCGAGGCCCGGGCCGTCACCAGCACGGCCGGGCTCAAGTTCACCGAGACCGAGCCGGTGTATGGCGACCTGTACGGACAGGTGTTCGTCTCGCTCAACCCGCGCACCCCGGGCGCCCGGGATGTTCAGGCCGTGGTCGAGGCCATGCGCGCGGACATCGAGTCGATGGCCGGCCCCGGGCGCAAGAGTTTCACCGTCCTCTCCGGTGGACCACCGGCGGGCAAGGCCATCAGCGTCAAGGTGCGTGGCGACGATTTCGACCAGATCCAGCGGGCTGCCGATGCGCTCAAGTCCATCGTCGCAGCCATCCCGGGCACGCGGGACGTGCAGGACGACAACCTGCCAGGCAGGCCGCAACTGCAACTGGAACTCGACCCGGATGCCTTGCGGGCGTCCGGTCTCGGTGCGGGGCAGGTGGCCCGCCTGGTGCGACTGGCCGTGGACGGTGAGGTGGTGGCCTTCACCCGGGACGAAGGCGACAAAATCGATCTGCGCGTGCGCTCCGACCAGGCCTTGCGAAGCGGGCAGGACCTGCGTGTGGACCCGGCGGCACTGCTGGATGAACCACTGGCTTTGCCCAACGGCCAGATCACGCGACTGGGTACGCTGGTGCAGGCCAGGGCCGTGCCGGGACGAGGTTTCATCCGGCACTACAACCTGCGCCGCACGGTCACGGTGGAGGCCAATCTGGACAAGGATGTCACCGATACCAAGGCTGCCAACGACATCATCAAGGCCGAATGGGACAAGATCCGCACTGCACATGGCGGCATCGACCTGGATTTCTCGGGTGAACTCGAAGACATCGAGGAAAGCCTGGCTGCCATGCAGTCGCTGTTCCTGCTGGGCGTCGGTCTCATCTACCTGATACTGGCCGCGCAGTTCCGCAGCTACTGGCAACCCCTGATGATCCTGGTGACGGTGCCGCTGGCATTTACCGGCGTGGCCTTCGGTCTGGCCATTTCGGGCAACCCGCTGTCCCTGTACACGCTCTATGGGGTGATTGCACTGACCGGCATCGCGGTGAATTCCGCCATCGTCCTGATCGATGCGGCCAACCAGCGCCTGTATGGCGGCACGAGCACCATTCACGCCATCGTGCAGGCGGGGCGGCGGCGCGTGGTGCCCATCCTGATCACCACCACCACCACCATTGGCGGCCTGTTCGCGCTGGCCTTCGGCATCGGTGGCAAGAGCCTGCTATGGGGTCCGGTGGCCGCCAGCATCGTCTGGGGGCTGGCCTTCTCGACCCTGTTGACCCTGTTCATCGTGCCGCTGCTCTACCTGTCCTTCATGCGCCGGAAACGCCTGACCCCATTGGTCTGACACGCCGCTGATTACACTCGGGGCTCAACCAGACACCATGAGCCCACAAGACTACGTCCAGCAGAAGGCGGCCGCCTCGGGCAGCAGCTTCTATTACGCTTTTCTGTTCCTGCCCGCTGAAAGGCGTGCAGCCATCACGGCGTTCTATGCGTTCTGCCGCGAAGTCGACGATGTCGTCGACGAGGTGGCGGACCCAGGCGTCGCGCAGGCCAAACTGCACTGGTGGCGCCAGGAGGTGGCCCAGGCCTTCACCGGCCATCCGGGCCATCCCGTGACACAGGCATTGATGCCCCACACAGCCAGCCACGGCATCGAAGCCCGGCATCTCCTGGCGGTCATCGATGGCTGCCAGATGGATCTCGACCAGAGCCGTTACCTGGACTTTGCCAACCTCCAGCAGTACTGCCACCTGGTCGCCGGCGTGGTGGGCGAGGTCGCCGCGCGCATCTTCGGTCAGACCGACCCTGGTACGACCGTCTACGCCCACCGCATGGGTCTGGCATTCCAGTTGACCAACATCATCCGCGACGTGGGCGAGGATGCCGTGCGCGGACGCATCTATCTACCGGTCAATGAATTGCAGCGCTTTGACATCAAGGCGCACGAACTGCTCAAGCGGGGTGTCGCGCCGGGCGCCGATCCGACGGATTTCAGAAAGCGTTTTGGCGAACTGATGGCATTTCAGTGCCAGCGCGCCCTGCAGATCTACGACGAAGCGCTGGCCATGCTGCCGGTGGCCGATCGCCGGGCACAGAAGCCTGGCCTCATGATGGCCAGCATCTACCGCACCTTGCTGCACGAGATCGCCGCAGACCCGACGCTGGTGCTCACCCGCCGGGTCAGTCTGACGCCGCTGCGCAAGTTCTGGCTCGCCTGGAAGGTGCAGGCCCTGGGGCGGCTGTGACCCTGCGCGTGGCCGTGGTCGGCGGGGGCTGGGCCGGCATGGCTGCCGCTATCGAAGCAGCCGGTCCCGGCGTCGCGCTGACCCTGTTCGAGGCCAGCCGGACCTTGGGCGGACGGGCACGTGCCTTGCCACTGAACCGTCCCGACGGCAGGACAGCCCGACTGGACAATGGCCAGCACATCCTGATCGGCGCCTACCATCAGACACTGGCCTGCATGCAGGATGTCGGTGTCCCGCTGCACACGGCCCTGCTCCCCCTGCCCCTGGGACTGCCCTTTCCGGACGGCACCGGGCTGCAGTCCCCGGCGTGGGTTCGGAACTGGCCCGCTCAGCCGGCACTGCTGGCAACCATGCTGACCGCACGCGGTTGGCGCTGGGCCGATCGCATGGCCCTGGTCCGTACGGTCACGGGCTGGCGGCGGCGGGGCTTCCGCTGCCAGGCATCGGACACGGCCGCCGACGTCTGCCACGGGCTGGGTCCACGCGCCATGGCCGACCTGATCGAACCCCTGTGCGTGTCTGCACTGAACCTGCCCACCCGTCAGGCCAGCGGATCCATCTTTCTGCGCGTGATGCAGGACGCCCTGCTGGGGACAGGGTTCGGCCGCTGGCGCGCGTCGACCCTCCTGCTGCCCAGAACCGATCTGGGGTCACTGTTTCCGGAGCGCGCCGCTCAGTGGCTGTTGCGCTTCCACGGTGCTGGCGTGGCCTTGCGAACCGGCACTCGAATCACCTCGATGCAGCGCGACGGATCGGCCTGGCGCCTCAAGGGTCCCGGGGTGGACCAGACGTTCGACCAGGTCATATGGGCCACGACGGCAGCGCAGGCGACTCAGGCCATGGCATCGACGGCGCGCACCTGCCCGGCGGACACCGGCGACAACGCGGCACAAGACCTCCTGCACTGGAGCGAGAGCTGCGCGCAACTGGACTTCACCGCCATCACCACGGTGTACGCCTGGTCTGCGGGCCTGCGCCTGCCAGGTCCGATGCTGGCACTGCGCGAGGCACCAGGGGCACCGCCCCAGTTCGTGTTCGACCGGGGACAACTCGCACCGGACGACCCGGCCATGCAGGGCATCCTGGCCTTTGTTATCAGCGCGAGCCAGGGCGGCAGGGATGACCTGGAACAGGCCGTGATGCGTCAGGCGCGCGAGCAGTTGGGCCTGAGCAGCCTGGAGCCTTTTCAGACCTTGGTCGACAGACGCGCCACCTTTGCCTGCACGCCCGGCATCCGGCGCCCGGCACAATGTGTCACCCAGGGCATCCTGGCGGCCGGCGACTATGTCGACGGCCCCTACCCCGCCACGCTGGAGGCCGCCGTGCGATCCGGCAAGGCCGCGGGAAAGACCGTGCGCGACCGGGTCCGCTCCGCGCAGGCGTGAAAGGAAAATCGGGCATGCGGGCACGGTCTGTGTGAAGATGACCCTACAGGCGCCATCAACCGACCAGGACGACAACGCATGACCAGCCCCTCACTCCCGATCAACCAGTTGCGCGTGATCATTGACCCGGCCTCGCTGGCATTCGAGGACACCAGCGAACTGCTGGGCCTGCCTGTGCCATGGATTGGCCAGCAGCGCGCCGAGCAGGCAGCCCGGTTTGGACTGTCCATGGACCAGCCCGGGTACCATCTGTTCGTACTGGGCGAAGTGGGCAGCGGCCGCTCATCCCTGCTGGCCGACCTGGCCAGGCAGGTCGCTTTGGACCGGCAGGTGCCACCGGACCTGTGCTACCTGCACAACTTCGAGTCTCCCGAGCGCCCGCGCGCGCTGCGCATGCCACCCGGACAGGGACGCGAACTGCGACAGCTGATGCAGCGGCTGTGCCGCACACTGCAACGCGACATTCCCCAACGCCTGGACGCGGACGACTTCAAGGCCGAAAGCGAACGGCTGGAAGCCACCTACAAGAATGAAGAGTCCCGGGCATTTGCCGATCTGGAGGCCTTCGCCGAGCAGCGTCGATTCCGGCTGTACCGGGAGAGCGGCCACCTGGTCTTCACCCTCATCGGCGAGGACGGCAAGGCCCTGACCGCGGACGAGGCCCGCGCCCTGCCCCGCGAACAGTGATCGGCGATGGACCTGGCAGAGCAGGAGCTGCGTGCCGAAATCACCCAGTTCATGGAAAAGACCCGCCCCATGGCCCGCGTCTTCCAGGAGGCACTGGGCATGCTGCGCCGACAGGTCGTCAAGCCATTGCTCGACCATGAAATGCAGGACATTCGCAGTGGGCTGCGCAAGCAGATCAAGGACACGGTCAAGCTCAACCAGTACCTGGATGCGGTGCAGCAGGACGTGCTGGAAGGCCTGGAGCTGTTCATGCCACTGGAAGGCAGCGAGACGGACCGGCAGGACGCCCTGGCCGAGATGCTCTCGCGCTACCAGGTGAACGTGGCCGTGGACAACGCCGCACGCGATGGGGCGCCGGTGATCATCGAGGACAACCCGGTGGTCCATGCCCTCTTCGGCAGCATCGACTATCAGGCCGAGGAAGATGTCCTGATGACCGACTTCTCCCGGGTGCGTGCCGGCAGCCTGCTGCGCGCCCACGGCGGCTTTCTGCTGCTGCACCTGCGGGATCTGCTGGCCGACCCGCTCGCCTGGGAAAAGCTCAGGCGGTTCCTGCGCAACAGCCGGGTCGAGATTGAAGAGCCGGGTGCTGCCCAGATGCCCATGCCAGCCGTGTCCCTGAGGCCGCAGGCGGTGGACGTCGACGTCAAGCTGATCCTGATCGGCACGCCCGAGCTCTACTACGAACTGCAGGATGGCGACCCTGAATTCACCCGCCATTTCCGTGTCAAGGTGGACTTCGCCGACAGCCTGCCAGCCAGCCACGAGGCGCGACATGCCACGGCCATATTCGTGGCCCACACCTGTCGCAAGTTCGGTCTGCCGCAGATGTCTGCCGCTGCCGTCGCCGCGCTGTGCGAACATGCACACCGCGAGGTGGACGACCAGACCCGACAGAGCGCCCTGTTTGCCCGCACCGAAGCCTTGGTGATCGAGAGCGCCGCCGTCTGCCGCAACCGCAAGGGTCGACGGGTGGAGGCCGAAGACGTGATAGCCGCCCTGGAGGGGCGCCGCCTGAGACATGACCTGCCGGCGCAGCGCATGCGCGAGTCGGTACTGAACGGCGACCGGCTCATCACCCTGCAAGGCACCCGTGCGGGACAGATCAACGGGCTGACCCAGATCGACCTGGGCGACTGGCGGTTCGGGTGCCCGGTGCGTGTCAGTGCCCGCACCCATGCAGGACACGACGGCGTGGTGGCCATCGAGCGTGAGGTCGCCATGTCGGGCCCCATCCACGACAAGGGTGTGCTCATCCTGCAGGGACTGCTGGGTGCCTTGTTCGCCCATGTGGCACCGCTCGCGCTCAACGCGTCTCTCGTCTTCGAACAGGAATACCAGGGCATCGAAGGGGACTCGGCCTCGTGTGCCGAACTGCTGGCCTTGCTGTCATCGCTGGCCGGACTGCCCTTGCGTCAGGACATCGCCGTCACCGGCGCCCTGAACCAGCACGGCGAGATCATGCCCGTCGGGGGCATCAACGAAAAGATCGAGGGCTGGTTCGAGGTGTGCGAGGCGGTTGGCCTGGATGGCAGCCACGGCGTGCTGATGCCGACGCGCAACCAGCGCCACCTGATGCTGGGTCCCCGGGTCGTCGATGCCGTGGCGCAGGGCCTGTTTCATGTACACACGGCGAGCCACGTCGGACAGGCCATCGATCTGCTGTTCGGTCGCCCCTCCGGATGGCCGGAAGACACTTCCATGGGCAGCCGTTTCGCACCCGACACCGTGCTCGATCACGTCGAGCAAACGCTCAGGGACTACCGTCGCGCCTGTCGCAGGGCTGCACGTCGGTAACGGGATGCCCAATGGCCTGGAACTTTTCCAGGCGCCGGCTTTCCCACTGAATTGGCATTTTCAAACCACGAGGAAAGGAACCCCGAAGGATGAACCACACATCCCGCACCCACCCCCGCCACACCTTGTTCAACATGATCCTGGGAGGCGCGCTGCTGGCCACATTGAGCATGCCCGCACTGGCTCAAAGCATGGTGAGCATCAAGGGCAACACGGTCAACATGCGATCAGGCCCCAGCACGCAGAACACCGTGCTATGGGAACTGAAGAAGGGTTACCCCCTGCGCGTCGTCCGGCGCAAGGGCACCTGGCTCGAAGTCTCCGACTTTGAAAATGACCGAGGCTGGGTGGCGCGCACACTGGTGGGCAGTTCGCCGCACCATGTGGTCAAGTCTCGTACCGCCAACATCCGGCGCGGCCCGGGCACCCAGCACGCCATCGTCGGCAAGGCCGCGTATGGAGACCTGCTGCGCACAAGGGAAAAGCGCTCCGGCTGGGTCCAGGTCGAGCACACGGCCAACGGCACCAAGGGCTGGGTGTCGGGCCGCCTGCTCTGGGGCTGGTGACGCACGAAGCGGACAATCACGGCCCCGTCGTTGCCGGGGGGCCGGTCCTGACAGTTCAGCCGACTCAGTGAGACCAGGCAGCCGGCGCCGGCTCGGCCACCGCTGAAGCCTGTACCGGTGTATCGAGCGCCGGAACCATGGCGCCAATGATGTCACTCATGCCGAGGACGCCCAGGTGGCGTCCCTTGGCATTGACCACGTTGGCGACATCGCAGTTCTCGGCATTGAGCAGCCTGGCGGCCTCCTCGATCACCAGCCCTGGATCGACTGATGGCCCCTGCACCGGCGCGCCTTCGGTCATGAGCGTCCGACAACGAATCACCCGTCCCCGGTTGACATCCCGGACAAAGCTGGCGATGTAGTCATCGGCCGGCTTCAGCACGATTTGCTGACCCGTTCCCTGCTGCACCACTTCACCGTCCCGCAAGATGGCAATGCGGTCGCCCAGGCGCAAAGCCTCGTCCAGATCGTGGGTGATGAAGACGATCGTCTTGCCAATTTCCTGTTGCAGGTCCAGCAACACCGACTGCATGTCGCTACGGATCAGCGGATCCAGTGCAGAGAAGGCCTCGTCCATCAGCAGGATGGGCGCGTCATTGGTCAGTGCCCGCGCCAGGCCGACGCGCTGCTGCATGCCGCCCGAGAGCTGGTTCGGGTAGTGGTCCTCATAACCCTTCAGTCCCACCCGCTCGATCCACCGGATGGCCTGCTCGCGACGCTGTCGGGCCGGAACACCTTGAACCTGAAGCCCGTACTGCACATTCTCCAGCACGGTGAAATGCGGAAAGAGGGCAAACTTCTGGAACACCATGGCCGTCTGCTCGCGACGGAACCGCAGCAGGTCACGATGCGCCATCTTCACCACATCGACGTCCTGGCCATTCACCGGCACCAGCACTTCCCCGGCCGTGGGATCGATCAGGCGGTTGACATGCCGGATCAGCGTACTTTTTCCGGAGCCCGACAGTCCCATGACCACCTGTATCCCGCCGGCCGGCATGTCGATGTTGATGTCCTTGAGCCCCAGCACGTGACCATGCTGGTCGCGCAGTTCCTGCTTGCTCATGCCTTCTCGCACCCGCTCCAGCATGACCTCGGCCCTGGGGCCGAAGATCTTGTAGAGATGGCGGATGCGGATGCCGGGCGCCGCGTCAGCCATGGACGACCTCCAGATGCCGCTGCAGGCGTTTGCCATAGGCTTGAGACACGCGATCGAACATGATGGCGATGCCGACGATGGCCATGCCATTGAGCAGGCCCATGGTGAAATACTGGTTGGTGATCGCCCGAAGCACCGGCTGTCCCAGCCCCTGCACGCCAATCATGGACGCGATGACCACCATGGACAGTGACAGCATGATGGTCTGGTTGATACCGCCCATGATCGTTGGCAGGGCCAGTGGAATCTGGACCTGACGCAATTTCTGCCAGACGGACGAGCCAAAGGCGTCGGCCGCTTCCAGCAGGTCCTTGTCCACCAGTCGAATGCCCAGGTTGGTGAACCGGATCACCGGCGGAATGGCGTAGATGACCACTGCGATCAGACCGGGAACGCGACCGATGCCCAGCAGCATCACCACCGGAATCAGATAGACGAAACTGGGCATGGTCTGCATCACGTCCAGCACCGGACTGACAATGCGCTGCATGCGGTCCGATCGGCTCATGCCGATGCCGATCGGCAGGCCCACGGCAATGGCCACGACCGTACACACGAAGATCATCGCGATGGTCTTCATCGTGTCCTGCCACATGCCGAACCACCCGATCACCAGCAAAGTCGCCACGGCACTGACCACAATCCTCCAGTTGCGCGACGCCAGCCAGGCGACCAGGGCAATGGCCGCCAGGACCAGCGGCCACGGCGACTGCGTCAGCAGACGCTCGGAATGGATCAGGAAGTCGCGCAGCGGCTCGAACAGCCGCTCCAGCACCACACCATAGTCACGCGTGAACTGCCGGAAGGCACCGTCAACGCCCCGCCGAAGGGCGCTGAGCTGCTCGGCGCCCAGCGCGGGAAAGTCATCCAGCCAGGACATGATGGCCCGGCGTCAGAGTGCGGCCTTGACTTTCTCGGCCACTTCGGCCGGCACCCAGCCCTGCCAGACGTCCGGCTGCGTGCGCAGGAAGTGCATGGCACCTGTCTCTCCGTCCGCCTGGTTGTCGCTCATCCAGGCCAGCAGGCTGTTGACCGTGCTGTTGTTCCAGCCCCGGTTCTGGAGGTAGGTCACCGCAGGACCGCCGGCTTTCTGGAACCGGTCGGTCACCACGGTCAGCACCTCGGCCCGGGCCCAGTCGCTCTTGCCCGGCTTGTCGCATTCGGTCTTGGAATTGCAGTTCTCCCAGGCGTCCTTGTCGTGGGGCACGCCCGCGTCCAGCTTGACCATTTCATACTTGCCCAGAATGGAGGTCGGCGCCCAGTAGTAGCCCAGCCACCCCTCCTTGCGTTCGTACGCCTTGGCAATCGAGCCGTCCAGGCCGGCAGCCGAACCGGTGTCCAGCAGGACGAAGCCCTTGCTGGCGGCATCCCAGGCCTTGAAGGCATTGGCCGTCGTGATCTGGCAGTTCCAGCCTGCCGGGCAGTTGTGCACCGCCCCCTTGGACTTGTCTTCCGCCGACGGGAACAGCTCGGGATGACCCAGCGCATCCTCGATGGTCTTGATGGCAGGATTGGCGTCGGCCACGTATTTCGGAATCCACCAGCCTTCAACACCACCGTCCTGCAGCGATCGGGCCGCATAGTGCAGACGCCCTTCCTTGACGGCCGCATCGAGCGGTTGGCGAATCGCGTTGACCCAGGCCTCCGGCGCCACGTCGGGCTGGCCCTTTTCCATCATCGAGGTCAGGGTGGGCATGGTGTCCCCCGGCACGATCTCGACCTCGCAGCCGAAGCCCTTGCTGAGGATCACACGATCGATCTGGGCCAGCACCTCGGCCGACTGCCAGTTCATGCTGGCAACGGTCACGCGGCCGCAGGCCTGGGCCGCTGCGGACGCCGTTTCGGCTGCCGGGGTTGCCGGAGCGGCAGCTTCTTCCTGTTTGCCACAGGCGGCCAGCAAAGCGGCAAAAGCCAGCGCGGACAGGGCGATCAGCGGACGACGGAACGACATGGGGGGATTTCCTCCGGATGGGCTCGGTGGATCGGACACTGCCGACCAGCGCGCGATGTGATGTACACACCCCAACACCTGGAGGAAGACGAACGCTGCTGCAAGCAGGGGTCAGACTTGACGCGCCACGGAACGCGAACAACCCCGGAAGGACCAGCCGCTCAACCAACAGGACGTTGGGTTGAACTAAGCTTACAAATATATACTTTTATCTAAATCGCACGCAAATACTGCGACTTTTCATATAACGACACCCGATCCCGGGTGCCGGTTCAGCCGGCGACTGTCATGGCTTCCACCAGCGCACGCAGATCGTTCACCATCAGGTTGGGTTGCCAGGGGTCGTGTGCCCAGGCCCGGCCATCCCGGTTGATCCAGGCCGCCTGCATGCCAGCGCCCAGCGCACCGACCGCATCCAGATGCATGTCGTCACCGATGTGCAGCACGGCTGTAGCCGCCACGCCGGCGGCATCGGCCGCCGCGTGAAAGATCCGCGGATCGGGTTTGCCGACACCAAAGCCGCGGGCACTGATGGCCGAACGGAAATGCTGCGCGATCCCTACCCGGTCCAGATCCGCGTTGCCGTTGGACAGCGCGACCACCGGAAAGCGTTCGCTCAGCCAGGCCAGTGCCGGTAGCGCGTCCTCGAACAGATCCACACGCTGGCGCTCGTCGAAGAAAACCTCGAACGCGCCCGTGGACAAGGCCGGATCGTCGCCCGCCTGGACGAGCAGATGTCGGATGGTCTCGCGCCGCAGCGCGCTCAGGTCATGAGCCAGATCGGGGCGCTCGCGACCCAGATGCTCGCGGGCCGCTTTCATGCGGCCCGGCAGGCGGCACAGGGCCGCCGTCTGCGGTGCGTGCGCCTCCAGCCAGGCCAGCATCCGGACCTCGGCGCGCGCGATGGTGGGCCAGATGGGCCACAAGGTGTCGTCCAGGTCCAGGGTGATCGCCTGCACGCGGGACAGATCCAGACCTGCCCCGACGGCAGCTGGCGTTGGCGAATTGGGGGTATTCATGTCTGCGGGAGAATAGCGCATGGCTTTTCAAACCGAACCTCCCTATGTCCATGGCCAGGCCACGCGTACGGCTGTGCTGCTGTGCAACCTCGGCACTCCCGACGAGGCGACTGCACCAGCGCTCAGACGCTATCTGGCCGAATTCCTGGGCGATGGGCGTGTGGTGGAGATCCCCAGGGTGGTCTGGTCGCTGATCCTGCATGGCTTCATTCTTCGGGGCAGGCCCGCCAGGTCGGCGGCCAAGTACGCCAGCATCTGGACCAATGAAGGTTCACCGCTGAAGGTGTGGACGGACAGGCAGGCCACGCTGTTGCGGGGCTACCTCGGCGAACGCGGCCACCAGGTGACGGTGCGGTATGCGATGCGCTATGGCAACCCGTCCATGCCGGCGGTCCTGGATGAACTCAAGGCCGAAGGGGTGACACGCGTGCTGATCCTGCCCGCCTATCCGCAATACAGCGGCACCACCACGGCCAGCGTCTTCGACGCGGTGGCGCAATGGGGTCTGAAGGTCCGCCACCTGCCCGAGCTCCGGTTCGTCAACCGGTTCCACGACGATGCAGGCTACATCCAGGCACTGGTCAAACGCATCCAGCAGCACTGGATGCACCATGGCCGGGGCGACCACCTCGTCATGAGCTTCCACGGCGTCCCGGAGCGCACCCTGCACCTGGGAGACCCCTACCACTGCGAGTGCCAGAAAACGGCGCGCCTGGTGGCACAGGGCCTGGGCCTGGCGGCCGACCGGTACACGGTGACCTTCCAGTCCCGCTTCGGCAAGGCCAAGTGGCTCGAGCCCTATACGGAACCCACACTGGTGGCCAAGGCCAAGGCGGGACTGAAGCACGTGGACGTGATCTGCCCGGGATTCACCAGCGACTGCCTGGAAACACTGGAGGAAATCCGCATGGAGGCCCGCGAGGCCTTCATGCACGCCGGCGGAGAGATCTTCCAGTACATCGACTGCCTCAACGACAGTCCCGACTGGATTCGCGCCATGGCCGACCTGGCCGAGCGACATCTGCAAGGCTGGCCCACCCGGCAAGCCGACGATCCGATGACGCTGCAAGAGAGCCGCGCCCGCGCCCTGGCCATGGGCGCCCGGAACTGAGTTGATCCCGGAACGCCCGTCGGACGGGCGACGGGCCGTCACCCGTGCAACTGCGTCCCGCTGAGAAAGCGCTGGACCAGCTCCAGCTGGTCGGGCACATTGAGCGCCGGTGCGTGACCACAACCTGCCACGGTCACAACCAGGGCACGCGGACCGCGATCACGCATGGCCTCGGCCGTATCCGCTAGCAGCAGATCCGACTCGGCGCCCCGCAGGCACAGGACGGGAATGTCGATGCGATCGTATTCGGCCCAACGCTCGTAGTCGTCCGGATGCTCGGTGAACTGCGTCACCATGGCCGGATCGTAGTGGGGCGTCACGCGGCCATCGGGCAGCCGCCGCACCGAGCTTTCGGTCAACAGGCGCCACTGCTCATCGGGCAGGTATCCATAGGGCCTGTAGATGGTGCGGAAGTAGTGCTCCAGCTCGCCGACGGTGGCAAAAGCGGCCGGATTGCCTGCATAGGTGCGTATGCGCTCGATGGCCGGAGCCGCCAGTTGCGGACCCACATCGTTGAGCACCAGCCGCTGGATGCGGCCACGCAGCAGGCCGTCGGCGCAGACCAGGCCGATGGCGCCTCCCATCGACGTGCCGACCCAGTGAAAGTGCTCCAGCCCCAGCTGGTCTGCCAGCGAGCGCGCGAGCTTTGCGTAAAACGCCAGGCAGTACTCTTCACGCGGACGGGTGCTCCATTGCGACAGGCCCCGGCCAACCGTGTCGGGACAGATCACACGGTACCCCAGTGACGACAGGTGCGCAGCCAGGGGGTCCATGTCGCGGCCGGTGCGCGCCAGCCCGTGCCAGGCCACCACCGTACCCGACGCGGGTGTTCCCGACGCCGGCGCCCAGTCCATGAAGTGGATCTCGCGTCCTTCGCAGGTGAGATATCGCGACCGTGCGGTGGTGCTCATTGCAACTCCTTGAGACGGGCAAGCACGGCCTTCTCGCGCAGCTTGCCAACGATGCCTGTGGGAAAGTAATAGACGGACAGCACAAACAGGACGCCCAGCCAGAGCAACCAGCGGTCCGGTGTGAGCAGGGCGGGTAGCAGAGGAATGGCTGCTGTCGCCTCGCCCGCCACGCGCAGCAGGTCCTGCAGATAGCTCTGGGCCAGCACGAACAGCACGCCCCCGATCAAGGCGCCGTACATCGTGCCCATGCCACCGATGACGACGATCAGCAGGATGTCGAGCATGATCTCGAACGACAGCGAGGTATCCGGTCCGTTATAGCGCAGCCAGATCGCCAGCAGACAGCCGGCCAGCGTCGCAAACAATGCTGACAGCACGTTGGACAGCGTGCGATAGATGACGGTGCGATAGCCCAGCGCCTCGGCACGGAAGTCGTTTTCGCGAATGGCCTGGAGCACCCGGCCGAAAGGCGAATTCACGATGCGCAGCAAGGTCAGGAAGATGGCGCAAACGCATACGAACAGCAGGTAGTAGGTGATCAGCTTGCCATTGAGCATCACCTCGCCCCACGGCAACTCCAGCGCATCCTCGCTCAGTTCGAAAGCGGGCGAAAGCAGTTCAGGCACTTCGAAGCTCAGACCGTCCTCGCCACCGGTGAAGTCCGACAGTTGCGAGGCCAGTGTGAGAAAGGCCGACGCCACCGCCAGGGTGATCATGGCAAAAAAGATGGCCCGGACCCGCAGCGAAAACAGTCCGATCATCAGGGAGAGCACCGTCGACAGCAGCAGCGCCATCAACACGCCCACGAGCAAAGCGCCAAATGACGCCTCTTCCACCGAGTTGAGCGCGATCGCGACGCCATAGGCGCCGATGCCGAAGAACATCGTGTGCGCAAAACTCACGATGCCCGTGTACCCCAGCAAGAGGTCGAAGCTGGCCACCAGTGCCACAAAGATCAGGATCTTGGCGGCCACATTGAGCGCCTTGACGCCAGGGAACAGGAAGGGCGCGAAGGCCAGACCCAGGACAAGGATGACCAGCAGCATCGCCAGCCAGGGGCTGCGTGGCAGGTCTTTGGACAACAAACGGGTCAGCATGGGCATACCTCGGAGGTCAGGGGCGCGATCAAGCTGCAGCCGCAGAACCGGCTTTGCCAGGCCAAGGGCTGCGCCCCCTGGGGATAGACGCCGACGGCGGAGCGAGGGGTGCTGTTCATCGGCTGGTCACCGGATAGACGCCCTGCGGACGCCACAGCAGGATGGCGACCATCAGGGCGATGTTGGAGAACAGCGCCACCTTGGGCACCAGAAAGCCGGTGTAGTTGGCCATCAGTCCCACCAGCAGGGCACCGATCAGCGCACCCAGCGTGGAGCCCAGGCCACCGATGATGATGACGATGAAGATCAGCACGTTGACTTGCGCGCCCATCTGCGGAACCACGATCTGCTGGTACAGGCCCCACATCACGCCGCCCAGCCCCGCCAGCGCACTGCCGGCCACAAATACCGCGACGAACAGGCGCTTGATGCGGTAACCCAGCGACTCGACCATCTCCCGGTCCTGCACCCCCGCGCGGATCAGCAGGCCGACCTTGGTGCGGTTGAGTGTCCAGACCATCGCGGCGAAGACCAGCGCCCCCACCACCACGGCCAGCAGGCGGTACTTCTCCACCGCCGCATCGCCAACGATAACGGCTCCACGCAAGGCCTCGGGCAGAGGTTGCGGTATCTGCTGCGGTCCCCAGATCACCTTGATGAGTTCCTCGCCGATGATCATGCCGCCCATGGTGATGAGGATCTGCTTGAGGTGCTGGCCATAGACCGGCCGCACGATCACGCGTTCGAACACCCAGCCCAACACCCCGGCCACCAGCATGGCGGCCAGGACCGCCGGCAACAGCGCCACCAGGTTCATCCACAGGCTGTCAGCGACCATGTACGGATGCATGGCACCGAGCACCGTGGTGGCCACGAATGCACCCAGCGCAATGAAGACGCCGTGTCCGAAATTGAGCACGTCCATCAGGCCGAAGACCAGCGTCAGACCGGATGCGATGATGAAGACAATCATGCCCATGGCCAGTCCGGCCACCGTGAGCGTGAGCCAGACCGACGGGCTGCCGACCGCCGGCAAGGCCAGCAATGCCAGCAGCGGCACCAGCGCCATCGGCTTCCAGTCCATCTCCTTGAATGCGTTCATTGGTGAGCTCCCAGCGACAAGCCCAGCAACCGGCCTTGAAGCGATTCGTCCGCCGCGAGTTCGGCCATGGATCCGCTGTGCACGACACGCCCGTCGTCCATCACGGCCACGCTGTCACCCAGCTGCCTGGCAAAGTTGAAGTTCTGCTCGACCAGCAATATCGTGGTCTGCGCCGCCTTGAGCTGGCGGAAGGCCTCGATCATGTTCTGGATGATCGCTGGCGCCAGGCCCTTGCTGGGCTCGTCGATCAGCAACAGCTGGCGCGGTTCGACGATGGCGCGCGAGACGGCCAGCATCTGCTTCTGCCCGCCCGAGAGCTTGCCAGCAGGGTGATTCCAGAATTTCTTCATGGCCGGAAACAGGCCGAAGATCCATTCGAGGCGCGTGGTGTCGATGTCGTCCAGCGTGCGCGCACCGCGTGCGGCCAGCAACAGGTTCTCACGCACCGACAGGTCCGAAAAAATGCCCATGCTCTCTGGCACGTAGGCCACACCGCTGGAAGCGATCTCGGGCGTCTGGCGTGCAGTGATGTCCTGCCCGGCCAGCGTGACCCGGCCCTGGCTGGCGTGCCACAGGCCCATGATGGTCCGCAGCGTGGTGGTCTTGCCGGCGCCGTTTCGGCCCAGCAGCATGGTCAGCTCACCCTTGGGCACGACCAGGTCCACCCCGTGCAGGATGTGGTAGGCGCCGATATGCGTATGGACACCTTGAAGAACAAGAAGCCCCCTCGCGCCGTCTGCGGCGTCCCCCCCGGAAGGGGGCGCCATCTGCGGCCCGGCCAAGCCGGTTCCGCGCTGGCCTTGATCGTTCATGCCAACTCCTCTTCGGTGGGGTTGATACCCAGATAGGCCTGCTGCACCACCGGCGAGGCAATGACGGTCTCCGGTTCGCCGTCGGCCACCAGTTCGCCGTTGTGCAGCACGATGATGCGGTCGGCCAGTTCGCGCACCACGTCCATCTTGTGTTCCACCAGCAGGATGGTCTTGGTCTTGTCGGCCTTGAGCTGGCGGATCAGGTTCAGGATCACGGGCACTTCGTCCACGCTCATGCCGGCCGTAGGCTCGTCGAACATGAAGACCTGCGGCTCCAGCGCCATCAGGATGCCGACCTCCAGCTTGCGCTGGTCGCCGTGCGGCAGGCTTGATGCCAGTGCCTCCCCCTTGTCCGCCAACGCCACGGCTTCCAGCACCTCGTCGGCACGCACGACCAGATCACGCCGATCGCTCCAGATGCGCCAGAGGTTGAGCCCCGCACCAGCCCTGGCCTGCACCGCCAGCCGCACGTTCTCGCGTACGGTCAGGTTGGGAAACAGATTGGTCAACTGAAAGGCACGGCCCAGTCCAGCCTGCGCGCGGGCCGCCGCCCCCAGGGCCGAGATGTCCACGCCATTGAGCCTGACCCGTCCAGTGGTGGCCTTGATCTGCCCGGAGATCAGGTTGAAGTAGGTGGTCTTGCCCGCGCCATTGGGGCCGACGATGGCAGTCAGCGTGCCCGGCTCAAACGCGCAGGACACAGCATTCACCGCCACGTGCCCGCCGAAGCGAACCGTGAGATTAGAGGTTTCAAGCATGGAATCTCCGAGCGCTACACAACAGAAGCGCAGCGCAAGTGCGCAAGCAGTTGCGGCCAATGCCGCAACCTTCCAGAAACGCCGCGGAACCGGCTAGGCCGGGCCGCAGGCGTTGTCCCCCTGGGGGGAAGCCGCGAAGCGGCGCAGGGGGGTCATCCCATCACTTCTTGTTCCGGATCGGAACGTCCATTTCTTCGGGCTTGATCTCGCGGACCAGCTCCGGAACACCCCAGGCAAATGCCGGATCCACCTTGATCTTGAAGTGGTACATGCTCTGCATGGCCTGGTGATCTTCCTTGCGGAAGGTCATCGTGCCTTTCGGGGTTTCAAAACTCATGCCCTCCATCGTCTTGATGAGGGTACTGGTCTTGGTCTCACCCTGGGTTTTCTTCAGGGCGGTCACGACGGCCATGGCCGAGCTGAAACCGCCGGCGGTGAAGAAATCCGGCGGACTCTTGAACTCGGTGTAGTGCTGGGCCACCAGCGCGTCGTTGGCCTTGTTCTTGGGGATGCCGAAGTAGTAGTAGATCGACCCCTCCATGCCGGGGAAGTTCTTGTATGCGGCCATGGCCGGCAAGATGTTGCCGCCGGTGGCTATCTCGATACCGTAGCGCTTGAGATCCAGATCGGCGATCTTGAACGGGTTGCCGGCACCGGCCCACACGATGAAGATCTTCTTCTTGCCGGGACGGTCCTTGAGCGCCTCGATCAGGCGCTGGGCACCGGCGGTGAAATCGGTGGTGTTGGCGGGCAGGTATTCCTCGTGAACGATCTTGGCCTTCTTCAATGCGTCCTTGAACGCCTTGACGCCATCACGGCCGAACGCATAGTCCTGTGCCAGGGTGGCCACGGACACGCCCTCCTCGTCCATCGCAGCGGCGTTGGAGATGGCGTCCTGCGAGCTGTTGCGGCCGGTGCGGAAGATGTACTTGTTCCACTTCTCACCCGTGATCGAATCGGCCACGGCAGGCTCGACCAGCAGGATCTTCTGGTATTCCTGCGCCACGGGAAGCATGGCCAGCGCCACACCCGAACTGGTGGGGCCAATGGCCAGGTCCACCTTATCGTCGGCATACGCCGACGCGAGCAGGCTGCGGCCCAGATCAGGCTTGCCCTGCGTATCCTTCTCGATCACCACGATCTTCTTGCCTGCCACCATCATGGTGCCACCGGTGGCGTAGTTCAAACCCATCATCAGACCTGTCTGGGTCTGCTTGCCGTAGGCCTCGAGCGGTCCGGTCATGCTGTGGATATGGGCGATCCGGATCTCACCGGACTTGGACTGGGCAAACGACAACGTGGCAGCTGTGCAGGCAATGGCCAGCACCGCGAGGCGGCGGGTGGTCAGGTTCATGACTTGTCTCCTGTGGTTGGTGGTGATGACGGACTGCGTCATTCCGGTCTGACAATTGCATTTGTCATGCCAGGGAGAAGACCCTTGATTATCAATAAGAAATTCAAAGTTCAAAGTCAATATGTCTGATTTTTAGACACATCGATCCACCGCAAATTGTCCATATTTCAGACACATGTCTATTTTTCAGACAACCATCCCCAGGCCTTGAGCTTGTCGTACAGGCTGGCTCTGGACATGCCCAGCAACCGGGCTGCTGCCGCACGGTTGCCTTGCGTCTCACGTAGTGCGCGCGTGACGGCCTGCTGCTCCGTCTGCCGGATCAGGTCGGACAGAGCGGGCCACGGGCCCGAGGACTCGATGTCCGCGTCGGACGCCTGCGACACCATGGCCGGCTCGATCCGGCCCAGTCCGGACTCGCGCAACACGTGCTCCACCGCCGCACGGTCAACCAGTCCGGACTCGCATCGCAAGGCCAGCTGTTCCAGCACGTTGCGCAATTCTCGGATGTTGCCGCGCCAGGCCTGGGCTTGCAGCAACGCCATGGCATCGCCCTGCACGTCCAGTTGCGGGTGCGCACTGCGCACGGCAATGTCCTCGCTCAGGGCTTCGACCAGCAAGGGGATATCGTCGCGCCTGTCCCTCAGGGCGGGAACGCGCACGGGCAACACGTTCAACCGGTAGTAGAGATCTTCCCGAAACAGGCCGTCCCGCACCAGTTGAACCAGGTCGCGCGATGTGGCCGCCACCACACGCACATCGCAGCGCACGATCCGGTTGGATCCCAGCGGTTCGATCTCGCCATCCTGCAGGGCGCGCAGCAACTTGACCTGCACAGCCATCGGCATGTCGCCCAGTTCGTCCAGGAACAGGGTTCCCCCGTCGGCCAGCCTGAACTTGCCGTCACGGCCTTTGCGGTCGGCACCGGTATAGGCGCCAGGTGCCACGCCAAAGAACTCCGCTTCCAGCAGGGCCTCTGGCACGGCCGCCATGTTCACGCCCACGAAGGCCCGTCCGGCCCTGGGTGAAGCCGCATGAATGGCGTGCGCCAGCAGCTCCTTTCCCGTGCCGGTCTCGCCCAGCAGAAGTACCGGGCTGCCCGACTGGGCAGCCCGCCTGGCCTGGCGCTTGACTTCATGGGCCGCGCCGCTGGTGCCCACGAAACTGGCGAAGGTGTACTTGGTGCGGCGCTGGCTGGCCAGTTCGCGCCGCGCTTCACTGAGATCCTGCTCCAGCCGGGCAAACTTCGTGATCAGGGGCTGCAAGGTCGTCTCGGGGTGGTCGAACAGTACGATCCCCAGCACACCGATGACCTCGCCCCCACTGTCGCGCAAGGGGATGCGGGAGACCACAAACGTGCCGGCGCGATTGGTCAGCAGGTCGATCAGGATGGGCTTGCCGGTCGCCAGCACCTGGTGCATCTGCGTGTTCTGTACGACGGCGGACACGGGTTGCCCCACGAAATCCTCTTCCCGCTCGAAGCCCAGGGCAGGCAGGAATCGCCGGTACTGGTCGTTGATCCACACCACACGTGCATGGCGATCCACCAGCATCATGCCTTCGCTCGCGTTGGCAAACAGTTCGAACATCGAACGGGCTGCCAGCTCAAGAATGCTCTGGGCGTCGCGCGGCAATCGGTCATCGACAGTCATGACCGGCATGTTAGCGCCGCAAGGCCCCCCGATACCTGAAATCAAGGGGTTCGGGTTCCCCCTTGAAAACAGACCCGACGATCACAGCTAACATGGACCAACCCGCCAAGATGACGCAGGACCGCCCGGAGCCAGCCAATCATTCATGAACAAGCCACGTGCCAACGCATCCGACGAGCCCGGCAAGGTCCGGCTGGACAAGTGGCTCTGGGCTGCCCGCTTCTACAAGACGAGAGGTCTGAGCAGCGAGGAGATCGACCGGGGCCGCGTCACGGTCAATGGGCAGCTGTGCAAGCCGTCACGCGACGTGCGCATCGGTGACTACATCGCGATGCGTTCGGGCCACGTGACGCGGACCGTCATCGTCCAGGGACTCAGTGGTGTCCGTGGCCCGGCACCGGTCGCCGCCCTACTCTATTGCGAGACCACCGAGTCCATCGCTGCGCGGGAGGCCGCAGCCGAGCAACGCCGGCTGGCCCCGGAGCCTGCGCTCGCCCTCACCCAGGGACGGCCCAGCAAAAAGGACCGACGCACCATGGATCAGTGGCGCAACGGACAGGCGTCGCCATCTCCCGGCAACTGGAACGCGCGCTGGTCCGCATCGGTGGACGACTGAGCGGCGATTTCTGCGGCATCCGCAAACGCTTGTGGGACACTTGCGCTCCATGCGACGCATCGAGTTCCTTCGAACCCTGACAGCGGGCCTGGTGCTGTCCAGCCCACTGGCCATGGGCCAGAGTGCGGACAGTGGATCCATGCGACTGCTCATCCCGGCCAATCCCGGGGGCGGATGGGATCTGACCGGAAGGGCACTCGGACAGGCCCTGGTCGACAGCGGCCAGGCCAGCCAGGTGAACTATGAAAACCGCGGTGGTGCCGCAGGAACCATCGGCCTGGTGCAGTTCGCCAATGCCCACCGGGGCGATCCGTCGGCGCTCATGGTCATGGGATCGGTTCTGGTCGGCGGCATCATCACCGGCAAGCCGCCGGTGGGCCTGGACCAGGTGCGCCCACTGGCGCGCCTGACCAACGAATACAACGTCTTTGTGCTTCCTCCGCGGTCCCCCTTTGCGACGATGCAGGAGGTGCTGCAGCAGTTCCGACGCGATCCTGACAGCGTCAAATGGGGTGGCGGCTCCCGTGGCTCCACGGAGCACATTGCCGTGCACATGATTGCCCGGGCGCTGGGCGTACCCGCCAAACGCGTCAACTATGTGCCGTTCCGTGGTGGCGGTGAAGCCGCCTCGGCGGTAATGGGTGGCTACGTGACGGTCGGTGGCAGTGGTCTGAGCGAGTTTCTTGTTCACCTGAACGATGGACGCATGCGGGCGGTGGCCGTCACCGCCGACGCGCCCCTGCCCGGAACCGACGCGCCCACGCTGCGCTCGCTGGGTGTCGACGTGGTGATCGGCAACTGGCGAGGCGTCTGTGCCCCGCCCGACTTGAGTGCCGCCGAGTACGACGCCCTGCGTCATCGCGTCGCCCTGGCCATGGCGTCGACTTCATGGCAACGCGCCGTGCAGCAGAATCAGTGGGAGCGAGCGCCTCTGGTGGGCGAGCCTTTCGAAGCCTTTGTGCGGGAGGAATTCGAGCGCATGCGGGATGTGCTCGTCAGGGCCGGGCTGAGCTGATACCGGCATGCCCGTCGTGGCCTCCCTGCGCCAGGGGCAGTCGCACCCGAACTTCCACACCCGCCGCGCCAGCCATGTTCGGCACGTTCTCCACCTCGATGGATCCGCCCAGCGCTTCCACAATGCTGTGGCAGATGGCCAGCCCCAGACCGGCGCCCTGCTGTCCTCCCGTGGCCACAAACGGCTGGAACAACCGCTCCAACTGGGCCGATCCGATCGGCTCGCCCTGGTTGCACACCCGGAGCACGGCGCAAGCCTCGCTGGCAAGCACGGACAACTGCAGCGAGGCACCGGGACGGGTGTGCTTGATGGCGTTGTGCAGCAGGTTGCGCGTGAGTTCGTTGAGCATCCATTCGTGCGCGCAGACGGTCACCGGCTCCGTTTCGATCCCGAAGTCGATGTCCTGCTCGGCCAGCAGGGGGGCCAGGTCCAGGGACACCTGCCGCACACACTGATCCAGACGGTTGGGTAAGACCTGCGCCTGTTCCCGCAACTGCTCCACCTTGGCCAGTGCCAGCATCTGATTGGCCATGCGCGTGGCACGGTCGACCGTGTGCTGGATGTCCTGCAGGGCCTGCGCCGGTGGTTGATCGCCCCTCAAGGCCGACTGCACTTGCGCCTTGAGGACCGCCAGAGGCGTGCGCAACTGGTGTGAGGTGTCCCGCACAAATCGCCGCTGGTGTTCCAGCAAATGGGACAGCCGCCGCATCACGCCGTTCATGGCCTGGACCAGCGGCGCCAGCTCCCCGGGCATGTCCCCAAGCGAAATCGGCGTCAGATCGTTGGCCGGACGCATGCGCACGCCCTCTGACAGGGTCCGCACACCTCGCGTGGCCCGCTGCACGCCCCAGACCACGACGATAGCAATCACCAGAACCAGGAGCCCCTGACGCCACAATGTATCTACCAGCACATGCCGGGCCATCGCCTCGCGCAACTCCAGGGTCTCGGCCACCTGGATCAGCGCCAGCCCCCGCCCCTGCGTACTGGCCACGGGTTGAACCAGTGCTGCCACCCGAACCGGCACGCCGCGGTAGTGGTCATCGTAGAAGTCCACCAGGGCGGCATAGGCTGGCTTCTGCGGGATCACGCCGCTCCAGCGCGGCAGGTCCTCGAACCCGGAGACCATGGTGCCATCCATGGTCGACACCTTGTAGTACATGCGGCTCTGGTTGTCAGCCTCGAAAGCCTCCAGCGCCGCGTAGGGGACACGCGCGCTGATGCGCATGGCCTCGTCCGCACCCTGCACCTCCAGCTGCTCGCTGATGGTCTTGGCCGACGCCAGCAACGTCCGGTCATACGCCGTGTTGGCCGCCGACAGCGCCTCGCGATACAGGCTGAAGGTATTGAGCGCGACCAGCATCAGCACCGGCAGCAGAATGCCCAGCAGCAAGCGCCTGCGCAAGGAAGCCGCAGGCCGGCGATCAGGCTCTGACATCACGGCCACGCCTGCATCCTCATGCTTCCACCTTGAGCAGGTAGCCCAGGCCACGCAACGTGACCAGCCGCAGTCCGGTTGATGCCAGCCGCTTTCGCAAGCGATAGGCCACCACTTCTATCGCCTCGTATTGCACGTCCTGCTCGCCCGGAAAGACCAGCTCGAAGAGCTTCTCTTTGGCCATGGCGCGGCCAGGCCGCACCATCAGCGCCTGCAGCAGGGCCAGCTCGCGAGGGGGCAGGTCGAGCACCACACCACGGTGATACGCAGCACCGCTTTCAGGATCCAGATGGACATCCCCCATCGACCCTGCTCCAGGGGTTGCCTGGTGCCCCAGTCCGGATGAGTCCCTGGACGAGCGCCGGCACAATGCATGCAGCCGGGCTTCCAGTTCATCCAGGTCGAATGGCTTGGCCAGGTAGTCATCGGCACCCGTGTTCAGTCCGATCACCCGGTCTCCCACAGTCCCCCTCGCTGTCAGGATCAATACCGGCGTCTTCCAGCTCCGCTGGCGCGCCGTGGTCAGCAACTGCAGGCCATCCACGTGAGGTAGGGTCAGATCCAGGGCCACCACGTCGGGCTCGACCTCCTCCCAGCGTGCCAGCGCCAATGCGCCATCCGCGCACGCATGGACAACCCAGCCGCGCCGCGTGAGGGTGCGCGTCAACGTGGCCTGCAGAGAGGCATCGTCTTCAATCAGAAGCAGCTTCATCAATTGGATAAGGGGAAACCCTGATTCATGGACAGCCGATTGACAGTTTGCACGCCCACCATTCGTACCGCGCATGGACGACATGCCATTACATGGCCGGGAACTGGCATTTTGCTGTCATTCCCGGATTTCCAGCACCCAGCCGCAGAGCGGCAGCGAACGGAGACGACAATGAAGCACCTGACCCACCTGGCCCGCTGGGCCGCCCCCCTCGGCATCGCCCTGTCGGTGAGCATGCCTGCCGCTGCATTCCAGCCCGGCAACACCGAGTGCATTGCACCCGCCGGCGCCGGCGGCGGATGGGACATGACCTGCCGCCTGGTGGGCAAGGCCTTGCAGGACCAGAAGCTCATCCCCGGCACCATGCAGGTGACCAACAAGGCCGGCGGCGGCGGCGGCGCAGCCTACGCCGAGGTGGTCAACAAGCGAGGCAGTGAAAACAACCTGGTCATTGCCGCATCGTCTTCCACGGCCACCCGCCTGGGTCAGAACGCCTACCCCGGCAACACCATGGACCAGGTGCGCTGGGTGGCAGCGGTCGGTGCCGACTACGGCATGATCGCCGTCTCTGCCGACTCACCTGTCAAAACCCTCCCAGACCTGATGGCCAAGGTCAAGTCCGATCCGACATCGGTCTCGTTTGCCGGTGGCTCGGCCGTCGGGGGCTGGGACCACCTGAAGGTGCTCATCACAGCCAAGCAGGCAGGCATCACCCATCTGCGCGGCATCAAGTATGTGGCCTTCGACGGCGGCGGCGAAGCCGTCACCCAGCTTCTGGCCGGCAAGGTGCAGGCCTTCACCGGCGATATATCCGAAGCTAAAGGCTTTGTGGACGCAGGCAAGATCCGGGTTCTGGCCGTCATGGCGCCCGAACGGCTGACGGGCGACTTCGCCCAGTTTCCCACCGCCAGGGAACAGGGCATCAATGCCATCGGAGCCAACTGGCGCGGTTTCTATGCCCCGGGAAAAATGACCGACGATGCCTACAACTACTGGGTCAAGAGCATCGGCACCGTCTACGAGTCCAAGGAGTGGAAGGACGTGATGACCAAGAACGGCATGGCACCGCTGGATCTGCGCGGCCCCGCGTTCCAGAAGTTCGTCAAGGAGTCGGTGGATGAGATCCAGAGCCTCTCGCGCGAGATCGGGATCATCAAGTAAGTCTTCTCACAAGCAGCCCGGGCACACGGGGGCCCGGGCCGCTGCCGTCCGCCTGACCCGATCCACGCACCGGAGGTTGACCTCATGAGCGACCGCATCTTCGGCAGCACCATCGTGCTGCTTTCCATCCTGATGGTCTGGGCCACCCAGCTCATCGAGGAAAGCTTCATCCAGGATCCACTGGGTCCCAAGGCCTTCCCCATCGTCATCGCCGCCGTGATGGGTCTGGCCGGCCTGTTCATGATCCTCAAGCCCGATGCCGAGCCGCACTGGCCCGGACTCGTCAAGCTGGCGGAACTGGCAGCCACACTGGGTGTGCTGGTTGCCTACGCCCAACTCCTGCCTGTCGCCGGCTTTGTGGTGAGCACCGCCTTGGCCAGCGCATTCCTCAGCTGGCGGCTGGGCGCAACGTCTCGTCAGGCGACCATCGGCGGTGTGCTGATCTCGCTGGGCATCTACCTCGTTTTCCAGCATGTCCTGGGCCTGAATCTGGCCAAAGGTCCCTGGGGCTTCTGAAACAAGGACGACGATCACCATGGACACTTTGCAACAACTGGCCAATGGATTCGCCATTGCGCTGACCTGGCAAAACCTGCTGCTGGCACTCGTGGGCTGCTTTCTTGGCACCATGATCGGGGCCCTGCCCGGCCTGGGCCCCTCCAACGGCGTGGCCATTCTCATCCCGGTCGTCTTCAGCATGGGACTGGGTGCCACACCGGCGCTGATCCTGCTGACCAGCGTCTACTACGGCGCCATGTACGGTGGCCGCATCTCGTCCATCCTGCTGAACATACCGGGTGACGAACCGGCCATGATGACCTGTCTCGACGGATATCCGATGGCACGACAGGGACAGGCCGGACAGGCGCTGGCCATCTCCGGCATCGCCTCATTCATCGGTGCCTTCGTGGCCACATGGGGACTGGTTCTGCTGGCCCCGCAGCTGGTCGACGTGGCCCTGCTGTTCGGCCCGGCCGAGTACTTTGCCATGTTCACCCTGGCCTTTGCCACGCTGGGTGGCGTCACCAGCAACAACCAGGCCAAGGCCGCACTGGCAGCCGCCATTGGCCTGGCGCTGGCCTTTGTCGGCGTGGACGGGCAGACGGGCGTCCCGCGCTTCACCTTCGGCAACGTCCACTTCTATGACGGCATCGACTTCCTGATCGCCATCGTGGGCATGTTCGCCCTGTCCGAGGTGCTGGTCTTCATCGAAGAGCGCGGCAAGGCCGACAGCCACACCAACCAGAAAGCGCCCCAACTGGGACGCATCACGCCTCCGTGGTCCATGGTCCGGCAGACGTTGCCTTCCATGGGGCGCGGCACGCTGCTTGGCTTCTTTGCCGGCGTCCTGCCAGGCGCCGGTGCGTCACTCGGCTCCTTCATGGCCTACAGCCTGGAGAAGAAGGCGGTGGGCAAGAAGGGCTTTTTCGGCAAAGGTGATCCGCGCGGCGTCGCCGCCCCCGAAGCTGGGAACAACGCCGCTGCAGGTGGTGCGATGGTTCCGATGCTGGCCCTGGGCGTCCCCGGCTCTGGCACCACGGCCGTCTTGCTGGCCATGCTGATGTCACTGGATATCACGCCGGGGCCGCTGCTCTTCACCAACAACGCCGACGTGGTCTGGGGACTGATCGCCGCGCTGTTCATCGCCAACTTCATGTTGCTGGCCATGAACCTGCCCATGGTGGGCCTGTTCACCCAGGTCTTGCGGATACCGACGCACTACCTGATGCCGGCCGTGGCGATGATCTCCTTCGTGGGCATCTACGCGCTGACCAACTCGACATTCGACCTGATGCTGATGATCGGCTTTGGCGTGCTTGGCTGGGTGTTTCGCAAGCTCAATATCCCGATGGTGCCCGTGATCCTGGGCATCCTGCTCGGCGAGTTGATGGAGAAAAATCTGCGCCGGGCACTGACCATCTCGGACGGCGACCTGTCCATCCTCTATGCCTCGCCCCTGGCCATGGGTTTCCTGCTGGTCGCCGCTGCCGGCTTCATCCTGCCGATCTTTGTCGGCAAATTCATGCGACCATCCAGGGCCGTGGAAGAAGCCCACGGAGACGGCACCAGCGACTGACCGGCCCGTCCAAGTCGGCTCCTGACCGGCCCGCCCCAGTGCGGGCCGTTTTTCATCGCCGCCGAAAGGCCAGCCACATCACCGTGCCAACCACGATCAGACCACCGGCCACCTGCGCTGGCGCAATGGACTGTCCCAGCACCGCCCAGGCCAGCACCAGAGCGAAAATGGGCTCCACGTTCATGATGGCCGAGTTGCCCACCACACCCAGCTTGGGCAGCACGGTGAACATGACGGTAAAGGCCGTGCCATAGAGCACCGTCAGGCCGGCCAGCCCCCACCAGCCGACGGGTGCCTGGGGAAGCGACGGCCCACCCTGTCCCAGGACCACCGCCAAGGCCACCAAGGCCACGATGCCCATGGTGCTGGCGGTGCGCAGGCGGCCATCCAGCCCGCCGGTCCCGTGCTGGGTCAGGACCAGTGCGCAGCCAAACGTGGCCGCCGCCAGGGTTGCGAACAGCACACCTGCTCCGATACGTCCCCAATGGCTGGCCGCCCCCAGACCCGACGCGGCACCCGAGACATCCAGCGCCAGTGCCAATCCCAGCAAAATCAGCGGCATGGCGCGCAGAACCCGGGGTTCAGGTTTCTCGCCATAGAGGATCCGTGCCCAGAAGGCCGTCCACAGCGGATAGGCGTTGAACGCGAGCAGCGCCAGGGCCACCGGAAGGCGCGCCACCGCCGCGTACAGGCACAGACTCTGCACGGCCACCAGCACACCCACCATCAACAATGGCCGCCGCTGATGCGAAGGCACGGCCAGACTGGCACCCGAGAACCGCAAGATGGCCAGCACAACCAGCGCCGTCATGCCGCTGCGAAACAGGACAGCAGTAGACACCGACACACCGTTGTCGAAGGCCAGTCTGGCGGCCACATGATTGGCTCCCATCATGAGCGCAATCGTGAGCAAGGTGACAAAGGCAAGTCCTGGCAGTGATCGGGGGTGGTTCGACATGATGGCTTCAATTCAGTTCAGACGACGCCATACGAAACACCAGCACGGCGCCCCAAAGAACAAACCCGCCAGCCTGGAAGGCGGGCGGGTTTGCATGCTTGGCGGAGTGAGAGGGATTCGAACCCTCGATGAGGCTCTACACCCCATACTCCCTTAGCAGGGGAGCACCTTCGGCCACTCGGTCATCACTCCGGAACTGCATATTATGCCTCAAAGCCAGGCCTGCGTTCCGATGGCCTGTCACCTTTCAACGGGCGATCGTGTCGGCGGTCTGATCCAGGTCGAACTCACGATGCAGTGCCCGCACCGCCAACTCCATGTACTTCTCGTCGATCACGACCGAGGTCTTGATCTCGGAGGTGGAGATCATCTGGATGTTGATGCCCTCTTCGCTCAGGCACTTGAACATGCGACTGGCGACCCCAACGTGGCTGCGCATGCCGATACCGACGATGGACACCTTGCAGATGCGGGTGTCGCCCACCACATCCGCCGCCCCCAGGGCCGGAATCACCTGATCCTTGAGCAGGTCCAGGGTCTTCTGGTAATCGTTGCGGTGCACCGTGAACGAAAAATCCGTCTTGCCATCCTTGGACAGGTTCTGGATGATCACGTCCACCTCGACATTGGCATCGGCAACCACACCCAGGATCTGGTAAGCAATACCCGGCCGGTCTGGTACGCCCAGGACAGACACCTTCGCTTCGTCGCGGTTGAAGGCAATACCGGAAACGACGGCTTTTTCCATCTCTTCGTCTTCCTCAAAAGTGATCAGGGTGCCAGAGGCGGCTTCCTCGTTCAGGTCGATGTCCCAGGGCGTGAAACTGGACAGCACGCGCAACGGCACGCGGTACTTGCCAGCGAACTCCACAGACCGGATCTGCAGAACCTTGGAACCCATGCTGGCCATCTCGAGCATTTCCTCGAAGCTGACCTTTTCGAGGCGACGGGCTTCGGGCACCACACGCGGATCGGTGGTGTAGACGCCATCGACGTCCGTGTAGATCAGGCATTCATCGGCCTTGATGGCGGCGGCCACGGCCACAGCCGAAGTATCCGAGCCGCCGCGACCGAGCGTCGTGATGTTGCCGGCGTCGTCGATACCCTGGAAACCGGTCACGATGACAATGCGTCCTGCATCAAGATCGGCACGGATACGGGCATCGTCGATCGACTCGATCCGTGCCTTGGTGTAGGCATCGTTGGTCCGCACAGGCACCTGCCAGCCCGCGTAGCTGACGGCATCCATGCCTTCGGCCTGCAGGGCGATGGCCAGCAAGGCCGACGACGCCTGCTCGCCGGTGGCGGCCAGCATGTCCAGTTCACGACCATGGGCCATACCGGGCCGCTCGGGCGCCAGTTCCCTGGCCAGGCCCAGCAGGCGGTTGGTCTCGCCGCTCATGGCGCTGGGCACAACCACCATGCGGTGCCCAGCCTTGTGCCATTTCGCCACTCGCCGGGCGACGTTGCGGATACGCTCGGTCGACCCCATCGAGGTGCCGCCGTACTTGTGAACAATCAAAGCCATTGCATTGCCAGGAAGTTGGGATGAACGGGTTGCACAGACCCTGTTGGCCTGCCCATGGCCCAAGCAAAGCCCGACATTATACCGACGGGGTCCAGATCAGGCCACCGCCATCCCTTCTGACCCACCCTCCGGCAACACGCAAATGGATCTGGTGCCCGCGCGTGCGACACGCCGCCAGCACACCAAGCAGGGCATCCAGTTGCGCCGTGCTGGGGCCATGACCCGCACGCAACCGCAGCCAGTGCCTCAGCACATTGGCCTGGCGTTCGCGGCTCAGGCGCTGGAGCGCAGCAATGGCCGGCGGCTCACCCACCTCCCGCAGATCCTGCTCGGCCAGCGCCGTCAGCAGGCGCTGCGCCTCGGCCGCATGGCGGGCCGACCTGGCCACCGTTTCACGAAAACCGGGAAAACTCTGCTCCCAGGCGGGCATGAGAACGTGGCGAATCCGGTTGCGGGTAAATCGCAAATCCTGGTTGCTAGGATCCTCCACAAACGAGACGCCCTGGGCAAGAAGCCACGCACGCAGACGGTCACCCCGCATGGACAGAAATGGCCGGCCGAAACAGGTGCCGTCACGCTGAAAAATCGGCGCCATGGCCGCCAGACCAGGCAGGCCAGCCCCACGACCGAGTGCCAACATCAGGGTTTCGGCCTGGTCATCAGCCTGATGCCCCAGCAACACAGCCATTGCGCCTGTGGCATGTGCCATGCGCCCGAGCGCCCGATACCGTTCGCGCCTGGCTGCGTCCTCCGGACTCTGACCGGGCGCCACAGACACCACCAGCCTCTCGACCCGAAACGGCACACCCAGCGACGAACCCAGCCTTTGTGCACCTTCTTCGAAAGCCTCCGACGCCACCTGCATGCCGTGATTGACATGCAGCGCCACGACACCGCCGGGCCACAGACGCGATGCCGCCAGCAGAAGTGCCGTCGAATCGGCACCCGCGCTCAATGCCACACCGAGGGGTTGATCAGGCCGCGGCGCCAGCCCGCTACACCGGGACCAGTCTCGCAGAGCTTCGGCGCACTGGTCGTCCAGCCCCTGGGCCGTCACGTCAGCGCTTGTCGCGGTTGTCCGCCTTGGTGTCGGTGAATCGCCCGTAGCTGTTGAGTCGGGCATGGCGGCGCTCCAGCAACTCTTTGACCTTCAGGTCCGCCAACTGGCGCCAGGCATCGTTGAGGGCCCGCTTGAGGAAGGCCGCCATCTGCTTGTGGTCCCGGTGCGCCCCACCGACCGGTTCACTGACGATCTTGTCCACCAGTCCCAGGGCCTTCAGGCGGTGGGCCGTGATACCCAGTGCCTCGGCCGCTTCGGAAGCCCGGTCGCTCGTCTTCCAGAGGATGGAGGCACAACCTTCCGGACTGATGACCGAATACACCGAGTACTGGAGCATCAGCACCTGATCAGACACGGCAATGGCCAGCGCGCCCCCCGATCCACCTTCGCCGATGATGGTGGAAATGATGGGCACTTCCAGCTGGGCCATCTCGAATATGTTTCGGCCGATGGCCTCGGATTGGCCGCGCTCTTCGGCATCGATACCCGGATAGGCACCAGGCGTGTCGACGAATGTGAAGACCGGCAACTTGAATTTTTCGGCCAGCTTCATCAGGCGAAGCGCCTTGCGGTAGCCCTCGGGCTTGGTCATGCCGAAGTTGCGCAGGCTACGCTCCTTCGTATCGCGCCCCTTCTGGTGACCGATGACCATGCAGGGCTGGCCATTGAACCGGGCCAGACCACCCACGATGGCCAGGTCATCGGAGAAATGCCGGTCGCCGTGCAGCTCCTGGAAATGCGTGAAGATGTCGCGCACGTAGTCCAGGGTATAGGGCCGGTCGGTGTGCCGCGCGATCTTGGTGATCTGCCAGGGCGAGAGATTGCTGTAAATGTCCTTGGTGAGCTGCTGGCTCTTGCTGGACAACTGATCGATCTCGGCCGAGATGTCGACGGCAGACTCGGTCTGCACATAACGCAGCTCTTCAATCTTGCTTTCGAGCTCGGCGATCGGCTGTTCGAAATCGAGGAAATTTTTCTTGGCCAATCTGTGACTCCTGTGGTTGCCGGGGCAGGCCCTGGTCATTGCACCGCCAGCCGGCGACAACGCCAGGCCGGACAGGTAACGGCAACGGTTCCGGTTCGTTGAATGCCTTGCTCAGTAGGCGACCGGCAGCGGATCCAGGGAGCGCCAAATATACCAAGTTGCGACGCTGCAGTACGGCGTCCAGCTGGAGGCAAGCTCGCGAATTTCGCTTCGGCTGACCGGTTCGCCCGAAAAATAGCAGCGACTTATGCCGTTTTGTAGCCCAATATCATCCAGAGGCAAAATATTGGGTCGCTTGAGGTGAAAAATCAGGAACATCTCGGCCGTCCATCGGCCAATGCCACGGATCGCCACCAGCTCCTGAATGATGGCCTCATCGGCCATGTCCACCCAGTCGTCCACGTTGACCTGCCCATTGGCGAAGTGCAGGGCCAGATCCACCAGATACTCGATCTTGCGGGCCGACAGACCGGCGGCGCGCATGTCATCGACCTTGAGCTTGAGGACCTGCGCCGGCACCAGTTTGCGCGGCAATTGCTCGAACCGCTCCCAGACGGACTGAGCCGCCTTGACCGAAATCTGCTGGCCGACGATGCTGCGCGCCAGCGTGACAAAGGCATCGCCCCGGGACTGCAGGCTCACGCCGGCATGCTGGGGAATGAGCTTGCGCATCACCCGGTCCCGCTTCATCAGATGCCGGCAGGCATCGCCCCAGTAGTCGGGCGCATCGGGGCCAAAGTCGGGAGCCGCCACGGTCGCCATCAGCTGCGCTCCCAGATCGTGCCCGTCGGACCATCCTTCAGCACGATGCCCTGCGCTGCCAATGCCTGCCGGATGCGATCGGCCTCGGCGAAATCTTTCGCCGCCTTGGCCTGGGCACGTGCAGCGATCTGCCCCGCAATGGCCTGTTCATCCAGTCCGTCGCCCGATCCACCTGACTGCAAGTAGCTTCCGGGGTCCTGCTGCAGCAGCCCGAGAACCCCGCCAAGCGCCTGCAGGAGCCCGGCCAGATCCGCATCGCGGGTGCGATTGACCGCACTGGCCAGGTCGAACAGCACCGCCACCGCCTCGGGGGTACCGAAATCGTCATCCATGGCAGCCTTGAAACGTGCGGCAAAGTCCTGCGTCCAGTCGATCTGCGCCGGCACCCGTCCCGGCACGGCACCCAGGGCCGTGTACAGGCGCTTGAGTGCAGCCCGCGCGTCGTCCAGGTGCGCATCGCTGTAGTTGAGCCCGCTGCGGTAGTGGGCCCTCAGCACAAAAAACCGGACCGTTTCCGCGTCATATTTCTCCAGCACCTCGCGGATCGTGAAGAAATTGCCCAGACTCTTGGACATCTTCTCGTTGTCCACCCGCACAAAGCCGTTGTGCATCCAGAACCGCGCCAGGGGCTTGCCCGTCGCGCCTTCGCTCTGGGCGATTTCGTTTTCGTGGTGGGGAAACTGAAGATCGGCGCCTCCGCCATGGATGTCGAAGCTCTCGCCCAGCATTTCACAGCTCATGGCGGAACACTCGATATGCCACCCGGGCCGGCCCACGCCGTAGGGACTGTCCCATTTGGC
Organism: Burkholderiaceae bacterium; assembly: GCA_041396505.1. GTDB lineage: Bacteria > Pseudomonadota > Gammaproteobacteria > Burkholderiales > Burkholderiaceae_C > Hydrogenophaga. Next base: position 60,411 of record JAWKYL010000021.1, read on the forward strand.
CTCGGCAGGCTCATCGGGCTTGGCCGCCTTCCAGAGCACGAAATCCAGCGGATCCAGCTTGCCGTCGTCCACCGCCACACGCTCGCCGGCCCTGAGGTCATCCAGCGATTTACCGGACAGCTTGCCATAGCCCTCGAACTTGCGGACGGCATAGTTCACGTCACCGTTGGGACTGCGGTAAGCCAGGTCCTTCGCCTCCAGACGACGGACGATGTCCAGCATCTGCGGTACGTATTCGGTCGCTCGGGGCTCGCAGGTCGGGCGCTCGATGCCCAGGGCATCGGCGTCCTGGTGCAGGGCCTCGATCATGCGGTTGGTCAGCTCGGTGATGGTCTCGCCATTCTTCAACGCGCGTGCAATGATCTTGTCGTCGATATCCGTCACGTTGCGGACATAGGTCACGCGATAGCCACTGGCGCGCAACCAGCGCTGCACCACATCGAATGCCAGCATGGAACGGGCGTGCCCCAGATGACACAGGTCGTAGACCGTCATGCCGCAGACGTACATGCGCACATGTCCGGGCTCGAGTGGAGAAAAGACCTCTGGCTTGCGGCTCAGGGTATTGAAGATGGACAGGGACATGGTGGGAGGAGACCGGGGTCAGCTCATTCGAAGGGATCCCGACGGACCCGTTGCAGAGGCCCGATACGCCCATGGCGCCACAGGCAACCCCTCAGATACAATGCGCCAGTATAGCCAGCCGGGTTCCGGCGAGGCCGGGAGCGACGCCACCAGGACATGCCCTGTCCCGCACGCTACACGGTCTTGCGGCAGCCTTCACCACCCAGTCTGAATCAGAAGATCCATGTCCCACTGCGTGAACAGCATCCTCTCTCCCTTTGGCACGACCCGCGCCGGACACATCCACCGCTTTCGCCTGCTGGCTGTTGCCCTGGCCACCTGCGCAACCCTGGGCCTGACGGCGGCGCACGCCCAGACCGACGACTACGCCGAGGTCAACCGCCTGGTCCGTGGTGGTCAGCTGACCGAGGCCCTGGCCAAGGCCGACACCTACCTGGGCAGCAAGCCTCGCGACCCCCAGATGCGCTTCCTCAAGGGCGTGATCCAGACCGAGAGTGGCCGCTCGTCGGACGCCATCACGACCTTCCTCAAGCTGACCGAGGACTATCCCGAGCTGCCTGAGCCCTACAACAACCTGGCCGTCCTGTACGCCGGCCAGAGCCAGTTCGACAAGGCCCGCGTGGCCCTGGAAATGGCCATCCGCACCAATCCGAGCTACGCCACGGCGCACGAGAACCTGGGCGACGTCTACGCCAAGCTGGCCAGCCAGGCCTACAGCAAGGCCCTGCAACTCGACGGCTCCAACACGGGCGTGGCGCCCAAGCTCAGCCTGATCCGCAATCTCTTCGCCGCTGAAAGTCGCAGCACGCCGCCGACCAACGTGGCCGCCGCGCCCGCGCCCAGCCGGCCGGCAGCCACGACCGCGCCAACCACGACTGCTGCTGCCCCGGGCACCGCCGCCCCGGCACCCGCCCCAGCCTCCGCTGCCAATGCCGACAGCGCAATCGAATCGGCCGTTCAGGCCTGGGCCAGTGCCTGGTCGGCCCGCAACATGGCCGACTATCTGGCGGCCTACGCACCCAATTTCACACCACCCAACGGCCAGAGCCGTGCCGCGTGGGAGTCCGAGCGTCGCTCGCGCATCGTGCCCCGCCAGCGCATCAGCGTGGACGTCAGCGAGCTTGATGTGGCCGTCAACGGCAGCCGCGCTACGGCACGTTTTCGTCAGGCCTACAGTTCCGACAACCTCAACGTGACCAGCCGCAAGGTACTTGAGATGGTGCGCAGCGGTGATCGCTGGCTGATCGTGAGCGAGACCACGGGATCCTGATGGTCGCCAGGCGTTACGCACAGAAAGGTCACGCCACCCTGCCCGCGTCGATGCCCGCCTCGTGGTCAGGGGCAGGCTCTCGCGCCCGCCACCTGTTCTGGCCCGCCATCGGATTGCTCGCTGCCGCCGTGGCCGCCGCGCTGTGGCTGACCGGACCGGGCGGGCCTTTGCCCGAATCGCAGACCCAGGCCACACCGGACCGCGAACCGCCAGCGAAGGGCGCTGGCCGCCTGCCGTCCCTGATCGAAAGCGCCCTGGCACGCACCCTCCCTGCTGCGCAGCGGCCATCCCTGGCGGACCACGCCGGGCTGCAGGCCGTGAGCCTGATGGACAATGAATTCGAGCAGGTCGTCCCCCTGCTTGGTTCAGCGGAAGCCAGGCTGATCGACATCTATCAGCACATCGGCCGCGGCGACCACAGGCCTGCCCTGGCCATGGCCGAAGAACTGGTCCGTGACCACCCGAATTTCCAGCTGGCACAACTGGTGCTCGGCGATCTGCTGAGCCTGCAGACCCGTCCTGTGCGCCGACTGGGCGATGTGCCCGACACCAAGGCCGAAGCCGCTGCGGAGCAACTCAGGGCGCTGCGCGAAGAATCTCTGCGACGGATGCGCGCCCTGACCGAACGCCCCCCAGAGGGCAGCATTCCGTCGCAGTTTCTGGTACTGGGGACGCAGTCCCGCCATGCCATTGCCATCGACGCCTCACGTTCCCGGCTCTACCTGTTCGAGAACCAGGGCGCGAATGACGGACAAAGCACCCCTCGAATGCGGCTGCTGGGCGACTTCTACATTTCGGTCGGTCTGTCCGGTACCGAAAAACAGGTCGAAGGTGACAAGCGCACGCCCCTGGGCGTTTACTACATCACCAGCAGCCTCAACCCCCGCAAACTGCCCGACCTCTACGGTGTCGGCGCACTGCCCATCAACTACCCGAATGCGCTGGACCTGCAACGGGGCAAGACCGGCAGCGGCATCTGGCTGCACGGCACGCCGCGCGAGCAGTTCGTGCGGGCTCCACAGGCGTCCGATGGCTGCGTGGTGCTGTCCAACCCCGATCTCGAGCGTCTGCTCGAGACGGTCCAGATCCGCACCACCCCTGTCGTCATCGCGCCCGAACTCGACTGGGTGACCGCCGACAGGGCCGACGCCGAACGCCGCCGCTTCCAGGCCGCGCTGGACGGCTGGCGGGAAGCCCGCGGCCAGGCCGATGCCGAACGGCTGCGCCAGTACTACTCACCCCGATTCCAGGCCCAGGGACGCGACCCTGACGCCTGGTGGTCCCGCACCGAAGACGAGATGCGCACGAGGGGCGCACGTGCGGTCGATCTCAAGGACCTGTCCATCCTGCGATGGAAAGACAGCGACGACACCATGGTTGTGACCTTCGGCGAAGTTCCCCACGGCCAGGCCCGCGGTGTCACCCGACGCCAGTACTGGATACTGGAAGACAAGCACTGGAAAATCTTCTACGAAGGAAACGTCTGATGACCCCGACGAACACGCCCCGCCTGATGCGACTGAAGTTGCCCCTGCTCGCAGGACTGCTGACCATGGCACTGGGCCTGACCGCGACTGCTGCGCTGGCGCAGGCCACCCCGCCCAAGGTGCGCCTGAGCACCTCGGCCGGGGACATCGTGCTGGAGCTCTACCCCGAGAAGGCGCCCAAAACCGTCGAGAACTTCCTGCAATATGTTCAGGACAAGCACTACGACGGCACGATTTTTCACCGCGTCATCGACGGTTTCATGATCCAGGGCGGCGGATTCACCGCCGACATGAACCAGAAATCCACCCGCGCACCCATTCCGCTCGAGGCACGCAACGGCCTGACGAACGATACCGGCACCATCGCCATGGCGCGGACGCCCAACCCGAATTCGGCCACGGCGCAGTTCTTCATCAATGTCGCCAACAACGATGGCCTGAACGCTCCCCGGCCCGACGGCTACGGCTATGCCGTCTTCGGCAAGGTGGTCGACGGCATGAAGACCGTCGACGCCATCCGCAAGGTGCCCGTCGGCAACCGCGGCGGCCATCAGAACGTGCCTGCCACCCCCGTCACCATCATCAAAGCCACCCTGGAGAAATGAACATGGCCAATCCCCAAGTTGAACTGCACATCGCCGGCATGGGCGTCATCACGCTGGAACTCGACGCCGACAAGGCACCGCTGTCCACCACCAACTTCCTGTCGTATGTCACCAAGGGCCACTACGACAACACCATCTTCCACCGTGTCATCCCGGGCTTCATGATCCAGGGCGGTGGTTTCGAGCCCGGCATGAACCAGAAGCCGACCGACCAGCCCATCAGCAACGAAGCCAACAACGGCCTGAAGAATGCGGTCTATACCGTCGCAATGGCCCGAACCAGCGACCCGCATTCGGCGACCGCCCAGTTCTTCATCAACGTCACCGACAACGGCTTCCTCAACCACACCTCGCCCAGCGCGCAGGGCTGGGGGTATGCGGTTTTCGGCAAGGTCACCGGTGGCAGCGATATCGTCAAGAAAATCGAAGGTGTGGCCACGGGCCGCAAAGGCTTCCACGACGACGTGCCCAGGGATGACGTGGTGATCGAGAAGGCGGTTGCCATCTGACGTGAACGCCACGGCCAACGCGCTCGCTGAGCCTCTGGCTGCGGGCGTGCTGCAGGTGCCACCCGAATGGCAGGCCATCGACCTCATTGCCGATCTGCATCTGCATCCCCAGGACAGCGGCACGCTGGCGGCCTTGCAGGCCTACCTGGACAGTGAACAGGCACAGGCAGCCAGCGCACTGATCGTACTGGGCGACCTGTTCGAAGTCTGGATCGGCGACGATGCACTGGCGGCCGAACCGGGACCTGCAGACCTGGACGGCGAACTGGCCGAGTCCGTAACATTCTGGAACCGCTGTGCCGCCCTGTTTGCGCGGCATGCCCGACACAGGCCCATCTGGTTCATGGCCGGCAACCGGGATTTCCTTCTGGGTGACCAGGGTCTGAATGCCTGCGGCATGCGCCGTCTGGCAGACCCGACCCGGCTCGCGTTTCAAGGCAGAAACTGGCTGCTGAGCCACGGCGACGCCCTCTGTCTGGACGATACCGCCTACATGGCCTTCCGCCAGCAGGTGCGTCGGCCCGAATGGCGTGAAGCGTTCCTCGCCCGTCCTCTGGTCGAACGGGCCACCATGGCCCGGAACATGCGCCAGCAAAGCCAGCAGCACCAGCGGCAACTGGCCGGACCCGAGGCCTGGGCCGATGTGGACGGAGCCGCAGCCATCGAATGGCTGCGCGACGCCGGCTGCGACACCCTGATCCACGGACACACCCATCGCCCCGGTGTCCATGCACTGGCACCCGGCCTGGAGAGGGTCGTCCTGAGCGACTGGGAGTCCGGCGGACCCCGCCCGCGTGCCGAGGTGTTGCGGCTCGATGCACAAGGATGGCGCCGGCTGCCTGTGCCGTTGCCCGCCTGAGGGTCATGTCCCACGGGGCCCGCCCTCCTCCGCGCCTGTGGCGATCTCTGCACGGGCTGCTACCCCGGCGCTGGCGCCGGCCCCAGCCCATATCCGAGGGCTTGTGGCGGCACACCCTCAGCCAGTTGCCTTTTCTCGGTTCGCTGGACCGTATCGAACAGCAGGGTCTGCAGCTGCTCTGCTCGCACTTCCTGCAGGAAAAAGAGTTTCACGGGGCGAACGGCCTGCGCATCACCGATGCCATGGCGCTGTCGATCGCGGCACAGGCCTGCCTGCCCCTGCTCCACCTGACCACGCCCCCCGAATGCCCCGATGCCCGGATGCGCATCCGGGCCCTGGACTGGTACGACGACTTCGTGGGCATTGTGGTTCATCCTGGGGCGGTGCTGGCCCGACGCGAGTTCATCGATGCAGCGGGTCTCGTGCACCGGTATGAAGAAGCCCTGGCCGGAGAGGCCATGAGCCAGGGACCACTCATGCTCAGCTGGGACGCGGTCGAGCATGCAGGCGAATCGGCAGCCGCCGGAACCAATCTGGTGATACACGAGTTCGCGCACAAGATCGACATGCGCGGCATGGTCCGCAGCGACAGGCCAGACGGAGCCCCCGCACTGAGGGCTGGCTCACTGGGCCAGCCCACCGCCCGGGCCGCCAGGGAACACTGGCGCAGCGTGATGCAGGACGCCTACGACCGTTTTCGCGAATCGCTCGCAATGGCCGAGCGATTCGGCGGCGAACAACCCTGGCTCGATGCCTATGCCGCCCACGACCCGGCCGAGTTTTTTGCCGTCACATGCGAAGCCTACTTCGTGAACCGCGCCCGTTTTTCGGAGAACTTTCCCGACTTGCGCGGTCTGTACGACGCATTCTTTCTCTCGGGCACCCAGACGGCGCCCTGAGATCCGCCATCACCGGCGCAGCAGCACCTTGAGCACGGCCTGCAGGCGACGAGCCGCATCGGCTTCGTGTCCCGACTGGAGCACCTGAGCCACATCCTGCACCCAGGTCTCCGAGGGGCCGGCCTCATGTCGACGGGTCAGCAACTGCAACTGGAGCTGCCGGCGCTCGTTGAGGTGTGCCGCCGGACTGGGCAGTTCAGCCGCCATTTCCAGCCTCAGCAAGGACTCTCCAGCGTTCGACCCGGAGGATTCCGCCCGCAGCGCATTGCCCCAGGCGGTCCGCCCGGCTGCACCCACGCGAGGGCCGAGCGCCTGCGTGGCCGGCAGTTGCTCCACTTCGCGCGCACGCCAGGCATCCAGCAACTGGGTGAGGACCTCACCATGAGCCTGCGCCGCCAGCTTGCGCAGGCCCGCTTGCGCCGCCTCCATGGCCTGGCGCTGGGCCCGGAAGGCCGCATCACCCAGGCGAGGACCTCGCGACTGAAAACCGGGGCGATCAGGCCGCCCGGCACCGCGCTCCGTGCGATCACCCCGGCGTCCATCACGTCGGTCGTCGCGGCGGTCGTCCTGGCCAGACACCTCCTGGCGCCGCATGCCCGGCCGGTCGTCGCCACGCACGGCCACCAACGGACGGTCGGAGCGCTGGGCAGCCGATGCCGGCTTGTCAGCATCGGGCGGAGCCGCCACTGCCGGCGCTTCGGACACCTGGCTCGCGGGCGCTTCCACGCCCTCACCCGCGATCGCCGCCGACAAAGTCGCCATGGCTGAGCGGATCGCCGCGCCGTCCCCGGCTGCCGTGGCCTGTTCCAGTGCCCGGGATGCCTCAAGCACCATCTTGTCGTGCACGCTGACAGCGGCAGCAGCCTGCGCACGTGCCTGATCCTTGCGTGCGAATGCAGCGTCGATGGGTTGCCGGAAAGCATCCCAGAGCTTCTGCTCCTGCTTGCGATCCAGCGGTACGGCATGGGCCTCGGCCTGCCAGCGTTTCTGCAGATCCTTGACGGCGTCAATACGCCAGTTCTCGGCATCGGCCAGGCCCTGCGCCTCATCGATCAGGGCGCGGCGACGCTCGACGCTCTGGGCCTGAGCGGCCTCCACACGTTCGTGCGCCAGGTGCATGGCTTCTTTCCAGCGCGACTGCAGATCGGCAAACACCTTCTCATTCAGGTGTCCCGCTGCACGCCAGCGCTCAGAAAACCCATGCAATGCCTTGATCTGTGCCTTCCAGTCGCTGTCTTCCCGGTGGGCGTCGGTCCACGCCGTCACTTCCTCGATGATGGCGGCACGCTGCAATTTGTGCGCCTCGGCCTGCTGGCGCACCTGCGCCAGCCACTCTTCCACCACCTTGTGCGCCTTGGTACAGGCTTCGTCGAAGCGGCGCCACAACCCATGGTTGGGCTGTCCACCCTGATCGGTGGCCTTCCACTGCTCTCTCAGGCTGCGCAGTGTCTCCTGCATCTTGCGGCCACCGATACGCTGACCCTCGGGAGCGGCCAGCAGTCCCTCGGCCTTGGCCACCAGTTCTTCCCGCAACTGGTCGGCGCGCCAGCGTTGCCAGCCTTCAAGCTCGCCCGCCTGGGCCAGCAGCGCATGCGCCCTGGACTCCTGGTCACGTGCCACGCGCCGTCCCAGTGCCTTGAGCAGATGGCGGACTTCCGCTGCCGCCTTGGGTGCCGACTTGCCATGGCCTTCGGCCAGTTCCGCCTGCAACTGCTTCAGTGCCTGCTCCAGCGCCGGATCGGGCTCGGCTGCAGGGCGAGCTTCGCCTTGCGCAGTCGATCGTTCGTCGCCGACGGCGGATTCACCCCGTCCAGCGCGCAGTTCTTCAGCCCACACCGGAACGGCTGGCAGCGGCGCCGTCGCATCGGTCTCTGCGGCCGTGGCCATGGACAGGGCCGCCTGGAAGGCTTCCCACACAAGCTTCAGCTGATTGCGGGCTCCCTCAACCATGCCCGTGAACCGGGGTTCAACGCTGTCCCATTGCGCATCCGCAGACAGACCATCGGCCTGCCCCATCCACACCTGGACGTCGGTATCCAGTGCCGGGGATGCCTGGACAGCGTCGCGCCACGCCTTGGTCGACAGCACTTCGATACGCTGTGCCAGCAGGACTGCCGCTTCACGCTCGACCTGAATCCGGTGCTGCAGATCCTCGATGGACCGGACGCGTTCCGCCAGTGCCGCCTTGAGTTCACTGAGAGGCTCTCGCGACAAGGGTGCTCCGGCACGGGCTGCATCGCGCTGCCAGGCCAAAGCGTCGGCCAGATTCAGGCGGTGCTGCGCCAGCAGGTCACGGGCTTTGCCTGCCCACTCCTGGGCCAGCAACTCCTGCCCCTTCTGGCGCCGGACCTCATCCAGCCGCTCCTTGAGCAGTTTGGCGGCGCCGCGATCCCGATGTGACAGCTCCTTGAACACCTCCTGGAGCAGATCGAGCGCCGGATCGCTATCCAGCCACGCCTTGATGCGCACGACCCTCTCGCCCGACGTGGGTGCCGAGAAGACACCTCCAGTCAGGTTGTCCAGTTGACTGACAGCAGCGGAAGATGAAGGGCTGGGCGAGTTCACGGTAGAGGAAAAAGTCTAGGTGGCGGTATCGGATGAATGTGTCCGCTCGTGCGGCGCAGGACTGCGTATTGTCGCCGTTTCAGCGAGCCTGTCCCCAGAAACAAGAAACCCCGGCAGAACCTGTCTGCCGGGGTTGACGGCGGGCAACATGCACTTGCCGTCGGGGAGGCCGCCGGGAGATGGATGTCCTGACGGCCAGGAAGCAAGAGATTGCTTCCCGTAAAGGCCGGTCGCAGGCTTCGCCCTTGAACCGGCATGACCCGTTGTGGCAACGGGCAGACAAAGCTTAACGCCAGGCGGCCCAAGCAGCAAGATCCCGGGACGCCCGAAGTTCATGGATTTTTCCAATCAACCTCCAAGACTTCATTTTGACCTCTCAGACGGCCTCAACCAGTCCTCAGCGGTCGACGCAAGGCGACGAACGGTCATATTTGGCGTTCTGGTTCGCCACGTCCGCCCAGCTTCCCATCTGTCAGGGATGGCTGCTACGGAATAGGGAGCAGGCCGGGACGCGGCATTTTTATATACCAAAATATTCATAAAAATTTTGTTTTTAAACTTGACTAGGTATTAGCTTGCCTCCAATAATTCGCGTCCACCCGGCTCCGGACTCCGGGTTAACCCTCAATCGCTGCCGAATACGGCGGAGTCTGGGTCCAGATTTCAAGGACCCCTGACAGCGATCCTCAAGTGCCAGTCCGGTATCACAACGATCGGGCCGACCCCACAGGAGCGACGACATGACAGCGACCAACCTCTCACTACCGACGAACCTCCGCCTTCGGCAGGCCATGGAAATCGCCGCCAGGGACATCAGCCGCGGCCTTTATGTCGTGACCCACAATGGTCTGGCGCTGCTGGGTATCGGCCTTGCGCTGGCCGTCATCGTGCTGGCCGCCCGCAGCGACCTGCGTTCGAGCGCCGAACAGCATCTGCTTCAGTGGCTGGTTGCGCGGCAACAGGTCGCCCAGGTGCAGCCGAGCGTTCCCGTGGACCCCAATGCCGCCGAACGCGCACTGGCCAGCCAGCCACAGACCCTGCCCCCGAAGCAGGCCCAGGTGGCGTATTGGCTCAGCCGCAAGTATCGGGTTGCCCCGGAACCGTTGAGCGTGCTCGTGGCCGAGGCGTTCCGTGTCGGTGAACAGGTCAAGATCGACCCGACCCTGATCCTGGCTGTCATGGCCATCGAGTCGCGATTCAATCCGTTTGCGCAAAGCACGGTCGGCGCCCAGGGACTTATGCAGGTACTGACCCGGGTTCACACCGACAAATACGACGATTTCGGCGGCAAGCTTGCCGCCTTCGATCCGCTGGCCAATCTGCGGGTGGGCGTGCAGGTGCTGCAGGACTGCATCCGTCGCGCCGGATCGGTGGAAGGCGGACTTCGCCTGTACGTCGGCGCCGTCACATCGGACGGTGCCGACTACATCAACAAGGTCATGGCCGAGCGCACCCGCCTGCAGCATGTGGCCACGGGCCGTCCCGCTCCCCGCCATGTGGTGCCCACCTGGACCATCCCCGTCGTGACACCCCGCGCGCCCGCCGATGCGACGCCGCCGGACCTCGCCGAGCCAGCACCCCAGGCTGCCCAGGCGCCGGCCATGCCCGTGCGCACCGCCGCTGTCCTGCCGTCCTGAAGTCGACAGGCGCCAGACACCGGGACGCTGGTTGCCGTAAAATCGGCGTCGCACGCAACTGGCGATAGGTGCGTTCGCCCGGGCCATCCGTCCGGGTGAGCCCGTACTGACGTGGCCCCCGGCGCCCGACCCTGAAATCGGCGCAACCGGACAACCACTGGGAAGCGTGCCGCCCGTCCCGCGGGCGATCAGCCGTTCGCCTGGGCAGCATCCGCCGGTCGCCATGCGGCCATGCGGGGTTCACTCCAAGACGACTGCCACACCATGTACGACCGCAACATCCTCATCGAGCAAACCGATCCCGAGCTGTTCGCCGCCATCCAGGCCGAGAACGCCCGCCAGGAACACCATATCGAGCTGATTGCCAGCGAGAACTACGCCAGCCCGGCCGTGATGGCGGCCCAGGGCACCCAGCTGACCAACAAGTACGCCGAAGGCTATCCCGGCAAGCGCTATTACGGTGGCTGCGAATATGTGGACATCGCCGAGCAACTGGCCATCGAGCGCGTCAAGCAGCTGTTCGGCGCCGATGCCGCCAACGTGCAGCCCCATTGCGGCGCATCCGCCAACGAAGCCATCTTCCTGGCCTTCCTGAAGCCCGGCGACACCATCATGGGCATGAGCCTGGCCGAAGGGGGTCACCTGACCCACGGCATGGCCCTGAACATGTCCGGCAAGTGGTTCAACGTCGTGTCCTATGGCCTGAACGACAAGGAAGAGATCGACTACGACGCCATGGAAGCCAAGGCGCGCGAACACAAGCCCAAGCTCATCGTCGCCGGTGCATCGGCCTACAGCCTGCGCATCGATTTCGAGCGCTTCGCGAAGATCGCCAAGGAAGTCGGTGCCATTTTCATGGTGGACATGGCCCACTACGCCGGACTGATCGCCGCTGGCGTGTATCCGAACCCCGTGCCTTTCGCCGACGTGGTGACCTCCACCACCCACAAGAGCCTGCGCGGCCCGCGCGGCGGCATCATCCTGATGAAGGCCGAGCACGAGAAAGCCATCAACAGCGCCATCTTCCCCGGCCTGCAGGGTGGTCCGCTGATGCACGTCATCGCGGCCAAGGCCGTGGCATTCAAGGAGGCCCTGAGCCCCGAGTTCAAGGCCTACCAGCAGCAGGTGGTCAGGAACGCCCAGATCGTGGCCGAGACGCTGACACAGCGGGGCCTGCGCATCGTTTCCGGTCGCACCGAAAGCCACGTCATGCTGGTGGACCTGCGCGCCAAGGGCATCACCGGCAAAGAAGCCGAGGCCGTGCTGGGCAGCGCCCACATGACCATCAACAAGAATGCCATTCCGAACGACCCTGAAAAGCCGATGGTCACCAGCGGCGTGCGCATCGGCACCCCGGCCATGACCACCCGCGGCTTCAAGGATGAAGAAGCCCGCCTGACCGCCAACCTGATCGCCGACGTGCTGGACAACCCGCGTGATCCGGCCAATATCGAGGCGGTGCGTGCCAAGGTCAATGCACTGACGGCCCGGTTCCCCGTCTACAAATGACGGCCCTATGAAGTGCCCGTTCTGTGGCCATCTGGAGACCCAGGTCGTCGAGACCCGGGTCTCGGAGGAAGGGGACTTCATCCGCCGTCGGCGTCAGTGCGGACATTGCGAGAAGCGCTTCACGACCTATGAGCGACCAGAGGTGAGCTTCCCGGCCGTCGTCAAGAAGGACGGCCGGCGAATGGACTACGTCCCGGCCAAGCTTCGAGCCTCGTTCACGCTGGCCCTGCGCAAGCGCCCGGTCAGTACGGAGCAGGTCGACACGGCCATCGAGCGGATCGAGGAAAAGCTGCTCAACCTGGGCAGTCGCGAGGTGGCCTCCACCAAGCTGGGTGAAATGGTCATGCGCGAACTCAAGAAGCTGGACAAGGTGGCCTACATCCGCTTTGCCAGCGTCTACCGGAGCTTCGAAGACATCGACGAGTTCCGGGCGCTGGTGGACGAGGTGCGCAGGTAGATCGAGGGAATTGCCGATTCGCAGGTGGCAGCACTCCTCAGTGCAACGGCCTGCCCTATGCGCAGGCTTCATGGCCCTCGAGGATCTCGCTGCGCGGACGGCCTGCACTGTTGATCACCACGCGTCGGGGCAAAGGAGCGCTGGCGCCGCCACCCTGGCGACAGAAATACACGGAGCCGGCCTGGAACGCCCCGCTGACCATCTTTGTCATTCCAAGTCGGCCGTAGGACACATACCTGGCCACAGGTCGATTCCCCTGGACCCGCCACCCCGGCGAAACAGGTCCGTGGTAGCGCAATACGGGTTCATCGGGGTCGATCTCGGTATTGTTGTTCAGGTCGACAAACATCAGCCAGCCCTGATGCCAGCCTGGCCGACTCGAACATGCGTCCGAACTTTCTGCGGCACACAATACGACGCGCTCACCCCGGCGAATGGCCTCCATGCGCGTGAGCTGGAGGTCCGATTGGAATGCCCGCACCAGTACCCCGATCCTGATCGAATCCAGCCACCGCCACATCCCAGGCAGAACCATTCCCGAGACAATGACCAGCACAGCCATGACCGTGCACAACTCCACCAATGTGACGCCCCGCGCGTGCTTTTTCTTGCAGTGACCCGTTCTTGTCATGCATCCCTCCCTTTCGGGACGGAATGCTAGGGGGATTCGTGTGGCATGACATCCCCCCCGCAGGGGAGACCAGTCGCATGTCAGCGCCGGGCGTTCACCAGCAAGTGCGCCCGTCCGTCCCCAGGTTGGGGGTCGTCTGTCCCAATTGATTGATGGTCATGGTGCCGCATGCATCGGCTGCCTGCGGCGCAGCGGGCACAGCCTGCAAGGTGTATGTCTGCGGCGTCGGGAAGGCGATATTGAAGTTGTAACGTGCGCCTCCAGTGCGGGGGCTTTGTGCGATGGGAAGCACGTAGGCCACCCCAGCGCGCGTCGCCGCGTACTGATTGTGCTGTGTGAAGAAGCGTTCGGCATTCTGCGCAACTTCCATCATGTCGGCCTGGGCGTCACCACGCGCTGCACGTCGCACATACTCTTGGTAGGACGGATAGGCGATGGCGGCCAAGATGCTGACGATGGCGACAACAATCATCACCTCGACAAGCGTAAAGCCCTGCTGACGGTGCCTGGACATTTCAGAACTCCTCATTTCTGCGGCACGTCAAGCGGCGCCTCGTTGCCTGGATCCACGATCACATGCATTGCCCGACCGTCCACACTCACCACCATTACCTTGGCGCCTGGGCGCACGTCCTGCACTGACAGCTTGCGCCCCTTGCGATCCAATACCTGGAAATCGCTGGAAATCCGGTACGTCACACCAGCCACCTTGATGATTCCGGCCCCGGGCGCCCATTGCTGCACCGGCCCAAGAGCCTTCGTTTCATTGAGCAAGGTGTCTGCACTCAGCCATGTGGATGCAAAGAGCAGCGTCATGGGCAGGACGTATCGAATAAACCTGAGCTTCATTGGAATTCCTTGTATTCGCAGACTCAACGCAGTTGCCGCCACGATTGACGTCCAGCCGGACCGGATTCGTTGGAGCCGTCCACAAGCTTGGTGCCGTCGCCCTTGTACAGGCCTTCGCTGTTGCTGTCGGGCTTGCGAACTGGCACCATCGTTTCGCCGGTAGGCCCGCCGATGCCACTCGGGGGGTTGCCGCTGCCACCCGGAATGTCGTTGTTGTCATAGGCGCCATCACCCGACAGATCGAAGACAGGCGCTTCGAAACGTCCCCCGCTGAGCAGGCCAATGTCCATCAGGAAACCCTGGCGGCCGCTCCCACACGGATCGTCGTCCGGAATCAACGTGGAGAACCGGACCCGGCGTTGCAGTGCTCCGGTCGGGAACGTCGCTTCATTGATCACGCGTTCGCCCGACACGGGGAGATCAATGCGCCAGCCTTTGGCGTCATCGGCCAACGCGTTGTCTGTGACGTACCGCAGACTGCCAGCCGCATACGTGGTGCCATTGATCGTCACGTCAGACGTGGTGGCAGTGATCACCTGGCTGCCCAGTTCACTTCGCAAGACTCCGGTAACGGGCGTTCCCGCTGAATCAAAGATGCCGTACAGAGTCTGAACCTGGGGAGACACCGTGGAATCATCACCCACGCGGAAGAAGCTTCCCGTGCCGAACAGCACGACCACGTCTGACGAACTCTCCGGCTTCAGCGCCACACGCGGACGGGCCGTTATGGGTTGACGCTGCCCTGCCCCGTCCACCGCCGAATGAAGCAAGGTCACGGTTGGCGATGCGGTCCGGAAGTTGACCCGCCAGACATTGCCTAGCAAATCTCCCGAGTAGGTATTGGCCAGTGACAGGTCATTCGCCGGCCAGTCGGTCGTTTCCGCAGGACTCATGCCGTTGGGCAGGGAAGCACTCGCACCGTCCGGCATGGTGATGTTGTAGAGCAGACGGCCAGTGGCCATGTCCACCGCCATCAGGCGAGCACGATGGTTGTTGCTGTTGTAGCCATTGCCAAACACCGCTGCCCAGCGCCCACTGGCCAGGCGAACGATGCGCGGCTTTGTCACGCCGTAGCCAATGCCGCGGCAGGATTGACTGCCGGACGTTCCGTTCGGATTGGCTGAACAAGCCGTATCGGACCACTTGAACTCCCAGAGAACCCGGCTCGAGGAGAAGCTGTCAGGATCGGTCACATCCAGCGCGAAGACCGTCCGACCTCCTGCACCCATGGTACCCACGACCACGGTACGCCAGCTTCCACCGATGTAGACATCGCTGATCGCCGCGGCTCCATCCACAAAGTAGCGGTGATCGTAGTCGGTGCGCATGAGTTCGTTGATCTGCGCATGGCTGTTGCTCCCCGACGGAAGCAGCAACTCGCTCGGCACATACGCAAACAGTTCGTTGCCGTTGTCTGCATCAAACGCATGGAACAGCCCGTCATTGGATCCTACGAGCAGCGCATCAGTGCGGTTGCGGTAGCTGGCCGAACTCCGGAAGGTGCGATAGCTGCTGCCCTCGGAGCCCGAAAGAAGGCTGTATCCGAAATCGCGTTTGGACAAGAACTGTGGGTCGGATCCGATGATGTCACCCATCCGGCGAATGAAGCCATCCACGGTGCGGTTGCGCAACTGGGCATGTTCGACACCCCGCAGCCAGTTCACCCGATCAACCCCAGTTGCGGAGCTTGCAGGTGCTCCCGCCGGATTGACGGCCAGTGCGCTTTGCTGGGCACTGCCCAGATTGGCATAGTCAAACACCACCGCAGTGCCCGCCTCCGTGCTGGTGAAGATCCGCCTGCTGGCTGGATCCCGCGTACCCAGCAGTTGCTCGGCGTCCCAGGCCAACCCCGTCTCAGGCTCGCCGGTATCGGGGTCCAGGTCTCTCGCAACGAGCGTTCCTGACCAGTCGCTGCTGCGAAACGTCGCGTTGTAGAGCTTGGAGTCCGATTGCAGCAACGCTGAACTGGCGGCAGCAGCGGTGCCGGCGGCGGTGACCCGCGCAACAATGCTCCGGAGCACATTGGTCAGTTCGGTTGCGAAGGTGTCCGGATCGGCCGCCGAAAAGAACCCCCCTCGGCTGTTGACAGCAGCATGCAACAGATCGTCAATCTTTGCGGGATTCGAACTGGACGGATCGGGCCAGGTGATGGTCGGCGACGGACTGGCTGTAATGGCATTGAACGCCGTGCTCGGATTGACCGATCCATTGACCCCCAACCCAATGCCGTAGGTCACCATGTGTTGCCAGAACGCCGGATTCTGCGTGGAGTTTGGCACCCGATTGGCCAACGTTGGCCGCAAATCGCGGTTCCAGTAGTACATGGCGATGTCGGCCAACGTATCGGAATGGCTGTCCGTGAACGGCGTGGACGGACTGTACCTGTAGGACTGTCCGTCAGGACCCGTGATCGTGGAACCGGTAGAACCATCGACGTTGGCCTGCGCACCCGACGTAGACGCGGCAGACGAGTTCCAGTAACCATCGGTCATGAGGATGGTGTAGCTTTGGCGACAAGTCAGGTGATTGGTCGAGTTGTCCGTCCCGGGCACGGCACCCCAGGGACCTCGATTGTCGGACCGACTGAAATACTGACCCGCATCGTCCAGCGCCTTGCGCAAGGGTGTATTGGCTGGCGGCCAGACCCCGTTGTAGAGGCTGTCGAAAAATCCCGTCCGGTCGCTCCCGGCGAAAGGTCGAACACCATCGACAATAGTGGACGTGCCCGACCGCCCGTCGACCGTCGTTGAGCCCTTGTTGATGGAACCAAATCCCACGCGCATCTCTTCCGGCTGTGTGGAAAAGGCGTGACCAATACCGGCCTGCGCCGCCAGCATGCGCGAACGGTAATAGGTATACCAGTTGGCAAAGTTCTGGATTTCTGCTGCATAGCTACAGGTACCACCCGAGCATCCCGCGTCGGTCCTGCTGGCCCGGCCGTCACCCGAATAGGATGACGTGGAGGCGATGATATTGACCTGGGTGTAATTGCTGGCATCCCATATGGCTCCTCCGTTGTGACGGAAGTAGACGGCGGGATAGTGCGTCTGCGACGTCGAATCACAGGAACCCACGCAGTACGCCGCTCCGGATGAATTGCGGTATACCCAGATGGCCGACTCGGTGGTATTGACTGTCAGGTTTCGGCTTCCCAGTCCGGTCCGGATCGGATGGTGAGGAGCTGCCGTCGGACTGGCATTGGGAAAACTCGAACCGTCAGCCCTGGACCATGGCCGGTACGTCACGGCAGGGTTGTAGTACGAACGATTCACCGCCGGAGACCTCAACGCCCGGGCCGTTGTCCGCTCGTCCGAGTTGGCTGCGCTGTACCGCGTCGACGCGACGTAATTCGCGTAGTCACCATCTCCGTACATGCCGGATATGCGTCGAAACACGAAATAGGGCAGCACGTACTCGTCAGGCGTCGCCTCCCAATGCATGGACCCCGAGTCATCCAGAATGAACATGATGTTCGGATCAGCACTGGACGAAAGGAACAGCGGCGTCTGCGCCACGCTGACCTGGGCCCGCAATGGGCCGGACGCTCCAATCAGCGCCGTGGCAACCAACAGCCCCATGACGCCCCGTCGCCCGAGGCCTGCAAGCCAGCTATGCATCTTCATGACTTCTCTCCTGACGAGCCCTGTTGGAAAGGCTTCTGAATGACTCTTGTCTATGTTCACTTCACCGTCACCTTGCCGGGATCAGTTGTTGAGCGGCTCGAATCCCGATTGCAGGATGACCACACTGCTTGCCTGCGCCCCAACCCCTCTGGAAGTGACCGGGTAGATCAGCCGGAATTCGGGAGGCAGGGTCAGCCCAACGCGGATGTACTCTGGCGGCCCCATGTGGAATACAGGATCGGCGTCCAGACTGCTGTCAAAGGCACTGACCACGCCAATGCCGTCCGCCGGCGCGGCGACGCTGCTGTTCCAGGCCACGGGATTGGTAGCCGCATCAGGATCCGCGGGAGCGGCCATCGGGTTGGGCAAAGGTTGAAAATTGAGGCCCACCGGATTCTGCGCCTCGCCAGCGCGAAGGGCGGCCTCCGCTGCCTGAAAAGCCAGGTTGCGCTCGCGCATGTTGCCGGCCATCCGCTCCTGGGCCACATTCGTTCGCATGCCCTGAACACCCAGCAAGGTGAGGACAACAAGAATGATCAGGCCAATCACCAGCACGGCGCCTGACTGGTGCCTGGCCTTGCCCTGAAGCGGAACTGTTCTGAAGTGGTGTGGGTGCTGCATGGTGACTACAAACCTAGATCGCGCAATGTCAGGGAGCGCGATTTCGCAGGGTGACCGTCGTACTGAAAGGCATCTGGCTGACTTCCCGATCCGTCACCGTCATGTTCAGCCGCACCGCCACCACCGATTGCATCTGGAGTGCCGTTGGGGCATCCAGGTAGTTGGTGACTGAACGGGATCCCGGCCCCGGGATGCCAAACTGGAAAGAGAGTGCGTCCAGGCCAGCGGCAATGGCCTGCCCATTGCGCAGGAGTTCGCCTTGTGCCGAGCGTGTAAAGGCCACTTGCTCCAGGCGCATGACACGCGACCCGGGCCTGTATTGCCGCGACAGGGCACCAGCTGCAGTGACAGCGTTTCCCGCCACAGCCGCTACGGTCAGGACTTCCGTGAATACGCAGTCGGACACCAGCAACCGATCACCCGCCGCAACGGTACCCAGCAGGGCAATGTTGTCGAGCTGCATTTGATTGCTGGCGGGCGATGCCACCAGATTGGCACTTTCGGCACTGCCACGCACAACGGTGACCTGAGTCGGATCACCGGCAATGGCCACCTCATTTCCAAATCGGGCATTGGCGGGAAGCGCATCGCCACTGGACCGGTGATCCATGTAGAGCAGGTTGCCACAACCAGGAAAGCCGGCCATCCGTATGTCGCGCGTCAGCAATTCCAGCGCGATGCGCCCTGACTCCTGCACGGTAGAGAAAGATTCCTGGTGTCGATAGCTGGCCCGGCTGCCGGCGAACACATAGACCACTGCCAACACCACCAGCAGCCCCAGCGCAGCCCCCACCATGAGTTCAACCAGCGTCAAGCCGCTCTGCTTGCCGCGAACGGAAAAGTCTGACTTGGCCTGCCGGGTCACAATGGCCTCACTTCGGTACGCATGACCACACAGTCCCGAGCTCCGCCGCCCAGTGTCCGACCATCAGCCCAGTTCACTTCCACCAGCAACAACTCGACATCGGCCCTGGCGTGATCGACATTGCACTGGTCCGTGTATGCGGCACCAGCGCCTGCAGGCAACAGAGTGACGATACCCCGGCCCTCTGGCAAGCGATCCTCCAGACAGCTTTTCCACTGGTTCAGGTCGACAACGGCCATGGCGTCCGACGTCCCCTGATCGCCTAGCGCCAGTCCACAACGCTGGGCAGCAGTACCATCGAAAAGGTCGTTCTGCCCAGTGATATAGGCCCCACACACCTGATTGTTGGCGCACAGATTCGCACGCACCCGGTCCGCCAGGTCATAGGCCAGTGCAACCCCCTGGGAGCGCAGGTAGGAATCGTGATTGAACTTGGTCCCGTTCATCTGCAGTCCCGCCAGCCCCACAATGCCAAAAGACAGCAGCACCACAGATACCAGTACCTCGATCAGCGTGGAACCTCCCTGACCACGGAGTCTTGCTGAAGGCATCACGCCAGACGAGCTGGCGCCAAAGGCAGATCTCAAGAGTTCGAACTTCATCGGTCTCGACACGATAGGTTCCCGAAGTTTCAACAGGCGTTGGCGGTGGTGCTCACGCGACCACTGGGCCCGACTGTCACGCTGCGACGAAACGTGCCCAGATCCAGCTGGTAACAGCGGGGCGTCGTCACGCCGCCAAGTGGCGTGAACTCTGTACTTCCGCCTGCTGCGAGCGACAAGCCTGCCCGAACGGGCGGCCAGACACGCAGGGGGGGATCGGTGGCCACGGGCGCACGCACGATCCATCCATTGGCCCAGCTGCCCGAGCATGTGGCCTGGTCGCCGCTGGAACACAGCGTAACGTTGACACCACGCCGGATAGCCTCACTGCGTGCATATTGCAGGGCGGCCACCAGATCGTTCGTCGTCGTACTGATGCGATTGCCCTGGATGGTCGCCTGAAAACTGGGCACCCCGATGCCCAGCAACACGGCCAGCACAGTGATCGCCACCATCAGTTCAATGATGGTGAACCCGGACTGGCCGGATTTACGATGATCAGGGGATGTGACGTGCATGGGGCACACGAAGAAAGAACATTAAAGGTTTACTTGGTTTTCAACTATAGCCACCCTGCATAGTGACATCCTAGTGTCAAGACAAGTGGGCGTCCGTCACAGACGGACGGTGCAACGCAAAAATGCCGGCGGTCAGTTTGGGCGACAAGCGTGAATTCGGGCACACGGAAATGTCAGACTGGCAACATCTATCATCCGGGGACTTGGTCATTTCCCAGACGCAGAATTGCCTCGCTTTCATGTCCCCCGACACATCCCCCTCCTCCTCGATCAGCCGGACCGGGCAGTGGTCCCAGTTGCTTGACCTGGCCACTCTGTCCCGTGGCTTGTCGGAACCGAATCCAAGGGTGGCTTGCCGAATCCTCTGCGACGACGGGTCCGACTTTGATGGGCATACCCAGCAGGCAGGACAGGACCATGCGGAAAGGCAGGCACTCAAGGCGGCCCAGGCCGCAGGCGCCAACGTGCGTGGCGCCACCGCCTACGTCACCCTCGAACCCTGTTCGCACCATGGTCGTACCCCGCCCTGCTGCGACGCACTGATCGACGCTGGCGTGGCGCGTGTGGTGGTGGCGACACTGGACCCCAACCCCCGGGTTGCCGGCCAGGGTGTGGCCCGGCTGCGGGCAGCGGGCATCCAGGTCGACGTTCTGCCGGTGGACGACCCGGTGAGCCGGGCCGCGCGTGAATTGAATATCGGCTTCTTCAGCCGCATGATTCGCGGTCTGCCATGGGTGCGCATGAAGCTCGCGGCGTCGCTGGACGGCATCACCGCCCTGCCCCATGGCGAGAGCCAGTGGATCACGGGCGAGCCGGCGCGCGCGGACGGTCACGCCTGGCGGGCCCGGGCGTGTGCCGTGCTGACAGGGATCGGCACTGTGCTGGAAGACGACCCGATGCTGGACGTCCGCCTGCAACCAGCCACCCGGCAACCGCACCTGGTGGTTGTCGACAGCCAGTTGCAGACACCGGCAACGGCCCGCCTTTTCGGGCCGGCTGCGCATGGACTGCCGAGGCAGGTCTGGATCTATTGCGCCGTCGACAAGCCTGCGGCGCGGGCCGCGCTGGAAGCACGAGGTGCCCACGTCAGGTGCCTGCCCGGGCCGGGAGGCAAGGTGGACCTGTCTGCCATGCTGCAGGATCTGGCACGCCACGAGGTCAACGAGCTGCACCTGGAGGCCGGGCACAAACTCAACGGATCGTTCCTGCGCGAGGGCCTGGTAGACGAGTGTCTGGTCTACCTGGCGCCTACCCTGCTCGGTCAGGGCGCGGGTCTGTCGAACTTCGGCCCCCTCAAGCACCTGTCCGACCGGCTGGCGTTGCGGTTCACCGCGGTCGACCGGGTGGGCGAAGACTTGCGGATACTGGCCCGCGGACTGGAGCGCGACGGGTTTCTGGACCGGCAGGACTGGGCACCGAGCGCCGCGTGATCCCGGACCGGTTCGGGGTCGTCAGCCTGGCAGGCTGAAGCCGGGCCGGAACCCTGCGACAATAGCGGGATGTTTACCGGCATCATTACCGGCGTGGGGCGCATCGCCGTCCTCGACGACCTGGGCTCTTCCTCCGACCACGGCAAACGCCTGCACATCCAGGCGCCGCCGGGGTATCTCGACGACGTGGGCCTGGGGGACAGCATTGCCCTCAATGGTGCCTGCATGACTGTCACGTCTTTTGATGCGGAACATGCCAGGTTCACGGTCGACATCTCGGCCGAGTCACTGGCCCGCACCAGCGGCTTGAGCGAGGCAGACCGGCGGCTCAACCTGGAAAAGGCACTGCGCGCGAGCGATCGCCTGGGTGGACACATCGTCTCCGGCCATGTGGACGGGGTCGGGCAGGTCACGCGGTTCGAGCGCGTGGGCGAGAGCTGGGCGCTGCATGTCCTGGCGCCCCGCGATCTGGCGCGCTTCTTCGCCTACAAGGGCTCGGTCGCCATCAATGGCGTGAGCCTCACCATCAACCGTGTCGACGACCAGGCCGAAGGCTGCGAGTTCAGCATCAACCTGATTCCACACACGGTCGAGAACACCACGCTGGGCGACCTGACGCCCGGCAGCAAAGTCAACCTGGAAATCGACACCGTAGCGCGCTATGTCGAGCGCATGCTGGGTGCCGGCCTGACAAAGGACACCCCATGAACGCCCCCCAAACCCTGCCGCCGGTGGCCATTTCGCCGGTCGAAGACATCGTGACCGAGATCCGGGCCGGTCGCATGGTCATTCTCGTGGACGAGGAAGACCGCGAGAACGAAGGCGACCTGGTGCTGGCGGCCGAGCATGTCTCGCCCGAAGCCATCAACTTCATGGCCCGTTTCGGGCGTGGGCTGATCTGCCTGACCCTGACGCGCGAACGCTGCGAACGGTTGCAGTTGCCTCCCATGGTGCCGCGCAATGGCACCAAGATGGGAACGGCCTTCACGGTGTCCATCGAGGCCGCCGAGGGGGTCACCACCGGCATTTCGGCAGCCGACCGGGCGCGCACGGTCCAGGTGGCGGTGGCCACCGAGGCAAGGGCTGAGGATCTGGTGCAACCAGGCCACATCTTTCCCCTGCAGGCCGTGGACGGCGGGGTGCTGATGCGGGCCGGCCACACCGAGGCCGGTTGCGACCTGGCCGGCATGGCCGGATGCATGCCCGCGGCGGTGATCTGCGAGATCATGAAGGACGATGGCACCATGGCCCGCCTCCCGGATCTGCAACTGTTTGCCGCCGAGCATGGCCTGAAGATCGGCACGATCGCCGACCTGATCGAGTATCGCAGCCGGACCGAAAGCCTGGTGCAGAAGATCGGATCACGCACCCTGAACACCGCCTTCGGCGAGTTCGCGGCCCATGCTTTCCGTGAAGCCACGAGTGGCGCTGTGCATCTGGCCCTGGTGCGAGGGCAGTGGGCGCCGGAGCACAGCGTGGATGTACGCGTTCACGAGCCGCTGTCCGTCCTGGACGCGCTGGAAGTGGGCCGATCCATGCACAGCTGGAGCCTGGAAGCCAGCCTGCGCCACATTGCCGAGACCGGAACCGGCGTGGCCGTACTGCTCAACTGCGGCGAAACAGGCGAGCAGCTGCTGGCCCAGTTCGAAGGCGTGGCCCGCCCGGCCCAGGCGCCCGAGCGTGGCCGCATGGACCTGCGCACCTATGGTATCGGGGCCCAGATCCTGCGCGAGTGCGGCGTGCACCGCATGCGGCTGCTGGGCGCACCCAGGCGCATGCCCAGCATGACCGGCTACGGCCTGGAGATCACCGGCTTCCTGGGCCGCAACGACTGACCCTCTCACACGGACACACGACACATCATGTTTGGCGCAGACAAAGGCACCACCGACCTCCTCGACGGCCGCAAGCTGGTCATCGGCATCGTCCAGGCCCGTTTCAACGAAGGCGTCACCAACGCCTTGTACAAGGCCTGCCGAGCGGAACTGCTGGCGCAGGGCGTGCAGGAAAAGCACATCACACACATCACCGTTCCAGGCGCTCTGGAAGTGCCGATTGCACTGCAGGCCATGGCCGAGCGGGACGATTTCGATGCATTGATCGCGCTGGGCTGCATCATCCGCGGCGAGACTTACCACTTCGAACTGGTGGCCAATGAGTCCGGCGCCGGCGTGACACGCGTCTCGCTGGACACCCACACGCCCATTGCCAACGCCATTCTGACCACGGAAAACCTGGAACAGGCGGTGGCACGACAGGAAGAAAAAGGCCGGGACGCCGCCCGCGTGGCCATTGAAATGGCCCATGTGCTTGAAACCATCGGCTGAAGCATGAACGAACCGACCACCAAACCCCGCAAGGCCGCCGACAAGTCGGCCCGAACCCGGGCACGCGAGTTCGCGCTGCAGGCCTTGTATCAGCACCTGGTCGGGCGCAATGAAGCGACCGACATCGACACCTTCACCCGCGACCTGGCCGGATTTCACAAGGCCGACAGTGTCCACTTCGACGCACTCCTGCATGGATGCATCGAGCAGGCCGGCGCACTCGACGAGTTGCTGACCCCCTTGCTGGACAGGTCAATGGCGGAAATCTCCCCCATCGAACATGGCGTGCTCTGGATCGGTGCCTATGAATTCCGGCAGTGTCCCGACGTGCCGTGGCGTGTGGTGCTCAATGAATGCATCGAACTGGCCAAATCGTTTGGTGGCACGGACGGACACAAATATGTCAATGGTGTGCTGCACAAGCTGGCGGCCCAGTTGCGTCCCCATGAAGTGGAGGCCGGCGACGACCGGTCAGCGCCGCGGCGCGGTTCGCGTGGCTGAGGCATGAGCATCCGACTTGCACAGCGCGCCCAGCGGGTGCAGCCTTTCTATGTCATGGAGTTGGCCAAGACGGCGGCCCGGCTGGCGGCCAGTCAGGGCCAGACCGGCCGCTCCATGCTGTACCTGAACATTGGCGAGCCCGACTTCACCGCCCCTCCTCGGGTGCAGGCGGCCGCCGAACAGGCCATCCGCGATGGTCTGAGCCAGTACACGCAGGCCACCGGCCTGCCCGCGCTGCGCCAGGCCATCAGCGGCTGGTATGCCAGCCGGTTCGGGCTGGACATCGACCCCGGGCGCATCGTCGTCACCGCAGGTGCATCCGCCGCGCTCCAGCTGGCCTGCCTGGCCCTGATCGAGGCGGGTGACGACGTGCTGATGCCCGACCCCAGCTACCCCTGCAACCGGCAGTTCGTACAGGCTGCCGAGGGACGACCGGTGCTGTTGCCGGCCGGACCGGCCGAACGCTTCCAGCTCAGTGCCGAACGGGTGCGCCAGGCCTGGGGACCGGCTACCCGCGGGGTCCTGCTGGCATCGCCTTCGAATCCCACCGGCACCTCGATCGCCCGCGACGAACTGGAACGCATTGCGCGTTTCGTGCGCGAACGCGGTGGCATCACTCTGGTGGACGAGATCTATCTCGGCCTGAGTTACGAAGACGACTATGGCCACAGCGCGCTGGGCCTGCCGGACGGGCTGGGCGATGAGGTCATCAGCATCAACAGCTTCAGCAAGTACTTCAACATGACAGGCTGGCGACTGGGGTGGCTGGTGCTGCCACCGGCCCTGGTGCCTGCCGTGGAGAGACTGGCCCAGAACCTGTTCATCTGCGCCAGCACCATCGCACAGCATGCGGCGCTGGCCTGCTTCCATCCGGAGTCCCTGGCGGTCTATGAAGAGCGCCGGGCCGAGTTCCGGGCCCGGCGGGACTGGTTCATTCCGCAACTCGAGCGTCTGGGGCTGGATGTACCGGTCCGCCCGGATGGCGCCTTCTATGCCTGGGTGGACGTGCAACGCTGGTGTGAAAGGTGGGACATCCCCCTGCGCACCGATTCGCCAGAGACCGGTGGCAGCTGGGCGCTCGCCCTGGCCCTGATGGAGCGCTGCCAGATCGCCACGACACCCGGGCGCGACTTTGGCGAAGCTGAACCCTGGCGCTACCTGCGCCTGTCGACCGCCAGCTCGATGGCGCAGTTGCAGGACGCGGTTGCTCGACTGGAGGCCGCACGATGAGTGCCTCGAGAATCGATACGCCGTTTCACTGGCCGGTACGTGTCTACTGGGAAGACACCGACGCTGGCGGCATCGTCTTCTACGCCAACTACCTCAAGTTCTTCGAACGGGCCCGCACCGAGTGGCTGCGCCACCTGGGCGTGGGCCAGCAGCGGTTGCGCGAAGAAGTGGGCGGCATGTTCGTGGTCACAGGCACCTCCCTGCACTACCACCGACCTGCCCGGCTGGATGATTTGCTTGTGGTTACAGCTGCGGTCACGGAAAGCGGCCGCGCGTCGATGACAATTGCACAGACCGCCTCGCTGCAAGGCCCCGCCGGGGAACCGGCGACCCTGCTGTGCGAGGGCAGCATACGTATCGGCTGGGTCGGCGCAGCGGATCTGAGGCCGCAGCGACTGCCTCCCGCCGTGAGACAGGCCCTGGGCCTGATCTGATCTCGCCCAGAACCATTTTCCGAACAAAGCCTCACAAACCCCATGTCGCATGAATTCTCGATTGTCCAGCTGATGCTGGAGGCCAGCTGGGTGGTGCAGGCTGTGGTGGCACTGCTCATCACGATGTCGGTCATCAGCTGGGCCGCGATCTTCCGCAAGGTGTTCACCATCAAGCGCGTCCGCTCGCACAACGACGCCTTCGAGCGCGAGTTCTGGTCGGGCACCAACCTGAACGAGCTGTATACGGCCGCCGCCCAGAGTGCCCGCCATGGTGGCCCGATGGAACGCATTTTTGCCAGCGGCATGCGCGAGTACCAGAAACTGCGCGAACGCCGCATCACCGAAGCCGGCACCCTGCTGGATGGCGCGCGGCGCGCCATGCGGGCCAGCTTCCAGCGCGAGGTCGACGCCCTGGAGATGAACCTGTCCTTCCTGGGCACCGTGGGCTCGGTAGCCCCCTATGTCGGCCTGTTTGGCACGGTCTGGGGCATCATGCATGCCTTCACCGGGCTGGCCGCCATGGACCAGGTCACCCTGGCGACGGTGGCACCGGGTATCGCCGAAGCCCTGGTGGCCACGGCCATCGGCCTGTTCGCCGCCATTCCGGCCGTGGTGGCCTACAACCGGTTCACCCACGACATCGACCGTCTGGCCATCCACATGGAGACCTTCATGGAAGAGTTCTCCAACATCCTGCAGCGCAACCTGGGTGCCCCGCCGGCGCCCGCACACTGAAGCGGAGATTCGGCGCATGGCCAGTTCCCGGGGTCGCACCCGCCGCACCAAGAACGAGATCAACATGGTCCCGTTCATCGACGTGATGCTGGTGCTGCTGATCATCTTCATGGTGACGGCACCGCTGATCGCTCCCAGCCAGATCGAGCTTCCCTCTGTGGGCCAGGCCTCTGCCGCTCCCAAGGGCTATGTGCAGGTGCTGATCGACAAGGACGACCAGATCGAGGTTCGACAGGGCAGCAGCAGCCGTGATGGTCGCGATGCCAGCCTGAGCGATCTGGGCGAGACGGTGCGGTCGGTCCAGAGCCTGGTCAGTCCGACAGAGACAGCCCGGGTGCCGGTGGTGATCACGGCCGACAAGTCGATCCGCTACGAAGTGGTTGTCAAGGTGATGGACACACTGCGCCGAAATGGCATCGAGCGCGTGGGCCTGTCCGTGCAGACCGGAGGCTGACATGAAGCTCAGCCAGTTCATGCACGGCACCCCGGATACGGTGGACTTCAAACCGCCGCCTCCGGGCCGCTGGTCCATGCCGATGACGCTGGCGGTGCTGGTGCATGGGGCCCTGATCGTGGCGCTGGCCTGGGGTGTCAACTGGAGCAGGGACGCCACGCCCGTGGCGTTCGAGGCCGAGTTGTGGTCTTCGCTGCCGCGCGAGGCCGCACCTCGGGCCGTCGAGCCACCGCCCCCGCCTCCGCCGCCCCCTGCTCCGGCGCCTCAGCCAGCCCCCACGCCGGCGCCACCGCCACCCGCCCCGGCGCCGCCTCCGGTGAGCAAGGAGCCGGACATCGCAACCCAGCAGGCCAAGAAGAAGATCGAGGACGACAGGCGCGCGCGCGAGGCAGCGGAACGCAAGGCCGAGGAAGCCGAACGCAAGAAAAAGGCCGACGAGGCCAGGAAGAAGAAGGCTGCCGAGGAAAGGGTCGCCCGTGAGAAAGCCGAGAAGCTTGCCGCCGAGAAACGCCGCAAGGAAGATCAGGCCAGGCGGGATCGTGAACGCCGCGAAGCCAAGGCAGCCCAAGAGGCCCGTGACGAAAACCTGCGGCGCATCATGGGTCAGGCCGGTGCAACCGGCGCCCCCGACGCGCGTGGCACGGCCAGCCGGTCCAGCGGACCGTCGGCCGGCTATGCCGCACGTGTGGCAGCCCGCATTCGCCCGAACATCCGCTACAACGAGAACTTCGCCGCTTCGCTGGCCGCAGAGATCGAGGTGCGGGCCGCGCCGGACGGCAGCATCATGTCCCGGCGCCTGGTACGCAGCAGTGGCAACAGTGCCTGGGACGACGCGGCGCTGCGAGCCATAGACCGCACGGGCAGCCTGCCCCGTGACACCGATGGCAGCGTGCCGTCCTCACTGTCCATCGTGGTGAGACCCCTCGATTGAGGTCGGGCGGCTGCCCGGTCTCAGTGGGTAGATGCTGGCGCCGACGGGGCCGGCAACAGGGACGAGAGCACGTCCTCCAGTTCGGTGGCCTCGACGGGCTTGTGCAGCACCGCGGCAAACAACGACTGAAGGTCTTCCGACGGCACTTCATTGACATGCCCGCTCATCAGCACCACCGGTGGCGGCGATGAGGTCTCATGGATGCGCCTGGCCAGGCCGACACCATCGAGGCGCGGCATGGACTGGTCGGTCAGCACGAGGTCCCATTGCTTGCCTGTCTTGGCAAAGTGCACCCAGGCCTCTTCGCCATCGCGTGCCCGGGTCACCTGCCAGCCCTTGCGCTCCAGCAACGCACTCCAGGCATGCCGCACCAGCTGGTCGTCATCGACGAACAGCAGACGGCGACCATCAGCGGACAGGTCCCCGGGTACGGTATGGGGTTGAACAGCGCCGTCATGCCGGGACACAGGCAGGCAAACCTGGAAGCAGGCGCCGTGGCCCGGCTCGCTGATCAGGCCAATGGCACCATGGTGCCGCGCGACGATGCCCTGCGCCACCGACAGCCCCAGCCCTGTGCCCTTGCCCTTGGCCTTGGTCGTATAGAAGGGCTCGAACAGACGCTGGCGCAGATCGGCCGGCACGCCGGGCCCCTGGTCCGTGATGCTCAGCACCAGGTAATGTCCGGCCGGCAGCACGAGAAATTCGTCCGGCACCAGGTGGTTGCCGGGCGCGGGCAGTTCCAGGGCGTCCAGCCGCACCGTGATCGTCCCCTGGCCGCCCATTGCGTCCGCCGCATTGATCAGCAAGTTCACCATGACCTGCTGCAACTGGGTCGGGTCGGCATCCACTTCATCATCCACGGCCCGGTATTCCACCTCCAGTGCGCAACCCCGGGTCAGCCCCGGCGCCACGAGCAAGCGCGTCTCTTCGATCAGGCTGGACCAATGCAACTGGCGCAGCCGGGGTGGGGTCTGGCGCCCGAAGGCCAGCAACTGGCGCATCAGGCCGTCCGCGTACCGCGTCGCCTTGAGCGCCTGCTGCAAGGCCTCCTGGCTGGGATGACCGTCTTCCAGGTCTTCGGCGGCCAGGCGCACCCAGCCGGTGATGGCCGCCAGCGAGTTGTTGAAGTCGTGTGCGATGCCACCGGTCAGGCGGCCCAGCGCCTCCGTCTTCTGGCTATGGGCCAGCTGCATCTGCAAGGCTTCCTGCCGTTCGTGTGCCTCCTGCTGGACGCGTCGGTCCTCGCGAACCCGGTCCACCAGATGGTTGATAGCGGTGGCCAGCTGGCCGATTTCGTCGCGGCCCCGGACGGGGACCGGACCAGACGCGATCGGTCCCTCATTCGTCAGGCGCTGGACATCGGCATGCAGGTTTTGCAGACGACGCAGCATCAGGCGGTCGAGCACAGGCACCAGGACCATCGAAGCCAGCATGCCGGCCACCAGCGCCAGCGCCATGCCCGTCCACGTCAGGGCCTCGGAGGCCTGCTCCAGCCCCCGGTCGAGCGTGAGGATCAGCTCACCAACGGAATGACCTTCATGGTCCCGGAGCAAGGCATGCACCTGTCTGCGCCCTTCGTCCAGCACCGAGGTATAAGGTTTGTCGTCGCCATGGGCATGGGATTCCAGTGTCAGTCCGAGCGGCATCATGAACACGTCGGCAAAGCGCCGCAACTCGGCCTGATCGAAATGCCGCACCATCACCAGCACCCCCTCAGGCTTGGGACTGGTCAGCTCCGGGTCGTGAACGATGGCCGCAGCCGCCAGCCACATCTGGCCGTCCACGACCAGATAGGATCCGATTTCGCTCTTGGCGTCCTTGTTCTCCTGCAAGCGTCTGATCAACGGTTCCAGCCGTTGAACGACGGGTTCGGCCAAGGGAACCATGTCATCGCCGGCTCGGCCCAAGGCGGCCACCCTGGTTCCGTTCCTGCTCACCAACAGGGCCCCGGAGATCCGCAGCGACGCCAGGCTTTCGGCGCTCAGATTCTCCCTCGCATACCGGGGACTGCGGCCCTGGACAAATGCCACCGATTCGGCCCACCATGCGTAGTCTCGCGCCGTCGCCTGCAGTTCGTTGAGCTGCTGGGCCAGCAGGCGGCGTGCGCGCTCAGCCTCCCGGTCGACGCGTTCGGTCTCCAGCTTGGCAAATGATTCGCCAATGATGTAGCGGGCGCCAAACATGGCGCCCAGTGCCGCCAGTCCGACCACCACCACCACCATCAGCCATGCGCGATGTTGCAGCTTCATCCTGCGTGAACTTATCGGCACGCCAAGCTTTCAATTGAATCGGTACCGAGGCAGGACCGTGACGTGGTTCGCGCCTGCAGAACATTTGACGCGCATCGACCGTAAGAAGGCTCAGTCGAACACGATCTCGGCACGCTGTTCGTGGGCCTGCGCGGTCCAGCTGGCCAGGGCGGCATCGGTCGGGTAGAACAGTGCCCTATCGTCCAGCTGCAGTTCGCAGCGGGCGCCGTCGCGCAGCACCGCCAGACGGACAGGCAGGCCCCGGACAAGCTCGCCCTGCTCCGAGCTTTCGCGCTGCGGCGGAAATTCGCCCACCAGGCGGGCGACCTGCAGAGGGTGTCCGTTGACCGCGACACGCAGGTACTTGCCGAAACGGCAGCGTGCCGCCGCCAGGTCCCACATCTGCTGGATCTTGATGCGCAGCCCGCCGGAGAATCGGTCGGGCTGGGCGGTGGCCTGCACGATCACGAGTTCATCGTCCTTGAGCAGATGCCGATGCTGCTGGATCAGGCCCTCGTCGGCACTCACTTCGAAAGCGGCCGAACCGTCGTCGAGCTTGAAGAACGCTATGCGCCCTCGCTGGCCGTTGATGACCCGCATGTCTGACACGATGCCGGCCAGCACCATGGGATCCCGGCTCTCGGTCACGTTGGCCAGTTCGGTACGGGCGAACCGCCGCACCTCCGGGCGAACTTCGTCGAACAGGTGCCCGGAGAAAAAGAAGCCGACAGCCGTCTTCTCGTAAGTCAGGCGTTCCTTGACGCCCCAGGGCGTGGTCGCCACGAGGTCGGGCGCCTGCGTGCTGGAACCATGGGCATCATCGCCCATGAGATCGAACAGTCCCCCCTGGTGGGCATTGGCCTGTGTCGTGGCCGCGTACTCGAAGGCCAGGTCCACCGACGCCAGCAGTTCGGCCCGGTTCAGGTGCAGGCTGTCGAACGCCCCCGCCTTGATGAGCGCCTCCACGGTGCGCTTGTTGATGCGCTGGCGATCGACCCGCAGGCAGAAATCGAACAGGCTGGCAAAGGGGCCTGTCTCGTGGCCGTTCGGGCCCTCGCCCCGACCTTCCCTGGCCGCCACGATGGCTTCAATGGCCAGTTCGCCTGTGCCCTTGACCGCCCCGAGTCCGTAGCGGATGAGCTTGTCGTTGACCGGCTCGAAACGGTAGACACCTCTGTTGACGTCGGGAGGCTCGAAATCCACCCCCATCTTGCGGGCGTCTTCGACCAGCACCTTGAGCTTGTCGGTGTTGTCCATCTCCACGGTCATGTTGCCGCAGAAGAACTCGGCCGTGTAATGCACCTTGAGCCAGCCGGTGTGATAGGCGAGCAGGGAGTAGGCAGCGGCGTGCGATTTGTTGAAACCGTAGCCGGCGAATTTCTCCATCAGGTCGAAGACCTCGTCGGCCTTCTCCTGGGAGATGCCATGGGTCTGCAGCGCACCGGCTCGGAACTTCTCCCGGTGCTCGGCCATTTCCTCGGCCTTCTTCTTGCCCATGGCCCGGCGCAGCAGGTCGGCGCCGCCGAGCGAGTAACCGCCCAGGATCTGTGCCGTCTGCATGACCTGCTCCTGGTAGACCATGATGCCGTAGGTCTCGCTGAGCATGTCGGCCACGGCCGGATGCGGGTAGATGACTTCCTCGCGCCCGTGCTTGCGGGCCACGAAGCTGGGAATGAGGTCCATCGGCCCGGGGCGGTAGAGCGCGTTCAGCGCAATCAGGTCTTCCAGGCGCGTCGGTTTGGCGTCGCGCAGCATGCCCTGCATCCCGCGGCTTTCAAACTGGAACACGGCCTCGGTCTGGCCACGCGAGAACAAGGCATAGACCTTCGGGTCGTCCAGAGGCACGTCTTCAAAGCGGAAGTTCTCCTGTCCTTTGTGCCGCTTCATGATCAGTTCACGGGCAATCTCGAGAATGGTCAGAGTCGCCAGGCCCAGGAAGTCGAACTTGACCAGGCCGATGGCCTCCACGTCGTCCTTGTCGTACTGGCTGACCGCCGAACCGCTGCCCGGCTGCATGTAGAGCGGACAGAAGTCAGTGAGCTTGCCCGGCGCGATCAGCACGCCGCCGGCGTGCATGCCGATGTTGCGCGTCATGCCTTCGAGCTTCTGTGCCAGCTCGATCAGGGTGCGGACATCCTCTTCCTTGTCAATGCGCTCGGCCAGCTGCGGCTCCATGTCGATCGCATAGTTGTTCTTGTCGCCCTCTTTCTTCGGTTCCGGCGGGTACTGCAGGGTCACGCTCATGCCCGGTTTGTTGGGAATGAGCTTGGAGATGCCATCGCAGAATCCGTAGGACATGTCCAGCACGCGGCCCACGTCACGGATGGCAGCCCGTGCCGCCATGGTGCCGAACGTGGCAATCTGGCTCACCGCGCCCTTGCCGTAACGGTCCTTGACGTAGTCGATGACCCGGTCCCGGTTGGCCTGGCAGAAGTCGATGTCGAAGTCGGGCATGGACACCCGCTCCGGGTTGAGAAAACGCTCGAACAGCAGGTTGTACTGCAGGGGATCGAGGTCGGTGATCAGCAGCGCGTAGGCCACCAGCGAACCGGCGCCGGAGCCCCGGCCCGGACCGACGGGACAGCCGTTCTCCTTGGCCCACTTGATGAAGTCGCCCACGATGAGGAAGTAGCCCGGAAACCCCATGTTGAGAATGGTGTTGATCTCGAACTCCAGTCGCTCGACATAGCGGGGGCGTTCGGCGTCGCGACGGGTCGGGTCCGGAAACAGGTGTTGCAACCGCGCTTCCAGGCCGTCGAATGAGGACTGGCGAAAGAAGTCCTCCATGGGCATCGGCACACCGTCCACCAGCGGTGTCGGGAAATCCGGGAGTCGCGGCTTGCCCAGGGTCAGGCTGATGCTGCAGCGGCGGGCGATCTCGACCGAGTTGGCCAACGCACTGGGCAGGTCTGCGAACAGGGCCTGCATCTCGGCTGTGCTCTTGAAATACTGCTCACGGGTGAAGCGACGGACGCGCCGCGGATTGCCCAGGATCTCGCCTTCGGCAATGCAGACCCGCGCCTCGTGCGCCTCGTGGTCGTCCGGGGTGAGGAACTGGACCGGATGGGTGGCCACCACTGGCAGGTGCAGGCGGGCCGCCAGTTGCACCGCAGCCACGACGTGACGTTCGTCGTCGGGGCGCCCTGCACGCTGGACCTCAATGTAGAAACGGTGTGCAAACAGGCTCGCCAGCTGGAGTGCCACGTCAGCGGCCTTGGCTTCGTCGCCCTGCATCAATGCCTGCCCCACAGGCCCGGCCTGCGCGCCGGACAGCAGGATCAGGCCACCATGGAGCTCCTCCAGCCATTCGCGACGGACCACCGCCTGGGCACGGCCTTCGTTGCGCGTCCAGGCTCGCGCCAGCAGTTCGCACAGGTTCAGGTAACCCTGACGGTCCTGCACCAGGAGCAGCACACGCGGCGCAGACTGTGCCTGGCCCGGCGACGAGCTGCCCACCGCCTCGCCGAACCCCTGGAGGAAGATTTCCGCACCCAGCAGCGGTTTGACGCCAGCGCCTCGCGCTTCCTTGTAGAACTTGACAGCGCCGAACAGGTTACCCAGGTCGGTCAGGGCCAGGGCCGGCTGTGCATCGGCAGCAGCAGCAGGCACCACGTCGTCGATGCGGCAGGTTCCATCAATGACGGAAAACTCGGAATGCAGGCGCAGATGTACAAACATCCGGCCGATTTTACGGACCCTGTCGAATGACCAGGTCCGCCATCCCGCCCGTCGGCGATGTCATTTGTCGGAGCTGCCATCTTCGCGCAGGATGTAGAGCACCTCGGAGTGGAATTCGCGGCTGTAGAGGATGACCACCACCAGCCCGCTGGCCAGCACCATGGCCAGCGGCGAGATGAACCAGGCCATGGCAGCGAAAGAGAAGTAATATGCCCGCAGACCGTCATTGAAGGTCTCTGCCGCTGCGCCCACCATGGCCGCGGCACGGTCCGCGTACTGCTTGCGGTCAAACTTGCCTGAACGGAAATCCTCGGGCGGCGGCATGGATCCGATGACCAGGGCCACAAAGGTGTACTGACGCATGCACCAGGAAAACCGGAAGAACGCGTAGACGAAGATACCCACCAGGACCAGCACCTTGAACTCGAACACCACCAGCGGGACGGTCTGGGCAAAGGGAATCTCGTTCATCAGCTCGGCCGCCTTGTCCGTGGTGCCCAGCAAGGCGAACAGGGCACCGATGACCAGGATGGACGTGGACGAGAAGAAAGCAGGCGTGTTGGACAGTGTCTGGGT